>CALSOZ010000023.1 GCA_943788095.1 uncultured Flavobacteriaceae bacterium | reverse complement strand
TGTGGGTTCTGAAGCATTTGTAGGTGTAGTGAAAAGTATTTTTGTAAAACACCCAAAGTCAATAAATTAATTATGGTCAGAGTTTGCAATAGTTTGGTTCTCAGCGTTATTATATTTTTTTATTATGTACATAATATTTCTCTCACTTCCTTTAAGGGAATCAAATTCTTTGAGGATTTTAGAGTTGTCTTCGATTAAAAGTCTTACTTGAGCATGGGCTTTTTTGCCAGATAAAAAAACCATCCAATATCAGTAGAAACAATTTTTGAGTCATCTTTTGATACATAAAACACCACGCCTCCAATTAATTGATAAACTGTTATTCTACCATTAATGATTTTTTTAATAAACCATTTATCATAGATTGTTGAAATATAGCAGTCACCATCTATCCCTCTCATAGAACGAATGGTTTTCACTTCACTTGGATTAATCAATGTCTTTTTACCTTTTTTGTTTTTAATTTTAAAAGTCACTTTTGTAGGATTGAGATAGTTAGTTCCTCGAATAACTTTGCCGAAAATAGTATCATTATTATTAGTTACTATATATTCTTTTTCTTGTGAAATACTTATAAATGGAGCAAAAAGTATAAGAACTAACAAAATTCCAAGTTGTACAAAGTTACCCGACTTTAAGCTGTTCCTTTTCGTCTTCTTTCCTGTATTCAATTTCATGTTCTTTATATGTTAATATTTGATGCTGATTTTCAATTCGTTTTTTCCCGCAAAGTCAGAGACTTTCCGGAGCTGGTTAAAATGAAGAATCAGATTTGAGGTCTAAGTCCGTTATAAATATATATATAAATCGCTTCTAACCAAAAAAACTGAAGAGTATAACATTCAAAAATTTATTGCGGCTGGTTTTCCTTTTTCAGTGTAACTTTCCTTATATTGTTACGTCTTATAAATAAATTTACTTTATGAACAATCTTTTAGAAACCAAAGAAGTTTCAAAATATTTCGGTGAGTTCCAAGCCTTAGATGCCGTTTCGATACAAGTGCCCAAACACAGTATTTTTGGGCTTCTAGGACCCAATGGTGCTGGGAAAACCACCCTTATCAGAATCATCAATCAAATTACCATGCCCGATACGGGGGCGGTATTTTTAGATGGTCAGCCTTTGCAGCCCGATGATGTAAAATATATTGGGTATTTACCCGAAGAACGCGGCTTGTATAAGTCCATGAAAGTAGGGGAGCAAGCGCTGTATCTGGCACAACTCAAAGGCTTGTCGTATTCGGAAGCTAAAAAACGCTTAAACTATTGGTTCGATAAATTAGAAATTGGCCATTGGTGGGATAAGAAAATTGAAGAATTGTCCAAAGGAATGGCTCAAAAAATTCAATTTGTGGTGACCGTCATGCACCAACCAAAATTATTGATTTTTGACGAACCCTTTTCTGGTTTTGATCCCATCAATGCGAATTTAATTAAAGACGAAATATTACAACTCAGAGATGAAGGCGCTACAGTCATCTTTTCAACCCATCGTATGGAATCGGTCGAAGAACTCTGTGATCATATTGCGTTGATTCATGAATCTAAAAAAATATTAGATGGGAAATTGATCGATATCAAACGCACTTATAAAACAAATACCTTTGAGGTTGGATTGGTTTCTGATGATAAAACAGCTTTAAAACAGTCGATTGAAGCGAAGTTTAAAGTCTCTCCAGCAGATTTTAAATCGATCAATGACGATTTAAAACTCAATATCGCACTAGATACCAAAGGGACGCCAAATGATTTATTAGCATTTTTAACGGCGCAATCTCAAGTGCTTCATTTTAAGGAATTAATTCCGAATGCAAGTGATATTTTTATTCAAACCATTCAAAATAATTAGTCATGAATCACCTTCCATTAATAATCAAACGCGAGTATTTGACCAAAGTTCGAAACAAGTCGTTTATCATCATGACTTTTTTGAGTCCCATAATAATGATCGCTTTGTTTTCGCTGATCGGATATTTAACGAGTGTTAATAATGAGACCGTCCGTACTATTTACGTGTTGGACGAAACGGGTCTTCTTTCTGAATCCTTTAAATCTACGGAGCAACTAATTTATAATAAAGTGTCTGAAATTGATTTAGAAACGGCCAAAACTTTAGCAAATCAAGAAAACGCTTACGGATTACTGCACATTCCAAATCAATCCATCGAAACGGTTTCGAGCGCTGTTAAGTTCTATTCTGAAGAATCGCCTTCTCTTTCAATAATTTCCTCTTTAGAATCGACCTTAGAAACTAAATTATCCGAATTAAAATTACAAAATAATGGGGTTGATTTAGCCCTTATTGAAGCCTCAAAAATATCGATCGATATTAATCAAGAAAGTTTTGAAGGCGTGAAAACTTCTAAAGTGGGGAGTGTAATGAAATTAATTTTTGGTGGGGCAGCTGGCTACCTGTTATTCATGTTTATTATTGTTTATGGAAACATGATTATGCGGAGTGTGATTGAAGAAAAAACCAGTCGAATTATTGAAGTGATTATTTCCTCGGTGAAACCCATTCAATTGATGTTGGGTAAAATCATCGGAACGTCCCTAGCCAGTATTACCCAATTTGCAATTTGGATTGTTTTAGGGTGTGTCTTTTTCATAGCATCGATGTCCATTTTTGGGGTGGATATGTCTCAAACTCAAACCCCACAACAAGCTTTGGTCACAGAAACATTGTCGAACACCGATTCCCCCGATAAAATTCAAATGATTTTCAATGAATTTAGTACACTTCCTCTAGGAAATTTAGGGATCGCGTTCATTTTATTTTTCATTTGTGGCTATCTTTTATACAGTTCGTTGTATGCAGCCATTGGTGCTGCGGTCGATAATGAAACCGACACTCAACAGTTTATGCTCCCTGTATTGGTTCCTTTAATTTTAGCCGTTTATGTCGGAATGTTTACCGTGGTTGAAGATCCACATGGCACCATATCCACGGTTTTTTCATTTATTCCATTTACATCGCCTGTCGTAATGCTCATGCGAATTCCTTTTGGTGTTCCAATATGGCAACAAATAGTCTCCCTTTTAATTCTTATGGTAACATTTATAGGCATCGTTTGGTTTGCAGCAAAAATATACCGCGTTGGGATTTTGATGTATGGCAAAAAACCAACCTATAAAGAACTTTTTAAATGGTTGAAATATTAATATTTTATGAACGTTATTAACTCAAACTGAAACCATACCTATGTCAAAAATATTAATTATTGAAGATGAAGCCTCCATCCGTCGTGTATTAGTCAAAATACTCACAGAAGAAAACGCACAGTATCAAGTTTTTGAAGCCGAAGATGGCTTGATTGGAACTGAAATGATCAAAAATGAAGATTTTGATTTGGTCTTATGTGATATTAAAATGCCAAAAATGGATGGTGTTGAGGTGCTTCAAGCCGTTAAAAAAATTAAACCCGAAATTCCCATGGTGATGATTTCGGGACATGGCGATTTAGAAACGGCCGTAAATACCATGCGTATGGGCGCTTTTGATTACATCTCCAAACCACCCGATTTGAACCGTTTGCTAAATACGATTCGAAACGCATTAGACAGAAAACAATTGGTTGTCGAAAATAAACGACTCAAAAGAAAAGTCAGTAAACAGTATCAAATGGTTGGCAACAGTCCGGCAATAGAGACCATTAAATCCATTATTGACAAAGTAGCTCCGACCGAGGCAAGAGTGCTTATCACGGGACCAAATGGCACTGGAAAAGAATTAGTGGCCCATTGGTTACATCAAAAAAGTGACCGTGCCAAAGGCCCTATGATCGAGGTGAATTGTGCTGCAATTCCAAGTGAGTTGATCGAAAGTGAATTATTTGGACACATCAAAGGGGCCTTTACAAGCGCCCATAAAGATCGTGCTGGCAAATTTGAAGCCGCCAATGGCGGCACTATTTTCTTAGATGAAATTGGCGATATGAGTCTGTCAGCGCAAGCCAAAGTTTTAAGAGCCTTACAAGAAAGTCGCATTCAACGTGTTGGAACGGATAAAGATATACAAGTAAATGTTCGCGTGGTTGCGGCCACCAATAAAAATCTAAAAAAAGAAATTTTGGAAGGTCGTTTTCGAGAAGATTTGTACCACCGTTTAGCGGTCATCTTAATCAAAGTGCCGCCTTTAAATGATCGCAGAGATGACATTCCTGTGTTGGTTGATTATTTTGCCGATAAAATTGCGTCTGAACAAGGAAGTTCTAAAAAGAACTTTTCTTCAGCAGCTCTGAAGCAGCTGCAAGCCTATGATTGGACTGGAAATATTAGAGAGTTGAGAAATGTGGTGGAAAGACTTATTATCCTTGGTCAAGATGAAGTCACCGAATCTGATGTGAAATCTTTTGTGAGTAAATAACAAGTTTTATAACAAACTTAACGCTCGTTTAAATTTCAACGTTTAAATTTACTGATAAATATTAAAATTATGAAATACTTAGTTCTTATTGTTTTTGGATTTATGACGCTTGGCTTACATGGACAATCCGATGCAGATTATCTAAAAACGATTTATAAAAATTCTTTAATCAATGGGCAAAGTTACCAATGGTTAGATTATTTATCCAATCAAATTGGTGGGCGTTTGTCAGGATCCTTAAATGCCGAATTAGCCGTTGAATACACCAAATCAGAATTAGAAAATCTAGGCCTTGATCGTGTTTGGTTACAACCAGTGATGGTTCCAAAATGGGTGCGTGGCAATCCAGAGTTTGCGTATATAGAAACGGCTCCAGGAAAAACCATTGCGGTTAATATATGTGCTTTGGGAGGGTCGGTTGCGACCTCGGTTCAAGGATTAAAAGCAGAAGTTATTGAAGTTCAAGGAATAGATGAATTAAAATTATTAGATCGAAGTCAGGTAGAAGGTAAAATTGTATTTTTTAACCGTCCCATGCAAGCCGATTTAATCCTCACTTTTGAAGCTTACGGAGGTTGTGTTGATCAGCGATACAGTGGGGCAGGAGCTGGTAAATTAGGAGCGGTCGCCATGATTGTCCGGTCCATGAATTTAAGATTGGACGATTTACCTCATACCGGATCCATGTCTTATGGTGATACCCCCGTTTCAGAACGTATTCCATCTTCAGCGATTAGTACAAATGATGCTGAGATGTTAAGTGGCATGTTAAAAATAGATTCGAGTCTCAAATTATATTTAAAACAAAACTGTCGCCAATTAGAAGATGTATTGTCCTACAATGTCATCGGAGAAATCACTGGGTCGCAGTTTCCAAATGAAATCATTACAGTCGGAGGCCATTTAGATTCTTGGGATTTAGGAGATGGTTCCCATGATGATGGTGCCGGTTGTGTGCAATCGATGGATGTACTCCGCTTATTGAAAATTTCTGGAATTCAGCCAAAGCGTACCATAAGAGTGGTGTTGTTCATGAATGAAGAGAACGGATTAAGAGGTGGAAATGCCTATGCGAAAGAAGCGACTCAAAAAGGGGAGAACCATATTTTTGCTTTAGAAAGTGATTCAGGAGGCTTTACGCCTCGTGGATTTACCTTTGATGGCCCAGACTATAAAGTCGATCAAATCCTGCGATGGAAACCTTTGTTTGAACCCTATCTAATTCATTATTTCAAAAAAGGAGGCAGTGGAGCGGATATCGGTCCATTAAAAAATAGCACCAATGTTTTGGCAGGATTACGACCCGATTCGCAACGGTATTTTGATCACCATCACGCCGCTAATGACACTTTTGATGCCGTCAACAAGCGCGAGTTAGAACTTGGCGCTGCCACCATGACCTCTTTGATCTATTTAGTTGATAAATACGGGTTAAACGCTAACCAATCGAAATTAAAGGACTAACGTCCTTATTTTACTAATTGAAAGATATATCCAAAAGAGATGTTTCTTTGAAAAAAGAAAAAATCTTGAGAGGCTGAATCTGATGTAGAAGTTGTGGTTCGGATGTCTGACATATTAATATAACCTGTTTTAATTTCCCCTTGCACAAAAAAGTGATCGAAGAAGGTTAAATTTATGCCTCCTTTTAGAGACACCCCAAATCCCGAGACATGAAAATCATCGTAGCGTTCTTTTGATAATAAGGTCGAATTGGTTTTTGGGTATAAAACGCCAGTGCCAAAGGCTTCTAATACATTTATTTGTATTTTTTTGGAATCCCATTTAAAATAGTCTCCTAAATTATCCACTCTTGATATTTCGAAATTGACGTAGTTAAGACCATCTGTGTGTTCAAATTGTAAAAAATCTTCATCGATATATATAGGCGTATTGTTATAGACACCATTGAATTCCGAAAGGGGTTCATCTAGGTTGATGTACCCATCAATGGTAGCTCGTTGTTGCGATACCATGACGTATTTCATGTGATCAACACCAACTGAAAGATTCCAATGGTCATTAAAATAATAACCAATTCTAGCCACTGTTTGAGGAATTGTAATACTTCCAGGATTGAGGTATACGCTAGGATCCCACGCTGTTTGACGGTCTTCTGCGGCTACATTATTGAGTGTAAAATCATAATCATCTCCTTCAAAAGAGATGTCTGAGTAGGTGTATTGTGCTTTATTCCACCCCCAATAAAAATAAAACTTACCTTTATTTTGGGTTTTAAAAGTTGACTCGATATTGGACGTTTCAACCGTAATTTCTTGTGAGGAACCTTTAGAATGGGATCCAACTAATAAACAGAAAAGGAGTGTCTTATTCATAGGTTCTAAAGGGAATTAATGGTGCGTCTTATGGCGCTTAAGTTGGTAAGTAATCGCTCTAAATGGTCGATATGAAGCATGTTAGCACCATCACTTTTAGCATTTGAAGGATCAAAATGGGTTTCAATAAATAAGCCATCGACATTATTTACGATCCCTGCTCTAGCGATGGTTTCAATCATATCGGGACGGCCACCAGTAACTCCACTCGATTGGTTGGGTTGTTGAAGTGAGTGCGTTACATCTAAAACAGTTGGCGCATACTGACGCATGGTTGGGATGCCTCGAAAATCGACAATCATATCTTGGTAGCCAAACATAGTTCCTCTATCTGTAATCCATGCCTTTTCATTTCCGGCATCTTTCACTTTTTGAACGGCATGTTTCATGGCTTCTGGACTCATAAATTGTCCTTTTTTTAAATTTACGACTTTTCCTGTTTGTGCAGCTGCCACGACCAAATCTGTTTGTCGTACCAAAAAGGCAGGAATTTGTAATACATCAACATATTGAGCTGCAAGTGCAGCATCTGAGACCTCGTGAATGTCTGTGACGGTTGGAATATCGAAGGTTTCAGAAACTTTTCTAAGAATTTTCAACGCTTTTTCATCGCCAATTCCTGTAAAACTATCAATTCTACTACGGTTTGCTTTCTTAAAACTTCCTTTAAATATATAAGGAATTTCTAAAGCATCTGTAATTTTACACACTTTTTCAGCAATTTGAAGGGCCATCGTTTCCCCTTCAATAGCGCAGGGTCCAGCCAATAAAAAAAAATTGTCCGAAGTTGTATGTTTTAATTTTGGTATATCTTGAAGATTCATTATTGTAAATTTATGGTGCAAATATAATCAAAATTAAAAGGGATTATAAAATTAATAAGCAGTGCAAAAGTCAGAAAATTAAATGTAACTTTGCACGCTTAAAACAAGGCACTTATGGCTAATGTAAAAAACATCGCAATCATTGCACACGTCGATCACGGTAAAACTACTTTGGTGGACAAGATTATGTATCACTGTCAACTTTTTCGTGAAAACCAAAATACAGGTGATTTAATTTTAGATAATAACGATTTAGAACGTGAGAGAGGAATTACGATCACAGCTAAAAACGTTTCTGTTGTATATAAAAACACTAAGATCAATATTATTGATACACCTGGTCACGCCGATTTTGGTGGCGAAGTAGAGCGTGTATTAAACATGGCAGATGGGGTGTTGTTGTTAGTAGACGCTTTTGAAGGGCCAATGCCTCAAACGCGTTTTGTACTCCAAAAAGCGATTGACTTAGGATTGAAGCCTTGTGTGGTCATTAATAAAGTGGATAAAGAAAATTGTACGCCAGACGAAGTACACGAAAAAGTGTTTGATTTGATGTTTGAATTAGGTGCAGAAGAGTGGCAACTCGATTTTCCAACCGTATATGGATCGGCCAAAAATAATTGGATGAACCATGATTGGAAAGAGGAAAATGACAATATAGAGCCCTTATTAGATATGGTGATTGAGCATATTCCATCGCCTACAATTGAGGAAGGAAATACGCAAATGTTAATTACATCTTTAGATTTCTCATCTTTTACAGGTCGAATCGCGATTGGAAGATTGACACGAGGTGAATTGAAGACTGGGCAACAAATTTCGTTGGTTAAACGCGATGGAAGCATTGTGAAGTCGAAAATTAAAGAACTTCATATTTTTGAGGGCTTAGGAAGAAAAAAAATTGAAGAAGTTCAAACGGGTGATATTTGTGCTATTGTTGGATTGGAAGGATTTGAGATTGGCGATACTGTCGCTGACTTGGAAAACCCTGAAGGTCTTAAAACCATCGCAATAGACGAACCAACAATGAGCATGTTGTTTACCATTAACGATTCTCCATTTTTTGGGAAAGACGGAAAGTTTGTAACTTCAAGACACATCAAGGAACGCCTGGATAAAGAATTAGAAAAGAATTTGGCATTGCGCGTTAATGCAACCGATAGTGCCGATAAATTTATGGTCTTTGGACGAGGGGTTTTACACCTGTCTGTACTCATCGAAACGATGCGTCGTGAAGGATATGAATTACAGATTGGGCAGCCACAAGTAATTATAAAAGTTATTGATGGTGTTAAATGTGAGCCTGTTGAAGAAATGACCATTGATTTACCAGAATCTGTTTCAGGCAAAGCCATTGAAATGGTCACCATGCGTAAAGGAGAAATGCTGAGCATGGAAGCAAAAGGCGAGCGTATGGTCTGTGAGTTTTTAATACCTTCTAGAGGCATTATAGGAATGCGTAATCAACTTTTAACAGCGACTGCTGGTGAGGCGATTATGGCACACAGATTTAAAGAATACCAACCACTTAAAGGTGGAATTCCAGAACGTCAAAATGGATCACTAGTTTCTATGGAGCTAGGGCAAGCGATTCCTTACTCTATTGATAAATTACAAGACCGAGGTAAGTTTTTTGTAGATCCAGGCGAAAGTATTTATGAAGGTCAAGTCATTGGCGAAAACTCTCGTGGTGATGATATGGCGATTAACATTACAAAAACTAAAAAGTTGAGTAACGTTCGTAGTTCTGGTGCCGATGATAAAGCGAAAATTGTTCCGGCAATTAAGTTCTCTTTAGAAGAAGCTTTGGAATATATTCAAAAAGATGAGTATGTTGAAGTGACGCCAAAATCATTAAGATTACGTAAAATACACTTGACTGAAGTAGATCGTAAACGGAACAAAATTATATAATGGGTTTTTTAGAAACGCATGCAACTGAATTAGTAGGCTATTTAGCAATGCTAGTGTTATTGGTCTCTTTTTTGATGAAAGATATTCGACATTTAAGAATGCTCAACTCTGTTGCGTGTGCCTTTTTTGTAGCCTATGGTTTTATGTTAGCAACCTCTTGGCCAATTATTATTTCGAACGCTTCAATCATTGGAATCAATTTTTATTACCTGTTTTTCAAGAAAAATTAGTAATTTCACAAGATTAACTAATTTAAAGTTTTAAGAATTTAGTGGGCTTATGTAGCTTAACATATATTCTTTGATTGGTTAGTTTCCAAGATATTAATCGTTCTAATTAGCTAAAGTGAAGTTTACTAAATTTATAAGTAATAATTTAATTCTTAAGATAACTTCACTAAATTCTTTGGTTGTTGGTGGTAGGCTTGTTATTTCATTAGTCGTCCAAAATTTATTGGCTCAGTACACTGGACAATCTGGAATTGCAAAAGTAGGTCAGTTACGAAACCTTTCATCAATGCTGATGAGTCTCACTTCTTTAGGGACTTTTAACGGGGTTGTGAAGTATGTTTCAGAGTACAAGTCCGATCAAAAAAACTTACTCAAATTATTTTCAACTCTATATGTTTTTAGTTTTACAGCGAGTGTCGTCTTATTTTTTATCCTATTTTTCGGGGCTTCCTATTTTTCAAATAAATTATTTTTATCAGATTCATATGTCATTGTTTTTAAAGTGATGGCTGTTGCCGTCCCTTTTATTTCGATGCATCGAATTTTTACGGGTGTTATAAACGGTCTTTCAGACTATAAAAAGCATGCCAAAATTGAGCTCATTTCTTATTTTTTTGGAGTTGTTTTGTTGCTTATCAGTCTTTATTATTACTCTTTGAATGGAGTGTTAGTTGCTATTGCACTTACTCCAATTATTCAGTTTACGGTGCTAATTATCATTTTTGGAAAGCTTTTAAAAGAGTACATTGACTTTAAATCAATCTCCTTTAAAATTCCATTTCTAAAACAGCTTTTAGGATTTACTTTGATGTCTTTTATTGGTACTGTTTTGCTGAATTATATTGAAATTGATTTACGAACACTCATTTTAGATGAAATTAGTGTAGCTGAAGCGGGCTCATGGACCGCAATGAACTCCATTTCAAAGATTTATATGCAATTTATTACAATCATATTTCCTATCTATATTTTACCAAAATATGCTGTGATTAAAACCTCATTCGAGTTTAGAAAAGAGGTATTTCAAATTTACAAAACAGTAACTCCCCTGTTGATAACAGGGATGTTGCTGGTGTATTTTTCTCGAAACATTTTAATTCAGTTCATATACACAAAAGAATTCTTAGGAATGGCACCCTTGTTTAAATGGCAATTATTAGGCGATTTCGTAAAGTTTGTAGCGATTGTTTTATCCTATCAATTTTTGGCAAACAAACAAATAAAATATTTTGTAGTAACAGAGCTATTATCTTTGTTTTTATATTTTATTTTTGGTAGGTATTTTATAAATGATTTTGGTTCTGAAGGAATTGTCATGGCACATTTCTTCCGATATTCAACTTATTTAATTGTAGTTTTTTATATACTAAGACATCAATTCATAGGAAAAAATAAGCCAATTTAATTATTTTGACACAGAATATATGAATAACTTTAATTCAATAAAATCAATATTTAGTCAATTTTTGATTCCGATATTTTTTGCATTTATTTTTGTAATTTTTTTTAATGCGATTAAGCCGTTGTTAATTTATAATCTAATAGAAAATATACTTTTTTCAGCATTAATCATTTCATTTTGTTTCTTTTTTCACAAAATAAAAACAAGGCGTTTTCTGTTTTTAGTTCTTACTATATTTTTCAATTTTTTTTTAATTTTCGAAACACTTTATTACTATTTGTTTGAAGCAATTTTAAGTTCTTCGGCTATTTTTATTTTAATTGAATCAAATAATTCTGAAATCACCGAATTTATTAGTTCACATATAGACGTTAAGATAATTAGCTTTCTTGTGTTTTCTTTTTTAATAACAATTTACTCTGTTTATAAAATTTTTAAATACCTTAAATTTACTACTGATTTAAAAATAAATAGATTTACTCTATTTGAAATTATATTAAATATTTATTTTGTCTTAAAATTAACTGGTTTTATAATTTACAACGGTCCTTATATTGTTTTAAAAACCCCTTTGAACTATTTGTCTGAAATCAATAAATTTAAAGTTTATGGTAATGAACATAAGATGGGAAATTTTACTAATTTAACAATATCTAATAATCATGAAGATGAATTATTTGTAATTGTTGTAGGGGAATCAACTAATAAAAAGCATTTTAATTTATATGGTGATTATCATAGAGAAACAACTCCTCTATTAAATGATATTAAAGAAGAGTTGTCAGTTTTCAACAATGTAATAAGTCCACATACGTACACCATTGCTTCACTTTCTAAAGTTTTAACTTTAGGAAATTATGAGAATCCTGAGAAAATATATCAAGGATCAGTTTTACAATTATTTAATCAAGCTGATTTTCAAACGTATTGGATTTCAAATCAAAGACCTATTGGAATGATGGACACTCACATAACTAAAATTGGCATGGGAGCCAATAAATATGTTTTTTTGAACACCAAACACACTAATGATAATACAAATTTTGACAACTTATTACTAAAACCCTTCAACGACGCAATTAATGATACAGGTTCTAAAAAAGTTATTTTTTTACACCTTTTAGGAACTCATATGGATTACAAAATGAGATATGGTAAAAATGATGAATATTTCAAAGACACCCCAAGTAGTGAATTTAAATCTGGCAATGCTTCTTCAATAATTAATGCGTATGATAATGCTGTAAGATATAATGACAAATTACTAAGAGAAATTATTGAAACCGTAAGAAATCAACAGTTGAAAAGTTATGTATTTTTCTTCTCTGACCACGGACAAGAAGTATATGATGATGCTGATTTTTTTGGTCACACAATTGATCAAAATACTACTAAAAATATGTTTGAAATCCCAATGTTTATATGGACATCAGAAAAATATAATAAAAACAAAGTACTTAATTTCAATTCTGACAATAAATACATGACCGACGATTTTATTCATTCAATAGCTGATATTAGTGGTATCAGATGTTCAGAAATTGATTCTACTAGAAGTATCTTTAATAAAAATTTTAAAGCACGCAAACGAATAATTCTTGATTCAGTGGATTATGATATTTTTTTTAAATAATTTAAGGAATGACAGATTCTACTAATAACATCGATTTTGAAATTTTAATCTCTACCATGAATAGAGATTCATTAGCATTTCTTGATCAGATGTTTATTCATGAAAGCTATGAGAATCTCCATTTGTTAATTGTTAACCAGACGAATGAAAGCCAGTTGTTAGTTTCAAATAATTCCAATGTGCGTGTTATTAACTCATTTGATAAAGGATTATCTAACAGTCGAAACCTAGCGATTAGAAATGCAATTGGAACCCTTTGTTTGATCGCTGATGATGATGTTGTTTATACCAAAGATTTAAAACGTCAAATAGTATCAAGTTTTCAAAATCAGAGAGAATGTGATATTATTACATTTAAAATGATTGACAGCCTAGGAGTTGATTTCAAATCGTATCCAAATACTTTTACAGAACATACTAAAAAAACATTACAGCAGGTAAACTCTGTAGTAATTGCTTTTAAACGTCATTCTATAAAATCCAAAAATATTTACTTCAACACTCTTTTTGGACTTGGAGCTGAATTTCAAACTGCTGAAGAATATATTTTCTTAAGAGATGCTCTAAGTGCTGGTTTAAAGAGTTGTTTCCAACCAAAAATCATTCTTAAGCACGCTGATTATAGTTCTGGAAAAAACCACACAAGTGATGCTGTTATCTATGCAAGAGCGGCTTTTTTTTATAAGTATTCAGGTGTTTTAGGATATCTTAGGTTAATCAAACACGTTGTTGTAGTTTGTTCTCGAGCGAACTTTTCAAGTGTTCAAATACTTAAAAAAATTAGAGTGGGTTTAAAAGGAATTAGACAATTTAAACGATTAAAAACACTCTAAATTACCATTTTTTAAACGGTGACAAATAGATATTATAGCGCAACATTACGTTCTGAAGCTGCTTTAAGAGTTTTATAAAAACAGAAGGAGTTTTTAGTAATAGCCTTTGCTTGAAATTAAGGTTTTCTAGGTTGATTTCTTTTTTTAAGCCTTTATAACTTTTAAAATCGCCAGCGATTTTTCTTTCGAGAGCCACCGAAAATCGATTCAAATCCATGTATTTTTTGAAAGAACTATTAGAAATTTCTACTTCTTTAAAATTTTTGAACAGTTTCAATCGATCCATGCGATTGGATGAGTAGGACAAATGAAATTGAGGATCTAAAATAATTTTATGTGCGCTGGCAACTGCAGAGAACGCAACCGATGCTTCGAGTGCAATACGAATCCATAAGTCGGTATCCTGACCCGAGCGCATTTCTTCATCAAATTCACCAATGCTCATAAACGTTTTTTTAGGAATCATGACTGCCGAAGTCCACGCAATACTATCGATGGTCGAAGCTGAAAAATAATCCTCTATGATTCCAAAATGATCTTTTGAGACCCCATTGAAATGCGTGTTAATTTTTCTTCCATTAAAAAATTGTTTGTAATAGTTTGTTGCATACAACCCACATTTAGGGAAGCTGGTATATAAACTGTATAAATTATCCAAATGATTTGAGTCCCATAAATCGTCAGCATCTAAAAGGGCGATTAAATCAGAATTTGCTTTGGAGATTCCATAGTTTCTCGCATGCGAAACCCCTTTGTTTTTGGTGGTATATAGAGTAATACGTTTATCATCAAGATCGTTTATGATAGAAACACTGTTATCTGTAGATCCATCATTAATAATGATTATTTCAAAGTCAGAAAACGTCTGATTCAAAACACTTAAAAGAGTTTGTTTAATAAAAAGTTCTTTATTAAACAATGGTATGATGATGGAAATTATCGGCATTAGTCTTTTTTACTTTTGTAACATAGGTAGCTTAGTTTATATAAATCAAAAATGAATAACGAAGGATTTTTTGATAACAGATTTGCTCTAAAGTAATCTTTGAAAACTGGAAATAAATAGGCTATAAAGTAATTTAGTTTGATTTTTTTAAATTTATAAAAAACTTTAATAATGCGTATATATTCTAAATTTATAAAATTATTCTTAACTAAATCATGAGAAGCTAATAAAGCTTGCATTGATTTTTTTAGAAAAATAGAACTATTTTCTAATCCAAAATGATAAACCGGATTATCAATATGATAAACAATTATGTTATTCTCTTTTAATGTGTAAGAGAATAAGATATCTTCGGGTGAGTCTAGAGAAATGTCTTCATTAAATTTAATTCTTTTGAAAACGTTTTTTTGAATTAAAAAATTACATGATAGAAGCCTCAAGTATATTGATTTCTTTCTTTTTTTGGACGGCAATGCTTCTCGTTTTTTTCCAAAAACCCATCGCAACATTTGATTTTCATCAGGTATTTTTTCTTGGTAATTCAGGCCTCCATACACTAATTGTATAGATGAATTTAAAGCGCTTAAATACTTCGAAATAAAATCATTTTTAACAGGGATGACATCGGCATCTAAAAATAACAATAAATCATAATGAGCATCCTTAGCTAGTAGGTTTCTTATAGCACTTCGACCGATATTTGATTTTAAAACTTTGTAGCTTGTATTTTTCAATAAATTGATGGACTTATTAGAAGCGATGAGATCAAGATTTGTAGAGCAATCATCATAACAAAGGATCTCAAAATCGATACAACAAGCAGTTGCTTGCGCATGAAGCTCAGTTACCAGTGCTTCAATGTTATAATTATAAGTTGGAATGAGTATAGAAAGCATGCTTAATTTTTTCGTTGTACCACTTCAAAGACTTTGTTGTCTTCACATTTGAGTGTTTTACTTGGATATTTCAAAATCAAAGCATAATCGTGAGTCGCCATAAAAATTGTGTGTCCTTTTGTATTCAGTTCTAAAAGGACTTCCATGACTTCCATGCTGGTTTGTGGATCTAAATTTCCTGTTGGTTCATCGGCCAAAATTAATTTTGGATCGTTCAGTAATGCTCTTGCTATTGCGACACGTTGTTGTTCGCCTCCCGAAAGTTCATAAGGAAACGTAGTGCCTTTAGTCTGCATATTCACTTTGGTGAGAACAGCTTCAATTTTGGCGCTGATTAAGCCTTTGTCTTTCCACCCGGTTGCTTTTAAAACAAATTCAAGATTGCCATTGACGGTTAGTTCGTTGAGGAGTTTAAAATCCTGAAACACCACGCCTAATTTTCGTCTTAAAAAAGGAATGTCCTTTTCCTTCAGGGTTTTTAAGTTCATATCAACAATAGATCCTGCCCCGTTATTTAATTTCAAATCGCCGTAAAGCGTTTTTAATAAACTACTTTTTCCGGAGCCAGTTTTGCCAATCAAATACACAAAATCGCCCTCTTTTACATCTATATTGACCTCATTCAAAATTAAAGTCTCATTTTGAAAGATAGAGACCTCTTCTAATTTTAATACCGAATTTGACATGAATATCTTCCCTAAATTAATTTTTATAAAAGTATTACTATTTGACTCAATTATCAAATATCACTTGCATTAAACGGTTTTCTTTTAGTTATATTTTTAGGAACTTATAATTTAGCCAATTTTTTTCCGTTATCCAATTGATATATTTTATCTTTGAATGTAATAAAATTCTTTCAGTCTATGACCTCAATAAAATACGGAGTTCAACTTATTTTTATGTGTTTGTTTTGTATTGGATTTGCTCAAAAAACAGCAGTCTATTCTAATGAGGCAGTCAATTTTCAGTCGGCTCTGTCGCTTTATAATGCCCGACAATACCAATCGGCTCAACTACTTTTTAAATCGGTCGAATCAACAACCAATGATGCCTTTTTAAAATCAAATGCAGCTTACTATACTGCCAATTGTGCCGTTCGACTCAATCAGTCAAATGCCGAATTACTCGTAGAATCTTTTGTGGAACAGTATCCTTCGAGTACCAAACGCAACTCCGCATTTTATGAAGTGGCTAATTATTATTTTGAGAATGCAAAATATGCTTATGCACGTAAATGGTTTGAAAAAGTGGACCGAGCTTCCATCTCAAAATCAAATATGGAATCGTTTTATTTTAAATATGGATACAGTCTTTATGCGACTAAGAATTATAAAGCCGCTATTTCATATCTAAAAAAAGTTGAAACCTCTAAAACTTATGGGTCACAAGCCAAGTATTATATTGGTTTTATGGCTTATGAAGGCGATGATTATGATCAGGCGACGGTCTATTTTGATCAAGTTGCTGAAACCGACGCCTACAAGGATAACCTGTCTTATTACCAAGCGGATCTGAATTTTAAGCTAGGCAAGTTTGAAACCGCCATAGAATTGGCAAGTGCACAATTAGATAAAAGTTCGGCAGAAGAAGTCTCGGAACTTTCAAAAATTATAGGAGAAAGTTATTTTAATCTTCAAAAATACTCAGATGCGATTCCATATTTAGAGGCTTATAAAGCCAAAAAGGGCCGCTGGAATCACACGGATTATTACCAGCTTGGGTATGCGTTTTATAAGCAAAATGAGTTTCAAAACGCGATTAGTGAGTTTAATAAAATTATCGAAGGCTCCAATGCGATTGCTCAGAACGCCTATTATCATTTAGCGGAAAGTTATATCAACCTCCAAAAAAAGCAAGAGGCATTAAATGCGTTTAGAAACGCCTCCGAAATGGATTTCAACACCAACATTCAAGAAGATGCTTGGTTAAATTATGCCAAACTAAGTTATGAAATTGGTAATCCATATCAATCGACTCCTGAAGTACTTTCTCATTTTTTGAAACGATATCCTAAATCGGCTTTTAGAACAGAGATTGAATCGTTGCTAATCGATTCGTATATGACATCTAATAACTTTAAAGCCGCTCTAGCGTTGTTAGAAAATAAATCAAAAGCATCTCACAAAGAAGCCTATCAAAAAGTCACTTTTTTTAGAGCTTTAGAGTTGTATAATGAGGCCGATTACGCAGGGGCTAAGGAGTTATTAGAACGTTCATTGGCGGTTTCTTTAGATCCAGTTATCACTGCAAGAGCGACTTATTGGAAGGCTGAATCAGAGTATCAGTTGTCAAATTTTAAGTCCGCCTTGAATGGGTTTTTAGACTTTCAAAATAACACAACCAGTGCCCAGCTTGAGGAATTTAAAAATTTAGAGTATCAGCTAGCTTACACCTATTTTAAACAAAAGCAATACCCCAATGCGATCAAAGCATTTCAGTCATTTATTTCAAGCCAACCATCGGATTTAGTGGTATTAAACGATGCGTTTTTGAGATTAGGAGATTCTTATTTTGTAAGCAAGCAATACAGTCCCGGGATTGATGCTTATCAAGAAGCGTTAAAAATCGCTCAAATTGAATTGGATTATGCCAACTTTCAAATTGCGGTCAGTCATGGCTATTTGGGGCAAACCTCCGACAAAATAAAAAAACTAGATAAAGTCCTCAAGTTTAAATCCTCCTATTTAAAAGATCAAGCACTTTTTGAATTGGCCAATACCTATGCCAATCAAGGAAAGCCCAAAAATGCACTTCAAAATTACAGTCAACTCATAAGCAGATTTCCTAAAAGTAGTTTGGTTTCTAAAGCCTTGTTGCGCAAGGGATTGATTCAATATAATCAAGGGACTAATCAAGCTGCACTTCAAAGTTTTAACAAGGTAGCAGTCCAATATCCATCGACTCCCGAAGCGTTTCAAGCGATTAGTTCTTCGCGATCCATTTACATTGATTTGGGGCAAGTTGACACGTATGCAACATGGATAAAGACCTTAAAGTATGTTGGAGTGACCGATGGTGAACTGGATGACGCTACTTACGAAGCGGCGGAAAAACAATATTTAGACATGAATACTTCGAAAGCGATTGAGTTATTTAACAGATATATTTCGGGGTTTCCTAATGGAAAACAGTTGGTAAAGGCTCATTTTTATTTGGCAGAATTATATCATAAAAGCAACCTGGCCGAGAATGCGCTTCCCCATTATGCGTTTGTAAATCAGCAATCTACCAATGAATTTACAGAGTCGGCTTTACTGAAATCGTCTGAAATTGTATTAGCATCCAAAACATACACCAAGGCATTGTCATTATTATCTCGATTAGAATTAGAAGCGAAAAACCCTCAAAACAGGTTATATGCGCAGTCTAACTTAATGAAATCTCATTTTCAGTTAGAAGATTATGATGCAGCCATTCGGTATGCAGATCTCATTTTAGAAAACTCCAAAACAGATGATTACATTAAGAGTGATGCCTATATTATTATAGCCAGAGCTGCAATGAAAACCGCTAATGAAACAAAAGCACGTGAGGCTTATGCGCAAGTCAAAATGATTTCTACAGGAGAAATGGCCGCCGAAGCACAGTTTTTTGAGGCCTATTTTAAGTCGTCCGATGGTGCCTATGAAGCATCTAATGCGAGTGTTCAGTATTTGATTAAAAACTATTCGAGTTATAAATATTATGCCGCCAAAGGATTGATAATCATGGCAAAGAATTTTCAGGCACTTGAGGATGTGTTTCAGTCCACATACATCTTAGAAAATGTGATTCAAAATTTCTCAGAATTTGAGGAAGTTGTCAAAGAGGCCCAATTGGAACTTGATAAAATTAAAGCCGAAGCTGCAAAAACAAATTCATCTGTAGAAACGGATGCTCAAAATAAAAACTAATCTTTATGAGTCTTAGATTAAAAAAATACTTACGATTTTCATCTGTTTTGATAGGGGTCGTTCTGGTACATAACTTACAAGCGCAAACGTCCCAATCACGATCTCAAGATTCCATTGATACGCAGGTAGTTAATATTGTGAAACCCTACACGCCAAAAATTTCGGATGCCTTTAAATTGAAACAAACCCCGAGCTTATTTAATTCGGAAACCACCCGTAAAGCGGTGAAGTATACCATTTTTTCTATTCCAGTGGCGTCCACATTCACCCCTGCAAAAGGAACATCCGTCGGATTAGAAAAATTAAAAAAAGAAAAATTATTTCAAAATTATACATCTTTAGGATATGGAAATTATGGAACCGTGCTAGGGAATTTATATTTGAACCATCGTCTTGGAAAAGGGGAACGTATGGGCGGGTATATCGAGCATCACTCGTCGCAAGGAGGCATCAAAGGTTTGCAACTGCAGGATGATTTTTCAAATAATTTGGCTCAAGTCAATTATGCCAAAAGTTCTAAGGCCTTTGTTTGGAATACCGATGCCACGTTTCAACGGCAAGCCGTGAACTGGTATGGACTTCCTTTTGAAACCCTGACGCCTATCGACTCAAAACAAGTATATTCGACGATTGCGTTAGGTAGTGATGTGCAGTTGACCAAAGGTGTTTTTCGAACAGCGGATATTCATTTACGTCGATTTTCTGACGCTTACGAATCACAAGAATATCACTTTGAAGCCGAATCGACTTTTCAATTCAATATCTTAGAAAGCTCAATTAACACCCTTCTTAAAGCTGATTATTTAAAAGGAACATTTGCCAAACAATATCATGGGTTAGAAAGCCAAAACTATGGAAATATTCAGTTTTCAGTGGCGCCAAGCTATCACTATGTTCAAGATGATTTAGCAGTTTTGTTTGGATTTAAGACGTATTTTTTAATGGATTCTGAACGAAATAAAAACGACTTTTATATCTATCCAAATATAGAAGTGAGTTATGCAGTTGTCAATTCAATTGTGGTGGCCTATGCCAAAATTAAAGGCGATTTGTATCAAAACAATTATTATGATTTTGCACAAACAAATCCATTTGTATCCCCAACACTGGACATCCAACCAAGTTCAACGCCTTACAAAATTGAGGTAGGAACTAAAGGAAAACTGTCCCACTCTGTCGGTTATGATTTACATGGAAGCTATTCAAGCGAGGACGACAAAGCCCTTTTTAGAACACATACCATTAAAAATTATTCAACGCCTAATAACTACAATCGAGGAAACTCTTTTGGAATCGTGTATGAGGATGTTGAGGTGATAACTGTTTCTGGCGCTTTAGAATTTGATGTCAGTCAAAAATTTAATTTACGTTTAAAAGGCGATTTTTATAACTATACCGCCGATTCAAAAACTACCGTTTGGAATTTACCAGAGTTTGAAGCGTCTCTGTTTTTGGATTATGATTTTTCTGAAAAATGGAATTTTTATGGGACTGTGTTTTATAGTGGGTCAAGAGAAGATACAACCAATTTTGAAGGGGTATTCATCCCACAACCAATCACTGCAAATGTCACACTAGACTCGTTTTTAGATGCGAGTGTGCAATTAGACTACGAAATCACCAATCAATGGGGTGCATTTGTTAAGGTTCATAATATTGCGAATCAAAATTACCAGCGTTGGAATCATTATCCCGTTCAAGGATTGCAAGTTCTTGCAGGAGCGAGTTATAAGTTTGATTTTTAAATCTGGGTTAGTTTTGCTAGGAAATCATAATGAGGGCCTTGTTTTACCAATTCACATTGTAAACCGATTTGGTCACAGGCAATTTTTAGACGTTCAAAATCGAGATACATCCAACTAAAGGTGGCTTCTTCATCTTTATACCGCACGGTATAATCGAGCTCGCCATAGTATTCCTTATTTGTATCCATCCAAAAGCCGCCATCGTCTTCTTCGTACATATATTTAATATCGGAAGAATCGATTAGAATTTGTCCGTTTGGGTTTAGCAGTGTTTTAAGATGTTTTAATACAAATGGTGTATGCGCCAAGGATTGAAAAATACCAGAGCCATTCATTAATAACAATAAGGTATCAAAAGTTTGCGTTTCGTCCATGACATCTAAAACCTGTGCATGCTCCAACCCTCGCAATTGGCAGGTTTTGATTGCCCCTTCTGATATATCGATGGATTTCACATTTAGTCCTTTAGATTTCAAATAGAGACTGTGACTTCCTGCGCCACAACCCACATCCAAAACGCTTCCTTTAGATTGTTTTAAAGCGGTTTGTTCCAACAAAGGCAACTCTTTAAAATCCCTAAATAAATAGGGCAGAGGCAAGGTATCTTCCTCCGAAATAGAAGTAGAAGTTACCAAGTCTTCTGTGTACTTTCCTTGTTGATAATCCAAGATAGCCGTTCCAAAAACATCTTTCATAGGAGTGAGCGAGATATATTTATTGTTGATTTAATATTCTTTTAAAACGCTACAAAGGTACGTAAAAGGAGCATAGTGGATTTTTTATAAACGTTAAATAATAATCGATTGCTTTCGAATAAGTTACATTTGTATTTAGAATTTTTTGCTTATTGCGCTAATTTTTACAATCATTATGGAACAACTCACACAATTAACTGCAGATTTCTCAAGCGCCGTTTGGGGATTGCCTTTACTGATTCTGCTTATTGGTGGTGGATTATATTTATTAATTCGTTCAAGATTTGAAACCTTTCGTTTAATCGGTCATGCGTTTCAAGTACTGAGTGGCAAATACGATGACCCAAACGACCCTGGGCAAATCACTCATTTTCAAGCCTTAACCACGGCTTTGTCCTCAACCATTGGGATGGGGAACATCGCTGGGGTCGCGGTGGCCATCTCCATTGGTGGGCCCGGTGCTATTTTTTGGATGTGGATAAGCGCTATAGTAGGCATGTCGACCAAATTTTTCACGTCCACCTTGGCGATTATGTTTAGAGGAAAAGATAGTGCAGGCGAAATACAAGGGGGTCCCATGTATTTTATTATAGAAGGTTTAGGAAAGTCATGGAAACCCTTGGCCATTATGTTTAGTGTTTGTGGGTTGGTAGGAGCGTTGCCTGTATTTAATGTCAATCAGCTTACCCAAGCAATCAATACTATCTTATTGCAGCCAAATGGGGTGGAAGTTGGGTTTTCCTCTAATTTAATTATTGGATTGGTGTTAGTGAGTATCACGGCGGTTGTTATTTTGGGCGGTATAGAACGGATAAGCAAAATAGCCTCTAAAATGGTGCCATCGATGGTCGTGCTTTATTTTATATCCGTTCTGATTATTTTAATCGTTAATATAGACGTCGTTCCAAAATATTTAGGCATGATCTTCACCGATGCCTTTGCAGCCAACAACTTTAAAGGCGATGCCTTTTTTGGAGGTTTGCTGGGCGGTTTGATTTTATTAGGGGTGAAGCGTGGCGCATTTTCAAATGAAGCGGGTATTGGAACCGCTCCTTTAGCACATGGCGCTGCCAAAACAAACGAGCCTGTTCGGGAAGGGTTGGTTGCCATGTTAGGACCTGCAATCGATACCTTATTGGTGTGTACATTGACCGCTTTAGCGATTTTGGTCACTGGTGTTTGGGAAACCTCTTCCGATAATGGCGTGAGTCTAACCGCCGCAGCTTTTGCAGCCGCCATGCCAGGGTATGGCAACTATTTATTACTGCTTTGTATTGCGGTGTTTAGTATTTCATCCTTATTTTCATTCTCCTATTACGGGTCAAAATGTTTATCATTTTTAATTGGTGCCGATAAAAAACACTACTATAACTATTTTTATATTGCGAGTATTCTCATTGGAGCAACCTCGTCCTTAGAGATGATGATCAACCTGATCGATGGAGCCTTTGCATTGATGGCCATTCCAACCATGTTATCCACGATTATTCTAGCGCCAAAAGTGGTCAAAGAATTAAAAGCGTATAAAATGCGTTTGAAAGCAACAAAACAGTAATCAATTAAAATATCAGTCTTTAGATTGAACTATTTATTCTTAGTTTTGCAGTATGCAAGACCAATTACAATCTTTATCAAAAAAAGTACAAGAAAACAAAAGGGCACATCTCAACTTTTTTATCAAGCTCCGCAAAAAAACGCCCAAAAATCTCGATGCAATTATGGAAAAATTGCATGATGATGAGTTTAAAAAAGCAGACTGTCTTCAGTGCGCCAACTGTTGCAAAACGACCAGTCCAATTTTCACCAACAAAGATATTGCGCGGATTTCAAAAGCGTTCCGAATCAAAACACGACAATTTATAGATACCTACCTCAATGTGGATGCCGACCAAGATTATGTCTTAAAATCATCGCCTTGTACATTTTTAGCAGACGATAATACCTGTAATATTTATGATATCCGTCCCAAGGCCTGTCAAGAATATCCACACACAAACCGAAAAAGCTTTGAAAAAATATCGGACCTCACGATACAAAATTTGTCCATCTGTCCAGCGACCTTTAACATTGTAGAAGCGTTAAGGGCTAAATTAAAATAAGTATCTTTATCAAACAGTTAATATAAAAATGGAGCAACTCATTCATTATTTTGAAATAATCCCTTCGCTGCATCGCAGTGCGATTCTCGTTGGAGGGTTAACATTTTTCTGGATATTAGAAGGTAGTTTGCCGCTGTTTAAGTTTGGTTATAACAAATGGAAACACGCGCTCCCAAATTTATTTTTCACTTTCACTACGATTTTAATTAATTTCACCTTGGCATTTTTATTACTTAAAACTGCCGATTGGGTGAGTGTTAATGAATTTGGACTATTAAATTGGCTGCCAGAAATGCCACTTTGGTTGTATGTGATTTTAGGCGTGTTGTTGATGGATTTTGTAGGCGCCTATTTACCGCATTTTACCGAACATAAAGTACCGCCACTTTGGATGGTGCATTTGGTACATCACTCGGATCATAAGGTCGATACAACCACGGCCAACCGTCACCACCCCTTAGAAAGTATCATTCGGTATGTGTTTACGCTGGCCGGTGTTTTTATAATTGGGGCACCTATTGGTATTGTGATGCTGTACCAGTCTCTATCATTAGTGGCGACGCAGTTTAGTCATGCGAATATCAAACTGCCTAAAAAACTAGATTATCTATTGAGTTTTGTGCTAGTATCCCCTGATATGCATAAAATTCATCACCACTACAAATTGCCCTATACGGATGCGAATTATGGGAATATTTTTTCGATTTGGGACCGTCTCCTTGGAACGTATATCTATATGGAACGCGAGCAAATAGTGTACGGAGTGGATACCTTTCCAAATGAAGCTGAAAACAGTCGTTTGATCGCTTTACTAAAACAGCCCTTTCAAGGCTACAGAAAACCTACAACGGATACAACAAATAAGGGGCTCTAAGTAGTTTATAAGTTTCTAAACCTTCGCGCCAACTTTCACGAATTTGATCGGCAGTCCAGCCAGTTTCAATTTGTTCTTGTAATATTTTATGACCTGCCAATTTGGTGAAAAACGGATTAAAAAAAGCCGATTTATCCGAGGTGTTTTGATAGGCGTCGATTAACCACTTTAATTCGATATAATCTAAAGTATCTTGATTTTGAAGATTCAATCCCTTACATAGTTTGTTTTCATGCACTGGATATTTAGCGCCGACATTGGGCATTGGTGTGAATTCATAAGCATAGTCAGGATGTTCTAAAAACGGACTTCCAAATACCTGAAACTGAGTTTCGGTTCCGCGGCCCATACTCACATGAGTCCCTTCAAACAAACACAAACTTGGGTATAAGTTGATCGCTTTTGCATTGGGGAGGTTTGGTGAGGGCTTTATTGGGAGTTCATACACGCTCTGATGGGTATAATTTTGAACGGGGATAACCGTCAAATCACATTGAATACCACCAGCCAGCCAGCCTTCACCATTAATCATTTTTGCATATTCACCCACGGTCATGCCGTGTACGATTGGTACAGCATGCATGCCCACAAAACTACTGTATTTAAGTTCTAAAATGGGACCATCCACATAGTGTCCGTTCGGATTTGGTCGGTCTAAAACAAGCACAGAAATACCCAAGTTTGCACAAGTTTCCATCATAAAATGTAGCGTCGATAAAAACGTATAGAAACGAGCTCCCACATCTTGAACATCAAAAATAATCACCTCTAAATCATTCAAAGTTAGGGCATCAGGTTTTTTATTTGCGCCATACAAAGACACAATAGGAACTCCACTGTCAGCATCGACGCCGTCTTTGACATATTCCCCCGCATCCGCAGTCCCTCGAAATCCGTGTTCGGGGGCAAACACTTTTTTAATTCGGATGTTTAAACTCAATAAGGAATCTACCAAATGAGTGTACCCCGTTTCTTTAAAAATAACGGAAGTCTGATTGGCGACAATGCCGATGTTTTTATTTTTTAGAATCGGTAAATAGCTTTCTAGGTGTTGAGCGCCCACAAGAATTGAAGGAACCTCTCTGTAAATCGGTTTTCGAGCTTGTGAGCCAGAATGGTTTCCACAAGAAAGAAGGGTCAAAACAAATAATAAAACTGTATTTTTGATGAAATTTAAATGCATTTATAAATTTTGAATTACGAGTATTTTATAGCCAAGCGAATTATTGGAAATAAGTCCTATAAAAGTAGTGTATCGGCACCAATAATAAAAATCGGAATTGCAGCCATTGCAATCAGTATTGTAGTGATGCTCATCGCGATCGCAACGGGGATTGGTTTGGAGCATAAAATTCGTGATAAAGCGGTCGCCTTTAATGGGCATATCACAATCTCTAATTTTGATAGCAACGAATCGGAAGCCGCCCAAGTTCCGGTTTCTAAAAATCAAGATTTTTATCCCCAATTTAAATCTGTTGAAGGGGTGTCACCATATCCAAGCAGTTGCAAATAAATTTGGCATAATTAGAACCAATACTGATTTTGAAGGTCTGTTTTTAAAAGGGGTAGGACGGATTATGATTGGCGGTATTTCAAAGACTTTTTAATAGATGGTCGTCTGCCAGAATACTCAAAACATACAGTAACGAGGTTTTAATTTCAAGTATTTGGCCGATCGCCTTGGGTTTGCTGTTGGCGATCGTTTTCAGATGTATTTTATGAAATCCGATTCGAATAAACCGCCGAGTATCATGAAATATGCGGTGGTGGGCATCTTTAATTCTGGGTTTGAAGAATTAGATAAAACCTACATCATTGGCGATATCAATCATGTGCAGCGCTTGAATAAATGGTCTAAAGATCAAGTAGGAGGGTTTGAAGTTTTTATCACCAATTATAACGACTTAGAACGGCTTGGAGATCGGGTGTATGCCCAAACACCATCGACCCTAAACTCAATGACTGTCAAACAAAAGTATGCTACTATTTTTGAGTGGATTCCCATTTTTACGACTAATATTTATGGCATTATAGGGATTATGATTCTCGTTGGAGCGTATTAACATGATCACAGCCTTATTGGTTCTAATTCTAGAACGGACTCAAATGATTGGGATTCTTAAAGCCTTGGGAAGTAGCAACTGGAGCATCCGAAAACTATTTTTGTACAATGCTTCTTACCTGATTGCATTCCGGTTTGTTTTGGGGAAATCTTATTGGGATTGGGCTGTTGTTGCTTCAAAAACAGTTTCAGTTTATAACTTAGATCCATCTGTTTATTATGTGACGTCGGCGCCGGTGTTATCTAGACTGGACTATGTTTTACTAAATGTATGACCTTTGTATTGTGTTTTTATGCTACTTGATACCCTCTTTGTTATTAGTAAAATTTCTCCGTCAAAGCAATTAAGTTCGAGTAAAACGTTCTTTATTATCAGATTTGTACCCCAGAAAAATTAATGTAATTTTGTGCACAAATTTACACATGAAATACGCCGAAAATATATTAGGAACCATTGGGAATACTCCTTTAATTAAAATGAACGTACTAACTAAAGATTTGCCTTGTTTGGTGTTGGCTAAATACGAAACCTTTAATCCTGGTAATTCTGTAAAGGATCAGAATGGCGTTACAAATGATAGAAGATGCCGAAGCTGATGGGCGCTTCAAAGCCTGGAGGAACTATTATTGAAGGCACGTCTGGAAACACTGGAATGGGCTTGCGCCTGGCTGGGATTATCAAAGGTTACAAATGTATTTTTGTATGGCGGATAAGCAGTCCAAAGAAAAAATGGATATTTTACGGCCGTAGGCGCTGAGGTGGTTGTGTGTCCAACGTCAGTTGAACCAGAAGATCCACGTTCTTATTATTCGGTCTCTAAACGCTTAGGCTGAAGAAACGCCCAACTCTTGGTATGTAAATCAGTACGATAATCCCAAGTAATTGTAAGGCACATTTTTAAGTACAGGTCCAGAAATATGGGAACAAACCGATGGGAAAATACCCATTTTGTAGTGGGTGTCGGAACTGGAGGCACCATTTCTGGGGTTGGAAGTTATTTGAAAATGAAAAACCCAAATGTAAAAATTTGGGGTATTGATACCTATGGAGTGTGTTTTAAGAAATACCACGAAACAGGGATTTTTGATGAAAACGAAATTTACCCTTATGTCACTGAAGGTATTGGTGAAGATATTTTGCCTTTGAATGTCAACTTTGGAGTGATTGACGGTTTTACGAAAGTAACGGATAAAGATGGGGCTGTTTATACCCAACGTTTGGCAAAAGAAGAAGGTATGTTTTTAGGCAACTCTGCAGGCTCTGCTATCAAAGGCGTGCTTCAATTGAAAGAACATTTTAAGCCCGAAGATGTGGTGGTGGTTTTGTTTCATGACCATGGCAGTCGTTATGTAGGCAAAATGTTTAATGACGATTGGATGCGCGAAAAAGGCTACATTGAATAGGTCTTTCCGAGCATAAAAAGTTTTAAAAATCACCTGTTTTTTTGGAAATAGGAAATTTTATTTATATTTGATGTTGAAGAAATTAATTTAATGAAGCAACGGTTTTATCTCGATACTTCAGTTTTTGGTGGCGTATTTGACAAAGAATTTGATGAATTTACGTTACAGTTATTTGAGCGGATTAAACTTGGAAAAGTTACTTTCATATATTCTGAATTGGTCGAAACGGAATTGGTTAAAGCACCAAAAAAAGTTAAAGAATATTTTTTAAGTTTACCAAAAAAGAGTTTAGAAAAAGCTGAAATTACGGAAGAAATTCTTATGCTTGCAACAAAATACGTTGAAAAAAAAGTGGTTGGAGCGACAAGTTTTGATGATTGTATCCATATTGCGACAGCAACAATTCATCGAGCGGATATTTTAGTAAGCTGGAACTTTAAACATATTGTGAATGTTTATAGAATACGAGGCTATAATTCAATAAATTTAAGAATGAATTATCCTTCATTGGAAATACGTTCGCCTAAAGAAATTATCGATTATGAAAACTAAAGAAAACCAAAAGAAGGAATTTGATACGGTAAAAACATTTCGAAAAATCAAAGATAGAATTTCAACAGATTTAAAAGGAATGAGTTTTAATGAAATTAAGGACTATTTAAAAAAAGAAAGCTCAAAATTACAGGCTGAATAGCCTAGCAACATAAACTTTTAAAAATCACCTGTTTTTTTGGAAATAGGTGATTTTTTTTATACGTTTATATTCAAGATAAAGACCCCAAATCTAAATCTTCAAAAAAAGAGTTTAACCGAAGTTTTAGATGTTGTTTTATTGAATGCCGTATTGGAAGAGTTTCGGTATCTGTATAATGAAGGCGTTATTAGGTCATAGCTCTATGAAGACTATACAGGTATATACGCATGTAAGTGATCGGGATTTGCGTATGATAGAGAGCCCAATTGACACATTAATTAGAGTTCAATACTCTGATATACAGTAATTTAATGAAAATAATTTAATCATCAAACATAATGGATATATCGGTACTAGTACCGATATACAGTAGTTGTAAGCAATAGGACCAAACCATAGAAAATGAACGAATTACATAAATTAGAAGAATATAATATTGAAACTTTAAATTCATTCATTGAGAATGAAATTGAAGAATCTATTCAAATCGAATTTAAATCGGGAGAAGCTTTATCAAAAACAGATTTAAAGAAAAAAGAAGTTTCTAAAGACGTTTCTGCAATTGCAAATTCGGATGGAGGAATTATTATATACGGAATTTCAGAAAAAAATCACAAAGCAGACAGCTTCTCTTTTGTGGATGGTACTGTTTATACAAAAGAATGGTTGGAACAAATAATAAGCACAACTATTAAAAGAAACATAGGCGGATTAAAGATATTTCCTGTTCGTAACAATGGAAACATAAAAGAATCTGTCTATGTTGTCCAAATTCCATCAAGTATATACGCACCACATTTAAGCCGAGACAATCGGTTTTATAATAGACATAATTTTGAATCAGTTCCAATGGAGCAATATGAAATTCGACAAATGTATGGACGAAAAGTTAAGTCAATTCTTAAATTGAGTGGATATTCAATTGGAATTCAAGAAATATTGGAGGACAAGACTATTTTTAGATGTGAAACTGGAATAACCAATGTCGGAGAAAAACTAGAAAAAGATTGTAAAGTAAATATCTATTTTGACAATTTCAATAAACACATAAATATAAGTTGGAGAGCAGATGGAGTTAGTAGAAATTATGATTATACTAAACTTCAAGACGGTATGGTTAAGATATCTAATAACTCAATGCCTGCTGTTTATCCAGATGAAACAGTTAATGCAATACGCTTCAATTTTGACGTGAAAAATTAAAACATAATCGAGGCTTTTAAGGAACTTAAAGTTCGTTTTATACTTTTTTATCCGAACGGAAAAGATGAAATGGAAAATAATGGATTGAACGAGTGGAGTGAGAAAATCATTAAAACAATTGAAGAAAAAAACAATACTTCATACAACAATGGTACCCCTCGCTAGCGCGAGCATCCCGCTGGTGACAGCAAGAGTAAGAAGAAAAATAAGTAGAAAATATAATACCACGCTTCTGCATAAAATTGGAGCATCGACCCCATTAATTTACACGGGAAGATTCGAAAATTTGGTTGCTCTAAAACTTTTTTTATCTTAGTTGAATGCAAGAAGACTTCCTACACTATGTCTGGCAGCATAAAAAAATGAGCCTCAAGTCATTACAAACCACCACTCAAGAACCGATTATTCTTAAGACAGTTGGTTTGCCTAATGTCAATTCTGGCCCCGATTTTTTTAATGCTCAACTAAGTATCGGCACACAAATGTGGGCAGGTAACGTCGAAATCCATGTCAAATCTTCCGATTGGTATGTGCACCATCACGAAACGGATCCGGCCTATGACAATGTTATTTTACATGTGGTTTGGGAGCATAATACAGAAGTGTTTAGAAAAGACAACACGCCAATTCCAACCTTAGAGCTCAAAAACTATGTTCTTGCTCATACGGTCACTAATTACACCAATTTAATAAATCAAAAAAATCACTGGATCCCATGTGAATCAACTATTTTGGAGGTCGATTCTTTTACAATGAGCCACTGGATTGAGCGTTTATACTTAGAGCGTTTAGAAACAAAATATAAAGCGATTGAAAAACAACTTGTAGAATCCAAGCATGATTGGGAAGCGGTTTTGTTTTGGCAAATTGCTAAAAATTTTGGACTCAAAGTCAATGGAGATGCGTTTTTAAGCATTGCTAAATCAATCGATTTTTCGGTTATTCGAAAATTACAACAAGACGTTTTTCAATTAGAAACGCTATTTTTTGGGCAGTCTGGACTTCTTGAAACAGATGTACAAGATAGTTATATATCCGATTTAAGAAACCACTATAAATTTTTAAAAAACAAATTCTCATTGTCAAATGAAGGCGTATTGCCAGTGCAATTCTTTCGATTGCGTCCCCCTAATTTTCCAACCATTCGTTTGGCGCAATTGGCATATCTGTACAGTCAACAAACAAATTTATTTTCAAAACTAATGAAAGCCCGTTCTTTAGAGAAATTATATGCTGTTTTTGAAGGGGCTACTTCAACGTTTTGGGAGACGCATTACACCTTTGAAAAGACCTCAAAATTTACCCCTAAAAAACTCACAAAATCATTTATTAATCTATTGATTATCAATACGATTGTGCCTATTAAGTTTGCTTTCAATAAATTCAACAGACACAAAACCCAAGACGATGTGGTGTCTATTATGCAGCACATTCCGATGGAACACAATAGGATTGTCGATAAATTTCACTCGTTATATGCATTTGGTAAAACAGCTTTAGACTCTCAAGCGCTGATCCAGTTAAAACAAAATTATTGTTCAAAAAATAAATGCCTTCAATGTGCGATTGGTAGTGCGCTATTGAATCGAAATTCATAAATTGCAGTATGAAATTATTTTATAAAGGTCTTTTCAATTTACAAAAATACGGATTTTACGTTTGTCAACGCATAGCCGACCGTTTTGGAATGCGTGCCAAAGTCGTTCGGACGTCTTTTATCTACTTGACATTTGTAACTCTGGGTTTTGGATTTGCCTTTTATTTATTTTTGGCCTTTTGGATGCGAATCAAAGACTTGATATACGCCAAAAGAACCTCCGTTTTTGATATTTAAAACCTATGGGAAATCCGCTTATCAAACTTTATAGATCTAAAATTAGTACAGCACTTATCTTGTTGGTGTTTTTACTTTTTGTAGGGGTTATTGGATTCAAAATCATGTCTAATTTCTCTTGGGTTGATGCATTTTATATGACTGTGATTACCATTACTACAGTGGGTTTTGGAGAAGTACAACCTTTAGACCCCGGGGCTAAAATATTCACTATTTTTTTGATATTAACTAGTGTTATTATTGTTGGATATGCGCTTACAATTATTACAGAATTTATAATTTCTAAAAATGATATTTCCGAACTAAAACATAAAAAGATGCAAAAAAAAATTGATGCACTGTCCAATCATATTGTAATATGTGGCTTTGGAAGAAATGGGCAACAGGCTGCTAAAAAATTAAAGACCCACAGCCGTTCTTTTGTGGTGGTAGAATCAAATAAAGAGCTCATAGACAAATATCAAAATGAAGACATTTTATTTGTCAATGGCAATGCTAATGAGGATGTAGTGCTTCACTCTGCTGGGATCAAACGTGCGGAGTGTTTAATATCTGCTTTACCCAATGACTCTGACAATGTATTTGTCGTATTGTCTGCGCGTCAAATGAATAAAACAGCACGAATTATAAGCCGTGCTTCTAATGAATCTTCTTACAGTAAGCTCAAATTTGCAGGCGCCAATAATGTTATTTTACCTGATAAAATTGGAGGAGATCACATGGCGTCCTTAGTGGTAGTGCCTGATTTGTTGGAGTTTATTGATAACTTATCGATTGTTGGGAATAGTAGCATCAATATTGAAGAGATTTCAGTCGAAAAATTATATGATACTTCTGAGATTAAAACCATAAGAGATCTAGACTTAAGAAAAATTACCGGCTGTAATGTGATTGGCTATAAAGATGAATTAGGGAATTATACCATCAACCCCGAAGCCAATCAGAAACTAGTTCCAAAGTCTAAAGTCATTGTCTTAGGACGTCCAGAGCAAATCCAAACCCTAAATTCGACATATAATATTGATATTAAATAATCTTAACAGCTACTATTTTAAAAATGGCATCCGGATTTTATTAACTCATTTATTTTCACCATCTTGTTCGCTCAATTATTATAACCACAAACTTTCTTTATGAAATCCTTCATTCAAACGACCATTGCTTTAATATTACCATACATTTCCTTTGCACAAGAAAAAGGGCTCGATCAAAAAATTGATGAAGCATTTCAGCCAGTAGCAGATGCTTTTTTTGACGCTATTTTCTTTACTGTGTACAAAGGGGATACCTTTTCAATTCCATTTGTTTTGGTGTTATTAGTAGGGAGTGCATTGTTTTTTACTATTTATTTTGGCTTTCCAAACATTCGTTATTTCGGAAAAGCGATCAATGTTGTAAGAGGGAAATATGACCATGTAGATCACGGAGTAGCAGAAGCTATGTACGGAGATTCTACACCTGGAGGTGATGCGATAGAAACGATCAAAGATGAAAGTACTGAGGGAGAAGTGAGTCACTTTCAAGCCTTAGCAACTGCCGTTTCTGGAACCGTTGGAAATGGTAATATTGCGGGTGTTGCTCTAGCAATTGCTTTGGGAGGTCCAGGCGCTACGTTTTGGATGATTGTTTGTGGATTGCTAGGGATGTCTACCAAATTTGTGGAATGTACTTTGGGAGTTCAATTTAGAGATGTGGGCGAGGACGGAACGGTATATGGAGGTCCTATGTATTATATAAGTAAAGGCTTAAAGTCAAAAGGGTTTGCTAAAATAGGGAAAGTGATCGCTGCTATTTTTGCAGTCTTTTGTATTGGAGGCTCCTTTGGTGGTGGTAATGCAGCACAATCCAATCAAGCGACCATTGTCATAAAAGAACTATTTAACTGGGACAGTACTGCCGCAGGTGCTATTGTTGGAGTGGTATTAGCAACACTTGTTGGTATAATTATTATTGGAGGAATCAAACGGATTGCTCAAGTTACTGAAAAGGTAGTGCCTTTTATGGCAGTCATGTATGTCGTGGCTTGTTTGTACATTATCCTATCTAACTTTAGCTTAGTAGACGATGCCATCAGCCTTATTGTAAGAGAAGCCTTTAACCCAACAGCCTTTGGAGTTGGTTCTGTGATTGGAGTTGTCATTGTAGGATTTCAAAGAGCGGCCTTTTCAAATGAAGCTGGAGCGGGTTCTGCATCCATTGCACATTCAGCTGTAAAAACAAAGTATTCAGCCTCTGAAGGATTAGTTGCTCTATTAGAACCATTTATTGATACGGTAGTTATTTGTACAATGACTGCTTTAGTGATTGTGATCTTTAATTTTGGTGGTTTCTTTGAGTATGGTGGTGATGGTTCAGGAGTTGTTTATATTGATGGACAAGCTTTTGAAGGCGCAGGAATTACTTCCAAAGCGTTTGCTCAATACATACCTTACTCTAATATATTCTTAACGATTGCAGTGGTATTGTTTGCAGTATCGACCATGATTTCATGGTCTTATTACGGGCTACAATCTTGGAAGTTTTTATTTGGTAGAGGAAAGGTAGCTGACTTAGTTTATAAATTATTATTCTTATTATTTGTAGTCATTGGAGCTGCTGCGAGTATGGGGTCTATTTGGAAATTCTCTGATGCGATGATTTTCGCAATGATCTTCCCAAACATGGTTGGATTGTTTTTCTTATTCCCTGTTGTAAAAAGAGAACTAACTAAATATTTGAAAGCGATTAAGAAATAGAGATATCGTTGCCCCCAAATGAAATTTCACACCTACTTTTCACGCCAACAACGGTTGGCGGTTGTCCTATTGATTCTCATAATCATTTCTTTGGAATTGTTTTTAGTTTCTAATAAGTCATCTCCATCGGATCTTCACAAAGTAGATTCTCAAATTTATGTGAAATTTCAAAATGAGGTAGATAGCTTAATTGTTCAAAAACGAAACCAATCATCTCCAAAAATATATCCCTTTAATCCAAATTACATAACTGATCATAAAGGCTATACACTAGGGATGAGTACGACAGAAATCAATCGACTGCATCAATATCGTGCTCAAAATAAATGGGTGAATTCTAAAAAAGAGTTTCAGCGGATTACCAACGTATCCGATTCATTACTTAAAACAATTGCGCCCTACTTTAAATTCCCTGAATGGGTAACAAAAACCACTCAAAAAACGACGTCAAACTCTTTTAGCACGGATAAGTCATTCGACCCAAAAATAGATTTAAACAAGGCCACTGCAGCACAGCTGCAAAAGGTATACGGAATTGGTGCTTTTTATTCGGAGCGTATCATTAAATTCAGAGATTCATTTGAGGGTGGTTTTATTTCGGAAATACAATTACAAGATGTACGGGGATTAACTCCAGAAGTAATCGAAAATATTCTAAAAAAATTCACTGTCAAAACGCCAAGGCATATCAAAAAATTAAACTTGAATGTAGCAACTGTTGATCAGTTGGTTCAGATTCAGCACATCGATTATGAATTGGCTTATGAAATTGTCGAACTGCGAATGTTAAAGGAAGGTTACAGAGCTATTGAGGAATTAACAAAAGTTAAAGGATTTCCAATTGAAAAATTAGAGATTATTAAATTATATTTGTCAATCAATTGAATTATATGGATTTTAATTATTCAGAAGAGCAGCAACTAATAGCCGTTGCAGCGAGAGAATTTGCGGAGCAATATATTAGACCCCACATTATGGAATGGGATGAATCTCAGCATTTCCCTGCCGATGTACTTCACAAAGCAGGTGAGATGGGTTTTATGGGTGTTTTTATTCCAGAAAAATATGGTGGATCCGGATTTGGATATCATGAATATATAGCAATTATTGAAGAAATTTCTAAAGTCGATCCTTCAATTGGACTCTCCATAGCGGCTCATAATTCTTTGTGTACGGGGCACATTTACTATTTTGGTAATGAAGCTCAAAAACAAAGATGGTTGCCCAAATTAGCATCAGGCCAATGGATTGGAGCATGGGGATTAACGGAACACAATACTGGGAGTGATGCTGGTGGTATGAATACGACCGCTATAAAAGATGGAGATCATTATGTTTTAAATGGATCCAAAAACTTTATAACACATGGTCGCAGTGGCGATATTGCTGTGGTCATTGCTCGAACTGGAGAAAAAGGAAACTCTCGTGGCGTGTCGGCTTTTGTAATCGAAAAAGGCACTCCAGGGTTTACTTCTGGTAAAAAAGAAGACAAACTAGGGATGCGCGCCAGTGAAACAGCTGAGCTCGTATTTGACAACTGCCGTATTCATAAAGATAATTTATTAGGCGAAGAAGGGGAAGGATTTATCCAATCCTTAAAAATATTAGATGGTGGTCGAATTTCGATTGGTGCACTATCGTTGGGGATTTCAAAAGGTGCTTACGAAGCCTCTTTAAAATATTCTAAAGAACGCGTACAGTTTGGAAAACCAATTTCAAGCTTTCAAGGCATATCCTTTAAATTAGTAGATATGGCTACAGAAATTGAAGCCTCAGAATTATTACTTCACAAAGCAGCTTTTTTAAAAAACAATGGAAAGAAGGTTACAACTTTAGGGGCTATGGCCAAAATGTTTGCCAGTGAATCGTGCGTTAAAATCGCTAATGACGCCGTACAGATCCATGGTGGATATGGGTACTCAAAAGATTACCCAGTAGAAAAATTTTATAGAGACTCTAAGTTGTGCACAATCGGAGAGGGGACCACTGAAATACAAAAAGTAGTCATCTCAAGAAATATTTTAAAATAACTATTGCAGAACGATAATTAAGTTTATATTTGCACACGAAATCTAAAAGAGGGGAGGTTAAAAGACTATGTTAATAATACCAATAAAAGAAGGAGAGAATATAGACAGAGCGCTAAAACGTTTCAAGCGAAAGTTTGATAAAACGGGTACAAAGCGATCTTTACAAACGCGCAAGCAGTTTATAAAGCCATCTGTGAAACGTAGAGCTCAAATACAAAAAGCGCAATACATTCAAGGATTAAGAGACGCAGAAAACTTATAATTTTCTAAATTCATAAAACCAAAAAGCACCTTATACATAAGGTGCTTTTTTTGTTTAAAATAGTTTTCAGATTCTTCTTGAGAATGTTAAAAAAACTTTGATAATTCATATTTTTTATTAAATTTGATTATAACCAAATCTTAAATACTATGAATACAAAATCTTTTTTATTGTCAGGCATCGCTGGTACCATTGTTTATTTCCTTCTTGGATGGCTTTTTTATGGAATCCTTTTTACAGACATTTACCCCCAAAATTCTGAAAAATGCATACTATTCATTTCTCTAGGATGTTTGTTTTATGCGTTTACATTTGCATTAATCTTTAACCGTTGGGCGCAAATAAGTACTTTTGCAACAGGAGCTAAGGCTGGCTTTTTTATTGGACTTCTTTTGGCATTGAGTATGGCCTTTTTTATGAATTCAACTAAAGAATCTTTGGATTATAACTTTATAACCCAAGTTGCAATAGAGGCTGTGTCTGCGGCTATTATGGGTGGCGTCATCGCTCTAGTGATTGGGAAAACAAAAGCCTAAAACCTTTTGTAATTGAATTATATTCCTAGTATAAATTTTTGATTTTTACTGGGAATATTTCAATAATTAATGTATATTGATTGAGCTAATATTGACCTGAATGCTTGTTCAAAAATTTATTGATTATTTACGCCTAGAGAAAAAATATTCTCATCATACCGTTGCGGCTTATCAAAAAGATATTGAGATGTTTCAAACATTTTTGTTTAAAGAGTTTTCAGATTCGGCAGTTTCAAAAGCAAACTATTCTCAGATTAGGAGTTGGATTATTCATTTGGTAGATAGTGAGATTTCCAATCGAACCATCAACCGAAAAATTTCATCACTAAATAGCTATTATAAGTTTTTATTGAAGATTCAGTCCATCGAATTGAATCCTTTAGGAAAACACAAGGCGCTCAAAGTGAGTAAAAAAATACAAATCCCTTTTTCTGAAGTTGAGGTGAATACCGTTTTAGACCGTATTCCTACAGACACCTTTGAAGGTTTACGGGATAAACTTATTGTTGAACTCTTTTATTCTACTGGAATCCGTCGAATTGAACTTGTGCAACTCCAGCTTCAAGATGTTGATGTGTCCCAAAGCTTGATAAAAGTATTAGGAAAGCGAAATAAAGAACGTTTCATTCCGCTAATACCGTCCGTTTTAAAAACGTATGAATCCTATTGTATCAAACGTGCTCAACTCAAGACCATAAAGGATGCTTCGGTTTTGTTTCTAACTCAAAAAGGGGCTAGAATATATGAAATGCTCGTTTACAGGGTGATTACGACCTATTTTGATACCGTTTCATCTAAAGTAAAAAAAAGTCCGCATATCCTCAGGCATTCATTTGCAACTCATTTATTAAACAATGGCGCCGATTTAAATGCAGTCAAAGAGTTGTTAGGACATTCGAGTTTAGCAGCCACGCAAGTCTATACTCATAATAGTGTCTCCGAATTGAAAAAAGTATATGAAAAATCACACCCTAGGACTTTGTCCTAGTTATTAAGTTTAACCCTTAAAACAATCCTATGAAAGTACACACACAATCTGTGAATTTTAATGCCGATCAAAAATTAATTGACTTTATTCAGAAGCGAATGGACAAATTAGATTTATTTTTTGATAAAATTATTAAATCAAACGTATATTTGAAGGTAGAAAACACTTCAGAAAAAGAAAATAAAATATTTGAAGTTCAGTTATCAATCCCTGGAGATTCAATCGTTGTAAAGAAGGTTTCAAAGACTTTTGAAGAAGGATTAGATGCTGCAGTACATTCATTAGAAAGACAGTTGAAAAAGCGAAAAGAAAAATTACGTCAATTTTGATAATAAATTTACAAAAAATGTTTTGAAACAAGAAAAATATATATACATTTGCAGTCCGTTAGAAATAGCGGGCTTTTTTAATGCCTAATGGTATTGAAAAAATGCCGATGTAGCTCAGCTGGCTAGAGCAGCTGATTTGTAATCAGCAGGTCGTGGGTTCGAGTCCCTCCATCGGCTCAAATAAATTCAAGTACTTCTATAAAAGTTTTAAATACGATCATTGAAAATGGGGAGATACTCAAGCGGCCAACGAGGGCAGACTGTAAATCTGCTGACTACGTCTTCGCAGGTTCGAATCCTGCTCTCCCCACTAATTAAATTAAATTAAATTGCGAGAGTAGCTCAGTTGGTAGAGCGTCAGCCTTCCAAGCTGAATGTCGCCGGTTCGAACCCGGTCTCTCGCTCTCTTTTTTTGCCGACGTAGCTCAGGGGGTAGAGCGTTTCCTTGGTAAGGAAGAGGCCACGGGTTCAAATCCCGTCATTGGCTCTCTTTTTTTTGATTAAATGAATTGAATATAAATAAGATTACTAATATTAATAGAACTAAGAATAAATTTTAAAACATGGCAAAGGCAACTTTCGATCGTTCAAAACCACACTTAAACATTG
>CALSOZ010000022.1 GCA_943788095.1 uncultured Flavobacteriaceae bacterium | reverse complement strand
GCAAAAAAAACCGAAGCTAAAGCCTCGGATTTTTAAATAATAATAAGAGAGGATTACTTAAAATCTTCTTCAGAAACTCCTTGATTAATCAAAACTTCGCTCGAAGTCATGTTAATCACTTGAGGTCCAGCAGTTATTTTCTGAGTAAAAGGAAACATTACCCCATTAACTTTTTTATAGTCAGAATAGTCCTGAACGGAGGTTATATTTTCACCTTCTTCCTCTTCTGTTTTTTCAGTTCGAACTAAAAAACCTGTAGCGGCATCATAGTAACGAAAAGAATCTTCTTTCACCTGTATTTTATAGACATCGACCTCATCAATAGCTAACAAACTAACTAATTTAAGTGTTTTTGCGTCTAAATAGGCTTCTGGAAATAAGCCTTTTTCATTCGATTTTTCAGCGAATTCTTTTTCAGACATTGGTTCCTTTTTTCCTTGGTTTTCTGTATATCCATTGTTACCATCAAATTTTTGTTTGACAATGGTACCCATTCCAGCAATTGACATCTCCATTGAGGTCATGTTTGGAGACATTGACTTCATGACTGCTGTTGGGTTAAACGGCACGCCTTCAATGGTGACATTCGCAGAAACCATTATTGAGTTTACTGTATTAACAGCCTCAAGACCTCCAATGGCTTTAATGTAGTCATCAAGTACTGTAGCCACAGTAACACCTGCTGGAATTGGTTTTGTGAATTCTGGTTTTTCAACGAGATTTGCATAGGTGTCAAAATAGTTGATTGGAATGCCTGTTTTTTCAAGGTTTTCGATTACTTCACTCCCTTTTCCAACTACCACGATACGAGCGTTGTCGACACTAAAATAGGTGTTAGAAATTCGGTGCACATCTTCAATAGTGACTGCATTTATCTTTTGAAGGTATGTGGTGTAAAAATCTTCGGGAAGCTCATTAACTTTTGTATTGACAGCATATTGTGCAATGGTACTTGGTTTCTCGAGGGCTAGTACGAAATCACCCACATATTTCGCTTTGGCATTTGCCAGTGCTTCCGCTTCTACTGGGTTTGCTTGAATACGTTTTATTTCTTTAACGGTTTCAACAACAGCACTGTCAGTGACGGCATTTCTAACAGACGCTCCAGCTCTAAATCGAGAGATAAATTTATCAGTTCCAACTGATGAACGGGCACCGTACGTATAGCCGTGATCTTCCCGAAGATTCATATTTAAGTAGCTGTTAAATCCGCCCCCTAATATTTTATTAGCAATAAGAACCGCATGGTAATCGGGGTCGCTCATCTTTAAATTTACCGTGCTTGTTAAAGAGATGTTTGATTGTACGGCATTTGGCATATCAACAAAATTGATTTCTAAAGTTTTTGGATTCGCATTGGCTTCTGGAATAATGGTTTCTATTGGGGGACCCTTTTCCCATTGTTTAAACTGTTTTTTTACTAATTTGATAACCGCTTTCGTATCAACGTCTCCAATCACGACTAAATAGGATTTGTTTGGGTTGAAGTACTTTTGATAGTAATTTCGAATGTCATTAATAGTCACTTTACTGACGGATTCTTCGGAGACAAATTCACCGTAAGGATGTTGTGTCCCATACGCTAAAGCGCTTCCTACACGCCCCGAGATGACGTCCACACTTTTTTCGCCGGACTTTATCCCATCGATAAGTTTGTCTTTTTCTTTCTGAAATTCTTCTTCGGTTAATAATGGGTTTATAGCGGCATCTGCTAATAATTCCAGAATACGATTACTGTATTTTGTTAACGAACTCGCAGAGCCACCACTAAATCCAAAATTTAATCGTGCTCCTAAAAAATCAATTTCCTCGTTAAAGTCATTTTTAGAAATAGTGGTCGTTCCATTGCCAAGCATAGCGCCTAAGAGTTCGGTGACACCTGCTTTAGTTCCTTCAATAATCGGATCTCTATCAAAGGCTAACCTAAATGACACTCTTGGGAGTTTATGGTTTTCAACAACCAATACTTTTAGGCCGTTTTTTAATTCAAATTCTTGTGGCTTCTCCAATGAAATTTTTGGAGCTGGGCCTGGTTTAGGTTGCTGTGAGCGGTCAATTTGAGCATTTACTCCTAATGACATAAAAAACACGGCAATTAATGTGTATAATTTAGTTTTCATTTTAAAGACTTTTATGGGTTATTCCAGATCGGATTCGGGTAAATACTCTAATATCAATCGTTGGTTTGGGTTTAGATATTTATTGGCTACTGTTTTAATTTCTTCCCGGGTGATAGAACGGTAAATGTCAATTTCATTGTTAATCAAATTAACATCATTATATAGCAAATAATAGCGTGCCAATGAATTTGCAATACCTTCAATGCTTGAGTTAGAGCTTACAAAATTGTTTTCAAATTTATTTTGAATTTTTTGGTAATCTCTTTCAGAAATAAGATTGTTTTGAAGTTTTACAATTTCCTCATCCATTTCAGTCACAAGATCGTCCAATGAAACATCTCCTAACGGTAATCCATATAAAATATAAGTGCCGTAGTCCTCTTGACTAAAATCAATGGCACCCACTTGAAGTCCCATCTTTTTATCATCGACAATTTTTTTATAGAGCTTAGACGTTTTCCCATCACTTAAATATGTTGAAATCATACTTAAAACATACGCATCTCGATCTTTAAATGAGGGTGTTCTGTAAGCAGCCATAACCGCTGGAATTTGAATATTAGCATCATAGGCTTTGGCTCGTATTGGTTGGGTAATAGGGTCTTCTTTTGGAAAGTTCCTTACGATATCTTTGCCTCTAGGAATTGGTCCAAAATAGGCGTCGATCATTTTTTTTACAGCGGCGACATCAATATCCCCAGCGACGACTAAAACAGCATTGTTGGGCACATAGAATTTTTTGTTAAAGGCCTGAAACTCTTCTAAAGTTGCTGCGTCAAGGTGCTCCATTTTTCCAATGGTAGTCCCTTTGTAAGGGTGTTTTTTAAATATATTAAGCTTGATTTTCTCAAGAAATTTTCCATAAGGACTGTTGTCAACTCTTAGTCTTTTTTCTTCTTTTACAACTTCGTTTTGCGTATCAACCCCATCTTGATTAATTACAGGATGAAGGAGTCGCTCGGATTCCATCCATAATCCAAGCTCCACATTGTTTGAAGGGAATACTTCATAATAGTAAGTCCGGTCGTCGGTCGTATTGGCATTGTTGCTTCCTCCGTTGGAGGAGACAATCTTAAACCATTCGCCTTTAGGTATGTTTACGGTTCCTTCAAACAAGAGGTGTTCAAAAAAGTGTGCAAACCCTGTGCGTTCTGGGTTTTCGTCTTTTGCACCAACGTGGTACATAACAGAAGTTGTTACAACGGGTGCAGAGTTGTCTTGATGTAAAATAACGTGCATGCCGTTACTCAAATCGTACTCTTCAAATTTAACTTCTTGTGCTGAGGCTGTTAATGCCATCCCGAGCAAAGTCGCTAAAATACATAAGCAATTTTTCATAAGTTAGGTTTAAATTTAGTATTTATATTAAGACGAGTGGTGTGTAATATTGTTACAAGTTGCTGTACAAATAAGAATAATTAGTTAATTTAAAAGCCCAAAACAATTAAGTTTTAGGCTTTTATTTTTAGCAATAAATAAGAAGTCGTT
>CALSOZ010000021.1 GCA_943788095.1 uncultured Flavobacteriaceae bacterium | reverse complement strand
CAACAGACTTGGTGAAACAAATACATAAATTAAACCAAGGACAGTATTTACACGATGTTATAGAGGTGGACAACAAGTCTGATTTTTGTATTGGTGTTGCGGGCTACCCTGAAAAACACATTGAGTCCCCTTCGTTACATTCGGATTTATTGCGGTTAAAAGAAAAAGTAGATGCAGGTGCAGATTATGTAGTCACTCAAATGTTTTTTGACAACCAACGGTATTTTGAATTTGTAAAAAAGGCTAGAGGCATGGGAATTACCGTTCCGATCATCCCAGGAATCAAGCCGTTAGCCATTCAAAAACATTTGCAATTACTGCCACAAGTCTTTAAAATAGACTTGCCAGAGGCGCTTATCAAAGAAGTCGGTAAATGTGATTCAAGCGCTCAAATACGTCAGGTAGGGGTAGAATGGGCCATTCAGCAGTCCAAAGAATTATTGGACTTTGGCGTGCCAGTATTGCATTATTATTCGATGGGAAAAAGTGATAATATCAAAGCCATTGCTTCCCAACTGTTTTAAGCGGCCAAAAAATCAGCCTTAGATACAATTTAAAAAATTAAAGACTGTGCGTTTAACAGTTTCAATTATTTAACGTATTTCTAAGAAACAATAGGTTTTATATGTGTAATTTTGAAATTCAATGAGGACTGTTTGAAGAAAATTGAAACCATAAAAAAACCAATCACTTATGAGATGGAACTTTTCGAAAAGAAATTTCGATTATCCATGTCCAGTCGGGTGGCACTTCTGAACCGTATTACGCATTACATTGTCAATCGAAAAGGCAAACAAATGCGTCCGATGTTTGTGTTTTTGACGGCTAAAATGATTTCCAACGGAGAAGTAAGCGAGCGCACCTACAGAGGGGCATCCGTTCTCGAGTTGATTCACACCGCTACTTTGGTTCATGACGATGTGGTCGATGAAAGCGACCGTCGTCGCGGGTTTTTCTCCATTAATGCGCTCTGGAAAAATAAAATTGCCGTTTTGGTGGGCGATTTCTTATTGTCAAAAGGCCTTTTATTGTGTATTGATAATAACGATTTTGATCTCTTAAAAATAATCTCTGTTGCCGTTCGTGAGATGAGCGAAGGCGAATTATTACAAATCGAAAAAGCCAGAAATTTAGACATTACCGAAGCCATCTATTTCGAAATCATCCGTCAAAAGACCGCCACGCTCATCGCCGCTTGTTGTAGTTTGGGTGCGGCTTCTGTGAAACCTTTGTCTGAAGAGGTAGAAACCATGCGTCAATTTGGAGAACTTATTGGAATGGCCTTTCAAATTAAAGATGATTTATTTGATTATGGCACCCAACAAATTGGGAAACCGACGGGGATTGACATCAAAGAACAGAAAATGACGCTTCCACTTATATATGTGCTAAATCACTGTTCTAAAAAAGACAAAAAGTGGCTCATAAATTCGGTTAAAAAACACAATAAAGACTCCAATCGTGTGAAGGAAGTGATTGCTTTTGTAAAAGATAATGGCGGCTTGGAATATGCGGTTTCTCAGATGAAAGCATTTCAAGCGCAGGCCTTAAAGTTACTCGAACCATTTCCAGAATCGCCTTACAAAAAATCATTAATTTTGATGGTTAATTATGTAATCGAGCGAAATAAGTAACCAAAAACAGTTACTTTTATAGTACATTTACAACATCCATTTAATTTTTTATATTGATATCAAAAGCCACCATAGATCAAGTATTTGACACTGCTCGCGTAGAGGAGGTGATTGGCGATTTTGTACAATTAAAAAAATCGGGGAGTAACTTTAAAGGTTTAAGCCCTTTTAGTGAAGAGCGCACCCCAAGTTTTATGGTATCCCCTGTGAAACAAATTTGGAAAGATTTTTCAACAGGAAAAGGGGGAACTTCCGTTTCTTTTTTGATGGAACATGAGCATTTTACCTATCCAGAAGCCATCAAGTATTTAGCGCGAAAGTATAATATTGAAATTGAGGAGACCGTGCAATCGGACTCCGATAAAGAAGCTGCTGGCGAACGCGAAAGCATGTATTTAGTGAGTGAATTTGCGAGTAAATACTACCAAAATACGCTTTTTAAAACCGACCCAGGCAAAGCCATCGGTCTTAGTTATTTTAAAGAACGTGGGTTCACAGAAGAAACAATCAAAGACTTTCAGTTGGGGTACTCCACCGATGCTTGGAGTGGATTGACCGATACTGCACTTAAAAAAGGCTACCAGCTTAAATATTTAGAAAGTACCGGACTTTCAATTGTAAAGGAAACCAAACAGTTTGACCGTTTCAAAGGGCGTGTGATGTTCCCTATCCATAGTATGTCGGGGCGTGTGCTTGGATTTGGTGGGCGAATTTTAGCTAAAAACGAAAAAGCGGCTAAATATCTCAACTCTCCCGAGAGCGATATTTATCATAAAAGCAAAGTATTGTATGGGATTTACTATGCGAAACAAACCATCGCTAAAGAAGATAATTGTTATTTGGTTGAAGGCTATACCGATGTCATTCAATTTCATCAAAAAGGAATTAAAAACGTTGTCTCGTCGTCTGGAACTGCTTTAACCCCCGATCAAATTCGATTGATCAATCGATTGACAAAAAATATTACGGTATTATTTGACGGAGATCCTGCGGGAATTAGAGCCGCACTACGAGGGATTGATTTGATCTTGGAACAAGGAATGAATGTCAAAATTTGCACCTTTCCAGAAGGAGAAGACCCCGATAGTTTTGCCAAACAAAATACGCTTGAAGAATTACAAGCTTACCTAAAAGAAAATGCGAAGGATTTTATTGCTTACAAAGCCTCTCTGCTCATGGAAGAGGCCCAAAATGACCCTGTCGCCAAGGCCAATCTGATCAGAGATATGGTCACTAGTATTTCCAAAGTCACCGATAATATTCAACGCGAAATATATGTCCGTGAATGCTCTCGTATCATGGATATAAGTGAGGAAGTCTTGTTTAGTACGCTGGCGCAAATGGGCAAAAAAGCGCAGAGTGACGCCAATAAATCGTACTCTCAAAAACAAAAAGCATTTGAGGTTGTTAAATCCTCAGCAGCTCCAATAAAAGTCGATATTCAGTACGAGTTAGAACAAAAAATCATCGAAATATTATTGCTCTATGGCAGTCGTACCGAAGATTTTGAAGATTTAATTTTAAAAGAAAATGATAAAGCAGAACTGGTTCTGGAACCCGTGATTCATCAAGTTAAAGTCTTTGAGAAAATATTTTTGGACTTACAAGAGGACGAAATGGAGTTTACGAATGAAAATTTCAAAACCCTTTTTTACACGATTATCGATAACTTAAATCAAACGGAGGACTTTGTCATTGAATCTTTTGTGAACCATTTAGATCCAGTTTTAGCATCCGATGTGACCAATATTTTGATGAATGAAGAACGGTATAATCTTCATAATTGGGAGAAAAACAACATTTTTCCGAAACGAAAAGACGTCAGCATCGCACAGTTAGTGAGTGAAACAATTTTGACACTTCGTTGTTATTTAATTGACCGAAAAGTAGATGAAATTAAACAAGACACCCAAAATACCGTTGATCATAGAACTCTTCTAGAAGATGTTTTGAATTACTCAAATTTAAAAATGTTACTTTCAAGAAAATTGAGCAGAGTCCTTTAATATTATTTTTTTTGTCGTCCGTGGTCTATCAATTCTACAAGATTGGAAACGTTTAGTTTTTTCATTAAACGAATTTTATAGGTGCTGACTGTTTTTTCGTTAATGTTTAATTGACTCGCAATTTCATTATTTCGTTTCCCAGACGAAATCAGCTTTAAAACTTCCACTTCACGCGTCGAAAGTTTTTTATAAAGATTCATTGTTCCTAGGCTATTTTTTTCAAAAGTAAGGGTCTCCGCAAGTTCATTACTTACATAAATACCTCCTTTATAAACCTTTAAAATCGCTCTTTTTATGGTAGAAGTTTTCACCGTTTTTGACAAATACCCCGAAGCACCAGCCTTTATAGCACTGATCGCATAAATATCTTCCGGATGCGTGCTAAACATAATAACACTGACATCGCTATATTCCTTTTTAATCGTACGTAATACCGTGATTCCGTTGGTGTCAGGAAGATCTATGGACATGAGAACAACATCTGTATTTGATTTTTGAGATAGTCCAAGAGTTGCTTTGCAGAACTGGCTGTATTTACAATTTTTACGTCTGTAGAGTTTTCAAAAAACATACGAATCCCATAACTTACGATTGGTTGATGATCTGCTACGAGGACTCGAATCATTGGATTTTAGTGTTTTAAGTTGTCTGGAATTTCACACACAGGAATTGGATTCATCTTGTGTTTATTTGCGGAGTTATAGCGTTTATATATTTCAAAAACGACCCGGTCTCTTCCTTCAAAATCATCGGGTGTTTTCCCAGCTTCAACCGCCTTCATAGCCCATTCCAATTCGGGATAAGACGCTCCAATTTGGTCTTCATCGCTTCTGGCATCTCCAAATAATCCGTCGCTCGGTGCAGCCTTCAAAATGCTTTCTGGAATTTCTAAAGCCCTTCCTAAATCATACACTTCTGATTTCAATAAATCTGCAATGGGGCTGAGGTCCACACCACCGTCGCCATATTTTGTATAAAATCCAACGCCAAAATCCTCTACTTTGTTTCCAGTACCAGCCACCAGTTTCCCTAAAAGACCAGCGTAGTAATAAAGTGTGGTCATTCGCAAACGTGCTCTTGAATTTGCCAAGGCCATTTCTACAGTCTGTGTGTTGCCTTCTAAATTAAGTTCAGATTTAAAGCTTTCAAAAACGGGCGTTAAATCCACTCGAGTCGATTGAACATTTGAAAATTTTTCTGTAAGCTGGTGTATGTGTTCTTGAGCTCTTGTGACATGACTTTCTGCTTGATGAATGGGCATTTCTAAACACATCACCTTAAGTCCAGTCATGGCACAAAGCGTAGACGTGACTGCAGAATCAACTCCTCCAGAAACCCCAATGACAAAGCCATTTACTTTTGCGTTCTCAGCGTAAGTCTTTAACCATTCAACAATGAAAGTGATTACTGGTTTTGTTTTCATAGGGTCCATTTTTTAATCGTTTTACAAAAGTAGACTATTCTTAATAATTTATTTTTATTCAAGCCAAGATAATTTATGTTCAAAATAGTTTAATCCTATGGTTTTTTTTCTAATTTTGATAGAATACGCATATTCCATACGACTTGTCTGGTTTCGTGTTTATTTTTAATATAATCCAGACCCTAAACCAAAATAGATTAATTACTTTTGTCTTTCAACATACTTTAAACGCATCATTTGAAACTTAGCAGTTCTCTTTATACACTCTCTTTTTACATGAAAACCATTGGGGTCTTATGGTTTTTTTGTGTCTTTTCGTGTCAAAATTCATCTAAAATTGAGACCGAAATAGCGAACATACAACTTGATTTACGGATAGAACGTTTTGATCAAATATTCGGGTCGTCAACACCTTCTGAGCTTCCAGCATTGAAACAAAAGTATCCATTTTTGTTTGCTGAAAAATTTGCAGATACGGTTTGGTTTCGTCGTATGAACGATCCAATTCAACACCTTTTAACCAAAACAGTTGACAGCGTTTTTAAAGATTTCTCGAGCACAGAGTCTGAAATAAAAGCATTTTATCAACATCTCAAATACTATAATAAAGCCTTCCAAATGCCGCGACTTATAACGGTACTTTCGGATGTAGATTATCGAAATAAAGCAATTGTTACGGACTCCATTGTGCTCATAGCTCTGGACAACTATCTTGGGCCAGATCATGAGTTTTACTCTAGTTTTTACGGTTATATAAAACAAAATTTGGATAAAAATCAGCTTTTACCAGATTTAGCAACGGCCTATGCAGAGCAATTAATTCATCAATCGAAACGGTCGATTTTTTTAGATGAACTAATCTATTTTGGCAAGCAATTGTATTTGAAAGATGTATGGATTCCGTTTAAAGAAAACCATGAAAAAATTGGATATACGATCGATCAATATCAATGGGCAGAAGCAAACGAATTTTATATTTGGCAGTACTTTGTTGAAAAAGAATTATTGTACGATACTGACAAAAAATTAGTGTCACGATTTATCTCTCCTGCACCTTTCTCAAGATTTAATTTAGAATTGGACAGTGAGTCTCCCGGACGTGTTGGTCAGTATATTGGATGGCAAATTGTTAAGTCCTACATAAAAAACAATCCAACATCTCTGTCAAAAATGCTCCAAATGGATGCACTAGAGATTTTTAAAAACGCAAAATTTAAACCAAAAAAATAATGGCACACACTCATACATCAAAAATAGAAATGACCGTTGAATTAGATGACAATCGAATTCCAGAAAACTTATTCTGGACTGCCGAAGATGGCGGAGTTGCCAATGAAGAAGCCAAAGCAATGATGCTTTCTGTGTGGGATCCAAAAAAGCAAGAAACACTTCGAATCGATTTGTGGACTAAGGACATGCCAGTTGATGAAATGAAATTATTTTTTCATCAAACATTAGTCACAATGAGTGACACCTATTTGCGTGCTACTCAGGATGAAAAAATGACTGCAACGATGAAAGATTTCTGCGATTATTTTGCTGAGAAATTAGAGCTTATTAAGAAGTAATTACCACACATTTAATCGGTTGGAGTCAAGCTTTAAAAAGATAAACACCAAGATTGTAAAAGCCCACAGTCCAGATCCTCCATAGCTAAAAAATGGCAACGGAATTCCAATGGTAGGAATGAGACCCATTACCATTCCAATATTAATTAGAAAGTGCACAAATAAGATACTAGCCACTCCATAGCCGTAGACCCTACTAAATTGTGATTTTTGTTGTTCTGCTAGAAATAGCAGTCTCAAAATTAATAACACAAATAAAATGACAACTATGCTACTTCCAATGAAACCCCATTCTTCGCCAACTGTGCTAAAGATATAATCGGTGTGTTGTTCAGGAACAAAATTCCCTCTGGTTCGGGTGCCATCCATAAACCCTTTTCCAAAAGTACCCCCCGATCGAATTGCTTTCTCTGACTCATTCAGGTTGTATGAAATATTGCGTTTCATGGCTTGTAATTTAGTGGGATCTTTTTCTAACCGAAGCCACAACCCTATGCGGTCCTGCTGGTGTTTTTGCAGAACGTTATTATAGGCCCATTGAACGCTAAAACTTATTCCAATATTAAAAATTAGGATCGTTAAAATTCCTCCAATCTTTTTCTTTTTTTGCTTAAAAAAAAGTTGATAAATAAATAGTAAAATTGCGATACTGACACATACAATTGTTGCTGAAAATTTTAAAGTAGCAATTCCTAAAACGGCTATAAATATTCCAAATAACAGGTAATACTGAGGAATACCTTCTCTATAAAAAACAAAAAACAAGCTTCCAAATACAAGCGTACTACCCGCATCATTTTGTAATAAAATTAAAAATGCAGGTAGACCGACTAAGATTGCAGCCTTAATTTGATATTTTTTTTCTCTAATGTTAGTTTGTAAATCGCTAATATATTTTGCTAATGCGAGTGTGGTTGCAAATTTCGCAAACTCACTTGGTTGCAGTGTAATTCCCCCAAAGTCATACCAAGAGGTGGCCCCATTTATTTGTTTTCCAGCAATAAATAAACCAACCAAGGATAGCATTGAGCCAATGTAAATAATACTCGCAAAACGTTCGTAAAACTTAGCGTCAAGAGATAAAATTAGTGAGATTAGTACAAGAGAGCACAAGATAAAAATGAGTTGCTTTCCATAGGGTTTGCTGATGTCAAAGTAGGAGGTAAACTCACCCGCAGCAGAGGCAGATAAAATATTAAAATATCCAAAAATGACGAGCGCTGTAAAAAGAATTACTGCGACCCAATCTAATTGAAAACTATTGGCACGTTTTTGGATCATTTTTCATTGATTTTAAACGGTTTACCGCTGTAGGGTTTTAAGTACTCGTCTTCCAAACTTTTTTCGATAACTAACCGTTCCATTCTTTTTAAACTAACCGATCCCTTTAGGTATTTTTCGATCATTAGGCTTGAAATTCGTCCAGCCCAACGCGATCCATAATAGCCATTTTCTACCAAAACGGCAATCGCAATTTTAGGGTCATCTTTTGGTGCAAAGGCAACAAAAATTGAATGATCGGTGAGTTGTTGTCTAACACCATCAATTTTAGTAAAATTTTCGGCAGTTCCAGTTTTTCCGCAAATCTCTATCCCCGGAACTTTTAAAAAACTGGCGGTTCCTTTTTTGTATACATTATGCATGCCTTCAATAACAGCTTCGAAATATTCTGGACTAATTGTCGTTTGTTTGGGCGTTGTAAAATTAGGATCCATCGCTTCGTTTTCAATAGATTTAATGATGTGAGGGGTATAATAAAACCCTTTGTTTGCAATGGCCGCAGTCATATTTGCTAATTGAATGGGCGTCACTAAGATTTCTCCTTGTCCAATCGAATTAGAAATGATGGTGGTTGCACCCCATTTAAAATCCGGATACCATGTATCATAATAATTTCCATCGGGAATATTTCCTTTTTTTCCAACAGCTAAGTCATTTCCTAAAAAACTCCCCAAGCCAAAACTTTTAATGTGATGACTCCAACGGTCCATAGACTGAGAGGCATTATCATACTTTTCAATGGTACTTCTAAAAGCCATTGCAAAATACGAATTACAAGAATAGGTAATTCCTAGATTTAAATTTCGAAATCCTCCTCCACAGTGACACAACATGATCCGTTTATTTTTTCCGTAAATGTATTTTTCAGAACAAATAATATTTGTTTTTGCATCGATTACTTTTTCTTGTAAGGCTGTAAGCGCTACTAATACTTTAAAGGGCGAACCGGGTTCATGCATCCGTATCAGCCCCTTGTCGATCAATGGGCGATGGATAGAATCTTGGTATAATTTAGTGTAATTTATGGAACGTTGGCGACCTACTAGTAAGTTTGGATTATAAGAAGGCGCAGTGACCAGACTTAAAATTTCACCGCTACTAGGTTCAAGAGCTACAATACCCCCAATTTTGTTTTGCATTAACAACTCTCCATACGCTTGAAGCTCAGAATCAATAGTAATTTTAATGTCTTTTCCTGGGATAGGAAGGGTGTCAAAGGCACCTTCTTTGTAAGGGCCTATGTCTTTATTATAAATATCTTTTTGAATAAACTTTATACCCTTAACGCCTCTTAGTTTTTTTTCATAGGAAATTTCGACCCCTTGTTTTCCGATCAAATCGCCAAGTTTATAGTAGGAATCAGCGGCAATTTCTTTATCATTAGCTTCGGCGATGTATCCTAAAACGTTGGCACCAATAGAAGTTTGATAGTCTCTTACCGATCTTTTTTGAATATAAAACCCTTTAAAGTGTCTTAATTTTTCAGAAAGAAATGCATAGTTTTCTTTAGAAAGGTGAGATAAAAAAACCGACGGTAAACGGGGGGAATATCGATACGCTCGATTATAAGATTTTAGAAAATTGAGCTTATTAATTTTTAACAGATTACAAAATAAAACGGTATCTAAGGGTTCCACTTCTCTTGGAATGACCATCACATCGTAACTGGGTTGGTTGGCAACTAATAGGCTGTCGTTTCTATCGTAAATATAGCCTCTTTTTGGATAGTGAAATACTTTTCGAATTGCATTATCATTGTTAATGTCATAGGCGTCGGCACTGTAAATTTGTAAATAAAATAAACGTCCAACAAAGCAAATCCCTGTCAATATAACCAGACCAAAAAGCAGCACCTTTCTCATGTTTTTTTAGAGCTAAATAATGATGAAAGTAGTAAACAAAGAAGCAATGTAAAAATACTGGAGTAAAATGTTTGCTTGAAAATTAATAACAACTCATTTTGATCAAATATAACAAGGGAAAATAGAATAAAATGATGAATAAAAATGAGGATTAAAAAATAAACCAAACGTTTACTAAAATCGGTATTACTAAATTTTACAGCGTGATATTCATAAACAGATCCAAAAGAAAACTTTAGACAAAGGGGACGAATGTATGCAATTGCGACACTTGCTGCGGCATGGGTTCCTCCAGAATCTAAAAACATATCGACAGATAAACCTAGTAAAAAACTTAGAAAAATAAATAACAATCGATTGTTTGAAACGGGGTATAGCAATACAAAAAGCACATATACATAAGGGTTTAAATAGCCCAAAAAATTGATGTGACTACACACAACAACCTGTAGCAAAACCAACCCTAGAAAACGTACTATATTTATAAATACAATGTTATTCATCGGAAATATTTAAGGCTCTTAATTCGTTAATATCGGTGTTTTTTATAATATAAACATGTTCCAAATTTGTCATGTCATTAAATAGTTTAACGTCAATAATATATAAATCTTCGGTGTCATTTAGTCGAAAGGATTGGATGCTTCCAACAGGGATATTAGGTGGAAATGTTGAAGAGTATCCACTTGTGATCACGGTATCTCCAACGACTATTTTTACCATCCCCTGAACGTCTTTTAATTGAGTAATCTCGGGCGATTTACCATCCCAAGACAAGACCCCAAAGTGACTTGTTTTTTTTAATTTAACATTCACACGACTTTTGGTATTCAAAATTGAGATAACTCTAGAATAGTTGGAGGATGTTTTATCAATGATTCCTACAATTCCTTTCGAAGTAATTACGCCGTCATCTTCCTTAATACGATCGTTACGCCCTTTGTTAAGGGTTAAATAATTATTGGGAAGCGCAAAACTATTTTTATAAACCAAACTAGGAAACAACTCAAAAGAGTTTTGCAAAACGGTGTCTGGTTTCACAAATTTTTCTTGATTGAAGACCAACTTTTTTAATTGGCTGTTTTCTTCTAAAAGTAAGTTATTTTCTTTTTTTAAATTAAAATATTGAGTGATGCCGTAAAAGGTTCCATAAATACTGCCCGTTATTTGATTGGAAGAATGAATGAATTTACTGCGGTGATATTCATGCGATTGTATTGTAAGTGAAAGTGCACAAGAAAACAACAACAAAAACAATACAAATGTTTTGTTTTTGATGAAGAAATTAAAAAGTTGTTGCATTACTTAAGTTCTATTTTAGTAAGACACTTTTATATTTTGCAAGGTTTTTCAGAACAATTCCTGTCCCTCTAACAACGGCTCTTAACGGATCTTCAGCAATATAAACAGGTAAGTCTGTTTTTTGAGACAATCGCTTGTCTAGACCTCTTAACATCGAGCCGCCTCCAGCAAGATAAATGCCAGTATTATAAATATCTGCAGCAAGTTCTGGTGGCGTTTGTGAGAGTGTTTCCATCACAGAATCTTCAATTCGAAGAATTGATTTATCCAGTGCTTTCGAAATTTCACGATGCGTAATTTGAACTTGTTTTGGTTTTCCAGTCAATAAATCTCTTCCTTGAACATTCATTTCATCGGGTGGAACTTCTAGGTCTTCAGTTGCAGCTCCAATTTGGATTTTTATTTTTTCTGCGGTTCGATCTCCTACATAAAGGTTGTGCTGCGTTCGCATGTAATAAATGATGTCATTCGTAAATACATCTCCTGCAACTTTCACGGATTTGTCACAGACAATACCTCCTAGAGCGATGACAGCAATTTCGGTAGTTCCACCACCAATATCAACGATCATATTTCCTTTTGGTTGCATAATATCTACCCCAATTCCAATTGCTGCGGCCATTGGCTCATGTATCAAATACACTTCTTTACCATTTACACGCTCTGCAGATTCTTTGACCGCACGCATTTCGACTTCTGTGATTCCCGAAGGAATACAAATAACCATTCTTAAAGAAGGTGCAAATAATTTATTTTTTAATGCAGGGATGCTTTTGATAAACATGCTGATCATTTGTTCAGAGGCATCAAAATCTGCAATTACCCCATCTTTTAAGGGGCGTATTGTTTTGATGTTTTCATGCGTTTTTCCCTGCATCAAGTTGGCTTCTTTTCCAACTGCTATAATTTTTCCAGAGATTCGATCTCTAGCCACAATGGATGGGCTGTCAATTACAACTTTGTCATTGTGAATTATTAATGTGTTGGCGGTCCCTAAATCGATTGCTATTTCCTCAGTTAAGAAGTCAAAAAATCCCATATGCTATAAAAAATTTACTGGGGGTGTTAAAGTAAAATGCTCTTTTGTAAATGTACTAAAATAAATTTTAGTTTGGAAATGCGTTTTACTTAAATAATTTAGTGTTTGAAATGACGTGTTTTTGTGAAAACCATTGCCACATTGTTTGCATTACAATAATCAATACTTAATTGATCTTTTATAGAGCCACCTGGTTGAATCACAGCCGTAATTCCAGCATTTTTAGCAATTTCTACACAATCTGGAAATGGAAAAAAGGCATCACTCGCCATCACGGCACCACTCAAATTAAAGTTAAAAGATTTTGCTTTGTGAATCGCTTGATTTAAGGCGTCTACACGACTTGTTTGTCCTGTTCCACTCGCAAATAATTGTTTGTTTTTAGCCAATACGATTGTATTAGACTTTGTGTTTTTACATATTTTAGATGCAAATAACAAATCTTCAATTTCATTGTCAATAGGTGTTGAGGTCGTTGCGTTCTCTAGCATATTTCGGTCATCTGTGATGGAGTCTTTTTGCTGAACCAATACGCCATTTAAACAACTTCGTACACTGGTTTCGGGTAAGTTAATAGTGTTTTGTATCAATAAAATTCTATTTTTCTTTCCCTTTAAAACCGCTTCGGCATCCGGGCTAAAAGAAGGTGCAATAACCACTTCACAAAATAAGCTGTGAATTTCCTCGGCCGTTGCTAAGTCAATTTCGCAATTTGCAATTAAAACGCCACCAAATGCTGATACGGGATCCCCTGCCAAAGCGTCAATATACGCTTGGTGTAAGGTTTCTCTTTGGGCAACGCCACATGCATTGTTGTGTTTTAAAATTGCAAAGGTTGGTGACTCATCCTGAAATTCATTCATTAGATTAACTGCAGCATCCACATCTAAAAGATTGTTATAGCTTAATTCTTTTCCATGAAGCTTTGTGAACATCGCTTCAAAATCTCCAAAGAAATAGCCTTTTTGGTGAGGGTTTTCGCCGTAACGAAGTGTTGTGCCTTTCGGTTCACTAATTTTAAGGACAAGCTCTTCTTTTTCACTGTTGAAATAATTAAAAATCGCACTGTCATAATGCGATGAAACATTGAATGATTTGGTCGCAAAACGTTTACGGTCTTCAATAGAAACGCGTCCTCCGTCGTTAGAGATAAGATCTAAAAATTCAGCATAATCATCCACAGATGACACACAAATCACATCTTTGTAGTTTTTTGCGGCCGCGCGAATGAGAGAAATGCCGCCAATGTCAATTTTCTCTATAATGGCTTCGTTGCTTGCCCCTGAAGTAACCGTTTTTTCAAAAGGATAGAGATCTACAATTACCGCATCGATTTGTGGAATTGAAAAAGCACTCATTTCTTCAATGTCTTGAGCATTGTCTTGACGATTTAAAATACCGCCAAATATTTTTGGGTGTAAGGTTTTGACACGGCCGCCAAGAATTGACGGATACTCTGTGATGTCTTCTGCAGGAACGACTTTGATTCCTAAGTCATTAATGAATTTTTGAGTTCCGCCTGTGGAATATATAGTGACGCCTTGTTCGTTCAGTTTTTTTACGATTGGTTCTAGACCGTCTTTACTGAATACGGAAATTAAGGCGGATTTTATGGTTTTATGTTGGCTCATTATCGTGTCTAGTTTTAAATGTCAAAAGTAGTCAATTATCCAACAAAAATTCATTTCAATTTACTCAAAAAAACAATATCTTTTTAACGAAACACGGGAGTTATTAACAACTACATAAGTGTGGCAACCGATCGACATACAAATTCTAAGAAACGTTCATCGTGCTCTGTAAATGGATCAATTGTATTTGAATCAATATCAATTTGCCCCACATTTTGTCCGTCCACAAACAATGGGACGACAATTTCAGATTTGACGTTGATACTACAAGCGATGTAATTGTCTTGAGCTTTCACATCCGGAACAACAAAATTTTTGTTACTAACCGCTACTTGCCCACAAATGCCTTTCCCAAACGGAATGGTGGTGTGGTCCGTTGGCGTTCCTGCATAGGGACCAAGTATCAACTCCTCTTTGTGTCCGTTTTTGAAATAAAAACCAACCCAATCATAATGTGGTACGGATGTTTTTAATAATTCACATATCAAATGGAGCGTTTGATCTCGTGTTATTGAGTTGCTAATTAAAACAGTAATTTTGGTTTGTAATATGTCGAAAATCATTAAAAATATTTTTACAAAAATACCATATATATAAAACAAGCCCTCAGAAAAGAACTTATTTTATGATAATTTTAGCAAGCATTAGTTTTTTGTAGTTTGAGTTTTGTTAGCTTTGAAAAATACCAAATAAATCAGAATGAAATTTATTTTATTAACTCCAATTTTCGTGGTTTCACAATCTGATCTTAAAGGGATGGTTATGGAATTAAATCCCCAAAACAAACACATTCCCCTTTTTGGTCAAATTTTGATACTACATTAGTTTATGGTCCCATATTTGGGAGTACTTATTACGCGGGCTTACCTTATAAACTAAATTAATATTATATCAATAAAGAGGCTGTCTAAAAAGACTTTTTGTCAGTTTTTCTGCCGAAAAATAATCTATGGCAAACTCAAAATAATTAAAAAAACCCACATTTTTAAATTGAAAATGTGGGTTTTATCTTGTTTTTTAGATGCTGTTGAGAAATCAACCGAAAATTTTTCTAAATTTTTATTTTCGTCTTTACTTTTCAGACACCCTCTTTTTGCTTGTTGTATTTTGCGATGATTACATCATCCCTGGCATCCCACCACCCATTGGAGGCATTGCAGGTGCATCTTCTTTAATGTCTATCAAAGCACATTCGGTGGTTAGAATCATGCCAGCTACAGAAGCCGCATTTTCTAAAGCCACCCGTGTTACTTTTTTAGGATCAATAATACCTGCTTTAAGCATATCTACATACGCATCGTTTTTGGCATCATACCCAAAATCGCCTTTGCCCTCTAATACTTTATTAATGACCACACTTCCTTCGCCACCAGCGTTTTCAACGATGGTACGTAAAGGCGCTTCAATAGCTTTAGATACAATTTGAATTCCAGTTACTTCATCCAAATTGGCTGCGGTTAGTTTCTCAAGTGTTTTTTGAGCTCTTACAAGCGCAACACCACCACCAGCAACAATGCCTTCTTCAACAGCTGCACGTGTAGCATGTAGCGCATCATCGACACGGTCTTTCTTTTCTTTCATTTCGACTTCACTCGCAGCACCAACATATAAAACGGCAACACCACCCGCTAATTTAGCTAAACGTTCTTGTAGTTTTTCTTTGTCATAGTCACTCGTCGTAGTTTCAATTTGTGCTTTGATTTGGTTCACGCGCGCTTTGATGTCATTGGCGTTTCCTGAGCCATTGACAATGGTTGTATTGTCTTTGTCAATCGTTACTGTTTCGGCAGTTCCTAACATGGTTAAATCGGCATTCTCTAAAGAAAACCCGCGTTCTTCCGAAATCACGGTACCACCAGTTAGGATGGCGATGTCTTCAAGCATTGCTTTTCGACGGTCTCCAAAGCCTGGTGCTTTTACGGCAGCAATTTTAAGCCCCCCTCTAATTTGTTAACCACTAAAGTTGCTAAGGCTTGACCATCCACATCTTCAGCAATAATTAATAAGGGACGTCCCGATTGCGCTACAGGTTCTAAAATTGGAAGAATTTCTTGAAGTTAGATATTTTTTGTCAAATAATAAAATATATGGATTCTCTAAATCGGCAATCATTTTATCAGCATCAGTTACAAAGTAAGGGCTTAAATACCCTCTGTCAAATTGCATTCCTTCAACAACATCGACATATGTATCCATTCCTTTGGCTTCTTCAACAGTGATCACACCTTCTTTACCAACTTTTCCAAAAGCTAAGCAATAAGTTCTCCGATAGTATTATCGTTATTAGCAGAAATAGAGGCAATTTGTTGAATTTTCTCAGATGAGTTACCAACTTTTTTAGCTTGTTTTTCTAAATCAGTAATAGACGTAACAGCTTTGTCAATACCACGTTTTAAATCCATTGGATTGGCACCAGCAGCAACATTTTTCAATCCTTCTTTCACAATTGCTTGTGCTAAGACGGTTGCTGTAGTAGTACCATCTCCAGCTAAGTCATTGGTTTTAGAAGCAACTTCTTTCACCATTTGAGCGCCCATGTTTTCAAAGGATCTTCTAATTCAACTTCTTTTGCAACAGAGACCCCATCTTTAGTGACTTGTGGTGCTCCAAAGACTTTTACTAATAATCACATTACGACCTTTTGGTCCTAAGGTTACTTTTACTGCATTTGCTAATGCATCAACGCCACGTTTTAATCCGTCACGTGCATCAATATCAAATTTTATATCTTTTGCCATTTTTTATTTTTTTAAAATTAAACAATTGCTAGAATATCACTTTCTCGCATGATTAAATAATCAGTTCCTTCTAGTTTAAGCTCAGTACCTGCATATTTCCCGTATAAGAACAGTATCGCCAACTTTTACTGTCATAGGCTCATCTTTTGTGCCTTTACCAACAGCAACGACACGTTCCTTTTTGAGGTTTTTCTTTCGCATTATCAGGAATAATAATCCCAGAGGCTGTTTTTGTTTCAGCCTGCAGTGGTTCTACAAGAACTCTGTCTGCTAATGGTTTGATGTTTAAAGCCATATGAATCAATTTTTAGTGTTATTTTATGTGTTGAGATTTAGTCTAAAAGTGTGCCAATTGTTCTAACCTGACAAACTTTCAGAACAAAAAATGTCAACGTGTTTGCGTTGACATTTTGTAGTTTTTATGAAGCATTCTATTACTCAGAATCCGTTGCTTCTGGCGTTGAGCTCTCTTCTTCTGTAGGAGTGTCTTGAACAGGGACTGCTATTGGTTGAGATGTTGCAGGCGCAGCATCTAAATCAAGAGCTTTAGACTCTTGAGTGTTGTCGGAGCCCCCAATTGCTACATTAGAAAGTAAAATCAAGGCTAGTAATAAAGTTGCCAGTGCCCAGGTGCTTTTGTCCAAAAAGTCAGATGTTTTTTTAACTCCACCAACTTGTTGGGTTCCTCCGCCTCCAAAAGAAGAAGATAACCCTCCGCCTTTAGGATTTTGAACCATGATAACGACTACGAGTAGAAAGGCTACAACGACGATAAGAACTAGAAATATAGAAAATGTACTCATTAGATATTATTTTTTTCTTGTAAGACTTTTATTGCTTGAATTTGGTCTGCAAATAAACTACTTTTTTCTGGATATTTCAAACTTAAAATACGGTAAGACTGGATTGCTTTGTCATAGTTTTTTTGCTCCACATAAATTCTTGCTAAAGTTTCGGTCATTAAATCCTCTGTTTCAATGGGTGAGACCTCGGCAATATTGATTAATTTTGAGTGTTTGTCAAGCGGCTTTAATTTAGGTTTATTGGTGATAAAAGCGTCAATAAGCGCAAACTTTTTATCGCGTGGGGATTCATTTTTAGGTTCAGATCCCTCGCTGCGATCAATCGGTTTTTTTTGCGCTACACTTAACCATTCTGAAAATGAAAATTTTTCAGTTTTGTCAAAATGTAACGGTTTTCCGAGTCCTAATTTTGATTCAGGATTATCTTGATTTAAAGTGGTTGAGGGTATTGTTGCGGTCTTTAATTTCGAATCGTAATTTAAAGACGTGTGTGAAGAGATGTCTTGAAATTCCGAAACTTTGATCGTTTTGATTTGATCAAAATTTTGTTTGATATGTGTCGAAATATCATTTTGCACAAACATTTCTGAGGTAATAAAATCAAACAACACACTTCGATCGGTTGTGTAAGCAGCTGTTGTTTTTAGTTCCTGATTGTACTTAAAACTTCCCAAGTCTTTTAAGCCTTTTAGATACATTGCTCTGGCCGATTGAAAATAGGGGAATTCCTCAATAATAGCAGCGACATGACTCACTTGGTCTTTGTTTAAAGTCGAAGGGTTGTGTAATAGATATGTGAATTCAGATGTATTCATATTTTACCAATTGGCTAGCGAGGCATTTACAACGTCTTGTGTAATTCGTTCATAAATTTCTTCAATGGCCGTTGTTTTTTGAGCGCCTATAAGTTGCGCACTTCCCTCATAGTTATAAAAAAAGGAGAATCGTTTTTCAAATTCCGCATCCTCATCATTTTTGTCGAAAAACCGCACATTCACACTAATTGTTAGCTGATTTTGAGCTGCAGTGTTACTCGAAGTGGCCGTTGTGGGGGCGATTCTGTACTCTACAATTTCACCTTCGTATACGATGTCTCCATTGGATTTAACAAGATCTAAATTGGTTTGATTTAAAATCAAGTCCTGAAGTGCTAACGTAAAGTCCCGTTCAATTCCGGGCTCAATTAGTGCAGCCGTATTTTGAAAGTAATTCACCTGAAAGGTTTTTGTGTCGGCACTTAATGAAATCCCAGTGAAGGAGTAAGCGCCACATCCCAAAACAAGGGCAAAAGCTCCTACAATTAAACTGTATTTTAAAACGTTAAAGGTCATATTGTTTTATTTTTCGATATAAAGTTCGTTCGCTAATTCCCAATTCATCTGCTGCTAATTTACGCTTTCCTTGGTGACGTTCAAGCGATTTTTTAATAAGTTCTAACTCTTTATCATGAAGAGACAGTGTTTCTTCTTCCTCCTCAATCGCTTCTGTATAGGTGTATTTTTCGTCGTCATCATTGATAATTTCAACAGGATTTTCTTCTTGCGTTTTTGCAGGTAGTGATAGAAGTTCGGGTTTATCTTCTGGTTGTAAAGTGTTGTCCTTATTGTAAATTTTTTGAATTAAACCTTCATTGTTTTTTTGAACATCACTGTGGTTTTCATGTTTCATTAATTCCATCGTTAGTTTTTTGAGATCATTCAAATCACTTTTCATGTCAAATAAAACTTTGTATAAAATTTCTCTTTCGGTGCTAAAATCACTTTGCCCTTTTTCTTTACCTTGAACCGCTGGTAAATTGGTTCCCATATTAGGTAAATATGTTTTTAACGTCAAAACATCGATCATTCTAGAGGATTCTAAAACCGATATTTGTTCAGCTACATTTCTGAGCTGTCTAATGTTTCCGCTCCATCGATATTTGATAAGGGCATCCACGGCATTATCGTCAAGTCGAATGGTGGGCATTTTGTATTTTAAAGCAAAATCACTCGCAAATTTCCTAAATAATAAATGAATATCGTCTTTTCGTTCTCGAAGAGATGGTAATGAAATTTCAACGGTGCTTAATCGGTAATACAGATCTTCTCGAAATTTTTCTTTTTCAATGGCTTCAAACATATTAACGTTGGTGGCCGCCACAATTCTGACATCTGTTTTTAAAACGGTGCTCGAACCTACCTTAATAAATTCGCCATTTTCTAAAACTCTTAACAATCGAACTTGGGTGGTTAATGGAAGCTCACCGACTTCATCCAAAAAAATTGTCCCACCATTAGCGACTTCAAAGTATCCAGAACGCGTTTGAGTGGCGCCGGTAAAAGCCCCTTTTTCATGCCCAAAAAGCTCGCTGTCAATAGTCCCTTCAGGAATGGCACCACAATTTACAGCGATGTATTTTCCGTGTTTTCGGTGCGAGAGTTGATGAATGATTTTAGGAATACTTTCTTTTCCAACACCACTTTCTCCAGTAACTAACACCGAAATATCTGTAGGTGCCACCTGAACAGCTTTTTCTATGGCACGATTAAGACCCGTGTCATTTCCAATAATTCCAAACCGTTGTTTTATAGATTGAACTGTTTCCATAATTAATTATTTTCAGATAAACCGATGGCGTTTCCAATGAGAGTAGCGCTCGTACAATTATGTATTTTGACTAAAACAAAATCTCCAATTTTATAGGTTTCTTTCGGAAAAACAGCCACGACGTTGTGCGCACTTCTTCCAGACCATTCTGAAGTAGATTTTTTTGATTCTTTTTCAATTAAGATTTCCACTGTTTGATTCAGATATTGCTTCGTTCTGAATAAACCATGCGCGCGTTGCAATTCAACGACTTCAGCCAAACGTCTTTTTTTTGTTTCAAAAGGCACATCGTCGTCGAGCTTTCGCTCGGCCATGGTGCCTGGGCGCTCGGAATAGGCGTACATATACCCAAAACTATACTTAATTTTATCCATTAAACTCAAAGTGTCTTGGTGATCGGACTCTGTTTCGGTTGGAAAACCACAAATCATATCCTGAGAAATGCTGCAGTCAGGAATAATACGTTTAATGTTTTTTACTAATTCAATATATTCTTCACGGGTATGCTGACGGTTCATTGCTTCTAAAATTCTATTACTTCCACTTTGAACTGGAAGATGAACATGGTTGCAGATATTTTGATGTTTAGCCATCGTTTTGATGACGTCTAATGACATGTCTTGCGGATTAGAGGTCGAAAATCGAATGCGTATTTTTGGTTGTGCTTTGGCGCACATATCTAAAAGTAATGCAAAATCAACGGCCGTCGCTTTTTGCATGTCTGTAGCCTTTGAAAATCCTTTTTTTAAACCGCCACCGTACCAAAGATAGCTATCAACATTTTGTCCCAAAAGCGTCACTTCTTTGTAACCTTTACTCCATAAATCATTAATTTCTTCAAGGATGCTTTGAGGCGCTCTACTGCGCTCGCGACCTCTTGTAAAAGGCACCACACAAAACGTACACATATTGTCGCAGCCTCTTGTGATAGATACAAAAGCAGTCACTCCATTCGATTGCAATCTTACAGGTGAGATGTCGCCATAAGTTTCGTCTTTAGAAAGAATTACATTTACGGCACTTCGGCCTTCTTCAACTTCCGATATAAGGTTAGGGAGATCTTTGTAAGCATCTGGCCCTACCACTAAATCAACGATTTTTTCTTCTTCCAAAAATGTACTTTTAAGACGCTCCGCCATACAGCCCAAAACGCCGACTTTCATTTTTGGGTTGATGCGTTTTACCGCATTGTATTTTTCGAGTCTTTTCCGAACGGTTTGCTCTGCTTTATCTCGAATCGAACACGTATTTACCAATACCAGATCCGCTTCTTCTAAAACTTGGGTTGTGTTAAAGCCTTCTTTTGAAAGGATGGAAGCGACAATTTCACTATCACTAAAATTCATAGCACATCCATAGCTTTCTATGAAAAGCTTCTTGGTGTTTTCTAGTTTGGGTTTAACGGCTAATTTTGAGCCTTGAACTGTTTCGTCAATTGTTTTCTCCATAAGTTTTCAAAATCCAATCATGGACAATAAGTATGCAAAGATACAATAAATTTGTTTTTTATGACAAAGTGTCAGTATTTTCGTTTTTTATTTTGATTTGACCAAACAAACTTCTTTATTTGAAAGATATTACATCCTTAAACCTCACAATTATGTTCGCATTTCAAACACTATTAAGTAAGATTCAGTTAGCTAAACCAACAGATTTTGGAGACTTATTTAACGATTCGATAGTATTGTTTAAAAAAGTCTGGTTTCAAGGACTTTTGTTACAATTGCTCTCAATTTTAATCATGATGCCCTTCATAATTTCTTTCTATATCCCTTATTTTAGACTTGCTTTAGAAAACTATGTCGGGTCGCTAAACCAAATTTTAGGATTACTTTCAGTAAGTTTAACTAATTCTAATACGTGATGTATTGCACCAGTTCCTCCTGGTGTAGCGCAAAATGATAAACGATCCCGGTCAACACTATCAGC
>CALSOZ010000020.1 GCA_943788095.1 uncultured Flavobacteriaceae bacterium | reverse complement strand
TCTGCATAAATGTAGTAAAAATAATTTAATTACGATCGAGTGGGGTAGTGTAAAAAAATACTGATCAGTTCATTACTCCAAAAATCGCTCTTTCAAATCTGGGGTTGGAACCCTGCATTGAGATTGTGTTCCAAACCAGCGGTAACGGTTGTTGGCAATAAACCGATACAAGCCATCCCGAATAAAACGGGGGATGAGGTATCCAATGAGAACCACATAAAACCCACCACCCAAAACCTTGCACAGTTTTAGAACAGCCTTACTTCTCTCGTAAAATTTACCGTCTGTATATACTATAATCGTATCTAAATTATCACGGTCTAGTAGCGCCTTTGGAATAACGTTTTGGGCGTATTCACTTTGTAGAGATGCAAATTTTAAAACCCCTTTTTTGTCGTGTTTTATGAGGAAGTTCACCCCGCGATTGCAGAGGGTACACACGCCATCAAAAAAGACACTAGTTTGCATTATTTTTTAGAATTCACATATTCCAAGCGGTCAATATTAACCGTCGTTGTAAACAGTCCATAATTCACCACCGCTTTGTTTTTTTCGAGTTTATCCAAAGTTCCTACAGCGCGACCATCTTCCAAACGCACCGAATCCCCAACCACAAGAACACGTTTTGGTTTTGGTGGAACCAATGCTGCTTTTTCCTTTTGTTTCTTTTTTTCTTTGCGAATGACAGCCACTTTTTTATCAACCTCTTTTTTAAGGGCTTCTTCTTTGGCTTTTTGTGCCTTTTTTTGTTTGAGGCTTATTTTTTGACGTTTCGAATTTTCAATCTGTACCAACTTAAACAATTCATTCATCAATTCGCGTTTTCGTTTGTTTTCGAAAAAACGTTCCCCTAAATCACTAATTTTTTGACCGAGATACACCAAACGCTGGTTACTGTCAAAAAGCTCTTGATAGCTTTGGAGTTTTTTCTTGGCCTTCGCATTAGTTGTTTCTAATTTGTCGGTTTCTAAGCTTTTCTTAATCTCATTTTGTTTGAGTGCACGTTCTGTTTTTTCCAATTTAGAGCGCTCTTTTTGCAGTTTCGCAATCGTCTTATCAAATCGAATTTTGCCGCGTTCAATCTTCTTTTTCGACCGGTTGATCAGACTGTAAGGAATGCCATTTTTCTGCGCCACCTCAAAAGTAAAAGAACTACCCGCTTGTCCAATGACTAACTTATATAAAGGCAGTAAGGTTTTTTCATCAAACAACATATTCGCATTTTGTATATGAGGCAGTTCGTTAGCCAAAAGCTTTAAATTGCTATAATGGGTTGTAATAATTCCAAAGGCTTCTCGCTCATAAAAGACTTCCAAAAATGTTTCGGCCAAGGCGCCACCCAATTCAGGATCACTTCCAGTTCCAAATTCATCAATTAAAAACAGAGTGTGTTTGTTACACTTCTTTAAAAAATAGTTCATTTGTTTTAAGCGGTAACTGTAGGTGCTTAAATGATTTTCGATAGATTGATTATCCCCAATATCACTCAAAATCGTATCAAATAAACAGAGTTTTGAGCGTTCATGAACAGGAATCAGCATCCCCGATTGCACCATGAGTTGCAACAAGCCTACTGTTTTTAGGGTGATGCTTTTTCCACCAGCATTTGGTCCTGAAATCACGATAATTCGACTGTTAGTGGACATGGTGATCGTTTGTGGAAAGGTTGTAATGCCTTCACTTTTATTGGCCACCATCAGCAAAGGATGGTAAGCGTTGACAAGATCTATTTCTTGGTGTTTGGTCACTTCTGGAAGGACGGCCTCAATGGTTTTGGCATACTTTGCTTTGGCATAGATGACGTCTATTTTGGTCAGAAACTGCTGATAGGATTCTAGCAACGGACTGTAACCACTAATGAAACTTGTAAGTTCTAGTAAAATGCGCTTAATTTCCTCTGTTTCTTCAAACTCTAAATTATTAAGATCGCGTTGGTGTTGTTGTGTCGTATCGGGCTCAATATAAACAATACTACCTGTTTTACTGGCGCCCAAAATACTGCCTTTGACCTTGCGGCGGTACATGGCTTTCACGGCCAGCACCCGGCGGTTTTCCATCACCGTTTCCCGAATATCATCCAAATAATCTGCACTGTTATACATGCTCAACGCCGAGTTGAAACTGGTGTTTATTTTTGTGCGAACCGCTTGAATCGATTTGCGTAAACCATATAAGGTGTCCGAGGCATCATTACGAATTTCGCCAAACTTATCCACTACGCTATTAATCGCTTCTGGAATTTCTGTGTTGGCTTCAAGTTGTAAAGAAGTTTTGTGTAAAAGGGGGTAATATTCATGAAATTTCTTGAAGAATTTCAACAGAATATTAGTGGTCACACAAATGCTAGCTATTCGCCGAAAGCCGTCAATTTCTAGATAATTATTTTCAATCCGAATTAATTTCAGTTCTGCCGTGATGGCATCAAATCCATGATTAGGAATGCGGTTTTCATTGTCAAAAGACGATACAAATTCATTGGTGAGTTGAAGTGCTTCAATGACCTCTTCTCTATTTGAAAATGGTAAAGTTGCTAGAATCTCCGCTTTTCCTAAAGTTGTAACATTGTGAAAAGCCACTTGTTGAATTACGGATTCAAATTCTAAATCTTGTAAAGTCTTCTTGGAAATCTTAATCATTGTGTGCAAGCATAAGTCACTACAAATGTAAGGTATTAATGTTTAAAATATATAGCTTAAGTTTGTAGTCTAAGCCTTATATCATAAGCTCGTATTATATGTTACAGCTCACAGGAACCTGGCGTTCCCATTTAGAATCTGAATTTAATAAATCGTATTTCCAAAAATTGGATGATTTTGTTAGTGCAGAGTATGCGTCTCACACATGTTATCCGCCGGCCAATCAACTGTTTAATGCATTTGATGCTTGTCCCTTTGAAGCTGTAAAAGTGGTCATTATAGGTCAAGATCCCTATCATGGTGCTGGACAGGCCAATGGGTTGTGTTTTTCTGTCAATGACGGTATAGCACATCCGCCATCATTACGGAATATTTTTAAGGAATTAGAAACTGATATGAACCTTCCATATCCAACTAGTGGTGATTTAAGTTCCTGGGCAAAACAAGGGGTTTTACTTCTAAATGCAACTTTGAGTGTGCGTGCCAAGGAAGCTGGAAGCCATCAAAAACAAGGCTGGGAAACATTTACAAATACGGTTATTAAAACCTTATCTTCCAAAAAATCGAATGTGATTTTTTTATTGTGGGGAAGTTTTGCTAAACATAAAATTAAACTCATTGATACCAGAAAACATACCGTTTTAGAAAGTGGACATCCATCTCCTATGAGTGCCAATCGCGGGTTTTGGTTTGGAAATAAACATTTTAGTAAAACAAATGGAGTGCTAAAATCATTGGGCAAGTTACCAATTAAATGGGGCTAATCTTCTAAAGACACCACCAACTGCTCAAAAGGGAGTTTTTTCGATATAATATCTAATTTTAGCAACTGCTCTTGAACGGCTTCCACTGTTGATGCTTGGATGTTTTGTTGAGACCATTCTGTTAACGCTAACCAATTTTTCACATCTTCATTTTTTTGGTGATAGCGCTCAGAAATAATAGTCTCAATTTCAGGAATATGTTTAAATCTAGCAGTAATCGAATTGATGACTTTTAGAATCGTTTGAAGCGTTTCTTTTTCATTGGAAATAAATTCATCGCGCACCGCAAGAACAAAGCAAGGCCACGGCGTTGGGCAATCTCCTAAACGTCGAAAAGTTCGCTGATCGACTAAAGGCTTTGTTGTAAATTTCTCCCACATAAAATAATCCGCTTTTTGATGTGTTAGTGCTTCTACCGCACCATCTAGATCCTTGACCACTTCAAATTGTAAATCGGTAGCGGTATCCCAGTCTAATTTTTGTGCATTTACGTACGCCATCAAATGAGAACCGGAGCCGTAGCGACTTATGGCGGCCCGTTGGCCTTTGAGTTCGCTCAGGTGTGTAAAAGCCGATTTTTCCGCCACATGGATGCCCCAAATTAAGGGTGTTTCCACAAAAACTTGTACAATCTTACACGGACTTCCTTCCGTAATATCTTTAATGATGCCTTCAGTTAAAATTACAGCAATATCAATCTCGTTGTTGCGAAGTGCAGTGGCCATTTGGCCTGTGCCACCAAAATAATCTTTCCAGCGTACACTAATATCATGGGACTTAAAATGCCCTTGTTTTAATGCCATATACCAAGCATAGTTGAAGTGTTCTGGAACGCCGCCAATACGTACATCTTTCATCTAAGAAACAAGTTTATTTAGCGTATATACAATCAACTTATCGATAGTCGCTAGTGGTGTTTTGCTAAAAGTTCCCAAAGCTCTATTGGCCAAAATAGCATTCATGGAACAGGCTTTATGGCCCAGTAATTTGGACAACCCGTAAATTGCAGACGTTTCCATTTCAAAATTGGTAACTCTTAAGCCCTTGTAATCAAAACTATCCATTTTATGATTCAGACTGTCGTCTTGTAATTCTAAACGTAAGACCCGACCTTGAGGGCCGTAAAACCCACCACAGGTTGCGGTAAGTCCGTTGAGAGTTTGGTCACTTTTTAATTTTGCTTCTAATTGTTTTGAATTTTCTATAATAACGGGATATGGTTTTTGTGGGCTCCATTGGGTGTGTTTTACAAATGCCGCTTCGATATCTGCATGTTTGATCGCATCAATTTTATAAGATTGAAGCATTCCATTTATATCCATTCCATAAGAGCTAATAACAAAACTATCAACGTCGATATCGGGTTGTAATGCCCCTGATGTTCCTATTCGAACAATGGATAAACTTGTTTTAGTGGCCTTGATTTCTCGAGTGTTAAAATCAATATTTACTAAAGCATCCAATTCATTGAGTACAATATCAATATTATCAGGACCAATCCCCGTTGAAATTACAGAAAGCCGTTTTCCTTTATAGTATCCAGTCTGTGTTTTAAACTCACGACTTTGCATTTCAAAATCTATGCGGTCAAAATACTTAGTAACCTCGCCAACACGTTCTTGATCGCCTACAAAAATAAGGGTGTCTGCAATGTCTGAAGGTTTCAAGTGAAGGTGATAAATACTTCCATCAGAATTGAGTATAAGTTCGGAGTTTTTTATAGCCATTGCATACAATTTTTATCCTCCAACGCGTTTAACATTGAAGCCTAATTCTTTTAAAAAGGCCATAATTTTATCTCTAAAATCCCCTTGAATGATAATGGTGTCATTTTTGAAACTTCCGCCAACACTAAACCTTTTTTTTAGGTCTTTGGCTAAAGCTTTAAAATCGTCATCCGCTCCAGTATAGCCTTCGATGATTGTAATGGGTTTTCCTTTACGTTTCTCGTATTTACATATTATGGGCGCATCTTGCATCCAAAGAGTAGTCTTTTTGGGTTCAGGGCTCTCTGATGGACTTTCAGTATGCTCTGGAAACAAATTCTTAAGTTGATCCTTTAAATCCATTAGTTTTTAGCTAATCCTAATTCTCTAATGCGTTGATCCAAATATTCGCCAGCAGTGATATCTTCAAATTGTTTTGGATTTTCAGCATCAATACAGTTGTCTAAAACGTTTAATTTCATTGCACTAATTGGGTGCATGAAAAAAGGAATAGAATAGCGTGAGGTACCCCACATTTCACGAGGAGGGTTGACCACTCTGTGGATGGTTGATTTTAATTTATTGTTGGTGTGTCGCGATAACATATCACCAACATTAATCATAATTTCATCTGGGTTAGCGATAGCATCTATCCATTGGCCATCATGGTTTTGAACTTGTAAGCCTCGCCCTTGTGCGCCCATTAATAACGTAATGAGGTTGATGTCGCCATGAGCTGCTGCGCGTTCTGCATTTTTTGGTTCTTCTGTGATTGGTGGATAATGGATAGGACGTAAAATGCTGTTTCCGTTATGAATATACGCGTCAAAATAACGTTCATCTAATTCTAAGTATATTGCCAATGCTCTTAACACATATTTCGCTGTTTTTTCTAGCATTCTATAGGCTTCTTTTCCTACAGAATTAAAGTGCTCTAATTCTTCAACTTCTATATTTTTAGGGTATTCAGCTTCAAGCTCTGGATTATCTTGAACAAATTGTCCAAAATGCCAATACTCTTTTAAATCGCCTTCTTTTTTGCCTTTGGCACTTTCTTTTCCAAACGACACATAGCCTCGTTGACCACCAATTCCTGGGATCTCATATTTTTGTTTTTGTGGTGTAGGTAGATCGAAAAACTTTTTTATTTCTGAATATAACGTGTCCACTAAAGCATCATCTAAAAAATGACCCTTAAGCGCAACAAATCCTATGGTTTCATAAGCCTCACCAATTTTAGTAACAAATTGTTGTTTGACCTTAGAGTCGTCGGATAAAAACTCTTTAAGATTAACACTTGGAATTTTGTTCATTGCTTTTGTGTATTGATGTATGTAACAAAGATAACAAATCCAAAGTTTTACAAAAGCAATTTTTTAAAGTTAAACGTTTATAACTAATATTTCCCTATTTTTGAAAGGCAAAAAACTCAGATTTGAAACCACTATTTCATTACGATGATAAAGCCATAAGCAAAGAGATTCAGAAGTCTTTGTATTTTAACATGTTGAAATCCAGACTTATTGAAGAAAAAATGTTGATTTTACTTCGGCAAGGCAAAATTTCAAAATGGTTTTCAGGTATTGGTCAAGAAGCGATTTCTGTAGGCGTCACTCTCGCCCTAGAGGTGGATGAATACATACTTCCAATGCATCGAAATTTGGGTGTATTTACAACACGTGAGATCCCACTATACCGTTTGTTTTCGCAATGGCAAGGCAAAGCAAGTGGGTTTACAAAAGGTCGAGACCGCTCTTTTCATTTTGGAACTCAAGACTATAATATTATAGGCATGATTTCCCATTTAGGTCCTCAACTTGGAGTTGCCGACGGCATTGCATTATCACATATTTTAAAAAAGGAATCCAAATTAACCGCTGTGTTTTCTGGAGATGGCGGTACAAGTGAAGGCGATTTTCATGAAGCACTTAATGTTGCCTCTGTCTGGAATTTACCTGTTTTGTTTTGTATTGAAAACAATGGTTATGGCCTGTCCACACCCTCAAATGAACAATATAATTGCGAGTCTATTGCTGACCGTGGTATAGGTTACGGCATGGAATCTCATGTCATTGAAGGCAATAATGTGATGGAAGTGTTTTCTAAAATTGATGCCATTGCCAAAAGTATGCGAAAGTCGCCACGACCTGTTTTGATTGAATTTAAAACCTTCAGAATGCGAGGTCACGAAGAGGCGAGTGGTACATCATACGTTGCACAAGAAATGTTAGAGGCTTGGGCTCAAAAAGATCCAATCTCCAATTTTGAGACTTTTCTTCTTCAACAAAAAACAATTACATCCGCCGAAATAGAGGATTTCAAAGCAGCTTTCAAAAAAGATATTCAAGAAGGTTTGCAAATTGCGTTTGATGAACCTGCAATAGTTCCAAACTTGGAGGCCGAACTTGCAGATATTTATAAACCCTTCAACTATAAAGCGACTAAGCCCACTACAACTCATGACACAAAACGACTCGTTGATGCCATATCAGAAGGCTTGCGCCAGTCTATGGAAATTCATCCCGATTTAGTGCTTATGGGTCAAGACATCGCAGAATATGGCGGTGTATTTAAAATTACAGAACATTTTGTTGAACAGTTTGGAAAAGAACGCGTTCGGAATACTCCCATTTGCGAATCTGCAATTGTAGAAACTGCGATGGGTTTGTCTATTGCAGGAATCAAATCAGTTGTTGAAATGCAGTTTGCAGATTTTGTAAGCTCAGGATTTAATCCGGTGGTTAATTATCTAGCAAAATCCCATTACCGTTGGGGGCAAGCAGCAGATATTGTTTTGCGTATGCCATGTGGAGCAGGCGTTGCAGCAGGCCCTTTTCATTCCCAAACCAACGAAGCGTGGTTTACCAAAACTCCAGGACTAAAAGTGGTGTATCCAGCCTTTCCATACGATGCAAAAGGTTTATTGGCAACAGCCATTAACGACCCCAATCCTGTATTGTTTTTTGAGCATAAAGCCTTGTATAGAAGCGTGAGGCAAGAGGTGCCAACCGATTATTTTACACTTCCCTTTGGTGTAGCATCTCTTATAAAAGAAGGTACCGATGTTAGCATAATCACCTATGGTGCAGCAGTACATTGGGCCTTAGAAACTTTAGAAAAATATCCACATATTTCAGCCGATGTCATTGATTTAAGAACCTTACAACCTTTAGATTTTGAAACCATATTGACCTCCGTTAAAAAAACAAACAAAGCGATTATTCTACAAGAAGATTCGTTGTTTGGTAGTATGGCTTCTGATATTTCATCACAATTGATGGAACAAGCTTTTGAGTATTTAGATGCACCTGTCAAACGTGTTGCGAGCATAGAAACTCCCATTCCATTTGCAAGTGCGCTAGAACAACAGTATCTTGCAAAGCGAACTTTTGATGAAGACTTATTAGCCTTACTTGCGTATTAAATGGAGTATTTAGAATTATTTTTTAACGCCTTTTTAGGAACCGTACAGTGGACTTGGAAATCCATTTGTTTTGAGGTGCCTTGGACCCGCAATTATTTTTGGGGCTTGATAGCGATCTCCTTAGTTGTGTGGTGTCTCGAAATGGTTTTTCCGTGGCGAAAACAACAATCCATTTTTAGAAAAGATTTTTTTCTTGATGGATTTTATATGTTTTTCAATTTTTTCATCTTTAGTATGTTCATCAGTGGTGTCTATAAAATCATCACTAAAATAGCAGTTGATGAATTTCAGATTACTCCAAATGCGATTGCTCTTGTCGATTTATCAAGTTTTTCGCCTGTGGTCCAATTAGTACTGTTTTTTGTAGTTCTGGATTTTGTACAGTGGTTAACACACATCATCTTACATCGTTTTCCCGTATTTTGGAAATTCCATAAAGTCCATCACTCCGTAAAAGAGATGGGTTTCGCAGCGCACTTACGTTACCATTGGATGGAAAATATTTTATACAAACCATTCAAAGTGATTGCGCTTATGGTATTGGGAGGTTTTGAACCTGAACAAGCTTTTATCGTTCATTTTATGGCGATTTCAATTGGACACCTAAATCATGCCAATATTAAGCTAAATTATGGGCCTCTAAAGTATGTCTTTAATAATCCCGTTATGCATTTATATCACCATGCACAAACCATTCCCGAAGGCTTTAAATCTGGAGTTAATTTTGCAATTAGCTTAAGTTTGTGGGATTATATTTTTAAAACCAATTATGTGCCAAATCCCGATAAAAACCTCACATTAGGCTATCAAGGTGATGATCATATGCCTGCTAGTTTTTTTGGTCAGCTATTTTATGGGTTTAAAAAAGGGGATTAGTTTAAGATATTCTTCGCGTATTCATAAAATCTGTAATCAAATAGGAGAGGAGTTTTCCCGTTTGTGCATTTTCTTGTGAGGATTCTAAATTTGTAGTGGCTTCGCAAATATGTAAATAGGTTGCATTTGGATGTGCTCCAAAATAATGAATAAATTGACGTGTTTGATTCACAGAAAATCCACTAGGGGTCTGAGCACTACTTGGACAATTCTGAATGGCATCGCAATCAATTTCAATACCAAATTTTGAGGTTGAAATAAAACTCATAATTGCTTCAAATGTGGACTTAAAACTGCTCTGCTTTCGAACCATAATATCCTCAAAAGTGTTAAACTTTATCGTTGAGTTAGAAGCTTTAATATAGCTTAAAATTTCTGTTGAGGTATAGTTTTCATGCAATCCAAAAATAAAATAACGGTCCAAAAACCCGTCTTCAATTGCATATCTAAACCCATTACCACTATGACGTCCTTCAAGAGCGCGCAAATCGGAGTGCGCATCAAAATTTAGAGCATTTATCTTGGTTCCTAAAGCACTTGCACTTCCTTTTATAGCGCCGTAAGCATTATTATGTCCGCCTCCAATCAGAATAGGAATCTTTCCGGCCTTTACAATTTCATATAC
>CALSOZ010000019.1 GCA_943788095.1 uncultured Flavobacteriaceae bacterium | reverse complement strand
GGTGTGAATCAACTCGAGAACGGATGCTCCTCTGTAAGTGCGCTCGCTAACTTCTCCGTTGGAAATCATTTTAGCCGTTAAAAACACAAACATAGGACGCATTTGTTTGCCCTTCCGATTGACGATATAATGCGTAATACGGTTTAGAAGTGCCACCCGACTGGACATGGATAATCGAAATTTCTTTTCGAAAAGTTCCATCTCATAAGTGATTGGTTTTTTTATGAGTTTCAATTTTCTTCAAACAGTCCTAATTGAAATTCAAAATTACACATATAAAACGTATTCTTTCTTAGAGATACGTTAAATAAATTGAAACTGTTAAACGCACAGTCTTTAATTTTTTAAATTGTGTTAAGGCTGATTTTTTGGCCGCTTAAAACAGTTGGGAAGCAATGGCTTTGATATTATCACTTTTACCCATCGAATAATAATGCAATACTGGCACGCCAAAGTCCAATAATTCTTTGGACTGCTGAATGGCCCATTCTACCCCTACCTGACGTATTTGAGCGCTTGAATCACATTTACCGACTTCTTTGATAAGCGCCTCTGGCAAGTCTATTTTAAAGACTTGTGGCAGTAATTGCAAATGTTTTTGAATGGCTAACGGCTTGATTCCTGGGATGATCGGAACGGTAATTCCCATGCCTCTAGCCTTTTTTACAAATTCAAAATACCGTTGGTTGTCAAAAAACATTTGAGTGACTACATAATCTGCACCTGCATCTACTTTTTCTTTTAACCGCAATAAATCCGAATGTAACGAAGGGGACTCAATGTGTTTTTCAGGGTAGCCCGCAACACCAATACAAAAATCAGACTTGTTGTCCACCTCTATAACATCGTGTAAATACTGTCCTTGGTTTAATTTATGTATTTGTTTCACCAAGTCTGTTGCATAAGGATGCCCTCCTTTGGTCGGTTCAAAGTATTTTTGATGGGGCATGGCATCACCTCGAAGTGCCATCACATTGTCAATTCCCAAATAATGACAATCTACCAACAGATATTCTGTTTCTTCTTTGGTAAACCCGCCACAAAGTACGTGCGGAATGGTATCGACTTCGTATTTGTGTTTGATAGCCGCACAAATCCCTAGAGTACCTGGACGCATTCTCGTAATTTTCCGATCAAACAAGCCCTCTTTATCAATATAGATATACTCTTCTCTGGATGTGGTAACGTCAATAAAAGGCGGATTAAATTCTATCAACGGATCGATATTATTGTATAGCTCTTGAATGTTTTTTCCTTTTTTAGGGGGAATAATTTCAAATGAAAATAAAGTCTTTCCGTTGGCATTTTTTAAATGATCTGTAACTTTCATAATGCGTTTTTTAGTTTGCTAAATTTGGGTTTAACCATTTTTGTGCATCTTCAATGCTAATCTCTCTTCGTTTCGAATAATCAATTAATTGATCTTCGGTAATTTTTCCCAAACCAAAATACTTGGCTTCAGGGTTTCCAAAGTAATACCCACTCACACTGGCTGCGGGCCACATGGCTAAACTTTCGGTTAGTTCCACTCCAATTTGTTCTTTGACGTCCAAAAGTTTCCAAATCGTTTGTTTTTCCAAATGATCTGGGCAGGCCGGATAGCCTGGTGCAGGACGAATCCCTTTATAAGATTCTTTAATCAATTCGTTATTAGAAAATCTTCATCGGCGGCATAACCCCAATGCTTGACCCGTACTTCTTTGTGCAAATATTCTGCAAAGGCCTCTGCCAATCGATCGGCAAGCGCTTTGATCATAATAGAATTATAGTCGTCATGATCCGCCTCAAAAGCATCGGCAAGTGCTTTGGTTCCAAAACCTGTACTCACACAAAAACAACCCATATAATCTGTTTGACCTGTTAATTTCGGTGCGATGAAATCCGACAATGCGATGTTGGGCAACTTCCGCTCGTTTTTTGAGTTGCTGACGCAAGGTTAAAAACGTCTGCTGCGTGTTTCCATTTTCATCATAAATTTCAATATCATCCTCATTGACAGTATTCGCTGGGAACAATCCAAAGATGGCTTTGGCACCCAATAATTTCTCTGAAAAAATGCGTTGTAATAATTCTTGTGCATCTTTAAACAATTCGGTGGCTTGGCTTCCTACGACCTCATCTGTTAATATGTTGGGGTATTTCCCATGAAGGTCCCAACTTCTGAAAAATGGACTCCAATCGATAAATGCTTCGAGTTTTGTGATGTCAAAGTCACGAATCACTTGAATCCCTAACTTTTTGGGTTTCACGATGGTTGTTTGACTCCAGTTTATTTTATATTTTTTGGAACGTGCTTCCTCTATACAGATGTATTCTTTTTGTTTGGTTCTATTTAAAAACTGCTCTCTAAACAAGTCATAAGACGTTCTTAAGTCGCTAAGATGTTGTTGATTATTTTTTTTGAGCAAATCTCCTACTACTGTCACGGCTCTCGACGCATCATTTACATGGATGACTGTATTGCTATAATGCGGTGCAATCTTAACTGCCGCATGGGCTTTAGAGGTTGTTGCGCCACCAATCATTAGAGGAATGGTGAGGCCCTTTTTTTCCATTTCTTTGGACACATAAACCATTTCGTCTAAAGAGGGCGTAATAAGGCCGCTTAAACCAATGATATCGACTTGTTCTTTGATGGCGGTTTCAATAATTTTTTCGGGTGGGACCATCACCCCTAAATCTACAATTTCATAATTGTTACACCCCAAAACAACACTGACAATATTTTTTCCAATATCATGCACATCCCCTTTCACGGTGGCCATTAAAATTTTACCAGCAAATTCGACCTTGCCATCTTTTTCTGCCTCAATAAAGGGTTGTAAATAGGCAACAGCGCGCTTCATCACACGGGCGGATTTGACCACTTGTGGCAAAAACATTTTACCGCTTCCAAATAGATCTCCGACCACATTCATCCCGATCATTAAATTGCCTTCGATGACTTCAATGGGTTTTTGAGCAATGAGTCGGGCTTCTTCGACATCTTCAACAATAAAAGCATCAATCCCTTTGACTAACCCATAAGTAATTCGATCTTGTAATGATTTATTTCGCCATTCTAAAACTGCAACCTCAACATCATTTTTTTGTCCTTTTAAGGTTTCTGCCAAGTCCAAAAGACGTTCGGTGGCATCTTCTTTTCGATCAAACAAAACATCCTCCACACAAGCCAATAAATTTTTTGGAATTTCATCATAAATCTCAACATGGTTGGATTGACAATGCCGATATTCATTCCATTTTTTATCGCATGATACAAAAAAGCGGAGTTGATGGCCTCACGAACAATATTATTTCCTCGAAATGAAAATGAAACATTACTGACACCTCCAGACACATTGGCATAAGGAAGATTGGTGCGAATCCATTTGGTGGCTTGAAAAAAGTCTAAAGCATTTTTTCGGTGTTCGTCCATCCCAGTAGCGACTGGAAATATATTGGGATCGAAAATAATGTCTTGAGGTGGAAATTTTACAATCTCCACTAAAATATCATAGGAGCGTTTGCAGATATCGATACGCCGTTGGTAGGTGTCTGCTTGCCCAGTTTCGTCAAAAGCCATCACAATAACCGCGGCGCCATAGCGACGGATTAATTTTGCTTGTCGAATAAATTCTTGTTCGCCTTCTTTAAGACTAATTGAATTAACCACACATTTTCCTTGCACAACTTTGAGGCCAGCTTCAATGATTTCCCATTTAGAACTATCGATCATAATGGGCACTCTGGAAATATCGGGCTCAGAAGCGATGAGATTCAAAAAAGTCGTCATGGCATGAACGCCATCCAACATGCCTTCGTCCATATTGACATCTATAATCTGTGCCCCGCCATCCACTTGATCTCTAGCAACGGATAAGGCTTCCTCGTATTTCTCTTCTTTGATTAACCTCAAAAATTTTCTTGATCCTGTCACATTGGTGCGTTCACCAACGTTTACAAAATTGGACTCTGGAGTCACCACCAAGGGCTCGAGTCCAGAAAGGGTCAGGTATTTTTGACAGTCACTCTCCATTTCTAAATGTGTTTTAATTGACGTGGTTTGTGATTTTGAGATGCCTCATAAATTGATTTGATATGCGCTGGGTTGGTGCCGCAACAGCCTCCGATCACATTGATCAAATTGTCATTAAAATAAGCCTCAATAAATGCGGTCATTTCCTCCGGTGTTTCATCATATTCGCCAAAAGCATTTGGCAATCCTGCATTGGGATGTGCCGAAGTATAAAACGCTGTTTCATTAGAAAGGCGTTGTAAATAGGGTTTAAGTTGTTCGGCTCCCAAAGCACAATTAAATCCTACACTTAAAAGGGGAATATGGGAAACGGAAGTCAAAAATGCTTCCACGGTTTGCCCTGAAAGTGTGCGACCCGAAGCATCGGTAATCGTCCCAGAAACCATGATCGGAATCTCTGAATTTCGTTCTTCCTTAACTTCTTCTATGGCGAATAAGGCGGCCTTAGCATTTAAGGTATCAAATATGGTTTCCACTAATAATAAATCAACCCCGCCATCCATGAGCGCTTCGACTTGTAGTTTATACGAGATGCGTAATTCATCAAACGTAATGGCACGATATTCGGGTCGGTTGACATCCGGAGACAAACTCGCTGTTTTATTGGTTGGGCCAATACTCCCTGCGACAAAACGTGGTTTGTGGGGTTCAGATTTGGTGAATTCAGCCGCAATATGTTTGGCTATTTTGGCAGATTCAAAATTTAACTCATATACTAAATCTTCCATATTGTAATCGGCCATAGCTATAGACGTTCCAGAAAACGTATTGGTTTCCACAATATCGGCGCCTGCTTCAAAGTATTTCCGATGAATGTCGGCAATAGCATCGGGTTGAGTCAAACTCAACAAATCATTATTTCCTTTTAAGGAAGTCGGATAGTCTTTAAAACGAGTGCCTCTATAATCTTCTTCCGAAAAATTATAGTCTTGAAGCATGGTCCCCATGGCACCATCTAAAATCAAGATTCGTTTTTGTAGTTCGTTATAAATGTTTGACATCCTAGTTGAGTATAATAAATTAATTAAGCTAAGGCTTTGACCACTGCTTTGGGAGCTTCTTTTCGACTACCATCAAATCCATCGATCCCACTGACTGTGGTGTATTTTAAAACGTATTTTTTTCCTGGATTGAGTATTTTATAGGCAGCTTGACACATGAGGGTTGCTTCATGGAACCCACAAAGAATTAGTTTTAATTTCCCTGGATAGGTATTCACATCTCCAATCGCAAATATGCCCGGAATGTTTGTTTGATAATCAAAGGTATCCACCTTTATGGCATTTTTTTCGATTTCAAGACCCCAGTTTCCAATGGGCCCTAATTTTGGAGACAGTCCAAATAATGGAATGAAATAATCGGTTTCAATTAACTGCGCTTCCCCATCTTTAGTTACCTCTACATTTTCGACATGATCTTCGCCTCCGATTTTTGTAACCACCGCAGGCGTAATTAAATTAATTTTTCCTAATTCTTTAAGCTTCTGCACTTTTTCTAAAGAATCTAAGGCCCCTCTAAACTCATTCCGTCGATGAATCAAAGTGACTTCTTTGGCGACATCGGCCAAAAAGATGGTCCAGTCTAAAGCAGAATCGCCGCCACCTGAAATCACCACGCGCTTGTTGCGGTACACTTCTGGATCTTTAATAAAATAATTCAGTCCTCTATTTTCATAAAAATCAATGTGTTCTAAATCTGGTTTTCTCGGTTCAAAGGAGCCAAGCCCCCCTGCAATCGCGACAACAGCTGCTGCATGTTTAGTGCCTTTGTTCGTAGTTACAATAAAAGAACCGTCTTCGAGTTTTTCAATGGTTTCAGCGCGCTCTCCGAGTGTAAAGCCTGGCTCAAATTGTTTGCCTTGTTCTACTAAATTATGGGTGAGATCACCTGCTAATATTTCAGGAAACCCTGGGATATCATAGATCGGTTTTTTGGGGTATATTTCAGAACACTGCCCACCTGCTTGAGGAAGTGCGTCAATAATATGACATCTCATTTTTAGTAATCCAGCTTCAAAAACGGTAAAAAGTCCTGTAGGTCCGGCGCCTATTATTAAAATATCTGTTTGAATCATTCTATTTATATTTTACGTATTAATCCTTTTGTAAATTCGTTTAGCGTTTGAACTTTGTGTTCAAAATCGCCTTTAATTGTTTTTCTAAATTCATTTAAATTTTGGACCAAATCATCCACATCCTCAGGGATGACGTCTTCAAAAAATTGACGCAACCGTTTCGCTGTTGTGGGCGATTGTCCATTGGTTGAAATGGCTATTTTCACATGGCCTTTGGTGACTATTCCACCCATATAAAAATCACAATAAGGCGGGTTATCTGCAACATTGACCAAAATATGTCGTGCTTTACAAGCATTATAAACGGCAACATTTATTTCGGGTACGTCGGTCGTGGCGATCACTAAATGTTTGCCTTCAAGAAACGATTTGTTATATTTTTCGTGAATCAACTCAACGTCAAAAGAGGTGGCTAAGGCCAAAGTGCCTTCTCTAAACATTGGCGAAACAATAGTGACCCGCGCATCTGGACTCGATTTTAATAAGAAATGTAATTTCTCTTCCGCCACATTTCCACCGCCAATAATAAGCACATGAAGCGCTTTGGCTTTCAAAAAAATCGGATACAGGTTGTTTCTAGATTCCATTAGTTGTGTATTAAAGAATCGATTTGTACTTCTTTTGAAATTGAATTTAATGTAACACAATTAGAAACAACTTCGCCAATAACTATAATTGCAGGAGAACTTAGTTGTTTTTCTGCGACAACAGATTCGATGGTTTGAATGGTTCCAAAACCAGATTTTTCATGAAGAGTCGAACCATTTTGTATGATGGCTACAGGCGTATTTTCTTTTCCTGCATTGGAAAACACCTTGACAATCTCACTTAATTTACCCATCCCCATTAGTATGACAATGGTCGCTGTCGATTGTGCTGCGATCCTAATATCCGAAGAAAGCTGATGTAGTTTAGTCGTCCCAGTGATGACCCAGAAACTTTCAGACACATGGCGCATTGTTAATGGAATGCCTTGACCTGCTGGCACTGCCAAAGCCGACGATATTCCTGGGACAACTTCAGTTTCCAGATGATGCTTTTGAGCAAACTCAAGCTCTTCAGAGCCCCGTCCAAACACAAACGGATCGCCTCCTTTTAAACGTACCACATGACCATAACGGTTCGCTTTGGCGACAATTAAATCATTAATTTGTTCTTGTTGATAGGAGTAACATCCACGGCGTTTTCCGACAAAAATTTTCTCAGAAGTCCTTGACGCATATTCTAACAACTCACTATTTACAAGGGCGTCATATAAAATGACATCCGCAGAACTAATAGCTCTGATGGCTTTTAAAGTGATGAGTTCCGAGTCGCCTGGACCTGCGCCCACAACCGTTAATTTAGGGCTGGGAGTGAACTGTTTGATATAATTAAGCGTCGAGATCATTTTTTCTAAATTCTTTTACAGTCGTTAAAAACTCGTTTGCAGTATTGATGTAATTCTTAGCAAATAACTCGGTAGGGGCATTGGTGTTAATTTGGTAAATAAGTTCCGAAAACGTTGACCCTAACGAAATTAAATTTGTGGAAACAAACACCTCATCAAATTGCTTAATAATAGAGGCTTGTGTATTGGTTGAATGGTTTTTTGATAATAACATTGCTTTCGCAGAATTGACCATTGAGCTATACGCAAAGTAGATTGCGTTGTTATAGGCTTTTGATTCATAATCGGAGCGTGCATTCATTATTTTTTCATCGCTTTCTAAAAATAAGGTCGCGATTAAATCGATGACAACTCCTGCACATTCACCAATTCCTATGGCCTTCACGTAGGCTTGTTTTGATCCCCAATCAATATATTCATCCGCAGATAAATTGGTGCTATCTGAAAGGTTTTTTAGTAAATTATAAAAATATTTTTCACCTTGAATCGTGTAGTATTCATAGAAAGTATCTTGTTCCGAATTTTGTTCGAAATCATCTAAAATATAACGCAAAGCTTCTGGGCCTCTTTTGCTCGGAATTTTGATCACTTTGTCCGCAAACCGACCGTTTCCATCGCCTAAATTTCCTCCGCCCAACAACACTTGAAGTGCTGGAGCGACTAAATTGTTTTTCGTTTTTATGGACATCCCTTGAAACCCAATATTGGCCATGTTGTGCTGTCCACAAGCATTCATACAACCACTAATTTTGATGACTAAATCTTTATTATTCAAATATTGAGGATACTCTGATTTGATAATATTTTCGAGTTCTCTTGCAATTCCTGTACTGCTTGAAATCCCTAAATTACAGGTGTCCGTCCCAGGACAAGCTGTGATATCAACGGCTTTATTATACCCAAGTTCTGTAAAGCCTAGTTTTTTTAATTCGGTATAAAAAAACGGAATCAACGCTTCTTTTACAAAAGGAATCACGATATTTTGACGCAAGGTTAGACGCAGTTCACCCGCTGCATAGGTCTCAACTAAATCAGCCAAAAGTCTTGCTTTGTCCGTATAAAAATCTCCCAATAACACTTTAACTCCAATGGCTTTATAGCCGTTTTGTTTTTGAGGAATTAGATTGGTCATTTTCCACGATTCAAATGTTTTTGGATCTGTAATTTCTACCCTCGGAGTTTCGATCTCCACCGGTTTAGAGCTTGGAAAATTATCAGCGTTTATGGGAACTGACTGGTGCTCAATCGCTATTTTTTCTGTTTCTATTAATTCTTTAAACGCTTCTAAGCCAATTGATTTTAATAGAAATTTCATCCGTGCTTTTGAGCGACTTTTACGCTCGCCATGACGGTCAAAAACTCGTAATACACCTTCCATCAAAGGAATGATTTTATCACTCGGTAAAAAACTATAGAGTGTGTCGGCATGACGCGGTTGCGACCCTAATCCGCCACCAATCATGACTTTAAATCCTGGAATGTTATTTTCAATTTTAGCAATGAAACCAAGGTCATGTATGTAAGACAAGCCTGTGTCTGTATCTGAAGACGAAAAAGAGACTTTAAATTTCCGTCCCATTTCTTGACAAATTGGATTTCTAAGAAAGAATTTAAATAGGGCATCCGCATAAGGCGACACATCAAAAGGTTCATTCACATCAAATCCTGCAGTTTCAGATGCGGTGACGTTTCTAACCGTGTTTCCACAGGCTTCTCTCAAAGTGACATTGTCCCGTTCGAGTTCAGTCCAAAGTTCGGGAGTACGATCTAAATCAACATAATGAATCTGGATATCTTGACGTGTTGTAATGTGTAGCCGCCCTCGAGAATACTCGTCAGAAACGTCTGCAATGCGGCGCAATTGGTGACTGGACACTTTTCCGTACGGCAATTTTATGCGTATCATTTGTACGCCTTGTTGACGTTGTCCATAGACACCTCTCGCCAAACGGAGGCTTCTAAATTTTTCTTCATCTATTTTCCCCTCTTTGAATAGCTCAATTTTATCAGCTAATTCAATGATGTCTTTTTCAACAATTGGGTTTTCTATTTCAGTTCTAAAACTTTGCATTTTGTGAATTATTGAATGAATCCTGCGCCAGCAGTCGTATTTGTTTGTGGATCAATGATGATAAAGGACCCATTGGTTCTGTGATTTTTAAAAGCATCATAGAAAATTGGCTTGTTTAACTTAAAAGAGACCAGGGCGATGTCATTGATTTCTAAGTGGTCTACGTTTTCTATAATTCCTGAATAATCGGTTTTGATGATGTGGTGGATCCGTTCTACTTTGGCTTGGACTTTATTCACCCCATGCTGGATCACATATTTATTGCCTGCAGTTAGCGTATCGCGATCCATCCAAGCAATTGTGGCTGTAAATTGTTTATCGATCGTTGGAAGATTGTCAGTTTTTGTAATCATATCGCCACGACTGATGTTGATTTCATCTTCTAAAGTAATGGTTACCGAGGATCTTCTGGAAGCCGTTTGTACTTCTTCATCATAAAAATAAATCGATTTAATTTTGGTTTTAGTATTGGAAGGCAATGCCAAAACTGTATCCCCAATACTGAGTTCTCCACCATACACTTTCCCTGCATAGCCTCTAAAATCATGAAACGCGTCTGTTTTGGGGCGTATCACGCATTGAACAGGAAACCGAGGCGTACCAACATTATAAATATCTTTAAAATCTAAGGCTTCCAAATGTTCTAAAAGTGTTTCACCATTGTACCACGACATGGTTTCAGATTTGTGAACGATGTTGTCCCCTTTTAAAGCACTCACCGGAATAAACGTAATTCTTTGATCTTGATAGTCACGTTCTTTTAATAATTTTTGAAAATCCGTTTTGATGGATTCATAAATTTCTTCAGAATAGTCAACCAAATCCATTTTATTAATTGCAACCACAACTTCCTTAATACGCAACAAATTATTAATAAAAAAGTGGCGTTTGGTTTGCTCAATCACTCCTTTTCTGGCATCGATAAGAATGATGGCGGTTTGAGACGTTGAAGCCCCAGTGATCATGTTTCGAGTGTACTCAACATGGCCCGGCGTATCTGCAATGATGTAGCTTTTGTTGGCTGTTGAGAAGTAAATATGAGCGACGTCAATCGTGATTCCTTGCTCTCTTTCGGCAACGAGTCCGTCGGTCGCCAGCGAAAAATCTAGGTAATCATACCCTTTTTGCTTGCTTGTTTTTTCGATCGCTTCAATTTTATCACTTGTAAGTGATTTGGTGTCATAAAGCAACCGCCCAATAAGGGTGCTTTTTCCGTCATCAACACTTCCAGCTGTTGCAATTTTTAGAACTTCCATATGCTTTTTATAAATTCCTAAAAAGGAATGTTTACTTATTTACTATTGTTTTATGAGGCTAAAAGTAGCCGTGTTGTTTTCGTTTTTCCATGGCTGCTTCAGAACGTTTATCATCGATACGAGCCCCACGTTCTGAAATTGTTGACGCTCGGATTTCTTTCACCACCGATGAAATGTCACTTGCTGAGGAAAGTACCGCTGCTGTACAACTCATATCGCCCACAGTTCGGAATCTAATAAGACGTTCTTTCACTTCTTCTTCTTTATCTCTAAAAACGATGGCATCATCATTGGTCCAAATCATCCCATCTCTGACGAATGTTTTTCGAAGGTGTGCAAAATAGATAGATGGAATTTCGATTTGTTCTTTTTCGATATAGGACCAGACATCCAGTTCGGTCCAATTTGAAATTGGAAATACACGGACATTTTGACCTAATTCAATTTGTCCATTGAGCATGTCAAAAAGTTCTGGACGTTGATTTTTTTCGTCCCATTGTCCAAAATCATCGCGTATAGAAAACATTCGTTCTTTAGCGCGCGCTTTTTCTTCATCACGTCGAGCACCGCCAATACAGGCGTCAAATTTAAATTCTTCGATGGCATCGAGTAAAGTGGTCGTTTGTAAAACATTTCGACTCGAGTAGCGTCCGGATTCTTCTTTTACTTTGCCTTGATCGATGGAATCTTGGACATTTCTAACAATCAATTCCAGACCAAGCTCTTTGGTTAATTTGTCTCGAAATGCAATCGTTTCAGGGAAATTATGCCCTGTATCTATGTGAAGTAATGGAAATGGAATTTTAGACGGATAAAACGCTTTCTGAGCCAATCGCACCAATGTGATGGAATCTTTTCCTCCAGAAAATAATAACACTGGTTTTTCAAACTGAGCGACGACTTCCCTAAAAACATAGATCGCTTCATTTTCGAGTGGATTAATATGGGATGTATTTTTAATCATAGTATTTTATTTATAGGTGTAAACCACATTCTCTATTGTCTAATTGTTTGGTTGGATCAAAATAATTGAATTCATTTGGCAGCTGGTGGTCGGCGATATATTGATCTAAATCCGCATCAGAATACTGATAAAATGGACTCACTTTTAAAACCCCATCGGCACTACGCGATAGGATTCCAATGCTGTCTCTAAATGCCGTTTGTCCTTTTCTTAGGTTAGTAAACCAAACATCTGGACTGTGTTCTGTCATCGCACGTTTAAAAGGTTCTAGTTTCACTTGCTCTGTAAATAGTTGATGCTTTGGATCTTCTACTTGCGGAATTCCCAACACTACATCACGATGTGCTGCGGTTTGTTTTGGGATATAAAGTTGAATGTTTAAGGCTAATAATTCTGTTAATTCTTCGGCATGCTTATAGGTGCTGGGAGTATTGTAGCCCGTATCGCACCAAATCACTTTAATAGATGGATTGACCGTTGCAACTAGATGTAAAATAGCAGACTCATAGGGTCTGAAATTGGTGGTTAGGATTGGTGTTTGCGCATTAGTGATCGCCCATTGTACAATTTCAAGAGGGGTTTTAGTTGCGAGTTCTATATTTGTTTGTTCTATATTCATGCTCAATTATTATCGTCCCCATTTGATTTTAGCCCACGCTCGCTCATGTAAAAAGTAGAGCGCCATTTTGGTGATTAATTCTATAAGTCCAATTGAAAAGGCCAAACTAAGTGCCCCAGTAATGAGCCAAGAAATTAAGATGGTATCTAACGTTCCTATAATTCGCCAGCTAATGGTTTTTAGCAAGCTTCTTTTTATGTTATCCTCCGGAAGTTCTGATGGATTAGTTGCTTTTGATTTGGGTTCCAAAACTTTATCTAAAATCACGGTTAAACTATTTTATATTTATTTAAATTATGACTATTTCAGCGTTAATCTAAAGCCTGTTTCAAGTCATTAATAATATCTTTATGATGCTCCAACCCTACCGAAACTCGAATCAATCCATTGGTAATACTAGCTTCTAAACGATCCTCTTCAGACAATTTACTGTGCGTTGTAGACGATGGATGCGTGACAATGGTTCTAGAGTCTCCAAGGTTTGCAGATAAAGAGCATAATTTAATCTTATTCAAAAAAGTTTGACCAGCTTTAATTCCGCCTACAATTTCAAAGGACACAACATTACCGCCTTTACGCATTTGTTTTTTGGCAACTTCGTATTGTGGATGTGACTTTAAGAATGGATATTTCACCACACTTACTTTGGGATGTTTTTCTAAAAATTTGGCCACTTTCAGTGCATTCTTACAATGGCGGTCCACTCGAACGCCTAAGGTTTCTAAACTTTTAGATAGAACCCACGCATTAAAAGGAGACAATGCTGGACCTGTATTTCGGGAAAACAAATAAATCTGATGTATTAATTCTGCAGTTCCTACGGTAACACCTCCTAAAACTCGACCTTGACCATCCATCAACTTGGTAGCAGAATGGATCACTAAATCCGCTCCAAATTTGATAGGGTTTTGTAAATATGGAGATGCAAAACAGTTATCTATAATCAGAACTAAATTGTGTTTTTTGGCGATTTTTCCCAGTGCTTCTAAATCCAGAATATCAACTGCAGGATTGGTTGGGCTTTCGGCATAAATAACTTTCGTGTTTGGCTGAATCAAACTTTCGAGTGTGTCTAATTGATCGACTTTGAAATAGGAGGTTGAAATATTCCATTTTGGAAAATATTTTGTGAACAACGAATGGGTTGAACCAAAAACCGATTGACAAGAGACAATATGATCTCCCGAATTTAACAAGGCTGCAAAAGTCGAAAACACTGCGGCCATTCCAGAAGCGAATGCAAACCCTGCTTCGGCTCCTTCCATGGCAACGACCTTATCAACAAACTCCGTGGTGTTTGGATTTGAAAATCGACTGTAAAGATTTTGATCGTTTTCTTCCGCAAAAGAGGCGCGCATATGTTCTGCATCGTCAAAAACAAAGCTCGATGTTAAAAACAAAGGGGTTGAATGTTCTCCGTAGGGAGTGCGATCTAATTGTTGTCGAATCGCGTCAGTTTCAAAATTTTTGGGGGTCATATTTTTGAAAAGTTAATTTGGTTTAATAATTTAAATCGACCACATTTTGATGTTTGAAAACAGTGGCTAATATGGCTCTCTAGCTGTTTAAATTCGATTAAAAAAGCATCGTGCCCATGAATGGATTGAATTTCAGAAATTGTGACATTGTCTTTATGTGTTTTTAAATCCACATACGTCGCCCAGTTTTCGTCTGCTTTAAAAAACAAATCCGTGTTAATCGTAATGATGTGTATATTAGATTTTATTTTTGAAGCTACTTCAATGAAATTCTCTTTTCCTTGAGTGATATCAATTGTTTTTAGCACCTGATTCATCATCTTATAAGCCGCTAATTGAAACCGATCATTGAGCGTTTTGCCGTGGTAATTCAGCCAGCTTTCAACTGCAAAAATATCTTCATCTTTCTGTAAAACCCTGTCAAACTTTTCTTTAAAAGATTCTGGAGTTCTATATAACGACATGGCGTGCATACGCGCATCGACCAAAGGCTCCGATGAATTGTTTAAGATTCGATCTTGGATATGACAATTAGCAATGAGCCAATCGGTCGATTTCCAATCGGATGCTACGGGAATAAGATGTTCTATTAGTGTTGGCTTTAAAGCGGCAAGCTCCCAAGCTAACCCACCACCAACAGAGCCTCCTATGGCAGCAAAAAGATGTGTAATTTTTAAATGATCTAGTGAGATTGCAAAAATTTCTGCGATATCTCTGGCCGTAAAATCCTTGTAATTTTCAATGAGATTTTCAGTCTTTTGGTCATATCCATTTCCTGGAATATTAAAGGCTAAAACGGTATATAAATTGGTGTCTATGACTTTGCCATCTCCAATAATTTCGTTCCACCAACCATCATTCCCAATGACTGTAGAATTCCCTGTCAATGCATGATTCACAAGGACCACAGGGGCCTCATGAAGTTTTTGACCAAAAAGCTGGTAAGACAAATTGATTGGGTTTGTCTTACCATTTTTGGTTGTATACTTAAAACTTATGCTTTTCAAATCACTCATTGGGGTCCATAAAAAATTATGCGAAAACTGTTTTTACAACTTTGAATGCTTCCGTTAAGTCGGATTTTAAATCCTCTATATTTTCTAATCCAACTGATAAGCGAATTAAATCTTTAGTCACACCCGTGGTTTCTTGTGCGGCATCATCTAATTGTTGATGCGTTGTACTGGCAGGGTGAATAATTAGAGATTTTGTATCTCCTATATTTGCTAGTAAAGAAAATAATTTAGTAGTATCTGCGATGGTTTTAGCAGCTTCAAAACCGCCTTTGACTCCAAACGTTACAATCCCACTTTGTCCATTTGGCAAATATTTATCTGCTAATGCTTTGTAAGGACTTGATTCTAATCCTGGATAATTGACCCATTCAACGTCTTCTTGTTTTTGTAACCATTGTGCTAACTCAAGAGCGCTTTCACTGTGTTTTTTGATTCGAATTTCTAGCGTTTCTAACCCTTGAATAATTTGAAATGCATTAAACGGACTTAACGCTGCTCCATAATCTCTTAATCCTTCAATTCTCACTTTCGCGATAAAGGATGCTGCCCCGATTACCTCGTTATAAACAAGACCATGATACCCTGCAGATGGCTCGGTAAACTCGGGAAATTTTCCACTTCCCCAGTCAAAAGTTCCAGCATCAATGATCGCACCGCCTAAAGCTGTCCCATTTCCATTGATATACTTTGTAAGGGATTGAATTACAATATTAGCGCCGTATGCTATTGGGTTTAATAAGTAAGGAGTCGCTACCGTATTGTCAACAATTAATGGCACCTTGTATGCTTTGGCTTCTTTTGAAATTGCTTCAATATCTAAAACATCTAACTTTGGATTTCCAAGTGACTCTATAAAGAAAGCTCTGGTGTTTTCTTGAGCAGCCGTTTTAAAGTTTTCAGGGTTTGATGGGTCTACAAAAGTGGTGGTAATCCCATGTCTTGGCAGTGTAACGTTTAGTAAATTGTAGGTTCCACCATACAAGCTACTCGATGCGACAATATGATCGCCCGCTTTCAATAAGGTTAAAAGACTGGTAGCAATCGCAGCCGTTCCTGATGCAGTAACCACTGCTGCAATACCACCTTCTAAGGCAGCTAAACGCTGTTCTAATATATCGTTTGTTGGATTGTTTATACGTGTATAAATATTCCCTGGCTCAGCTAATGCGAATAAATTTGCTGCATGGTCAGAGTTATTAAACACATAGGCAGTCGATTGGTAAATTGGCACGGCTCTGGTGCCTCCGTTTTGCGAAACATCATGTCCGGCGTGCAACGCTTGAGTTGCGAATTTTTGTGTACTCATTTTTCTAGTTTTTGAGTTAATAATTAATTAAACCAAAAGTCAAATGCACTTCGCTAGAAGCGTACTTAATAGAAAAATGTTATAAAGAAATCATAATTACAGAATTGCAATTATGGTTCGTTATCTATCTGATCTCCGATAAATCAATCGAAAATCAAGTAGAATTTAGCACCTTCTTTAAATGATAAAGGGTTGCTAAGGTTTCAACGGGTCTAATCCCTCCACCTTTCTTGATAACATCTCAGTAAGCTATTGAACTTTGTTGATGCAAATATTCAATAAATAAATTATAATAACCAAATTATTTTCGGTAAATCTTAATTTTTTTTATTTAAACTTAAAAATTTTCTGCGAATTATCATTTCAACAGATTTATTTTCTATTTTACTTTCAAGCCACGATAATACATCAAGGTATAGAAACGCCCGCTTTTCATAAGGATCGTCTTCAAAGACTTTAAGTTTGGCATGTAATTCTTTAAATGCTGCTTTTATGTCGTGAGGATAGATATCACCTAACCGCTTTAAAAAAGTAATCATTTCTCGTTGAACCTTGTGAAGGTCTTCCATTTTAATCAAAAACTTATACGTGCTTTTAATTAAAGTGTCTAAATTATAATCTAAGCCAGCTTCATAGTGCGCCACTAAATTCAAAATTCTGGAAAAACACAAAAGATCTTCCCGCATTTGTAGCGATTTGTTGTTGATAATTTTAGACAAAAACTCAATACATTTATGATGTTCACCAATCCCAAAATATAAACTTGCAATTTTATAATAAAATACCATGATATGATGCTCGTCGATACGCGATTTATGTTTCCGAATGCCTTCCAAGGTTTCCGCAACTAGGGGCAAACCCTCCTGGAATTTACCTTCCATGAAATGTCTATTAAACTTATTTGAACCAACGTACAAAAAAGTAAGGCTTTGAACATTATCATCTTTTGGAAACCAATCTTCATTGGTAATTTCTATTAAATTAGTGAGTGTCTCTTTGAACTTATCGTGCTGTTTTACAAAAAACAAGGCTTCTAATAAATTCTGATTTCCGTTGAGGAAAAAAACAGGATTGAGACGAATCATCCCAGGGTACTCATGAAAAAGATTTACCCATTTTTTGGAATACTTATAACAGGCTAAAAAATCTTGGGTCAAAAAACTAAACCATAAATACGACTTGTAAAGCCATAATTTTTCTCTAAACCCTAATTCCGAAATGTTGTAATCAGGCAATCTATCGTTAAAATACTTTGTCACCTTTTCATGTTCGTAAGCATCCTTTACATAGCCTGTTTTTAGAAACAATCCATATAATTGGAGTGATAAATTAGATAGTTTGCTTGCCAACACGTTTTGCTGACTTAGTTGTTTTGCCTGAATGGTTAATTCATCTGCTCTATTACTAATACTGCGAGTAATGTACTGAGCCTCAATTACTTTTTCCAACTCTATAATTTCGTATGCACTATTTTTTTCTTCATTAGCAATGGCCAATGATTTTGCTTTATCTAATATTTTAAGACCTTGCGTATAGAGTCCTTTGTGGTATAAAATGGTTGCGAAATCTAACTGCTCTCGAATTTGGATTCTTATATCTTGATGGGATGGATTTAAACGTAAACTAATCAATATTTGTTTATACAAATGCGCTTTTAAGTTCGATAATTGTTCTTTTTTAACAAATCCATTTTTTAAAATAGCCGATTCATCATAGACCTTGAGCTTCTGTAGGACATTAAAAAGTAATAAGAATTTAGAATCCTCATTGACCCCTAAACGTCCCACATAAAGTTTGAATTGTCTTTTTTCAGATTTAGACAATGACTTTATGAGCACAAATAAATTATCTTTTTGGTCTTTAGTCATAGTATAAAAATCTGCATAAAATATTGTAAATTAGTCACTTAATTAGCTTTCGGTGCAGTTATACATCGTAATGTAAATGGAGTAAACACCTCTTTTAAAAGAACCAAAATATAAATTCGTACAACAATAGAAAAATATAATCGAATAAATGTCTAACACACACATACAAATCTTTGACACAACGCTACGCGATGGCGAGCAAGTCCCTGGATGTAAGCTGAATACAGATCAAAAATTAATTATTGCTAAACAGTTAGATTTATTAGGGGTCGATATCATTGAAGCAGGCTTTCCTGTTTCAAGCCCAGGCGACTTTAAATCTGTTGAAGAAATCTCGAAAATTGTTAAAAACGCAACCGTATGTGGCTTAACGCGGGCGGTAGAAAACGACATTAAAGTTGCTGCTGAAGCCCTTAAATATGCCAAGAAACCTAGAATTCACACGGGGATTGGCACTTCGGATTCCCACATCCTTCATAAATTCAAATCAAACAAAGATGCTATCATCGAACGTGCTGTAAGTGCTGTTTCTTATGCAAAATCTTTTGTTGAAGATGTGGAATTTTATGCAGAAGACGCAGGACGAACTGACAACGAGTATTTGGCGCGTGTTTGTGAAGCCGTCATTAAAGCGGGCGCAACGGTATTAAATATTCCTGATACTACAGGCTACTGTTTACCACATGAATATGGGGCGAAGATTAAATACCTAAAAGAAAACGTTAAGGGCATTGAAAAAGCGATTATCTCTTGCCACTGTCATAATGATTTAGGGCTTGCTACAGCAAATTCTATTGAAGGAATTATTAATGGCGCCCAACAAATAGAATGTACAATTAACGGCATTGGAGAACGTGCTGGAAACACCGCTTTGGAAGAAGTAGTGATGATTATGAAGCAACACCCCTATTTAAATTTAGACACCAAAATTGACACCACCATGCTCTATGGCATAAGCCAATTGGTCTCTGATAGTATGGGGATTTATACACAACCCAACAAAGCGATTGTCGGAGCAAATGCCTTTGCACATAGTTCAGGAATACACCAAGACGGCGTGATTAAAAATCGTGAGACCTATGAAATCATTGACCCTAAAGATGTTGGTGTGACAGAATCGGCCATCGTGCTTACCGCCAGAAGTGGTCGTGCTGCCTTGGCTTACAGAGCAAAAAACGTTGGGTATGAACTGACAAAACTGGAACTGGATATTGTCTATGCAGAATTCTTAAATTTTGCGGATACTAAAAAAGAAGTTTTAGATGCCGATATTCATCAAATTATAGAAACTAGTAAGATTTACAAATAAATCGAATCCTCATTTATGAAAAAGACCCTGTTTGATAAAGTTTGGGACGCTCATGTCGTTGATACGGTTCAAGACGGACCTCAAGTATTATACATAGACAAACACTTGATACACGAAGTGACAAGTCCACAAGCGTTCAATGAATTAGACGACCGAAATATTCCGGTTTTTAGACCCAATCAAATTGTCGCTACCGCCGATCACAATACACCGACATTAGACCAGCACTTGCCTGTCAAAGATGAATTATCGCGAAAACAACTCGCACAACTTTCTGAAAACTGCAAGAACAACAATATTACGCTTTATGAATTAGGGCATAAATACAATGGAATTGTGCATGTCATGGCGCCCGAACTGGGCATCACCCAACCTGGAATGACCATGGTTTGTGGCGACAGTCATACCTCTACACATGGGGCGTTTGGAACCATTGCCTTTGGAATTGGAACCAGTCAAGTCGCACAAGTATTTGCGAGTCAATGCTTACTTCTAACAAAACCAAAGAGCTTACGTGTTACCGTCAATGGAACCCTCAAAAATGGAGTGCTTCCAAAAGATGTCATCTTATATATCATATCAAAACTAGGAACCAATTCTGGTACGGGTTATTTTTGTGAATATGCTGGAGACGTCTTTCAAAACATGAGCATGGAAGGCCGTATGACCGTTTGTAACATGAGTATTGAAATGGGGGCTCGAGGCGGGATGATTGCGCCAGACGCCACCACGTTTGAGTATGTAAAAAACCGTGAGTTTGCACCTAAAGATGCAGCGTTTGATGCTAAAGTTGCCTATTGGAAAACACTTCCAACAGATGACGGTGCAACATTTGACAAAGAATATTATTTTGATGCCGAAGACATCGAACCGATGGTCACTTACGGAACAAATCCTGGAATGGGCATCAAAATTTCCGAAACAATTCCACTTGATTCCGATCCTTCGTTTAAGAAATCTTTGGAATATATGAATTTTGAAGCAGGCGCATCCTTGCTTGAAACCCCTATAAATTTTGTATTTATTGGAAGTTGCACAAATTCAAGAATTGAAGATTTTAGGGTTGCAGCCGATTATATCAAAGGAAAACGAAAGGCACAAAATGTCACAGCATGGTTGGTGCCTGGTAGCAAGCAAGTGGAATCTCAAATCATTGAAGAAGGATTGAAAGACATTTTTAACGCCGCAGGGTTTGAATTAAGACAACCCGGGTGTTCGGCCTGTTTGGCAATGAATGACGACAAGATCCCACAAGGTGAATACTGCGTTTCTACATCCAATCGAAATTTTGAAGGCCGTCAAGGGCAAGGGTCAAGAACCATTTTAGCGAGTCCTTTAGTAGCAGCCGCAACCGCCATTGAAGGTAAAATTATAGACATCACAAAACACTTAAATTAATGGAAAAATTCACCACACATACTTCACAAGCAATTCCATTAAATATTGCAAACGTGGATACCGATCAAATCATCCCCGCACGTTTTTTAAAAGCGACGGACAAAAAAGGGTTTGGCGATAATGTATTTAGAGATTGGCGTTTTGACAAACTTGGAAATCCAAATTCAGAATTCACACTCAACGACGCACGATACTCTGGAAGTATTTTAATTGCAGGCGATAATTTTGGCTGTGGTTCTAGCCGCGAACATGCCGCTTGGGCACTTGTTGGTTTTGGGTTCAAAGTCATCGTTTCTAGTTTTTTTGCAGATATTTTTAAAGGGAATGCCCTCAACAATGGCTTATTACCTGTGCAAGTTTCTGAGGGGTTTTTAAGCCAACTCTTTGCCGCGATTGAATCCGATGCATCCACGCTGTTTGAAGTGAATTTAGAAACGCAAACCATCAGCATCAAAGGAACCGACCTAAGTGAAGGATTTGAGATTGATCCTTACAAAAAAACATGTATGATTAATGGCTATGACGACATTGATTATTTATTAAGTAAAAAAGAACTCATCGAAGCGTTTGAGCTTCAAAAACCCTATTGATATGAACTTAAAAATCGCTGTATTATCTGGAGACGGCATTGGACCCGAAGTGACTGAAGAAGCTGTAAAAGTATTAAAAGCAATTGCGGTCAATTTTGATCACAATTTTAGCTTTACATCTGCACCCGTTGGCGCCATTGCTATTGATCAAGTGGGCGATCCATTACCCGAAAGTACGTTGGACGTGTGTAGAGCAAACGACTCTATTTTATTTGGGGCAATTGGCCATCCAAAATATGATAACGATCCGTCTGCAAAAGTACGTCCAGAACAAGGTCTTCTTAAACTTCGTAAAGAATTAGGGCTTGTATGCAAATGTTAGACCCGTGAAAGCCTATGAAGTCATTATTGAGCAAATCGCCCTTAAAAAAACACATCATTAAAGGCACTGACATCAGTATTTACAGAGAATTAACCGGTGGTATTTATTTTGGTGAAAAGAAACTAAGTGAAGATGGCAATACGGCTTCTGATTTATGTGAGTACTCTCGACATGAAATAGAACGCATCGCACACTTGGCCTTTGTAGCCGCCAAAACAAGGCGACAAAAAGTAACCTTAATTGATAAAGCAAATGTCTTAGAAAGCTCTCGTTTATGGCGTAAAGTTGTTGGTGAAATTGCGAAAGACTACCCAGAAATTGAGTTGGATTATTTATTTGTGGACAATGCGGCCATGCAAATGATTTTAAACCCCACACAGTTTGACGTCATCCTGACCGAAAACCTGTTTGGAGATGTCATTAGCGACGAGGCAAGCGTCATTGGAGGCTCTATAGGCCTGTTGGCTTCTGCGTCTGTTGGCGACAAGTATTCAATGTTTGAGCCTATCCACGGGTCCTATCCTCAAGCTGAAGGCAAAGGGATTGCAAATCCTATTGCATCTATTTTATCCGCAGCGATGCTGTTGGATCATTTTGAGCTTTTCAAAGAAGCTGAATTGATACGAGCGGCCGTTGAAAAGTCCTTAAAACTAAACATCACAACACCCGATCTGAATACAAAATTTGATAATATTTCGACCAGTAAAGTGGGTGATTTCATAGAAGACTATATCAACAATCCCGACGATTCCAACCTGAATTTTACGAATATGCACTTGGGACAGTCCACGATTATATAAGTCTAAATCTTCTTATTGCGATTAACTGCGATACTCATTAAAACCAAACCCCCTGTAAGACCCTCTTTACAGGGGTTTTTTGTGGGCAATTCCGAAGTATATCTAACTCACTAATTTATTTGTTTTAAAAAACAAGTAATTAGCAGTCAGGTATTTAACTTTAAATTTTGACGTTTATTTTTTGGGAGACTCAAAAAAATGTTTTAAGTTTGAATGATGACGACCCCCAAATCTAAATCTTCAAAAGTCATTTCACCGAAGTTTTAGATGTTGTTTATGAATTACAAAATACACTTGTGAACTAGAGTGGTACAATACACGCCGATTTGGGATGTATTGAACCACTCCAAACAAGATATAAAGGAAATAAACACCACTAGTGGTATATATACAGTAGTTGTGCATAATGCGGAAAATCGTGCTAAACATCAACATTTGAACTAAAAAATCCAACACGCAAACAGCACATTCGTTTTTTTTGCCGACACATCAGCCAACGCAAAAAAAAAACAAAAGAGCTGTTTTTTTTCCAACGCGACGTCTATCCAAAGAAAAAGCAGAAAGCGGAAAAGAAGCAGTTGAATGGCATTTAAAGCGGAATTTAATGAAAAAGAAAAAGGACGGATTTTATTATTTCAAACCGTTTGAATTGGATTTAAAATCAGTCTCTGGAAGTCAAATTGAATTTGGAACTGAAAAACGTTATACGATATGGAATCGGATAAAATAACTGTGGGCAACAATGTATAACCGCAATTACAGCGGATTCGAATATGCTTCGACTACGCTCGGGACAGGCTGGAACCCCCGCTGCGCAAAGCCTCTGACTTAGAGCAACCAAAAAAAATCCAAAAAAAAAGTCCCGCAATTTGCGGGACTTTTTTACAGTTTAATGGTTTTGCCTTTTTCATTTTTAAAATGAAATTCCAGATATGTGTAAGCATCTCTTGGCATTACTTTAACCCATTTTTTATGTTCAAAATACCATTTTGTACGTATGGATGGGAAGCCTTTTGTAATAAAGGCTGCTATAAAAGGGTGTGTGTTTAAAGTCACTTTTTTATAGCCTTTTTTCATAATTTGATCCAGCTGATGATTAATTTTATCAATCAAAACAATGGGGGCTTCTACTTCTGCTCCATTAGACCCATTCGGATTTGCTTCCTTGGTCTTAATGTTCATTTCTGGTCGAACACGTTGTCTTGTAATTTGAATTAACCCAAACTTGCTTGGAGGTAATATTTTGTGTTTGGCTCTATCGTCTTTCATCTCATCTCTAAGATGATCAAAGAGTTTCTTTCGATTCTCAGCCTTGTTCATATCAATAAAATCTACAACGATAATTCCGCCCATATCACGCAATCTAAATTGGCGTGCGAGTTCGGTTGCTGCAAGAATATTGACTTCTAAAGCAGTCGCTTCTTGATTTCTTTCTTTACTAGAACGATTTCCACTATTGACATCCACCACATGAAGTGCTTCTGTGTGTTCTATAATTAAATAGGCCCCACGAGCCATTGATACGGTTTTACCAAAGGAAGTTTTAATTTGTCTTTCGATCCCAAATTTTTCAAAAATGGGTGTTTTAGGATTGTGATAATTCACAATATCCTTTTTGTGAGGTGCAATTTCATGGACATAATCTTTAATTTGATTAAAAAGCAAATCGTCATCGACCGTGATGCCTGTAAAGGTATCATTGAAAATATCTCTAAGAATAGAGGACGCTTTGTTCATTTCACCGAGTACTTTACTTGGTGTATGAGCGCGAGGAATTGCTTTACAAATAGACTCCCATTTTTGGTATAAATTTTGAAGATCTTTATCGAGTTCTGCGACTTTCTTATCGGTTGCAACAGTTCTGATAATGACTCCAAATCCTTTGGGAGTAATACTTCTTACTAAGCGTTTTAGGCGTTCTTTTTCGGCTCTACTTTCAATTTTTTGAGAAATTGAGATGCGATCTGAGAAAGGAACGAGTACCAAATAACGGCCAGCAAGAGAGATTTCGGAGCTGATTCTTGGCCCCTTTGTTGAGATTGGTTCTTTTGCAATTTGAACCAAAATAGATTGGTTTGACTTTATAATATCGTCAATACTTCCATCTTTCTTTATGTCTTCTTCAAAAGCGAAAGTTTTTTAAAGAGTAATCTTTTAGTTTACCTGTGCTTACACGTTTCATGAATTTCATAAGAGTTGGAAGCTTTGGCCCTAAATCATGGTAATGCAAAAATGCATCTTTATGATACCCTACATTAACAAATGCAGCGTTGAGACCCGGAACAGACTTTCTTACTTTGGCTAAAAACACATCGCCAACAGAAAATTTGCTATTATCTTCGTCGTTTTGAAATTCAATTAGTTTTCCATCTTTTAATAAGGCAAAATCAACATTGTCTGAATTGGATCGAATTATTAATTCTTTATTCATATGTGTTAATTTAATCTATACACGAATGTACAGATGGATTATAAAATATTTTTCTTGATTCATTCCCATAGATTGACTACGGGAGTATAATCGTAAGTATGAAACCTATGGTTTATACTAGGATTTGACAGGATTTAATACGGTAAATTCATGTATCCAGTAAGGTGTAACCGAATTTTAGCACGAATTTGATATCAAAGAACATTTCGAAAATAAATCGAAAAAGTAGCAAACGCTACTTTTTCAAATTACTTCTTCTTGTGACGGTTAGCTCTACGTCTTTTTTTACGCTTATGCGTTGCTACCTTATGTCTTTTACGTTTTTTACCACTTGGCATAAATGTACAATTTTAAAATTAGTTTATATTTAGTTTACTTTAACCTTCGACTTTACGCCTTCTACAAATACTTTAGAAGGTTTAAAAGCGGGTATATTGTGTGCGGGTATTTTGATTGAAGTGTTTTTAGAAATGTTTCTACCAATTTTTTCGGCTCTCGTTTTAATAATAAAACTACCAAATCCTCTTAGATAAACATTTTCTCCAGTCTCTAACGACCCTTTAACTTCGCTCATAAAAGATTCAACAGTTGCTAATACATCTCCTTTTTCAATTCCTAAATCATTGGAAATTTTAGCTACAATTTCAGCTTTAGTCATTTTTATCTTATTTAAATTAATGTTTTTTTAATAGGCTTGCAAATATATGTATTTTATATTCAATATTTCAAACCTAAAGAATTAAAATTAAATATATTAAAAGATTATTTTTGCTGTTCAACCAATTTCAAAATGAGTTTTCATTCAACATTAACTAACTGGTATTCAATACATAAAAGAAGTTTGCCTTGGCGAACCTCTAAAAACCCCTATAATATCTGGTTATCAGAAATTATTCTACAACAAACACAAGTTAAACAGGGACTCCCATATTATGAAGCGTTTTTAGCAAATTACCCGTCTATTGAGGAACTTGCGAACGCCTCGGAATCAGAGGTTTTAAAACTCTGGCAAGGGCTTGGGTATTATTCACGCGCAAGAAACTTGCATTTTACCGCCAAACATATTGTAGAAAGTTTAAACGCTGAGTTCCCTAAAGACTACAAGTCACTTCTAGGTCTAAAAGGGGTTGGCGACTATACGGCTAGCGCCATTGCTTCTATATGTTATGAAGAATCTGTTGCTGTTGTTGACGGCAATGTTTACCGTGTTTTGGCTCGGTTTTTTGGAATTGATACCCCCATTAATAGTCCTGAAGGTGTCAAACAGTTTAAGGTTTTAGCGCAGTCGTTGTTACCGCCCTCAAATCTTGGAGATTACAACCAAGCCATTATGGAGTTTGGATCGCGACAATGTAAGCCCCAATCTCCCAACTGTAGTGCCTGTCCGTTGGTTGCGTCTTGCAAAGCCTATGCAACTGGATCGATTAAAAGCTTACCTGTAAAACTCAAAAAAATAAAGGTTACTAAAAAGTATTTTAACTTTCTGGTGATGAATTCCGATGACCAAAAAACGGTTTTAGAACAACGCACCGAGAAAGGAATTTGGCAACAACTCTATCAATTTCCACTCATTGAAACTGCATCAGCAATGTCGGAAGATGCATTTCTGAAACACCCTGAATTATCAGACAAATTGGAGGCCTCACACAAAAAAATAACGCTTTATAATACGACCGATATTATTCATAAACTCTCACATCAAGAACTCCATGTTAAATTTTGGATTATAAATTGTACACTCGCCACTGAAAACGCCATAAAATGGTCCGATATCAAAACCTTTCCAGTGCCGATTGTCATTGAACGATTTATAAATAATTTTTATAATTAAGTATGTGCTTTTACATTTTTTAGATATCTTTATACTATTATTTTTGTGAAAGTTTATGCAATCAAATACCAACAATTATGTCAGGAACCTTAAATAAAGTAATGCTCATTGGGCATCTAGGAGATGCCGTAAAAATGCATTATTTTGATGATAAAAATTGTGTAGGCCGTTTTCCATTAGCCACCAATGAAACCTACACCAACAAGCAAACAAATGAAAAAGTAACCAATACGGAATGGCACAATATCGTCGTGCGAAATAAAGCGGCCGAAATTTGTGAGAAATACCTCAACAAAGGGGATAAAGTGTATATTGAGGGACGTTTAAAAACACGAAAGTGGCAAGACGACAAAGGTAACGATCGGTATTCTACCGAAATTCAATGTGTTGATTTTACGTTTTTGACCACCAAAAGCGGCCCTGCTAAATCCGAAACCAATTCCGAAGACTCCACACCTCAAACCAATCCTGCTAAGCCTGAAGAAATTCAGGAACAACCCAACGACCTTCCTTTTTAATTGTTCCACTAAAATTTTATAATTGGACCCTGAACCCTTTAGTTTATTAATTCATTTCGATTCAACGCTTCTTTCTGGCATCATAATTCTAGTCATCCTTTTGCTTGCTTCCGCCCTGATTTCTGGTGCTGAAGTCGCTCTTTTTTCACTTACTCAAAAGGATTTAGCAGAAGCTAAAGAAACCAAATCAAAATCGTTTGAAATTATTGCTGAGCTTCTAAAACGACCCAAAAAACTACTCGCCTCTATCCTAGTAGCAAATAATTTTATAAATATTGCCATCGTCATTTTATTTGCCTCGTTAAGTGAAAAACTATTTGAGGGAATTGATTCGGAACTAAACTTAGGGCTTTTTAAAATTGATTTAGTGTTTTTTATTGAAGTTATATTAATCACCTTTTTGATTTTAATGATTGGCGAAATTTTGCCCAAAGTCTACGCCAACAGAAACAATCTAAAATTTTCAAAATTCATGGCGTATCCTTTAAAAATCTTAGATGTGATTATTTCGCCGATTAGCATCCCGATGCAGAAAGTAACTTTGGGTATTCACGAAAAATTAGGAAAGAAAAAATCGAGTTTAAATGTTGATTATTTGTCTCAGGCGCTTAAATTGGCTAGTGAGGATGACACCACACAAGAGGAACAAAAAATACTACAAGGTATTGTATCCTTTGGCAACACAGACACCAAGCAGGTTATGCGTCCTCGAATAGATATCTTTGCCCTGGACCAGTCGATCGAATATTCGAAAATAATTCCAGAAATTATAAAACATGGCTACTCTCGAATTCCAGTGTATAATGAAAGTATCGATGCGGTTGTAGGGATCTTGTATGTGAAAGATTTATTGCCTCATCTTCAAAAAAAACAATTTGATTGGACAACTTTATTAAGAGCTCCTTTTTTTGTGCCAGAAAACAAAAAACTCGACGACCTCATGGTTGAGTTTCAAGAGAAAAAAATTCACTTGGCAATCGTCGTCGATGAATACGGCGGCACTTCGGGCGTGGTTTCACTAGAAGATGTCATTGAAGAAATTGTGGGAGATATTAGTGATGAGTTTGATGACGATGATATAATTTACTCAAAACTGGACGCCCATAATTATGTTTTTGAAGGCAAAACCACTCTAAAAGATTTTTATAGAATTATTAAGCTAGACGATGAATCCATTTTTGAAGACGAAAAAGGCGAAGCTGAAACTTTGGCCGGATTTGTACTTGAAATATCAAAAAGTTTCCCAAAGGTAAACAGCGAAATTAAATTTAAAACATATACATTTACGATAGAGGCTCTTAGTAATAAACGCATCAAACAACTAAAAGTTAACCTTAAAAAATAATGAAACCATTTGTTGTCATTTTATGTGTAATTATGTGTTTCGCTTGTAATGAAATTCATGTTCCAAAACCAAAAGCATTTTTGAGCTTGGAGTATCCCAAAGCATCCTACTCTGAAAGCCAACTAGGGCTCCCTTTTGAGTTTGAAATAAACCAACTTGCTGAACTGTCTTTCTCTAAAAAAAACAATACACCTCAAGGAGTTACTCTTCGCTACCCCACACTAAAAGCCTCTGTTTTCATCAACTATAAAAGAGTCGACGACAATGTTGAAAAATACATATCAGATGTAAGAAAAATGACTCAAAAACACGTACAAGTAGCAGATGAAATTTCTGAACGGAAATATGAAGATCCCACACATAATTTGTATGGGATGTTTTTTGAACTTAAAGGAAATGTGGCCTCTCAATCTCAGTTTTACGCGACGGATAAGAAAAACCATTTTGTGTCAGGAGCACTTTATTTTGAATCAAAACCTAACTACGACTCCATTTTACCCGCTGTTAATTATATCCAAAAAGACTTAAAACACTTAATGGAAAGTCTTCGTTGGAAATAAAATTTATGCTTCGGAGTCTGAACTCATCGCGTTCCAGCCTTGAGCTGTGATGGGGATTTTAGTTTCGCCTCGCGTCACCAAATTCATTCCACTACTTGAATCTGTCATATATCCAATAACGGTTAAGTTTGGATTGGCTTTGATTTTTGGAAAATCTTCTTGAGAAATGGTCATTAAAAGTTCGTAGTCTTCTCCTCCGTTCAGTGCAACAGTAGTGCTGTCCATATTGAATTCTTCACATGTTGAAATGACTTGTGGATCCAATGGAATTTTATCTTCATATAAATCACATCCTACATCGCTATGTTTACATAAATGAATGATTTCAGAAGATAAACCATCGCTCACATCAATCATAGACGTTGGCACAACTTCAAGATCTTTAAGAAGCTTCACAATATCCTTTCGAGCTTCTGGCTTCAATTGACGCTCGATGATGTACGTATACCCATCCAAATCTGGTTGATTGTTAGGGTTTACTTTAAACACTTCTTTTTCACGTTCCAAAACCTGAAGCCCTAGATAAGCGCCTCCAAGATCCCCACTCACAACCAACAAATCGTTTGGTTTTGCTCCGCTTCGTTTTACAACCGTCTCCAAATCTACTTCTCCAAGAGCGGTTACAGAAATCATTAAACCTGCCGTAGAAGAGGTGGTGTCACCTCCAACGACATCCACACCATAAATCTCAGCAGCTTTATGTATTCCTTCATATAAAGCTTCGAGGGCTTCAAGTGAAAATCGATTGGAAACCGCAATCGAAACCGTTATTTGTGTTGCAGTTGCATTCATCGCATACACATCCGATAAATTGACCATCACTGCTTTATACCCCAAATGCTTTAGAGGCATATAACTTAAATCGAAATGAACGCCTTCCACCAGCAAATCCGTTGTAAGCACCACCGTTTTGTTTTTAAAATCTAAGATGGCAGCATCATCGCCAATCCCCTTAATAGTAGAACTGTTTTTGTCGGTAAATTGTTTGGTTAAATGGTCAATTAATCCAAATTCACCTAATCTACTAAGGGCTGTTTTTTCTTGGTTTTTATCTTCAATCATACTGCAAAAATAAGACGCTTTTGGTAGATTTCGTGTACAAAACGGACATAATTCAACTCGTATTTGTTTAATTTAGACTTTTTGTTGTAATTTACCAAAACCTTCTAATTCTAAATCTAAAATAATGAAAACACCTTTTTTTAAATTAACATGTTTATGTCTGTGTATTGGAATTTCCATATCTTGTGTTGATGAAGCTACTGACACAGCTATCATTGATGCTGATGGCGATTCTATAATTGACTCCAATGACAACTGTCCTGAAATCGCAAATCCGAACCAAGAAGATTCAGATGGCGATGGTATTGGAGATGTCTGTGATTCAACGGATGACACTGACACAGATGGCGATACTATTATTGACTCCCTAGATAACTGTCCTGAAATCGCAAATACAAATCAAGAAGATACAGATGAGGACGGCATTGGTGATGTTTGTGAAGAAATTGATTTAACTGACACTGACGGAGATACCATTATTGACTCCGAGGATAACTGTCCTGAAATCGCAAATCCGAACCAAGAAGATTTAGACGGCGATGGCATTGGGGATATTTGTGACCCCACTGTCAGCCCAGTAGCTCCTTGCGAAAACGGCATGGCGGGCGATTATCCTTGTGATGGCTATGACTTAATGAGCTTCTTGTCGTTACAAGATTTATCTGCGAATGGGTTTGGCTCGGCTGGTCTTGCTGGAAACGATTCTTGGGGTTGGACCGACCCAAGCAATAATAAAGAATATGCGTTAGTTGGACTCACTTCTCACACTGCTTTTGTGGACATCAGTAATCCTGTGATTCCCATACTTGTTGGCGTCTTACCAACGGCTACCGTAAACAGTTCATGGAGAGATATCAAAGTGTATCAAAATCATGCCTTCATTGTTAGTGAAGCTCCCGGACATGGCATGCAAGTTTTTGACCTCACTCGATTGAGAGATGTTACTACGCTTCGTCAAACGTTTACTGCTGATACACATTTTACAGATTTTGGAAGTGCTCATAATATTGTCATTAACGAAGCTTCTGGTTATGCCTATATCGTTGGAACATCCCGAAATGGCCCCTATGCTGGAGGCGCCTTATTTGTAAACATTCAAAATCCAACCATGCCTGTCTCTGAAGGCGGATTTGGAGCTGGAGGCTATTCTCATGACGCACAAGTCATTACTTATACAGGGCCAGATTCTGACCATATTGGAAAAGAACTATTAATAGGTAGTAATGAGAATGAAATTGTAATTGCAGACATTACTGATAAAGCGAATCCAATCATTATATCAACTATTGGCTATTCAAATATTGGCTACACGCACCAAGGTTGGTTTACCGAAGATTTTAAATATTTTATTGTGGGAGATGAACTTGACGAAAGAAATTTCGGAAACAACACAAAAACTATAGTCTTTGACTTTAAAGACCTTGACAATCCGTCTTTTAGCTTTAATTATTTTGGCCCAACCGAAGCCATTGACCACAATGGCTACACAAAAGGAAGCAACTACTATTTAGCAAACTACAGAGCTGGGGTTCGGATTATAGACATCTCTCAAATTGAATCTCAAACTTTTACAGAGATTGGCTATTTTGACACCTACCCAGAAAGTGATAGTGCAGCATTTGATGGTGTTTGGAATGTGTACCCTTACTTTGCAAGTGAAAACATCGTAATCAGTGATCTTAATAGAGGTTTATTTATAATTCGAAAAAGCGAATAATAATGGGGCGTATAAAATGCTTACAACTTTTACTGTGTGTATTCTGTACAACCACAGTGTTTACAAGTTGTTCTAATGACAATGATTCTGTAGCGCCTCAAAAATTAACTTTAGAAATTGATTTTATTCAAACCCTCGGAGGGGCAAAAAATGAAAGTGCACAAGCAGTCACCAAAACAAATGACGGCGGATATGCTATTTTAGGACACACCCAAAGTATGGACGGCGATGTTACAACTAAACTCAATGAATCTTATGACTACTGGCTCCTAAAATTTAATGCGTCTGATGAGTTAGATTGGCAAAAAACATACGGAGGAAGTGAGGATGATAGAGGGGCAGATTTAATTCAAACTTCCGATGGGGGTTATGCGGTTATTGGAAAAAGTAAAAGTAGTGACGGAGATGTTTCAGAAAACTCAGGATACGAAGATTTTTGGATTACGAAACTGGATGCGAGTGGATCGATTTCCTGGGAATACGCCTATGGCTTTGCGGGGAGTGATACTCCATACTCTATTATTCAAACCAATGATAACGGCTACTTACTAACTGGGGTTTTAGATGTCTCTGCTTCAAACGGTCAAGGAGATAGAAGATCTAATACAGCGCGCAGACATGCAGGCGGCGACTACTGGGTGATTAAATTAAACGCAAACGGTCTCAAACAATGGAGCAACTACTACGGAGGAACCTTTACGGATACAGCTTATGACGCGATTCAAACCGAAGATAATGGGTATATGATTGTAGGCGCTTCAGATAGTACCGATGTCGATATTTCAAACAATCATGGAGGTTATGATTTTTGGGTGATTAACATTTCAAATACTGGAGAATTAATCTGGGAAAAGTCGTTTGGCGGAAATGAAACTGATGAAGCTAGAGCCATTAGTAAAACATCCGACGGAAACTATTTGGTTGTTGGTGATACAAGAAGTGATGAATTTGACGTATCTAAAAACAATGGCGCCGCTGATTTATGGATGATTAAAATAACCCCCGAAGGAACGCTCCTTTGGGAGAAAACACTAGGTGGCACTAATTTTGATGTAGGTAGATCCGTTTTAAAAACACAAGATGATGGGTTTTTGATCTCTGGAAGCTCGAGAAGTACCGATGGGAACCTCACTAGTAATAGTGGCCAAAATGATGCTTGGGTGTTAAAGATAGATAGCAGCGGAGATATAGACTGGCAACAAACAATTGGTGGAAGTGAAATAGATTTTTTTTATGACGCTGTTGAGTTAAATGATCAAACAATCGTAGCTGTTGGAGAATCCTCTAGCTCTGATGAAAATATCGTAGGAAACAAAGGGTTTACAGACCTCTTAATACTTAAATTAAAATGAAACGAATCTATCTTTTAGTAGCTATTAGCTTATCTATTATTTATGGATGTAGCTCCGATTCTAACGACACCGTGACACCTGTCAACGTGACTTTAAATTTTTCTCATTATTGGGACGACACAGAAGTTACCGATTCAGATTTTAATGATTTAAAATTTACAAATGCCTATGGAAATCTGTTGAGTATAGAACGCTTACGCTATCTAATTTCTTATGTCGTATTTACAGATACCAGTGGTCAAACTATTTTATTAGACGGCTACAATTTAGTCGATGTCACCAATCAAACAAATCTATCTTACACCCCAACAACCAAGGTTTTGACAGGCACGTACAGTAATGTTTCTTTTGTGTTTGGGTTTAACAATGAAAAAAATACTGAGGGCACTTATCCGGATCTAAATAGTGCTTCATGGAATGTGCCTGTGATGCTAGGAGGTGGCTACCACTACATGCAATTAGATGGAAAGTTTAAAAACAATGCAAATGAGATACAAGGCTATAACTACCATGCAATCCGAGCAAATGATAATGCTGGAAACAACCCAACATTTCCTAAAGACACGTTTATTCAAGTTGATTTGGGCGAGGTTACTATAAATGCCGATGTTGAATTTGACATTGCAATGAATATCGCAGAATGGTTTAAAAGTCCAAACAACTGGGATCTCAACGAATATAATCAAATGCTAATGCCAAACTCAACCGCACAAATTTTGATATATGAAAACGGGCAAAACGTATTTACTTTAGAAGGAATTAATTAGCCCGAAATGAGCCACTCAAAGTCATATTCTATCTTTTTTTTTCTAGCATTGTGTGTTATTTCATGTAGTGATGACCCTACAGACTCCTACGTAGATACCCCAACAGCGAGTCCACTACAAATCCCTCAACTTTTTCAAGACCTTATTCTAGACCCTATTATTCCTTTTGATAACCCTCAAACTCAGGAAGGTGTTTTGTTAGGAAAAAAATTGTTTTTCGACCCCATATTATCTGCGGACAACACCCAAGCCTGTGCCGATTGTCACGGACCTAATAATGCTTTTACAGATTCTTCGCGATTTAGCGATGGAATTGACGGACTTTTCGGTCACAGGAATTCAATGCCATTATTCAATTTAGCATGGAATTATGAAGATCGATTTTTTTGGGATGGTCGTGCATTCGGGCTTGAAAAACAAGCTTTTGAACCCGTTACCAATCCTATCGAAATGCACACGACTTGGCCAGAAGTTGCCGAAAAACTGAAACAACATCAAGAATATCCTCAACTTTTTAAAGACGCCTTTGGAAATACGACGATAGACTCTGTATTGGTTTCAAAAGCAATCGCCCAGTTTGAAAGAACACTCATTTCGGCAAACTCAAAATTTGACAAATACCTGCTAGGAAGCGCCACTTTGACGGCCGCAGAAACAAATGGTTTTAATATCTTCATGGACGAGTCTAAAGGCGATTGTTTCCATTGTCATGGTAGTGAAAACAATCCTCTTTGGACCGATAATAAGTTTCACAACAACGGCTTAGATTCAAATATTACAGATCGAGGATTTGGTCGTGTCACTGGAGATCCTGCAGATAATGGAAAATTCAAATCACCCTCCTTAAGAAATTTAGCCTTTACTGCCCCATATATGCACGATGGCCGATTTGAAACCCTAGAGGAAGTGATAAATCATTATAGTGAAGGCCTTCAAAACTCGCCAACAATTGACCCCTTAATGAAAAAAGTAAGCCAGGGCGGAGTGCAACTCAGCGTTCAAGAAAAAGCCGATCTAAAAGCATTTCTTTTAAGTTTATCAGACCCAGATTTCATAAATAACCCTAGCTTTTCTATTCCATAAGAAAATCCTATAAACCCATCTATTAATATAATGTTAGGATGTATGGAAATCCCCTCTTTATGTTGTATATTTGTGCCCTATTTAGAAAGTATCTACATAAGCATTATGATAAAAGTATCTGAAACAGCAAAAAGTAAAGTCTTGCAATTAATGCAAGATGACGGATTTGACCCAACCAATGACTTTGTCCGGGTTGGCGTTAAGAGTGGGGGGTGCTCAGGTTTATCTTATGATTTAAAATTTGACAAATCTCAGACTGAAGGCGATAAATTATTTGAAGACAACGGTGTGAAAATTGTGGTTGACACTAAAAGTTTTTTATACCTCATTGGCACGACCTTAGAATATTCGGGTGGGCTCAATGGTGCTGGTTTTGTGTTTAATAACCCCAATGCAAATCGTACGTGTGGGTGTGGAGAATCTTTTTCTTTATAGTAAAATTTAATAAATCGTATGAGTAAGTACACAGAAGATGATTTAAGAGAAGAATTAAAAACCAAAGAATATGAATATGGTTTTTATACCGATATAGACTCTGAAACCTTTCCAATTGGTTTGGACGAATCTATCGTTCGCGCCATTTCTAAAAAGAAAGAGGAACCAGAATGGATGACCCAGTGGCGCTTGGAGGCTTTTAAAGTGTGGGAAGCCATGGAAGAACCAGACTGGGCAAATGTAACGTATCAAAAACCAGATTTTCAGGCGATTGCATACTACTCAGCTCCAACCTCAATAGACCCAAATAAAACACTTGACGATGTCGATCCCGACTTACTCGCCATGTATAAAAAATTAGGGATTTCAGTCGATGAACAGAAAATGATGAACAATGTCGCAATGGATATTGTGGTTGATTCGGTTTCGGTTGCGACCACCTTCAAAAAGACGTTAGGCGAAAAGGGAATCATTTTTATGAGTATTTCTGAAGCCATCAAAGAACATCCTGAACTCGTCAAAAAATATATTGGAACGGTAGTTCCTACAACCGATAATTATTATGCAGCCCTAAATAGCGCTGTCTTTAGTGATGGTAGTTTTTGCTACATCCCCAAAGGCGTTAGATGTCCAATGGAACTCTCTACCTATTTTAGAATTAATCAGGCAGGAACTGGTCAATTTGAACGCACCCTGTTAATAGCTGATGAAGAAAGTTATGTGAGTTATCTCGAAGGCTGTACAGCGCCTAGTCGAGATGAAAATCAACTCCATGCGGCCGTTGTTGAGTTAATTGCGTTAGACGGATCAGAGATAAAATATTCAACCGTACAAAACTGGTACCCTGGGAATGCTGAAGGAAAAGGTGGGGTTTATAATTTTGTAACCAAACGAGGGATTTGTGAAAAAGATGCCAAAATTTCTTGGACACAAGTAGAAACTGGAAGTGCAGTGACATGGAAATATCCTTCCTGTATTTTGAAAGGTGATAATTCCGTTGGAGAATTTTATTCGATTGCAGTGACCAATAATTATCAGCAAGCGGATACTGGTACCAAAATGATTCACTTAGGGAAAAACACAAAATCAACAATTATTAGTAAAGGGATTTCTGCAGGGAAATCACAAAACAGTTACCGAGGATTGGTTCAAGTAAGTTCCAGAGCAGAAAACGCTCGAAATTTCTCGCAATGTGATAGTTTACTTATGGGTGATGAATGTGGCGCACACACCTTTCCATACATCGAAGTCAAAAATAAAACAGCTCAAATTGAGCATGAAGCCACCACTAGTAAAATTGGAGAAGACCAAATATTTTATTGTAACCAAAGAGGAATAGAAACTGAAAAAGCCATTGCATTAATTGTAAACGGCTTTAGTAAAGACGTTTTAAATAAACTCCCGATGGAATTTGCAGTTGAAGCGCAAAAATTATTAGAAATTAGCCTCGAAGGCTCTGTCGGATAAAACTTAAACTATGAAACATTTATTAATCTTCGTTTTTACAATTTCCATTTTAGGATGTAAAAACAATTCGAAAAACTCAACTGAAGTCTCTGCTGAATTAACGACCATTAAAGGCAATTACATCTTTTTTGAGGATGCCGCAGTCTTGCAAAACGATACCGAAATTTATGGAGTGATTTTAAATGACCTCGCCAAAGAATTAAATGAAAAGGCAGTGCCATTTAAAACATCTGATACTGACATGGTTAGTGTTGAAGTGAGAGGGGTTCTATCTACAAAAGAAGATCCCAAGATTTTATGGGAAAATAAAATAGAAATTGTTGAAATTATCAGCGTTTCTGCAGGAAAAGAAACTGAGAATATTATAAAATTAGGTACAGAATAACTATGCTACAAATCACCGATTTACATGCGAATATTGACGGCAAGTCAATCCTTAAAGGCATCAATCTAGAAATAAAACCAGGAGAAGTTCACGCAATAATGGGCCCTAATGGTTCTGGGAAAAGCACCTTGGCTTCTGTCATCGCTGGAAAAGAAGAATACGAAGTTGAAAAAGGACAAATTACTTTTGAAGGCCAAGACATTGACGAACTTTCGGTTGAAGAACGTGCGCACAAAGGCATCTTTTTATCCTTTCAATATCCTGTAGAAATTCCAGGAGTCACCGTCACAAACTTCATGAAAACCTCCCTAAACGAAATGCGTAAAGCAAAAGGTTTAGAGGACATGCCAGCAAAAGAAATGCTTCAAATGATTCGTGAAAAATCTGAATTACTTGAAATTGATCGTAAATTTTTATCTCGATCCTTAAATCAAGGATTTTCTGGAGGTGAGAAAAAACGAAATGAAATTTTTCAAATGGCCATGTTAGAACCCAAACTAGCCATTCTTGATGAAACCGATTCTGGACTAGATATTGATGCACTTCGGATTGTGGCCAATGGCGTTAATAAGCTAAAAACAAAAGACAATGCCGTGGTTGTAATTACGCATTACCAACGACTGCTCGATTATATCGTACCCGATTTTGTGCATGTACTTCACAATGGAAAAATTGTAAAATCTGGTACCAAGGAACTCGCCTTTGAATTAGAAGAAAAAGGCTACGACTGGATCAAACAAGAAGCTGAAAATTTATAAGAACGCATTGCCTTTATGGAACTTAAAGAAAAATTAGTATCCTCTTTTATTGCTTTTGAAAATCAGATTTCATTAGACAACACTTTTGTACACGATATGCGTACAGAAGCGATCAAACGCTTTGAACTACAAGGCTTTCCAGCCAAAAAAGACGAGGCATGGAAATACACTTCCTTAGGAAAAGTTTTAAAAGAAGATTTTAGTGTTTTTGCAAAAACAGAATTCGCAGTTGAATATAAAGATGTACAACCATATTTTATTCATGATATTGACAGTTATAAAATTGTTTTTGTCGATGGAAAATACGCGTCTCACCTCTCTGAAACTACCCATGAAGGCATCGATATTTGTTTAATGTCAGCTGCTTTGAGCAAGCCAAAATATCAGTTAGTTATTGAAAACTATTTTAATAAGATCGCTCAAAAAGATAGCTTAACGTCATTGAACACCGCGTTTTCAAATGAAGGGGCTTACATTCATATCACCAAAAATAAATTGGTAGAAAAACCCATCCAAATTATTCATTTTTCTACTGGAAGTGAAGCGGCTCTTTTGCTTCAACCTAGGAACTTAATTGTTGTGGATGAAAATGCTCATGTTCAGATCATTGAACGGCACCAAAGTCTTACAGACAACCCAACCTTGACCAACAGTGTGACCGAAATTTTTGCAGCCAAACGTGGCATCGTCGATTATTATAAAGTTCAAAACGACAAAGAAAATGCGTCGCTCATAGATAGTACTTTTATAGACCAAAAGAGAGAGAGTCATGTATCGGTTCACACTTTTAGTTTTGGAGGGAAATTAACTCGAAACAATTTAAATTTTTATCAAAACGGGGAGCATATTGACTCTACCTTAAATGGAGTTACCATTATTGGAAACAAACAACATGTAGACCACAATACGTTGGTACATCATATTGAACCAAATTGTGAAAGTCATCAAGATTATAAAGGAATTTTTGGCGACAACTCTATTGGAGTTTTTAATGGAAAGGTACTTGTTAATAAAGAAGCTCAAAAAACAAATGCATTTCAAGCCAACAATAATCTGCTTATAAGTAATAAAGCAAGTATCAATACAAAACCTCAGTTAGAAATTTTTGCAGATGATGTAAAGTGCTCTCACGGATGTACAATTGGACAGTTAGATGAAAATGCTCTGTTTTATTTACGTGCCAGAGGGATTCCTGAAAAAGAAGCGAAAGCACTTTTAATGTATGCCTTTGCAAATAACGTTTTGGAAAGTGTAAAAATTCCACAACTAAAAAACAGGATTAATTCATTGATCGCTAAAAAATTAGGGGTTAATATTGGATTTGATTTATAATGAACGACCAAAATTCTAATACACTATTTGATGTTGAAACGATTCGAAACGATTTTCCAATCCTTTCCAGAACCGTCAATGGAAAACCATTAATTTATTTGGACAATGCGGCGACTTCACAAACGCCTCAACACGTCATAGATGTGATTGTCGATTATTACTCAAATTACAATTCAAATATCCACAGAGGAGTCCACACTTTAAGTCAGGAAGCCACCGATAAATACGAAAACGCACGCCAAACCATTCAAAAGCATTTTAATGCAAAGCATGCGCACGAAATCATTTTTACATCCGGAACGACCCATAGTATTAATTTAGTGGCACATGGGTTTGCTTCTTTTTTAACAGAAAACGACACCATTCTTGTCTCGGCACTAGAGCATCACAGTAATATTGTGCCATGGCAAATGTTGTGCGAAAAAACCAAGGCAAGCTTAAAAGTGATTCCAATGACTTCTGAGGGTTCGCTAGAAATGAATGCCTATGACGAACTCTTACTTTTAAATCCAAAATTGGTGTTTGTCAACCATATTTCTAATGCTCTAGGAACGATTAACCCTATTGAGGAAATGATTCAAAAAGCCCATAAGGTCGGCGCTGCCATTTTGGTTGATGGTGCACAAGCCTGTCCTCATATTAAGCCAGATGTACAAGCTTTAGATGTCGATTTTTATGTGACGTCGGGACACAAAATGTGCGGACCAACAGGTGTTGGAATGTTGTATGCTAAAGAATCCTGGTTACATAAACTACCGCCTTATCAGGGTGGAGGTGAAATGATTTCGGAAGTCACTTTCGAAAAAACGACCTATGCAGGACTGCCTCACAAATTTGAAGCAGGAACGCCTAATATTTGTGGTGGGATTGCTTTTGGTGCTGCAATTGACTATATGAATTCTATCGGATTTGACGCGATTGCGTCGTATGAACATGAATTGTTAGAGTATGCCACTGAAAAATTAAATGCGATTGAAGGCATGCAAATTTATGGTCCAAAAACAAATAAAACCTCTGTCATATCTTTTAATATTAAGGGGGTTCATGCCTATGACATTGGGACTATTATAGATAAGCTTGGAATTGCCATTCGCACGGGTCAACACTGCGCACAACCCATTATGGACTACTTTGAAGTCTCAGGAACCGCAAGAGCTTCGTTTTGTTTTTATAATACAAAAAAAGAAATAGATACTTTTGTAGAAGGGCTTAAAAAAGCGGCGATGATGTTGCGTTAGTTTAGATTTTAGTACATTTAAAAACCCTTCTTATTCATATTTTAAACGCCTATGAAACCAATTCTCAGCTGTTTTATGTTGATTGTTTTTTTGACGAGCTGTCATTCAAAAAAAACTGCGCATACCCAAAACAACGAAAAAAAATCAGCACAAAATAAAATTGAAATTTTATACGGCGCTCACACTCGTGGCTATTTTTTGGAAATTAGTCTCACTAAAAATAAATTAACAAAATTCAAAGATTACGAAAAATTAAACGCTATTTCAAAAGACTTAAAAGATGGAGATTGGAGTAAATGTATGAACTTGTTGGATCAAATTAACCTAACGAGTCTACCAACACTAAAATCGCCAACCAATTATAGACAGTTCGATGGCGCCGCTTTTGCACAATTAACGATTATCAAAAAAGGGGACACCATTCAATCCAGTAATTTTGATCATAAATATCCGCCATCAGAAATAAAACTATTGGTAGATCATATATTATCTATACAAGAAAATTAAAAATTCCAATTTAAGAATTGTATTTTTGCAATATGAATATTAAAACGATAAAAGACGAATTGATCGATGAGTTTTCCATGTTTAACGATTGGATGGAACGTTATGAATACATGATCGAATTAGGTAAATCATTACCCATCATCGATTCAAAATATAAAACAGACGACAATATTATCAAAGGCTGTCAGAGTAAAGTATGGCTTCATGCCGATCTAGTAAATGATAAAGTGGTGTATTCTGCCGACAGCGATGCCATTATAACAAAAGGCATAGTCGCCATTTTGATTCGGGTTTTTTCGAACCAAAATCCAGAAACGATCTTAAAAACAGATACGGATTTTATCGATGAAATTGGTCTTAAAGAACACTTATCCCCTACCCGAGCCAACGGGTTGGTGAGTATGATAAAACAAATAAAAATGTATGCACTTGCATATCAAACACAAATAGGATTATGAGTACCGAAAAAATTGATGTAAATGCTTTAGGAGAAAAAATAGTTCGTGTCATAAAAACGATTTTTGATCCAGAAATTCCAGTAGATATTTATGAGTTAGGTCTAATTTATGACGTGTTTGTAAATGAAGATTATGAAGTGAAAATTCTAATGACGTTAACGACCCCAAACTGTCCTGTGGCTGAAACCCTCCCGCTGGAAGTAGAAGAGAAAATTAAATCAATAGATGCCGTGAAAGATGCAGAGGTCGAAATTACTTTTGACCCCCCATGGACCCAAGATTTGATGAGTGAAGAAGCCAAACTAGAACTTGGAATGCTTTAAAATAATGAGTGGAGAAATTATAAATCGCGTTGCAAAAAGTGCTCTCATCACAATTGATTTAGAGGATTATTACCCAAAGGGTGAAAGAGTTTCTCTTGACATCAAAGATTGGCTCTACGAAGGCTTCGTACTTCGTGAAAAAGAATTTAGAGTGTTTGTAAACGCACAGGATTGGTCTATTTACAAAAATCAATTCGTTGCCCTTCATTGTACAACCGATGCCATCATTCCTGGATGGGCGTATATGTTGGTAAGACTCCATCTGTCTGGGATTGCTCAACAGGTTGTTGTTGGAGACTTAGAAGTCTTAGAAACTTCACTTTATCAGCCAATTATTAATGCTTTAGAACTTTCTTTTTACAAAGACAAACCGGTTATCATTAAAGGCTGTTCTAATAAACCCGTTCCGCAAAATGCCTATCTCTTTTTGATAGACCGACTGCAACCTATTGCAAAATCGATTATGTATGGCGAAGCCTGTTCTTCTGTTCCGCTTTATAAAAGAAAATAAAAAGCCCTAGGTATCTTTATTTTTTGATTTATTTATTTTTATATATTTGCAACTAAATTTTAAACCCCAAACCTACAATCACATGAAAAAAACAATTCTACTAGCAGTCCTTATTTTACAATTTCAAAGTATCTATGCTCAAGAAGCCGTAGAAAACGAAGCTCCAAAATCTGTTTGGACGAAAGGTGGGACCTTTACTTTTTTACTAAATCAGTCCACCTTTGAAAACTGGATTGCAGGAGGCGTGAGTAATATTTCTGGAGCCGTTGGGATCAACTACGACTACAATTATCTCAAAGAAGATTGGTCTTGGGATAATAAAATCATAGCGGCTTTTGGCGTTACTAAAATTAAAGATCAAGACATACAGAAATCCGATGATCGATTGGAATGGAATTCTGTTTTAGGAAAAAAAGCAAAAGGCTATTGGTTTTATTCTGCGTTCCTCAACTTTAAAACCCAGTTTACAGATGATTTAGATAGTGACACCGAAGGGCCCACTAAGTTTTTATCTCCAGGTTATTTACAACTTGGACCAGGAATGTTATGGAAAAAAAGTGAAAATCTAAGAATCAATATTGCGCCAGCAACTTCTAAATTAATTTTTGTCGATAAAGATCTTACCTTGCCAGAGGCCGCTTATTTTGGAGTAGATGAAGGCAAAAGCACTCGTTATGAGTTTGGAGCATCTGTTGGAGCGTATTATAAATTTGATTTGATGAAAAACATCTCGATGGAAAACATTTTGAATCTTTATTCAAACTACCTTGAAGATCCACAGAACGTAGATATTGATTATACAATGAACTTGGTGATGAATATTAATAAATATATTTCAACAACGTTAGCATATCAAACCATTTATGACGACAATGCTTATAGAGGATTACAAACGCGACAAGTCATCGGGCTTGGTGTCAATTATAATTTCTAAGAGAAAATACTCCTAAAAAAATCCCGGAATTTCGGGATTTTTTTTATTCAAAACTCTCCTCATAATCTGGATACAAAAACTGATTATAAGGAAAACGTTTGACGTGAATTTCACGAACTGTATTGTAAACTCGTTTTTTAAAATCTTCTAAATTCTCTTTATTAAGAGCGGAGATGAATAAGGAGTTTTTGCCAATTTTGGACATCCAGGTTGATTTCCATTCCTCCAAAGAATAGTGTGCTTCTGTACGAACGGCAATCAAATCGGTCTCGTCAAAAGGCTCGGCTTCATAGGCATCAATCTTATTAAACACCATCAGCGTTGGTTTGTCTAAGGCATTGATTTCTCCTAGAATCAGGTTGACGGATGCTATATGCTCCTCAAAGCCTGGATGAGAAATATCTACCACATGCAACAAGAGATCCGATTCTCGAACCTCATCTAAGGTGCTTTTAAAGGAGTCTACCAGTTGAGTTGGTAGTTTTCTGATAAACCCAACCGTATCACTCATCAAAAAAGGTAGGTTTTTAACCACCACTTTTCGGACCGTTGTGTCTAGCGTTGCAAATAATTTATTTTCTGCAAATACATCCGATTTGCTAATCACATTCATCAAAGTCGATTTCCCAACATTGGTATAGCCAACTAGAGCCACACGAACCATGGCACCACGATTGCTTCGTTGAACGGACATTTGTTTGTCAATTTTTTTAATCTTAGCTTTTAATAAGGCTATTTTTTCTCTTACAATACGACGATCCGTTTCAATTTCGGTTTCCCCAGGTCCACGCATTCCAATACCCCCTTTTTGACGTTCGAGGTGCGTCCACATTCCTTTTAATCTTGGTAATAAATATTCACATTGAGCCAATTCAACTTGGGTACGCGCATAGCTTGTTTGTGCTCTTTGGGCAAAAATATCAAGGATAAGGTTGGTGCGATCCAATACTTTACAGTTTAATATTTTACTGATGTTTCGTTCTTGAGCAGACGACAGTTCGTCATCAAAAATAGCAGTTCCAACGTTGTGCTCCTCTATATACAAACGCAGTTCTTCCATTTTACCCAGTTCCAATAAAAGTTTTTGGGTTGGGTTTTTCCATTTTTTGAGTAAAGCGTTTGAGGACGTCTCCACCTGCAGTATAGGTGAGAAATTCGAGCTCCTCTAAGTATTCTTTAGATTTAGTTTCATCTTGTGATTTGGTAATCACTCCGATTAAAACCGCTTTTTCTAAATCAATATCTTTTTTCTCTATCATATAAATGTATTGGTCAAAGGTAAAGTTTTAAACGGATTGCCATTCATAGATGACGGAAATAATTTTAAAAAAATAGACGTATTTAAACGGTTTTTAGCAATAGAATTGAGAGGCTTATAATCCCTATAGGCATCACAAAAAGTATAAACATCGAATACCCTAAATCTTTTTTATTGGTGAGTTTTGCATTTAGAACACGACGCTTTCTACCACTATAATTCATCCAGTTTTTGAAATGAATAAAGAGTGCTATCATACAAAAAAGAACCACCGAGTTCGTGCTCGACATCACTACGACTTTCATTTGTTCCAAAAATTTTGTGAAGAAAATTCCACCTAACAACAGCAGGGCTATTTGAAGTATTGAAACGTAGAAAAGCGCAATTGTATTTGCCTTTTGTTTGTAACGCGCTTTAAAATGATTAAAAACGGTGAGATAAAGTTGATTAAAAAAGTTCATTCTGGAAATATAGAAAAAAATAAGGTTCTAGCATTAGTTCTGAACTAGTATTTAGGGGTTCAATGCTTCAATAGATGAGTTCTTGTTTTATAACGAACAGCGCTCATTATTCATATTTACATCGTCGGTGTTGTTTAATGCGAGTACCTAACGACTTCCATCATAGGTTTTTGAAATAATTCCGGCGACAGTGCCATTTCCAGTGGGTAACAATTCATTTTTAAAACTAGAAAAAGAACTCGTTTCAAAATCAAAGGTTGAATAGGTTGCTTCGGAACAGCTTTGAATGGTCCGACTCGTGTCGTAATTTTCAGAAGGATTAAAATAACGTTCCCCCGCTAAATTAGCTTCAAATTCGGTATTTTCAATTTGTACAAACATTCCAATGTGGTCGTTGGATAGCTGTGGTATCTGAACCACTAAGGGTGTGATGTCGTAAGTTTCTTTGGATCTAAATACAGACGCATTTATTTGATTTTCAGACAGGGATCTAACTGTGGTTCCGTATTGATTCGTTTCCGTTCCGCCTCCTATGGTAATCACCTTATTTCCAACCCGTTCTTCGCCAATATATAATCCATTTGGATAATTAGTTGGTGTTGGAGGGTTCAATCGAATGTACACTTCTCGACCTTTATTAAACCGGTTGTACGTATCTGTAAGGTTTAAAATTAATTTAATTCCTGAGTTTGGAGCCTCTGGATTGTCTTGTAAATAAAGTTCCTTATAAAAATTTCCAGATTGATCCGAAGACGTTACATAGGCTTTGACGATGATATCTGTATCCACTTGAAAAGGACGTTTCCAATAACTCTTGTACATGGATTTTACTTCAGAGATTGAGACGAGTTGAATTGTGCCAGTATCTATTTTTTCTAAAATTTCATTAAGGACTTCATTCTCTTCAGTGCCTAAACTTTCGGGAACCGAAAAATCAGAATCTTCTACACAAGACCCTAACGTAAGACTAACTAAAATGGCTGTAAGATAGTTTTTAAGAGGTATGATTTTCATAGTGTTACAATTTAGTTTATTGTTTAAAATCTAAGGTTTAGGTTGATAAAATACGTGGCTCCGCGCCCATACCAATATTTCGGTCCAAAGCGTCGTGTTGGGTGGTTCACATCGGTTTTGAGGGATGGATAATTTGCATTCCACCCTTGCTCAAAACCACCCGTTTTGTATTCTATATCAAGTAAGTTATTTAAGCTCACAAACAGTCCTAGATACTTTTTGCCAATTCTCCATGACTTTCCACCAACAGCATTAATCACCATATAACTATCAAATTTTTATTGCGTTAGCAAGGCTCTTGCTAGTGTTGGGTCATAATCTGGAAAAGGAAACCCATCGGTTTCCAAATAAAAGTTTTTAGTACGTGTGAGAGAGGATACGTCTAAATATGCATTTGAGAAAAAATTAGCCGTCGCGCCAAACCACCAATATTTTGGATCTCGATATTCAAATCCAACAGAAGCTGCGCGTTGAGGGCCACCAGCAATTTTATAGTTTTTCAAATTGGCCTCCTCATAGTCTATTCCGTTAGGGAAACCATTAGAAGTGAGCACTAAATTAGGATTGTTATTGTACGTAAATTGACCCATTGAAAGAGCGCCTTTTAAGGCAATGGTTGGCATCACTTGAGCTTCAATTCCAAACTCAAGACCTAACTGCTTTTTTTCAACCCCTTGCAAAAGTTCTTGTACAAAAGCTCTTTCTCCAAAAACGCCACTCAGTCCATCGGCATAAAAAAAGGAGATTTCATTGGCGTCACTTACAAGTGAATAATAGCCCGTCAAACGCGCTTTTACAGTTGAAGATCTGTATCTATAATTTACATCCAAAGAAGTGATTTTTTCCTCAGTAATATCGATTTTAGAAACCGCTCCAATGATGGCGTGATTTTCTCTCGAGTTAGAAAACGTATTTCGAAGTGTTGGCGCTTTGGATAAATAGCCTGCATTTGCTGTAAATAGATGCTTTCCAGAAAATTTATATGTCAAGCCTCCTTTTGCACCGATGCCTGTAAAGTTGACTTCAGGCCCTTTTCCATAAGAATTGTCCGCATATATTTCATGTTGATAGAAGCCTTCTCTTTGGTAGTCTGTTTTGGTGATGCTAGCGGCGATAAAAAAATCAACCTTATTATAATTAAACTGCGCTTGTGCAAACCCGCCAAGAATTTTTGCTTCTAAAATATAGTTATATTTAAAGATATCGCCTTGACCTACGATTTCATTGGGGTTCTTTAAGTTCAATTGAATCTGAGCAAAAGAATCAATGTTTAAATAGCCAGTCGTACTTCCTAACATGTCCAAAATTTCGGCAAAATTATGAGATTGTAATCGCTTGTAATTGACCGCCGCATTTAAAACCAGATGATCTGATAATTCAGAATTAAAGATCGTGTTAAGGGTGAGTTGAGTGTCATCATTTCGATCTTCATACAGTACATAGGCCGCTGGGTGCCCGTGGATGTTGTTTGTGATGTTGGCATCGTACATTTGGTTCCAATCTAATTGCCCATCCGAGGTGAAATTTTGATAAGCCTCATACGCAGCAGCTTGGTCTGGACCTCCAGTATTTGCTAAAAAATAACTTGGTAGATCTTGATAATATGCTGGACTTGGATTGGCGCCTCCAGCATAATCCAAACGGCTGTTTCCTAGTTCACCAAATTGGTATGCAATATTTGTATTGAGTTTTGTACGATCAGAAATTTTCCAATAATGATTTATCATCAGCACGGGTTCTGAGATCCGTCTGACTCGCGAATTTCGTTTTCTCCCCGCTTGATACCCCCAATATTCGTTATACTTAATGTTTTTCAAATCGTACACTTCTTGTGAATTTGGTGATGACTTTCCGCGTCTATTGGGGGTGTAAAACGCCGTAAAATTTAGACTGTGATTCTTGTTAATTCTCTTTTCAACCGCCCCAAAAAAGGAATTCGCATCATAAAAAGTTCCGTCTTGATAGCCTTCATTTCCCCAACGTCTTCCCAGTGAAAACACATAAGACCATCCGCCTTTTACAATTCCTGACGCATAGCTTGCCATGAGTCTATTGGTATAACTTCGGTTTGATGAGGAATAGGTGATCCGACCACCACTTGGGTACTCTGACGCTCGTAAACTAATATTTGTAGATCCTAAAACACCTCCAAAATTATAGGAAGATGCGGCAAGGCCAGAGGTTAATTCTTGATTCCGAAGGACATCATTCAACCCGCCCCAATTACTCCATTGTGGTCTCCCATTGAAAAGTTTGTTCATGTCGATACCATTCAAGAGCAGGTTCCCGTTTTCGGAATTTAGACCTCGAACGTTAAAAAACGATGCGCTAAATTCAAAAGCGGCTGTACGCAGAAAAATATCTTGAGACAATCCTAATAACCCAGAAACATTATCAACACCACTAGTATCGTCATTTAATTCATCATCTGTTAGAGTGATGGTGAACAACGACTCATTTGAATGCTCTACAGACAGTACCATATCTTGAATATCAAGTGTTTGACCTTCATAAACCACAATAGGGTAGCGTGCTAAGAGATAGCCTTCTTTTGTTAATCTTAAGACGTGCTCTCCAATGGGAATGTTGGACAAAAACTGAAACTCACCTTCAGTATCTGTGTCCGTGCTTAGTAACGTTTCTTCAAATACAACATGAACTCCCTGTAACGGTTGGTTAGAGATTGAATTTTTAACACTTCCTTTGACAATCGTCTGTTGAGCTAGCGTTATAAATGGCACTAAAAAACCTATTAAGCATATAAAATGTAGCTGTTTCATTGTTGATTTGGGTTTAATTAACAATAATTGACGGCTTTAATTTACAAAAAATATCTACTTTTAAAAAAAAATCCGATTAATATAAATTAGATATGAAAAAACCCATGGTATTAACTCGCATACAAATCGCTTTCTGTGTCTTGGCATTCATTGTCAGTTTTGGCACGATAGAAGCTCAGGATACCAAAAAATTTAAAGTGCATACAATTGCATTTTATAATGTTGAAAACCTATTTGATACCATTAACAATCCCAACAAAAATGACGAAGCCAGTCCAATCATGGAGCTAAAATTTGGGCGCGAAGAAGTCTATCTCAAAAAGGTGAAAAATATGGCACGTGTAATTTCTGAAATTGGTGCCGATGTGTCCAAAAACACCCCTGCAATCATTGGTTTAGCTGAAGTAGAGAACCGATCTGTGGTTGAAGATCTCGCGAATGATTCTTTATTAGTTGACAAAGATTATGGCATCATTCATTTTGATTCACCTGATGAACGTGGTATAGATGTGGCGCTGATGTATCAAAAAGCACTTTTTGACCCCATAGCTTCAAGTTCGCACACATTAAAATTATTCGACATTGAAGAAAATAAACCCGATCATACCAGAGATCAACTGTTAGTTAGTGGATATCTCGAGGGCGACCTCATTCACTTGATGGTGAATCACTGGCCTTCTAGACGTGGTGGTGAAGAAAAAAGCAGCCCTAAGCGAGAGGCCGCAGCTAGACTAAGCAAACGCCTTACGGACTCCCTTCAGTCGATTGATCCGTATGCAAAGATTTTTACAATGGGAGACTTAAATGACAATCCAACCAATAAAAGTTTGAAGAAAGTTCTCAAAACTAAAAGAAACAAAAAGGCGGTTGGCTTAAAAGGCATTTATAATCCGATGGAAAACATTTATAAAAATGGCGGAGGAACCAATGCTTACCGAGATGTTTGGTTTTTGTTTGATCAAATTTTAGTGACGAAACCTTTGTTAAAAAAAGACTTTTCTTCGTTTCGATTTTATAAAGCGGGCGTTTACAATAAACCCTACCTCTTAAATAAAGACGGGCGGTTCAAAGGCTATCCTTTTAGAAGTTTTTCATACGGAAAATTCATCAATGGGTATAGCGATCACTTTCCGGTCTATGTGCATGTGATTCGACAAGTAAACTAATCATTGATTTTAAAATACTTTTATTTATAAAAAAAACCGCCAGTTGGCGGCTTTTTTATGGGTTAGTTTGGCCATACATCCCATGGAATTCTAGATAAAATCAAAATGAGGGCGATGGTATAAAAAATCGCGATGGTTTTGTATTTAGGTCCCGAAATTAATTTTTTCTTATGCTTAGAATAACCAATCGTAATCAAGGCAACGGCTAAGATATTAATGGTTGGATGTTCTACAAGGTACAAGCGTATGTTTGCATTTTTCATAACCTCTCCTACGCCTAAATCGCTCCACAAACCAAAACGCTCTGAGGTGAAATACAACAGCAATCCAATAAGCAATTGAATGTGAGAAACAATCAACGTAAAGAGTGAAACTCGAAATGCTTTGGCGTCGTAGTCTTTTTTACCAAAGTAGCCCACTAGCGATTTAAATACAGCCAATAGGAGTACAACAAGTACTAGGTAAGCCCAATAGGAATGAATTGTTTTGATCATGATGTATAATTTTTAGTTTAGTTAAATATAAATTTTATGTTAATTCCATTTGTTTTCAGCAGCCACACCACCCCAAATTAAGGTAGCTAAGTACGGGTTGTCGATAAAAGGGTTTCTATTTCCTTGTGCGGCGTATATGACATTATTTCGTTGAATTTCAAAATCTGAAACCGGATCTGCAACATTCCAAGAAACAAATAAATCCAAGCCACCTACAGATTCAAAGGTTTCGCCGTATCTTATATTTAAATACATCATCATACGGGCGACATCTCCACGCCATTCGTCTCCAGGATACCATTTGTTAGCAGATAACTTATAGCTTCCACTTCCGTCTTCAAATGGATAATTACTGCGTTCCGAATTCGTGGCACTATTACAGGCTCTGAGATGGTGTAAATCGGTCACAGCATTCGCAGCATCTAATAACGATTGTGGATAGACATGTTCCGTATTATAGGTTTGTGGAGAATACGGATTTGATCCAGAAGTATATTGTTCCCAATAGCGACTCTCGCCAGTATATATTAGGATGACATTGTCAGAATTATTCAAATCGGCATCAGCATTGTATAAATGTTGGTGGCGTTGTCCATAAGAAAGTATTGTCGTATGGTTGTTAATTGTGTGTGCCTCTAATTCTTCGAACATTAAATCAGAATCCTCAGAAAACACAACCCCTGTATAATAATCCACTAAATCGGAGGGGATATTAAAGTTTAATGGTACTATCACCGTTAAGGTGACCGTCGCAGAAGCACATGTATTATTGGGAGTGTCGTCATCGCAAACGGTATACGTAAAAGAATCGGTGCCCGTAAAATCAGTTGTTGGAGTATAACTTATAGTGCCTTCTGTATTTAAAATAACGGTCCCTTGTGTCCCTGTAGCATCTAATGTTGTTAAAACAGTGTCATCAATTACTTGATCATTATTTAAAACGTCCGAAATTATTTTAACTTCATTTATTGAAACTATATAGGCATCATCGACTGCCACTGGGTTGCCTTCATCGAGTACTGTAATCGTGACAGTTGCTGTTACACATGTTGGCGTGGAATCCGAGTCGCATAAGTTGTATGTAAAAGTGTCTTCTCCTGAAAAACCGTTTAAAGATGTATACGTTACTACATTCTCATCATTTATGGTTATGGTCCCAACACTAGAAGAGCTGTCTATTGATGTGAGTATCGCATCATCAACGATTGTGTCGTTGTCTAATATGGTTGTCAATTCGGTGGTGGTGTTTTCTACCACTTCTAACGTGTCATTAACGGCAACTGGGGTTCCAATATCATTGACGGTGACTGTCACTGTAGCTGTTGCGCAATTTGGTGTACTTAACCCATCACAAATTGTATAGGTAAAAGTATCGATGCCAGTAAAGTGGTTTGCGGGTGTATAAATGAGTTTGTTATAGACTTCGGCAATGGATCCACCTTTGGCTGAAGCAGTGTCAAAATTAGTCAACTCGGCATTATTGGTAAGTACATCATTGCTTAACACATTTATCGTTATTGGGGTGTTTTCTAAAACACTCACCGTATCATCAGTAGCAACAGGAAGTTTTACAGGATCAGCATCATCACTTCCTCCACATCCAAAGAATATGAGAACTAAAAAGAAATATAGGGGCTTCATAACAAAAATTTAGGTGAAGATAAAAAAAAACCTCTTAGTAATAAACTAAGAGGTTTTAAAATTTAGAATGATGTTGTTGATTATTCTTTATATAACCAAACGCCACCCGTTTTAATCACCGTTTTGTTTTCAATACCAGTTGCTCCAGTATATACTACAAAACTTAAAGCATATTTCTGCCCTTCTGCAGCACTTGGGTCTCTTGCATCTAATAATACGTTAGCTGCTTCTAATAACATCTCGTCAGACCAGAAGTTTGAACTTCCACTTCTTCTGTCAAAACTTCCAAAGTAACCGACATTGTCTGCAGGTCCAGGATAGATATCAATGAATGCATTTGATATTAGCTCAACATCTGCAGCTAATAACATATATTTAATAGTATTATCTGGAATCCAGGCACCATTTTCAAAACCATACTGGAATGAAGTTTCGATTACATCTGGTGTTAAAGTCCATTTGTCGCCATCAAAAATACTATGTCCATATTTTGTTGAAGCGGATCCGTCGTAATAAGCATATTGTACCATGGCAACATCGCCTTGTTCAGCATATGGATATAAACTTTCTAAGAAGATATCAATAATATAAACCGTACTGCTTCCAAAGTTTGGATAATTAAACCCAAATGAATCGTAGTCTTTTCTTGTAAACACATAAGGAAGAGCCCAATCTCCAGCATTCTTAGCCACAATCACTGATATTTCTACAATTGTTGCATTTGCAATGTAAGCACCATCGGTATATAATAACGTCATCGTTTGAGTACCAACAGAACCATTATAAACTTTATAGGTTACAGCATACACATCGCCTTCTGTTGCCGTTGGTAAAATAATATTTAACCCTTCTAAAATCATGGCTTCACTCCAGTAGTTATCAGAGGAATCTCTTACATCAAAACTTCCATAACTTGAGGCATTATCCGCCGGGCCAGGGTAAGTCGCTGCTAATGCATCTCCTATTGAATTATAATCAGAAGACCCTAAAGTGTATTCTGTAGCATTTACTCCCGACACCTCAACATCTAATTTTGAGAATCCTCGTCCTGTGTATTGAACCGTAAAGGATTCAGAATAATTAGTTCCGCCGTCATAAATAGCAAACGTCACAGCCACTACTTGGCCAGTACTGTATTCACCTGCTAACAACTCGTTAAACCCTTCTAAAATCATTCCATCGGACCAATACGCATCTCTATCTGATCTTCTATCGAAGTTTCCATAATTTGCTGCACTTGAAGCCGCTTCAGGATAAGAAGCACTCAAGGCATTCCCAATTTTCTCAAAATCACCTTCCGATAAGGTATAGGACAGTACATCTGCATTATAGGTTAACTCTACAAAAGTTCCATTTTCTGCAGTTTCATAATTGCTCGCTAAATAACTGTCAACTTGATTTATATTTGATAAGGTCTCTGTCGTAGAAAGCACTTCCAAAGTTGTTTCATCAAATAAGTTGTAAGTCACATTTACTAAGGATCCTTCTCCCCATACAGGATATTTATCGGCTAAAAAGCCAGGGATTAATTGATCTGCTTGTGCTTGGGTTTCAAAAAATTCCTCTTCATTTAATTCAGTTTCAAAAAGCTCGTAATCTTCTGAAGTAAAGACATAGTTTTCTACCGCCTGAATATAATCAAATCCTGGTTTGTCAACTGAATCAAGATTTTTATAGATGTCTTCATTAGGTTCACAACCCATAAAGGTTGTTCCTAAAATTGCTAAACAATAAATTATTTTTTTCATTCTCTTATTTTTTAGAAGTTAAGTTTTGCTCCGATACTAAATGTTCTTCCGTATCCGTAGTATACCAAAGCAGTGTTCGCTGTTGAACCAGATCCGTCATTAGCATCCGAAATATATTCTACATCAAAAACGTTGTTCATTCGAGCCGTTAAAGTTGTCTCAAAAGGTCCGAAATCAAAGGTGTGACTGATGACCGTATCAAACAAGCTATAGTCTGGCATTTTCCATGCATCAGGTGCTCCTTGAGTCCCTCTGTCACTTGGGTCAAATTGTGCGTAAAGATTCGCGTAGTAATTATAATCGATCACGAATCGTGTTTTGGGTGTTAATTTATAATTAATCCCTAAAGCCATTGTTGTTTGAGCGGCATCCGCTACATGTAAATCTTTTATAAATAAATTTACGGTGTCTACCACATTTTGATCTTCATCAATGATATCGACGTCTGCTACGTTACTATCCCATCTCCAGTCTCCAAAAGAAGCCATCCCTGTAATTCTAAGTTTTTCAGTCGCTCTATAAACGAAATCCAATTCGATTCCGTTGTGGATTGCATTCACTCCTAAAATATTTGCAAAGGCAATGGTGTCGTCAGGTTGACGGAAACTTTGTGTTTCTGTTCTGTCTTTCCAAGCTGTAGAATATAAATTTACATTGGCAGATAATTTAGCAGAACGAAATCCGTATCCTAATTCGAAACTTGTAATTTTTTGGTTTTCAGCATCTTTGTTAAGATTTTGATTTCCATTATTTAAAAATACGGCGCCAAATTCTGGTGCTTTTTCAAAGTGCCCTACGTTTGCAAAAACATTGTGATTTTGACCAATTCTATAATTTGCACCCCCTTTAACACTGTACCCTAAAAAGTTGTAAGTATCTGTCGTTTGTAATGGATCCGAATCTAAAAATTTAAAGTAATCAACTCTTTGGTATGAAGTGTTAGAAACTGCTAAAGAAATAAATGTGTTAAAGTCTTCATTTACGTCATATTCTATTTGACTAAAAGCACCTAACCAGCCTACATTTCCATCGTTATTGTAACTTCTTTTATCACCAACTTGCAATGCTGCATTTGGGTTGTTTACGTCGCTATTATCAAAAAAGTACTGTCCTCCTAATAAGTCCGTGACTGTTTGGTAGTGCTTTCCTGTATAATCTCTCCAATCCAATCCAGTTAATAAAACTAAATCATCTGTTAAATCAGTTTTTAACGTTGATAAGATTCCAAACCAGTTGTGATCATTATGAGACGCTCTTAAGATTGTCTCTGAACCATTTGCACCACTGGCTATGTTTTCGTCCACAATTTTATCAAAATTTATTGGGCCGTATAATCCATCACGGTACTCACTTTGACCATTGTCTTCAAATGTGAATTTGTTGGTTCCAGCAGTTCCACCACCACCACCAGTTCCGTAGGAAGCATATGCCACTGTTGATAAACTTGTTTTGTCGCTAATCGTCCAATAGTGATTTAAAGACATTTGAGGTTTGTTGTAGAAATTATCTTCTTGGTGTGTAACTTGTCCGTTCTTGTAACCCCAATCAGAATTGAATTTTCTTCCTCTTTCCGAGTTTCTGAATGTTTGAATTAATTGTCTGTTTTGTCGTTGACCATGGCGTTGTTTAGCGCCAAATACAGAAAATGAAAGTTTGTGAGCGTCATTAATTTCTTTAGAAAGATTTAAGAAGTAAGAAACCCCGCTAAACTCTGTTCCATCGACATATCCATTTCCAGTTGTTCTTGCTGCAGAAACCGTCGCTGCAAGACCACTATCCATAACTCCAGTTGAATATAACAACCCAAGTTTCTCATAGCCATCATTCGCGATAGATGTAAATACTTTTCCACCCATTTCAACATCTGTTGTTTTTGTAATCACGTTGATTGTTCCCCCAATAGATGGGACCGCTACTTTAGAAGCTCCAAGACCTCTTTGCACTTGCATTGAAGAAGTTACATCTCCAAGACCTGCCCAGTTAGACCAATAGACACGACCATTTTCCATGTCGTTTACTGGAATTCCGTTAATCATTACCGCAACGTTTTCAGAACTAAACCCTCTAAGGTTAATTCGACCGTCACCATATCCACCACCTGCTTTGGTTGCATAGACTCCTGGCGTAGATTTTAAAATTTCTGGAAATTCTTGAGTTCCCAATTTGAGCTCAATTTCAGCAGATTTTAATGTAGAAACCGCTACTGGCGTTTTTCTGTCCACTGCTACAGAAGCAATTATTTGAACTTCTTCTAATCCGACTTGACTCGCAATAAGTGCAATTGAACCGAGATCCAAGTTTCCTGAAAAAGAAACAGTCATTGAAACATACCCAACGTAAGAAATAACCAATTCTCCAGTTGCATTTTTAGTGTTGAATGTAAAATTCCCGTCAAAATCAGCAGAGACGCCATTGGAGGTTCCCTTTTCAACAATCGTAGCGCCTGGTAAAGGCACTTGTTGCCCAGCGTCGATAACAGTCCCTGTTATAGTACCTTGTGCAGCAACTGATACCGTACATACCATCAAGGCTAAAGATAATAATCGTGTAATCTTTTTCATAATTTGAATTATGTTTTAAGTTAATTAGTTCAACAAAACTACGTATTATGAAGCTGCAATCAACTATGTTTTTATTAAAAATTTTTAACATAATTGTTAACATAATATTATTTGCACGGATTAATTTTTTTTCATAAAGTATTTCAACAGGTTTGAAGTAGAGGCGTCATGTTTGGTCAAAGAGTTCGTGTTAATTTCATGTAAAATTTTAGTCGCTAACTGTTTACCCAATTCGACTCCAAATTGATCATAACTAAAGATATTCCAAACCACTCCTTGAACAAAAATTTTGTGTTCATACATCGCAATCAGCTTTCCCTAAACTTTCAGGAGTGAGTTGGTTAATAAGTAATGGTGTTTGTGGGTTTGTTGCCTTCAAACACTTTAAAAGGAATGATTTCTGCGGCAGTCCCTTCTGCGATCACCTCAGCTTTCGTTTTCCCATTTAACAAGGCTTCTGTTTGTGCAAAATAAGTTTGAAATCAACTTATCTTGATGGTCTTTATTGCCATGCAAGCGATTTTGTAAAGCCTATAAAATCTGCAGGAATCAATTTGGTTCCTTGGTGAATCAACTGAAAAAAGGCATGTTGAGAATTGGTGCCGGGTTCGCCCCAAATTAAATTCCCTGTGTCGTACCCAACTTGATTTCCAGATCGATCGATACTTTTACCATTACTTTCCATAATGGCTTGTTGTAAGGTAGGTCGCAAATTGATTCAAGTACTGAGTATAAGGAATAACTGCTTCGCTTTCTGCTTCGAAAAAATTATTATACCAAATGCTCAAAAATGCGAGTACTGTTGGAATGTTTGTTTCAAATTCTTCCTCCCTAAAATGGGTGTCCATTTTATGAGCTCCTTCTAAAAGGGATTCGAAATTGTCATGCCCAACTGCCAAACTAATGCTTAAACCAACGGCGCTCCAAAGTGAAAAACGTCCGCCTACCCAATCCCACATCGGAAAAATATTGGAGGGTTCTATTCCAAAGGCTTCTACTTTAGCCGTGTTTGTTGATACTGCTACAAAATGTTTTGCCACATCTTCTTGAGTGGCGTGTTCTAAAAACCAGTCTCTAATTGTTGTGGCGTTTGATAATGTTTCTTGCGTTGTGAATGTTTTAGAAACAATCACAAACAGTGTTGTTTCTGGGTTAAGCGTTTTTAAAACTTCGTTGACATGATCACCATCGACATTGCTCACAAAATGTGGTTTTAGATGATTGCCATAAAAAGCCAACGAATCGACCACCATGGCTGGCCCTAAATCTGACCCGCCAATTCCAATATTCACAACATCGGTGAATGTTTTGTTAGAAAATCCTTTTTTGGTACCGTTAATAATGGCATCCGAAAAGTTTTTCATTAAGGCCTTGACCTTAAAAATTTCAGGGATCACATTGACGCCATCCACAAGAACTTCCATGTTTTCTGGTGCCCGAAGCGCCGTATGCATCACTGCCCTAGCTTCGGTTTGATTAATGGTATCCCCTTCAAAATATTTTGAAACGGCTTCCTTAAGTTTAACTTCTTCTGCTAACGCTTTAAAAAGCTGCATGGTTTCAGAGTTGATTCTGTTTTTTGAAAAATCGACGTAAAAGTCGTCCCATTGTATTGTGAATTCATCCGCTCGCCCAGGGTTTTCTTTAAACCATGTTTTCATATGATCGTCTTTGATTGCTTCAAAGTGCTCTTTTAATTTACTCCAAGCTTTCGTTTGAGTTGGGTTTATCGAATTTAATGCCATTGGCTCGTTTTAATATAGTTAGTTAATAGAATCTAATTGTTGTTTTAGTGGCGCGATAAACGCCTGATAATCGGGCTTTAATCGCAAAGGCAATGCTTTTGCCTCCGGTAATTTTTGACGGAATGGGTCTACTTGTTTGCCGTTTTTCCAAAAACGATAACATACGTGTGGCCCTCCAGTATTTCCGGTCATTCCAACCTTACCTATGACATCACCTTGTTTGACGTAATCGCCGACACTGACCAGACGTCTGCTCATGTGTAAATATTGGGTGCTATAAGTTGCATTATGTCTGATTTTGACATATTTCCCATTCCCGCCTTTTCGAGTAGATTCGGTTACTGTTCCATTTGCCGTTGCTAAAATGGGGGTGCCAATTGGTGCCGCAAAATCCGTTCCTTTGTGGGGCCGAACTCTGTTTCCATAGTAAGCTATTTTTCGTTTTAAATTGTACCTTGAAGAAATGCGGCTAAATTGCAGCGGTGCTTTTAAAAAGGCTTTTCGAAGGCTTTTTGCGTTTTCATCATAATAATCGGTTCTATTATTTGAGCCTTCATTCATATAATTAAACGCATAAAACGATTCGCCTTTATGTTCAAAAAAAGCAGCTTTAATGCTTTCAATCCCTGCGTATATAGAATCATCTACATAACGTTCTTCATAAATCACTTTAAAATTATCGCCTTTTTGAAGTCTAGAAAAGTCGATGGTCCAAGCGTAGATGTCATCAGACATATCATAAATTAGTTGGGTAGGCAAGCCTTGATCCTCCATGGTTTCAGAGAGAGTATTTTGAATCACCCCAAACGTCTCTTTTTCGACAACTTTAATGGGCTTTCTTTCTGTGTAAGCAATAATTGAATCACAAAACTCAACGACTACGTATTCGATTTTATTGGGTTGATAGATAAAAATTAAAGGGTTTTGGGCTTCACCCTTGTCATATAAAACAGTGTAAGGCTTTCCAATTCTTAATTGACGAACGTCAAAAACTTCTTTTGTTTTTTCGGCGATGTGATGAATTTGTGGATAAAACAAATGGTGTTGTTCTAAGATCACACCAAAGCTATCGCCACTCCTAATGGTATCATTAACGACCCGATAGTTATTAAGATTGTATCCAAATTTATAATGGTCTTTTTGGAAAACAACTTCTTGTTCAACCTCATCAGAATCCTCGCTTGAACACCCTTTTAGGATGCTATAAACGCCGATGATCATAAATCCATACAGGAAATATCTTATTTTGAAATAGTTTTTATAGTCCTTCCACTGCATGTCCCCAATTATCTTTTTCATCATTGCTCCAAAGTTCAGGAAAAAATATTCTTTTTTGGTATTTTGGATGCATATATTTTTGCCAGTCGCTTCCACCTGTTGCAACACCATCCCCATTTTCACCTAAAATATAATGTTTGGCAGCATTGTAATGTGCCATTACCCAGGTGATATTGGTCGTATAATCATAATGACGCATCGCTGCAATTAATGCTTCATCTTTTTGATCTTCCTTAGAAAACTCTTTGAATCTTGACCATAAATTTTTAGTGTCATAGGCTTCCATAAACGTTTTAAACTCGTTTTTGTACCGATTTTCAAAGTTGATTAGTAGAATTGATTTTTGACCCGTTTTAAAATCTTTTCCTGCGGCTTGCCAGTATAAATGTTCGAACGCTTCTTCAAAAGGCGTATTTGCATCTATTTTATTTCGAAATCTGACATCTATAAGATTCGTTCGCTCTGTAGACGCAAACTCAATGAGTCGGTATTGAGCACTTTGAAAACCACTTGCTGGTGAGAGTGTCTGTCTAAATTTATTGTATTGAGACACGTCCATCCCTTCTCTCATAATATCAAAAGAGGTCGTTAGCATGTCAAAATAGCGACTGATTCGCAGGAGTTTGTCTTTAAAAAATGACAAACTTAAGGAAGGTGCTTCAGCGACTTGTCGTATCTCCCAAAGGATCATCTTAAAAATAAGTTCATTGATTTGATGGTAGCCGATAAACACCATCTCATCTGGAAATTCTGTTCGTTGAATTTGTAAGCTCAGAAGCGCATCGGTATGTATATAATCCCAATAGGTAATCGGTTTGCTGTATAATAAGCCTTCTAAATGAACGTCTGGATCTTGGCGAATGGCCTGGTATTTGTCCTTCAGTTTAGTTGATAATTGGTCGGATTTTGAATTTTTGTTCATTAAAATTGAATTTCAAAAGGATATTTTAGCCCTTTTTGAGCGATTAAATCTGAGCGTAAAGACCCAACACTTAAGTCGGCTTTTATTCTCAATGGTATTTTGTTTTCGTCGGCACTCACCCAAAGGGTGAGACTTTCTTCTTCACTAAACACACGTCCAGCCATTACATAAGGTCTGAATTTTAAGCATTTAATATTTCCAAAAGCGGTTTGTATGGTTTGTCTTCCTAAATATTTTAATTTGAACTTAAAGGTTTCGTTATCAAAAAACATATCTAGAGCTACAATATCGTTTACTTGTATTGTTTCCGTTTGATACTTATTTCTCAGATAATAATAAGCTGATACCAAATCTTGAACATTAGTCCCGATATCTACAGAAGTTTTCGTGTTGTCTATGTAGTCCGTTATATGTGCTTTTTGGTTGATATGATCAAATTCAATACTTCTGTTTTTGACATATCCACCCTCATTAATGTCTCGAATAAACTTATAAGGCGCTCCTGTTTGCTTATCAAAATAGCTTTCATAGTGGTCTTGAACCTTAAAAACCCACTTAATCGGACCTGTTGTCCAGCCTTTCGCAACCACTCGATAGACGGGCTTATTGTCGTAGGTGGTTTCTGAAACCTCAAGAGTTGCGTTTCCTGCTTTCATCCAACCACTGTAACTAAGCTTAAACTTTAACCATTCGCCATGCTGAAACGACGACTCTTGTTGAGCGTTTAAAAAGCTCATATTTGCCAAGATCAATCCTAAAAATAAAATAGTTTTCATGGGTGATAAAATTTTCAACATTCTTGTATAATATTATTTTACAAAATTCTACTATTTCAATGATATAGCATAGTATTTGAGGACAAAAATGCAACTATTATTCCAAAAAAAATACCGCATTAGATATTGTCATCAACTCCATCAAAACCAGTAACCTACGTTTACAAAAAAACCAGTTTTTTTGGTTTGTTCAGACCAGTTATATTTGACTTCTATCGGCCCAAAAATTGTTTCATAACCATAGCCAACAGAATAGCCCCCATAAGAGGGCGGTTGGAACCATTCGCTATTTAAAAAAATATCCTCTCCAATGTTAGCAAAATTAGCAGACACATTAAAATGATGTTTCTTTAAAATTTCATAATCAACTGTAGCATCCGCTTTGACGAAACTATCTCCGATAAGTGCTAAATAATCATAGCCATAAAACGAGGAGAAATTATTGAAATAATTTTGACCATATCCTCCCAATCCAAAATGAAGTGCCTTTGTACTACTATCTCCTACCACAAAGCCGCCTTGAGTCCCTATGTTGAATGATAACTGATCGGTAATTTCGAATGCTTTAGATATTTGTGATTTAACAATTGAAAAGTCATTAAAATTCCCATTTGGATCTGAAGACACAAAATAATATTGAAATCCGCCTTCAAAAAGAAATCCACTCGTCGGGAAAAATTTATTATCAATGGTATCTATTTTTAAAGACCCAAAACCACTGAAAAAGTTACTGTCTTCAAATTTATACTCAGTAGTGTCAAAAACTGTCAAAAACGAATTGTCTTTGGTTGTAATTTTTAGATTCTTAAACTCTAATCCTATTTTTAGTGCTAAGTCCTTTCTAACAAGCGTTTCAACAAAAAATTGATGTGTAAAATCGCTAAAAGACATCTGAATTTCATCTGCAGTCGGATAGTTAAGAGTATTAATTAGACCCGATGGTTGGGTAGAATAATTAAAACCTTTAAAGTTAGAATTGAAGCCTACGCTCCAATAAAAGCCCTTGTCTATGTAATAGTCAAAATTATATCGGCTATTATCTCCAAGGATAAAGTCGAGAGATAATACATCGTTTTTAAGTAACAGTTGTTTTTTGGTAAGGTTTAAAAGAACGGCACTTTTATATAATTGATCATAATGGAGTCCAAGTTTGATAAACGTTGTGTTTTTGGATTCAATAACTTTCGCATATAGATCATACCCTAGATCAGATGGTGAAAACTTATATAAAAAACTATCAAAGTTATTGGTCGCTACTAAGTTATTCACACCTTTACTAAAATCGTCATACGATATCGTCTCATTACTTCGAAACCTTAGCTTTCCTAAAATATAGGAGGCTGTGTATTTTTCATTCCCTTTAATTTCGATTTTATTAATTTTAATTTTATCAAAATGAGGTGATTTAATCGCTTCCTTTTGATAGTTTTGAGCTGCTGCAATGGCTTTCAATTCGTCTAAAAACGCTTTAGTTGCAATTTCACCATTTTTAATAATCTCGTTTTTGTCTTCAAAAGAAATAAGGGAATACTCATCAACATTAGGATGGATATAAATATCTGTAAATTTAGCTTTAGCCTTCATCTCTTTGACCGCACTAAAATTGTTAATTTGAATTAAAATATCTGAAACCGAATTTAACCGACTTTTATCTAAAAGTGATCCCTGAACATCGACTCCAATGATCACATCTAAATTTTTAGATTTCAGACCTTCAATTGGGTAATTATTTACAATTCCTCCATCCATCAATAATTTGTTATCTAATGTGATGGGTTGAAAAAGGGTGGGCAAGGCACTGCTCGCAGCTATTGCTTGCGCTAAACTTCCATGATCTAATACGATCTCTTGACCCGTTTGCATATCCGTTGCGATGCAATAAAAAGGAATGGGTAATTTACTAAAATCCGTGATTCCAGAAACACTTAGTGTTAGTTTCGTGAATAAATTAAACATGTTTTGCCCTCTAGAAATTGAAGAAGGCAGTTGAACTTTATAGTTATTTACTGGAAGTGAAAACGCATATTTTTCGGCATTTTTACGTTCAAAAAAGGTTTTTGACTCTCGTGGTACTTCATCATTTATTATGGTCTGAAACTCAAAATCCTTAGCAATTGAATCTAGTTGTTTGCCTGTATATCCCGACGCATATAATGCCCCTACGACCGACCCCATACTTGTCCCCGATATGTAATCGACTCGTACGCCTAAGCTATCCAAGGTTTTTAACACGCCTATTTGCGCTAATCCTTTAGCGCCTCCTCCACTAAGAACTAGGCCAACTCTAGGGTTCTATACGTTCATTTTCTTGCGAATAAGCTCCAAGAAAAAAAGAAAACAAATATCAATATTAGAACGGCTAATTTACGCACGTGGATTATGGTTTGATAATAATTATAAACAATAAGGGCCTTTGAAACCCCAACAACCTGCTCTAACTCATCCAAGGGCCGCGAATGAAACTACGTTGAGCAGATTTGAACTTTTTTAACAACTCTAAAATCGTTTTCTCACCAATACCAGCAGATCAGACTCCAGCTCCGAGTTCAAAGGCTGTTTTACTTCGTTTGTTTCTGATGGTGCTCAATCCCAAAACGGTGGGCTTCATTCCGTAGTTGTTGAATGATTTTAAGAGTTTCACTTTTTTTGTCCAAATATAGAGGGAATTGGGTCGTCTGGATAGAATAATTCTTCTAAACGTTTTGCAATTCCGATAATCGCAATTTTACCACGGAGCTCTAAGGCCTCTAAACTCTTTCAAGGCTGCAGACAACTGCCCTTTGCCGCCATCAATTATAATTAACTGTGGCAAGGCTGCTGGTCCTCGTCTAATAACCGCTTGTAGCTGTCGATACGACCACCTCGGTCATAGAGGCGATAATCGTCAGGGCCATCTACGGTTTTAATGTTAAAGTGGCGATACTCTTTTTTGCTAGGTTTGCCGTGCATTTTAAAAACCACACAGGCCGCAACGGGGTGCGTCCCTTGAATGTTTGAGTTGTCAAAGCACTCGATATGGGTGGGGGCTTCTGAAAGTCGTAGATCCGACTTCATCTGCGCCATAATCCGCCCTACATGACGATCAGGGTCGGTGATTTTCAGCCTGCTTTCAATTGATCCAGACGGTGGTATTTAGCATTGCGTAATCGATCAAGCTATCAATTAGCTGTTTTTTGTCTCCTACCTTGGGAACGGTGACCTTGAAGTCCGGCTCCTAAATTCAACTCGAAACGGCACGATATAATATCTTTGGACTCTAAGGAGAATCGCTGGCGCATTTCTGTAATAGCGAGCTCCAACAACGCATGATCGGTTTCCTGAAGTTTCTTTTTCAGTTCCATAGTGTGGGAGCGAATGATCGCGCCGTAGGAAAGTTGTAAAAAATTGACATAGGCAAAGCTCTCGTCGCTCACAATCGTAAAGACATCAACATTAGAAATCTTAGGATTGACAATGGTTGATTGAGCTTGGTAGTTTTCGAAGTATTTGTAGTTTTTCTTTTAAAGATTGAGCCGCTTCAAACTCTAAGTTCTTCCGAAAGCGATTTCATTTGAGCTTTAAAAACTGCTATTGAGTTTTTAAAATTTCCTTTCAGGATTTGGCGAATTGTTGTTATGTTTCTTAAATAAGAGGCTTCACGTTCTTTGGCT
>CALSOZ010000018.1 GCA_943788095.1 uncultured Flavobacteriaceae bacterium | reverse complement strand
TGAATGGTTTGGAGCCTATTGCCTCACCGAGCCTGGCGCAGGATCTGATGCGAATTCGGGAAAAACAACCGCCGAATTATCTGATGATGGAAAGTCCTATAAAATCAATGGTCAAAAAATGTGGATTTCAAATGCAGGTTTTTGTAGTGTGATGATTGTATTTGCTCGCATTGAAAATGATAAAAACATTACAGGTTTTATTGTTGAATATGATAGTGAACACCCAAACGGAATTACGTTAGGCGAAGAAGAACACAAATTAGGAATTCGGGCGTCTTCTACACGTCAAGTATTCTTTAACGATTGTGTTGTACCTGTTGAAAACATGTTAGCGGGTCGTGGAGAAGGGTTTAAAATCGCGATGAACGCACTTAATGTGGGGCGCATCAAATTGGCAGCGGCTTGTTTAGATTCACAAAGACGAATTTTAACAACGGCTGTGACCTATGCCAATGAGCGTAAACAATTTAAAACGCCTATTGCTGATTTTGGAGCGATTAAAACCAAATTAGCTGAAATGGCTGCGAGTGCATATGCTGGAGAATCGGCAACCTATAGAGCTGCAAAAAACATTGAAGATCGAATTGCACTGCGAGAAGCTGCTGGAAACTCACATCAAGAAGCTGAACTAAAAGGGGTTGAAGAATATGCTATTGAATGTTCGATCTTAAAAGTGGCTGTTTCTGAAGATGTGCAAAACGCAGCAGATGAAGGAATCCAAATTTTTGGTGGTATGGGCTTCTCAGAAGAAACAGCTATGGAGTCTGCATGGAGAGATGCTCGAATTACGCGTATTTACGAAGGTACTAACGAAATAAACAGGATGCTTGCCGTTGGAATGTTGGTTAAAAAAGCAATGAAAGGCCATCTTGATTTATTGGGGCCTGCATCCAAAGTTCAAGAAGAGCTCATGGGAATTCCTTCATTTGAAACGCCAGATTTCTCTGAATTATTTTCAGAAGAAAAAGAAATGATCAATAAGTTGAAAAAAACATTCTTAATGGTTGCTGGAGGTGCCGTTCAAAAATATGGGCCTCAGTTAGAAGACCATCAACAGTTATTAATTGCTGCTGCAGATATTTTAATCGAAATTTACATGGCAGAATCGGCCATCTTAAGAACTGAAAAAAATGTGAAGCGCACGAGTGAAAAAGAACAATCAGCTCAAATAGCAATGGCTAAATTATATTTATACCATGCTGTCGATATTGTGGAAGAAAAAGGAAAAGAAAGTATTATTTCATTTGCTGAAGGTGATGAACAACGAATGATGCTAATGGGTCTTAAACGTTTTACAAAATATGCGAACTACCCAGATATTGTTGATTTGCGGATTGAAATCGCTGAAAAAGTGAAAGAAGAAAATAGCTATTGTTTTTAAAACAACCGCTAAAACTCAATTTGAAAAGCGTCACAATAAATTGTGGCGTTTTTTTTTTGTTTCATGAATTTGTAAATCAATTATAAAAATCAGTAACTTTATAAAAAATACAAATCAATATTATGATGAAAATTAAATTATTCTGTTCTATCTGTGTTATTTTAGGAAGTATCACGGCGCAAGCGCAACTCGACCATGGAGACTCTCATAACTTCACATATCAAGATACTTTAAGAGGAAGCATCACGCCCGAACGTGCTTGGTGGGATTTAAATTATTATCATTTAGATATTTCGGTGGATCCAGAAACAAAGACCATCAAAGGTAAAAACACCGTTCAGTACACGGTTTTAGATAGGAATAACAGACTTCAAATTGATTTGCAATCGCCACTTATCTTAACAAAAGCCACTCAAAATGGGGAAGAATTATTAATTGAGCACGATGGAAACGCACATTTTATTCAACTGACTCAAGAGCAAACAATCGGCGAAGTGAACAGTTTAGAGGTGTTTTACGAAGGAAATCCTCGTGAGGCCATTAGAGCGCCTTGGGATGGTGGAATATCATGGGAAAAAGATAAAAATGGAAATGACTTTATAGCATCTTCTTGTCAAGGCTTGGGAGCCAGTGTTTGGTGGCCTAACAAAGACCATATGTATGACGAAGTTGATAGCATGAAAATGAGTATCAATGTTCCCAAACACTTAATGAACATTTCAAATGGAAGACTCGTATCTGTAGAAGAAAAGGAAGATGACACCACCACCTACCATTGGTATGTGTCGAACCCCATTAATAATTACGGCGTAAATATCAATATTGGCGATTATGTGAATTTCTCAGAAGTCTATGAAGGCGAAAAAGGAGCGTTGGATATGGATTATTATGTGTTAAGAGATAATTTAGAAAAGGCCAAAGAACAATTTAAAGATGCTCCCAAATTAATGAAAGCCTTTGAGCATTGGTTTGGCCCCTACCCTTTTTATGAAGATAGTTTCAAATTGGTCGAAGTGCCTTATTTAGGAATGGAACATCAAAGCTCAGTGACCTATGGAAATCAGTACAAAAAAGGCTATTTAGGACGCGATCTATCAGGAACAGGTTGGGGATTAAAGTTTGATTATATCATTATCCATGAATCTGGTCATGAATGGTTTGCAAATAATATTACCTATAAAGATATCGCCGATATGTGGATTCACGAAAGTTTCACAACTTACTCAGAAAATATTTTTGTAGAATATTATTATGGAACTGAAGCTGGGGCTGATTATGTGATTGGTACGCGAGCAAGGATCAGAAATAAAATACCAATTATTGGCACTTATAATGTTAACGCTGAAGGATCTTCCGACATGTACCCTAAAGGAGCAAACATGATTCATACCTTACGTCAACTTGTAAATGGGGATGAGCAATGGCGCCAAATTTTAAGAGGGTTAAATAAAACATTCTACCATCAAACAGTCTCCACTAAAGATATTGAAACCTATATAAGTAATGAATCTGGATTAGATTTAACCGCTTTTTTCAATCAATACCTTCGTGATATACGCATTCCAAGTCTGGAGTATTCGATAGAAAATAATGAATTGAGCTACCGTTGGATTAATGTCGTAGAGAATTTTAAAATGCCTATTGAAATCGAGATTGATCAAGAAAAAAAATGGTTATACCCTACTGAGGAATGGCAAAAAATGACTATCAAATCAAATCAAATAGTGTTAGATCGTGATTATTATGTAAACTCTAATCAACTAAAATAACTGCATTAGTGATAAAAAAAGGAGATGTGTCTAATTAAGATGATCAAAAACCACAAAAATACTTGAGATAAAAAAAGAGATCTATTAACTTTATTTAGAATTGAATTTTTAAATTTAAAATAAATTTCCTATATTTAATATGAAATTTAGCAGATATGATATCAAATATCAATTTAAAAAAAGGTAATTTATTAATTGCAGAACCCTCTATTATTGGCGATATGTCTTTTAATCGCTCTATTAGTATTATTGCAGACCACACAGGAAGGCTCTATAGGTTTTATTCTTAAACAAACCCTTAGAATTACACATTAAGATTTAATTCCTGAAATAGAGAGTCCATTTAAAGTTTATAATGGTGGTCCTGTAGAACAAGACAATCTGTATTTTATTCATAAGAATTCCGAATTAATCCCAAACAGTATAGAAATTTCTTAGGGATTTATTGGGGAGGAGATTTTAGAAAGTGCACTGAATTGATTCATCAGAATAAATTAAAAAACTGATATTCGATTTTTTCTTGGATATTCTGGATGGGAAACAACTCAATTAGAAACAGAACTAAAGGCTAATTCTTGGGTTGTAACCGAAAATAGTCACAAAAAGTATTATAGAAAAAGAATATGCAAACGTTTTGGAAAGAAAAAATGCTAGAACTTGGTGGCGACGTATAGCATTTGGTCCAATGCACCAGAAAATCCAAGTTACAACTAAGTCAATCTTATTTTCATATTTAATTTTGAAGTAATAGTTTAGACTCACGTTAGACAAATACCTTTTTTCTATACTTGTAATTGGTTGTATTCCTTGAATCACATTGGTAATAAACAATTCGTCTGCTTTTTGAATTTCAAAAGGCGATATAGATGCTTCTAACAATTCATAATTCTGGGAATGCTTTAATAATTTAAGAAGTTGTGTTCGCATAACTCCTTTAAACAGCCATCATCTAATGGCGGTGTTTTAATGGTGTTTCCTTTTACTAAAAACACATTCCCATTAAGAGCTTCAACAACGCTGTTTGTTGTGTTTAATAACAAACAGTTATTAAACTGATTTTCTTTGGCGTAAATGCTTCCTACAACGTTTAATGCTTTATTATTGGTTTTTAAGGTTGATAAAAGCTAGGAGATACATAATAATCTTTAAATAAATCGACTTCATAGATCTGCGTCATTTAATAAATATAAATCGTTTCTAAAGAGCAGTGTGATATGAAATAGTTGACATCGTTTGTATTAGGTGTATATAAACCTCCATCGTTTCTATGCACCTGTAATTTAACTCTGAATGAATGATATTAGATAATGATTAGCGTTCTAATGTTTCTAGAATTTGAGCTTCTAAAAATTCCATGGTAAAGTTCATTGGTATTTCCATACGCATAATACGCATAGAAGCCATTAACCTAAAATAATGATCTTCCCAAAACAAGATTTTACCATTCATACTTTTATAGTTTCAAAAAGGGCATCACCATAAGCATAGCCTCTATTTTGAGTTCGATAATATTGTTGTTTTCTAAAAGTATTCCGTTAAAATTTATCATAAAAAAAGTCCTGAATTGAACGGGACAAATATAATTTAAAATATATATTATAAGTTAGGAAGAGCCTAATACTTGCTTAAGACTAGAAATTTGATTGTCCCAAAGCATTTTGATTCTTCAACTTCATCTTCTTCGGCAAAATCAGTAACCATTAACGATACATCTTTTGTAATTTCATCAACTTGAATTCTAATTTCAAAATAACAGATGATCTTCATCCTCATCCAAGCCATCTGAATTTACACGTTCACCAGTTTTTTTATTAACAATTTTGCTTCCTCTTCTGATCATCCCAAATAAAAGTAAATAATTCTCCTCTAGAATTTACATTATCTGCAAACCATTCAGATAAACCTGAGGGCGTCGATATATATTGATATAACAATTGAGGAGAAGCTTGAATAGGGAATTCTATTTCAAATTTAATTTTATCGCTCCATTGATATTTAAAATTTATGTATCCAATATATACATTAATTGATAAGTGATAAAATTTAATTTTTTTTAGTATTTACTTGTGATGCTTAATATTTGTTTTTATATTTGCAGCCCTAAATTATGGCGAGGTAGCTCAGCTGGTTAGAGCGTCGGATTCATAACCCGGAGGTCGCGGGATCGTGCCCGCGCTCTCGCTACAAGATTTTAAAAGGACTTTCACAGTAATGTGAGAGTCTTTTTTTTTTTTTGAGAATTTTTAAGAAACCACTTGCATAAGTTCTTCAAGAGACAATAGTTGTTGCTCCCCAGAATTCATATCTTTAAGCAAGTATTTGTTCTGTTCCATTTCTGATTCGCCAACCATTACAACAAAAGGAATTTCGCGCTTGTTGCAGTACATCATTTGCTTTTTTAACTTCGCAGCATCCGGATATAATTCGGTGGCAAGAGATTTTGAACGTAGAGCTGTAATCGCTTTTAGGCTGTACAAACTTTCTGAAGTTCCAAAATTGATAAAAAGCACTTTGGTCGATTGGGTTTGGTCTGTTGGAAATAAGTTTAATTCTTCCAAAACCAAATAAATTCGGTCCAATCCAAAACTAATGCCTACTCCACTCACGTCTTTGAGACCGAAAATGCCGGTCAAATCGTCGTAACGACCGCCACCTCCAATAGATCCCATTTGTACAGAATCTGGAGCAGCCACTTCAAAGATTGCGCCTGTGTAATAATTAAGACCGCGCGCTAAGGTGACATCCATTTGTAAGCGAGCCGTTTTAAGTCCTAATGCAGCCACAGACAACGCGATGAATTCTAGTTCTTCTACGCCTATTATGCCTTCCGTAGAAGTGCTTAAAATTGATTTTAAGGATTGTAATTGTTCTGAGAAATCGCCTGTCAAATTAAAAAGAGGTTCGAGTTTAGAAATGCCTTCCGCAGCAATGCCTTTATTGAGCATCTCTTCTTTGACTTTCTCCGCTCCTATTTTATCGAGCTTATCCAAAGCGACCGTAAAATCGATGAGCTTGTCTTGAGCCCCAATCAATTCGGCGATGCCAGCCAGTATTTTTCTGTTGTTTATTTTTATGGTGACACCGTCAAGGTTTAAATCTGAAAAAACGGCATCATATAATTGAATGAATTCTATTTCTTGCCATAAGGATTTGGAGCCGACCACATCCGCATCACACTGATAAAATTCTTGAAAGCGTCCTTTTTGAGGACGATCGGCCCGCCAAACGGGTTGAATTTGATAGCGTTTGAATGGAAATACAATGTCGTTTTGGTATTGAGCGACATAGCGAGCAAAAGGCACAGTCAAATCGTAACGCAGTGCTTTTTCGGTGAGTGAATTTGAAAAGCGTGCTAAGTTGCCTTCTTCAAGCGCTTGTAAATCGGCTTTTTTGACTTTATCTCCTGAGTTTAAAATCTTAAAAATGAGGCGATCGCCTTCTTCTCCGTATTTTCCTAATAAGGTTTCCGCCAACTCAAAACTAGGCGTTTCAATAGGTTGGAATCCAAATTTCTTAAAATTTGATTTAATGGTACTAAAAATGTAGTCGCGATTTGCCAACTGCTTAGGAGAAAAATCTCTCGTTCCTTTCGATATGCGTGGTTTAGATACCATGGTGATGCTTTAATTAACAAATATCTCTCTTTTTGTGAAGCTATCCAATTAGATCTTCTAAATACTTGTAAAGATTACCTTTTGTAATGTTAGATCCTTGGACGATGAGTTCAAATAGTTTGATGTTTTTATCGGCTTCAAGCGTTTTATCCGCATTGAACAATTCGACTTCGTCAGACATCAAATTTTCTCTTAACCAAGAAAATCCATCTTTAGTAGTCAAATCAATGTCTGCTTTCTTTATTTTCAGACCAATCAATCGCAACTGTGATCCATCGACTTTAAATAGATACATGTGCTGCGGCGCTATATTTTCTAGATATTCCACTTTTGACAACACGCCTTCCCAAACCAAATCGCTAAAAATATCCAATTCTTCTTCTGCCACTTCGGGCTTTTGTTCCTTGATTTCTTTCCATTCATCTGCCGTGATGGATTGTGTTGCTAAAAAATTGATAAACTCTTGGTTTAATTCCTCCAACTGTTCTTTTGTAAGTCTTGTATATTTCATGCTGTATAAAAAAAATGCGCTCTAATAATAGGGGGCAAATTTATAAAATAAGATTGAATTATCATTAGAAGATATAGTGTAATCCAAATTGCATTTGCCATCCAGAGGCTAAACTAGAATCGTATGCGAATACTTCAATTTGATTAGTATCAAACTCTAAAAAAATAAAAAAGCCTATACATTTGTATAGGCTCTAGTAAAAATGAATTTTGAGGGCAAAGATTTTTATTTCCCCGCTATAATTTCAAAAGGTAACTCAACTGCTACATCACTGTGAAGACGAATTTTAGCATTCGTATTTACCAAGACGTTTTACTTACCACCTGTAACAGTAATGAATTTCTTGTCAATTGCATGTCCAGCTTTTTCTAAAGCTGCAGCAAATCAGCATTATTACAGATCCAAATAATTTATCTCCCTCACCAACTTTTGCTGCAATTTTGATTTCTAATGCTTTAAGTCGTCTGCAATTAGCTTGGCTTCATCAACTAATTTTCTTTTCTTTGAAGCACGTTGCTTTAAGTTTTCAGCTAATACTTTTCTAGCAGATAGGGTAGCATACGCAATGGCCTTGACGGAATTAAATAATTTCTACCATAACCGTTTTTAACTGTTACAACATCGTCTTTAAACCCAAATCCTTCTACGTCTTGTTTTAATATAAGTTCCATAGTTATGCTGTTTTATTTCAATAAATCGGCTACATAAGGCATCAAGGCTAAATGACGTGCTCTTTTGACAGCTACAGACACTTTTCTTTGATACTTTAATGAAGTTCCTGTTAAACGTCTTGGTAATAATCTTACCTTGCTCGTTTACAAATTTCATTAAAAAATCTGGATCTTTATAATCGATATACTTGATACCTGATTTTTTGAAACGACAGTATTTCTTTGCTTTGTTGGTGTCAATATTCAAGGGGTTAAATATCTGATTTCACCATCTTTTTTTCCTTTGGCTTGTTGTTCTATAGACATAATTACGCTTTTTCTTTAAGTTTAACTCTTCTTCTTTCAGCCCAAGCACAGCATGCTTATCTAAGTTAACAGTTAGATAACGCATAAAACGCTCGTCACGTCTAAATTCTACTTCTAAAGGGTCTATGGCTTCTCCATCAGCAGTGAATTCAAATAAGTGGTAAAATCCACTTTTTTTGTTTTGGATTGGATAAGCTAATTTTTTAGCCCCCAATCTTCTTTCGATACCATCTTTGCACCTTTAGAAACAAGAAAATCTTCGTATTTCTTTACTGTTTCCTTTATCTGTCGTCAGATAAAACGGGATTCAAGATGAAAACAGTTTCGTAATGATTCATAAATTTGTATAATTATTTGTTTAAAATGGCTGCAAAAGTAAGTATTAATTCTTGTTTAGACAAAATAAATAACTTTTTTAATTAGAAATAAAATTGATTCGTTAAACGTAGTTTTAAGAGTTTAATCGGTTTTATTTTCGTATAATTGTAAATCGTATCACGACTAATTTATCCAATGATCTTAAATTGTATAATTATTGACGACAACACGCTCCAACGATTAGCTACTTTAAAACTTATAAACTCCACCCTTCTCTAAAGTTGAATGGTGAATTTTCCTCTGCGCTTGAAGCTAAAAAGTTTCTCCATAACAATCATGTTCACTTAATTTTCATGGAGAGTGAATCTTCCTGTTTTAGATGGGTTTGACTTATTAGACATGTATAATAACAGCCCTGATAAAAACAACCCCTTTGTAATTATCATCAGTGCCGATTGCTCAAAAGCATTTAAAGCTTTCGATTATAATGTCATCGATTACTTAAAAAAGCCAGCCACTAAAAACCGTTTTGATGTCGCAGTCTCAAAAGCGTATTACAAGCAAAGATGGCTGAGAATTTCAGGACGATGACGGGGAACATATTTTTGTAAAAAGCAATCTGAAGAAACGTAAAATATACATCAACGAGATTAAATGGATTGAAGCGCTTGGTGACTACGTTAAATTAATTACCCAAGACAAAAGTTTTGTCATACTCTCAACAATGAAAGCTTTTGAAAATGAACTTCCAAAAAATTCATTTTTAAGAATTCATAAATCCTATATTGTCAATCTGAAAAAAGTGGATCGATATGACAGTAAATGTGTGGAAATCGAAAAAATGAAACTTCCATTAAGTAGAACTCGAAAAACCCAATTGAGTCAAGCTTTAGATGTTATTGTCAATTAATAACTATCTACATTAATAAGCACCCGCACCGCTCTATAATCTTGGGTACTTAAAAAACTCGTTCTTAATTTTTTGAAGTACGGACTTCGTTTTTACAAGCGACTGATTTTGTGGTATTTTAAGTAGAATATTTTTGTGATATTGATTTCTTATTCTTGAAACTACTGGAGATTCTGGCCCGAGTACATTTTCTTTAAATACATGTCGCAAGCTCGTTGCTAACCATTCTGAGCCCTCGTTTACTTTATTATAATCCTTATGTTTAAGTGTCAATTTTATAATTCGGCAATACGGCGGATATTTGTAAATACGTCGATCGTCCAACTGTTCTTTAAACATAGACTGCATAATCGTTGAGTAGAAACTTGCTGTAAGATGGTATGATAAGGATTATAGGTTTGGATAATCACTTTCCCTCTTTCATCGGTTCGACCTGCACGTACCAGAGACTTGTTGCAACAATTGAAAACTTCGTTCATGAGCTCTAAAATCTGGGAAATTAATTAATTGATCTGCATTGAGAACGCCCACTAATTTTACGTGTCTAAAATCGAGTCCTTTAGTGACCATTTGGGTACCCACCAAAATATCAACCTCTTTGTTTTCAAAACTCGAAATAATGCGATCATAACTATATTTACCTCGTGTCGTATCCAAATCCATCCGAGCTACCTTGGCTTCTGGAAACAACATCTCTATCTCTTCTTGAATTTGCTCGGTTCCAAAACCTTTACTGTCAATTTCCACGCCTCCACAAGCCCTACATGTCGTTTGCATTGCCATGATATAACTACAATAATGACATCTTAGCTGCTGCTTGTATTGATGGAAGGTTAAACTGACATCACAATTTGGACATTCGGGCGTATGACCACAAGTATTGCAAGAAACAATGGGCGAATAGCCACGTCTGTTTTGAAACAAAATAACCTGGAATTGAGCATCTAGGGCTTCTTTAATTTCGTTAATTAGACGGTCACTAAAATGATTGATCATTTGTTTCCGCTTGTACTTATCTTTTAAATCTACCAATTCAATTTCAGGCATCATCACATTGTTAAAACGATGTGTCAGGGCGACATACCCATATTTACCCTCTTTGGTGGCATTAAAATAACTTTCAATGCTTGGCGTTGCCGACCCTAATAAGGTTTTAGCTTTAAATATAGAGGCCAATACAATGGCGGTATCTCTCGCATGGTATCTAGGTGCTGGATCAAATTGTTTGTAAGACTGTTCGTGTTCTTCATCGACAATGACCAACCCTAAATTACTAAAAGGAAGTAAGACTGACGAACGCGCGCCGATAATCACGCGGGCCGATTCTGAATCATTAAGAACATGGTTCCAAACTTCGAGGCGTTCATTTTGTGAATAACGAGAATGATAGACCGCAATTTGATTGCCAAAATAATGTTCTAATCGCTGCACCAATTGGGATGTTAAAGCGATTTCAGGAACTAAATAAAGAACTTGTTTTCCTTGCAGCAATGATCGCTTCAATTTTTTTGACATAAATTTCTGTTTTACCAGAAGAGGTTACGCCATGCAACAAACTAATATCATAGGTTTCAAAAGAGGTGTCAATTTCTTGTAAGGCTGATTCCTGAAACTCATTTAAGGATTTAGAAGCACTCGTTTCAGAAGCATCAAATTGAATGCGATCCGTTTGAAAAAAGTACTCTTCAAAAATATTTTTATCAATGAGTGCTTTAATTTGTGTAGAAGTCGCGTTGCTTTTGGTTTTTAATTCCGACACTTTTATTTGTGGATGACGCGGCGCTAAAGCGAAGTAATTCAAAACAATTTCGCGTTGTTTTGCAGAACGTGTTAACGACTTTAAAAGCTCTTGTAAGGCGTCATCATGTTGATGATCCGAATGGATCCGAACACATCGAATGAGTTTTGGTGTGTATTTTTCTAAGACTTCTTGCTCAACAACAATCGCTTTTAGATCTAATAGTCGTTGTAAAAGTGGAAACGAATTTTTGGTGTCGATGATCGCATTTATTTCATCAACTTTTAGGCTCGATTGCTGTTGCAATGCTTCATACACCAAATACTCATCATCCTTAAGCGATGATTGGTCAAAATTAGTTGACGTATTTAATGAAATAAGAGTTTCACTTTCTAGCAAAAATACACTTGGCAATGCGAGCTCGCATCACATCTCCCATGGTACACATATAATACCCAGAAATCCAATTCCATAACTGAAATTGAGACGAATTTACAATGGGCGATTATCTAATATACTATGAATCGATTTTGCTTCATAGGCGGTGGGCGCTTGCTCATGAATTTTAAATACGATGCCTGTGTAAACTTTACGTTTTCCAAAAGGGACTGCCACTCGGAATCCAGCTTTAACAAATTGAGCTTCTGCAGCTGTTATGGCATATGTAAAATTACGTTCCAAAGGAAACGGTAATATGACATCATACAAAATTGAGGTCTACTGCTTGCATTTTTTCTTTAGGAGTTGAAGAGAAGAATTCAATTCATGACCAAGGAGAATAATGTTTGCATTTAGCCAAAAGTAAAATAAGAGAATTAAAAGCGCACCAATCGAACCATATAATTCATTATAGGTTGAAAAATTTTCGATATATAGACCAAATAAATAAGAGGTCAAAAGAATTAGAAAGGTTGTAAACAAGGCGCCTATCGAAAAGAAACTCGACAGTTTTCCATCTCTAGTTCCAAAATAATATAAGGTTGCCATAGCTGAAATAGATCATTAATACAAAAAAGAAATATTTGGCACGAGTAATCCAAAAAAGCTCGATTATGGCATCACCAGTACTAAACCTTTCGATGATCGGAGGAATCAAATATATCTGAGCATATCCAATACCAATAACGGTCAGTATTAAAAGATGACTAAAATAATGGCGACTCCAAATGCATAGAAATATTGTTTGATAAAATTTCGATTGAGTTGTTGATGGTAGGAATTTTCAAATCCAGAAAATACTGCATTAACGCCGTTTGCCATTAAAAACATGGAAATCAAAAAAACAGTAGATAACAATCCTCCTGTGTTTGTGTTATTGATATTTTCAAAAATATTTTGATTAAAAAAATCTGAGGTTTGTGGTGGTAAAAACGAATCTAAAAATTCTAAAAAATCAACTTTAAAATTTCAAAAGGGATGTATGGAATCAGAATAATAATAAACAATAAAAAAGGAAATATTGCTGTAAAAAAACTAAAAGCAATAGCACTGCACGCGTGGTCAGTGCTCCTTTAAAAATCTCCAATGACATACATTTCTAAAAGATCATAGTACGAAAGCCCTTCAAAACCAGGAAGTTTAATTCTTTTAAGAAATTTAACAATCCAATTTAGAATTGGAATTTTATCTAGTCTATCTTCAATGCTTGACTCATTACACGGCTTTGAGGCTTAAATCCATATTAGAAACCGAATGGTTAGAGCACCACAAGAAATATAATTCACTCCACATTCTGCATAATGCCTTAAAGTAACTTCATCAATGCCACCCGAGGATTCGGTTAAACATTGATCGCCAATTAATTCAATGGCTTTTTGAGTGTCTGTATAATTAAAGTTATCGATTAGAATACGATGAACGCCATCATTATCTAAAATCTCTTGAATTTCTTCCAAATCTCGGGCTTCTACAACAATTTGAAGATCTAATTCATGTTTCTTTAAATACTCCTTATCATTGAAATGGCTTTGGTAATACCTCCCGCAAAATCAATGTGATTATCTTTTAGCATAATCATATCGTATAACGCAAACCGATGGTTTACGCCTCCCCCAATGGCCACGGCCCATTTTTCTAAAGCTCTAAACCCTGGAGTGGTTTTGCGCGTATCTAATATTTTTGTGTTAGTGCCTTTCAAAATTTCTACATAGGAATGGGTTTTTGTTGCAATCGCACTCATACGTTGCATGGCATTTAGCACAATACGTTCTGCTTTAAGTATGGATTGCTTGGACCCTTCTACATAAAATGCGATATCGCCAAATTTGACATTAGATCCATCGGGAATTAGGGTTTCAACTTTTAAATCTGGGTCGACATACTGAAAGACTTGTTTAGCAAAACTAACGCCGGCAATAACGCCATTGTCCTTGACTAAAAGTTTCGCTTTTCCAGTCGCATCAGATGGAATACACGCTAAAGAACTATGGTCGCCATCTCCTACATCTTCTCGAATGCATTGGCGATTATTAATTGTACTTCGTTTTTAAATTGTTCGTTGGTGATCATGTTTGTAACTTTGTAGCTAAAATATGAATTGTAGCGCAAATAGTTAAACAATTCTAAAACCTTATTCAAAATAATTTAACTTTGGGACGATGCAAATTAAACTCATTGCCATAGGAAAAACCGATCAAAATGAATTGGAACACCTTATTTCGATCTATCAAAATCGATTGTCGCATTATGTGCGGTTTTCATTTGAAATTATTCCTGATCTAAAAAATAGTAAAAATTTATCTGAAAAACTTCAAAAAGAAGAAGAAGGGAAAATTAATTCTTAGCAAAATCACTCCTACTGATCGCCTTATTTTATTGGACGAAAAAGGCAAAGAAATGAATTCTGTTGAGTTTTCCGAATTTCTTCAAAAACAAATGAACTCTGGCATAAAACGCATGGTATTGGTTATTGGAGGGCCGTATGGATTTTCGGAAGCGGTTTATAAAAAAGCAAGTGGAACGTTAGCGTTTTCAAAAATGACCTTTTCACATCAAATGGTTCGACTCTTTGTTATTGAGCAATTATATAGAGGATTTACAATCCTAAAAAATGAACCCTACCACCACCGATAAATTAAAAAAAATATGAAAATTGTATTTGCTACCAATAACCCCAATAAAATTAAAGAAGTTCAAGCCCAACTTCCTAACCACATCCAATTGGTGAGTTTGGAAGACTATTGGCTGTCATGAAGACATTCCCAGAAACGCAAGACACGATTGAAGGAAATGCGATTCAAAAAGCAAACTATATAAAGGAGCAATATGGGTTGGATTGTTTTGCAGATGATACTGGCTTGGAAGTTGAAGCTTTGGACGGTGCACCAGGCGTTATTTCAGCACGCTATGCAGGTCCACAACGAAATGCAGAAGACAATATGAACGCTGTATTGGACGAGCTAAAATCTAAAGACAATCGATCTGCGCAGTTTAAAACAGTGATTGCATTGCAGTTTCAAGGAAAACGAATCACCTTTGAAGGAATTTGTAAGGGAGAAATTACCAAAATAAAATAGGATCTGGCGGATTTGGCTATGATCCTATTTTTAAACCAACAGATTACAAACAGACGTTCGCTGAACTTTCGTTGACTGAAAAAAGTCGTATTGGACATCGAGGAAAAGCAGTTTCAAAATTGGTAACTTATTTGAATTCGCTTTAAATTAATTAACACTACCTTTGCCGCTTAAAATTCCTCAGGGTGAGGATGTGTTACATGGAACTTGGTTTAGGTATGTTCGATACCCTTCTAAGTAACACTTAGAAATTTATCGAATACTAAATTAAAAAAAATGAATGCATTCAAAGAACTTGGACTCGAAGACCATTTAGTTCAAGCGATTACAGACTTAGGTTTTGAAACGCCTAGTGAAGTACAAGAAAAAACAATTCCATTATTATTAGACCAAGACAGAGATCTTGTTGCTTTGGCACAAACAGGAACTGGTAAAACAGCTGCCTTTGGATTTCCAATGCTACAAAAAATAGACGTGAACAGTCGCACGACTCAAGGTCTTATTTTATCGCCAACAAGAGAGCTTTGTTTACAGATTACCAACGAGATGAAATTGTATGGTAAGCACTGTAAAGGACTTAATGTAACTGCTATCTATGGAGGTGCTAGCATCACAGACCAAGCCAATCAGGTAAAAAGAGGGGCACAAATTATTGTGGCAACTCCCGGAAGAATGAAAGATATGATCAGCCGAAGACTGGTTGATATTTCCAAAATTGAATATGCAGTTTTGGATGAAGCTGATGAGATGCTGAACATGGGATTCTTTGAGGATATAACAGAAATTTTATCGTACACTCCAAAAGAGAAAAGCACTTGGTTATTTTCGGCAACCATGCCAAAAGAAGTGTCTTTAATTGCTAAAAAATTCATGGACAGCCCTACAGAAGTAACGGTTGGACATAAAAACATGGGAAGCAAAAATGTTTCTCACGAATATTTCGTCGTTGGAGCACGCGATCGTTACCAAGCATTAAAACGTTTGGCAGATGCGAATCCAGAGATATTTTCAGTTATTTTTTGTAGAACGAAAAGAGATACTCAAAAAGTAGCGGAACAACTTATAGAAGATGGTTATAGTGCGGGTGCCTTACATGGAGATTTAAGTCAAAACCAGCGTGACGTGGTTATGAAGTCCTTCAGAGCTAAGCAAATTCAAATGCTTGTTGCAACTGATGTGGCGGCACGTGGAATTGATGTGGACGATATTACACACGTAATTAACTACCAATTACCCGATGAAATAGAAATTTATACCCACCGAAGCGGTCGAACAGGTCGTGCCGGGAAAACGGGAATTTCTATGGTAATTGCTTCTAAAAGTGAAGTTCGAAAAATTAAAAGTATCGAACGGATCATTCAAAAAGAATTTATCAAAAAAGAAGTGCCTAGCGGCATGGAAATTTGTGAAGTTCAACTCAAAGCGCTCGCCAATAAAATTCACGATACAGAAATCAATCAAGAAATTGAGCCGTATTTAAATGATATCAATAGTTTATTTGAAGATGTTACTAAAGATGAATTGATCAAGAAATTCTTTTCAGCCGAATTTACACGCTTCTTTAATTATTATAAAAAATCTAAAGATTTAAAATCACAATCGAGTAGCCATTCCGAAGAAGATTATCGAGGAGATGATAACTCGGCGCGTTTCTTTATCAATATTGGAAGCAAAGATGGTTATGATTGGATGAAGTTAAAAGATTTCTTAAGAGATACTTTACAACTGAATCAAGATGATGTTTATAAAGTAGATGTTAAAGATAGTTTTGCATTTTTTAATACTGATGAATCAAAAAGGCAAAAGTTTTAGAATTCTTTACAGACTTTAAACAAGATGGACGCTTTATAAACGTTGAAATCACCGAGAAAAAGAGTCGCGATCGCAACCGCGGTGGCGGTGGCGGACGTCGTTCTGGTGGCGGTGGTTACGGCGGTGGCGGTTCTGGCGGTGGCGGAAGAGGTCGAAATGAACGTTCTAAAGATTCTGGATAGTAAATCTGAAATCAGAGGACGCAGAAGTGACAGCAATTCTTCGAGCAGGTCTCCAAGACGATCATCAGATTTTAAACCAAGTGGGGAGGCGATTTTTCAAGAGCAAGAAAAAGTCGTAGATAGTAAACTAATGTGTTAATTTTTAGTCAAAGTTTAAATTGACAATATTAGTGTAGTATTTGTTTACTACTTTTATAGCATTAAACGTAAGAATGAAACTATATTTCACACTTTTATTACTTCTATGGTTGCTCCTTTTTTTGGGACTGCTCAAACTATTACAACCGTTAAAGGAAAGATTGTAAAATCTGAAACCTTAGCGCAATGGAAAGTGTGAATATTGTGAACTTAAACCAAGTTATTGGAACCACTACCAATACTGATGGTGAATTTGAAATTCGTGCCAAAGCCAATGACACCTTACACCTCTCCTACTTAGGGTATAAATCGATCAAAGTAAAAGTGAGTAACGACTGGGTAAAATACGGCACGTCTACCACAATTGAACTCACAGAACTGGCCTTAGCTCTAGAAGAAGTTAATGTGAACAAACTTAAACTAACAGGCTATTTAGAAGTTGATATCAAACAAGTTCCCATTCAAAAAATGTGACGTTACAGCATCTCTGGACTCAATAGCGGGTATGAATCGAGACTCCGATCACCAAGTATGGTGACGAAAGTTTTGGGTGCTATTTTTAATCCTGCTGATTTCTTACACAACATCTTTGGAAAAAAGCCTCGTGAAATGCGCAAACTTCGCGAAATGAAAAAGCAAGATGAGATTAGAAACTTTACTTGCGTCGCGTTTTGACAGAGAAATGCTCATCGCTTTACTTCAAGTTGATAAAATTGATTTAGACCTTCTAATTAGTGAATGTAATTACTCCACAGATTTCATTAGAACCGCTAATGACTTACAAATATTAGATGCTATTAGCGAATGTTATGAAGAATATAAAATTCTAAGTCGTAACCGTTAATCTTTTTTTATTTTCCAATTCATCCGTTTTTAAGAAATTTTTTAATAGATTTATAAAATCTTAACCTCATAACCTAGATAAAACAATCGGAATTTATTGTTTTTTTAGAGATTGATTTTATTTAGAGTGAGATTAGGTGTTATTTTTAATCTAAACCCAAAATCACATGGAAATTATTGCAACACTTGTTATTGGTGCTATAGCTGGATGGCTAGGAGGCACACTTTTTAAAGGCAGCAGCCTTGGACTTATTGGAAACATCGTTATTGGTGTCATTGGTAGTTTTGTTGGAAGTTGGACCCTCGGAAAACTAGGTATTAATCTCGGATCAGGTTGGATCGGCAGCATCCTTACTGGTGCGATTGGTGCTATTATTATTTTGTTTCTTTTTAATCTAATCTTTAAAAAGAAAGCATAACGACTCTTTTTTTAGATACTATTTTTAAGTGTAATATGCTTTCATTTATCAGAGTATATTACACTTTTTTATTTTCACTAAAAGGAGATCTTTACGTTGATTAAAACCTTTGGATCACAACCATGCGATTCAAGCGGGCGCTTGTCACTTCGATTGATTGCACATTTTGTAGTCCCGGTGTCTAAATCAAAAACTTGTAATCCAGTTGCTGGACGTTTGATAGCTTCACGTTGTGCGGTTGTATGACGTGGTAGTAAAAACCCTTGAATCGAAGATTTAATTTCTAATTTGGCAGATGGATGAGGATTTTCAGTACCGATACCAACTTGAGAAAATGAAAGTAATGAGGTCCAAAATAATAAGGTAACGACATAATATTTTAAATCGCTATTTAGGCTCACTTTAAACCAATTTTTTAAAGTGAATGAATTTATATAGAGTTTTTTTCGACTTGGGGCCATCTATAAACTTTATGATTTATCTTCGTGAAGAAAGATTTTTTCTATGCTTTTGGCTTAAAATTCATCAATCTACCCCGCAAATATAATAATAACCAATTGACCTATTAAATTACATGAAGAAAAATGCCAATAACCAATGAAGAAAAAGATTATTTGAAACTTTTAGGACAGAATATTGTACGAATCAGGAAAAAAAAGAATTTAAAACAAGAAGGGTTGTCTGATCTTTTAGATATCGATGATGGCTCATTGAGACGTATCGAATCTGGGCGAACCAATCCTACAACCGTAACACTACTTCGTATCGCCATAGCTTTAGAGGTTGAAATTAAAGACTTATTCGATATTAAAATCCATCCAAAATAAAATTAAAATCATCGTTTTTACATGATGTAATTACATAATTATGATACAAATCTCGTCCAAGAGTTAAAAAAACCTATTGTAACTATGAACCCCCAATTGATAGTTATCAATATTTTTAGTTTGAGATCAAAAACTTAGGCGAGAAAGTACCATAACATTATACTCTTAGTTTAAATAAAAACATAAATAAAAATATCTGTTTTCAGAAAAAAGGGACTATTAAAAAAGTTACAGTAGGATGGCGTGTACTATACGATTTTGGCATTTAAAATTTTGATTTGGAAACATAAGCAAATGTAATAAAAAGCATGAAAAAAGGAAGGGCATTAACGCCCTTTGTTAGGTTTATTATTGGTATATATTATAAAAAATTTTACCGATTAAATTCCATGATTAAAAATGCCATTTACAAAAGAAGAGAGAGAATATCTTAAGCTGTTAGGAAACAACATAGTTAAGATACGAAAAGAAAGAGGCATCAAACAAAAAGAATTATCAGATATATTGGATATTGATGACGGTTCTTTAAGACGCATCGAGTCTGGGCGTACCAATCCTACAACTATGACCCTTTACGGAATTGCAATTGCTCTAAAAATCGAACTTAAAGATTTGTTTTCATTTGAAAACGACTAAAACGCATAAGTAACATAGCTTATTTTTTACGTTTTTCTTGCAATGCTTTTTGTGCTTCAGCCTGCGCCATAATATCTGCCATTTTCTTCTGAAAACGGTTTTGTTTTTTGGGTTTAGCTTTACTCACTTGAATTTTAGCTAATACTTTATCTTCATCAATGATGTAGTTTTTGATGACCAACATAATTCCGATACTAATTAAGTTAGAAACAAAGTAGTATAAACTTAATCCAGATGCATAATTATTAAAGAAAAACAGCATCATGATTGGCGATAAATAGATCATGTATTTCATCATCTTGCCCATATCAGGCATGCCTTCTTGTGTGGGTTGTGTGGCCATTTGTTGCCCCGTAGTCATCTTCATATAAAAGAAGATGGCGATGGATGCTAAAATTGGAAATAAACTAACATGATCGCCATAAAATGGAATATTAAATGGAAGCTCTGCAATCGAATCATAAGAACTTAAATCGTCTACCCATAAAAAAGGTTTTTGACGTAATTCAAATGCAATTGGAAAAAACATAAACAAGGCATAAAACACCGGCAATTGAAGCATACCAGGCAAACACCCACTCAAAGGACTGGCTCCTGCTTTGTTTTGAAGCGCCATTGTTTCTTGCTGAACCTTCATTTTATCTGTTCTTATATATTTCGCGGATGGCGTCCAATCTCTGGTTTTAGAATTTTCATTTTAGCCTGCGATAAAAACTGCTTATATTGCACAAATGATAATACATCTTAACCATAATAGTCATTACTATAATGGCGATTCCGAATGAAAGATAATTAGTTAACCATCCATACAAAGGACTGAAAACAGCTTTATTAATCCATCCAATAATCCCCCATCCAAAAGGAATACTGGCCTCTAAATTTTGATCGTATTGATTTAAAATTTTATCATAGGTAGGACCATAATAATACTCATATTATGTAGCTAATTCACCACCAGAAAACCTTAAAGGAAGACTAACTTCGTAACGCTTGGTAAATAAGGTATCGACGTTTCATCATTAACTAAGTTGAAAGATTTTAAATCGGCTGTTTTAAAAGGAACTTCTGGAACTAAAATAGAGCTAAAAAAATGCTGTCTGAAAGAAATCCATGAAACAGTCTCGTTCAAGATTCATCATCGTCTCCTGTTTGAGATAATTTATTTGATTTTATCTCCTTCATGTTGATACGTCAAACGCGTGTATACGATTTTCGAAAGACACACTTTGGTACCTTGACGATGTGCTTCGAATTTCCAATCCAACTGAACCTCTTGAGAGGTGTTTAAAAACCGATGACAACCCTTGAGAACGTACCGAAAAGCCTAGCATATGATTATCTAGGCTTTCAATTCGTAGCGGTATTCTAAAAATTGTGATTCAGAGACTTTGAGTCGCATTGAAAGCACTTGATTGTCACCAGATGTTGATAGAGATGGTTGAAAATAAAGTTCGGACGAGTTTAGGATCCGATTGTCTGAAGTTGCAAAATTTAAATTGAATACGGAGCTTCCATCTTTGATAAGGTAGACTGGAACTGAGTCATGATTTACATAATTTTTTAATTTTACTTCAGAAATAAATCCGCCTTTATTATCAATTTTAAGAGCTAAAACTTCATTTTCAAAACTTGTCACATTTGGCGTTGCCGATGCTAAGGTCAATGCATACGCAAAATCTCCTATCTTATTTTTAAAACTTGCCAGTTGTAAAGAATCATTTAAAGGTTGATTCGGAACTTTATTAATGGTTAATTCAGCTGCCGATTTGTTGGCTGCTTCTGTCGCTAACTGTTCTTGTTTCGCTTTTTCTTGTAGTGCAAGTTCTTCTGGAGTTGGTTGATTTTGCCATAACATATACAGTAAAATAGCGACGATGAGTAAAAATCCAATAATTGAATTGATGTCTAATTTTTTTTCTTCCATAACGTTTCTATTTTAACTGAGATCAACGCATCAGAGCGTTTGGTCAAATTAAATTGTATTATTTGTTTGTTTTGTATTCTAAAGCTGCCTTGATAAACGCCAAAAAAAGCGGATGTGGATTGGCAACGGTACTTTTATATTCTGGATGGTATTGAACACCTATAAACCATGGGTGGGCAGGAATCTCAATAATTTCGACAAGACCAGTTTCTGGGTTAAAACCCGTAGCTTTCATCCCTGCATTTTCTATTTGTACTTTGTATTCGTTATTAAATTCGTACCGATGTCTATGACGTTCCATAATCGAAGTACTGTGATAGATGGTAGCAACTTGACTATTTTCTAAAAGGTCACATTTCCATGCTCCCAATCGCATGGTCCCGCCTTTTTTAGTTATTTTTTTCTGAGCTTCCATAATCGCAATTACAGGATCTGTTGTAGTTTCATCCATTTCAAATGAATTCGCTTGTTTTAATCCTAAAACATTTCTAGAGAATTCAATGATGGCCATTTGCATTCCCAAACAAATTCCGAAAAACGGAATTTGATGTTCTCTCACATAGCGAATGGCTTCAATTTTTCCTTCGATGCCCCGTTCTCCAAACCCGGGAGCGACAAGTACAGCATCTAAATGTGCTATTTTGGATGCAACATTTTCGGGTGTTAAATATTCCGAGTGAATGGACTCGACCGTAACCATTACTTCATTTGCAGCACCTGCATGAATAAAAGATTCCAAAATTGATTTGTAAGAATCTTGCAATTCTACATATTTTCCAATCAATCCTATAATGACTTCACTTTTAGGGTTTTTATGTTTGGCAACGAAAGTATTCCAAGATGTTAAATCGGGAGGGTGACTTTCTAACTTTAACTGTTCTAAAACTACTTTATCTAAGCCTTCTTCCAACATCAAATTCGGGACATCATAAATGGTAGACGCATCAATCGACTGAATGACGGCTTCTCTTTTGACATTACAAAATCGTGCCAATTTGGTTCGAATCCCATCGCTTAACTCATGCTCAGTTCTACAAACCAAAATATCGGCTTGTACCCCACTTTCCATCAACGTTTTGACACTGTGTTGGGTGGGTTTGGTCTTTAATTCGCCTGCAGCGGATAAATAAGGAATGAGAGTTAAATGAATCACAAGGGCATTTTCATTCCCCATTTCCCATTTAAGCTGACGAACGGCTTCAATATAGGGTAAAGATTCAATATCCCCAACAGTACCACCTATTTCAGTGATGACAATATCATAGTCCCCCGAATTTCCTAAAATTTGAACGCGGTGTTTAATTTCATCGGTGATATGTGGAATGACTTGCACTGTTTTTCCCAAAAACTCACCACGGCGTTCTTTATCAATCACACTTTGATAAATACGACCTGTGGTCACATTATTCGCCTGAGAGGTTGGTACATTTAAAAAACGTTCGTAATGCCCTAAATCTAAATCTGTTTCGGCACCATCGTCAGTCACATAACATTCGCCATGTTCATAAGGATTCAACGTTCCTGGATCGATATTAATATAAGGATCTAATTTTTGAATGGTCGCACGATACCCTTGGGCTTGGAGTAATTTCGCCAAAGATGCCGCGATAATCCCTTTACCTAATGAAGAGCTTACACCTCCTGTTACAAAAATATATTTAGTTGTAGTGTTTGTCATTATGCGTTGTTAAACGCGAACAAAATTACAAATAAGTATTGAAACATAAAGAATATTTATAAGTTGTTTATAAACACTTGCTATAAAATATAAAAAGCACCCTCAAGGTGCTTTTTATGGAGATCAAAATTGAATTATTTTACGTCTACTAATTCAACATCAAATATTAAATTAGCATTTGGAGGAATGACCCCTCCAGCGCCTTGTGCTCCATACCCTAAATGACTTGGAATTACAAATCGTGCTTTGTCTCCGACACTTAAAAGAGCGACCCCTTCATCCCAGCCTGCGATTACCTGACCTGTTCCTAGGGCAAACTCAATCGGTTCTTTGCGTTTATAAGAAGAATCAAATACAGTCCCATCGGCTAGTTGTCCTTTATAATGTACGGAAACGGTTGCGCCTTTTACGGCTTGTGCTCCACTCCCCTTTTGAAGGATTTGGTAACGCAGTCCACTCTCTGTTTTTTCAAAACCAGTTGCGAGTTCATCTAATTCGGCTTCAATACTAGCTTTTGCATCCGCAAGTGCTTTTTCTCTTGAACCTTCAAAAGTTCTAAAAGCTTCTACGGCTTGAAATGCTTCAGCCTCTGCACCTATAGCTACAATTTCTAAGGTTTCTAATACATCCCCTTGACTAACAGCATCTACAATGGCTTGACCCTCAACTACTTTCCCAAAAACAGTGTGTTTGCCATCTAACCAATCGGTTGGAATATGAGTAATAAAAAATTGACTCCCATTGGTACCCGGACCGGCATTGGCCATTGATAGTACGCCTGGCGTATCATGTTTTAAATCGGGATGAAATTCATCTGCAAATTTATATCCTGGATTTCCAGTTCCTGTACCAAGAGGACAGCCACCTTGAATCATGAAATCGGGGATGACTCTATGAAATTTTAAGCCATTATAATAAGGTTCGCCTTGACTTTTTACGGAATTTTCTAAGTTTCCCTCTGCTAAAGCAACAAAATTACCTACTGTTCCTGGCGTTTTTTGGTATTCTAAATTTACTAAGATCTCTCCTTTAGTGGTCGAGAATTTTGCGTATAAACCGTCTTTCATGCGTTTGATTTTATTTTTTTAATAGCTGCAAAGATACGTAGGAATTATAAACTAAAAAGTTTCCAGAATGGTTTTGTGAAAAATTTATTAGTTGGCAACTTCACTGATAAATTTAAGACGATAGAGTCGTAAATCTTGATCTTCATAATCGCCGTCAAATTCTTCGATAGCTGCCTCAATCTCATCGGTTTCAGATTCCATGAAATAGTCATAGAGGTCTTCTTGTTGATCCTCATCAAGAATTTCATCAACCCAGTAATTGATATTTAATTTTGTGCCCGAAAATACGATTGCCTCTAATTCTCGAATAAACTCGTCCATACTCATCCCTTTTGCAGAAGAAATATCATCAAAAGGAAGTTTGCGATCGATATTTTGAATGATATATAGCTTTAAAGAAGAGTTTGATCCCGTCGATTTTATGACTAAATCCTCCATGCGATCAATCTCATTTTCATCTACATAACGTTTTATAAGCGCCACAAAATCTTTCCCATAGCGTTTTGCTTTTCCTTCTCCGACTCCATGTATGTTATAAAGTTCTTCGATTGTAATTGGATATTTAAGTGCCATATCCTCTAAAGATGGATCTTGAAAAATGACAAAAGGAGGAACGCCTAGTTTTTTGGCATTGGATTTTCGGAGGCTTTTTAGCATCCCCATCAAAGCGACATCAACAACTTCTGTTGACGTGTTATAGTTTCGATTTGAAGCTTGCAAATTATATGTATGGTCTTCTGTCATTAAAAAAGATATTGGAGATTCTAAGTATTGTCGCCCGTTAGCGGTTAACTTTAAAACACCATAAGTTTCAATGTCTTTTCTTAGATATCCAGCAACCAACACTTGTCTAATCAGGGCCATCCAATATAATGAATCATGACCACTACCATTTCCAAAAAAGGGCTTCTCGTCTGTACGGTGAGATTTTATAAGAGCATTTTCTTGACCCGTAATGACATTTACTAAATCTTTACTTTTATATTTTTCGTGCGTTTGAGAGACTACATCAAGTAATAATTTTACTTGGTCTTTCGCTTCTGATTGAGGTTTAGGATTTCGAACGTTATCGTCCATATGTCCGCCATCGCCAGTTTCTGTGTCAAATGCTTCTCCAAAATAATGTAAAATAAATTTTCGACGCGACATGGAGGTTTCAGCCAATGCAACGACTTCTTGTAATAGTGCAAAACCAATTTCTTGTTCCGCAACCGGCTTACCCGACATAAATTTTTCGAGTTTTTCAATATCTTTATAAGCATAATACGCCAAACAATGACCTTCGCCACCATCGCGACCAGCTCGTCCAGTTTCCTGGTAGTAACTTTCGATACTTTTTGGAATATCGTGATGAATCACAAAACGAACATCTGGTTTATCGATGCCCATACCAAAAGCTATGGTAGCAACGACAACATCTGTATCTTCCATCAAAAACATATCTTGATGTTTAGAACGTGTTTTGGCATCTAATCCTGCATGGTATGGGACTGCTTTAATGCCGTTCACTTGAAGAATTTGAGACAATCCTTCCACTCGTTTTCTACTTAGACAGTAAATAATCCCTGATTTTCCTTCATTTTGCTTCACAAATCGAATGATATCATTATCAACTTGATCTGTTTTGGGAAGTATTTCATAAAACAAGTTTGGTCTATTAAATGAGGCCTTGAATGTTTGGGAATCTGTGGTTCCTAAGTTTTTTAAAATATCTTCTTGTACTTTTGGAGTGGCCGTGGCGGTCAATCCTATAATAGGAATATTGTCGCCTATTTGGGTAATGATGTGTTTTAAATTTCTGTATTCTGGTCTAAAATCATGTCCCCATTCACTAATACAGTGGGCCTCATCGACCGCCATAAATGAGATGTCCTGAGCTTTTAAAAACTCAATATTTTCTGCTTTTGAAAGCGACTCTGGAGCGACGTATAATAGCTTTGTGATTCCAGATTCTATATCTGATTTTACTTGTTTTATTTCGGTTTTATTTAAAGAGGAATTTAATACATGAGCAATCCCTTCATGATTCGAAATACCTCTAATAGCATCAACTTGATTTTTCATAAGTGCGATCAAAGGAGACACCACAATTGCCGTCCCGTCCTGCATTAAAGCAGGTAATTGATAACAGAGCGATTTCCCTCCGCCGGTTGGCATAATAGCAAATGTGTTTTTTTTCTCTAAAAGACTCACAATGACTTGTTCTTGAAGCCCTTTAAATTTATCAAAACCAAAAAAGGTTTTAAGTGCAGCATGTAATTCTTTCGTCGAAATACTCATTCTATGGTTAATTTCTAGTCTTAATTAAAAAAAAAGTGGTTAATTCAATCAAAATGGTAATAAATTAGGGAACACTCCTATTTTTTTTGTTTTTTTGTAATGATAATTAAAGGTAGATATATTTAAATAATTACACAACCAAAAGATAAAAAAATTGAGTTCAAAAAAATCTATAGTATCCCTAGCCAAAAAAACAATCGCTATTGAAAGCCTCGCAATTTCTCAACTTGCTGAGTTTATTGATGATACATTTGCAGAAGCTGTAGAATTAATATTAAACTCTAATGGTCGCGTGATTATAACTGGCATTGGAAAGAGCGCCATTATTGCCAATAAAATTGTGGCAACTTTAAATTCAACTGGCACCCCTTCTGTTTTTATGCATGCCGCAGACGCCATTCATGGCGATTTAGGTCTCTTACTGAAAGATGATGTGGTCATTTGTATTTCCAAAAGTGGTAATACGCCAGAAATTAAAGTTTTAATTCCGTTGTTGAAAAGCTCAGGAAATACTTTAATAGCGATAACAGGGAATATGAAATCAATGCTGGCCGAACAATCTGATTTTGTTTTTAATTCCTACGTTGAAAAAGAAGCCTGTCCAAATAACTTGGCGCCAACAACTAGTACCACCGCCCAATTAGTGATTGGTGATGCATTAGCTGTGTGTTTATTGGAGCTTAGAGGGTTTTCCAGTGATGACTTTGCAAAATACCATCCTGGTGGCGCTTTAGGGAAAAAATTATTTTTAAGAGTCCGTGATATTTTAGCACACAACGAAAAACCCGAAGTAAGTCCAGATGCTAGCATCAAAAAAGTTATTATAGAAATTTCCGAAAAACGTTTAGGTGTGACTGCTGTCACTAAAGATGAAAAAATCGTTGGTGTTATTACTGATGGTGACTTGAGACGGATGCTTGCCGAGACCGAAGATTTTTCGCAACTGAGCGCTGAAGATATTATGAGTAAAAACCCAAAATCTATTACAATCAATGCCATGGCTATCGAAGCAATGGAGATCATGGATAAACATGAAATTTCACAACTCATCGTAGAAGATCATGGCCGCTATGCCGGTGTTATCCATATTCACGACCTAATCAAAGAAGGAATCATCTAGTTATGGGACAACCAAAAGAAATGTCATTTTTAGACCATCTCGAAGAATTGAGATGGCATATTATAAGAGCGGTAGCCGCCGTAATGATTGCAGCGACTGCTGCCTTTATAGCCAAAGGTTTTGTGTTTGATGTCCTGATTTTTGGCCCTACAAAAGCCGATTTTTTCACCTATGAATTTCTTTGTAAGGCTTCTAAGTTATTAGGATTTGAGAGTTTTTGTGATACGAATTTTGATTTTGAAGTTCAAAGTCGTACCATGGCCGGACAGTTTTCAGCCCATATTTGGACTTCCATCACATTTGGATTGATCATCGCGTTTCCATACGTTCTGTATGAATTCTGGAAATTCATCAGTCCAGGGCTCTATTCAAATGAAAAAAATAGCTCCAGAGGATTTATTTTCATCTCCTCTATTTTGTTTTTTATCGGGGTCTTGTTTGGATATTATATTGTTTGTCCATTATCTATAAATTTCTTAGGAACCTATTCTGTCGCCCAACAAGTTCACAACGATTTTGATTTAAACTCATATATTGGACTGATACGAGCCTCTACCCTCGCATCCGGGTTTATTTTTGAATTGCCAATTATCATCTATTTTCTAACTAAAATAGGATTAGTGACGCCAGAATTCCTTCGAAAAAATCGAAAATATGCCTTAATAATCGTGTTGATTTTTGCAGCCATTATCACCCCACCCGACATCGCGAGTCAGATCATTGTCGCCATCCCTGTCTTAATATTATACCAAGTCAGTATCCTCATATCAAAACTTGTTTTACGAACTCAAAAAAGAAAAGAGAAAAATGGCGAATGAAGTAGAAGAATTTAATGCATATCGCAAGAAAATGAACACCAAAATTCTTGCAGAAAACAATACCGTTATCAAGCGTATTTTTAATTTAGACACCAATGCATTTCAAGAAGGGGCTTTAAATACGGAGACCAAAGAATTATTGGGCTTAGTCGCTTCCGCCGTATTACGATGTGATGATTGTGTACGTTATCACCTAGAAAAATGCCATGAAGAGGGTCTAAGTAGAGCTCAAATTTCTGAGGCGCTTAGTATTGCCACTCTAGTCGGGGGGACAATTGTCATCCCACATTTGAGACGGGCGTATGAATACCTAGATATTTTGGAAGCCTAGTTAAATTTAATATAAAGTACGTCGCATACATGCTTAGTAAATTACATTTTACTATTTTTAAAATTCTTTAAACAAACCAATGAAATTAAGAGTTCAAAATTTGATGAAGTCCTACAACGGACGAAAAGTTGTAAAAGATGTTTCTCTCGAAGTTAATCAAGGGGAAATTGTGGGACTCTTAGGACCCAATGGCGCAGGAAAAACAACCTCATTTTATATGACCGTTGGATTGATCAAACCCAACGGTGGCTCAATCTTTTTGGATGATAAAGAAATCACGTCTTACCCGATGTACAAAAGAGCACAAAGTGGGATCGGCTACTTGGCTCAAGAGGCTTCTGTATTTAGAAAATTAAGCATCGAGGACAACATTTTAAGTGTGCTTCAAATGACCAAACTTTCTAAGAAAGAACAAGTTGATAAAATGGAATCTTTAATCGATGAATTTAGTCTAGGACACATCCGAACCAACAGAGGTGATTTGTTATCTGGAGGCGAACGCAGACGTACCGAAATTGCACGGGCACTTGCCACCGACCCCAGTTTTATATTGCTTGATGAGCCGTTTGCAGGTGTTGATCCAGTTGCGGTTGAAGATATTCAGCGAATTATAGCCAAACTGACTAAAAAAAATATTGGCATCCTAATTACCGATCATAATGTGCAAGAAACATTAGCAATTACAGACCGTACCTATTTAATGTTTGAAGGCAGTATTCTAAAGGCCGGAAAACCAGAAGTACTAGCTAGTGATGAAATGGTTCGTAAAGTATATCTCGGTCAAAATTTCGAGTTACGTAAGAAAAAATTAGAATTTTAAACTTTAGGACTTTTTAAAAAATGGCTTAAAAATTAGCTTCATTAGACTCATGACTAAAAGAGCTATAACCCCTATAGACAAGCCAAAAATCAACTCTCTTAGAATCATAGGCAAGCCTTCCATAAGGTGGTGGAAGAGGTCTATATTATGAAGAAATATACCCCCAGAAACAAGTAAAAGTGCTATGGTTCCGACTACCGACAACGTTTTAATGACCACCGGCAACGCGTTGACCAATCCGACGCCCAAAAAATGGAAACTATTTTTTTGACCATCACTCATTCGGATCAATTTAAAACCTAAATCGTCCATGCGGATGATCAGTGCCACAAGCCCATAGACCCCAGCAGTTGCTATAATTGCAATGATACTGACCACGCCAATTTGAACCCCAATAGATTCCTCTACAACCGTTCCAAGCGCAATGATAATGATCTCAACAGATAAGATGAAATCTGTTAAAATAGCAGATTTTATTTTCTTTTTTTCTAGTTGTAAAACAACAGATTTTGGCAGGGCTTCAGTAGTGATTTTAGAGCCTCTCGGTTTATGAGGAAAGACAAATTCATAAATCGTCTCAACCCCTTCATACGACAGATAAATTCCACCAAAAATTAAGATCACTGTGACTGCAGCGGGTAAAAATGCACTGAGTAAAAATGCGAAGGGTAAAATGATGAGTTTATTTAAAAAAGAACCTTTAGTAATGGCCCATAATACGGGTAATTCTCTTGAAGATACAAAGCCTGATGCTTTTTCTGCACTCACCGCTAAATCATCGCCGAGAATCCCAGCTGTTTTTTTGGCAGAGACTTTACTCATCGTGAGGACATCGTCCATAAGAACTGAAATATCATCAAGAAGTGCAAAAAAGCCTGAAGCCATAAATTAGTGGTTTATAAATTATTTTGACACCAAAGACAAAACGATATAACTAATAATCACCAGTGGAATCCCAGCAAATTGAAATACGATTAATAAAACTAGCGATAAAAGAATCAAAATATAGCGCGAAGCATTGTCTTTAAAATTCCATGTTTTAAATTTTAATGCAATCAGCTTAATGGGTGCATTTAACAAATAACAACTCAAAATGATCACGCCAAATAAAAACCAAGGATTTAAAATGATGGCATTTATAACATCACTATTTTGAAAATCTAGAATTAGTGGCAGAGCAATAATTAAGAGTGCATTGGCGGGAGTTGGCAATCCAATAAAAGCATCCGACTGGTTGTCAGAAATATTAAATTTCGCTAAGCGATAGGCAGATGCCAAGGTGACCAACAACCCAAAATACGGCAGCAAATTATGTGTTTCCCAAGAAGGTAAAGGCGCTAAGCTAATTAAATGAAAAAGGACCAAGCCAGGCACCAAACCGCTAGTCACCATATCCGCTAAAGAATCCAATTGAACGCCAAGCTCACTTTGAACCTTTAATTTACGTGCCAAAAGACCATCAAAAAAGTCAAAGAAAATACCCAAGCATAAAAACAAGGCTGTTAATTTCATATTACCTTCTAAGGCATAAATGACGGCTACGGAACCCGAAAATAAATTTAATAATGTTATAAAATTTGGAATATGTGCTTTCACAGGGAATTGTAATTAATTAGTAAAAATAATAAACTATTTTTGTTTTTGGTAAATAAACAACAATATCTAAAAAAAAATAGAGTTAATAGTAGTGTTTATTTAGTTGATTAAAAAATAGCCCTTGCAAGCATTAAAACTAGTCTTAACGATTTTGACCCCTTTCTTTTTGGTGTCTCAAACCTCTCGAAAATATTCGAATGAATTTATGAATATTGGAGTTGATGCTTCAGCTTTGGGAATGAGCAATGCCGTGGTCGCCTCCACAGCAGATGTAAATTCGGGATACTGGAACCCAGCAGGTTTAGTGCATTTAGAGGATAACCAAATTGCCTTTATGCATTCCAGTTATTTTGCAAATATTGCCAACTACAATTATATGGCTTTTGCCATGCCTTTGGACGAGCAAAGCGCCATTGGGATTTCATTGATTCGCTTTGGAGTTGATGATATTTTAGACACAACCAAACTTATTGACCAACAAGGCGTGGTCAATTATGATCGGATTAATTTATTTTCGGCTGCAGATTACGGACTGACCTTTTCTTATGCGCGAAAACTCCCCATAACAGGGTTAAATTATGGCGTGAATGCCAAAATAATTAGACGAATTATCGGCGATTTTGCATCTTCATGGGGCTTTGGTTTAGATGTGGGTATTCAGTTTAAATCCAATAATTGGAATTTTGGATTGATGGCCAGAGATATCACCACCACCTTTAATGCTTGGGCCATTGACGCCGATCGTCTGAAAGATATTCAAGATGCCATTCCAGGACAAAATCAAGAGCCACCAGAAACGACGGAATTAACGCTTCCAAAGTTGCAGTTTGGAGTCTCTAAATTTTTTACTTTCCGTTACGATTATACGCTTAGTGCTGAACTTGATTTAGTCACTCGATTTGAGCAAAATAACGACCTCATCTCTTCCTCAATTGTGAGCATTAATCCAGCATTAGGGCTGGAATTTGGCTATTCCGATCTTGTGTTTTTAAGAGCTGGGTTAGGGAATTTTCAAAATGAACTACAAATAGACAACTCTGAATCCTTAACATTTCAACCAAATTTTGGCGTCGGATTCAAATATAACGGCATCTGTTTAGACTATGCCTTCACCGATATTGGTGATCAAAGCGCCGCCTTATATTCCAATGTGTTTTCTCTCAAAATTGATTTAAGCATCTTTAGATAATGATCATTAAAAAACGAACCATCCTTTTTCTTTTACTCATCACAATGACTATGAACGCTCAACTTCAACTCACACACGAGTCTGAAGTGAGCATTCTTACCTTTGGACCTGGCGCCTCGTTAAATGATGCGTTTGGACATACGGCCATTAGAATCAAAGATCCGCTCTATAATTTTGACATCGTATTTGATTATGGTCGGTATGATTTTGAAACCGAAGGCTTTTATTTAAAATTTGCCCAAGGAAAACTCGATTATCAAATTGGCAGGGCTGAATTTGATACTGTTTTTTCGGATTATCAATATCTAAATCGAAGTATTAAGGAACAACAATTAAACCTTAATACTGCACAAAAAACAGCATTTTATCATTTTTTAATAGAAAATGTTAAACCCGAAAATCAATCCTATCCCTATGATTTTTTCTATAATAACTGTGCTACAAAAATCATAGATGGCATTGAAACCATCCTTAACGACCCACTCGTTTACACCCCTCCACCCGAATTTGAACCTCAAACATTTAGAAATTTAATTCGATCTGATTTGAATCAAAATTCATGGGGAAGTTTGGGAATTGACATCGCTTTAGGCTCAAAAATTGATCAAATTGCGACGGTCGAAGAACATCTATTTCTCCCTAAAAACTTGTATCTTTTGCTCGAAAACGCCCATACAAAAACAGAAACTATTGGGATTGTTTCAACTTCAAAAATGCTTAGTCCTTCGGACACTATTGCACAACACAACTTTTTTAGCAGTCCACTTTTCATATTAGGAATTTTAGCACTATTGATGCTTCTTATCACTTATACTGATTTTAAAAAAAACAAGCGAAGTCACTGGCTAGACGTTTGTTTATTTGCCATAACGGGCCTGATTGGCGTTGGGTTATTACTACTTTGGTTTGCAACCGACCACACCGCAACAGCTTATAATTACAATCTTTTATGGGCCTGTGCGCTCAACCTGTTTTTTATCCCCTCACTACTAAAAACGAAACTCAGTAATAGGGGCTTGAGTTATTTAAAATTTCTAATCTTACTACTCTCATTGATGGGCTTGCATTGGATCACAGGGGTTCAATCCTTTGCCATTGGATTAATTCCACTTCTCATCGCTATTGCAATTCGATATTTATTTTTAATTCATCATTTCAACAAGGTAAATCGTTTATAATTATCCGTTATTTGTAAAAACAAAATTTTGAATTACCTCAACGTAGAAAATATATCAAAGTCGTACGGCGAACTCAGTCTTTTTGAAGACCTCTCTTTTAGTATCCACAAAGATCAAAAAATAGCATTTGTCGCTAAAAATGGGACTGGAAAAACAACAATTTTAAACATTCTATCGGGAAAAGATATTCCTGATACTGGTCAAATCGTGTATCGAAAAGGCCTGCGAACCACATTCTTATCACAAGAACCCGTTTTAGATCAGAATTTAACGATCGAAGAAACGATTTTAAAATCCGACAACCCGATTTTAAAAGTTATAAAAACCTACCATGAAGCTCTTGAAAACCCTGAAGACAGTAAGCTGTACCAGACCGCTTTTGATGACATGGAGCGCTATCAAGCTTGGGATTTTGAAACCCAATACACCCAAATACTGTTTAAGTTAAAATTAGAAAGTTTAGATCAAAAAGTACGAGAACTTTCTGGGGGACAACAGAAACGATTGGCACTTGCAAACACCTTGTTAAGCAAACCTGATTTACTGATTTTGGATGAGCCCACCAACCACTTGGATTTAGAAATGATCGAATGGTTAGAGTCGTTTTTTGCAAAAGAGAATATCACCTTATTTATGGTGACACACGATCGGTATTTTTTGGAGCGCGTTTGTTCAGAAATTATCGAGCTAGATGAAGGATGTATTTATAATTATAAAGGAAATTATTCTTACTATCTCGAGAAAAAAGAAGAACGAATCGAGCGGGAAGCAATTGAAACAAACAAGTCTAAGCAACTCTTTAAAAAAGAACTGGGATGGATGCGTCGTCAACCCAAAGCACGAACCACCAAATCGAAATCAAGAATTAGTGATTTTCATGAAATAAAAGAACGTGCCAGCAAACGAAGAAACGATCATGAAGTTCAGTTGGAAATCAACATGGAACGTTTGGGAAGTAAAATTTTAGAGATCCATAAAGTATCCAAAGCATTTGATGATAAACTGATTTTAGACAAATTTGAATACGTGTTCCAACGTGGAGAACGCATTGGAATTATTGGTAAAAATGGGACTGGAAAGTCCACATTTTTAAATATGATTACGGGTGGAATTCAGCCCGATAGCGGTAAAATAATTGAAGGCGAAACGATTAAATTTGGCTATTATACGCAAGACGGCATCAAAGCAAAGCCCATGCAAAAGGTCATTGACGTCGTTCGAGATTTTGGCGATTATATCCCCCTGATGAAAGGCAAACAAATTAGTGCGCAACAATTGCTCGAACGCTTTTTGTTTAGTCGGAAAAAACAATATGATTTTGTCGAAAAACTTAGTGGTGGCGAACGCAAACGGTTGTATTTATGTACCGTATTAATTCAAAATCCAAACTTTTTAATTCTGGATGAGCCCACCAATGATTTGGATATTGTAACCCTCAATGTCTTGGAAAACTTCTTACTCGATTTTCCGGGATGTTTGTTAGTCGTATCGCATGATCGCTATTTTATGGATAAGATTGTCGATCATTTATTTGTATTTCGTGGGGAAGGAATGGTCGAAGATTTTCCAGGAAATTACTCCGATTTCAGAACCTACGAAGACAGCACGCCTGTGGCCGCTGAACCTAAAAAAACGTTGACGGCAAAGCCAACTGTCACAAATCAATCGGAAACAAAATTAAGTTTTAACGAGCAGAAAGAATTGAACAACCTTGAAAGTAAGCTGAAATCGCTTGAATTTGACAAAAAAGAATTGGAAGCAAAGTTTTTGGTTCCAGACATTGATATGGAGACCATCAACACACTTTCTGAGGCGCTCAAAACCTTAAATGAGGTCATTGAAGACAAAGAATTAAGGTGGATGGAATTAAATGAAAAACTAAATTGAATGTGTTTTATCATATTTAAAATTTTGGTGGCGCTCTAAAAATGAACATGGCGTCCACTCCCCTTTTGTGTTTGATTTAGTGACCAAGTGTTTTTATGACGGACAACACAAGGCCTATCAACATTTAGCGAAACAAGATTCCAAGTCAAAATTCCTATACCGTTCGGCGCTTATTTTAAATTTGATCGCAGCTTTATCCTGATACTATTGATTTAAACCACAAACATGCGCTGGCGTTAGAAACCACTTGCATTCCTTTTAAAACGATCGAAGCCTTAGTCAACGGAGAGCATTCAATATCAAAAACAGCCAGTCTCATTTATCTCAATTCGGACACCCTTGAACCTCATTCCATGAAACGTTTGATTGCACATTGTCATCGAGATTCAGTCATCATTATCAAGTCAATACGAGAAACCCAAACGCAATTTAAGCAATGGAATCAGCTGAAAGCATTCGCTGAAATTTCTGTCTCAATCGATACTTTTTATTGGGGGCTTTTATTTCTTAGAACCGAACAACTCAAAGAACATTTTACGATAAGACTTTAATCTCTTGGGGATATAAAATATTACTTTTAACTTTATAGCAGAATTGTTTGGAGGATTTGAATCTCTTAAAAAGAGTCGCATTTCAAAGGAGTTAATAAACATAAACACATGAAAATTTATACAAAAACAGGCGATGATGGTACAACCGGACTTAGTGGGAGGCACGCGTTTGCCAAAGCATGATTTGAGAATTGAATGCTACGGAACTGTCGATGAGTTGAATTCGTATCTTGGTTTGGTCCGGGATCAAGCAATTTCCAAAGACAGCAAAACAGCACTCCTAAAAATCCAAGAACAGTTGTTTATCATTGGGGCTCTTTTAGCGACCGATCCTGAGAAACTCAAAGACGACTCAAAAAGAAAACGTCTCGGAATCCCCTTCCTAAAAGGCGAATCAATTACGTTTTTAGAAGCACAAATTGACGCGATGAATGCGACTTTACCAGCACTCACTCATTTTATTTTACCAGGCGGCCATCAAACCGTGTCATTCTGTCATATTGCACGATGTATTTGTCGTCGGGCGGAGAGGAACGTCTCTAAACTCAATGTAGAACAGCCCACACAACCCGAACTCCTGATCTATTTAAATCGCTTATCGGACTTTTTATTTGTATTGGCACGAAAATTGTCAAATGAGTTAGAGGCGGAGGAGCTCAAGTGGATTCCTAATAAAACCACCTAATAATTGATTAAAAAATCACAAATTACTGTTTAATAATTTGCTGTTTTTTAAATGATTTTAGAACGTTCATAACTTTATTGATGAAATAAATGCTTTTTTACTTGATTTTTTCAGCTAAAAAATTATTTTTGCAAAAATTAAATACTTCAAAAAATGTATTGGACATTAGAACTTGCCTCTTACCTAAGTGACGCGCCTTGGCCAGCCACTAAAGACGAATTAATAGATTATTCTATTAGAACAGGAGCACCGCTAGAAGTTGTGGAGAACCTTCAATCCATTGAAGATGAAGGAGACTCTTATGACTCCATTCAAGAAATCTGGCCTGATTATCCATCAGACGAAGATTATCTTTGGAATGAAGATGAATATTAAAAACTCAAAAATTATTTAAAAAAGTCTCCTCCGAGGCTTTTTTTTTGCTTTATTTCACAAAGAAAATAACAACAAACTGTATCTTTGACTGTCTTTACATTTAAAGATTCTTAAAATAAAAACCTATAATGAGTTTACTGAATTCGGTACTAAAAGTATTCGTTGGAGATAAATCCAAACAAGACGTCAAGGCGATCATGCCCATCGTTAACAAAATAAAAACATTTGAAGCCGCCATTGCAGCCTTAAGCAATGATGCCTTACGCGCCAAAACACAAGAATTTAAATCGACGCTCGCAGCCGCTTGTAAATCCCTCGAAGATCGCATCGCAGAATTATATCTTGAAGCGGATTCGACCGAAGATATTGATCGAAAAGAAGACATCTATCTGGAAATTGATGGTTTAAGAGATGACGTTTATGCAAAAACGCAAGATGTTTTGAATGAAATTCTCCCCGAAGCATTTTCGGTCATCAAAGAAACCGCCAAACGATTTGTCAACAATACTCAAATTGAAGTTACTGCAACCACGTTCGACCGCGAACTTTCGGGCACCAAAGACTATGTGACTTTAAACGATGAAAAAGCATTTTGGGCCAATTCTTGGGATGCCGCCGGAAAACCAATCACTTGGGATATGGTGCACTATGATGTGCAACTTATTGGAGGGGTGGCAATGCATCAAGGAAAAATTGCCGAGATGCATACTGGAGAAGGAAAAACGCTGGTTGCCACGCTCCCCGTCTACTTAAATGCGTTGACAGGTAAAGGCGTACACTTAGTAACCGTGAATGATTACCTCGCCAAACGAGATAGCGCTTGGATGGCGCCTATTTTTCAATTTCATGGGTTGACTATTGATTGTATTGATTACCACAAACCAAATTCTCAAGAACGTAAAAACGCCTATAATTCCGATATTACTTACGGAACTAATAATGAGTTTGGATTTGATTACTTAAGAGATAACATGGCAAATACGCCCGATGATCTCGTACAACGTGCGCCTCATTATGCAATTGTGGATGAAATCGATTCGGTTTTAATTGATGATGCACGAACGCCACTTATCATCTCTGGTCCTATTCCTCAAGGCGATCGCCATGAGTTTATGGAGCTCAAGCCAAAAGTAGAAGACATTGTGAGCATTCAACGAAAATACCTAACCACCGTGCTTGTTGAAGCCAAAAAGCTAATTGCTTCTGGCGACACCAAAGAAGGAGGTTTACTGCTACTACGAGTCTTTAGAGGGATTCCAAAAAACAAGGCTTTAATAAAATTTTTAAGTGAAGAAGGCATCAAACAACTGCTTCAAAAAACGGAGAATTTTTATATGCAGGACAACAATAGAGAAATGCCCAAAGTGGATGAAGAACTCTATTATGTAATTGATGAAAAAAACAATCAGATTGAATTATCGGATAAAGGCGTCGAATATTTATCTGGAAAAGACAATCCCGACTTTTTTGTCATGCCAGAAATCGGCATGGAAATTTCTAAAATTGAAACTCAAAACCTTGCCGCCGAAAAAGAAGCCGAACTCAAAGAAGAATTATTTCGAGAATTTGGAATCAAATCGGAACGCATCCACACGCTCAATCAACTCTTAAAAGCCTATGCCCTTTTTGAAAAAGACATTCAATATGTGGTAATGGAAAACAAAGTGATGATTGTCGATGAACAAACCGGACGTATTATGGACGGCCGTCGGTATAGCGATGGATTGCATCAAGCGATTGAAGCCAAGGAAAATGTAAAAATTGAAGCCGCAACACAAACTTTTGCAACGGTGACCTTACAAAATTACTTTCGAATGTACCGCAAGCTTTCTGGGATGACTGGAACGGCAGTCACAGAAGCCGGTGAATTTTGGGAGATTTATAAATTAGATGTGATCGAAATCCCTACCAATCGTCCGATTGCAAGAGATGATCGCGAGGATTTAGTCTATAAAACCAAACGTGAAAAATACAATGCGGTGATTGATGAAGTCACTAATTTATCGAAAGCTGGACGTCCGGTATTGATTGGAACGACCAATGTTGAGATTAGTGAATTGTTAGGAAAAATGTTGAGCATTCGCAAAATCCCTCACAACGTCTTAAATGCCAAATTGCACAAAAAAGAAGCCGATATTGTGGCTGAAGCAGGACAGCCCGGACAAGTAACCATTGCCACCAACATGGCGGGTCGTGGAACGGATATCAAATTATCAGAAGAAGTCAAAGCCGCTGGCGGTTTGGCCATTGTAGGAACCGAACGTCACGATTCACGTCGTGTGGATCGACAGTTAAGAGGTCGTGCTGGCCGTCAAGGAGATCCAGGAAGTTCCCAGTTCTATGTCTCTTTAGAAGATAATTTAATGCGTCTTTTTGGAAGTGAACGTATTGCCAAAATGATGGACCGTATGGGCCTTGAAGAAGGCGAAGTGATTCAGCATTCAATGATTTCAAAATCGATTGAACGCGCCCAGAAAAAAGTGGAAGAAAATCAATTTGGAGTTCGAAAGCGTCTTTTAGAATATGATGATGTGATGAACTCGCAGCGTGAAGTCGTTTACAAACGTCGCTACAATGCCCTCTTTGGAGAACGTCTACGCGTCGATTTAGCAAATATGATCTATGACACGTCTGAAATTATTACGGAAGGCAATAAGGCTAATAACGATTATAAAAACTTTGAGTTTGAATTGATTCGTTACTTTTCAATGAGCGCCCCAGTTTCAGCAGATGAATTTGCGAGTAAGACCACGCAAGAGATTGCAGGAACGGTGTATAAAACAGCCTTTCAACATTACCTCTCTAAAATGGAGCGAAATGCAGAGTTGGCATTTCCAGTCATTCAAAATGTCTATGAAACACAGCGTGATAAATTTAAGCGTATTGTGGTGCCTTTTACTGATGGTGTCAAGTCATTACAAGTGGTCACCGACCTCGAAAAAGCGTACCAAACCAACGGAAAACAACTGGTAACGGATTTTGAGAAAAACATTTCTTTAGCCATTATTGACGATGCTTGGAAAACCCATTTACGAAAAATGGACGAGCTGAAGCAATCGGTACAATTAGCGGTCCACGAACAAAAAGATCCTTTATTGATTTATAAGTTTGAGTCGTTTGAATTGTTTAAGGCCATGATTGATCAGGTGAATAAGGATGTGATTTCATTCTTATTTAAAGGCGAAATTCCACAGGAAACCGCCAATACCATTCAAGAAGCAAAATCGCGCCGTCGAGAAAACACACAAACGTCTAAGGAAAATATTCCAAATTTAGATGAGCGTTCGGCACAATCCAGAGCGGCAGGCAATACCCAACGTCAACCACAAACCGTGGAAACCATTGTGAGAGACCAGCCAAAAATTGGACGTAACGATCGTGTGACGATTAAGCATGTGATGAGCGGCGAAAATAAAACCGTAAAATACAAGCAAGCAGAACCATTAATTGCCAAAGGCGAATGGGTGATCGTGAATGAATAAATCCTCATACTTGCAAAACTAAACGTTTAATAATCAGGTATTTCTTTGGAGATGCCTGATTTTTTTTTACTTTTATATCAGTCTTAGATCCCAAATCTGATTCTTCATAAGTAGCTTGACCGAAGTTTTAGATATTATTTTAGTGAATTACACAATAGAAAGGTTCCGATATCTGTCTGATGAAGGCGTTATCAAGACCTAAGAACTTATTGTAATATGGGATTTATATTAGTAACCCCAGGAAAACGGAGGGCAACTAGAATACAATTTTAAGAACTAAAAAACACTGATTATCAATACTATATATAAAATAATTGAACAACCAAACATATAGGAAATATCGGTACCAGTACCAATATACTGTAGTTGTGAGCAAGCAAAACAAAGACATTTATGAAACAAGAAGAATACAAATTTTATCAAAATTTCGATAGTAGAGATGATTTAAAACAATTTGAAACCAATGCTCTTTTAATGTATTCACTTCACACAATCAAACCATCCAATACAATCAAAAAAACTATCTTTGTATTCAACTCAATAACTGCCTTATGAAATTATCAGAAGTCAAACACCTGTTAAAAAATTCTGAAACCATTAGGTTTCAATTGCCCAATGGAACGTTGGTGCCTACGCACTTTCATGTGACGGAAGTTGGAAAAATACACAAACAATTCATCGATTGTGGTGGTACCGTCCGAAACGAGACCAAAGTCAATTTTCAACTCTGGGATTCAGACGACTATGACCACCGATTGCACCCAGAAAAACTATTGAGTATTATTGCGCTTTCTGAAAAAATCTTAAACATCGAAGACTTAGAAATTGAAGTCGAATATCAAGCAGAAACCATTGGTAAATTTGGCCTCGATTTTGATGGGAAATACTTTTTACTCACCACCCAACAAACCGATTGTTTAGCAAAAGACAACTGTGGTATTCCAGAAAAACCAAAGGTGAAACTCTCGGATTTGAATGCAGAACCACAGTGTGCTCCAGGCGGAACTTGTTGCTAATACAACTTTAAAACCAAATTGGGATCGGGACAATTTGCACGGTAAAATGCTAAATAATTTTGAGAAGACACTCCTGGATAATCGCCTTCATAGTTTGCAATATTTTTGATGATTTGAAAGTGTAAATGCGGCGCATAATCCCCATTTACTTCCGAATTTCCAAGCCATCCAATCACCTGTCCTTCAGAGATTTGGTCGTTTTTGCATACACCTTCAATAGAGGCCATAGACAAATGCCCATAAAGCGTGTAAAATTCCACAGTCTCAATGCAATGTTTTAAAATAATGGTCGGGCCATAATCGCCATAATTGGTGTTGTTTTGAAAGCTATGCACCACTCCCTCAAAAGCTGCGAGGACCGGCGTTTCAGCAGCACACCACAAGTCAACCCCCAAATGGATGTTTCGTGAATCGGCAGCATTTTGATTTCTAAAATATTCACTTCTGTTATAGATAGATCGCACTTCTAAATAGCCACCATAGGCAATGGATTTATTTCGATTTTGAAGGTAAGCATTGATATAATCGGTCCACGCTTCTGAACTGCTGTGGTCAAAGCGTTGAAGCGCGGAATTGTCTTTGGATAAATCCATAGAAACATAGGCGCTAAAATCTACTGTTGGCGCGATGACCTTGGTGGGATTTGGTGACAACTCAAATAAAAACGTTTTAAAATCCATGGGTTTAAATTGCTCCTAAAGATACGGACAATCAAAAAGATTATCCTAGTATAAAAATTTAGATTAATTTAGGGGCAATATTAGAAATGTGAAAAAAAAGCAACCAACAAAAAGTGCCCTTCGAGAAAATGAAGGGGTTTCAAACCAAGAAGCCACGAGCAAGGATGCGATCTTACAGCTCAAAAAGAAACGTTTAGAACAACCCTCTGCAGCGACCCTTCTCAAAGGTATTTTAAACAGGAATACGGCGGCCTTGAGTCAGGGAATCACCTTAATTGAAAGTCACAGCCCAACCCATAAAGAAAAAGCCCATACCCTGATTCAAAGCTGCTTAGAACACCAAAAACCGTCCATTAGAATTGGAATTACTGGCGTTCCTGGCGTTGGAAAAAGCACGTTTATAGAAGCGTTGGGCACGTATTTAACAGAGCTGGGATTGGAGGTCGCTGTCTTAGCAGTCGATCCAACGAGCACGCTAAGTAAGGGAAGTATTTTAGGGGATAAAACTCGCATGGATACCTTGGTTAAAAACCCTAAGGCATTTATTCGGCCTTCCGCCGCAGGCGATGCGTTGGGCGGGGTGGCACGCCACACCCGTGAAACCATCACCCTCTGCGAAGCTGCTGGCTACGATGTGATCCTGATTGAAACCGTGGGCGTTGGACAAAGTGAAACGGCGGTTCATAGCATGGTCGATTTTTTCTTACTCCTCAAACTCGCCGGAGCTGGGGATGAACTGCAAGGCATCAAACGTGGAATTATAGAAATGGCGGATGCCATTATCATCAACAAAGCTGATGGAAACAATCTAACAGCAGCTAAATTAGCAAAGGTAGAATTCAACCGAGCCCTTCACCTCTACCCTGCCAAAGCCTCCAATTGGATTCCTAAAGTACTGTTGTGTAGTGCGCTTGAAAACAAAGGGATTGATGACGCATGGACTTTAATTTCGGACTATGTTGATCATGCGAATAAAGACGGTTATTTCATCAAAAAACGGCAGGAACAAAATACATTTTGGTTGCTACAATCGATTGAAAACCAATTAAAAGATCAATTTTTTCAGGACGAGGTGATCGCCAAAGAATTAAAAACTCAAATGGCATTGATTACGGCCAATAAGCGCTCGCCCTTTGCCGCTGCTGAATATCTACTTACTTTGCACAAAACGCGCACTTAACCGCTTAAAAATGGTAAAAAACAAGCTTCCAGCCAGGACTCCGAAAGTCAGACCACAAATAATATCTAACGGATAATGAAGTCCTAAGTAGATCCGACTGTAAGCCACGACCAAACTCCAAATAATCATAAAATAAATTAAGTTCTTATAAACAGGGCGTAGCATTAAGCCTGTAAAAATTGCGGTGGCCATTGAATTGGAAGAATGCCCTGAAAAGAAGCCATAACCCCAACAGTCGGTTTGTCGAATGTATTCTAAAACGCCCTCTTGTGCACAAGGTCGCAACCGTTGAAAACTAAATTTAAAAAAGTTGGTGATTTGATCCGTAAACAAAATCATTCCAGCAATGGTGAGGACGAGAATCAGAATTTCTTTTTTAGACAATGATTTTGACATCAAATACAGCAACACCAGATACAATGGAATGAAGGTGCGCTTGTTGGTAATCAGGTTCCAAAACCCATCCCCAGACGCCGTTCCTAAATTATTTAGGTATAAAAAAAAGGCTTTGTCAAATTCTAAAAGTTGTTCTATCATTTCTAAGTATCGTAAGTGTTGACTTCACTGTCATAAAAAGCAGAGGCTTCAGCAATGGCCGTTTCTGTTTCCGAAAGTAATTCTTCTTCATCTTGAGTGTCAAATTCCTCTAACCACTCCACTTCATCCGTTTCTAAATTGATGATAAACCTAGGAAACTCCGTATGAATGACATAGATAGCGTTTGGAAATTTGGTGTTATCTCCGAGGATGAATTTTGGTAATTCCATAGTTACTTCATATTATGCGTTTGAATCAAACGATTGGTTAGAAAAATAAATCTAAGATATAAAAAAATGGAAGCCGACCCTAATCCGACTAAGAGTCCGATCCAGATGCCTGTACTGCCATAAACTTCGGCCTTTCCAAGAACATAGCTTGTGGGAAACCCAATCACCCAGTAGGACACAAAGGTAATCAAGGTTGGGATTTTAACATCCTGTAACCCTCTTAAAGCTCCCAAAAACACCACTTGGATGCTGTCACTAATCTGAAAAAGCGCCGCCACCAACAGTAATTTGGAAGCGATTGCAATCACTTCTTGATTGTCTAAATAGTTGTTTACATCGTCTAAATCTAGATATAAGGTTGGAAATACATCGTGAAAAATTAAAAATAAGGTTGCAAAAATTGAGGCAAATATAATGCCCATTAGAAAAATTGATTTTGCGATCCGCTGAAGCTCAACATAATTTTTCAATCCTTTTTGATTTCCAACCCGAATCATTGCAGTGACACTCAATCCCATCGCAATCATAAAAGTCATGGACGATAAGTTGAGGGCGATTTGATTGGCGGCTTGGGCATTTTTCCCCAACAAACCACTCAACCATATAGCCGCTGTAAAAATAGCGACTTCAAAAAACATTTGCATGGCACTTGGCAACCCGAGGTTCAATATTTTTTTGAGCATTGAATTTTCTAAAACAAATAGCTTGATCTGACTTACAAAGGCCTTTGTTTTTGGATCATTTTTAAGTAGATACCAGATCAAAACAACCATTGCCACACGAGAAATTAGAGTCCCAACCCCAGCTCCAACGATGCCCATTTCAGGAAATCCAAATTTACCAAAAATCAATACATAATTAAACCCAACATTTAAAATATTGGCAAATAGCGTCGCATACATGGCGTGTTTGGTCAACGACAATCCATCACTAAATTGCTTAAATCCTTGAAAAATAATAAGCGGAATCAACGAAATGGCAATAATATTTAAATATGGCATCGCCAAAACCACCACTTCTTCGGGTTGATCCATCAATTTCATAAGTGGTTTTGCCAATAGAATCATGGCATACAACAACAGACTTAATAGCGTACATAAAAATAAGCCATGCTTAAATGCGGACTTTCCTTTTTTGAAATTATTTTCGGAATCTGCTTCTGCAACCAATGGCGTAATCGCCGTCGAAAACCCGATTCCGAGTGACATGGCAACAAAGAAAAAACTATTCCCTAGAGACACCGCCGCCAAGGCGGCCGATCCCAATTGGCCCACCATAATATTATCAACGAATCCCACAAAAGTATGCCCCAACATGCCCAGAATGACAGGTGCGGCCAACTTCCAGTTGTAGTTGAATTCTTTTGTTAAGTGTGCAAACATTTAAATTATGGTGTTAAAAAAAGCAGCGAATCGCTGCTTTTTTTTATGCTTCCTCTTCTGTATTAGAAGCCTCTATTTTAAAATCTAACAGCTTGTGTTTATTTAGTAAATTATACCAATTTAAGACCTTTTTAATATCACTCGGATACACCCGATCTTCATCATAATCAGGGAGAACCGAGAAAAAATAGGCTTCTAAATCGTCTTTAGATGCTTTGGGACTCGTGCTTGTATCTTGACCCTTTTCTTTTTCAAATATCTTAAAAAAAACATCTTTCAGCGGCAATTCTTCGCCTAGGGTATAGATGGCGATTTCGCTTAATACACTTACATTGTTATTAATACTGACGGATAGCCGTTTTTGATCGATGAGGGATTCTGCAATAAATCCGCCACGCGATTTGGTGATTAATTTGAATAAGCCCGGTTTTTTTGAGATGGCTAAAATTTTATCTAATTCCATTAATTAAGTTTAAGTTTGATTTAAGATCGTTTTTTTGAACTCTTTGGAAATCGCATGCGATAATCCACACTCGTTTTTCCTTTAGAAATATTACTCAGTTTTCCTTTTAATAAGCGTTTTTTTAAGGACGATACTTTGTCCGTAAACAAAATCCCTTCGATATGATCATACTCATGTTGAATCACGCGAGCGATTAAACCGTCAAATTCTTCGACATGGGTTTTAAAATCCTCATCTTGATATTCGATTTTAATAGTCGGCTTTCTCAACACCTCTTCACGAACGTTGGGGATACTCAAACAGCCTTCGTTAAAGCTCCATTCCTCACCTGTTTCTTCAAGCATTTTAGGATTGATAAACGTCCGTTTAAAGGAGTTTAATTGTTCCTGCTCTTCCTTAGAATAGCTTTCATCATCTGAAAAAGGCGACGTATCCACCAAAAACAACCGAATGGAAAGCCCAATCTGTGGTGCGGCTAATCCAACACCAGAGGCGCCGTACATAGACTCGTACATATTGGCAATGATTTGCTCTAAATTTGGATGTTCTGGCGTAATTTCAATCGCTTTCTTTTTAAGAACAGGATCTCCGTAAGCCACAATTGGTAAAATCATACAACTAATTATAAGAGGTCAAAAATACAATTTTTGGGATTATAAAATAAAACTTCTAGACTTATTTATTGTGAAGATAGGATTGTAGAATAAGAGTCGCACTAATTTCATCAACCAGCGCCTTATTTTTACGTTGTTTTTTATTGAGACCACTATCAATCATGGTTTGAAAGGCCATTTTAGAGGTAAAGCGTTCATCGACACGTTCGATCGGAATATGTGGAATATGTTTTTCTAAGGTTTGAATAAATTTTAAGATCAATGGCTCACTTTCCGAAAGTTCATTATTCATTTGTTTTGGCAATCCAATAAGAAATAATTCGACAGATTCGTTTTCGCAATAGGTTTTTAAAAACGGTATCAGTGTTTTTGTTTCGACCGTTGTCAAACCCGACGCTATGATTTGCATCTCATCCGTGACGGCGATTCCCGTTCGTTTACTCCCATAATCAATTGCTAAAAGACGTCCCATAGAACGCAAAAATACAGTTTTATATCGAACTCTGTTTTGAATCATTCAATGGAAAATCAATATCGGTTTTGATTTTAACAAAAAGAATGCGAAATTCATTCAAATTGACAAATTTCGTTCGAAATGCACATCTGTTTATATTTTATTTCTTATTAAGCTTATCTTTGTAGAAAAAATACATAATGAACAACTTACGACCACTTATTGAAGCAGCTTGGGACAATCGAGCTCTTTTAGACGAAACCACAACTCAAGATGCAATTAGAACCATTGTTGATTTATTAGACAAAGGAGACCTTCGAGTCGCTGAACCCACCACAGAGGGATGGCAAGTGAACGAATGGGTCAAGAAAGCAGTTGTGATGTATTTCCCGATTCAAACCATGGAAACCATCGAAGTTGGGCCGTTTGAGTTTCACGATAAAATTCCCTTAAAAACAGGCTATGCCGAAAAAGGCATCCGTGTGGTACCCCATGCGGTTGCACGTCATGGCGCCTATATTTCAAAAGGCACTATTTTGATGCCCAGTTATGTGAATATTGGAGCGTATGTCGATGAAGGCACCATGGTCGATACGTGGGCAACGGTAGGAAGTTGCGCACAAATTGGTAAAAACGTGCACCTTTCTGGTGGCGTAGGAATTGGAGGGGTCTTAGAGCCACTTCAAGCAGCTCCGGTAATTATTGAAGATAATGCTTTTATTGGATCTCGATGCATTGTGGTGGAAGGCGTTCGAGTTGAAACCGAAGCCGTCCTAGGGGCTGGTGTGGTCTTGACTATGAGTACCAAAATTATTGATGTGACTGGCGATGAACCAAAAGAATATAAAGGAATTGTTCCTGCACGTTCGGTAGTGATTCCTGGAAGTTATGCAAAAGAATTTCCATCTGGAAATTTCAATGTTCCGTGTGCTTTAATTATTGGAAAACGAAAAGAAAGCACCAACAAAAAGACGTCTTTAAATGATGCTTTAAGAACTCATAATGTAGCGGTTTAGTCCGATGTATGTTGAAAGCTTAAAAACCTTAGCGAAACGGATTTTGTACGTAACGCTGTTTTACAGTTTCTGTAGAATTATTTTTGTGCTTTTTCATTACAGTACGTTTGATGAAATTAATCTCATCAATTTCTT
>CALSOZ010000017.1 GCA_943788095.1 uncultured Flavobacteriaceae bacterium | reverse complement strand
GTCTATATATGCGGTTACTTGGTCGGTGTTGTTTTCACCATTCATCTGAAGAACAACTCTGTTCAAATCGGTCCTGTCTTCAGGATCGGTGTTGATACTAATCCAGTTGACATAAGGGTCATTCGCAAAATCAAAGGTAATTTCTTGCCATTGGTCCAAGACCACAGGTTTGTCAATTTGAGTTTGTGTTTCCCACGGGCTTGCTGCATTCCCGTCTTGAAGTTTTAATGAGATTTGATTGGTTTGCGCTCCGCTAATGCCTTCAGAAGGCACATAAACCATCAAACTAAATGAGCTATTGGTACTGAGGTCCAAACTTTCTTCAAGATCAAAACGCACATTTGCATATTGTCCGCCTGTATCGCTGTATTTCAATACCGTAGCAGAGGAGTTGTTTCCGTCTTGGAACGGATTGGAAAAGGCTGCATCGAAGTCACATTCATCTCCGAGCCAAGTGTCAAAATTAGTTCCTCCCTCAAAAGTCTCATAGTCTACAAGCGTCTGTTCTACAACTGCTTTGGTTGTAAACATCGCACTGACTCCAGTAACAACTGTATTGTTGGAAGTTTCAATAGTTCCATCGACAATTCCAAACCAATAGGTAGTTTCACCTTCTAGATATACATCAGGATCAAGGGTGATGGTGTTTTTGGTCTCGTTGATAGCAGCGGTAAAGGGAATGGCAGTTCCATTGGCATTGTTTGTTTTCAAAGCTACTTTTCCTGTCAAGTCTGTGATGTCCGAATCGTCCAAATTTCTGAAGTCAAGGTTGGTGCTGATTTCTAAAGTACGCCCTACGGCAAAGTCAGCAGTTCCCGAAACAGGATTGGTTGTAAATGTCGCCACAGGCGCAATGTTGGTTTTTTCGTAATCGTCAAAATAATACGTATCACCGGCTAATGATTCTCCGGACCCGGTTCTGTCAAAATAGATCTGAGCACGGTCGTAATTTGAAGCAGTTACAGAACTGAAGTTGTAAATTAGTTGCACCCATTGGTTGACTTCTGTAACCTCAATGCTTTGTTCAAAACCTTTGCCATAATCTGGATAATTTTGAATTCTCACCATGACACTCACGGGTTTGTTCACCCATACTTTTACTCGGATATAAGGAGTTTCTGAGAAGTCCAAAGCTGTCAGAGGTGTATTCCCACCGACAAGACTGTTTTCCAACCCAGAATCATTTCCTGCGTGTGTGTATTCCCCTACAAAACTAGAAGTATTGATCCCAGTCGCATCTGGGTTTGCAATTTTAGCAAAACCTGTGCCTCCCCAACTTTCAAATCCAACAGCTGTATTTGTCGTGTCAAAATCAAACAGTGTTTCCACCACATCTCCAACAACAGCGGCCTTGGTGGTAAACGCAGCATTTACACTGGTAATTGCTTCTTTTTCAGAGGTTTCAAGTGTTCCGTCTAAAATTCCAAACCAATAGGTTGTGGCGCCACTCAAATTTTCAGTTGGATCAAGGGTGATGCTGTTTTTACTTTCATTGATGCTTGCTGTAAAAGGGACGTCGGCACCATTGGCATCGTTTGTTTTCAAGGCCACTTTTTCTGTGAAATCTGTAATTTCTGTGCCGTCCAAATCTCGAAAGGCAAGGTTGGTGTTGATTTGTAAGTTACTTCCCAAAGGGATTTCAGTAGCTCCGGAAGTAGGATTGGTTGTGAACGTTGCAGCAGGTGCAACATCGCTTACTTTGATCTCGTCAAAGTAATAAACGGTTCCTGCAGTCGTATGGTTTCTCGCTCCGTCAAAATAAAGATTGATTTTATTTTGATTTGTCAGTGTGACACTGCCAAAATTATACACAACTTCTGTCCATTGGTTTAGTTCGTCTTCACGGAGGGTATAAGAGAACTCTGCTTGGTCCTGCCAAGTTGGATTGTTTTCAAATTTAAACGTGAGCGTGATTGGGTTTGCCGTCCAAATTTTTACACGTACAAATGGGGTTTCTGTAAAATCCACAGCACCCGATGGAATATCAGCACCGAGAGGGCTCCAACCAACACCACTACCCGCGCCGTCTCCTGCAGTAAACTGAGCTACGTTTTCAGAAGTATTGATTCCTGTCGGATCTGGGTTGGCGATCTTTTCAAATTGAGAGTTCCCGTCCCAAGCTGAAAATTCAACGGCCGCATTGGTTTGGTCAAAGTCAAAGAGCATTTCTTCAACAGGACCAACGCTTGCCTCCTTGCTTGTAAAAACAGCATTGGCTCCGATGATTTCTGTTCCATTTTCATAAGCCAAGGCATTGTCAATGATCCCATACCAGTAGGTAGTCGCATTTTCTAATGGTGAACTTGGGTCAAGGGTGATGACATTTTTAGCATCGTTGATGCTTGCAGTAAAGGGAGCGTCAGTTCCATCAGCACCTCCGATTTTCAAGGAAACAGCCCCTGAAAGGTCGGAAAGTTCAGAACCGTCGGTGTTTTTGAACTTTGAATTGGTTGAAATTTTAAGATTTGATCCAACAGAAATACCTGTGGCACCTGAAGCGGGGTTTGTACTCGTATTTGGAGGATACAAGGGAGACCCGACAATGTCGTCAAAATAGTACACATCTCCTTCAGTCGTATTTGCACCGCTAATTTTGAGGACAATATTGTTCATGTTTGCATTTGAGAAGTCACTGAAATCGAAGGTCAGTTCCACCCATTGATTCAGCTGTCCTTCAAAGACACCTTGGGTTACTTCAAAATTATTTCCCCAGTCCGGATTGTTTTCCAAATGAAAGGTTACATCGATCACTTCTTCGGACCATACTTTCATTTTAAAATAATTGATGTTGCTCAGGTCGAAGGGTGTTTGAAATATTTCTGTTGATCCGATGACACCGATGCCAATTCCATTGTCATTTCCTGAAGTAAACTGTCCAACATGGCTAGAGGTGTTGATCCCTGATGAATTTGGATTTTCAATTTTAGAAAAAGTAGAAGAGCTGTTCCAACTGTTGAAAACAATGTCCGCATTCACAGTTTCAAAATCTACGTGTAGGGTTTCTTGTCCGTACACAATTCCTGTAAACAAGAACAGGGCTAAAAGGAAGTTTTTGTTCATTTTTTTGGTTGTAAGCCCGAACTTTTGGCAACGGGAGGTTTTATATTCTTTGCAATGCTAAAATAAAGAAAAACCACCTGTTTAGAGGCAACAAATACCTCTAAAAAACCCCTACAAATCATTTGATGCTTTTTGAATCGTCATTAAAATGTAGGTATTCCATTAGAAAAACAAGTGTAAAATCGTCTTTTTTGAGGAGTTTATCCAAGCAGTTGTTCTAATCTATACCTTCTTTTAAAGACCCGGCAGCAATAAGGCAAGCTTTAAGGGACTGAGAAATTCGCGTAGCAATGGCGAAATGCCATTCAGGGCAAAGCAAACAAAACACAAAATAAATTTTTAAAACGACTGAATGTAGCGCACCAAATTTTCCTCCTTGTCGAGATTCAATTTTTGTCGCAAACGGTATCGGTTCTGTTCAACACTTCTCGTAGAAATGTGCATCAAGGAAGCAATTTCTTTTGAGGAAAGATTGATTTTTAAATAGGCGCTCAATTTGTATTCGTTTGATGACAAATCTTTGTGTTTTTCGCGGATGTTTTTAAAGAAATTTTCATGGGCATTTCGAAAGTGCAGTTCAAAAGACAGCCAATCTTCTTTGTCTACGAGTAGGTTGTCTGTTTTCTTGAGCAATTTTTTGATTTGTGAGTTCAATTCTACATCTTGAGTGGAATTTTTTAGCTCTTTTACATTTTTTTTGAGCGCAGAGATCAATTCATTTCGTTGCAATCTTTTCAACGTCAAGGAAGCCAATTCTGCATTTTTATTTTCAATTTCAAGACTGAGATTTTTTTCCTTTAAAACGAGCATTTGTTTTTCGGTCTTTAATTTCTCCAAGGCGTATGTTTCTCTTTCACGGACTCTTTTTGCCCGTTCTTGTTCTTTAAGAAGAGCGATGTGTTTGACATTTTTCCTTTTAAAGTAGGCCCTAAAACACCCGTTGAAAACAATGAAAATTAGCACATAGGCCAAAATGGCAACCTCATTTAAATACCAAGGAGAAGCCACATAAAAAGACGTGGATGTTGTGAGAGAAATATTGTCATCTCGGTCTTTTGCCCTCAATAGCAGTGTGTATTTTTTAGAAGCAAGTCCTGGGAAATTCAATTCCGTAAGGGCTTTCCAGGGAGCCCATCTATTGTCAAGACCTTCCAATTTGTATTGAATCTCCCAAGGGGTTCCTACAGGGGCTTTGGGGGTGGCTAAGGTGAATTTTAAGAAGTTATTTTTATAGGGAACATTCAATGTTGCTTTTTGACCAATACTGGCAGTAATGGTATCTTGTGCTCCAATCAGGTGAAGCGATTGGAGCAAAGGAGGATCGATTTTTTTCTTGTCTTCAGGCTTTTCAACGATTTTATGAAAGAGCAATCCTTCGTTCATTCCAACTGCATAGAGGGAGTCATTGAGCTTTGTAAATTTATTGAAATCGTTTAAATAATACTTTTTTCGTATCGGTGCAAAGACTTCTTCTACCCGTTTGAACTTGTTGCCATTGCGATACACATAGCCCAAAGAGGTTTCTGTAGAAAACCAAAAGATGTTTCCGTATTGTTTGATGTTGATCGTTTTTTTGAGCCCTTTGAACATCTGACTCGCATATTTGACGGGTATAAAATTATTTTCGATGGGATCGTATTCAAAAAAACCAAGCGGGTTGAAAAAGACAAGGTTGTTGTCGATTTTGCAAAAATAAGCATAGGGCATTACATTTTGGTTTTGTTCTCCGTAAAATGAAATCTCTTTGGCCTGTTCTCCATTAGGGGTCAAGACCAATCGGTAATATCCTTTTTGGGGATGTGCCACCCACAATTGCCCAAACTGATCGAACTCAATAAATCTCGAAGATTCGCCAAAACCTTCTATTTTGTGTTGAAACACCCATTCGTTTTCGATGCGCTTGAACAAGCAAATACCGGAATAATAGCCGACGTATAGCAGGTCCTCTTTTTGAGGGTGTTTTTTAAAAATCCAAGCTCCATTTTCAGTGTTTACAGTTTCCAAACGATTCCCAACAACTTTAGAAACACCAGTGTCATGCGCGACTAAAATAGAACCGTCGATGTCTTCAATAGACCAGATTTGTTTTTCATCTCCAGGAATGCGTTCTGGGCTTTTTAGGCGATCGTTTCGTTTTTTTCGAAAAACCCCTTGGTTCGTTCCCAAGTAAAAAATGGAATCTTTCTGAAGGCTTGTATAAACATTTCCAAATTCACTTTTAGTGTCATTCAACAAGCGGCTGTTACTGTTGGCATTCAAATAGCTGAGGCTGTTTTCAAACCCGAGCCAAATGTTTTGGTTGTTGTCGGAGAAAGCACTGAGGATGCTGTTGTTTTGCAAGCCTGAATTTTTGTCTAAGTGCAACAAAATTTCACCTTGTTTGGAAACCAGGTATACCCCGTTTCTCTGGCTAGCAAAAACGTAATTGTCTTTTTTTGTTTTGACAGCATCATTGATCAAGGATGCCTCAAATGAGTTGTTGCTGTTCCATTTTTTTTTCACAGTTTTCCCATCTTTATAAGACCAAACACCTCTTTTCTTAGTGACGATCAGGAGCTCTTCATTTTCCTCCAGAAAGACGCCTACAATGTCTTTTTGAAACTGAGTTGTACCTGCAATTGGGTGCAGTAAATTTTCTTTGAGTTCAAAAAGGCCTTTGCCGTTGTCCACGACAAACGCTCTTTCTTTCGAAACAAACAAGATTTCAAACTCTTTGGAAGCGCCAATAATTGTAAAAACTTCGGTAAGAGGGTCGTAGAGATGAATTTTTTGAAAAGATTGGAATAAAATATTGCCGTCAAGCTCGATGATTTTTGAGAAAACAGGCATCAAAGGAGACCTTTCAGTTACAGGTTTGAAAAACAAGCGGGTGTACTCCAGGATTCCCTTGTCATTTTTTGACCAATATCCAAAACCGCCGTGGCCAGAAGTATAGATTCGCTCTGCATCATCAATGTAGACGGAACGCAAGTCTGATTCAAAACCGGCAGAATGGTTTTTCCATCGAATCCCGTCAAACACCGTCAACCCTTTTGGGGTTGCTAAATACAGCTCTCCATTGATTCCTTGAGCAATGTCCCAAACTTTTGACTGAAAGTTTTCTTTTGCAAAGTTTTCAATATAAGGCACCCCGGAAAACTGTCCGAAGAGGGGGAACACAAGGCTAAGAAAAAAAACAACGAATCCTTTTCGAATCATTTTTCAGTTCATTTGATCAAACAGCAGTTTTTCAAAGATAGCATTTTTACACGTCGTTTGTATTTTACCTCCATTGATCGGTATTGAAAAGGAAATGCCTTTTATTCTGTCTTAAAGCGATAAATACTTGAGTAACTACTGTTGGATCCATCGCTGGTTTTGACTCTCCAAAAATAATTGGCATTGGGTTCCAATGAGACATCGACACTCTGTGCTGTCAAGTTTGACAGCTCTTCAGAAGGATTTTGCATTCCATCGAATCCCGTCAAACACCGTCAACCCTTTTGGGGTTGCTAAATACAGCTCTCCATTGATTCCTTGAGCAATGTCCCAAACTTTTGACTGAAAGTTTTCTTTTGCAAAGTTTTCAATATAAGGCACCCCGGAAAACTGTCCGAAGAGGGGGAACACAAGGCTAAGAAAAAAAACAACGAATCCTTTTCGAATCATTTTTCAGTTCATTTGATCAAAACGCTATCTGAATCAGGGTCACTTCCTGTCCAGCTAAAAGTTGAAGCTGTTCCGGAGAACCGAAGAGTCTCACCTGATTTGGGAGTGAGAAGAGCAGCCGGAAAGGGCGCGTAGTTCACAATCCCATCACTTGCTAAGAAAAAGGTCCAAAGATCGCTTTCTCCAGTTTCCTCGGTTTTGGAGGATTTTGCCGTTACAGTCCATGCGTAAGGGATTCCTTTTGTCAGGGGTTCACGGATCGTATTCGTTTCAATTCCGAGTAGTTTGGTCACTACGAGGTTGGTGTTTAGGTTCACAATCGTAAGCTCGTAGGATTCTGAATTTTCATCGGCACTCCATTGAAAATCAACACGGCTTATTGTTTCAGATAGGGAAGTGCCTTCAAAGCAGGTTGCTGCATTCAATGGTTTTGCCAAAACAGGATTTTTTGGAGTTAAAGCCAAGGGGTTTGTGGATTCACTGTCTCCTCCACAGGACAAAACTAGGAGCCAAAAAGAGCCAACAATTCCGGTTTTTGCTATTTTTCTCATTGCTTTATGATTTTAAAAGTTTGACGACCCGACGCTCCTTTGATAACCGCTAAATAGACTCCTTTTGCCAAGTCCTTTAAGTCCAGCATGGCATTTCGGTTGCCTTCCAAAGAGAGTTCCTTTTGAAAGACGAGTTTGCCGACCATGTTATAAATGACCAACGTTCTCTTTTTGTCAGTTCCAGGGACAAAGAGCTGTGCTTTGTTCTCAAAAGGGTTTGGATTGAAGACAACGGCTTCTGAAACTTCAATTTCTTCGTAATACGTCCCTTGACACTGCAAGTCTGTAGACACTTTTACGGTATTCAATCCCCCACTTAATTGAGTGTTAAAAAAGTTTTGGTCGGTGGTGTATGTG
>CALSOZ010000016.1 GCA_943788095.1 uncultured Flavobacteriaceae bacterium | reverse complement strand
TTTTTATGGTTCTATTTGTATAATTCACCACAATATGTTACATTTGTAAACGCCTTTCTAATTCTACATATGTAAACAATGATAAATACCTCAGAATTCAATACTCGACTCAAAAAAATCCTTGATTATTATGGATTATCGGCTTCTGCTTTTGCGGAAGTCATCACGGTTCAACGCTCTAGTATTTCTCACATACTGAGCGGACGAAATAAACCAAGCTTAGATTTTATTACCAAAGTTCTAAATGCTTTTCCCGAAATTGATCTCCTTTGGCTTTTAAGTGGCACTGGCGATTTTCCTAGAAGCGCCACACCTCCTCTTCCCAAAAATGAAGAATCTGCAAACCCAACGCAACCAATCGCAAAAATTTCGAGTAAAGACAAACAAATTGAACGGATCGTGATATTTTATAAAGATGGTCGTTTTGAGAACTTTGTGATGAATCCGTCTAATTAATTTAAATTACTAAATCTCTTTTGTATGTTTGTCGTATGAAATATTTAATTCTATGTACTGCGGTATTGATTCTTCAAAGTTGTTATAACGTTGAGCGCAATTGTTCCGATTTTAAAACTGGATCCTTTGAGAGTGAAATTACGATTGATGGGACGCTTTATAAATCTTCATTTTCTAGAACGTCAAATCTTCAAGTTGAAGAATTTAAAGGCGTAAAGGATTCTTCCTATGTGCGTTGGATCAATGATTGTGAGATGGTTTTTAAAACGATTCATCCTAAAAATCGTGCAGAGCAGAAAGACATTCTCCTTAAAATTTTAACCACAACAAAGGAGGGTTATAAATTTGAATATGGCTATGTAGGAGATCCTAATAAACAAATTGGATACGCTAAACGAATCAATTAAAACAACGTGATCTGTCCTTCTTCATTGATGTCATTTTCCGATTCTGACGCCTTAGGACTTGTTGGGGCTTCCGTTTTCTGAATAGGACTCTCATTGGTTGGCGTTTCAACACTAGTAACATTCGATATGGTACTTGATTGAGTCACCACTTCCTCCCCAACAACATCTATTTCATCTGCAGGAGTTTCTTTAGGCTCCTCATAAGGCAAGGGATCTAAAAGATCAATTTGATTGACCTTCAATTTGGTCAGTTGATTTCCTAAAGCCGACATTCCCTTCACGCTGATAAACTGTTCAAAATCGATGATTTGGTCTTCACGTCGTTCCTTGCCTCTTTCTTTAGCAAACGAAACTTTAGCTACAGGTCGCCAATCGGTAGACACAATTTCTAGAATACTCGACGGATGCTCGGAAATGAATGTGTCTTCTCTATTTTCGTTTTCAATTAAAAAACGCTTCACATAGTGTTTTTCTTTATCACCGTCGAAATAAATAGCTGAAATAGGTTTGTTAGGAATCCATTTTTCCAATACAATCATATCATCATCAAAATGAGCTGTAATTTCTGGTATGATTGTTTTAACAGTCCCTGATTGAGTAATCACCAAAATGCGGTCTTCGCCTCTAAACTCGCCGACTAACTCACCACGACCATCGACATTGATGCGTTGAATGGTTTCATCAAACCATATTTTTCGTGGCTTGAGTGTGCTGACTCCTTTTTCTTTGAGCTCTACCCGCTTTATAGCGTGTTTGGTGACTAAATTTCCTTTAGACACCCGCCCTTTTATAATGACATCGGCAAAATCAATGTCCCATTTTAATTTCTTTATACTTCCAACTTGGCGCAATAGCACCGTAACAACTTCACCTTCACCATTTGGATTGGCTGAAAAATACCACACAGTAGAACCTGCTTTTCCATTCGTCAAATCGTATTCGCGATCTCGAGTAACTCCGGTCACCGCAAAGCGTTTAATATAAGAAGCACCGCCCTTTCCATCTTTATAAATCATATTATAAATGGTCCGCTTATCTTTCTTTTTGAAAACAGCCACATGGATAATGTCTTTTCCAATAAACGTTTTACTATCAACCTTAGTAATCATTAGTTTACCGTCTTGAGTAAACACAATAATATCATCGATATCACTACAGTCTCCAACATATTCGTCGCGCTTTAAACCTGTACCAACAAAGCCTTCTTCTCTATTCACATAGAGTTTTGTGTTTCTAATAATAACTTTGGTTGCATCTACATCATCAAACGTTTTAATTTCCGTTTTACGTTCTTTTCCAGCCCCATACTCAGACTTTAAGCGTTTAAAATAATCAATCGCATACGTGATTAAATTTGCTAAATAGCCTTTTGTTTCTGCTATTTGATCCTCTAAAGCATCGATTTTTTGTTGGGCTTTATCAATATCAAACTTAGAAATTCTCTTAATTCGAATCTCAGTTAACCTAGTGATGTCTTCTTCGGTAATGCCACGTTTTAAATGTTTGATATGCGGTTGAAGACCTTTATCAATCGCGCTGATCACGCCTGGCCAAGTCTCTTCTTCCTCTATATCTCGATAAATTCTATTCTGTATAAAAATGCGTTCTAAAGAAGCAAAATGCCATTGTTCTTCAAACTCACCTAATTTTATTTCTAATTCTTGTTTTAATAAATCAACGGTATGATCGGTAGAACGTCTCAACATTTCGGTCACTCCAACAAACAAGGGCTTATTATCTTCAATCACACAGCCTAAAGGGGAGATTGACGTTTCGCAAGACGTAAACGCAAATAAGGCATCGATGGTTTTATCAGGAGAAATTCCGGCAGGTAAATGCACTAATATTTCAACTTCGGCAGCTGTATTATCTTCAATTTTCTTAATTCTAATTTTACTTTTCTCATTGGCTTTTAGAATCGAATCAATCAATGAGGATGTGGTGGTTCCAAAGGGTACTTCGGTAATCACCAACGTATTTTTGTTAAGCTGCGAGATTTTGGCTCGACACCGCACACGTCCACCTCTCAAGCCGTCGTTATAATTAGTAAAGTCCGCCACACCACCAGTTGCAAAATCTGGGAGGATCGTAAATCGTTTTCCTTGCAGGTGCTTTATAGAAGCCTCAATAAGCTCGATGAAATTATGAGGTAATACTTTTGTTGAAAGCCCAACCGCAATTCCCTCCGCCCCTTGCGCCAATAATAACGGGAACATGACAGGAAGGTTTACAGGTTCTTTACGACGGCCATCATAAGACGATTGCCATTCGGTGATCTTTGGGTTAAACACAACGTCTAATGCAAATTTAGAAAGCCGCGCTTCAATATATCTTGAGGCCGCTGCTCTATCGCCTGTAAGGACGTTTCCCCAGTTTCCTTGGGCATCAATTAGTAAATCTTTTTGACCAATCTGAACCATGGCATCTGCAATACTGGCATCGCCATGTGGGTGGTACTGCATGGTATGCCCAACAATATTTGCAACTTTATTATAGCGGCCATCATCCAAGTCTTTCATGGAATGTAAAATCCGACGCTGAACTGGTTTAAATCCGTCTTCAATCGCAGGGACTGCACGTTCTAAAATAACATAGGACGCATAGTCTAAAAACCAATCTTTAAACATCCCCGTAACGCGAGTAATTGTTTCTTGATTGTCCGTATTCTCATGGATTAGATCATCGTTTTCTTCTATCATACCTCTTCTTCGATAATATCTAATTCTACTTTTAGATTTTCAATAATAAATTTTTGACGGTCTGGCGTGTTTTTACCCATATAAAACTGAAGCATTGAATCAATGGTCATGTCAGCATCCAGCATCACAGGATCGAGTCGAATATCTTCCCCAATAAAATATTTAAATTCGTTTGGTGAGATTTCTCCTAATCCCTTAAATCGTGTGATTTCTGGTTTAGGTTTTAATTTTTGTACTGCATCTCTTCGTTCTTGTTCCGAATAGCAATAAATCGTTTCTTTTTTATTACGCACTCTGAATAATGGGGTTTGTAATATATAGAGATGGCCTTCTTTAATAATTTCTGGGAAAAATTGAAGGAAAAAGGTAATCAACAGCAAACGAATGTGCATTCCATCGACATCGGCATCGGTCGCAATCACAATGTTGTTATACCTTAAATCCTCAATGGATTCTTCAATATTTAATGCGGCCTGAAGTAAATTAAACTCTTCATTTTCGTACACAATTTTCTTGGTCAACCCGTAACAATTCAACGGCTTTCCTTTCAAACTAAAAACGGCTTGTGTATTCACGTCTCTTGATTTGGTAATACTACCAGATGCAGAGTCACCCTCTGTTATAAAAAGAGTTGATTCCAGATTACGTCCATTTTTGATATCTCCAAAATGTACACGACAGTCTCTTAGTTTTTTATTGTGTAAGCTTGATTTTTTTGCGCGATCTCTTGCGATTTTTCGAATGCCCGATAATTCTTTTCGCTCGCGTTCGGCTTGCAAAATTTTTCGTTGGATGGCTTCCGCCGTATCGGGATTTTTATGCAGATAATTATCTAACTTCGTTTTTAAAAAGTCATTGATAAAGGTTCGAACTGTTGGAAGTTCGCCACCCATATCGGTAGATCCCAATTTGGTTTTTGTTTGACTTTCAAATACAGGCTCCATGACTTTGATCGCAATGGCCGATATAATTGATTTTCGAATGTCGGACGCATCGTAGTTTTTTCCATAAAACTCACGAATTGTTTTCACCAAAGCTTCTCTAAAGGCTGCTAAATGCGTCCCTCCTTGCGTGGTGTTTTGTCCATTGACAAACGAATGGTACTCCTCGCTGTACTGGGTTTTACTGTGTGTAATAGCAACTTCTATATCTTCAGCTCTCAGATGTATGATTGGATAGGTCATATCTGTAGCATTGGTGTTATCTTCTAAAAGATCTTTTAAACCATTTTCACTAAAATATTTTTCACCATTAAATAATATAGTCAGACCTGGATTTAAATACACGTAGTATTTAAGCATCCGTGCTACATATTCATTTCTGTATTTATAATTTTTAAAAATGGCTTCGTCGGGCACAAAGGAGACTTTCGTTCCTTTGCGACGGGTGGTGTCATCTAATAAATCTTGATGATTTAAAACTCCCGATGAAAATTCTGCAGAAGCTGATTTTCCATCTCTGGTTGACTCCACTCTAAAAAAGGAGGACAAGGCATTAACTGCTTTGGTTCCAACCCCATTGAGTCCAACCGATTTTTTAAAGGCGCGAGAATCGTATTTACCTCCGGTGTTCATCTTAGAAACCACATCGACCACTTTACCTAAAGGAATTCCACGTCCATAATCGCGCACAATGACTTTTGTTCCTTGAATGGAAATTTCAATTGTTTTTCCAGCCCCCATCACAAACTCATCAATCGAGTTGTCTAAAACTTCTTTTAATAGAATATAGATACCATCATCGGCCGAAGAACCATCGCCAAGTTTCCCAATATACATACCAGGACGCATACGAATATGCTCCTTCCAATCGAGGGATCTAATATTATCTTCTGTGTAATCTGAATTTTGGCTCATAAAGTGTTTCGCGACAGGACGCTAATATAGCACATCAGCATAAAAAATGAAACCTTTAAAACACAAATTAATTAACAAAAAAAAACCAATGTTGTTGAGAACATTGGCTTTCAATTTATTAGTTGATATTTTTTCTATACATTAAAAAGGAAATGCATGACATCGCCATCTTTGACGGTATAGTTTTTTCCCTCTACCCGCATTTTTCCCGCTTCTTTTACTTTTGCTTCGGATCCTAAACTTTCAAAATCTTCATAGGCAATAACTTCGGCTCGTATGAATCCTTTTTCAAAATCGGTATGGATCACCCCTGCTGCTTGGGGTGCAGTACTACCAATGTTGATGGTCCATGCGCGAACTTCTTTAACGCCCGCAGTAAAATACGTTTGAAGTGTTAATAGCTTATAAGCAGATCGAATGAGTTTGGCAGAACCCGGTTCGTCCAATCCTATATCTTGAAGAAATAGTTGACGTTCTTCAAAATCCTCTAATTCATTAATATCGGCTTCTGTTCCGACAGCAAGCACCAATACTTCTGCATTTTCATTGGCAACAGTTTCTTTTACTAAATCGACGTACGCATTTCCTGAAACAGCAGAGGCTTCATCGACATTACAGACATACATTACTGGTTTGTCGGTAATAAATTGGAGTGGTTTTACGAATTCTAAATAATCATCTTCTGAAAACTCCAACGCACGAATCGAAATACCGGCTTCTAAACTATCTTTAATTTTTATTAAAACAACTTCTTCTTTTTGAGCTTCTTTATTGCCTGTTCTGGAAGCACGTTTTACTTTCTCTAATTTCTTTTCTGTGGTCTCCAAATCTTTCAATTGAAGTTCCATATCAATGGTTTCTTTGTCTCTAATAGGATCAACCGTTTCATCTACATGTATGATGTTCGTATCGTCAAAACAACGCAATACATGAAGGATCGCATCCGTTTCACGGATATTTCCAAGAAATTGATTTCCAAGTCCTTCCCCTTTACTTGCCCCTTTTACAAGACCTGCAATATCCACAATCTCTACAGTTGCAGGGACGACACGCTCAGGAACAACGAGTTCCTCAAGTTTTGATAACCGTGGATCGGGAACGTTAACCACTCCTATATTAGGTTCAATGGTACAAAAAGGAAAATTTGCACTTTGCGCTTTTGCGTTTGATAAACAATTAAAAAGGGTCGATTTTCCAACATTTGGTAATCCAACAATACCTGCTTTCATTTCTTAAAAATTTGAATGCAAATGTAATTATTTAAATCAACATTCAATCCCTCCGTTTCAATTTCTTAAAATCTGAATTCTTTATTTATATTCTTGCTAATAGCTGTTTCTTAAGCCTAATGACTATGTCCTCATTTTTAAATCTAATTTTACGACCGATAATTGAATTAAATTTTATTTGTCTAACTTAAAATACAATTTATAAAACATTGTTATAAAATAAATTCAAATAACTTACCTTCTGTTGTAAGTTGTTTTAAGGTTTAAATAGTATCGGTTTTGTAAACTATACATGTATTTCTTAAAGAATTGTTAATTAAAATAAAGTATATTTGTTTAACTAATTTTTAAATAATTAACACAAATGAAAAATTATTACATTCTGTTGCTAGCGTTCGTTAGCATCAATTTTGCAACTGCTCAAAGCATTACTGGTAAGGTTTTGGGTACCGATGGCACGCCTATTACAGGGGTTAATGTCATTGAAAAAGGCACGAGTAATGGAGCAATCTCTGACTTTGATGGAAACTATCAAATTAACGCAGGCTCAAATGCTACTTTAGTATTTAGTTATGTTGGATTTGAAACGTTAGAAATTGCAGTTGGAAACCAATCTGTTGTAAATGCAACATTACAAGATGGATCTTCACTTGATGAAGTAATCCTAGTAGGTTCGCGTACAGCGCCTCGTAGTAATGCGAATTCACCACTTCCAGTGGATGTTCTACAAGCGAAAGAGCTTACTAGAACAGGTCAAGCGACCTTTGACAAAGCATTACAGTTTAGAATTCCATCATTTAACACGGTGCAAACACCAGTGAATGATGCAACTTCTTTATTAGATCCGTATGAAATCAGAAACATGGGACCTAGTAGAACGTTGATCCTTATTAATGGAAAACGTAAAAACGTGAGTGCATTACTGTACACACAAGATTCTCCAGGACGTGGTGAAACAGGAACAGATATCTCTGCAATTCCAATTGATGCAATTAAAAGCATACAGGTATTAAGAGATGGCGCATCTGCACAATATGGTTCTGATGCCATCGCAGGTGTAATCAATATTATCTTAAAAGATAATGCTAGTGAAGGTTCTGCAACTTTAAGAGCAGGAACGACTTCTGAAGGCGATGGCGACATGATCGGCGTAAGTATCAATAATGGATCTTCTATTGGTGACGATAAAGGGTATATTAATTATACGATTGACTTTTCTAAAGTTGGATTAGCAAACAGACCCGGTACTGTAAGTGCATTGGGAGAAGCTGATGGTGGAACTGGATTTGGAGCTAATATAGCAGATGTAAACGAATTCTTATCAAGAAAACCAGATGCAGGAAATATTAATGGATCTCCAGAAACCGTTGCTTCTAAATTCTTAATTAACGGTGGTTATGATTTATCTGATGAAGCAGAATTATATTTTAATGCTGCTTACGTATTTAAAAAAGTAAATAGTTTTGCAAATTACAGAACACCGTATTGGAAAGTTGCTACAGGCGATTTAGCTTATTTAACAGATTTATTTCCTTCTGATGAAGCAGGTGGATTTGACGGGTATGTTCCAACTTTCGAAGGGGTATTAAATGATTATAATGCAACTGTAGGAATTAGAAAAACGGTTAACGAATGGAATGTGGACGGAAGTATTACTTTTGGTGGTAACAAACAAACCTATAAAGTAAACAATTCTCATAACGCTAGTGAAGATTACCAAGCATTAAGCCCAACAAGTTTTGATCCGGGTGGAACTGCTTTTAGTCATGTCGTTGGAAATTTAGATGTCTCTAAACTTCTTTCTGATAAAGTTAGTATAGGTATGGGTGCAGAGTTTAGAAATGAAAACTTTGAAGTCATCGCAGGAAAAGTATCTTCTTATGAAGGTGGTGGATCGGATTCCTTTTCAGGAAATGATATTAAAAACTCGGGGATATTTAATAGATATAATTTAGGTGCATATTTCAGTTTAGATTATGTTGTATCTGAAGATTTTTTATTAAGCGGTACCATACGTAGTGAGAATTACTCTGATTTTGGAGACACGTTTGTTTACAAGCTTAGCTCTCGTTACAAATTATCAGACAAAATCACAATGAGAGGTTCTGTTTCTTCTGGATTTAGAGCGCCTAGCTTACACCAAATATATACTGAGAAATCTCAATATTCTTTTGCTGATGGTGGAGGAATTGATGTGGTTGGTTTAGTTAATAACGTATCTCCGAAAGCGAGAGAGTTAGGAATTCCTAAATTAACGCCAGAAAAATCAACAAACTTTACAGTTGGTTTGGGTGGTAAATTATCCAAAAACGTAAGCTTCACTGTTGATTACTATAAAATTGATGTTAAGGACCGTGTTATCTACACAAACCAAATTGGGAAAGAATCAGTTTTTCATCAATGGTTTTGATACCACTACTTCTGGGATTGATTTTGTTTCAGGGATTTCAAATATTGAATTGGGAGCTGGTAAATTAGCATTAAACCTTTCTGGAAATTATACGATTGAAAACAAAAACACAGAAGATGTTCCTACAATTATTGTTGAAGGTGCAGAATATGATGTTCTTGACAGATCTAATTTAGCATTAATGTTTACTTCTAGACCAAAAACAAAATGGATCTTAGGGGCTAATTACGATTTAGATAAGTTCGGAGTTTCGTTAAACAACACGTATTTCGGTAAAACGACGTTCAAGCAAAAGTTTATGAGTGAGAACTTAAGAACTGAGTTTATACCTAAAGTAATTACAGATTTAGCAATCAATTTTAATGCGACTGATAAATTAACGATTGCTTTTAATGTTAATAACCTCTTTAACATCTTACCTGAATGGGAATTTAAAGCAGAAAACATTGCTGGACAAGCAATTATTGATGACACAAGACTTACGTCTTCTGGGTTAACACAACTCCAGAACGAATCTAATGCGATTACATTTAACCAACGTTATTCTCAAATGACTTACGATGGCTCACATTTTAGTCAATTAGGAACCATGTTTAATTTATCTTTAAACTACAAGTTCTAGTCGATAGCTAAATATAATACAAACAAAAAGCCACGCAATTTGCGTGGCTTTTTTATATAAAAAAATAAAATTATAAAATTATTCTGGATGCATAAAGCGCTGTTTACCTAACAACACTTCTTCTGACTCTACATGAGAGTCATCAGGCACACAACAGTCCACAGGACACACCGCAGCACATTGAGGCTCTTCATGAAACCCAACACATTCCGTACACTTGTCGGGCACAATATAATAGAACTCGTCGCTGATGGGTGTTTGAGCCGCATCGGCATTCACTTTTTTTCCGTTTGTTAGTACTAAATCGCCTTCTAGGCTGGTCCCATCTTTATAACGCCAATCATCGGCACCTTCATAGATGGCAGTGTTTGGGCATTCGGGTTCACAGGCCCCACAATTGATACATTCGTCAGTTATAATAATCGCCATAGCTATATTGAGTATATATTACTTAAATTTGCAAGCAAAAATAACTCCAAAAAAGCGGTTACACAAATAATGGATCATAAAACAAGTACAATTACGGCATTAAATGAATTAGGTCGTTTTTTAAGTCAATTCTCAACGGATTCAACTAAAAAAAATGATTCTGTGCGTTTCAACGATTTATTTTTCGATGGTTTTAAACATCAAATAAAACTATCCAAAGAACACAATGGCTGGTTTTCCGAGGCTAACATTCTATTTGCCATAGAAAGTTGGGCAAAACTTCTGCAAACAGAATTGTTAACTAATTGGGTATCTAATTATAATTTAGATTCTGTTTCCCCAAAAAAAGTAGCCATCATTATGGCGGGAAACATTCCACTTGTCGGCTTTCATGACTTTTTATGTGCCTTGATTTGTAATCATGAAATTATCATCAAACAATCCTCCAATGACAAACATCTTTTACCGTTTTTAGTCCTCTATTTAACCAAACTCGCCCCAGAACTAAAAAACAAAGTGTCGTTTTTAGAACAAAAACTTGAAGGCTTTGACGCTGTCATCGCTACTGGTAGCAATAATACAGCGCGTTATTTTGAATACTATTTTAAGGATAAACCATCAATCATTCGGAAAAACAGAAATTCGTTGGCAATCTTAACTGGCGATGAATCTAAAGAAGATTTAATGCAACTGTCCAATGATATTTTTCAATACTACGGTTTGGGTTGCCGAAGTGTCTCTAAACTGTTGGTTCCAAAAGATTATAACTTTGACACCTTTTTTGAGGCCATGTATCACTGGCACCCGATTATCAATGGTGCAAAATATGCCAATAATTACGATTACAACAAGGCCGTTTATTTGATGAGTGAATACAAAATGCTTGAAAATGGGTTTTTAATGATCAAGGAAGATCCTAGCTACGCCTCTCCTATCGCCACCCTTTTTTATGAACATTACGAAACTCTAGAATTGTTGTCAATTAAATTAAATGACGATGCCGATAAAATCCAGTGCATTGTTTCTAATAATTTATCAGCGCACCACCTTCCATTTGGAAGCACACAAACCCCACAATTAGAAGATTATGCGGATGGCGTTGATACTGTTGAATTTTTGTTAAAAATATAACATAATATTAGCATTTTGATATTTAATTATCTTTAATAAATTCAGACCTTTACAGCTTGATTATTTTACATTAATTTGCAATTAGCACAGACAATAAATTCGAATGAAAAAACACAATTTTAGCGCAGGTCCTTGTGTCCTCCCTCAAGAAGTTTTAGAAAAATCCGCCCAAGCAGTTTTAAGTTTTGATGATGGTCTTTCATTAATAGAAATATCCCACCGTAGCAAAGCTTTTATAAACGTAATGGAAAATGCGAGTGCTCTTGCCCTCGAACTTTTAGGCTTAGAAGGTAAAGGCTATAAAGCACTCTTTCTTCAAGGTGGTGCGAGTACGCAATTTTTAGCGACCGCATTAAACTTATTAGAAAATCGTGCTGCCTACCTAAATACAGGTACTTGGAGTGATAAAGCAATTAAAGAAGCGAAACTCTATGGAGACGTTCTTGAAGTCGCGTCTTCTAAAGAGGCAAATTTCAATTACATTCCCAAAGGTTATAAAGTACCTTCGGATCTTGATTATTTCCATTGTACTTCAAATAATACCATTTTTGGAACGCAAATAAAAGAGTTTCCAAAATTAGAAGTTCCATTAGTTTGTGATATGAGTAGTGATATTTTTTCTCGATCCCTCGATTTTTCAAAATTTGATTTAATCTATGCCGGTGCTCAAAAAAACATGGGCCCTGCAGGCACAACACTTGTAGTGGTTAAAGAAGCTATTCTTGGAAAAGTATCCCGAAAAATTCCATCCATGATGGATTATAAAGTACATATTGATAAGGAGAGCATGTTCAATACACCACCTGTATTCGCCGTTTACACATCAATGCTTACCCTTGAATGGTTAAAAAGTCTGGGGGGCATTGAAACTATAGAAAAAGAAAACTTTAAAAAGGCACGTTTAATGTATTCTGAAATTGATTTGAATCCTTTATTCAAAGGGTTTGCTGCCACGGCAGATCGATCGACAATGAATGCGACATTTTCTTTGATCGATGATAAACTAAAAGACACTTTTGATGCCATGTGGAAAGAAGCTGGTATTAACGGCTTAAATGGCCACAGAAGTGTTGGAGGTTATAGAGCTTCCATGTACAACGCATTACCATTAGAAAGCGTCGCAACCTTAGTAGACGTTATGAGTGAATTAGAACGAAAAGCATAAAAAAATGAAAATATTAGCAAATGACGGTATTTCACAAAGTGGAATAGACGATTTAACCGCTGCAGGATTTGAAGTCTTAACGACCACTGTAGCACAAGAACAATTAGAAAATTTCATCAACGCCGAGAACATCGTCGCACTTCTAGTTAGAAGTGCAACCACTGTAAGACAGGATCTTATTGATGCTTGTCCAGGTCTAAAAATCATTGGAAGAGGTGGGGTTGGAATGGACAATATCGATGTTGAGTACGCTCGTAAAAAAGGATTAAGTGTTATTAATACACCAGCTGCTTCATCGGAGTCAGTTGCCGAATTGGTATTCGCTCATTTATTTTCTGGAGTTCGTTTTTTATACGACTCAAACAAAACCATGCCTTTAGAAGGAGAATCCAAATTTAAAAACCTAAAAAAAGCCTACGCAAAAGGAACTGAATTACGTGGCAAAACTTTAGGAGTGATTGGATTTGGTCGAATTGGTCAAGCCACTGCAAAAATGGCCCTAGGCCTCGGAATGAAAGTGATTGCTTTTGATCCATTTTTAGAAAAAACAACCCTATCACTATCTTTTTATGATGGTCAAACGGTTGATTTTGATATCAAAACAATTTCCAAAGAAGCTGTTTTAAAAGAGTCAGATTTTATCACTTTACACGTGCCTGCTCAAAAAGATTTTGTAATTGGTAAACCAGAATTTGAGCTTATGAAAGATGGAGCTGCTCTGGTCAATGCGGCCCGTGGAGGTGTCGTCAATGAAGTGGCACTTGTAGAAGCTTTAGATTCTAATAAATTATCATTTGCCGGATTAGATACCTTTGAAAACGAACCATCTCCAGCAGTTCAAATATTAATGAATCCAAAAATATCTTTAACACCACATATTGGGGCCGCTACCAGCCAAGCGCAAGATCGAATTGGATCTGAATTAGCGTCTCAAATTATTTCAATACTGAAATAATTATCACCAAATATTACTGATTATTAAAACCTTAACATATTTGTTAAGGTTTTTTTTGTAGATTGAAGTTTTAACCCCTTAAAAATCTATTTACATGTCAGGAATTTTAGACCTACTAAACAGTGATATCGGAAAATCACTAATTAATGGCGTGTCCGGCCACACAGGACAATCAAAATCAAAAACATCAAACTTACTCACTATGGCAATGCCGGTGTTAATGCAAGCCATGAAACGAAATGCCAATTCTAGCGAAGGCGCTTCTGGAATTATGAGTGCACTTCAAAAACACGATGGTAGTATTTTGGATAACCTTGGCAGCTTATTTTCAGGAGGAAATATTAATTCTGTTTCTGATGATGGCGGTAAAATTTTGGGACATGTTCTCGGGAATCGTCAAGGAAACATTCAAAATACACTAAGTCAAAAATCTGGAATTGATCCGGGCTCAGTTGGACAGATTTTAAAAGTCGCAGCTCCTATTTTAATGGGAGTCCTAGGCAAACAACAACGTCAAAACAACGTCAACTCTTCTAGTGGAATACAAGGTCTTCTTGGCGGATTGATTGGAAATAATGCCCCAGATCAAAATCAAAGTTTCTTAGAATCTATCCTCGATGCCGATGGAGATGGCTCAGTAATTGACGATGTAGCCGGGATGGTTCTTGGTGGAAATAAAAGTAAAAGTGGCCTCGGCGGTTTGCTTGGAGGACTGTTTGGTAAAAAGTAATTTTTTATCTTAAGATGTAGTATATTTGCTTCAAAATTTGGAGCATGAAGGCATTTAAAGCAAGGTGGGAAATTAAACAAAATTGGCAGCTATTATTTCCAGTTATCGGATTGTTTTCTCTCGGATATAGTTCATTTAAATTGGCTAAAATACTGCCTTTTGAGGCGCTTTATATTACCATACCGGCTTTTCTTATTGTATTTTACATCTTATTTAAAGTAGCGCTTTTTGCTATTCACAAAGTAGAATCTCGATGGGTTGTCAAGCAACGTTGGGAACTCATCAGGATTTTTATTGTCTTTGCAATTACAGGATCCTCTTCTGTGGTTGTAGGGCGTCCCTTTATTCAATTGATTGGAATCACAAAAGAAAATCTACATCCCCTTTTATATTGGATTTTATTTGTAACGGTTAGCTTGATTTTTTATCAAATTTTATTGGTTTTGTTAGGATGGGTTTTTGGACAATTTCAATTTTTCTGGAATTTTGAAAAGAAAATGATTCGCCGTTTTGGATTGGGGAAACTTTTAAATAAATCCTAAACCCTTTTAGAATTTAATTGGACTCTTCGCTTGAAACTTTAGGCGATTTATCAAAATAATAGGTGTAAACCCACATAATCGTAAATGTCGGAACGACATCTAATATTGGGAGCGCTTCTTCAATAAAAACGAGTATTCCCGCTATTTTTCCTTTTTTACCTTCATAAAGTTGGGTCATTAAATATCCCGATAATGGTGCCCATAAAATATCGAAAAACGGAAAAAGTAGAGAAACATAGCCTAGCACATCAAAGCATAGACTGAAAAATAATTTTGATGTTTTGGATTTGTTTGTTAGGTTCATTACAATCAGATTTGGGAGTAAATTTATTTTAAAATTTCATTAAAATGGGTCGTTAGTTTTTTAATTTTTGGATCGATTAAATAGGTACAATACGGCTGTTCCCTGTTTAGATCATAATATCTATCGTGGTCGTCCTCGGCATCATAAAACACCTCCAAAGGCGAAAGTTCGGTGACAATTGGATTTTCAAAAACCTTGGCAGCGTCGAGAGACTTCATGTACTGTTTCGCTGTTTCATACTGCTCTAAATCTGTATAGAAAATAGCCGATCGGTATTGAGTTCCCACATCATTTGCTTGCCGATTGAGTGTTGTTGGATCATGGGTTGCAAAAAAAACTTCTAATAACGCTGCATACGAAATCAATGTTTCATCATAATCGAGTCGAATGCCCTCTGTATGGCCCGTACGACCTTGACAGACTTCGCGATAGGCTGGATTTTTTATAAACCCTCCGGTATATCCAGACTTCACATCCTGAACGCCTATCAGCCTATTAAATACAGCTTCGGTACACCAAAAACAACCTCCGGCAAAAATGGCACGTTTCATATCAAATTAATTTATTTTCAAAGTTAGTAAACAATTAATTAAAATGCGCTCGAATTATTGCACATAAAAACTATAAAACTTAATTTCACCCTATGATAATTGCGAAGCACATACATAAATATTATGATCAACTTCATGTTCTTAAAGGAGTTGACTTAGATATTGATAAAGGAGAAATTGTTTCGATTGTTGGCGCTTCCGGTGCTGGAAAAACGACTCTTTTACAAATCTTAGGAACCTTAGATTCTTATTCTAAACATTCAGACAGTCAATTGCAGATCAATGGCGTAGATATTACAACGCTTTCCGATACTTCCTTAGCGAAATTTAGAAATGAACAATTGGGATTTATTTTTCAATTTCACCAGTTGTTACCTGAATTTACGGCTGTAGAAAATGTGTGTATTCCAGCGTTTATAAAAGGAATTTCTCAAAAAGAAGCCCTCCAAAAAGCAACTGAATTATTGCGTTTTTTAGGCTTAGAAGACCGTATCAATCATAAACCCAACGAACTTTCTGGCGGTGAACAACAACGTGTTGCGGTCGCTCGTGCCCTAATTAATAATCCCGCGGTTGTTTTTGCCGATGAACCTTCGGGCAATCTTGACAGTGAATCTGCCGAACAACTGCATCAATTGTTTTTTAAATTGAGAGATCGTTTTGGACAAACCTTTGTCATCGTGACCCATAATCATGAATTAGCAGAGATGGCCGATCGTAAAATCACCATGGTTGATGGTCTTGTAAAAACGGTCTAAGGTGCAACAACTAAACAACTCCGAACTCAAGGAATTTCTAGATGCTAAAGTCAATCAGTATAACAATCCCGATTTTATAAACTCCGATCCTCTTCAAATCCCACACCGCTATTCATTAAAAGAAGATATCGAAATTGCTGGCTTCCTAACGGCAACCATCGCTTGGGGCAACCGAAAAAGCATTATCAATAATGCCAAACAACTAATGGCTCTAATGGATGACGCTCCCTATGAATTTATCATGCAGCATCAACCAAAAGACTTAGATACCCTGTCGCCATTTGTACATCGCACCTTTAATGGCACCGATTGTATTCAGTTTATGAAAAGCCTCAGACATATCTACACGAATCATAATGGTTTAGAAGGTGTTTTTAATACCTATGCGGAAGTCGATAATTTACAACTGGCAATTCATCATTTAAAACACCATTTTTTTGAAATAGATCATTTGCAACGCACTCAAAAACACATTAGTGATCCTTTAAAAAAATCGGCTGCAAAACGAATTAATATGTTTTTAAGATGGATGGTCCGACCCAATGATACCAAAGTTGATTTTGGATTATGGTCACAGTTATCGCCTTCACAACTCTCCTGCCCTCTCGATGTTCATTCTGGAAATGTAGCACGAAAACTAGGCCTTCTCACTCGTTCACAAAATGATGGAAAAGCCTTAGCACAACTGGACGAAGCGCTTCGAAAATTAGACCCAAAAGATCCTGTGAAATATGATTTTGCGCTGTTTGGTTTAGGTGTTTTTGAGAAATTCTAAAAGGTAAATACTTTCCCGTCATCGGCTAACAAAACCTTCTTAAATACGGTCTCAGCTTCTGTTTTAAAACCTTGAAGCCCACCATAACGAGTCGAGTAATGTCCTAAAATTAAGGTTTTAACATTTGCTTTTAGTGCAATTGTGGCCGCTTGTTTAGCAGTCGAATGTTTAGTTCTAACGCACAAATGCGCATGCGCCTCTAAAAAAGTAGACTCATGGTACAACACATCTACATCTTTTATCAATGGAACGATCGCTTCCTTATAAGCGGTATCGCTACAAAAGGCATAGCTTTTAGGTTCATGTCCTTCAAAAGTAACGGTAGCATTAGAAATTAATTCGCCTTGCTCATTGACCACATCATCGCCTTGTTTGAGTTTTCTATAATAAGCTTTATCAATCTGAAGTGCTTTCGCTTTATCGATGTCTAACTTCCGTTCAAATGGTTTTTCTTTAAATAAAAATCCATTGGTATAAATACGATGATCTAAGGGAATGGTGTGTACAGAAACTTTATCATCTTCAAAAATTAGTTCTGATGTTTTAGAGGATAGCTCATGAAAAATCAATTTGAAATTTGTCCATGAATCGGCGAGTTTCATCTGTAGAGTTATGAGCTCCTTTAACCCTTTTGGACCATATATATGTAAATCTGTTTCTCGGGTGAGCAATCGAAAGGTGGAGATTAATCCGACCAATCCAAAATAATGATCGCCATGTAAATGGGAGATAAAAACATGTTTGATTTGATTGAATTTGATTTTATGACGTCTTAGTTCAACTTGGGTCCCTTCGCCGCAATCAATTAAAAATAGATGTCCTCGCATCTCCAAAACTTGAGAGGTTGTATGTGCAATAATTCGGGGGGTTGCACTGTAGCAACCAAGGATAGAAAGTTTCAAAAGGGTTGGTTTTATATTCCTAAATCGCGTGATAAAAGATCTATTTCAATAAAATCTTTGGCTTCCTGAAGGGTTGGAACAATGATAAAATCATCTTCAAAATCATCTTGATTTAATTGAGTAGTGACCACAACAAAGGAATGGTTTAATAGTCGATGTTGTTTAGAAATCGAAACTAATAAATCTAAACAACCTACAGAGATATCCTTCAAGTTTAAAACAATATCATCTTCTTTAAAACGTTCGTAAAGCACCGAAAATTTGGTTGAAAATTCTTTTAAACTGGTCTTTTCTTGCGTGATAATGGCGATCGAATTGTGGTGTTCAATAATCATAATTTTATTTAATTTTTAGAGCTAAAAGATAAATCACTGCCATTCGTATGGCCACCCCATTTTCAACCTGATTCAGAATAATCGCTTGGTTAGAGTCGGCGACTTCACTGGTAATTTCAACCCCTCTATTAATGGGTCCTGGATGCATGATGGTAATTTCTTTATCCAACAATTCTAACAGGTTTTTAGTCACGCCGTACTGTTGAGTATATTCTCTTGTGGATGGAAAGTAACTAATTTCCATACGTTCATTTTGGACGCGCAACATATTAGCCACATCACACCATTTTAATGCTTTTTGTAAGTTTGTTTCTACTTTAACTCCTAGTTTGTCAATGTACTTTGGGAGGAGCGTTTTTGGTCCGCAAACCATCACCTCAGCGCCTTGCAATTGCAAAGCAAATATATTTGACAAAGCAACTCTACTGTGTAATATATCCCCGACAATTACTACTTTTTTTCCTTTTACTTCCCCATATTTTTCACGAATGGAATAGGTGTCTAAAAGCGCTTGAGTCGGATGCTCATGAGTACCGTCGCCTGCATTAATGATTTGGGCATCGACGTGCTTCGATAAAAACGCAGCCGCTCCTGGGTTGGGATGCCGCATCACAACCATATCGACTTTCATTGATAGAATATTATTTACGGTATCGATAAGTGTTTCTCCTTTATTTACGGAGGATTGCCCAGATGAGAAGTTAATCACATCGGCTGACAGTCGTTTTTGAGCCAACTCAAAAGATAATTTGGTGCGCGTTGAATTTTCAAAAAAAAGATTTGCGATTGTGATATCTCTAAGTGAGGGTACTTTTTTTATGGGACGATTGATCACTTCTTTAAAATGATCGGCAGTTTCAAAAATAAGGTTAATATCGTCATTGTTGAGATATTTTATTCCTAATAAATGATCTACACTCAGTTCGCTCATGGTTTAATTATTTATTAAATAAACGGTGTCTTCACCGCTGGTTTCTTTCCAGTTTACCAATACTTTTTCGTCATTAATGGCATCGACTTGTCGGCCTCGATAATCGGGCTGAATGGGTAAATGCCGACTGAAACGACGGTCTATAAGGGTTAAAAGTTCAATTTCGTTCGGACGTCCAAAAGACTGAATGGCTGTTAAAGCGGCACGAATACTTCTACCCGTGTATAAAACATCATCAATAAAAACAACGCGTTTATTCTCAATCAAAAAATCTATTTCAGTTGAATTTGCTTGAAGCACTTTAGACGATCGTCTAAAATCGTCTCTATAAAAAGTGATGTCTAAAAGTCCTAATTGGACATCAGAAATTTTATAGTCTTCTACTAATAATTGTTTGATTCGACGCGCTAGGTAAACCCCTCTTGGTTGAAGTCCTATTAAAACAGTTTCAGAAAAATCGGTATGTTTTTCAATGAGTTGACAAGCCAATCGGTGTAGAATGATGTTTACTTCTTTGTTGTTAAGTAAAACTTTTTGACTCATAGTGGTTCAACGTATTCGAAGTACAAAGGTAATGAAAAAATTAAAATAACATCACCGCTTCTTCATTTAATGACGTCTAACCTATTCTATAGAACTCCTATTTTAAAAACATAATGCTGTAAGGATAAACAGGCGGGCGTTCGTCGCTTGCTCGAATCGCATTCTTTATCGGATATACAATTGACATCACCAATATCACTAAGATTCCTATGAAACCGACCCCAATTAACATTAAAGGAATACACACAAAACTGTAAACTAATAAGCTAAATTGAAAGTTAAGAATGTTTTTTCCATGTAGATCCAAGTCTTTGATCACGTCCTTTTTGGTCATCCAAATAAACAGTGGAATGAGGATACTCCCAAACCCAAAAGCAAAGGTAACGAGCTGAGAAAGGTGCATCAGTACAATAGTTTGATTGTCTTGTTTCATGGTAAAAAGGTTTAATTATTAGACGTCTGAATCTCTAAATTGTTACAAATTAGAAATTAAATTCCTTAAAAATAATCACGACTGCCATGACCATCATAAAGCGAGCGAAATTAGTTTTTAAGATCGATTCTTGAACTAAACTTGAAAGATGCGTTCCAACAAAAATACCTAAAACTGAGAGTGCAGCAAAAAAACTCACAAAACGCCAGTCAATTTGTAATAAGACCAAATCGGCAGTAAATCCAATGAGGGAATTACACGTGATGATAATTAAAGAGGTAGCCACTGCCTGTTTGATAGATAATTTTGCAAAGAGCACCAAGGCTGGTACAATAATAAAACCGCCGCCGGCGCCTACCAAGCCGGTAAGAAGTCCAACTCCCAATCCAATGAGCAGTAATAAGCGATCATTTCTTTTAGAAATGGTTTTAGAAGAGGTTTCGATTTTTGAATTATGCATCATAAAAGTAGATGACAAAATAATCATAAGGCTAAAAAACAACATCAATGCCATTTCTTTGGTGATGACAAAACTTCCTATGGTTGTTACAATATCGGGGAGGTTCGGAATTATAATCCGTCGGGTAAGAAATACCGACACTAATGCCGGCAGTGTAAATATGAAAGCTGTTTTATACTCAATTAGTTGTTTTCTAATATTGATAAGGGTCCCAATGGCCGCCGAAAACCCAACCACAAACATGGAATAACTCGTTGCTATTATAGGATTTAATTGAAATAAATACACAAATATTGGCACGGCTAAAATAGAACCACCACCACCAAAAAGACCCATAATAATCCCGGTTAAAAAGGCCCCGAAAAACCCAATCATTTCTAGAAAATTCATAGAGACGAATTTAAGGCATTGTAAAGGGCTTCGATGGGATGAAGTGCCGTTTTTTGAACACCCTCTTTAATTTGATGCCTGCAACTTGTCCCTGATGCCGACACGATCGCAGTTGTTTCTATGGTTCGCAGTGCAGGATATAAACGGTCCTCTCCTATCTGCTGACTTACTTCATAATGTTCTTTTTCATATCCAAATGAACCTGCCATACCGCAACAACCAGCGTCGATTGAATGTACTTTGAAATTCTTGGGAATGCTTAAAATAGTCACTGCATGCGCATTAGAGGACACTGCTTTTTGATGGCAATGCCCGTGGTAATAAACGGTTTTTGGTGTGGTTGTGAATTTTGAAACATCAATCTTATTAAGAGTCATTTCATTGGACAAAAACTCTTCAATAGTAAGCACATTTTTGGCTAGGTGTTCAGCACACGCCTTTAAGTCTGCTTCCACTAAATTCGGATACTCATCTCGAAACCCTAAAATGGCAGAGGGCTCAATACCTACCAATGGCGTTTTATTTGTAATCAATGGACTAAAAATGTGTGTATTTTGAGTTGCAATGGCTTTTGCTTCCTTTAAAAATCCTTTTGAAATATAGGCTCGAGCACTCTCTGGATGATTTGGCATGAACACTTTGTAACCCAATGCATTTAATAGTTTGACAGATTTTTTACCAATTTCAAGATCGTAATGATTGGTATATTCATCACAAAACAAATACACTTTTTTTAAATAGTTCCCCTGCTGAAAACCCTCAAACCACTGTCTGAAAGTGGTGGTATGTAATTGAGGAAGCGAGCGTTTTGGGTGGATTCCAATGAAGGTTTTGAACCAAGAATGGTTTCCGAAAAAATTATAGACCCCTGCAAATCGATGCGCTAAAGCATTGATTTTGGCATTATGAGCAATGAGTTTGGTTCGGAGAGACACTGAATTTGATTTGTTATATTGATACAAGAATTCAGCTTTCAAGGTGGCCATGTCAACATTGGAGGGGCATTCAGATTGACAGGCTTTACAGGACACACAGAGGTCCATAGCTTCTTTAATCTCGGAGTGATCAAATGGATTGTCTTTGGTGTTTTGCGTTAAAAACTCTCTTAATACATTGGCACGACCCCGTGTCGAATCCTTTTCATCTAAAGTCGCCCGATAACTTGGACACATGGTACCGCCTGCAAAACTTAGTTTTCGACAATCGCCAGATCCATTACATTTTTCGACAGTGGATAAAATGCCACCTGTGGATTCAAAATTATAAAGCGTCTCTAATTTCGAGATTTTTTGATCTGCTTCGTATCGTAATGAACTGTCCATCGGTACCGCCTCAACTATTTTTCCAGGATTAAAAAGCGATAACGGATCCCAAGTCGATTTAATTCGTTTTAGGAGTTGATAGTTTTCTTCACCTAAAACCAACGGAATAAATTCCGACCGGACGCGACCATCACCATGTTCGCCACTGAGGGCGCCCCGATAGGATTTAACCAATTTTGCAGAGGCTTCACTGATGGTACGAAACAATGCAACATCGGTTGATGTTTTTAAATTTAAGATCGGCCGAAGGTGTAATTCCCCCGCCCCAGCATGGGCATAATACACTGCTTTTTGATTGTAGGATTTCAGAAGCCTCGTAAATGCTTCAATATAAAGTGGCAAATCTTCTATAGCCACCGCTGTATCCTCAATACAGGCAACCGCTTTGGCATCGCCCGGAATATTTGCCAAAAGACCCAACCCCGCTTTTCTTAAATCCCAAACCTTCTCACACGCATCACCTTCCATCAAAGGATAGGCATAGCCTAAATTTGAGTCTTTTAGGTTTCGCTCCAATAGTGCAGCTTGTACTTTGGCAGCTTCTAAGGTATCCCCTCTAAACTCAACCATTAAAATAGCTTCTGGATCGCCTTCTACAAAAAATCGGTTTTTTTGCTGGGTACTATTATCTTTTGTACAATCCAAAATGGTTTTATCCATCAATTCACATGCAGACGGCGCTTGTTTCATAGCGATCAGGGTGGCTTGAAGGCTTTCGTTAATGGAATTAAAATGTGCATTTAAAACCACTTGAAATGGTTTTGGTAACGGAACTATTTGAAGTTTTAATTCTGTGATGAATGCTAAAGTTCCTTCGGAACCACATATTAATTTTGAAAAATTAAAGGCTTCTCCACTTTCATAAAATGGGCTGCTATGCATAAGCGCATCCACAGCATAGCCTGTATTTCTTCGGCTAATGGTGGCTTTTGGATAACCTGCTTCTATTTGATCTCGAATCACGGGATTATCCAATTCCGAAAATAGCTGTTTATATAAAGAGGCTTCTAAAGTATCGCCTTTTGTTTTTGATTTAAATTCTTCTTTGGATAAGGCAGAAAAGGTGACTTCACTCCCGTCACTCAAAAGTGCTTTGATCGCAAGGGTATGATCGCGAGTCGAACCATATTCAATGGAAGTAGATCCACAAGAATTATTTCCAACCATGCCACCCATCGTGCAACGATTGGCAGTCGACGTGTTGGGGCCAAAAAAGAAACCATAGGGTTTTAAAAATGTATTCAAATGATCTCGAACCACGCCTGGCTGCACACGCACCCATTGTTCTTGCGTATTAATTTCTAAGATATCATTTAGATACTTAGACACATCAACTACAATGCCATCGCCCACACATTGGCCGGCTAAAGAAGTCCCTGCCGCACGTGGAATAATTGAGAGCGCATTTGAATTCGCAAATTCAATCAATCGTTTGATATCCGTCGTTGTTTTTGGAATGGCCACTGCATAGGGCAATTCTCGATACACAGAGGCGTCTGTAGCATACAAGGTTTTTACAAGATCACTGTCGTAAAGTTCGCCTGAAAGCTGTTGTTTTAAAGTTGTAAGATGTGTTTGCAATACATTTAATTATATAAAGTTTAAAGGTATAAAAAATTGAGCTTGTTATTTTGATTCATGGATTTTAAATTGATTCGAAAAAATTTGGAACATTTTTTGAAAGGATAAGAACAATCAAATTAATATATTTACAATCTAAAGATATGCCAATACGCTTTATGAATCGATATTTGATACTGTTACTGTTTTTTGTTGGAATGCAACAAGCCGTGTATGCGCAGCTAGACACCAATCAAGAAACGTTTCGAATCAAAGCTTTAGCGTTAGAGCGAAACAAGCTTTCTGAACAATTCCCTTTGACCCTCTCACCTATTAAAGGATTGACCGATAAAGGATTTGAAATTACCATGGGCATCCAACCAATTGATGGCTTTGCAAAAAAGAAATATGGGATTACCGAAACCCGCGATGTAGTGGATCCGACTTGGGAAATTAAACAACAATTTAATGAAAATCGAAAAAACGTATCTAAGTTTGATCGGGATTATTATTTAGGAGATATTAAAACGACTTCCAAGTACATTCGCATCTTGTGTCGAGATCATGAGTATGAAGATGGCGATCGTATAAAATTAATACTTAACAAAGCCATAGTTCACCCTAACATTACCTTGAGAAACTCAGCATACATTATTGAAGTAGAATTAATAGAAGGCCTCAATACAATTGAATTTTATGCGCTAAATGAAGGGAGCTCGAGTCCAAATACGGCTCAACTAAAGGTTTATAATGAAAATGACAACCTCATAGGCTCGGGAGAATGGCTGTTAACAACAGGTTATAAAGCAAGTTTGATTGTATTGAGGGAGAGTTTATAGTTTTAGAAAAACCCTCACATCAAATGCTCCAAATTCACTTCATTGGTCGATTTACTTTGAGACAGCGCTACATAACTTTGTACGTTGCTTAAATCAGTAATAAGAGCAAGTTTGGTCATGATGAATTGCTCGTAATCTTCAATGTCCACTAATACTAATTTTAATAAATAATCAAAATTACCCGACACACGGTGGCACTCGACTACTTCGGAGAATCCATCAATAGTTTTGACAAATTTTTCTAAATAACTCCGCGTATGGCTTTTAAGTGAAATTCCAGCAAAAACGGTCAGTTTTAAGCCTAGTTTTTTAGAGTCCAAAATGGCAGCATATTTACTGATAAAGCCTCTTTTTTCTAATTTTTTAATACGATCAAAAACAGGCGTGGTCGTCATCCCTAAGAAGTCGGCAATGTTTTTTATGGTACGATTACTATTTTGTTGTAACAGTCTTAATATCTCAATATCGGTTTTGTCGAGTTTTTCAAGCATCTAGAAAAATTTTATATAAATGGTTATACAATCACATTAATAAAGAATATTATTCTTTATTAATTCAAAAATAAATATAAAAATTCTTAATTAAAAACTATTTCATAACTAAAAAACTATTTAGATTCTAAAATTTATAACTTTGTTCTTGTTATTTTTTAAAACTTCATTACATGCCAAGATACCATACCTTAGGAAAAATACCTCCCAAAAGACATACCGTTTTTAAGGACGAAAATGACAATTTCTATTATGAAGAATTGTTTGGCACCATTGGGTTTGATGGCATGTCTTCTTTAATGTATCACACCCAACGCCCCACACAGGTCAAATCGATTCTAAAATCCTATGATGTCGCACCAAAGATTGCGGTTTCTAAAAACATGAAATCTTTAAAACTTGAGGGATTTAAAGTCGCGCCTGTTGCTGATTATTTAGAAAGTAGAACTTGCGTGTTAACAAACAAGGAATGTCAAATTAGTTTGGCTGCTCCAACAGAATCTTTATGCAATTATTTCTATAAAAACACCGATTCTGACGAAGTCTTATTTATTCATAAAGGCGCCGGAAAACTAAGAACGCTTCTTGGGAATATTGATTTTAAACATGGTGATTACCTTGTGATTCCTAGAGGCATTATCTATCAAATTGAGTTTAACGATGCCGATAATCGTTTATTTATCGTTGAATCCAAGAGCCCTGTATATACTCCAAAACGGTATCGGAATTGGTTTGGGCAACATGTAGAAGGGGCGCCCTATTGTGAAAGAGACCTCCACCCGCCTACCGAACTTGAAACATTTAATGAAACAGGCGATTTTTTAATCAAGGTTAAAAAACAAGACACCATACACGAATACATTTATGCAGCTCATCCATTTAGCGTGGTTGGTTGGGATGGTTATAATTTCCCTTATAAGTTTTCTATTCACGATTTTGAACCAATAACTGGGATGATTCATCAACCCCCACCAGTACATCAAACCTTTGAAACAAGCGCTTTTGTGATTTGTTCGTTTGTCCCTAGACTGTATGATTACCACCCGAATTCGGTACCAGCACCCTATAACCATTCCAACATAGATTCCGACGAAGTAATTTATTATGTGGATGGCGATTTTATGAGTAGAAACGACATCGGACAAGGCAGTGTGACGCTGCATCCTGCCGGCATTCCGCACGGACCACATCCTGGAACTATGGAGAAAAGTATTGGTAAAAAAGAAACTTTTGAACTCGCTGTGATGGTGGACACGTTTAGTCCATTAATGGTGACCAAAGAAGCCCTTAAAATAAGTGACGAATCCTATTATAAATCCTGGTTAAACAAACGCTAAAATGGAACCCGCAAAAACGATTGAAGAATTACAAAATTTTAATTTCGAGATTAAAAAAATATTTGATGACGCACAAGATTTTTTACCCATTGTAGGCACAGACTACATCGAACTCTATGTAGGAAATGCCAAACAAAGTGCCCATTATTACAAAACTGCTTTTGGATTTCAGTCGGAAGCCTATGCTGGCCTTGAAACTGGTCTAAAAAATATTGCATCCTATGTTCTAAAACAAGGTAAAATTCGTCTTGTTTTAACGACTTCTTTAGAAGAAAATAGTCGTATTAACAAACACATTAATCAGCATGGCGATGGCGTTAAAATAATTGCGTTGCATGTTGAAGATGCTACAAAAGCATTCAATGAAACGGTCAAAAGAGGCGCCAAACCATTTTTGGAACCTACCAAAGAGAGTGATGTACATGGAACCATCATCAAATCGGGGATTCATACCTATGGGGAAACCGTGCATCTTTTTATCGAACGAAAAAACTATTCTGGGATATTTCTTCCGGGCTATAGAAAATGGGACTCTCATTACAATCCCGAAAACATTGGCCTAAAATACATTGATCATATTGTTGGGAATGTCGATTGGGATGAAATGAATACTTGGTGTAAATTTTATCAAGAAGTGATGGGCTTTGCCCAAATAATATCTTTTGATGACAACGATATCTCTACCGAGTTCACAGCACTGATGAGTAAAGTGATGAGTAATGGAAATGGCCGTATCAAATTTCCAATTAATGAACCTGCTAAAGGGAAGAAAAAATCACAAATCGAAGAATATTTAGATTTCTATAAGGGTGCTGGTGTGCAACACTTGGCCTTGGCGACGGATGATATCTCCAAAACAGTGCAAGAAATGAAAAATCGAGGGGTCGAATTTTTGTATGTTCCTGAAACTTATTACGATGATTTATTAGAACGTGTGGGAGAAATTGATGAAGATTTAAGTACCCTAAAAAAACACGGTATTTTAATTGACAGAGATGAAGAAGGTTATTTGTTACAAATTTTCACAAAACCGGTATTAGATCGTCCCACCATGTTTTTTGAAATCATTCAACGTAAAGGCGCGCAATCGTTTGGAAAAGGAAACTTTAAAGCCCTTTTTGAAGCCATTGAAAGAGAACAAGACAATAGAGGCACCCTTTAAATTTAAAAACCAATGTTGAAAAATAAAGAACAGACGATGCCATTTAACCGCGTAACTGAAAAGTTACCTAAACATCTTCATAAATTTATCGTTCGACAGCCTTACAGTGCCTATACAGCCCAAAACCAAGCGGTGTGGCGGTACGTGATGCGTTTAAACATCAGAACCCTAAAGCATCGCGCCCATGAAAGCTATAGCGATGGACTCAAAAAAACGGGGATCGATGAAAATGCCATTCCAGAAATGGAGGGCATGAATCGAATTCTAAAAAATATTGGATGGGCGGCCGTTGCTGTTGATGGGTTTATTCCACCAAATGCCTTTATGGAGTTTCAAGCGTACAATGTGTTGGTGATTTCTTCTGATATCCGAACGATCGATCACATTAATTACACACCTGCTCCCGACATTATTCACGAAGCTGCAGGCCATGCGCCCATCATCGCAAATCCAGAATATTCTGAATACCTCAGACGTTTAGGTGAAATTGGATGTAAAGCCATCTCATCCCCAAAAGACGACGCCATGTATGAAGCCATACGAATTTTATCAATTTTAAAAGAGAACCCAAATTCACAAAATCGGAAGCATCCATTAAGGAAGCGACCAAAGCCGTCAATGCACTGCAAGCAGAGATGGGAACGGGTTGTCTGAAATGGCACAAAATCGAAACTCTACACTGGTGGACAGTTGAGTATGGGCTAATTGGAACACTCTAGAAAACCCTAAACTCTATGGTGCGGGACTGTTGTCTATCCTCCATAGAAGAAAGTGCAGTTGTGCTTAAACAAAGAGGTGAAAAAAATCCCGTATTCAATGGAAGCAGCCGAGGTAAATTTTGATATAACCAACACACAACCCCAATTATTTGTGATTCCTAACTTTGCAAAGTCTTAGCTTTGTTTTAGAAAAATTTGCAAATACTATGGCGATACGAACCGGCGGACTGGAGGGATTACAGAAACTCATCAGCATCTAAGAAATTAGGAACCTATAGAACTCAGTACAGGGATTCAAGTTTCTGGGGTGTTTAGTGCTGATGATTAGACATCAAACAATAGCCCTCCTATTTACTTATCAAACGAATAGCCCAACCGCTCTCGTCTTTTGAGGGCACAGAGCTGATTGGGCACGGCACTAGACCACCATGCCAACAGGCTATGGAAGTCCGCTTGGACAATTAGAAGGCATCAATATCGCGATTGAAGATATGTCGCCCAAAAGATTTAGAAGTTTATGGCATTATAGAAGGCCAAACAAGCCGACTTGAATTTGAAGGAGGCGTGACGGTTGAAGGTAGAAATTATTACAGGCAAAAGAGATCTTCAGGGAAAGATCATCCTTATAGCATTCAAAAATTGTAAAGTGACCTACAAAGAAACTGTTTTATTTGACCCAAGTTGGGGTGTTTATGACATGGTGATTGGAAAACGAATCAGCTCCGCATTTGCAGGTCCAGCAGATCCAAAATCTTTTGAAAACCTCGACGCTGTTTCAGAATCTAAAACTACAAAAATACAGTATTCTACAGAAGAAAAACGATTGCATCAGTTGTATAAAATTGTCAAAATACAACGAATTGAAAAAACGGTAGACATTGATTTGATTTCAAAAATATTTTCAGAAACTCTAACAACATATCCATCAGAATGGTTACTCTTTTTAGAATTATATGAACTTGTGCATCTTAAAGACATCTCTTTAAAAAACAAGATTTTTGAGCACTTAATCAAATTAAAACAAAACACACATTTTTCTAAGCTTATCGCTGATGGCTTAGAGTTAATTATTAAAAACTAGCCTATGCACACTTGGATTAAAATTGATAAACATTCTGATTTCAGTATCTATAATTTACCCTTTGGCATTTTCTCTGAAACTGATAACGTGAAAAGAGTTGGTGTTGCTATTGGAAATGAAATTCTAGATGTATATGCTGCTTTTGAAGTAGGAATATTTAAAGATTTAAACTTTGATGTTTCGGTTTTAGAATCAGATTATTTAAATGATTTTATAGCCCTTGGAAAATCGACCACTGTAAAAATAAGAACGCGTATACAATCCGAATTATGTAATACAAACTCAATACTTAAAACACACCCCTCCGTATTTATAAAACAAAACATTGTACAAATGCATCTCCCTGTCAAGGTGGGTGATTATACTGATTTTTATTCGAGTATTGAACATGCTACCAATATCGGCACCATGTTTAGAGATCCAGACAATGCTTTACTACCCAATTGGAAGCATTTACCCGTTGGCTATCATGGTCGCGCGTCTTCAATTATTGTAAGCGGAGAAAACGTACACCGCCCAAAAGGTCAAGTTGTTTTAGCACCAAACACTGCCCCTGTTTTTCAAGCTTCTACACGGGTTGATTTTGAATTAGAAATGGGGTTTATCATAGGAAGGTCAACCAAACTTGGCTATTCTGTTTCAACAGATGCAGCTGACGATTATATTTTCGGTAAAGTATTGTTTAACGACTGGTCGGCACGAGATATTCAAAAATGGGAATACGTTCCTTTAGGGCCCTTTTTAGCGAAAAGTTTTGCATCATCTATGTCGCCATGGGTAGTGACTTTAGAAGCGTTAGAACCGTTTAAAACTGTAGGTCCTGCTCAAGAACCGTCGGTCTTACCCTATCTAAATTTTGAAGGGTCGAAAAATTACGACATCAACTTAGAAGTGGCTATTCAGCCCAAAAACTGTACAGAGACTGTTGTAAGCAACTCTAATTTCAAATATATGTACTGGAATATGAACCAACAATTGGCACATCACACTATCAATGGTTGTAACTTAAATGTAGGCGACTTGATGGCATCTGGTACTATCAGTGGTAAAAGTTCAGACTCATATGGTTCAATGCTCGAATTATCATGGGCAGGTTCTAAACCTGTAGAACTCACAGAAGGTGGTACACGAAAATTTATTCAGGATAATGATACTGTTATTATGAGAGGGCATTGTCAAAAAGACGGCATCCGTGTGGGCTTTGGAGACGTTAAATCTACCCTTTTAAAAACTATATAAATAAAGTATGGCAACTATAACTTCATTTGATCCCGAATTATTAGAGACTAGAGACGTTCATAAATTACTCTCCTCAGCTATTGCACCCAGACCCATTGCGTTTGCTAGCACTATAGATGCGCAGGGTAATGTGAATCTAAGTCCGTTTAGTTTTTTTAATGTCTTTAGTTCTAACCCGCCAATTTTGATTTTCTCACCAGCGAGACGAGTGCGAGACAATACGACAAAACATACGCTTCAAAATGCAATGGAAACAAAAGAAGTTGTGATCAATATCGTTGACTTCTCGATTGTTGAACAAATGTCAGAATCCAGTATAGAATATGCAAAAGGTGTTAATGAGTTTATAGAAACGGGATTGACAGAAATTCCCTCCCTTAAAGTCAAACCTCCAAGAGTGTTGGAATCCCCCGTC
>CALSOZ010000015.1 GCA_943788095.1 uncultured Flavobacteriaceae bacterium | reverse complement strand
ACATAATGAACAACTTACGACCACTTATTGAAGCAGCTTGGGACAATCGAGCTCTTTTAGACGAAACCACAACTCAAGATGCAATTAGAACCATTGTTGATTTATTAGACAAAGGAGACCTTCGAGTCGCTGAACCCACCACAGAGGGATGGCAAGGTGAACGAATGGGTCAAGAAAGCAGTTGTGATGTATTTCCCGATTCAAACCATGGAAACCATCGAAGTTGGGGCCGTTTGAGTTTCACGATAAAATTCCCTTAAAAAACAGGCTATGCCGAAAAAGGCATCCGAGTGGTACCCCATGCGGTTGCACGTCATGGCGCCTATATTTCAAAAGGCACTATTTTGATGCCCAGTTATGTGAATATTGGAGCGTATGTCGATGAAGGCACCATGGTCGATACGTGGGCAACGGTAGGAAGTTGCGCACAAATTGGTAAAAAACGTGCACCTTTCTGGAGGCGTAGGGATTGGAGGGGTCTTAGAGCCACTTCAAGCAGCTCCGGTAATTATTGAAGATAATGCTTTTATTGGGTCTCGATGCATTGTGGTGGAAGGGGTTCGAGTAGAAACCGAAGCCGTCCTAGGGGCTGGTGTGGTCTTGACTATGAGTACCAAAATTATTGATGTGACTGGCGATGAACCAAAAGAATATAAAGGACTCGTCCCTGCACGTTCGGTAGTGATTCCTGGAAGTTATGCAAAAGAATTTCCATCTGGAAATTTCAATGTTCCGTGTGCTTTAATTATTGGAAAACGAAAAGAAAGCACCAACAAAAAGACGTCTTTAAATGATGCTTTGCGAACGCATAATGTAGCGGTTTAGTCCGATGTATGTTGAAAGCTTAAAAAACCTTAGCGAAACGGATTTTGTACGTAACGCTGTTTTACAGTTTCTGTAGAATTCTTTTTGTGCTTTTTCATTACAGTACGTTTGATGAAATTAATCTCATCAATTTCTTAGGGGGCATTCGATTTGATGTCTCTGTGATCATTTACACAAACATTTTAATCATCATCGGTCACTCCATTCCGGGAGGTTTTAAATATAGAAATACCTATCAGAAAATTTTAAAATTGGTGTTTTTCTTAACCAATAGTATTTTTTTAGCAACCAATTTTATCGACTTCGTTTATTTTGAATTTACAGGCAGACGAAGCACCTTTGATTTAATTACCGCCAAAGGCATGGAAACCGAAATTATGGGACTGATTCCCTCTTATGTATCTCAATATTGGTATGTAGCGCTTTCGTTTCTAGTGTTTATTACATTTTTCTGGAAATTCATTCCAAATTTTAAGAGTCAAAAAAATCAAATTACCGCTGTCAAAAGTATGTATTCTATTTTGGGATTTGTGCTGGTTCTTGGGTTGAGTTTAGTGATGGGAAGAGGCGGCATACAAGAAAAACCATTGAGCAGAATTGATGCTGTTAACTACTCCAACATTCATACGAATGTTATTGTGCTGAATACGCCCTTCTGCATTATGAAAACCCTAAAAGACAAAGAGAAACTTGCGGTTTTAAGTCACTTTGAGAACGATGCGTTGCAAGAAATTTATACCCCATTAAAACATTATAACATAGGCAAAGTAATGACTAAAAAAAAACATCGTTATTATCATTGCGGAAAGTTTTGGGGATGAAAATATTAGTTATTCGACCCCAGAAGTAGGAAATACGCCCTTTTTAGACTCTTTAATAACCCGCTCTGTTTATTTTCCAAATGGCTATGCCAATGGTCGATTGTCTAACGAAGCACTTCCATCGATATTAACGGGGGTTCCGAGTATATTTGGAGAAGCGTTTATCAACTCTACTTATGCCTTTAATGACATTGAAAGTCTGCCGAAAATTTTGGCCAAACAAGGCTATGAGACAGCTTTTTTTCATGGTGCATTTAATGGCAGTCAAAATTTTGATCAGTATGCAAAAGTAGCTGGTTTTGATGCTTATTACGGAAAAGATGAATACCCAACCCCAGGGCATGAAGATGGCAAATGGGGGATTTTTGATGAAGAATTTTTACAGTTTTTTGGAGAAGAAACCAGCCGCATGACTCCTCCTTTTTTAACATCCATATTTACGATATCATCACACATGCCATTTGTGATTCCAGAACGGTATAAAGGCGCTTTTGGAGACTCTAGATCTATGTTTCATGAATCGGTAGGCTATACAGATTACGCCATCAAAAAATACTTTGAATATGCAAAAACTCAAGAATGGTATCCAAATACTATTTTTGTAATTACGGCAGATCATTGTTCGATGTTAGCAAAAAAACACAACCAGCCACCGATGGAAAACTATTCTATTCCTATACTATTCTTTGACCCTAGCAACGATACCCCTGAGGTCAACCCTAAAAACATCCAACAAATTGATATAATCCCTAGTATTCTTGACTATCTGAACTACCCAGAACCTTTTTTTAGCTTTGGCAATAGTTATAAAGAAAAAACTAATTTAGTTGTGAATTTGTTAAACAATAACTACCAAGTCATGATTGATAATTATTACTTTATTTTTGATGGTGACAAAATCACAGAACTATACGACACCACAAATAAGTTAGATATTAAAGATCTAAAACATACAATAACCAATATTAAACGGTTCGAATTGGAACAAAAAATTAAAGCGTTTTTGCAAACCTTTAATAACAACTTTATAAATAATACGGTTTCAATTAAAGAAGTGTCTAACTAAAATCATTTTTGTGATAAAGAGACACCACTATGTGGATACCCCCTGTATCGATTAATTCGTGGTTTTAAAAACCATTTTTCGACCGCTACGTCTGAGCTTTTTGGAGTTGATGTGTTTTTGAAACTTCCGACTGTAATGCAACATTAAATCCTGTGTTTTTTCTGAAGAAATACCGGAATCACTTAAAGAGGCATATTCTTTGGAAATGGTTTTGACCATAGCTTTAGACAACCAAAGGCGTCTGAAATTATGCATTCGCTTATTGAAACTCATAGGTTCAAATCGCATGCGATTCAAATCGATTAGATAAAAATCATAGTGGTTCGTGTCTGTTTTAACAATCAGTGTATTGCCAGGTGAATGGTCTAAAAAATTGACACTTTGCTCGTGTAATTTGAAGGTAAATGCCGAAAATTGTTTTAGAATTTCGGTTCGATTAGGATACTTTAAATTGTGAATCAAAACTCTAAAATCTAAATCATAAGCCACATGCTGACTGATATAATAACTCTGCCTGAGACCAAACCAAGATGTAGCTTCAAAATAAGCGATTGGCGTAGGCGTTAAAATTGTTTTCTGAGTTAATATATTGGCATACTCATAGGACCGACGTGCTTTTGATTTTCGAATGTATTTATACACAAATGCATTAAAAAACGCCGGTGTTTTAAATTGCTTAATATTAAGGTTTAAGCCGTCAATTTTCAATGATTTGATGGTGTTCCGCTCTCCTTTTAGCACGGTCGTTCCAGATGAATTAAAATCGCGAATGGCTATAGAAATGGCTTCTGAATATGATGCAAAATCGGGATGTATAATAAGATTGTTCATGTAAACTTTTAGTAGCTTTAAAAAAAGTAATATCTTGCTAAGATAGTCTTTAGTAAGTGATGAAAAAAATACTTGTTATCCAAAATAAGCGAATTGGTGATGTACTCATAGCCTCTTTAATCGCCACGAATATCAAAAAAATAATACCAAATTCACGAGTGGATTATATGGTTTATGATTACACAACTGGGGTGATCGAAAATAATCCAGCGATCGATAGAATTATTCCATTGAATGAAAAGGAATTAAAAAAAATTCCAACTCTTATACAAACGGTTTGTGAGGTTCGAAAGGCGCAGTATGATATTATTTTTGATCCCTACGCTAAGTTTCAAAGTAGAGTGATCTCGTTGTTTTCAAAAGCCCCCATTCGAGTGGGATATAAAAAAACAGATAAAAATCCGGTGCTCAATTTCTACACTCATAATGTGTCGTTTTTAAAGGAAAAATCAAAACCCTGTGGAAAATCTATAGAAGATCGAGTTCATTTAGTAAACGCAGCTTTTCCACTAGAAGCACCTATCTACACGCCAAAAATACATTTAACAGCGACCGAAAAAAAATATTCAAAATTAAAAACCTATGACAAGCCAGTGGTCATGTTTGGGGTTTTGGGAAGCACACCCCAAAAATCGATGCCTTATGAATACATTGTAGCACTCATAGACTATGTAACGACCCATTTTGAGGTCTACATATTATTTAACTATGCACCCGACCAAAAAGTAGAGGCCACTAAAATTTATAACGCTTGCAAGCATCAAGATGCGATTATTTTTGATGTATATGAAGCAAGTATTAGAGGGATTTATTGCTCTGATGAATCAGTGTCAATTATTAATCGCCAATGAAGGTGGTATTGTTCATATTGCCAAAGCGCTTGACAAACCCACTTTTACTATTTTTTCTCCTTATGTTATAAAATCTCACTGGGCCAGTTTTGAAGACGGACAGCTGCATACCTCCGTGCATTTATTGGATCAAAACCCCGATTTGTTTTCAACTTCAAGAGAAGATCGGAAAAAAATTGAAGAAAACCCATCGTTTTTTTACGAACAACTGACACCCGAACTCATTTTAGAAAAATTATCACCCTTTTTAAAACATCACATATAATGAACACTCTAAACTTTATCGATCGATTTCATATTTGGAGAAAAAAAATAAAATGGAACCACCAATACCGAAACGGTAAATGGGACTATTTAAAAACAGAAAAAGAAGCACCTCGGTATGCAAAAATTTCAGAAATCATTAAAACCCATTCTAAAGAAAAACCCCATGTTTTAGATTTAGGATCTGGTGAAGGGGTTTTAAGAATGGTCCTAGATCCGCTTGATCTCGGCTATTTTTATGGAGTCGATTTCTCAAAGGTTTCCATTGAGAAAGCCCTACAAAACAAGTTTAAAAATGCTGATTTTCAAGTGGCAGATCTTCATTACTACACACCAGCTCAAGATTTTGATACCATCGTTTTTAATGAAGCTTTTTATTATATTAATACCAATGTGAAAGCAAAGGTTGTGAATCGGATTCTAAGTAAACTTAAAAAAGACGGTATTTTAATCACCTCCATTTTTGGAGAAGGTACAGGATGCTGGGAGTATTTTGACATTCCCGAATTAGAACAAATCGAATTTTCTAAAGTGGACTCTAAAAATGGAATCACCTCATGGAAAATAGGAGTGTATCGAAAGAAGTAGAATGTTATTTTTTTTCAGAATTAATAATTCCAAAGTCGGTCCAAGCGCGTTTTTCAGATTTTACGATTCTTCGTATTTCTAAATTTTTATCAATCGATTTTTTAGTTTTATAGCCTCGAGGATGGTCCAAATGAACACAAATTGAACTGTACCGAATTTGTTGACTCTTTATTCCATGGTTAAACAAACGTTCTCCCAGTTCGCGATCCTGACCGCCATACTGCATCCGTTCATCAAAGCCATTTACAGCGATGATATCTTTTTTCCAACCCGAAGCATTGTGACCATTCCAACTGGCATTGGTTGGAGTGAATATATTTAAGATCCAAGATTTAAACCCATCTGAAGTAAGTTTATTGTTTTTAAAAGATGATTTTAAGCCGTTTGATTTTAACCATTTTAAATTAAAACATAGACCTTCATAAATATCCTCAATCGTAATGAGATTTGAAATATTCATCGGTAACATAAAATAGCCTCCAGATAAAAACCACCCTAGTTTTCGGTGTTTTACATGAATTTCAACAAAATCAGTTCTCGGAATACAATCCCCATCAGACATAATAATGTAGGGCGTGGTGCAGCGGTTGATGGCTTTATTTAATATTTGAGATTTTTGAAATCCATTATCTTCATGCCACACATGTACAATCGGATAAAAAACCTCCTTTTGGAGTTGCTTAATAAGATCCGATGTTTCTTGATTTGATCCATCGTCAGCAATCACAATTTCAAAAAGTCTATAGGTTTGATTATTGTAGCCATGCAATACTTTCTCTAACCATTTGGTAGAGTTGTAAGTACTTATAATAATGGAAGTGTCTAGACGATTCATTAGGTACAAATATAAAGTTTTTTTGTAAATTTACACTTTAAACACCTATGCAAACTCTAACGGTTATCATACCAACTTATAACGAAGCCCACTACCTAGAGGGTGCTTTATACGGCCTAAAATTTGTGGATGAAATTATTTTGGTGGATTCCATGAGTTCCGATGCAACTGTTCAAATTGCAACCGATTACGGATGTAAAGTTATTTCTAGAAAGTTTGATAATTTTTCAAATCAAAAAAATTACGCACTTCAATTCGCAACCTCTGATTGGGTCTTGTTTTTAGATGGGGATGAACGGATTACAGAGGCACTTCAAAAAGAAATTTTAACAGCGATCGAATCTAATACGCATACAGGTTATAAACTCAATTTCCCTCATTTCTATATGAATCGCTTTTTGTATCATCATTACAACAATGTGACCCGATTGGTTAAGAGAACCAACTGTCATTTTGAAGGAAATGTACATGAAAAATTGATCGTAGATGGATCTATTGGGACCCTTAAAAACAAAGTTCTGCACTACACTTACAAAGGACTCGTACATTATATTGGAAAAAAAGACAGCTATGCTTGGTTTCAAGCTGACCGACAGCGATCAAAAGGCAAAGGAATGAGTTATTTTCATTTAGCGTTTAAACCGATGTATCGATTTTTTCATGAATATATCATAAAACGTGGTTTTTTGGACGGTGTCCCTGGACTTGCAGTCGCTGGAATAAATGCCTACGGGGTGTTTTCGAGATATGCAAAATTGATGCTTCTTAAAAAAGGGTTAAAATAAGGATAGTTTTCCTAATTTTAATTTTAGTTTGAATTTAAATAGAGGTTCTTCCCCTTTAATATCCAATCGATTTAATTCATAATTATTTTTAAAAGGAAGTCGATTCAATCGGTTGCCAATGCGCAAACCATAGGCCACTTTTTGAGTCGATAATTCATTGAAAAATAAGGATTTGGAAGGCTCTTTACGAGGAAACTTTCCATAGGGATAGGCCAAAACATTACAAACATTCAGTTCGTGTTTCGCAATAAAATCTTGACATTTTTTAAAATCGTCTTGTATGGACTCTATAGATAATGAATCATAAGGACGGTGCTCAAAGGAATGCAACCCAAGTTCTACCACTTCCGGATCTAAGGCCTTTAATTGTGAAACACTCATGAGAGGTTCTGAGCCCTGATTCCAAGAATCAAACCCTCCCACATGCGCTAACGGTGCATAAAAACAGGCTTTCAAATTGTATTTTTTGAGAAGCGGGTAAGCAAATTCATATTGATTTACATACACATCATCAAAAGTGATAATGATTGGTTTTGTTGGAAATTCATCGGTATGTTTAAATGACTGGATATCCTTAAAATGTAAACTTGTATAGCCTTTTGAAACTAAATACTTAAACTGTGCTTCCAATTTATCATAGCTCAATGTGAGGCCCTTGCTTTCGGAAGGGTTTTTACAAATAGCATGATACATTAAAATTGGTAAACGCGACATTAATTCGATAGCTTATATTCAACGTAAAATTATTACTTTTACAGCCGACTACACAATTATTTTTTAAATAGTTTTATATTTCATGATTAGTGCCATTGTTATTTCGTTTAACGACCACAAGTACCTAAAAGACTGCATTGCAAGCGTATCGTTTGCTAATGAGATACTCATTGTCGGAAAAATAGAACAAACAGTACTGTCAGAAATACAGGACTCTTCCCCTATTCAATATGTGGAATCTGAGTCTGTTGATGTCTATCAAATGACACAAGACGCCCGCAAAAAAGCATCCCACAAATGGATTATTACTCTGGAAGCCAATCGCAGTATATCAAAATCGTTATCTCAAGAAATTATTGAGATTGCAACAAACGCTCCCGCTTCTGGGGTTTATAACGTTAAAACACGTTTCAATTTTATGGGGAAGTGGATGCAGTATTCGGGGTATCGAACGTCTATGAGTCCATTATTGTATCCAACAAAAGTGACGGACTTTAAACTAAATACCAACACATTAAAACATTCTATTGATGAAATCTATTTAGATTTTGATAGTTATAATGAACGATTAACCAAAAAAGCAAAACAAAGAGCAAGCGAACTATTCGCTCGTCAAAAGCGTCCCCATTTTTTTCATTTATTATGTAAACCCTTGTGGAAACTCAAAGTAAATTTCGTGTTCAAACTTGGTTTTCTGGACGGAAAAGAAGGCTTTGTTTTGGCTTATTTAAAAGCATTTGAAGAATTTAAAACCTATTTATTTCTTTGGCTCATGTATCGAAATCTTGAATAACTATGATTAAAATTTCAGGTGTAATTATTACCTATAATGAAGAAGAACATTTAGAAAAATGTTTGGCATCTTTAGTGGGAATTGTTGATGAGATTGTGGTGGTAGACTCCTACTCTACTGATAAAACACAAGCCATTTGTGAAAAATTTAAGGTCCGTTTTATCCCTCAAGAATTTTTGGGATATAAGGAGCAAAAAAACTTTGCAGTTGAACAAGCTAACTTCGATTATATTTTGTCTTTGGATGGTGATGAAGCACTTTCGGAACGCTTAAAAAGGTCTATTTTAGAGGTCAAGAAAAACTGGAAATTTGACGGCTATTACTCCAACCGAAAAAATAATTATTGTGGACAATGGATTCACTTTTCAGATTGGTATCCCGATAAAAAGTTAAGACTTTTCAAAAAAGGGCATGGAGAATGGAAAGGCATCAATCCGCACGATTCATATAAATTAAAACCCAAGCTTAAAAGTGGACATTTAAAAGGCGATCTTTTACATTGGATTTACAGAGACTACGACGAACACAAACAAAAAGTTGAAAATTTTTCTAGCATTGCAGCAAATGCCTATTTTGAATTGGGCATCAAAGCCTCTCTTTTTAAATTGATCGTGAGACCCTCATGGGCCTTTTTTAAAGCCTATTTTTTAAGATTGGGTATTTTGGACGGTGTGAATGGCTGGCGAATTTGCAAACAAACATTTAGAGTGACCTATCTAAAGTATTCCAAATTAAGAGGCCATTGGAACGCTGCTAGCAAATAAAAACTAGGACATCATCTGCTCCCAAAAAGCCTTCACTTTTGGCTTTTCAAATCCATGACACCCAAAGGGTAGTTTGTGGTTATTTAGCTTGAAAGCAAGCTCTGGTTTTCGGTCAAAAGCAAATCGCAAACCTTCTTTATAATCCGGAATTAAGAAACTAGGATCCTGCTCAGGGATTGAGGACCAAAACACATCTTCCATAATTCTAAAATCGGTCTTTGAACGCTTTAAATTTTGTTCGATAACCGACTTCATTTTCTTTGAATTAGAAATATGCGAGCTCACTTTTCGTAACGAAAAACCACCATTACCAACTTTATAAAATATACTAGAACGCGCTTTCTTCTTTTTAGAATCAAAAAGTGATAATACTTTTTTGAACCCTTTATTAGGAGTTGCAATCCACGGAGCACCAATATAGTCGTAGTCTTTAGAACACCATTCTAATAATTCATCTCTAAAAACAAAAGCATCCAATTGATATATTAAAATATATGTATAGGCTTCAAAACGCGCATAAAACGCTTCCATCAACATCAGCTTATTGTACCCAAAAACTGAAGAGAAATAGGCGGTATCAAAACGTTCAATTGTGCACTGCTCCAATTGGTATGTTTTTATAAAATCAGACACTTCTAAGTGTTCTGGAATCACCAATGTTGCTGGGTGATTTCCTAACACCTCACGGAACTGTTTCAAAGATTTAATCTCAAAATCCTCAAGATTAGTTTTGTATATCGGAATGACTATATTGACAATATTCATGTGATTGATTGGAATAATAAGGTGCTTTTTAAAAGTCTCTTATTTTAAAAATTTGATGTAAATTTACAAAAGATTTATTTGATGTATAAAATCATTTTTAGTCGATAAAAACGCATTCAAACAAATCCAAAAACAAACGTCTCCTTTTATGGAATCTCTTGAATTAAACAACACCATTAAAACGCTTAAACAAGGTGGAATCATCCTTTACCCTACCGATACGGTTTGGGGATTAGGCTGTGATGCGACTAATTTTGCAGCGGTCGAAAAGTTATATAAGCTCAAAAATCGTGAAGATCAAAAAACCATGATTTGCTTGGTCAGTGATTTTAATATGTTAAATTATTACATTGAAGAAATACCGGAAGCGGCTTACAGCATTTTAGAATATGCCACAGCACCAACCACCATCATTTATGACAAACCTTTACGAGTCACAGAGAACCTTATTGCAGCAGACAACACCTTGGCCATTCGGATGGTAAAAGAAGGGTTTTGTGCCGATTTGCTCAAACGATTTAAAAAACCGATTGTATCTACCTCTGCCAATATTTCTGGAAACCCCACCCCAAAATCCTTTCAAGAAATTGAAGACTATATTTTAAAAGGTGTGGACTATGTCGTAAATTTGGAGCGCACAAACAAATCATCTAAACCGTCTTCAATTATAAAACTGAGTAACAACGGCGAAGTAAAAGTGATTAGAAACTAAGTTATTGAACCTTTGGAAACCACTCAACACATGAATTACAAACAGGCAGTGACCGCCCCTATTTTTCAGGTGATCTCAAAATCCGCAGACGATTTAGGCGTCGATTGCTATGTGATTGGTGGATTTGTACGTGATTTTATTTTAGGACGCAGCCATAAAAAAGACATTGATATTGTGGCGATTGGAAGCGGTATCGCACTTGCAAAACGAGTTGCAAAAAACCTTCCTAAGAATCCAAAAGTGCAAATCTTTAAAACCTATGGAACGGCTATGATTAATTATGAAGGCGTTGAACTGGAATTTGTAGGCGCCCGAAAAGAATCTTATAACGAAGATAGCAGAAATCCAATTGTTGAAGATGGCACTTTAGAGGAAGATCAAAACCGCAGAGATTTCACCATCAATGCGATGGCCATTAGTCTAAATACAGCGACTTACGGAACGCTCTTAGATCCTTTTGATGGTCGGAAGGATTTGTCTGAAAAACGCATCAAAACGCCTTTAGACCCTGCAGTTACCTATAGCGATGATCCTTTACGCATGCTAAGAGCCATTCGTTTTGCAACCCAACTCAATTTCGAAATTGAAACCGCTTCCTTTAACGCAATTAAAGAACAATCGCAGCGCATCGAAATTATTACAAAGGAGCGCATCAACGTGGAGCTTCAAAAAATATTAGAGAGCAAAAAACCATCTATTGGGTTTTTGTTGCTTGAAAAAACTGGCTTATTGGAACGCATCTTACCTGAACTAACCGATTTGAAAGGAGTCGATGAACAGGAAGGACAAAAACATAAAGATAATTTTTATCATACCCTCGAAGTCGTTGATAATATTTGCCCTCATACAGACAATGTATGGCTGCGCTGGGCGGCACTGCTGCACGATATTGGAAAAGCGCCGACAAAGCGATTCAGCAAAAAAGTCGGTTGGACCTTTCATGGGCATGAATTGAAGGGCTCAAAAATGGTTTATTTTTTATTTAAACGTTTGAAAATGCCTTTAAATGATAAAATGAAATATGTTCAAAAACTCATTTTTATGAGTTCGCGCCCCATTGTTTTGGCACAAGAAAATATTACCGACTCTGCTGTGAGGCGATTGGTTTTTGATGCTGGAGAATTTGCAGAAGATTTGATGACGCTTTGTGAAGCAGACATTACCACCAAAAACCCTTATAAATTTAAAAAATATCACCAAAATTTCAAGCTAGTTCGCGAAAAAATTGTGGAGGTGGAAGAGCGCGACCGACTGCGGGATTTCCAGCCTCCAATATCTGGGGAGACAATTATGAAGACCTTTAACTTGGGACCTTCGAGAGAGATTGGAGTGATCAAAGAATTTATCAAAGAAGCTATTTTGGACGGAATTATTCCAAATGACCCCGAGAAAGCATTTGAATTAATGTTAAAAAAAGGAAGTGATTTAGGACTAAAAATCGACGATGAAAAATAAATTTAGAACCAGCTCAAAAATTGCTTTAGTACTCATCTACTTTGTTATTGTGGCGGGGGCTATCGTTCGTATGACTGGCTCAGGAATGGGATGCCCTGATTGGCCAAAATGCTTTGGATATTATATCCCGCCTACGGAAAGCAAGCAATTAGATTTTAAACCCAAGCATGCGTACAAAAAAGGCATGATGATTCTCATAGATCAGGAAGCTTTTTTGGTTGCCAAAACTGATTTTATCTCTAGTGACTCACTTAATACTGCCAATTGGGAAACCTATTGCAAACACGATTACACCACCTATGACCCCGTTCATACTTGGGTAGAATTCATCAATCGCCTAGTGGGGGTTGTGTCTGGAATTCCCATTTTAATTTTTACAGTCCTATCGTTTTGGTTTTGGAAAAAAAACAAGTGGATTCCGATCGTATCCATTCTCACTGTATTTGGGATGGGCTTTCAAGCTTGGCTTGGAAAAACGGTGGTAGACTCAAATCTAGCACCTTATAAAATCACGATTCACATGGTGATGGCATTGCTCATCGTGGCGTTTATTTTGTATCTCATATTTGCTTCAAAAAGCAGTTATAAAACTCAGATATATCAAAAGAAATTTTTTAATATTTTAGTTTTAGCACTGATTCTGTCATTAATTCAAATTGTTTTAGGGACTCAAGTTCGGCAATTTGTCGATGAGCAAACAAAACTCATCGGCTATCAAAAAGCGCTTTGGCTCGCTTCTCCCGATTTAAACTTTTACATCCACCGTTCTACTTCTATTTTGGTCTTAGCTTTAAATGGATATTTGTGGCAGTTGAACCGCTCCATGGGCTTGGGATATCACAAAATTAAATTAGTGATCTATTGTGTCATTATTGAAGCAGGAACTGGAATTCTGATGTACTACTTTGAGTTCCCTTTCCTGAGTCAACCTTTACATTTGGTCATTGCATCAATTCTGTTTGGAATTCAGAGTTATATCCTTCTGGAAGTCCTGCATAAAAAAAAACAAAACCAACTCGCATAAGAAAAATGCATCTTATATTTGTTTCATATTTTTTAATCTTATTGTATTATGATTTTTAGATTTAGAGTTGTTTTAGACAACGATACCAAAGAAGATATTTTTAGAGATATTGAAATCAGAGACACTGATACTCTTGAAGATTTACACAATGTGATCACTCAATCTTTTGGGTTTGACGGTAGTGAAATGGCCTCGTTTTACATCAGTGACAACGAATGGAATCAAGGCGAAGAAATCTCTTTATTTGACATGAGCGAAGGTGGAAGTGACATACAACTCATGAGCCAAACGATCCTTAATACTGCCGTGAATGAAAATCGTACAAAGCTGATTTATGTCTATGATTTTCTAAGTATGTGGACGTTTATGGTTGAATTGGGCGAGGTGGTCGAAGAAGCGAAAGGCACTGATTATCCTAACTTACTTTTTGTCCATGGTCAAGTACCAGGCGAAGCCCCCGAAAAGGTGTTTGAAGCCGAAAGCGGTGAAGATCATTTTGATGAGTTTGAAGATGACTATGGCATCGATGATTACGATCATTTAGACTTTGAAGAAAACTGGAATTAAAAGAAAATTCCCGAATTTTCTGTTTGGTAATTTCGTTTCACAAAACTCAACGAATTTTTTAGAATTTCTCCCATGTTTTTACTTTTCAAAAACCGAACATCCCCTGTGTATTCGTAGATTTTAGTCTTCAATAAGGTTTCGTGTTCTGGAGTCGAAAGGGTATCAGACATCATGCTGCTTATCAATCGTTCAATTCGGTTCTTAAAACTCATCAAACGTTTAGCGACAATCGATCGTTCTTCTAGTTTATACTGATTAATAGACTCCTTTTTAAATTTCCTTGAGACCAGATCAACCATCTTAAAGTTCTCTTTGAAAAATTGTGGGCGATACACATTAAATTTACCCTCAAAACATTGTTGATCAAAATCAATCGCTCGAATGGTGTAAACTACATGATCAAAATCGTGTGTCGGAACAATTACATAATTATAAGAACGCATATCGCCCAATAAGCGAATCATACACCGCTCATTAAATTTCACAAACTCTTTTGCTATTTGAGAGGTTTCTGAAGGCGTACAATTTGGCAACATAGTTTCGATAAATACATCGCCAGGTATCCCTGTGATGTGCTCTTCCACAAGGGTGTCTTCATAGACCAGAAAATTTAAGTTATGTGGCGATAACATATGTTCAAGTTCTAAGCCATAAATTCTTGATGCATCTGCCTTTTTTACATAAAAATATGCAAAATTATCATTGAGTATGTTTCTAATTTTTATGCGAAATGGTTTAGAATTTCCAAACGTACAATAATCAATAGCGTCGACATTTAAAAATGGAATCGTCATTTCATTTCCATCTGAATGCAGGGTCGTATATATTTTTTTTAGACATAAATCGATCTCCTGACGATCAAAATCGCTATAATACGTTCGAACCCAAAGCGTATCCTTATCATTTTTATCAAACACCTCTACGGATCCCTGAAAACGAAGTAAATCATCATAAAAAATAGGCAATCGAATCGTACGATTGAATTTATGCAAGTAAGACTTCAATCCCGGATTAACAGGGTAAGAAGGTTTCTTTAGTGATATTTTTAAATCGTCTTTCACGTGTTTATGTTTATTTATTTAAGCAGTTACTTACGATTCGCTATGAATCATTTTTCAAGAGGAATAAAATTTTGAACTGGCTCGTTTCATTCTATAACTTGAACCCCAAAATTAAGTTTTATTTTTTAACTTGTAACAAAATTGAAAATATCTCGTCTAAAACAGTAGGAACTAACAAAATTACAACCCATTGGAATCCATTCTAAAAATTTCAAATCTTACCAAAAAATTCGGACTACTGACAGCTGTCAGTGATCTAACATTTAACATCGATAAAGGAAACATCTATGGCATCTTAGGGCCCAATGGTAGTGGGAAATCGACCACTTTAGGGATTATTTTAAACGTTGTAAATAAAACGTCTGGAAATTTCTCTTGGTTTGGTGGTTCATTGTCAACGCATCAAGCGCTTAAAAAAGTGGGGGCCATTATTGAACACCCCAATTTTTATCCTTACATGACAGCATACCAAAACCTTAAATTGGTTTGCAAAATTAAAGAAATCCCCTATGATTCCATAAATAAGACCTTAGAAATCGTTGGACTCATGGATCGCAAAGATAGTAAATTTAGCGCCTTTTCTTTAGGAATGAAACAACGATTAGCAATCGCTTCGGCACTTCTAAATGATCCGGAAATATTAATTTTAGACGAACCTACAAATGGATTAGACCCACAAGGCATTCATCAAATTAGAGAAATTATAAAATCCATTGCTCAAAATGGGACTACGATTTTATTAGCTTCTCATCTGTTAGATGAAGTTGAAAAAGTATGTACACACGTGGTGGTTTTAAGAAAAGGGGTCAATCTTTTTTCTGGGCGGGTCGATGAATTAATTTCAAGTCACGGATTTTTTGAATTAAAAACACATCAAAAAGAAGACTTGATGTCACTTCTTGAAGCTCACCCCAATTTTTCACATATGAAAGTAGAAACTGATTTAATCACTGCGTTTCTAGAACACCCAATGGACGCTGAAGAATTGAACCGACTCCTGTTTAAAAAGGGAATCGTTTTGAGTCATTTAGTCAAACGAAAAGAAAGCCTTGAAGAACAATTTTTACAATTAACTGACCACCAATGAGACGATTACTCAATTTAGAACTTCAGAAACTATTGCTCAACAAAACGAGTAAAATATTGATCTTTATTTCCTTTATTTTACCGCTTTGTGTGATTCTGTTATCCGCACTAAAAATCAATGTATTTGGTTTTTTTACAATGGAACTAGGAGAATTAGGGATTTTTAATTTCCCGATTGTATGGCACATCACCACCTTTTTTTCGGCCTTATTTAAATTCTTTTTTGCCATCGTAGTGGTATCCATGATTGGAAACGAATATAGTAATAAAACCCTCAAACAAAACCTCATCGATGGACTCAGTAAAAAGGAATTTATCTTGTCTAAATTCTATGTGATTATTTTTTTCTCACTCATTTCAACGGTCATAATTTTCATCATCTCTTTGGTTCTTGGTCTTATTTATTCGAGTTACAATGAATTTCATATCATTATTCAACAAATGGAGTTTCTACTCGCCTATTTTGTAAAACTTGTTGGGTTCTTTTCGTTTTGTTTATTTTTAGGGGTTCTAGCCAAACGGTCTGCTTTTGCATTAGCATTCTTGTTGGTCGATCTGATTTTAGAGTGGCTTATTTTAGGAATTATCACTTGGAAAGGAAGTTATGAAATCGCTCAAAAAGTGCAAAACTTTTTCCCTTTAACTTCAATGTCTAACCTTATCAAGCAACCATTTCAGCGCGTTGCCATGACCAAATTCCCATCCAACTCAGACATCGCTTATGATTATGCGGTTCATGCATACACAGTAATAATTGTCATTTGTTGGACTATTTTATTTATATTTTTATCTTATAAATTATTAAAAAGAAGAGATTTATAGTATATTTCAAATTATAATTTAAGTGTTTGTTTTTTTGATGCACATTAGAAAAACGAATTAATTATTTTGATGAAACATATTGCTATTTTCGTTTTTCTGTTCCTAAGCGCATCTCTTTATTCACAAGGGGAAGCTTCGCATTGGTATTTTGGAAATGGTGCTGGATTAATTTTTGATGTCAACTCTGGCACCGTCACCAACACGAATGCAGCAACGTCAACTATAAACACTACAGAAGGATGTTCGTCCATTTCAGATTTTAATGGGAATTTATTATTTTATTCTGATGGTCGAAATGTTTGGGATAAAAATCATCAAATCATGCCCAATGCCAATTACAATGCTGGCAGTGGTTTGTTAGGAGATCCCTCAAGCACCTCATCTGCATTGATTGTGCCAAGACCGGGCAACCAAGATCACTACTATGTATTTACCGTTGATGAACCACATCACAATAATGCATGGGCATTTCCAAACCAAGGCCCCGCCGATCCCGACGGAACTCCCTTAACTTCGTATAGTGAAGGTTTATTCGCCACAATTCCTTCTGCAGATGATGGCTATAATAATGGTTTAAATTACTCACTTTTAGATTTAACTCTCAATAGTGGGAATGGCGATATCGTTGACACTGAAAAAAACATCCACTTAATAACGTACGATCCGAGTGACCCCGACCAAGAAGCCTTTAAATGTTCTGAAAAAATCACAGCTGTTGAACATAACGATGGACAATCGTATTGGGTTTTGAGTCACTTTTTGGATGTATTTTATGCCTTTCGTATCGATGCCAGTGGCGTCAATACCACCCCAGTTACGACACAAATCAGCCCTGACATTACAATTAATGGCTATCGACGTAATGCCATTGGATATATGAAATCCTCCCCTGACGGCACTAAACTTGTTATCTGTCATAATGAGCAAGGAACGACCCAAGGGCAAGGTGCTAATAATTCTGGAAGTTTATGGATATATGACTTTGATGATGCCACTGGAACCGTTAGTAACCCCGTAAATCTTATAAGTAATATTGGTGTGTATGGTGCGGCATTTTCTCCAGATTCCAGCAAGCTCTATACAACTGGTTCAAACTCGGTGATACAATTTGATTTAGAAGCTACTGATATTTCCGCTTCGAGAACTAGTATCTATAACGGAAGTGAGTTTATAGCTGCTATTCAACTCGCACCTAATGGTAAAATCTATGTAATTAATACTGAAGAAGACTCAACCCTAGACGTCATTAATAGTCCTGATGAATTAGGGAGTTTGTGCGATTATAACGCTTTTGGACAGTCGTTAGCTCCAGGCACATATACAAGGCTTGGCTTACCGCCTTTTATTCAATCGTTTTTCTTGGTAAAAATTGATGTTGATAACTTATGTTTTGGTGAAGCTGTTAAATTCACTATTGATAGTTCTGAAACTTATGATCGAATTTCATGGGATTTTGGAGATGGAAGTAGTCCATCGACGGCAGACAGTCCAACTCATATTTATGCTTCTCCAGGAGATTATACCGTCATGGCCACCCTCCAAATAGGCCCCGATACAACTACCTTTTCAAAAACGTTTACGGTTACGGAACCTCCCGAAGCTGTCGATGTGTCTTTAGCCCAGTGTGATGAAGATGGTGTTTATGATGGAATAACCGTGTTTAATTTAAACCAGGTTTACAATAAAGTCACAAATAATTTTTCGAACCGAAGTCTTAAATTCTACCAAAATAAAACAGATGCTGAAATGGACGCTTCTAACAACATTAATGGAGATGCTTATGTAAATGTTCTAAATCCAGAGCAACTCTACATTCAGGTTTTAGACACGCAAACTGGATGCTATAGTGTAGCTGAATTGACTTTAAAAGTCAGTGCAACTACCGGAAATGATGCCAAACTAGAGACGTGTGATACCGATGGAACTGAAGATGGGAAATTTAGTTTCAATCTAAAAGATGCCGATGCCTTGATTCTAGCAGGTTTACCAACGAGTTCGATGTTAAATTATTATAAAGATTACCAAGATGCGCTTTTAGAGACAAATGTACTCTCGAATAATTTCACGAACACCATTGCCTATAATCAAACCATTTTTGCACGTATCGAAAATGACAATGATTGTTATGGCATCAATGAATTAAAATTGGTGGTAAATCCACTTCCAGAAATTGTAGTTAACGACGAGATACTATATTGTTTAAATACGTATCCAAACGGAATTACAATAGATGTGGGAGCCTTATCTAGACCTTTAACTGACTTCAATTATGAATGGTCAACAGGCGCAAAAACACCCTCAATTAAAGTAAACGAAATTGGAACTTATTCCGTGACAATTTCAGATACTAAGGGCTGCTCAAAACTCAGAACGATTGAAGTCAGTCCTTCAAATACTGCAACGATTGAATCGATTACAATTGTGGATCCATCAGAAAACAACACAGTCACCGTTATCGTATCTGGAGAAGGCGACTACGAGTATTCGTTAGACAATGAGTTCTCAGGCTACCAAGATTCAACAGTTTTTATGAATGTGGCTCCTGGATTACATACGGTCTATATTCGGGATAAAAACAATTGTGGCGTCATAAACGCTCCTATTTCTGTCATTGGATTCCCTAAGTTTTTTACACCCAATAACGATGGATTTAATGACAGTTGGCATGTTTCGGGAATTGGCACCTCGACTCAAATGGATAGCGATGTTTATATTTTTGATCGTTTTGGTAAACTGATCATAAAATTAAACGCTTTAGGAGATGGCTGGAACGGCACACATAATGGTTCTAACCTCCCCAGCTCAGATTATTGGTTCTATGTGAAACTTCAAGATGGTAGAGACTTTAAAGGACATTTTTCATTAAAGCGCTAAATAAATTTTATTAAAGTATTCAATCTCTGCTTTGCTCTAGTACTTACTTTGCCTTAGCTTTGCTAAATGCAGTTTAAGCTAACATCCGACTTTAAACCTACTGGAGACCAACCTGAGGCAATCAAGCAATTGGTTGCAGGAATTGAGTCCAATGAAAAGTACCAAACCCTGTTAGGAGTTACTGGTTCAGGGAAAACCTTTACAGTGGCAAATGTCATTCAAGAAGTGCAGCGCCCAACTCTAGTTTTGGCGCATAATAAAACACTTGCTGCCCAACTGTACTCGGAATTTAAACAGTTTTTTCCTGAAAATGCAGTCGAATATTTCGTTTCCTACTACGATTATTATCAACCAGAAGCTTATATCCCCGTCTCAGGAACGTACATTGAAAAAGATTTATCTATTAATGAGGAAATTGAAAAACTACGATTAAGTACTACCTCTTCCCTATTATCGGGCCGAAGAGATGTGATTGTGATTGCATCCGTTTCCTGTTTATACGGCATTGGAAATCCTGCTGAGTTTCAAAAAAATGTCATAAGTCTAAAAGCCAATGAAGTCATTTCCAGAACCGCCTTATTACATAAACTCGTTCAAAGTTTATATTCTCGAACCGAAGGTGAATTTAACCATGGAAATTTCAGAATCAAAGGCGATACGGTGGATGTATTTCCTAGTTATGCCGATCACGGTTTTAGAATTCATTTTTTTGGCGATGAAATTGAAGCCATTGAAGCGTTTGACATCAACACTAATAAAGTTATCGAAGTTTATGAAAGTGTGACTATTTACCCTGCAAATATGTTTGTGACCTCTCCAGATATTTTACAGAATGCCATCAAAGACATTCAAGATGATTTGGTACTACAACACGATTATTTCAAAGAAATTGGGAAACACTTAGAAGCCAAACGGCTAAAAGAACGTACCGAATTTGATTTAGAAATGATTCGAGAATTAGGGTATTGTTCTGGAATCGAAAATTATTCGCGCTATTTAGATGGTCGAGCACCTGGCACACGCCCATTTTGCCTGCTTGATTATTTCCCAAGCGATTCCTTAATGGTGATTGACGAAAGTCATGTCACGATTTCACAAGTTCATGCCATGTATGGTGGTGATCGTAGTCGGAAAGAAAATTTAGTAGAATATGGTTTTCGACTGCCTGCAGCAATGGACAACCGACCGTTGAAATTCGAAGAATTTGAAAGTCTTCAAAACCAAGTATTGTATGTCAGTGCCACACCCGCCGATTATGAATTGGAAAAATCAGACGGGGTTTTTGTAGAACAAGTCATTCGTCCAACAGGGCTATTAGACCCGATTATCGAAGTGCGACCGAGTTTGAATCAAATTGATGATTTGATTGAAGAAATACAACAAAGAGTCGAAAAAGACGAACGTACTTTAGTGACCACCCTTACCAAACGCATGGCGGAGGAGTTGACCAAATACCTCGCACGGATTCAAATTCGATGTCGCTATATTCATAGTGATGTGGACACTTTGGAACGGGTCGAAATTATGCAAGATTTACGTAAAGGTATTTTTGATGTCCTTGTTGGTGTCAACTTATTAAGAGAAGGATTGGACCTTCCTGAAGTGTCCTTAGTCGTCATTTTAGATGCGGATAAAGAAGGTTTTTTACGCTCGGCGCGTTCACTGACCCAAACCGTAGGACGTGCGGCCAGACACCTTAACGGGCGTGCCATAATGTATGCCGATAAAATTACGAAGAGCATGCAAAAAACCATGGACGAAACCACTTACCGACGGGAAAAGCAAATCGCCTACAATACAAAACACAACCTAAAACCTAAAGCACTGAATAAAAGTTTAAATAATGCACTGACTAAAAACTCGGTGAGTAGTTATTATTATGAACAAGAGGCTATGAAGGCTGCTGAACCAGAAAATGCTTACTTGACAGCACCTGAATTAGAGCAAAAAATTAGAGACACCCGAAAACTCATGGAATCCGCTGCTAAAGATTTGGATTTCTTACATGCCGCACAATTTCGAGATCAAATCAAAGACTATCAAAAAAAGCTAGACGCTTTAAAAGTGTAAAAACAAAAACAAAATATATTCTGATTTTTAGTTTTTTTTAATATTTTTATAGAACTGGATAAGCTATTGATTTACAAGATATGAAAAAAGCATTGGTAATTTCTGGAGGGGGAAGCAAAGGCGCCTTTGCAGGGGGCGTTGCTCAATACTTGATGAAACAAAAGGGCAATCAATATGATTTGTTTTTAGGGACTTCTACAGGCAGTCTGATGGTATCACATCTGGCTTTAGGCATGTTAGATGAACTGAAAAAACTCTACACAAATGTAAATCAGAAAAGTATTTTTAGTAACAATCCTTTTAAAATTAAAAAAGTTGATGGCGAAAAAGTAGTAAGTATTCGGCATTTAAATACGCTTTGGAATTTTTTAAATGGAAGAAAAACGTTTGGTGAAAGTGAAAATCTAAGACATTTGATTAAGAGGAATATTACCAAAGAAATGTATGCTAAAATTAGAACAAAAAACAAAGAAGTGGTGGTTACTGTTTCTAATTTAACCACCAATCAAGTTGAATATAAATCTATTCAAGAGTGTACCTATGATGATTTTTGCGATTGGATTTGGGGTTCCTGCAACTATATACCCTTTATGAGTTTATTAGAAAAAAATCATTATCAATATGCGGATGGTGGTTTTGGGTCTTTGGTACCAATTCGAGAAGCCATTTTAAGAGGCGCCACAGAAATAGATGCCATTATTTTAGAAACGGAAGTCACTCAATTTAATAAATTACCAGCTAAAAATCCGTTTTCTTTACTATTTGACATCTTTGATTTTATGCTCACACACGTAGAAAGACATAATATTACGATAGGTAAACTCGCCGCAACAAATAAAAACGTAAAGCTTAATTTATATTATACACCCACCGTTTTAACCACAAACTCTTTAGTTTTTGATGAAAAATTAATGCGTAAATGGTGGAAATCTGGCTATAAATATGCCAAGTCTAAACAAGAAGAAATGATGAGCGAGTTTAGACCCGATGTGTTAACCGATAAAGAAATAGAGGACAAATTGTAAACAGTTGTAATTCTGACAAGTTGTATGGAAATTTAAAACATCTATACTGTTATAATTCAAAAAAATCCAGAGCGAATGCTCTGGATTTTAAGGATATAAATAAAACCCTATGAAGGGACTGAAATGTCTATTTATGCTAAAACAGCTTGTACTTTATCAGCAGCTTCTTGAAATTCAACGGCACTTTGAACGTCTAATCCAGAATTGTCAATTAATTTTTTAGCGATATCGGCATTGGTTCCTTGTAAACGCACAATGATTGGCACGTTGATCGTTCCCATGTTTTTATAAGCGTCTATCACCCCTTGAGCGACTCGATCACAACGTACAATTCCACCAAAAATATTGATTAAAATTGCTTTCACTTCTGGGTCTTTTAAGATGATATGAAAAGCTGCTTCTACACGTGCAGCATCGGCCGTACCACCAACATCTAAAAAGTTAGCCGGCTCACCCCCTGCTTGTTTGATCAAATCCATGGTTGCCATTGCCAAACCAGCGCCGTTGACCATACAACCAACATTGCCCTCTAAATCTACATAATTTAGACCTAAAGCACCTGCTTCAACTTCAATTGGATTTTCTTCACGGATGTCTCTTAATTCTAAATAGTCTTTATGTCTGAACAAAGCATTGTCGTCAAGGGTTACTTTTGCATCGACCGCTAATATTTTATTATCACTTGTTTTTAAGACTGGGTTGATTTCAAATAAAGACGCATCCGATTTGTCATAAGCTGTATAAAGAGCCGTTACAAATTTGGTCATGTCTTTAAATGCTGCTCCAGAAAGTCCTAAATTAAAAGCCACTCGTCGCGCTTGGAATGGTAACAATCCTGTAGCAGGGTCAATTTCTTCCGTAAAAATTAAATGTGGTGTTTCTTCAGCTACGGTTTCAATATCCATTCCACCTTCTGTAGAATACATAATCATATTTCTTCCTGTAGTTCTGTTTAAAAGCACTGAAACATAGAATTCACTTGTTTCGGTTTCACCAGGGTAATAAACATCTTCAGCTACCAAGACTTGATGTACTTTTTTACCTTCGGCAGACGTTTGAGGTGTGATGAGTTGCATCCCTATGATCTGATCTGCAATTGATTCTACTTCACCCAAATTTTTAGCGAGCTTCACTCCGCCCCCTTTACCACGGCCACCTGCATGTACTTGAGCTTTGAGGACGTGCCAACCTGTGCCGGTTTCTTCGGTCAGTTTTTTTGCTGCTGCAACCGCTTCTTGAGGCGTATTTACAACGATTCCTTTTTGGATTTTAACGCCAAAAGTACTTAATATTTCTTTTCCTTGGTATTCGTGTAAGTTCATCTTTAACTAGAATTATTTTTTATTTCCTCATAGGAAGAAATATTTAAAACTTTAGAGCCCAAAAGTAATTAACCTAATGCGTTTTACCAATAATTTTTAGGATTGATTTTGAGATAATTCATTTTTTATATCCTTCTAATATTTCAACCCTTTTATGACTGAGAATGCTTTGTCAACTAAATGGTCTTCGACGAGGATGGTAAACTCATTTGTGGTAGAAATGACTTCGTATAAGGTGACATTATCCCAGGCCAAGCGCTTAAATATTTGATAATACAATCCAGCTATTTTAGAATTCCCTTTTGGTAAATTGATACTGATGGCTGATAAATTATCTTGCGATCCGATAAGTGTCTCCTCTTTAAAGACCTCAAAAAGACGGTCTTTTTTTGAACTAGAAATAATAATATTACTTTCGAAAATTCCGCGAGTAAATGCATAAAATATTTGCTGATTCGTGTTAATTTTCTCTAACACTTTTGAATGACTTTTAATCAAGGTTTTGGAATTTTGAAATGTAAAATCACTTAAGTTGGACCGCACTGTGATATCTCCTAAATTTTTAAATATTGTTTTTAGCTGAACAGAATTTTTAACAGTATGAGGCTGATTATAGCGTCGTAATGCCATGGTAATGGCACCATCTTTTACCGGTTTTCTCAACATTTCAGAAATGGTTGCATTTAAATCTTTTGCTAAAGCCGAGAAGTTTATAATTTCTCGAGCTAAGGCTTCTTCTAAAAATGGCCTTGACACCAATATTTCTTGTACACAGGAAGCAATTGTTTTCAAATTGTTTATTATTTAACATTTCGTGCAAAAATAGCATTTTTTTCACATTTTTATGGTTTATAAACGCATTAAATATATGTTTGCCTCGTTAAACCTTTTGAAAACAAACTTATGAAATCAAGTACCTTATTACAAATTGCAAAAGAACACGGAAGTCCTGTTTATGTGTATGACGCACACAAAATGGAAGCGCAATATAAGCGCTTAACTGCCGCTTTTAGTAAGGTCAAACATTTAAAAGTCAATTATGCGGCCAAGGCATTGACAAATATTTCGGTACTTAAATTCATCAATCATCTTGGCGCAGGACTAGATACGGTATCGATTCAGGAAGTACAATTGGGACTTCATGCCGGATTTAAACCAGAAAATATTATCTATACGCCCAACGGTGTCTCTTTAAAAGAAATTGAAAAAGTAGCTGAATTAGGGGTTCAAATTAATATCGACAACCTATCTATATTGGAGCAATTTGGAACCAAACATCCAAAAGTTCCAGTATGTATTCGAATCAATCCACACATTATGGCGGGCGGAAATACCAATATTTCGGTCGGACATATCGACTCAAAATTTGGAATTTCCATACATCAAACCCCCTTATTACTGCGGATTGTTGAAAATACAAAGATGACCATCAATGGTATTCACATGCACACGGGTAGTGATATTTTAGATATTGATGTGTTTTTACGAGCGAGTGAAATTTTATTTGACGTAGCCCGTCAATTTGAGACTCTAGAATTTATTGATTTTGGATCTGGGTTTAAAGTGCCTTATACAGACAACGACATCGAAACCAATATAGAAGAATTGGGTGAAAAACTGACAGAGCGTTTTCAAACCTTTTGTAAAAACTATGGCAAAGATGTGACTTTAGCATTTGAACCTGGGAAATTTATTGTGAGTGAATCTGGCTACTTTTTATCGAAAGTGAATGCCATCAAACAAACAACTTCAACCGTTTTTGCACAAATTGATTCTGGATTTAATCATTTGATTCGTCCGATGCTTTATGGATCACAACACGACATTGTGAATATTTCAAACCCAAAGGGAAGAGAACGGTTTTACTCGGTTGTAGGTTATATTTGTGAAACGGATACCTTTGCAAATAATAGACGTATCAATGAGATTAGAGAAGAAGATGTATTGGCCTTTAAAAATGCTGGCGCATATTGTTTCATGATGGCCAGTAATTACAACTCACGCTATCGACCAGCGGAAGTTTTATGGTATAATGAAAAAGCACACTTGATAAGAAAACGAGAAGTTTTTGAAGACTTAACAACCAATCAAGTTCTTGTAGACTTCTAGATGTGAGAGGATTAAAACTATTTTTTATAAAAAATAATTCTTAATAAAATATTAAAAAGTGTGCACACGTTAAATATAATAGTACATTTGTAGTCTAAAATTTTATACAAGTGAAAAACGGTACAGTTAAATTTTTCAACGCATCCAAAGGATTTGGATTCGTTACAGAAGACGATTCAAACACAGAGTACTTTGTACACGTAACTGGAATAATCGATGAGATTAATGAAGGTGACGCAGTTGAGTTTGAATTAAAAGAAGGTAGAAAAGGTATGAATGCAGTAAACGTTAGAATTATCTAATAGTTACATACATTATTTTTTACAGAGCCTGTCCATTCGGACGGGCTTTTTTGATCCTATTCGGTTCCATCGACATACGCTTGAAGGTAAGAAAATGCGGCAGTGAGTTGGCCATTTTCGGTCATTCTAGAACGTTCCAAAATACCAAAGGCATCCGCATTAAAAAAAGAAGGCATTATCTTATCCACAAATATTTTTCCAAAACCTTCACTCGCATCTTTTGGTAATTCACAAGGTAAATTATCCACTGCCATGACCGCAATCGCATTCGTGTTTTTAAAGTCCACTTCCATTTCGGATTCAGGATCATAGCCATATATAGGACTTTCGATGGTTGAGGGTCGAATGGTACAGGCCACTGGCCCGTCGATATCACAACTGATGTCTGCCACAACTTTTAGCTTAAAAGTATCGGCTTTGGCTTGCTCGCGGGTGAAAAATGGTGGCGCCCCTTTACCATAAAAATGACCCGCAATAAACAGATCGGCGACCGCCGTAAAACGATCAAAAGTAGAGCGATAGGCTTCTGGATGCTGAAAGAAATCTGTTTTTCCTAATTGTGTTCCATCTAGACGTTCGCAATAATCAAAGACATCTAACTGTACATACACGGCTTCAGTAAAATTTTCATTTAAAAATTGATCTACCGATACCTCTTTAATATTTAGATGGTCTAAAATTTCTTTAGCTCCCTGCCCAACACGTCCAGTTCCCGTTAAAATAATTTTCAGATTGGGAAGTTTAATTTGATCGAGTTTGGCGTTCAAAACAGCACGTCCATTAAGAGTGGATGCTTTAGGTAAATCAAATATATCTAGCTTCAACCCTAAAGTTCGCATGCCATTATAAGCCCCTACAACGCCAGCATAATAGCCAAATCCAATCAGTCTGTGGTTGTGTTCATTGACCAAAGTTTCATGATCATATAGGGTGATGTTTTTATCTAAAATCGATTGAAGTAATTTTCGATTGTAGGGTTGTTTTTTGATGGTATGACTAAAAAAGAAATAGCTTTTGTTAGGAATAAGAGCCTCAATTGGAACTTCTTTAACCCCTATCAAGACATCCGCTGCACTCACATCCGTCACAACTTCTAAACCTGCGTTGGTATATTCGGCATCTGTAAATGCACGAATGGGGGATGCTTCAATAAGTAATTTTGCCGATGGGAAATCAGAAAGAAACTTTTGGCACGATATTGGGTCTAAAACTACACGTCTATCTGGTGGAGATTTTCGTTCTTGAATGACAGCAAACTTCATAGGCAGATAATAATATTAACTATTTTTTACGAAAGTAAAAGGAATTGATTGGTTGCACAAGTTTTTTTGTAACTTTGCCACCCCTCTTCGGAGGACAATTATAGTAATGGGGTCGACTGGTATTGACAGCGAGATCTACTAAACTGTAAGCACGTCGTGTGATGATATTGATACACGTTAAAGTCCATATCAACTTTTAAACGGCGAGAATAACTACGCTTTAGCTGCTTAATCCGAATTATAGTAGGATGAGCCTCGGCACACAAGGTGTGCAAGCTTTATGTCTCCTGAAAGCCTTGGTTCACGGCGTTCAATTTTGAGACATCGTAAATGTCAACCTAGAATCTCTAAGGCTTTGGTAGGGATTCGAAACTAAAGAAGCTAAGAAATAAGTGGGCCGTTTTTAGTCAGTTTATTTCCGACAATCAATTAAAAACTAAACGTGTAGAAGGCTTTTTATTAGCTTGTTTGGACCCGAGTTCGATTCTCGGCGACTCCACTAGACGGGACAAACTCAATTTTTTTGAGATTTGTCCCTTTTTATTTTCATCTAACTCCTTGTCTATCTGCAAGATATACCTCAACACATCATTGATTCTTGTAGTTCGACATTTTTTTCCGTCAAATTCTATTTTTTCTGGAAAAATCGAACTTATCAGCTTCTTTTTATGCGCAATAGCACTGTTGGTATAGGTTTGCTTAAAATTTTCTAAATGTTGAAATGCATTTTCAATAAGACCCTTATATTCAGAATCTGAGGTATTGAGTCCATTCAAATTAGACGTGATTTGATCTCGTTGCTTGGTATATCGATTTAATGTTTGCCCATAGACTTTTGGAGAAATAGTTCCGTCTACCAATAAATCTTGTAGATTTTCAATCCGTTGGTTTGCGGAAGCTAACTCCTTCTCTAACTTTTTTCTTTTCCTTGCTCTGTCTTTTTGATTAACTCCAGATAAAGACTTTAAAATCTCTTTATACAGAACTTTTGATTGTTTGGTAAATTGAAAATCATCCAAAATAGATTCAAAAACCGTGTTGACTTTCTTAGCAGAGAATCGCTCTTTTTTACAATGATTGCAGTGATAATAAAAATACTTTTTACCCGTGCAGCTCTTTGAAGGACTTCCTGTCATTTTTGACTGGCATTTGGAGCAATGTAAGATTCCTCTTAATGGAAGCTCTTCGCGAAGTGTATTATAAATAGGTCGATTTCTTTTCTTTTGGCGTTCGGACAACTTTTCTTGAACTTGGTAAAATAGTTTCTCAGAGATAATTCCTTGATGAACACCCTCAATCCACTGCTCCTGCTCCTCTCCTTCTTTTGGAACGACAATCTTACCCATATACACAGGGTTTTTCAATAAAAGAGATAAATTATTTCTACTGACTTTGAATCCTTTACTACTTAACTCCTCACGAATCGCTGCTTGGGTTTTCCCTTTTATGATTCCCTTATATGCAAATTGAATAAATTTAGCCTTTGGGCTGGGCTGAATAATGGGTCTGTTATTTGCATCCCTCCTATTTACATAACCTACAGGTGCCATTCTGCACCAACGACCTGCTTTTAAAGACCCTCTGATTCCACCTCGTATCTTTATCGATCTTCGGTCATTATCTATTTCTGGGAATACTAAATTAATGGCTAGCATTGCTTTGCTCTCTGGTATGCTAAAATCAATGGGTTGTTCAATGGCTTGAACTTCTATTCCCATTTCTTTTAATTGACGAATCATTACAAATGAATCTGTGACATTCCTGGAAAAGCGGTCCCAAGTGGTGACTAAGAGAATAATCAATGGTCTTTTTGTTCTTCTTTGCGAATCTCAAAAAGTTTTGAAATTCAGGACGATTGAAGTTTTTAGCGGAGTGGTCTTCTTTATAATGCGCAACAACCTCAATATCCTTGCGTTTGCAATAATTTGTTAGCTGCTCAAATTGAACACCCAAGCTAAACCCTTTGGCTTGTTCGTCACTACTTACTCTTGACATGATTACAGCTCTTTTCATTGCTTAGAATTTTGAAAAGCTTCTAATTGAGCATTGGCAATGAGCTCAAAAAAAGCTTTGATTTGTTGTACTTCTTCGTTTGTTAGTTTTTCTTTTCTGTTTTTATTTAAAATGATTTTGCATTCATATTCTGATAACATGATTTTGATGTATGTACAATTCCTTTGCTTGGTACAATAGGATTGTGACGTATCAATTGATCTGAGGTATTCAGTATCATAATTTATATTTCTTTGTATTTTCAAAATTAACCACACTCCCATCAACTGTTTGAATAACAATGGTTGAATAATCTCTTTTTTGAATGTGTTCCATAATTCGACTTTCTGCTGAAACTTGCTTTGTTGTTTTAATTTCTAAATGCGTTGGCTTGGATTGATTGAACCGAATTGTAATGGATTTTAACTCGTTATAATTCCGTCTTATCATTCTTAGTACTTTATCTTCTTCATCTGAAAGCATTGAAATTGACCTGTTGTCAAATTGATGTGAATCGCCATGAAGAAAAGGTTCAAATATTTTATAGAATGAAAAGCTGAAATGGTCTTTTTTAAATTTGTCAAGAAAAAAATAACTTTCATTGCTAGAATGAAACATTTCTAATAAATCATCTGAAAACAAAAAATAGTCTGCAGGTACATCTATAAAAAAGAAAAAAGTATAGTTTTTTTTATGAGCGATTGTAGATAATATTAGCTTTTCAAGCTCAGTGATATAGCCTTCTTTGTGATTATCTGACGTTTGTAATGCTTTATTCTCTGCAATCCTTTGGTTATAATTGAGCTCGAAATGCAATTTTTGACCCAATTTGGCTCTAATTGCTCTTATGTCATCATAGGAAAAACCATATTTGTTTAAGGACTCAATCATCTTAATCCAAACATACTGCACAAAGCTTATCGCTGTTTTTTTATAGTCTGTTTTTAGGGTACTTAAACCAAGATCAATGTCTAATAAACCAAACCTCTCCCAGTTTAAAATCTCATAATATTGTACATCAACTTTTGTTTTTAAAAACAATGGTGTGCATATATAATTAATCAAACTATCGGGGTCTGATAACTCACCAAAATAAGGATCTAAAACAAATTTACTATCCATAAATACAAAGAAACAAAAAAGTTATATATAAATCGTTGTAATGGTACAACTTTCTCAAAATTAATAGATATATTGCACTTATCAATGGACTTCATCATACAAAGTCAATAAAGAATTATTAAAGGAAATAATTTTTATTTTTTGAAACAATCACGAAAAGTGAGTAAAAATAAAGACTGTGAGATGTCCTTGAGTAAACACCAAGTCAACAGGCTGTAGATTAATAACTTAAATACAATAAAAACAATGGAAAACAATATGCATTACAGAAACGTGACCCTTAGTACAAGGGTCTCTGCTGCTCAAAAAGCTGAATATGTAAGACTCGCAGCAAAATATAACGTGAGTGTATCTGAATGGGCACTAACACTTATAGAACATCATAAAAATGATTATGGTACAATTGGAGAACCCACACCAAAAGAAGTGAAATTAGAAAGAGCTTTAGAGTTAAAAAATAAAGAAATTCAAAAGTTAAAAGCGCAGCGGGACACTACAGATGAGTACGCTTCCAATATGCAACAACGATCTAACAAAGCCATTCACGACCGGGATGAATCTAACTATGCCTTAAAACAGGCATTGAGTAGAAGTTGAGAAATATAAAAGTCGACTAAAAATTGCAGAGTCATTGATTGGATCAGAAAGACCAAAAGAAAACCAATAACAAATCTTTAATAACCCCATATCTGTTGGTATGACTACTATTTTGGCAATTGTTATATTTGGTAGAAGATTTAGTTAAAAAGTACTCGAAAAATGAGATATTTTTAGTTATATTGTGCCTACTATTACAGTAACTATGAATCGTATAAAAGAAGTACTTAAAGAGAAAGGCATTAAGCAAATTTGGCTCGCTGATAAACTTGGTAAGAGCTACAACATGGTGAACGGGTATGTGCAAAACAGAAGACAGCCGAATATTGAGTGCCTTAATGAAATTGCTGAAATATTAAACATCAGTGTAAAAGAACTTTTAGTTGAACATGAGTAAGAAATATACATTTATAGACCTATTTGCAGGTTGTGGCGGATTAAGTGAAGGGTTCTACAAACAAGGTTTTCAAGGTTTAACACATGTTGAATATGATCATTATGCTTGTGAGAGCCTACGAACTAGAATGAAACATTATGGCTACCAAGAGAATGAAATAAGTGTTCTAGAGAAAGATATAACTGATAAGGATATTATTGAACAAATTGAATTAGAAATATCAGGTAAGTCTGTCGACTTATTAATTGGTGGACCACCATGTCAAAGCTTCTCGTCACTAGGTAGGGCGAAAGATGACAAGGGGATGCAAGATGATCCAAGAAATTATCTTTTTGAGAGTTATGAAAAAATCTTAAATCATTTTAAACCTAAAATATTTGTTTTTGAAAATGTAACAGGTTTGTTATCTGCTAAACTTGGAAACGAAAAAACGGTAAATATCATTCTAAAAAAGCTTGGTAAAGATTATAAACTTATCAAATCTCCGAATGATATGGTTTTAAATTCTTGTGATTACGGTGTTCCACAAGTAAGAAAAAGAGTTATTCTAATTGGGGTTAGAAAGAATATAGAAATTAATCCAACAGAAATATACAATGGAATAATAAAAACACATTACAATCCTAATTCCTCAGATGAAGAAAAAAAAGGCAAGAAAAAATATGCAACAGTTAAGGATGCTATTTATGACCTACCAACAATCAAACCAGGTGAAGGTGAAAAGGTATTTGACCATAGTATTAGTTCATGGAACGACTATTTATCAAAAATAAGGTCCAAAAAAGAAACTATTATATTAGACCATGTATCAAGAACACACAATGAAAAAGATCGAAAGAGATATTATGAAATGAGCAAAAACAAATGGACTTTTACAGATCTATTAGAAAAAAAACCATCCTTGAATCATATTAATAAAAGAGTGTTTAACAACAGTTACGTTGTTCAATTTTGGGACAAGCCTGCGAGAACAATTATTGCGCATCTATACAAAGATGGTAATCAGTTTATACATCCAGATCCAAAACAAGAAAGAACAATAACACCTCGTGAAGCAGCAAGACTTCAATCATTTCCTGATGATTTTATTTTTGAAGGTTCGAGAACCCAACAGTACAAACAAATTGGTAATGCTGTGCCTCCATTAATGGCCGAGGCTATCGCAAAAAGTATTAAACAAGTTTTAGCAACGTTATAATATGTTTAAAAACATAAAAAAAATAGAGAACTCTAGAGAAAAAAAATTCTTTGTAGAAAAGGTTAATCTTTTTATTAAGCTTATAAATGTTTTTGCACAAAGGAATAATCTTGTTGTTTCTTCAGTAGATCCAGAAATATCAAATAGTACAATAAAAAGACTAAAAGAGCTTAGAATAATTGAATCAAACTCAGAGGATGAACAAAATCATTTAATAAAAGTACTAAAAACACCCCTTTATAAAGAATTCATCATAGCAATTAATTTTAACCTTAAGTACCAAAAATTGATCGGAGGTTTACTAAACAATTTAGACCCGAGAAAAAGGAAGATTATTCAAGAAAAGTCTAACAAAAATAACAGGCCACTAACTGTTGATTTCTTCTGTGGTGCTGGTGGTTTAAGCCTTGGGTTTAGTCAAGAAGGTTTTAAGATTGATCTTGCTAATGACTATGAAGATGTTTGTATAGAAACTTTTAGATACAATCATCCTGAAGTACCAGACGATAGGGTTATTTTAGGTGATATTCGAAATATTGTTGATCATTTAGATGAGTATATTGATAATGAAATAGATATTGTAATTGGAGGGCCACCATGCCAGGGTTTTAGTTCAGCTAATCAGCAAAGAATCATTGATGATCCAAGAAATGAGCTTTATAAATATTATTTAAAAGCAATTGAAAAGATTGCACCAAAGTTTGTTGTGATGGAAAATGTAAGAGGGATGCTTCCTTACGCAGAACAAGTAGTTGAAGACTACAAAAACATTAGTATAGAAAAAGGAAACAAAACTTTTACATATTCAGTTGGTTGTAAAGTATTAGTGTCAAATGATTTTGGAGTTGCCCAGAAAAGACAACGGTTAATTTTTATTGCCATAAGAAATGATATTTCTGAAAAAAGAAAAATAACCCCTTTCTCAATAATTCAAGAAATTGAAAACAATTATTCCCAAAATAAAGGTCATATTTTAAGAGATGCTCTTGGATACATAAAGCCTCTTGATGCTCCACGGATTAAAAACATGACTGAAGTTGATGATGAAATCACAGGTAAAAAAGTGGATATAAATCAATTTAATGGCAATGAAAACTCTTATTTGAAGCTCATCAATGAAGGGAGAAAAATAGAATATGTTTTTAACCACAAAGCTAGATATACAAATGATATTAATTATGAAATATACGGAACTCTAAAACAAGGAGAAGATGGGACAAGTGATAATATAAAGCATGTTATGCCATACAAACACCGTAATCATATTTTTAAAGACAAATATTTTAAACTGATTGAAGACAGACCTTCAAGAACAATAACAGCACATCTAAAAATGGATTGCCATTCTCATATACACCCAAGGCAAGTGAGAAGTATTACTCCAAGAGAAGCGGCCAGAATACAATCTTTTCCTGATGACTATGTCTTTTTAGGCGCTTATTTAAAAACATATATGCAAATTGGAAATGCTGTTCCTCCCGTAATGGCCAGAGGAATTGCAAAGGCAATTAAAAAACATTTATAAAATATTAGTATGGATCAATTATCATTTGTTAAAAAACTATACCCTTCTAATCTGGGTGAGGCAGGTATGCATGACAAATACATAACTATTCCAAAAAAAACAGACCCACCTGCATTTTTTGGTCATCCTCCGAAAAATATAACATGTATTGATAAAATCTCAGGAGTCTTATATGACTTTCCATTTTCAAATGCAGCCAATGGGGAATTTCGCCTGACACAATTCGGGAGCTACTTTGATGATAAAAATGCAGTTGTTGATGATGAAATAGTTATTGAAAAATTAATTTCGAGTGGTTCAACAAAATTTGTGATTGATTTATTAAAAAATGGAGTGCCTGGTTCACACCCAACTTTCACTTTACAACCAGATGAAGTAAACGAAGATGCCGCGGAATATTATCTTGAAGGTTCTAAACAGAGTATTTTGGTAAATAAATATGAACGCAATACCAAAGCAAGAGATAAATGCATTGAACATTATGGAGCTTTATGCGCAGCTTGTGAATTTGATTTCAGTGCCGAGTATGGCGATGTTGGTGATGGATTTATCCATGTTCATCATATTAAACCAGTTTCAGAGATAGGAGAATTATATGAAGTCGACCCCATTAATGATTTGATTCCGGTGTGCCCAAATTGCCACGCAATGATTCATAAAAGAAGGCCTATGCCCTTTACTATTGATGAAATAAAAGAAAAATTAAAAAGATGAAAATTCAACAATTCATAAAGTCATTAAACGATACCGAACTGAATAAAAAAGGAACTAACGATTCTTATGTTCTTGTACCAGTCACAGCAAAAACAGGACAAAATATTTTTCTTGACATCCCTTCACCTCGATTTTTAGATTTAAAATCAGGCACCTATTATGACCAGATAAATATTACAACACCCGGAAATGAATTAAGAGTTAATGGTCTTGGAAAATATTGGAAAAAAAATAATGTAAACGCTGGAGACGAAATTATTTTCGAAAAACATGATAAAGGAAATAGTATTGAATATTATATGAATATTAGAACTAGAAAAAATATTGTTGTTTTTCAGTGTAATAAAAAAGGGTTTGAAATTTTGAACATAGATGCTTTATTCAGTAAATCACAAAGCTCTATTGAATTAAATCAAGTTGAGTACAACAAAAGAGTAGGAAAACTTAAAATTGAATTTAAATCTAAAGAAAAGAAAAAAAAGAACTCAAAAGAAGCTTCTGATTTTTATAACATTTTCTTTGATAAAGAAAATCTATTAGATCATTACAAGCATGATGAATTCATTGAACTGTCCAATTCTCAAACTAATAAAGTTTTAAAAAAGGTTCTTGTTTGGCAGAAATTTGAATTTATTTTACCTGATGCTATAAATACAAAAGAAGATAAAAAAAGAAAGGAAAATATTAAAAAATTAATAGAGAAAACAATTGAAAACAATGGTTATGTAGTTGGCTCATCTGTTAAAGGAGGAGTCCGGTTTCTGACTAAAAAAATTAAAGATATTGTGCCAAAAACAAGTAACGGTAATTGGCTTCACAAAGAAAGTTTTTCCTATGAAATAATTTATAGAAAAGGGTTTGTTCAGTTAAAGTTTGTTATTTCCCCAGGCAATGAGCATAATAGGGAAATATTAAGGGAAATAGCAAAAAAAATTCCCGATGGCCATAAAGCAAAAGGAAAAGAATGGATTGTAAATTTCATCAAAACTATAAATACTGATATATATGATTATTCATCTAAACAAAATGATAAAATTCAAATTCTCATTGACAAAATTCTAAATGATAACAAAACACAAATAGAATATTTTGAAAATGAAGTGTTAAATCAAAAAGATAAATTTCAATATTAAGATATGGCAAATCACTATATAATTTCAATTGACCCACTAATTAATACATTTTCAAGTATTAAATCAGGTACTGAATTTGATTTCAGAATAGAAACAGAAGACACAAATATTAAGGAACAAGAAATTATTTCTGGAGATAAGATACTGGTTCATTTAGATGATACAGTTTATTACAATTTAGAAGTAGTTTCTAAGTCTTTGAATCATCTCAAGTTAAAGAAGATTTTTGAAATTAAGAAATCAATTGATCAGCCCATAGCAGAGACTGGATCGTTTCAGAAAATAACAAAGGAAGAGTTTGATTCGATATGCTCAAAATTATTTAATGAATATAAGTTGGATTCCATAGAATCCATGAATGAAACAAAGAATAAAAAAGAAAAAATTCATGCAAAAATAATATATGGTTATTTAAAAGAGGGGAAAAGTCATAGAGATATTGAAAATGACTATTTAAACATTAAAAATAAGGGGTATTCAGCAATGGAGATTCTGCATGAATATAATATCAATGAAGACAAAAAAAATATTTTAAACACTTCTGATTTTAAAAAAGAATATTCTGAATCAGATGGAAATTACAAAAAAGGATTGCAATTATTATTAAAATATTATTCTTCAGAGTTCCGTGTATCGTGTATTGATATAGGCCAATTAAATACCATTTTATACGGACCTCCTGGAACAGGGAAAACATATTCTACAGTTGATAAAGTTGTAAGTATCATTTCACCCAATGAGTACCAAGAGGATAATCATAAAGCTAATAAATTGATATACGATAACCTTTATAAGAATAAAAATGTCTTATTTACAACTTTTCATCAATCAATGAGTTATGAAGATTTTGTAGAAGGAATCAAACCTAAATTTCAAGATGAATCAGATGATGAAAAAGAGGAATTAACTTATGAAATCAGCCCAGGTATTTTTAAAATTGCCTGTGCTCGTGCCGCTTATAATTCTTATAAAGAAAATAAAATAACAAATCAAAAATCTTATGAATTTGAGGATGTTTATCAAGCTTTTATTGAGATGGCACTTAGTCATATTTCAGCTAACGATTTCATCAATTGTAAGACGATAACAGGAAAAGACGTAGAAATATATAGAATAAATAAAAACGATTCAATTAAGGCACGAGCTTCTGGAAGCATTGCTACTCATGTTGCACCATTAACCAAAGAAAATATTCAAAAACTGTACGACACCTATGACTCAATTAATGAAATAAAAAATCTGCAACAGATTAAAGATACTGTGGGTGTCTCTCCAAGATTAACTGAGTTTTATGCAGTCTTTAGGTCA
>CALSOZ010000014.1 GCA_943788095.1 uncultured Flavobacteriaceae bacterium | reverse complement strand
ACAGTTTCGTTAAGCAGAACAATGCGACCACTATAGGTGACTCCAGTAGCAAAATTACCAGTCGTAATAATGGGTTCATTAGGTCCATCGCCATCTAAGTCACGAGTCTGTAAGGTAATTGTTGTACTGCCGTCATTTGGCACAAGAGTTACGGTCAAAGTCGTTATCACTTCTTCTTCGTTGACGGGTTCTGGTGCATCATCTTTTGAGCATCCGATAAATAAGGTGCTTGCTAATACTACTGTTGTTAAAAATTTCATATTTTTCATTTTTTTGAATTTTAAATTAATAATTGATTTTAAGATTTAGTAAAAAATTTCTCCCCAAATCATCGGCAAAATAGCGCAAACGATTCAGGTAGTTTCGATACGAAGTATCCAATAGGTTTGTAATTGTAAAACCTACTGTAAATTTTGATTTTTGATTGATATTAAGATCGATACTCGAACTAAAATTAAGTAAGTGGTATGCATCTGGAGGGGTACTAACATCCACCAATTTATAGGTTTTAGTTTCTGGCATGAACACTTCAAAATTGTTGTTGGGATGGTTGTTTTGTTTAAAATGATATGCGCTTTGTAAAGACAGTCGAATGTGATTGAATTCAGGATTTTGATACACAATTTCGTTGCGAATGTTTACAGGCGGCATTCCGATTAATGGTGCATCTAAAGTTTGGTCCTTTCCTTTGACCAAAGAGAATTGGGTCTTTAAGCGATAGTTTTGAGCAAATTCATAGGATGCATCCACATCGATACCCAACAATTGTGCATTCGTTTGGCGATATTCCCACACTTGAAAAGTGCCTCTTAACGTTTTTTGGACCTCTACAGGTTCAATAATGATAAAGTCAGAAATTGTATTAATGTAGGGGTTTATATTAAATCTGAATGTATCGCTATCACTTTGAAATGTCAAGGAAACTTTGTGCCCAATTTCCGATTTGAAGCTTAAATCACCTAGCTCAATTCGTGAGGCCGAATGGTGCAAGCCTTCACTAAAAAGTTCAGAAGCATTTGGGGCTCTTGAAGCGATTGAATAGTTGAAAAATAATTTAGAACTTTCTCCAAATGCATAGCTCGCTCCCAAAGTCCCAGAACCATTTTTGAAACTTAGTTCGGGATTGGTTAAAATTTGATTCTCCAAGTCCTCAATCACAATTTCAGGGAATAGCTGGTCATAATTACGGGATTCCCAAAAGGAGGTTCTGTAAAACTTAAAAACATCCATATAGGAATACTCATATCGAGCCCCAGCTTCCAGAAGCCATTGGTCGCTTAATTGGTAATCTGCAATGATATACAATCCCAAGTCATACTTTTCGTAATCAGGAATCAATCTTCGAACTCCGGTGTCTGATGCAAAGTTGTTTTGATACCCAGTCATTAGGCCAAATTTCAGATCAACTTCATCTGTAAGACTGGAATCTAAATCTAGTAGCACGGTATGCGTATCTAATTCTAAATCAACAGATGGTTTTTCTTTATCATCACCACGCCTAATATCGTACTCCAGACGATTGTTTCTTTGAAAATCATATTGCAAGCTCAGTGTCCCAAAGTCATCAAATTTTTTATATCCCTTTTACAGTTGCCAAATGATGTGTGACATCTTGCTTGGGAGCATCGATAGTATATGAAAAATCGTTTATAGTTAAGGGTAAAGGGCTTTCTAAGGCTCTAATTAGGTCTTCTGCACCGCCTAAATGAGACGCTGCTAAAATGCCAATCTCATTTTTAAAGATCGAATAATACCCTTCAAAACCATAGTCAAACCGGTTAAAACCTACTTTTAACGAAGCATTTCTTTCAAAAACACCTGTATTACTCAACACATAGTCGGGAGTTTCAAAATCCCCAAAGCGTTTTAAGGTTCCTTGTGAGGTTGAATACCATCCATTTTGATCACTTTTGGTTAATTGTGAGCTTAGAGCTAAACCACGTCCATTACTAGTCGCAGTCATTAAAGTTTTACCATACAAGCTATCTTTTACAGGAACTTTTGAAGCTTCAGCAATAATAACCCCTCCGACGGCATCTCCACTGTATTGAAGTGCACCGGCCCCTTTTATGACCGTAAGATTGCTCACTGTATTTATATCGATGTTAGGTGCGTGTTCTGCGCCCCATTCTTGGTCTTCCATCCGAACTCCATTATTAATGATAACGACACGACTGCTGTGAAGTCCATTTATCATTGGCTTTACAACCGTATTTCCTGTACTTAATGACGAGACACCACTCAAGCTTTTTAAGGCATCTCCAACAGAACCACTACTAAATCGTTCCAATTCGTCTGTGTTAAGTGTACTTTCGAGAAGTGTTTTGGTTTTGTCCCCATAAGCTTTTCCTTCTAATGTAATTTGGTTGAGCTCTTCAATGTGATGCTCCAATTTAAAAGACTTCGTGGTATCTCCAGAAACGTTAACTGTAAATCCTTTTGTGAGACAATAGGGATGTGAAACCTGTATGTAATAAGTGTCATTACATAGGTTTGAAAACGAATATGTCCCATCAAGGCCTGTTTGAACAGCTTGTTCAGTACCTGCAATAATAAGAGTAACTCCGGAGAGCAATTGCCCATCGTGATTATCGGATTACTATCCCTGAAAGTGAGTGGTCACAATTTTGTGACATCGATGTAATACTGCTGAATAACAGTACCCATAATGCATAGTTGCGCATATAAATCCTTAATTAACATTAAACGAATGTGTTTGTTTGTTTGTTAAGAAAATACAGGGGGTGCGCGTAGTTGTTTATTGGTGAATGTAGAACGGTTAAATTGTATTGGCGTAAAGCTAGTGCTAACCCTTACAGAAATTTGTGCTGACAGTAAATCTGGATATTTAACAATAGCATAGCTGAGCGATGTTAATTTAAAAGCACATGTTTCACAGGTTTTTTCAGATTTATGTATATGATTACTCTGATCATTGCATGCAACACCTTCATGCCCCTCCATCATATGGCTAAACTGAATTGCAGAGGGGAGTATTATTGCTAATAAAAACAATACTGCGACTACATTTTTTCCAATTTGATGTTTTAAATACATTTTACACTAAATACAAACCACCAAATTAATAAATATTTTTAATTAAATTCTGTTTTTGAACGATTTTTAAAATAGAGCAGGGTAAAATGCTTTGCTCTAAAGTTAAACTTTTGTTCAGAAACGTTTTTAATTGTAAGTCATTGAGAAAAAAATACCACATATGTAACTCCAATTCAGAGACTTTACCTTTAAATTTCCTTTTTATAAAAAAGAAAAGGGTGAGCTTTAACCTTTGGTTTGATGTTTTAAATATATTTGGTAAAAAAATCCAGTAATGAAAAATGATCGCGTCTTCTTTTACTTTGCCAAATGGGTCCGTTTTAAAAAATAGAATTGCCAAGTCTGCAATGAGTGAAAATTTTGGGACGCGACATCACGCACCAAGTAAGGGACTAATACATGCATACCAGCGTTTGGGCCCAAGGGAATCCAGGACTGCTCATTACAGGAAATGTGATGGTGGATACCATGGCACTAGGGTGAGGCGCGAAATGTCGTCGTCGAAGACTACAAACATTTTGAGTTGTTAAAAGAATGGGCCAAATCTGTAAAAGGTACAGGCGTACATCTTTGGCCACAATTAAACCATCCAGGGAGGCAAGCGTTTGCGGCAATTAATAGAGAAACCGTAGCACCTTCAGCAATACCCCTAAAAATGGGCAGTGCCTCTAAGATGTTTAAAGTGCCAACCGCATTGACAGAAGACGCTATTTGGGACATTATAAAACGCTTTGGAACTACCGCAAGAATCCTAAAAGAAGCAGGGTTTACAGGGTTGTCAAATTCATGGGGCTCACGGATACTTAGTTAGTCAGTTTTTGTCTCCCATTAGCAATGTTAGAACGGATCAATGGGGCGGTTCTCTATCCAATAGAGCTCGTTTTGTTTTAGAGATTTATCGTGAAATTCGGTCTCAAGTAGGAGCAGAGTATCCAATAGGTATTAAGATTAACTCTGCAGATTTTCAACGCGGTGGATTTACAGAAGAAGCATCTATGGAAGTGATTCGCCTCCTAGGGAATCAAGGGATCGATTTGATAGAAATTTCTGGTGGCACTTATGAAAAGCCCGCGATGATTCAGGGAGATCGTAAAAAAAGTACCATAGCGCGGGAAGCGTACTTTTTGGAGTATATCAAAAAAGCCCGAAAATTGATTAAAACACCCTTACTACTTACTGGCGGTTTTCGTTCTGTTTCTGTCATGGAAAAAGCTTTGGAAGATGGGCATTTAGACATGGTTGGTTTGGCAAGACCCTTTTGCCTGTATCCGAACTTAGCAAATCAAATTTTTGACGGATCCATAAAACGATTTGAAGCTTCCAATCCCCCAAATAGGTATTAAGTTTTTAGATCAACTAGGGGGTGTAGAATTACCTTGGTATGAACTTCAAATTCATCGCATTGGAAAAGGGAAGTCCCCCAAAACCAACCTGTCAGGAATTTTGGCTTTTTGGTTTAGCCTGAAGAGTTTTGTTTGTGAAATCGTTTTGGAAAAACAAATAAGTCTCAATGCAACAATGAAGCGCTAAAATGATTGAATTTTTATAGATTAATCTCAAATTTAATGTTGTAAAACGAGTTATATTTTGGACTATTTACAGTGTAAAACAATAATACATCCTGCTGATGCCACACTCGCAGAACATTAATGGGGGATTTTCATAAACCATTTCTTTTTTTTGATGATAATTATTACTTAATTTTGACCTCTATATGGAAGAATTAACACTGACAACACCAGCACTTTTATTTTCTGCAATTTCTCTAATTATGTTAGCATATACCAACCGCTTTTTAGCCTATGCTGCAGTCATTAGAAATTTACACGCTATTTATTTAGAACGCAAAGAAGACTCTTTGATAAGACAAATTAAAAATTTAAAACTACGTCTAAATTTAACTCGATGGATGCAGATTTTTGGAATTTCAAGTTTACTTTCCTGTGTGTTGACCATGTTTTTAATCTATGTGCATCAACAAAACATGGCCATTTGGGTTTTTGGGTTCGCTTTAATTTTATTAATCATTTCTCTGGCATTATTGATCAAGGAAATACAGATCTCTGCGCAGGCGTTGCAATACCATATTGCTGATATTGAAGAACATTTAGAAAACAACTAAGGAGCCTTTTTTTTAGGTTCTGTAAGTTCATAAATCACCCTCGCGGCCACTCAGTTGTACTTAGTGGCTGTAAAACTAGCTAAAAACATCTTTTATTTTCACCACTACCATGACTTATCAATCTTTGACGCCACCAGAAAATTCTAGCGGTAGCTGGGCAAATAGTAATCGCTGACAACTTTGGGTTGTATATAAATCTGTTTTTTTTATTCGTTTTTATTTTTCCTCAAAAGCGTACAAATATCTGTCGTTTACAAAACGGCATTCAATAAAACTACATCTAAAACATCGGATAAACTCTTTTTTTGAAGATTTAGACTTGGGGTCTTTAATCGAATATAAATGTATAAAAAAATCACACATCTCCAAAAAATATACTTGAGAAACTTATTCCTTTTCAAACGTTATTACTGTAAATAATCCACCAAAAGCGCTACCACATAATTATAGCCTTTCAATGCCTTTGTCTTGGTTGTTTGCTTTTAAGAAATAACTATAAAACTCTTTAAAAACAGGTTCCAACGGATTGTTGTAAGAATCCCAAAACTCAAACGCTTCTCGGTAGTCTTCTAAAACACCTGGGTTGATGGTACATAAAACGGAGTCGTAGGTATCGGGCTCTCTGAGATGTAATTCTCGTAAACAATAACGCAACGCAAATTTATAAGCTGCATAGTTGAAATAGGAGTCTTTATTGTGGATACACGCCAAAAATCCAATAAAATTAGCTTCATTTTCCGCCGCATAACCCAACTGGTGCGCCTGTTCGTGCGCAATGGTCGTTGGCATCGCATTGGGAGGCATCACCGCATTAATTTGAGCTTCTAGCGTTAATGGATTCACGTAGCCACTAAACCCCATATAGGTTAGAGGCGTGCTAAATAGTGATTTTTTGCTATTTTGACCGTCGTGCTTAAAATTTGGATACACTTTTTCTAATTCAGAATAGCCTGCAAGACTGATTTCATTCAGTTCAGAAAAAGGATAAGGAATCGTAGTTTTTAACCGAAGAATCTTGAGTAATCGTTAGATGCAGAGCATTCGTTTTCATGACCAGTTGATCGGTCACACTTTTTAATTGAGCCGTGGTATAATCTGGATTTAAGTGGAGGGTCGTATGTAAGGGCACTCGATAATAATTGAAGCCCCAACACAAGTGAAACATAAAATAGAGTACGGACAAAAAAGCTAAAACATTCAATCCCCAGACTTTTGGCTGTGTTCTAAGTCGCTTTCGGTTGAGAACTATCCAACGGATGCTATAGACAATCACAATCGCATACAACACATCCCCCACAGAAAAGGGAATCCATTTAAAAGCGGTGTTTAATAGTTTTGAAATCAACGGAAACAGCCCATTACTGTAATAAGTTTCCATAAATTCGGGCTGCTGCTTTAGGACTTTTACAAGAAAGTATTGAGGAAGAATACTCAAAGCACATATGATTTTCAATTTTTTAGCCATCATTCAAAAGTAATAATTTTAATTTGTGATCGGTAAGGAATCCCTACCTTTGTGCAGCAAATAAACACATCTATTATGAGTCAAGATATACGTCAGTTAGAACCAAAAGCAATTTGGAATAAATTTGCAGATTTAAATTGCGGTGCCTCGTCCCTCAAAAAAAGAGGAGCGTGTGATCGCTTTTATGAAAGATTTTGGAAAAAATCTAAAGCTTGAAACGGAGGAGGATACGGTAGGAAATGTCATCATCAAAAAACCAGCCACTGCGGGTATGGAAGATCGAAAAGCCATCGTCTTGCAATCGCATTTAGACATGGTACATCAAAAAAATAGTGATACTAACTTTGATTTTTTAACCCAAGGAATAGAGATGATTATCGATGGGGATTGGGTCAAAGCTAATGGCACTACTTTAGGCGCGGATAACGGTTTAGGTGTTGCAACTATTATGGCCATTTTGGAAAGTACCGACATTCCACACCCTGCCATTGAAGCCTTGTTTACAATTGATGAAGAAACCGGCATGACTGGTGCTATGGGGCTCAAAGGTGGTTTGTTAAAAGGCGCCATTCTTTTAAACCTAGATACCGAAGACGATGATGAAATTGGCGTTGGTTGTGCCGGTGGTATAGATGTTACGGCCGTGGGCACTTACGACGAAGAAGAAACACCAAAAATTAAAATGGGATATTCTATTGAAGTTAGTGGGCTTCAAGGAGGACATTCAGGAATGGATATTCATAAAGGATTTGGAAACGCCAATAAAATTATGAACCGTTTGCTTTTTGATGGGTTTGAAAACTTTGGCTTACGAATCTCTGAAATTGATGGCGGTAGTTTGCGAAATGCCGTCCCAAGAGAAAGTAAAGCGATTGTTGCCATAGATCGGGTGCACGAAACTGCTTTTGAATTTGAGATGGGTTCCTTAGTTGAATCTATTAAATTAGAACTAAAAACCTTAGAACCGGAGTTGACGGTTGTTTTTAATAAAATTGAAACCCCCAAAATGATTATGGATTTGGGTGTTCAGGAAGGTTTAACCCGCGCACTCTACGCTGCCCATAATGGAGTGTACCGAATGAGTCCTGACATTCCTGATTTAGTAGAAACATCGAACAATATTGCACGCGTCATTATTAAAAATGGACGAGTGAAAATCGGTTGTTTGACACGCTCTTCGGTTGAATCTTCTAAAATGGATTTAGCCATGATGCTGCGAGCGACGTTTGAATTAACAGGGTGTGATGTGGAGTTTTCTGGCGATTATCCTGGTTGGGAACCCGATATGGATTCGTCTATTTTGAAAGTATTGAGAACTTTATACGAAGAATTATATAATGAAAAACCACATGTTGCTGCCTGTCATGCGGGATTAGAATGCGGTCTTTTAGGAACGAATTACCCCGATATGGAAATGATTAGTTTTGGACCTAATATAAGAGGTGCACATTCTCCGGATGAACGTGTACAAATTTCATCGGTTCAAAAATTCTGGGGCTTTGTTTTAGAAATTTAAAAAATATCCCTAAAGCATAAGCGTTCATTTTATCTTATAAAAAAAGCAGCCAATTGGCTGCTTTTTTGTGAGTTGTTAGAGGTTAACCTTATTCTGCAACGCCAAGCATTTCTATGATAAAAATCAAATCGGTGTTCGGTTTAATTGGTCCACGCCCTTTTTCTCCATACCCTAAATAAGAAGGGAGGTACAAGAATGTTTTGTCACCAACAGACATATTAAAGACGCCTTCTTTGAATCCTGAAATCATTTGAGCCTCTGGATTAAGTGGCATTGGGAGTGGGTTATATGCGCCCTGTTGCTCTTTTCGGACATCGTAGGTTCCACATTTTTCATCGACGCTTTTAATGTTGGTTCCAAATAATTTTCCATCTGTAAAATAGCCTTCATAATTCAGCTTTACAGTGGAACCCTTACTCGGTTTTGGACCAGCGCCTTTCACTATGTTATAAACTAATAATCCAGAAGGAAGAGCCGTTGCCATGCCTTTGTAACTCTCTAAAACTGGAATCATTTCTTTGGCGGCAATCGCAATTTTTTCTTCTGCTATTTTTTTAGCTTCGGCTGCTTTTATTTTAGCGTCATTCAATTTTTTTAATCGTTTTTCTTCCAACAAAGGAAGTTCTGTGTTCCATGTATCGGCCGCATCAAATCGCTTGGCACTTAATCCTTGACGGATGATGTTTAGTTCTAATATTTTGACGTCTTCTACAGGTTTATTAGATCCAGACGTTACTTCTACACTAGAAATTGCTTCAACGACCTCCAATCCTTTGACAACAGCTCCAAATACAGCATGTCTGTTATCAAGATGTGGTGTTGGTGCATCTGTAATAAAAAATTGACTGCCATTGGTTGCCGGTCCAGAGTTGGCCATTGATAAAATTCCGGCTTTATCATGCTTCAGACTACTCTCAAATTCATCTCCAAATTTAAATCCTGGACTGCCTGTTCCGGTTGCAGTTGGATCGCCACCTTGAATCATGAATTTATCAATAACTCTGTGAAAAACGGTTCCGTTATAATAAGGAATTCCTTTCAAAGAATCGGCTAACATTGGGTGTGAGCCTTCTGCTAATCCTACAAAATTGGAAACGGTCAAAGGAACTTTATCATAAAATAACTGGACAACGATTGTGTCTTTTGAAGTTACAAATTCGGCAAAAATGCCCTCGCCCAAATATGGATATTGTTGTTGACAAGCAGTAGAACTTAACAAAAGACCTGCTGTAAATAGGCTGATAAATAATTTAGTGATTTTCATTTTTTTATATTTTTTATGGGGTTTTAAAGATTAAAAGTATATTAATTTTTAGTGAGTTTTAGCAGAGAAACTTCGCAAACTAATGGGAGATTACTCCCAATTTGATCGTGATCTCCGTAGTAGCCATAGGCTTGTTGCGAGGGGAAGATGAAACGTAACCGACCTCGCCTTCTTTCATGAGTTTTAAGCCTTCTCTAAGTCCTGAGAATAATTCTTGCTGGTCGATGTAGTAGGTTTGTGTGATTCAAGTCTTCTTTTAGAGTAAATCACACGTGCCATCTAAGGTTTTCACATCGTATAGGTGTACATACACCATAGTCCCCAAATGTCGGGGGTTTAGTTTTAGCGTCCTGATCAATTTTGGAAGTTATAACGATACCAGAACCCATAGTCAGAAGGGGTGAAAAGGACTGTTTCTAGAGTGCGGCTATAAAGAGAGCTTCGATACTGTGCGTACTCGAATTCTATTTAGCTTCTTTGTTGCGTTCAATAGAGGCGTCAATAAACGATCCCAGAATTAGTCGAAAATTGGATGTCGAGCGTCGGAGGGTTTGCAGCTAGACAATAAAATAAAGGGGTATGACTAAAAAGAACAGGAGCTGTTTCATGAACCAAGTTCCAATTTATAATCATCTAAAATACTAATAAAATTTGCAATGGTATCCTCGAGGTTGAGGTTGCTGCGACCTCCAGACGCATTTTTATGCCCGCCACCATGAAAATGAGTTCTTGCAAACGCATTCACATCAAAATCTCCTTTGGAGCGAAATGACATTTTAATGATACTTTCTTCTTTGTGTTCAATAAATATGACTGCAAATTTTGCCCCTTTTAACGACAGCCCATAATTGACCAATCCTTCGGTATCTCCTTTTTCAAACCCATGTGCATCCAACTCTTTGTTAGATAAACTAATATAGGATGTATTAAACGTTTCTAAATAGCGTAAATTATTTAAAGCACACCCTAAGAGTTGTAAGCGACCAAAACTATTGGTGTCATACACGGCGTTATGAATTTTAGACTTCTCGACGCCAACATCAATTAAATGAGCAATGACTCGGTGAGTGGTACTTGTTGTTAGCGGAAACCGAAAGGAGGCTGTATCGGTCATAATACCCGTATATAAGGCTTCTCCTATGGAGGTATCGATCAAGTCTAAATCACCCATTTTTTCAATAAAATGATACACCATCTGACAGGTTGAACACATGGTCGCATCCGAATATATAAAGGCAGCATACGCATCTGGCTGTTGGTGGTGATCAATCATAACCTTAATCGCTTTAGAGTTTTCGATCGGAGTTCCCATCGCTCCACAGCGATGGAGTGCATTAAAGTCTAAGGTAAAAATTAGATCAGCATCTGAAATCAAGGCTTCCGTATCGGCTAATTCCTTTTCGTGAATACGGACCGATTCTGTTCCAGGGACCCATTTAAGGAATTCTGGATAGTCATTCGGAGCAATAACGGTTGCTGAATGCCCAAGTTTTTTTAGGTAATGATAGAGTCCTAAAGTCGATCCCATGGCATCGCCATCGGGGTTTTTATGAGGAACAATGACCACTTTTTTAGGGGTTGATAGTATTTTTTTTAAGTCTAAAATTTCTGCATTATTCATAGCCAACGAATATACAATTTTTTAAAATAATTGGAAAGTTGATTATCTATAGAAAAATCTTATTTTTGAAAAAAAAATATATACACATTATGTCTACTAACAAAACGTTTACTATGCTTAAGCCAGATTCTGTTGAAAAAAGGAATATTGGAGCAATATTAGAAAAAATCACAGCTTCAGGATTCAGAATCGTAGCTTTAAAATTAACACAACTTACCCATTCTGATGCCGAAGCGTTTTATGCAGTTCATAACGAACGACCATTTTTTGGTGAATTGGTGACCTATATGACACGTGGTCCTATCGTTGCAGCGATTCTTGAAAAAGAAAATGCAGTAGAAGATTTTAGAACCTTAATTGGAGCGACAAATCCAGCTGAAGCTGCTGAAGGAACCATCCGAAATATGTTTGCAGATTCTATTAGTGAAAATGCAGTACATGGGAGCGATAGTGATGAAAACGCTGCAATTGAAGGGCAATTCCATTTTTCGGCAAGAGAGATGTTCTAAGAGAAATCAATCTAAATATCGATATTAAAGCTACAATTCTATTGTGGCTTTTTTTGTACGACTATTTACCTTAAAATTATTTTTGTGATGAGGTTTTTTCCAAGCGCTTCGTTGAGCATGCCAATAATTTTATCTTTTCCATAACTGAGTTCTTCACGTAATACAGAGGAACTCAATTCTACGTAAAGGGTGTCTTTATGAAGTTTAACACTATTGGTATAGTTATTCACACCATTACCCATCAAATCTCTCCAGGCCGCTTCAACATTGACTTTGTCCAGTCCTTTTTCGAGTTTATTTTCTTTCATGAACGATTTCATCAAATCATCCATTTTGAACGGATCGTTTTGGCGTTTACTCATTAGTCAAAAATTAAGGGTTCATAAGGTTTGTAGGTATAAATAAAGCCATCGGAATTACTTATAATTAAACTAGATTCATTCGCTCTAATAATTTTTTCTCTGTATGAAACAGCGTTGTTGTCATATTGAATCCACAATTGACTCTCATAAATGGAGAGGTTAAATTCAGATTGGTGTTGAGACATTTCAAAAGCACCATCAAATCGTGGAGTTACTTTTTTTCGATACCCGGACAGATCTTCGTTTACTTTAAAGTAATCAATCGATCCACTCATTTTAAATTCTTTTACTTTTTTCTGATCTTTAGTCACACTGACAATTTCCCAATAGCCTTCGATAAATGGAATGTAGGTTGTGACATCTGACTTGCAGCTGTTTAGTGAAATGATTAAGAGGAATGCTGTAAGTTGTTTCACAGTTTAAATATTTGATAGGATTGATGAACGCTTTTAATGGCTTTCTCGGTACGATCGGCATGTGTATCTGAAATAAATATCTGCCCAAAATTTTCGTCATTCACCAATTTTATGATTTGAGCCACACGTTGTTCATCGAGTTTGTCAAAGACATCATCGAGTAGGAGTAGTGGGGTCACGCCGCTCTGAGCTTTGATGAAATCAAACTGCGCTAATTTTAAGGCGATTAAAAACGATTTCTGTTGTCCTTGACTTCCAAATTTTTTCACTGGATAACCTTTGATTGAAAAATCTAAATCGTCTTTATGAATTCCGACACTTGTATATTGAAGCATGCGATCCTTGTTGAGGTTCATAGTAAACAAGCTTAATAATGTCGATTCATTCAATTGACTGCTATAGATGAGGCCAACCTCTTCATTGTTATTACTAATGGCTTTATATCGACTTTTAAAGATCGGTGTGAAGGTCTCTAAAAATAATTTTCGCTTCTCATGAATTTGATTTCCATAATCATTAAGTTGCTCATTATAAACATCTAATGTAACTTTATTAAAGTTATTGTTTAATGCGAAGTATTTTAGCAAGGCATTTCGCTGTGCGAGAATTTTGGAATAGTTAATAAGCGCTTCTAGGTAGTTTTTATCACTTTGAGAAATGACACCATCCATAAATTTCCGACGGGTATCACTGCCTTCGATAATCAAATCCCGATCAGTCGGTGAGATAATAACCAAAGGTAAAAATCCAATATGATCACTAAAACGCTCGTATGCTTTGCCGTTGCGCTTGATGATTTTTTTTTGCCCTCTTTTGAGCGAAACAATCACTTTTTCTTCGCGTTCATTTTTTTCATACAAGCCATCCACCACAAAAAAATCTTCTTCATGTTTGATGTTTTGAGACGCAATCGGGTTAAAGTAACTTTTCCCAAAGGAGAGGTGGTAGATGGCGTCTAGTATATTTGTTTTACCCATCCCATTAGCACCTACAAAACAATTGATCTTTGCATCAAATTCTACCGAATAAGCATCGAAATTTTTGTAGTTTAATAAATTTAATGCTTTTAAAATCATGAAAAATTGGTCTTAATTTTTTATTTATCTTCGTGAAGGGGCCTTAAAAAAGATGCTGCAAATTATTGAAAAATAACAAATAATTTGCCTTTTTTTTACGAATAAAAATTATATTTTTGAGCCTCAACAATTATAAGACTATGGCAACATATAAGAAACGAGGCGGAAAACCGTCCACGAAGGCAGAATTAAAGACGTCAATAGAGGATGGGTCCACAACCGCAGAGGTTTTTAATACGCTAGATGAAACGGCATCACGTACAGAAGAGTGGGTGATAAAAAATCAAAAATATATTTTCATTATTGTAGGACTCGCTGCAGTATTGGTTTTAGGATCCCTAGGATATAGTAAATATATTCAAGAGCCTAAAGAAAGCAAGGCGACGAATGATCTATTTCAGTCCCAACAATATTTCGATCAAGCGGTTAATGGAGCTTCAAAAGATTCACTATTCACCCTGTCCTTAAATGGATCAGATGGAAAATATGGTTTTATAGACATTGCTGAGGTGTACGCAGGAACCGCTGCTGGAAATTTAGCAAACTACTATGCAGGGATGGCTTTTTTAAATATGAAAGATTATCCGAATGCAGTGACGTATTTAAATGCATTTTCTTCTGATGACGATGTCCTTGGCCCAATTTCAAAAGGTGGTATTGGCGATGCATTTGTTCAGTTAGAACAATTAGAGGATGCGTATGATTACTATGTACAAGCAGCACAACTTAAATCAAACAACTATACAACTCCTATGTACCTTTACAAAGCTGGAGTGATTGGTTTGAAGTTAAATAAAAATAAACAAGCTCTAAGCTTTTTTAATCAAATAAAATCAGAGTTTCCTGAAAGCAATGAAGCAAAAAATATTGAAGTCTTTATTGGTAAAGCTGAGGCAGCGATTAACTAATTATGGCCACCGAAAACACGCATTTATCTAATTACGATTTTACCACACTCCCAGACGCTACAAAATTTCGGTTTGGGATTGTTGTTTCTGAATGGAACCCAACCATTACTGAGGGGTTATTAAAAGGGGCTATAGAGGCTTTATTAGATTGTGGTGTAGAAGATTCAAATATTAAAACCATTCATGTTCCTGGTAGTTTTGAGCTCATTTTTGGTGCTAAAAAAATGCAGCAACAACATGTGGATGCCGTGATTGCCATTGGAAGTGTCATTAAAGGCGAAACCCAACACTTTGATTTTGTATGTGATGGGGTCACTCAGGGTATCAAAGAGTTGAATATCCTTTATGATGTGCCAGTTATTTTTTGTGTTTTAACCGATAATAACCTTCAGCAATCGATAGATCGTTCAGGTGGTAAGCATGGCAATAAAGGCGTAGAAGCCGCCATCACCGCGATTAAGATGGCACATTTAAGTCATACCTTGTAAATTCAACATCTGTTGATAATTTTTATTTTGATTCGTTTTTAATACTCAAGTTTTAAGTATTTTTGAATAGATTCAAACCGAAAAGCAGTGTTTCCTAGAAAAACCAGAAAATTGACATTAAGAGCCTCTAAAACTGATATTTCAGATTCTAGTAATGCTTCAAAAAAGGATCGTTTTCTTCAGAAATCCACTAGAAAATCACGCGGTTTTTCATTAACTTGGCTTTTAATTGCACTGGTCCTTTTGTTGATGGGAATCTACATATTAGACACTTTATAATGTTATGTAATGGGTATATTTAAAACAAAACAAAATAAAAAATATAATTATACACCTCGCTTTTACAAAGGCGAACGAAGCCCGTTTGAAATTAAACACAAGTTTGATGATCATCGGGTGACCATTCAAAAAACAAATCTTAAAGGTAAAATCAACAATGCAGTTGACGATCTAAAAACCAATCACAATACCTCTGCCAACAGAAGAGTTTCTATTATAATTTTAATATTGATATTTGTTTTCCTATGGATTATAGATTTTGATTTAAGTATATTTTTCTAATACATGGCCGATATAATCCAATTATTACCCGATCATGTGGCAAATCAAATCGCTGCAGGTGAAGTTGTTCAACGTCCAGCATCTGTAGTGAAAGAGCTTTTAGAAAATGCAATAGATGCCGGTGCTACCACAGTGAAATTATTAGTAAAAAATGCAGGTAAAACACTCATTCAAGTCATTGACGATGGAAAAGGTATGAGCGTGACCGATGCGCGCTTGAGTTTTGAGCGACATGCAACCTCCAAAATTAAAGTTGCCGACGATTTATTCAACCTACATACCAAAGGCTTTAGAGGGGAAGCACTGGCGAGTATCGCTGCGATTGCTCACGTTGAGATGAAAACAAAACAAGCGTCGGACGAGTTAGGAACGCTTATTACTGTTGAAGGCAGCGTTTTTACCTCTCAAGACGTAATTGCGACCCCAAACGGCTCTTCGATCGCCGTTAAGAATTTATTTTTTAACATTCCAGCACGTCGTAATTTTTTAAAATCTGATACGGTCGAATTTCGTCATATCATCGATGAATTCCACAGAGTTGTATTGGCACATCCAGCGATTAATTTTTCACTGTTTCACAATGGAAGTGATTTATTTAACTTGTTAAAAGGAAACTTTAGACAGCGTATTGTAAGTGCATTTGGAGGGAAAATGAATGAAAAATTAGTCCCGGTTGAAGAAACAACCGAGGTTCTATCCATTTTTGGATTTGTTGGAAAACCAGAATATTCAAAAAAGTCTCGTGGTGAACAATTCTTTTTTGTCAACAGTCGTTTTATCAAAAGCCCTTATCTAAACCATGCCATTTCTGCGGCCTTTGAGGGTTTACTTCAACCAGGAAAACACCCCTGCTATTTCTTAAATTTACAAGTCGATCCAAAAAGTATCGATATCAACATTCATCCAACCAAGACCGAAATTAAATTTGATGATGAACAAACCATCTATGCGATTTTAAGAGCAGCGGTTAAACATAGTTTAGGGCAATTTAGTATTGCGCCAGTTCTTGATTTTGATCGTGATAAAAATTTAGATACTCCTTACGGATTTCAATCTGGTCAAACTTCTATACCAAAAGTGGAAGTGGACAGAGAATTCAATCCGTTTTCTAATTCCAATCGAGCTGCAACTTCATATTCTAAACCTTCCAACGACGCTTGGGAAGGGCTGTATGTTGGTTTGGAATCTAAATCCAATACAGATAATTTTGGTCAAGTTAATTATGAATCTGACGAAATGACTTCGTCTATTTTTGATGATTCAACAGAAAGAAAGGTTCATAAAACATTTCAACTACACAATAAATACATTATCAATACGATTAAATCAGGGATGTTAGTCATTGATCAAAACAGAGCGCATGAACGAATTTTATATGAAGATTTTCTTCGTAAAACGACCGTAAATGAAGCCGTAAGTCAACAATTATTATTTCCCTTAAAGCTTAAGTTTTCCAATTCCGATCATAGTATTTTAAATGACCTTCAACAGGCTTTAGAAACGACCGGTTTTGTGTTTTCTAGTTTCTCCAATCGAAAGACATCGAACTTACAGGGCTGCCCGTTGGAGTCAAAGAGTCGGAAGTTCAAAGTGTATTCGAACAACTCATTCACGATATCGAGCATGAAGTTCCAGATGTGAACTTTAGTCTCAGTGACTTATTGTCTAAATCCTTAGCCAAAAGTTTAGCGATTAAAAATGGAAAAAAATTAGAACGCCAAGAACAGGAATATATAGTAAACACCTTGTTTTCATGTAAAGAGCCAACCGTTTCACCTTCAAATAAAACCATCTTCACCACCTTAAAGGTTGAAGATTTAGATAAAAAATTTAATTAATATGCGACAAATAACCCCAACAGTAAAGCATCTTCTAATCATCAATATCATCGTTTTCTTGGGGACCTATTTGTTGGGTAATAAGGAATTTTTCTATGGTTTATTGGCACTGTACTACCCATTGAGTGCAATATTTCATGCCTTGGCAGGTTTTTACGCACATGTTTATGCACGGAGGTTTTCAGCATTTATTGTTTAATATGTTTGCATTATTTATGTTTGGCACGGCTGTTGAACGTGTGTTTGGACAACGTAAGTTTTTAATTTTTTATCTAAGCTTCAGGTTTAGGGGCTGTGGCATTGACATTTTTGGTGTATTACGTTCAGGTGTATCCGCTGATTAAGTGATTTAAAAGCACTAGGATTTTCGTTTGATTTTATAAAAGAAGTATCTGGCTTAAATATCCTTAGTGATCGGATGTTTCAAGGCGAAATTTTAGCGACTAAAATAGAACCTGTGTTGTCAACTTATGGCTATAGTTTGAGTCAACTCAATCAAGAATCATTTCGAATGTTATTCGATTTGAATGTCAACAGTAATGGATCTATGGTTGGGGCGTCGGGTGCCATTATGGGAGTTTTGGTGGCTTTTGGAATGCTCAATCCAAATGCAGAGTTAATGATGTTGTTTTTACCAATCCCAATTAAGGCAAAATATTTCATTCCTGGAATTATAGCACTCGATTTGTTTCAGCCTTTACAGGGATGTCCATTTTTAGTCCGAGTAATACCGCCTATATTGCCCATATTGGAGGCGCAGTCACTGGTTTCCTATTAATGTATTTTTGGAAAAAAAATCAATTTGATAAATACCGTTGGAATTAATGAAAAGCCTTAACCAAGATATCAGAGAAAAAATATCAAACCTTAATATATTTGAAAAAATAATTGTGGTTAATTTTGTTGTTTTTTTGATCAGTTTCATAAGTATGAGACTTCAAGGAGATGGCGCCAGTTTGCAATGGCTTTCACTCTCTAAGTCGTTATCGGATGTGCTTTCACAGCCATGGACACTTCTTACGTACGGTTTTACGCATTATAGTTTTATTCATTTATTTTTTAATATGATTGTCCTTTACTTTTTTGGTCGATCATTTTCTAATTTATTCAAACAAGATGTGTCGCTTAAAGTCTATATATTAGGAATCCTTTCTGGCGGTTTGGCTTTTGTGCTGGTTTATAATGTATTTCCATCTGGAATTTTAAATACTGTTGGGCCTTTGGTAGGTGCTTCTGCAGGGGTCCGTGCGGTTATTATTTTTTTATGTACGTATTTACCCAATAAGGAAGTTCGGTTTTTTACCTTTCAATTTCCATTAAAATACATCGGAATCGCATTGGTTGTGTTTGATGTTCCGGGGTTGTTTACTCAAAATTCTGGAGGAACAGTAGCTCATATTGGCGGATATATTTTAGGGTATGTGTATGCAAAACAATTTCAAAATGGAGTTGATATAGGTCAATTTATCGATCGAGTTACTTCCTATTTTTCAGCTTCAAAATCCAAATTGAAGACGGTTCATAAAAAGAATAAAAACAATTCCTTTGCTGGTAAGAAAAAAGAAGAATTTGACCGTTTTGCGCATCAAAAACAAATAGATCTTATTTTAGATAAAATCAGTAAAAGTGGGTATGATAGTCTAACGCAGGCAGAGAAGGATTTTTTATTCAGAGCCGGAAAATAAAAACGTTTGAAAAATTTAAATTTTTTAGATAAAGTTGTATTTCTGATCAATTCAGTTGTGGCACTGTTGTCACTGCTATCTTACGGAATTTATTATGTACCACCCAAAACCTTCGCACTGATTTCTGTGTTGAGTTTATCCGTTCCTTTGCTCATTATTTTAAATATTATATTTGTAGTTTTTTGGTTACTCAAACTAAAAAAACAACTGATTCTTTCCTTGTTAGTTCTCGCTGTAGGGTATAATTATGTAGCCTCTTTTTATAAATTTTCAACTCAGGAATCCTCCAATTCAGAAGATACTTTTACACTGATGAGTTACAATGTTCGTTTGTTTAATTTATATCATTGGATCGAAGAGGATTCAATCCCTTCAAAAATTCAGGATTTTATTACTGAAAAAACACCAAGTATCTTGTGCTTTCAAGAATATGATTCTGCTGCTGCACTGGATTTTAAATCCTACCCTTATAAGCATCAAACCAACACATCATCTAGTAAAAACTCGGAGCTAGCTATTTTATCTAAATATAAAATTATAAATTCAGGATTTATTAATTTTTCAAACTCTGCAAATAGTGCCATATATGCGGACATACTTATTAAATCAGACACCATTAGGGTGTATAATGTGCACCTTCAATCGTCAGGCATTAATCCCAATGTAGAATCGCTTGATAAAGAACAATCTAATAAGCTTTTAAAACGTTTAAGCAGGACTTTTAAGGCACAACAATCTCAAGCCGAATTGGTTGCAAATCATGTGGTTAAGTCGCCTCACAAGGTGCTGTTGTGTGGGGATTTTAATAATACTGTTTATTCGTATGTGTACCGTATTTTAAAAGGTGATTTATTGGACGCTTTTGATGCTTCTGGAAATGGTTTTGGTCGCACCTTTAATTTTAGATATTTCCCTGTTCGAATCGATTTTATTTTAGCAGATGAACGTTACAACGTCTGGAATCATTTCAGAAACTATACAGTTCCTTATTCAGATCATTTTCCAATCCTTACGGAACTGACGCTACATCAATAAACAATCGCAAGAGGTCAGCAATGATGTGAATACAAAGGCCCATTCCGACCAAGCGCGTTCTTGAAGGCACTAATAGACACAGATATAGAACTCCAATAGCAGCGTAGGAGTGAAGGAGGATGAAAATCGATGCTGCAACGCATGGGGATCAAACACAGGTGTGGCCAGAAGAGTGGTCGAGGTCAATGACAAAAGTACTCAGGAACAACTGCGAAAGGATTTGAGCCAATGTTTTTCTATAGAACAGTAATACTAGCCAGGAGCAGTGGACCTAAAAAATGAATCCCGTAATGGACAACGTCCTTGTACCATCTATCTAGAAATGTCAGAGGATTGGTTGTTTTAGATAACGTCACCGCATTCGGGCCTTCGTTAAATAATAAATCTAAGATGCTTAAGTTGTTGATGAACCCATTTTTTCTTGAAACACCTGGATATAGGGCGTGTTTTTAATAGGAGTTTCTTTACGTGCATTGACCAAAAATCGATAATCGGTTTCGGAGATATTTTGTAAATTGTTCGATTTTGAATAGTCACAATTCTAAATTCAAACACCGATTGATTCACTGCAATACATTCAAAGATTAAAGTCTTAAAATTCGCTTTAGGCGTAGTAATAGAGGTCTACAAATCATCTTCATAATATTCAAAAAACGGCGAGGTTTTATAGGCACTTTCTATGGATTTCCAGTGTATCGATTGCCAGTTAGATGTATTATCAATTTTAATTCTGACGGTATTTTGTCTGTTGTTTTGAGAGTAATGAACGGGAATATTTAAGCCTAATTTTCCGTTAGCGCCATAAATATAACAACGATTTCTATACGTTTGTTTTTGATAAGAATCCTGTACTTCAAATACGAATCGTTAGTTTTGCACCATGACCATATAAGAAGCAATGTTTGGGAAATACGTTGGGTAAAGAAGTGTCATAGAAATGTATTAGACCGTTGCGTTTTTCTTTTACGCCATTTTTATATCCAACCACAGCTAATAAGACTAAGAATGGAATGAAATATGAGGTGCGTTCGCCATCTGGATGAACAGTTGTGAATACGCGATCCCAACGTATTTTATTGAAACCTTTCCGTTGTGTTCCAACTCATCCAAATAAATACGGGTTTTCCAACCACATGATTAAAAGGGACAAATCCCCATCTCGAGCATCAATAGAGTTATGACGATTGTCACCCATCATCCAATAGTAGTTTTGTTTGAAAGTATAGGAATCGGAGAGTTGACCATTTATATAAATCTGATTTCCTTTTGTATACAGTTTGTTTCCTTCGTATTCAGTAATGAGGCGTTTATAAACGGGTAAGTTTTCTAGAGTTAGCGCCATTGTATTGCCTTTTTTAGGAACGTATAAAGGCCCAAAAAAGTCTCGGTTCCAATCATAACTAGGATCCTGAGGAAATTCTAAAGCATCTCTTTGACCTTTAGGCTCAATATAACGGCTTATTGTGGCCACACTCGGATGATTTTTGAACACTTTGACGGCTTCATCAGACGCCGCAGGAATAATGATTTCATTCCCTTGTGCATAAATACCATCAGTGATGTCATAACGTGTTTTTAATTGCTCAATTATACTGCGTTCAAATGTTTTTCCAGGCTTTAAGGTCACTTTATAGCTAAACTGTAATCTTGCACGGTCTGGAAGTTCATTCTGAATTCCATTGATATAGACATACCCATCTTTTATTTCTAGCGTATCTCCAGCAATCGCCACACAACGTTTGACAAGGTTGGTTTTTTTATCAATAGGTTTATAGTAATTTCTATCTGGATTAAAATCGTTCATATCCAAAAGTGTATCTGCGGGCTGATTGAAAACAACTATTTCATTACGTTTAATGGTTTCCCATCCAGGAATTCGTAAATAGGGGAGTTGAAACATGCTTTTTAAAGAGGTGCTTTGGGCTTCAATTTGATCGTCAAATAAGTACGATTTTTTATTTATTATCGGAATTGTATCGTGTACCATTGGAAGTCCAACCGTGGTCATAGGGACTCTAGGACCGTAATGCATTTTACTAACAATCAAAAAATCACCCACTAACAACGATTTTTCAAGCGATGATGATGGAATTACATAAGGCTGTAGGAAGTAAGTATGAACGATAGTCGCAGCAACTATTGCAAATAAAATAGAACTCGTCCATTCTCCAGACCCTGATTTTGGCTCTAAGCTTCTATTTTCGATATGTTTGACGTCGGTAAAATAGTTTAAATAATAACTATAAAACCCTAAAGTCACAATTGATAAAACGGTATCTGTTGTTGTGTTTTTTCCAAAACTACGAGCGGTTTCGACCCATATAATAATGAGCATGATCAAACTGATCACCGGTAAAAACAACAAAGCAACCCACCAAGTTGGTCGGTTGAGGATTTTCATAAATACAATGCCGTTGTAAATTGGCACAAATGCTTCCCATGCGCTTCGACCTGCTTTGATGTATAATTTCCAGGTTCCTAATCCGTGAACGAATTGCACGACTAAGAAAAAAATAAACCACTGTGATAATGTCATAATTGAAATAAGTTATTTAAAAGTCTAAATTTATAGGTTTGAACTGTGGATTTATAGCAGTTTAACCAATGTTTAACACGTCATTCATTGTGAAAACGCCTGTTTTTCCAACAATCCATTCGGCGGCAACTACAGCGCCAAGTCCAAAACCTTCTCTGTTGTGGGCGGTATGAGTTAACGCAATACTATCGACTGTAGAATCGTAATTTACAGTATGTGTTCCTGGAACCTCGTCGATGCGTTTAGCAGTGATGGCTAGCTTTTTAGCATCCTTTGTGGGGGCTAATTCCCAGTCGTCGTAATGACTATTTTCTAACACGCCTTCTGCCAATGTAATCGCTGTTCCAGAGGGTGCATCTTGTTTTTGAGTGTGATGAATTTCTTCAAGATTTACCTGGTAATCTTTCAGGTTTTTCATCATCTTGGCCAAATGTTTATTGAGTTCAAAGAAAATATTCACCCCTAAACTAAAATTTGAAGCATATATAAAGGCTCCTTTTTTAGTATCACAAAGGGTTTTTATAGTCTCCATTTCAGATAACCAACCAGTGGTCCCTGAAATAACTGGAACCCCATTGGATAAAGCCAGACTAATTGCACTGACCGCAGAATCGGGGGTGCTGAAGTTAATGGCGACATCGACGGTTGAGATGTCAAAAGGAGCGTTGTCTTTATCAATTTTCAACGTCACTTCATGTCCACGACTGATCGCAATTTTCTCGATTACTTTCCCCATTTTTCCGTATCCTAAAAGCGCTATTTTCATTTTAAAAATTAAAGTTTAATGTGAGCCCCATTTGTGATGAAGCTTCGGGAGTTTCAAAATCAATATGAGGTCTGATGGCTAAGTTTTTATCAACATTCCATTGTAATAAATGGGCGTCTACGTTTGCATCAATAATATTTAAGGCATACAACCCTATTGTAATTAAAAGAGATAATTCACTATTTCGTCTTAACGATTGTTGAGCTCTGATAAGACCTTCATTTGAAACTATTGGTACTTCAGTTGTACCAAAAAACTCATCATCAGTAAATCCAGCTAAACGTCTTTTGTAAGCCGATCTGTAGCGTTTATAGAGTTTGTTGTTGGAATTGTAAAAATAGATTCCAGTTCCAATAGCTCCCCAGACAATTGGAATTTTCCAATATTTCTTGTTATACGCCTGTCCTAATCCTGGAAGAATCGCCGAATAGAAAGCAGCTCTGGCGGGCACTAATGGATCTATTTCATAGGGAGTATCGCCCTCAAAATCTATAACATTTTGAACCTCCTTTTCACTTTGTGGGTTTTCGGAATTTTGAGCAAAATTAATACACGAACATGCACAAAGAACGATAACGAGCCATTGCCTATTTATCACTTTTAAATAATTTTAAGATACGGTCATAATCTTCTTTAGAATGAAACGGAATCTGAATTTTTCCACCACCATTTTTTTCCATTTTTATATCAATTTTATGACCAAAATAAGATGCAATTTTTTGTACCCCTTTTTGAATAAAATCAGGAAGTTCGGGTTGTTTTGTGGTTTTTACTGGCTTGGGAGTGTGATAGTTTTTGACGAGTATTTCTGTAGCTCGAACCGAAAGTTTTCTCGATAAAATTTCTTTATAAATATCAATTTGATCTGAAAGTGACCCAACATTTACAATAGCTCTTCCGTGCCCCATACTGATAAAACCGTCACGCATTCCAGTCTGAATTAAGGGATCTAATTTTAATAAGCGGAGATAATTAGCAATCGTAGATCGTTTCTTTCCAACACGTTGACTCATTTGTTCTTGCGTCAGTTGAATATCGTCCATTAAACGTTGATAGCTTAAAGCAATTTCGATAGGATCTAAATCTTCTCGTTGAATGTTTTCAATCAGCGCCATTTCAAGGGCTTCTTGGTCATTAGCAGATCTTATGAATGCAGGTATTGTTTTTAATCCTAGTAAAGTGGATGCTCTAAAACGGCGTTCGCCTGAAACTAATTGATAGGTATTGGGTTTTATTTCACGAACGGTGATGGGTTGTATAATCCCTAATTCCTCAATAGAGGATGCTAATTCACGAATGGCCTCTTCTTTAAACTGCGTTCTAGGTTGGAATGGGTTGACCGTAATTAGATTTAATTCTAAGTCCACAATAGATCCAATTTGAGGACTAGTGTTCCCGTTTTCAATAGAAGATTGGTCATTTTTAGAGTCCTGTAACAGAGCAGAAAGTCCGCGTCCTAAGGCTTGTTTTTTAATAGCTTTGGCCATTATATTACTGTTTACTGATGATTTCTTTAGCCAAACTTAAGTAATTTGTAGCACCTTTACTATTTACGTCATAATTAATTATGCTTTCCCCATAACTTGGCGCTTCGCTGAGTCGTACATTTCGTTGTATAATGGTTTTGAAAACCATGTTAGAAAAATGATTTTGAACTTCTTCAACAACCTGATTTGATAATCGTAACCTAGAATCATACATGGTGAGCAAGAGACCCTCAATATCTAAATCGGGATTATGAATTTTTTGAACACTTTTGATTGTATTTAATAATTTACCTAAGCCTTCTAAAGCAAAGTATTCACACTGAATCGGTATGAGAACAGAATCGGCTGCGGTGAGTGCATTCAATGTCAATAGACCAAGAGATGGCGCACAATCGATAAGAATATAATCGTATTCGGATTTGATAGGCTCAATGGCTTGTTTGAGCATATATTCTCGTTTCTCCATATTTACGAGTTCAATTTCTATGGCTACCAAATCAATGTGTGCAGGGATGATATCCACATTTGTAGCGGATGTTTTTTGAATCGCTTCTTTTGCCGTACAATTATGTTCTAACAATTGATACGTTCCAAGCTCAACAGAATCGACATCAATTCCAAGTCCAGAAGAGGCATTGGCTTGGGGGTCAGCATCTATTAATAATATTTTTTTATCTAAAGCTCCTAAACAAGCAGCTAGATTCACCGTGGTTGTGGTTTTTCCAACGCCTCCTTTTTGATTCGCAACAGCAATGAGCTTTCCCATTAATTTTTTCATTTATTTATGTAAAAATACAATTATTTACCAGGAATTAAAACCAAATTGTTTAAGAATTTAATCAAGTTTTCAACTGTATTTAAAGCGTCTTAATTGGATGTGCTTCACTTTATTTTTCTCAAAATATAAATAAAGATAATTTTTTTTAAATAGACTAATCTTTTCAGAAATACGATACATCCATACATCGCTGTGTAAATCATTGTATACTAAGCCTAATTGAGATATGACCTCATCTTTTGTGTTTCCAAGTAGCTTCTCGAAATTTTTATCTTTAAATGAAAATGGTTTGAAAGTATCTAAATTTCTTTCTTTAAAGGTCGGTGAAAACGAAACATTTTCGTTGGTGTCTCTCAGGATTTGATGCAGCTCTTTGCCTAAAGTAGTACGTTTTTCTAAGGATTGATTTTTCATGATTTCACGGGATAGATTGAGGTAATTTGTCGAGCCTTCACTGCTCGCTTTATAATCAAACACACTGGTTCCAAAACTAGGTGCTTCACTTAAACTTATATTTCTTTTGATGATTGTTTTAAAAATCAGATCATCAAAATGCTTTTTTAATTCACGAATAACATGGTTGTTATGACTCAGTCGCTCATCATGCATGGTCATTAAAATCCCTTCAATATCTAGGTCAGGATTGAATGATTTTTGAACACTTCTAACAGTAGAAAGTAATTTACTTAATCCGTCCAATGCGAAAAACTCACATTGAACGGGTATTATTATGGAGTCGGATGCGACAAATGAATTTAAAGTCAGATACCCCAAAGAGGGTGAGCAATCAATAGTGATATAGTCATAATCACTTTTTATTTTAGAAAGGGCCTCTTTTAATCGATTTACGTTCGTGTTTTGAACATTGATTTCAAGTTCAGCAAGCCGAATATAATCTGGTATTATTTTTAGATTTGGACTGTGAGTTTCTAAAACACATTGAGTGATATCATCATCTCCTTGGAATAGATTTACAATAGAGGATTTAAGATTTGTTGTTAAGATTCCCAAGCCAGAAGTAGCATTTGCTTGTGGGTCGGCATCAATGAGCAATACCTTTTGATCCAAAATGCCAAGAGCATAGGATAAATTTATAGCGGTTGTAGTTTTACCTACACCGCCTTTCTGATTAGCAACTGCTATAATTTTTGGTTGTGGCATATGAGATTTGGGATTTCATTTGCAACTTACTTATAAATAGATTCGGTTAAGAACGCTTAAAGATAGTTAATTTATCAAGATATCCAAAACTATAATGGCAGCATCGCTTATTCTTGTACCTGGTCCAAAAACAGCCACAGTACCAGCATCGAATAAATATTGATAATCTTGTTTTGGAATGACACCACCAACGATCACCATGATATCTTCACGTCCATGTGCTTTTAACGCTTCAATAACTTTAGGAACGAGCGTTTTGTGACCACCTGCTAAAGAGGATACTCCTAAGATATGAACATCATTTTCAACTGCTTGTTTTGCAGCTTCTTCAGCGGTTTGAAAAAGTGGGCCAATATCAACATCAAACCCTAAATCGGCATAGCCAGTCGCTACCACTTTTGCACCACGATCATGACCATCTTGTCCCATCTTAGCAATCATTATTCTGGGGCGACGTCCTTCTAATTCCGCAAATTGATTGGCCAGTTGTTTGGCTTTTTCAAAAGACACATCTTTTTTAAGTTCTTTACTGTACACGCCTGAAAATGTTTTTATGTCTGCTTTATACCGTCCAAATTCGTGTTCCAATGCATCGCTAATTTCTCCTAATGTTGCGCGTTCTTTGGCAGCTTCGATGGCTAAAGCTAATAAATTTTCTTTGCCGTTAGCAGCAGTTTTTGTTATTTTTTCTAAAATCCACTTCACTTTTTCAGAATTACGACGAGATTTTGTTTTTTCTAAACGGTCAATTTGTTGCGACCGAACGAGTTCATTATCAACTTCCAAAATTTGCAAGGCGTCTTCGTTTTCTAGTTGGTTCATATTGACGCCAATAATGAGGTCTTGACCAGAATCGATGCGAGCTTGTTTTCGGGCAGCGGCTTCTTCAATTCGTAGTTTAGGTACGCCTGTTTTAATGGCATCCGTCATGCCGCCTAATGCTTCCACTTCTTCAATATGACTCCAAGCTTTTTCAGCAATTTCGTGGGTCAGTTTTTCAACATAATAACTTCCAGCCCATGGATCGACTGTTTTGGTAATTTTAGTTTCTTTTTGAAGGTAAAGTTGTGTGTTTCTTGCAATTCTTGCCGAAAAATCGGTGGGCAAAGCGATGGCTTCGTCTAAGGCATTCGTATGTAAACTTTGGGTGCCTCCAAAAATAGCTGCCGTCGCTTCAATACAAGTTCGAGCGACATTGTTAAAAGGATCTTGTTCTGTTAAACTCCAACCACTGGTCTGACAATGAGTTCTCAGTGCTAAAGATTTTGGGTTTTTAGGGTTAAATTTTTGGACAATTTTTGCCCATAACATACGTGCAGCACGCAGTTTGGCGATTTCCATAAAGTGATTCATTCCGATGCCCCAGAAAAAGGATAATCTAGGCGCAAAAGTATCAATATCAAGTCCAGCGTCTAACCCTTTTCGTATATATTCAAGTCCATTTGCCAAGGTGTAAGCGAGTTCTATATCGGCAGTTGCGCCAGCTTCTTGCATATGATACCCAGAAATACTAATGCTATTGAACTTTGGCATGTGTTTACTCGTATATTCAAAGATGTTTGATACAATTTTCATGGATGCTTCAGGTGGATAAATATAGGTGTTTCGAACCATAAATTCTTTCAAGATATCATTCTGAATGGTTCCACTTAACTGATCTAGTTCCACGCCCTGTTCTTGTGCAGCCACGATGTAAAATGCCATAATGGGCAAAACAGCCCCATTCATGGTCATGGAAACACTCATTTGATCTAAAGGAATTTCATCAAACAATAATTTCATGTCTTCGACAGTATCAATGGCAACTCCTGCTTTTCCCACATCTCCTACAACCCGTTCGTGGTCACTGTCATAGCCACGATGGGTGGGTAAATCAAAGGCGACAGAAAGCCCCTTTTGCCCCGCTTTTAAGTTTCGTTTATAAAAAGCATTACTGTCTTCGGCGGTTGAAAACCCAGCATATTGTCTAATAGTCCACGGACGTTGCACATACATAGTGCTGTAGGGACCTCTTAAAAATGGGGGCGTTCCAGCAGCAAAATCTAGGTGTTCAAGTGGTTCGGTATCTTTTTTAGAATAGCTCGATTGAATTGCGATTGTTTCGGCCGTTTCAAATGATTTTTTTTTGGCAATCTTTGGCGAATCACTTTCTAAAACAATATGTTGAACCTTTTTTCTATTCATCTTTCAGACGTTTTTGTTCAATTTCTTCCGAAATTCTACGAGGGATAATGGGTTCTAATAATGTTTTTCGAGCCTGTTGTTTGAGAAAAGGATATAACTCGAGCTCCGCTTTCATTTGGTCCGATGGATTTTGTTGAAAATGAGTTCCTAAAAGACCTTCATGTCCTTCATCGTATAGCCGTTGTTCTTTTTGAGCGTGTTCTTTAATTTTGCGTTGAATAACTCCTTCTTTCAAGAGTTTTAAATAGCCACCTTGATGTTCAACTTCCTTGAACAAATCTAATGATTTTTGAGCCAATTGATGTGTCAAGGTTTCAATATAATACGCGCCTTCTGTTGGGTTTGAAACCGCATCAAAATAACTTTCATTTTTAAGAATTAGTAATTGATTTCTTGACAATCGATCCCCAAATTCATTATCCTTATGGTATAAATGATCGTAAGGCATATTCATAATAGTATCACTGCTTCCTAAAATGGCACTCATGCATTCAGTTGTCGTTCGAAGCATGTTGATATTATAGTCGTAAATCGTTTTATTGCGACGACTCGGTTGGGTAAGGATGTGACAATCGATAGCGGTTCCATAGTCAGTTTTGAGACTTTTCCACAACACTCGAAGTGCTTGAAGTTTTGCAATTTCAAAAAAGTAATTACCACCAACTGAGACTTTAAAAACTACCGATTTAAGACTCTTTTCATCAATCAAATTTAGATATTCATTGGCATGGGCTAGGGTGTAGGCCAATTGTTGAATCATACTTCCACCTGCGTTTTGAATGAGCCCTAAATCAACCGAAAGCACACTTTTTAAATCAGTTCCAATGGCTAGGATTTGTTTTAAATGATTTAGATCGGATGTGAGATTTTTATGCCAGTTTCCGGACCGAGCGAGGTGACCAATGGGGTCATTTAAAACATAAAATGAAGTGGTATGATTGACGGCATACGTATGAAGTGTTTGGACCAGTTCTTTAGAAATAAACAACGGTTCAAAATAAATAGAAATTTTGCTTGTGTCAATATTGTTGAGAAGTTTATCCAATGGTATTTTATCTGTAGGAAGTGTAAAAAATAAACTTTCCACTCCTTTTTTAATGAGATCAATGGCGTGGGCATTACTCTTTTCAATTGAGTTGACATAGATTGAATGTCCGATGTTCCAATCAGAAGCATTATGTTGAAAGGAAGGAGATTTAGAATAAGATTCAGAATGGTAAAACGGTTTCACATCTATTCCTTCAATAGAATTCCAAACTAAATGGTCATTAAAATCTTTTCCTTGAAGTTCAAACTGAATTTTTTGTTTCCAAGCTTTGGAAGATGTTGATTCGAAATTCTCAAAAAGACGCGACTTACTCATTTGTTTTGGTCTTTAGGCTATCGGAATCTTCAATGATGTAAACGACTTCGTTTTCTTTTTTCATTTTATAATGCTCACGTGCATATTTTTCAATTCCACCAGGAGAGTTAAGGGTGTTGATTTCTTTTTGATCATCTGAAATTTCACGCTTATAAAACTCAATTTTAGAATCTAAATCCTCAATATCTTCATTTAAATCCGAGTGGATGAACCATGAGTTTGCATCAAAAACTACCATCCATACAATAAATACAATCAAAATAAGAAAGTAGATATTCTTAAACGGTTTCAATAGCTTCCAGAATCTTTTTAACTTTTTAAACATTACAGTTGTTCGTTTATAATAGATTTTACGACATTCACGGCCACCGTGTTATAATGGTTGTTAGGAATTATAATATCGGCAAATGCTTTCATAGGTTCTATGAATTGTTGGTGCATGGGTTTGAGCGTTGTATGGTAGCGTTCCAAAACTTCATCTAAATCTCTACCACGTTCGGCAATATCTCTTTTTAAACGACGCATTAATCGTTCGTCACTATCGGCATGAACAAATATTTTTATATCAAATAAGGATCTTAATTCAGAATTGGATAAAATCAAAATTCCTTCAACCATGACCACTTTTTTGGGTTTTGTAACCCTGGTTTCATCGGTGCGGTTGTGAGTTTTAAATGAATACACTGGTTGGTTGATGTTTTCGCCATTTTTTAAAGATTTTAGATGCGATTCAAGAAGTTCAAAATCAATTGATTTTGGATGGTCAAAGTTGATTTTACAACGTTCTTCGAAAGACAAATGAGAGGTATCCTTGTAATAGGAGTCTTGAGAAATGACTTCCACTTCTCCTGTAGGAAATTCTGATAAAATTTGATTTACCACTGTGGTTTTTCCACTTCCTGTTCCCCCGCCAATACCAATAATTAACATAAATCTCGCTTTTCAATTTTAACAAAGTTAAGATTATTTTCTTGGTTTTGGTTTATTGCACCCAAATTTTAATCCGATGTTTTAATCTACAATTTAAAATAAAACTGTTAATAACTTCCCACTCAAATTTTATGTAAAACGCCTACTTTTGTATCCTAAATTTGAAATTATGTCTGATACTATAGAGTCTGTAAAATGTTTAATTATTGGATCGGGGCCTGCCGGTTACACCGCCGCTATTTATGCAGCGCGTGCTAATATGTTTCCGGTTTTATATCAAGGAACTCAACCTGGTGGTCAGTTAACAACCACCAATGAAGTTGAAAACTTCCCAGGATACCCAGACGGTATTACAGGGCCCGCGATGATGCTCGAATTGCAAGCGCAAGCCGAACGATTTGGGACCGATGTTAGAGATGGTTGGGTGACTAAAGTTGATTTTTCTGGGCCAATTCACAAAGTATGGATTAATGGGACTAAGGAAATTCACTGTGAAACGATTGTAATTTCTACAGGAGCTACCGCCAAATATTTAGGTTTGGACTCTGAACAAAAATATTTAAAACTTGGTGGTGGTGTTTCTGCTTGTGCCGTTTGTGATGGATTCTTTTATAGAAACCAAGAAGTTGTCATTGTCGGTGCGGGTGATTCTGCTTGTGAAGAAGCACATTACTTATCTAAACTTTGTACGAAAGTTACCATGTTGGTGAGACGAGATGAATTTAGAGCCTCTAAAATCATGGCAAACCGCGTAAAAAATACTGAAAACATCGTAATTTTGTTCAATACAGAAACCGAAGAAGTTCTAGGAGATGGTCAAGTTGTGACAGGCGTTCGAGCCAAAAACAACAAAACAAATGCGTTGATTGACATCCCAGCAACAGGCTTTTTTGTGGCCATTGGACATAAACCCAATACCGATATTTTTCAAGATTTTTTGACGTTAGATGAAACCGGATATATTATTAATACGCCTGGGTCTTCTAAAACAAACATTGAAGGTGTTTTTGTGAGTGGCGATGCTGCGGATCATGTGTATAGACAAGCAGTAACAGCTGCAGGAACTGGCTGTATGGCCGCCCTTGATGCAGAACGCTATTTGGCATCTAAAGAAGGTTAGTTAGCGCAATTCTGCCCCTAATTCTGACTCAAAACGCTTTTGGATTTTCGACATGATTTTATCAATTTGAACATCTGTCAGTGTTTTGTCTTTGTCTTGTAATGTAAAACTAACCGCATAACTCTTTTTGCCTTCAGCTAACTTATCGCCTGTGTACACATCAAATAAGTTGATGTTTTTCAAAAAGTTATTTTCAGTCTGTTTTGCTAATTTATAGACATTTTCAAAAGTAACATCTTCATTAATTAATAATGAAAAATCTCGTTTTACTTCTGGGTATTTTGAAATTTCTTTAAACTTAATGGTATTTTGATTGATAACTTTTAACAGGTTGTCCCAATTAAAATTAGCGCAAAAAACGCTTTGAGAAATCCCAAAATATTTTAGAGTGTTGGCTTTTAAACTTCCAAATTCTACTAAAGAATGCTTGCCGACACTTAGCTGTTGTCCTTCACTGAAAACATCATTTGTAAGTGGCGAACTTTTTAATTTTTGGATACCCAAACGATCCAATATAGCTATTACCAATCCTTTTAAATAAAAATAGTCAACCTCTGTGTTTTTGGTATTCCATTGTTTTCCTGTTTTATTTCCAGTTAAAAAAAGAGAGAGGTGGTTTAATTCTTCTTTTTTAGTTTCGAAATTGTGATAGGTTTTGCCAAATTCAAAAAGCTTTAGATCACTTTGTTGCCTGTTGATATTAAATGCAATCGCTTCTAATCCCGAAAAAATTAAGGATTGACGCATTACGGATAAATCGGTGCTTAATGGGTTTAATATTTGAACATCGTGTGCTTTGTCCAATTGGTCACTATAAGCGGAATATTTATCTGACGTTAAGGAGTTAGTCATGATTTCATAAAACCCTTGTCCAACCAGTTGATTCGCAAGAATGTTTTCGATTTTATAGCTTTCAAATTTAGACGAATTCGAAATAGAAGCATTTAATTTATTGGTAATTCCAATATTATTATAGCCGTAAACTCTTAAAATTTCTTCAATGACATCCACTTCCCGTTGCACATCATTTCTGTAGGCAGGAATTGTGAGACCAAGCCCACTTTCAGTCACATTATTCACCTTAATTTCTAGAGCACTAAGAATATCTTTGATGGTTTCTTTTGGAAGTTCTTGGCCAATTAATTTAGTGGTCGTATCGAAACTTAAAAACACTTGTGCATCCTCAATCTTATTTGGATATTCATCAATTATGTCACTAGAAATTTTTCCACCAGCGATTTCTGTAATTAAGAGTGCAGCACTTTTAAGTGCATATTCAGTGATATTTGGGTCAATTCCGCGTTCAAATCGAAACGAGGCATCTGTGTTTAATGCATGTCTTTTCGCTGTTTTTCGAATGCTAACTGGGTTAAAGTAGGCGCTTTCTAAAAAGATAGCAGAGGTTGTATGAGAGACGCCAGAATTTTCACCTCCATAAACCCCCGCAATACATAGGGGTTTCTTGGCATCACAAATCATAAGATCTTCTTCATGAAGCGTACGTTCAACGCCATCTAAGGTGACAAATTTAGTCCCTGCTTTGACTGTTTTTACATTGATTTTTTTGCCAGATATTAGGTCCGCATCAAATGCGTGCAAAGGCTGTCCTAAATCGTGTAATACATAGTTGGTGGCATCCACAATATTATTTATTGGATTGACTCCTATCGCTTTAAGACGATTTTGCAACCATTCAGGCGATTCTTTTACGACAATTTCAGAAATTGTCAAGCCACAATATCGTGGAGCTTTGACTTTGTCTTCAATGTTAATATCAATTTTTAGCCCTCTATTATCCACATGAAAAGCAGATACAGACGGGCTTATTAGTTTTGTATTGATTCCATGTTGCGTTAATCCAGCCATCAAGTCTCTAGCCGTCCCATAATGACTCATGGCATCTGCACGGTTAGGCGTTAATCCAATTTCAAAAACTAAATCATCTTCAATAATAAAATGTTTGGCTAATGGACTTCCCACATCTAAAGAGTCGTCTAAAACCATGATCCCATCATGAGATTTCCCTAGGCCTAATTCATCTTCAGCACATAACATTCCGTGACTTTCTTCGCCACGAATTTTTCCTTTTTTGATGGTCCAAGCTTCGCCTTCTGGCGTATATAGGGTGGTTCCAATGGTAGCGACTGCTACTTTTTGCCCTATGGCCACGTTGGGCGCTCCACATACAATATTTAAAGGGACTTCTGCCCCAACATCAATTGTGGTAACCCGTAATCGGTCCGCATTGGAATGTTGCTCACAAGTTAGTACCTGTCCAACTACAATGCCTTGTAATCCGCCTTTAACAGATTGAAATACGTCTAAACCTTCAACTTCTAACCCTAAATCGGTAAGAAGTTCTGAGGTTTTTTCTGCAGTCCAATCAATTTTAATAAATTGTTTTAACCAGTTATATGATATTTTCATTATGCGGAATTATAGCTTTTGAGCAAATATAAAATAAAGCTCTTAGCTATCAAATAAAAAGCCCCCCTAAACGGTGGGCTTTTGTGATTTTATTATGTAGAAGAGACTATTGACCAGAAAGTGCTTTGACCTCGTTTTCAATCATTTCATAGAATTGATCAATTTTAGGCAACACAACCACTCGAGTACGTCTGTTTTTTGCTCTATTTTCAGCAGTATCATTATTTGTTAATGGTACATAACTACTACGTCCTGCTGCAATCAACTGAGCAGGATTTACACCCATACCTTGTAATGCTCTAATAATTGATGTGGATCGTTTGACGCTTAAATCCCAATTATCAACGAGTACGCCGCTTGAATAGGTGCGGTTGTCTGTATGCCCTTCAATCATGGCTTCAAAATCGGGCTTATCATTAATGACCTTCGCTACTTTTTCTAAAACCGATTTGGCTTTTTGAGTTACCGTAAAACTTCCGCTTTTAAATAATAATTTATCAGCAATAGAAATAAAAACAACGCCTTTTTCAACATTTATTTCAATGTCTGGATCATCGATACCTACAGATTTCTTTAAACTAGAAACAATCGCTAAAGTAATGCTGTCCTTTTTGGAAATAGCATCTTGTAGACGGTTAATTTTTAAATCTCTTTCTTGAAGACTTTCGAGTGTTTTTTCTAAATTATCAGCGCCTTTAGTCGTAAGAACAGTCATTTCTTTGGAACTGCTAATGAGCGCATCATTCGTTTTTCTTAAATCTACTAATTGATCTTTTAAAGCGTTCAGACTTGCGTTCGCAACGGCCTTATCAGACAAACAACTATTTAACTTTACAGTTGCGGTATTTAATAAATCTTCAGTGTTTTTTAATTTTTCTTGAGCAGCCACCAAATCCTTGTTTGGGCCACATGATGTTAGCATTATCAATGCAGTAACTCCTAGTGTATAGATTATTTTCATCTTAAATTAATTAAATTATTAAAAAAGTAAAATTATGAAATTATTCTTTTTAATGCCATCATATCCGATACTATTTTATAGTTTTTTAAAATGAGATATATTAGATATAAAATGAGACCATACAATGGATGTCAATAGTTTCAATTCAATTCTTGTAGAATTCTGTTTTCTAAATCGAAGTAAATAGGGAAGTGCAGTGTAAAAAACGCCATGGGCTTTTAAGATGGCAAGCATGTGTTTTGGTTGGCCTTTTAATAAAAAACGGATACCCGCAATACCATCTAAAATTAACCGACTTAAAACTACGAAGATTACAGAAGAGTAGGTGTTTTTAACCAGTGTATATAAGCTGTTTCTAAAGTTTAAATACGTTTTTTTTGGATTTGAAGCATCTAAACTTGCGCCACCTACATGGTAAACGGTAGAGCTTCCAACGTAGTAGATTTTTTGGCCACTGTTTTGAGCGCGCCAACACAAATCGATTTCTTCCATATGAGCAAAAAACTTAGAATCAAATCCTCCTAAAGTTTCAAACACGTGTGCTTTAACAAAAAAACACGCACCAGAAGCCCAAAACACTTCTTTTTGATCGTTGTATTGTCCATGATCTTCCTCAATTGCATTAAAAATTCGACCTCTGCAATACGGATACCCTAAGTTGATCAATAAAACCACCACCTGCACCAGCATATTCAAACTTAGTTTTATTGTGGTAGTCTAATATTTTCGGTTGAATGATGGCAATATTCGGGTTGGATTCAAAAGTTTCTATTATAGGTTTTAACCAGTTTTTAGTCACTTCGATATCTGAGTTCAATAAACAAAACACGTCCGCATTCACATGTTTCAAACCTTCATTATAGCCACCAGCATATCCGAAATTATGCATCAATTGAATGCATTGAACCGAAGGAAATTGGGTCTTTAACAAAGGTACGGATGCATCTGTTGACCCATTGTCAATGATATAAATTGGGTGTCCTTTGGAGTGTTCTACCACTGAAGGTAGAAACGTTTCTAAGAGTTTTTCCCATTCCAGTTGAGGATGACAATTGCTAGTTTCAAATTGAGTTGGTATTATAGTTTGGGAGTGCTTCTAAAAACTGATAGCTCTCTAAGTCATGATTCATAGTACAAAAATAATGATTCAATCCATTAGTAAGCATCATATAGGTGGCTTTTAGAGTACGGTTGTAGCGTGCTATTTGATCAAATGTAGCTTGAGATATATTTACTTTAGGCGCTTTGCATTCCACTACAATATTTAAACTTCCATCAGTGTTAAACACCACAATATCATAGCGTTTTTTAGACCGTTAATTTTCACAACCTTTTCAACATTAATAAGAGCGATTGGATATTTTTTTTCATGGATTAAATACTGAACACAATGTTGGCGTACCCATTCTTCGGGTTGAAGCACCACAAATTTTTTACGGATAACATCAAAAATATGAGTATTATTTTCGCTATTTTTGAGCCTGAACGAATATGTTGGAAAATTTAAATTTTGCACATTACAAATTTGGTAATTTTTTTTGAATGAACGCTACTAACCAGCTAATAACTGACATCAAAGGAGGAAATATTGCACCCATTTATTTTTTAATGGGTGAGGAGGCTTATTATATCGATAGGATTTCTGATTACATTGAGTCTCATGTGTTGGCTGAAGAAGAAAAAGGGTTTAATCAGATGGTTCTTTATGGTAAAGAGGTGTCTATTCAGGATATTGTGTCCAATGCTAAACGCTATCCGATGATGGCTGAGCGCCAAGTAATCATTGTAAAAGAAGCGCAAAACCTCATTAAAACGATTGAACAACTAGTAGATTATGCTAAAAATCCGCAACCGACAACAGTTTTGGTTTTTAATTATAAATACAAAACCTTAGATAAACGAAAAGCGCTTTATAAAATACTTTCTAAAGTTGCTGTTGTTTTTGACAGTAAAAAAATATATGAAGATAAAATTCCGAATTGGATTCAAAATTTTTAAGAGCTAAGCATCTTACAATTACACCAAAAGCTTCTTTAATGCTAGCAGAATTCTTAGGGAATGATTTGAGTAAAATTGCCAATGAACTCACCAAATTAGAACTTGTTGTAGGCGCTGATAAAGAAGTGACGCCAGAAATTATCGAAGAAAATATTGGTATTTCTAAAGACTTTAATAACTTTGAATTACAAAAAGCATTAGGGCATTTGGATCATAAAAAAGCATATCAAATTGTTAATTATTTTTCACAAAACTCAAAACAACATCCGTTTGTGTTTACGATCTCAATTTTATATATGTATTTCACAAAGTTGATGAAACTGCACACCGTTGCCGACAAAAACCCTGGAACGGTCGCAAAAGCCTTGGGCGTCAATCCATATTTTGTGAATGAATATATTGCAGTATCGCGCAATTTCCCTATGAAACGAATCAGTGGAGTTTTGAATACACTCCGAACTTATGACACAAAAAGTAAAGGGGTAGGCGCCAATTTAAGTCCAAGAGACCTCTATAATGAGTTGATTTTTAATATTCTTAAATAGCACGTTTAGAGCTCAGTTTCATCAGTTCGTTTGTTATGCTTACTGCATTTGTAATCAATGTTTTCTAATTGTTATTAACGAGTTGAGAAGGAACTTTATTCACTAAGATACGATTGTTAAACACCCATATGACGGTGTTTGAAAACGGTTCTTTTTGTTGAATTAAAGAATGCCAAGTATCTATCAAAACTTCTTTCCAATTTCTGTTAGGAGCAATTGTTAACTCAAAAGGGATTTGATATAAAACTGAAGGAACGTCTTGAGTTATTATAATCTCATTGACTGTCATTCGTTTAATTTGGATATTTTCTAGGTCGGACTTGAAACGAATCAATCCATCAAGCAGGTGTGTTCATATGTATAGCAATTTGGGGTTTGCTACTATAATATAAAAAAAATTATTTAATAATATACTATAATTTAATTTGAAATAGATTTTCGCGCAAAAATTCCTGCGCCAATAATCCCCGCATTATTTTTTAACTCTGCTGCTTTTATGGGTGTTTTTATGTCAAGATATTTTTCGAATTTCTCCATTTTTTTACTCACACCACCGCCAATTATAATCAAATCGGGGTTAAAAGTTTGTTCTACATGATTTAAAAAGAAATTTACGCGTTTAGCCCAAGCTTTGAAACTCCATTCTTCGCGTTTTCTTGCTGAATCGGCTGCAAAGGCTTCCATAATATCGCCTTTTTTTCCATACATACGACCCAACTCAAAATTAGATAATAATTGACCATTGAAAAACACGCCAGATCCTATACCGGTTCCTAAGGTAATTGTAATCACCAAACCCATTTGGTTTTTGCCAACTCCAAACTCCATAACGCCCATAGCGGCCGCATCGGCATCATTAACGACATAAAAGTCATTACCGGTTTTGGATTTAAACAACGCGTCTACTTGTGTGTATTGCCATGATTTATCGAGATTACCATATAACATGGCTTTACCATTTTTAATAATTGTGGGGAATGAAACTCCGACAGCCCCTTTCCATTCAAAAGAGTCAATAAGGGTTTTTAGTTCGTTAGCGACATTTTCTGGAGTAGCAGGTTTCGGAGTTGGGACTCGCAGTCTTTCGCTTAGAAGTTCCCCAGTTTTGGTGTCTACAATAGCGCCTTTGATGCCCGTTCCGCCGATGTCTATGCCTAAAATTTTCATGTGTTGTTTTTAAAAATTAATCTGTAATATCTTTGAGTCGTTCACGAAAATCATACTGTAAATCTTCGTGTAATTTTATGATTTTTTTCTCAATGGTTTCAAGCTGTTTCAAATATATATTTGTGAGCGTGACATTGTTTTTTATTGAGGGTGAAAACGTTTTGAGTTTGTAACAATAGTAGAGGAGGAGTTCAACCTCGGTTTCTTTATTGTTTGAGTAACGCGCATGTTTTTTAAGCATCCGAAGAATTTTACGTACACTTTTTTTTATGTAAAAATAACTTTTGGTGTTGATGTCCTCAAATAATAAATCGGCATCTTCTTTGATGCCTTCGATGTAAAAAGCTTCATCCTCTGATTCAAAAAGTAAATAGGTGAGTAGTTCCTTGTTTTCTAACTTAAAACGTGCCAATCGCAGACAGAGTGTCTTTAAATGCTCGGGATCTAAGGTTTCTAATTCTTTTTTAAGTTGTACAACGGTGGCTGCTTTCATAGACTTCGTAATGATACAAATTTTTAAAGAAACAACACAAATTGAAATTTTTGAGCGGTTCGATAGACTTCCCTCAAGTTTGCTAAATTTTTAGTTGAGCAATTTTTCTATTTTGGTTTCCAACTCAGCACCTCTTAAACGGTCGGCTATAATGATGCCTTTTTCATTGATAATAAAGGTTGCAGGAATAGAATTTACATTGTAAGCTTTTGCAATAGGATCATTCCAAAACTTAAGATTTGAAACGTTGTACCAATTCAATTGGTCTTGTTGAATGGCTTGAGTCCAAAGGTCTTTCTTATTTTCTCTGTCTAATGCAACACTGATAATTTCGAGTCCTTTGTCATGATACTTATTATAGACATTCACCAAATTAGGATTTTCAATACGGCAAGGTTTGCACCAAGAGGCCCAAAAATCGATAATAGTAACCTTTCCTTTAATTTTACTCATCGTGATCTGTTGACCTTCGGGAGTTGGAGCCGTGAAATCGGGCGCTAAATCTCCTATTTTTAATGGAACATTTAAGGCCGCTTCAATTTTAGTTTTTATTTTATTTGCAATCAAAATGTTAGAAGCATTTTTACTAACCATCGTTTCATCTAAGTTTTCAAATGCATCAGAAATTAACTCGACATCAAAACCACTTCTGGCTGTCATGTTTTCTAACAAAAGCAGGGAGAAATCAGAATCGGGATACGCAAGTGCAAATTCAACACCAAAGTTTTTATTTACTTTTCTAAGCGAATCGCCACGTTTTCGGAGTGCTTTTTGCAACTCAGGATCGTTACTAGATTCCAAGTATTTTTTACGGATTCCACCAATTTCATCTGAGATTATGCGGTTTTGAGTTTTAAATGCTTCAAAAACGGTATTATTATACGTTCCTGAAACTTTAGAAGCCCCAAGACTGTCTTTATAGGCTTCGATAAAGATTTCACCGGGCTCTAAAATAAAAACTAATTTTCCCAAAACACCATCAATTGTGAGGGCTCTCATTTGAGATCCATCAGAAGTTCCTTTCATTTTAAAGGTTCCATTCATGACAATAGAAGTATCAATAGTGACCGCTCTGCTTCCAGCTTCGGTCGTTTTTAAATAGGCTCTTAATCCATTGTAAACACCTTCCGTATTGACGGTTATTTCATATTCATTCTCCAACAGCGTTGATGAAGGTTTACATGTAAACAATACGGCCAATATAATCACGGAAAAGAACTTCGTTTTCATTTGAGTCAATTTTAAATTTCCACAAAAATAAATTAAAATTTTTACTTATCTCATTTGAAGTAATATTAATACTTTTGTAAAAAACAAAATCTGTGCATCAAAACGATACCATTATAGCTTTGGCCACACCTTCGGGTGCGGGTGCCATTGCGGTTATACGACTTTCAGGACCCGAAGCAATTGTTATGGTAGATGCGTTTTTTAAATCGATTCATGTTAAGAAATTAGCATCTCAAAAAACACATACCATCCATTTAGGACACATCATTGAAGGGTCTACAATTTTGGATGAAGTTCTAGTCTCTGTTTTTAAAAACCCACAGTCCTATACAGGCGAAAATATCGTTGAAATTTCCTGTCATGGGAGTTCTTATATACAACAAGAAATCATTCAATTATTTGTGCGCAACGGTGCACGTATTGCGAATCCAGGTGAATTTACCCTTCGAGCATTTCTCAATGCAAAACTCGATTTAAGTCAAGCCGAAGCTGTAGCAGATCTGATTGCCAGTGATAACAAAGCGTCTCACCAAATTGCTATGCAACAGATGCGAGGTGGCTTTAGCAACGAGATCAAAGTCCTTCGAGATGAATTGCTGAACTTTGCTTCCTTGATCGAATTAGAACTCGACTTTTCTGAAGAAGATGTAGAGTTTGCAGATCGAAAACAATTTGAAGATTTATTGGCGCGAATTATTAAGGTTTTAAAACATTTGATCGATTCATTTTCAACAGGAAATGTGATCAAAAATGGGATTCCTATTTCCATTATTGGTGCGCCCAATGTAGGGAAATCCACGCTGTTAAATGCACTTTTAAACGAAGATAAAGCCATTGTAAGTGATATTGCGGGGACCACACGTGATGCGATTGAAGATGAAATTACCATTGAAGGGATCAAATTCCGATTTATAGATACTGCGGGCATTCGAACAACCGATGATACCATTGAAAGTATTGGGATTAAAAAAACATTTGAAAAAATCACACAGTCACAAGTGGTTTTATATTTGATAGATGCGTCTAAAGTAACAACAGAAACCATCCAGATTTTTAATACAGACATTCGGAAAATACAAGAACAATACCCCGATAAACAGTTGATTGTAGTGGCTAATAAAATGGATCAGGCGGATCAATCGTTTATTGAAACGTCTTTTGTTTATCCACACACCCTTTTTACTTCAGCAAAAAGCGGGTTAGGTATCGATAGTTTAAAAACAAAGTTGCTGGAATTTGTAAATACAGGTGCTTTGCGTAACAACGATACGATTATTACCAACTCTCGACATTACGATTCGCTTTTGAAAGCATTGTCGGATGTTCAAAAAGTGCAACAGGGGATGGACGCCAAACTTTCGGGCGATCTATTAGCGATTGACATTCGCCAGGCCCTATATCATTTTGGGGAAATTACCGGAGAAATCACGTCTGACGATTTGTTAGGCAATATTTTTGCTAACTTTTGTATTGGGAAATAGTTTCAGATTTTTTTATGAATTCGTTTCTAAACTAAAATTCACC
>CALSOZ010000013.1 GCA_943788095.1 uncultured Flavobacteriaceae bacterium | reverse complement strand
TTTTCAGACAGAAAGCTTATAAATTAAAAACGCTTATAAAGACTTTAAATAAGTAAGGACGTTCGTTTCAATTCGGGACTGAATCTCTGTTACATCGGCTTTTACAAAAGTTTCCCCTATAATGTTTTCATACAATTCTATGTAGCGTTCGCTTACGGTTGTAATGTAATCATCATCCATCGTGGGGGCTGTTTGCCCCTCCAGACCTTGAAAATCATTGCTGATTAACCATTGACGAACAAACTCCTTGGAAAGCTGTTTTTGAGGCTCATTATTAGCTTGACGCGCTTGATAGCCATCCGCATAAAAATACCGTGAGGGAGTCTGGTGTATGAATTTCATCAATCAAAACAATTTTTCCAGATTTGGTTTTTCCGAATTCATATTTGGTATCTACTAAGATTAATCCTCTAGAAGCTGCTATTTCTGATCCTCTTTGAAATAATTTTCGCGTATAATCTTCTAAAACCAGATACTCAGCTTCTGAAACAATCCCTCGACTTAGGATGTCTGCTCTAGAAATATCTTCATCATGGTCGCCCATTTCTGCTTTTGTTGCTGGTGTGATGATTGGGGTTGGAAACGCATCGTTTTCTTTTAAACCTTCGGGCATTGGGACGCCACAAAGGACTCGTTTTCCAGATGCATATTCACGAGCCGCATGACCCGACATATAGCCGCGTATGACCATTTCAACCTTGTACGGCTCACATAAATGACCAACAGCCACATTGGGATCGGGCGTAGCAACCAACCAATTGGGGACAATATCGGCGGTAGCAGCCATCATTTTGGTGGCGATTTGATTCAAAATTTGCCCTTTGTACGGGATGCCTTTTGGCATGACCACATCAAATGCCGACAAGCGATCTGTAGCCACCATCACTAACAAATCGTTATTTATTGAGTAGACTTCTCTAACTTTCCCTTTGTAAAGATTGGTTTGATTTGGGAACTTAAAATTGGTATCGGTAATGGTATGACTCATGTTATTTATTTAGTCTCTGTTTTCAATGTGTTTATAAGCTTCAATTACTTTTTTGACCAATTTATGACGAATTACATCTTTGTCGTCTAAGAAAATCATGCCAACGCCTTCTATATCTTTTAATATTAGAAGGGCTTCTTTTAAACCTGAAATCGTGCGTCGTGGTAAATCAATTTGACCCGGATCTCCCGTTAAGAGAAACTTAGCATCTTTCCCCATTCGCGTTAAAAAACATTTTTCATTTGAGCATGTGTCGTGTTCTGACCTTCATCTAAAATAACAAAGGCATGGTCTAAGGTTCGACCTCTCATAAATGCTAAAGGTGCAATTTGAATCGTACCATTTTCGATATAACTATCTAATTTTTCAGGTGGAATCATATCTCTTAATGCATCATATAAAGGTTGCATGTAAGGGTCTAGTTTTTCTTTTAAATCGCCTGGTAAAAAGCCGAGGTTCTCACCTGCTTCTACGGCTGGTCGGGTCAAAATTATTCGTTTGACTTCTTTGTTTTTAAGAGCTCTCACTGCGAGTGCAACACCTGTGTAAGTTTTACCGGTTCCTGCAGGCCCAATGGCAAACACCATATCGTTTTCTCGAACACTATCCACGAGTTTACGTTGGTTGGCAGTTTGTGCTTTTATCAACCGGCCATTCACCCCATGTACGATGACATCGCCACTTGTTTTGGACGTTTCGTAATCCTTTTTAGACTTACTTGTGAGGACACGTTCAATCATATTATCATCCAATGTATTGTATTTTTCGAAATGATTTAATAACATTTTTAAGCGTTTATCAAATTCTACGAGCATATCATCATCTCCATACGCCGTGATTTTAGTGCCTCGTGCTACTATTTTTAATTTTGGAAAATAGGTTTTAATAAGGGTTATATTTTTATTTTGTGTCCCAAAAAATTCTTTTGGGGTAATATCTGTTAATTCAATAATTAGTTCATTCAAAGGGTGTGCTTTTTAAGTTGATTTGTGATTCTGTACGAAGTTATAAAAGTAGTGACAATTTAGTATAATATTTAGGACTGTTAATAAAATTTTAAAACAAAAAAATATGTAAATTTGTATATCTTAAATGATCAAGTTTTACAATTATATTTTTAAACAATTCAATACGTTGCGCCAATGGCCATCATCACATTAACGACCGATTTTGGGACAAAAGATCATTTTACAGGCGCTGTAAAAGGGGCTTTGCTTTCTGAAATTCCAGATGCTAAAGTGGTTGATGTATCCCATAACATTTCGCCGTTTAGTATTTTAGAAGCTGCATTTGTGATTCAAAATGCTTTTAGTAGTTTTCCTGTTGGTAGCATCCATATTATTGGAGTTGATTCGGAACTAAGTGCAGAAAATAAACACATTGCGATTCAGTTAAACGATCATTATTTTATTTGTGCTAATAATGGGATTATGAGTATGATTTGTTCAGAAATCAATCCTCAAAAAATTGTAGAAATAAATATTCACGATAAAATTTCTACCAGTTTCCCTGTGTTGGATGTGTTTGTAAAAGTTGCTGCACACATTGCTCGTGGTGGAACTTTGGAAATCATTGGAAAGGTTATCAGCGAAATCAAACCCATTAAAAATATTGCCCCTATTTTAAAGGATGATACCAATCAATTAGTGGGTAATATCATTTATATTGATCATTACGGAAATGTGATCACCAATATCAAAAAACGCTTTTTTGAAACGGTTCAAAAAGGTCGGCGTTTTGAAATTTCGGCACGAAACCACAAATTTAAACGCATTTTTAACCATTATAGTGATATTGTAGATTTTAACATTCCGTTTGATTCCCGTCATAACGAAGGACAAGGATTGGTGGTATTTAATTCATCTGGCTATCTTGAGATTGCGGTGTATCGGAGTAATTTAGCAACTGTTGGGAGTGCTTCTACTCTATTGGGACTAAATATGATGGATACAATTTCTGTAAATTTCTTTAAAGATTAAGTTCAAAATATGAAGTCCATTCGTGTCAAAAAATGAGCATTTTAATGTTAATAAGTTTCTTTTAATAATTAACCTCAAAAAGATATATTTGTAAGAACCCATTTTATTAAATTTATAACATACATCACAGATGAAATTTATAGTTTCCAGTACGTATTTACTAAAACAACTTCAAGTCCTAGGGGGCGTGATTAACAATTCTAATACCCTGCCTATCTTAGATAATTTCTTGTTTGAATTAGAGCATTCAAAACTAACTGTCTCTGCAAGTGACCTAGAAACGACTATGGCAACGACCTTGGAAGTTGAAAGTGATAGCGAAGGCAGTGTTGCAATTCCAGCTAAACTCTTGTTAGAAACGCTTAAAACCTTTCCAGAGCAACCACTAACATTTGTGATTGAGGAAAATAACACGATTGAAATTAGCTCTAATCATGGAAAATATGCATTGGCGTATGCCAGTGCCGATGAATTTCCTAAAGCCATTTCATTAGACAGTCCAAGCACCACTGTACTGAGTGCCGATATTTTAGCGACAGCTATTTCTAAAACTATTTTTGCAGCGGGTAACGATGATTTACGACCGGTGATGAGTGGTGTGTTTTTTCAGTTTTCAACAGAAAGTTTAACCTTTGTTGCAACGGATGCTCATAAATTGGTAAAATATTCTCGTACCGATGTGACTGCCAATGAAACGGCAGAATTTATCATGCCTAAAAAACCATTAAATTTATTAAAAGGAATTTTACTTGGGAGTGATGATGATGTCACTATTGAGTATAACGATTCTAACGCTAAATTTTCGTTTGAAAATTCGATATTAATCTGTCGATTGATCGATGGGAAATACCCAAACTATGAAGCGGTAATTCCAAAAGAAAACCCAAATCACTTAACGATTGGACGTAACCAATTTTTAAACTCGGTACGACGAGTTTCTATATTTTCAAATAAAACCACCCATCAAATTCGTTTAAAAATTGCGGGTGCCGAATTAAATATTTCTGCAGAAGATATCGATTACAGTAACAAAGCAGAAGAACGCTTAACATGTGATTACCAAGGAGATGATATGCAAATTGGATTTAACTCCCGATTCTTATCGGAAATGCTAAGCAATTTAAATGCCGATGATGTGCAACTAGAAATGAGTATGCCAAACCGTGCAGGTATCTTAACCCCTATTGATGGCTTGGATGCAGGTGAAACGGTTACGATGCTAGTCATGCCAGTAATGTTGAATAGCTAACAGAAATAATATAAATAAATATAACAAAAAAAGCATCCTTAATTGGATGCTTTTTTTGTTATATTTATCCCGAAGCAACGCCCCAGTATTTTCTTCGCCTATTATGAATGAACTATAATGTCTTATGAAACTAAATAACTATTTTTTACTTGTTAGTTTGATAGCTTTTGTTTCATGTAGACAACACCAAAAAATGAATAAAAACACGAGTACACATCCACATACAAATCAACTTATAAATGAGACCAGCCCCTATTTGTTGCAACATGCACACAATCCTGTTAACTGGTATCCTTGGGGGCAAGAAGCTTTAGATAAAGCAACAAAAGAAAACAAATTAATCATTGTTAGCATTGGGTATGCGGCCTGTCATTGGTGTCATGTGATGGAACATGAAAGTTTTGAAGATGAAGAAGTTGCCAAATTTATGAACGACCATTTTATTTCAATTAAAGTCGATAGAGAGGAACGTCCCGATATTGACCAAATATACATGGATGCCATTCAACTGATTACTGGTAGTGGTGGCTGGCCTTTAAATTGTATTGCCCTACCCGATGGTCGCCCTTTGTATGGCGGAACCTATTTCAGGAAAAATCAATGGCTAGATTTGTTGACTAAAATATCGGAATTTGTAAAAGCCAATCCCGAAAAAACAGAACAACAAGCCAAGCAACTTACTGACGGTATTCAGGCAAACGAACTTACTTTTTTAAGTTCTGAAATTAAAACGGTTTCAATGTTGGATTTAGATCTTGTTTTTAAAAACTGGAAACCAAGTATAGATGTAACTGAAGGCGGATACATTGGGGCTCCAAAATTTCCATTGCCCGTTGGATATCAGTTTTTACTCCTCTATAATTTTTTAAATCCAAATCCAGAAGCCATAAAAGCCGTTACCTTAACATTAGATAAAATGGCCAATGGGGGAATTTACGACCAAATTGGTGGCGGATTTTCGCGCTATTCAACCGATGACCAATGGAAAGTTCCCCATTTCGAAAAAATGCTGTATGATAATTCTCAACTCGTCAGCTTGTATGCTGCTGCTTATCAACAAACAAAAAAACCCTATTATAAAACCATTGTCCGTGAAACTTTAGAGTTTATAGAACGTGAATTAACGTCTAAAGAAGGTGGTTTCTATGCCTCCTTAGATGCTGATAGCGAAGGAGAAGAAGGGAAATACTATGTCTGGTCTTATCAAGAATTACAACAACTTTTGGTGGCTGATGCCGATTTAATCCTGGACTATTACAATGTTGAGGAATCGGGAAATTGGGAAAACGGCATCAATATATTATTTAAATCAGATTCCGATACTGCGTTTGCAGCCCGCTATAATCGTTCGGAAACTGCGCTACAAACGACCATCAAAAAATCTAAGAAGATTCTTTTAAGAGAACGAGAAAAACGAATCAGACCCGCCTTGGATGATAAAATCATTACCTCCTGGAATGCGCTCATGCTAAAATCGTATGTGGATGCCTATGCTGTTTTTGACGATAAAAAATATTTAGAAAGCGCACTAAAAAACGCGAAGTTTATCATCACAAAAGTAAAAGCATCTGATCATCGATTATCTAGAAGTTATAAAGATGGTAAAAAATCGATCAATGCTTTTTTAGATGATTATGCTTTTACGATCGAAGCATTTATCGCCTTGTATCAGAACACCTTTGATGAATCATGGTTAGAAACTGCCAAACAATTAACGGATTATGCGATTGTACATTTTTATAACGAGTCGCGTGGGATGTTTTATTACACCTCGGATCTGGATCCAAAATTGATTGCCAGAAAAATGGAAATTTCGGACAATGTCATGCCGGCCTCAAATTCTCAAATAGCCAAAAACTTATTTGTCTTAGGGCAGTATTATTACGATACAAATTATGTTGAACTCTCCAAACAGATGCTCAGTAATGTAAAAGAAAACGCCTTAAAAGGCGGTCCGTATTATTCCAATTGGGATGTCTTAATGAGCTGGATGGTAAGTCCCCCCTACTCGGTTGCTATTTTAGGTGATGATATTGAAGCCAAACGAAAAGAATTTAATTCCCACTTTACTCCTAACGTTTTTTTATCAGGCGGAAAAAAAGAAGGTAATTTGGCATTGCTACAAAATAAACTGGTCAAGGGTCAAACAACAATTTATGTCTGTCAAAACAACGTCTGTAAGTATCCCGTTACAGATGTAAAAGATGCCTTGAAACAAATTCTAATAAAAAAATAAGTCATAAAAGTGTGACTTCAATCAAATTTTGATTTTGACTTTTCATTCAAAATCTACATTCATATTATTTTTTAAATAATTTACATAGCTCCAAAAAGACCCTTGTAATTAGGGGGCATTTTGGTATGTCCTCTCTCATAGGAATATGAATGCAATTAGAGTTACATCCGCTATGCAAAGATTCTAAACTAACAGGACATAAAAATGATATCTATGAAACTAAATAGTGGAAACAATGAATTTAGAACGAAAAACAATACAAAATATAAGCTCAAAGTCGAGAGACAATTCGCCGTATGGATAGTCATCGCTAAAAACGTTATTGTTTAGGCATACATCTTTGCTCGCAGCTCCTTAATCTTAGGGTCTTGCATATACTCATCAAAAGTCGTGTAACGATCAATGACACCCTTGGGAGTTAGTTCAATGACGCGGTTGGCCAACGTTTGCGAAAACTCATGATCGTGAGTAGTAAACAATACGGTGCCTTTAAAGTTTTTTAAGGAGTTATTAAACGCCGTGATACTTTCCAAATCCAAGTGGTTCGTCGGTTCATCTAGCATAAGGACGTTGGCACGCATCATCATCATGCGTGAGAGCATGCAACGCACTTTTTCACCACCCGATAATACATTGGATTGTTTGAGTGCTTCTTCGCCACTAAATATCATTTTCCCCAAAAAGCCACGAATGTGCACTTCTTCTCGTTCTTCTTCTGTTTTTGCCCATTGACGTAACCAATCGACTAAATTCATCGCTTGCTTAAAAAAACTGCTGTTATCCAACGGCAAATACGATTGCGTGGTGGTCACGCCCCAAAGAAACGTTCCATTTTTAGCGTCCAAATTTCCATTAACGATCTCATAAAATGCCGAAGTGGCTCTAGAATCCTTTGAATATACCAACACTTTATCTCCTTTATTTAAGTTAAAGTCGATTTTATCAAAAAGGGTCTCCCCTTCCAATTCAAAGGCTAATTTTTCGACATTCAGAATCTGATCGCCAGCCTCCCGTTCTCGTTCAAAGATAATGGCCGGATAGCGTCTACTTGAAGGTCTTATTTCAGAAACATCCAATTTGTCAATCATTTTTTTACGACTGGTGGCTTGTTTGGATTTTGCCATATTGGCCGAAAAACGGCGGATAAATTCTTCTAATTCTTTCTTTTTATCTTCTGATTTTTTGTTGAGTTGAGCACGTTGTTTGGCTGCCAACTGAGAAGATTCGTACCAAAAGGTGTAGTTTCCAGAAAAGTGATTTATTTTGTTAAAATCGATATCAGAAATGTGCGTACACACCGAATCTAAAAAGTGACGGTCGTGCGATACAACAATCACACAGTTGTCATAATTGGCTAAGAACTGTTCTAACCATGAAATGGTTTCATAATCCAAATCATTGGTAGGCTCATCCATAATTAGCACATCGGGCGATCCAAATAAAGCTTGCGCCAATAAAACCCGTACCTTTTGTTTACCATCCATATCTTTCATCAAGGTGTAATGATGTTCCTCTTTAATGCCTAAATTAGAAAGCATTGAAGCGGCATCACTATCGGCATTCCACCCGTTCATTTCTTCAAATTGCACCTGAAGTTCTCCTATTCGATCGGCATTTGCGTCTGAATAATCATTGTACAACGCGTCAATTTCTGACTTAATTTTAAACAGAGGTTTGTTACCTATTATCACTGTTTCCAAAACGGTATGCTCGTCGTACAGGTTATGGTTTTGCTCTAGTACCGACATGCGTTTTCCAGGCTCTAAATGTACATGGCCAGAGGTTGGTTCTTGCACGCCAGCGATGATTTTTAGAAAGGTCGATTTACCAGCACCATTGGCACCAATAATTCCATAGCAATTTCCGGTATTAAATGACGTGTTGACTTCATCAAAAAGAATACGTTTTCCGAATTGTACTGATAAGTTTGAAACTGATAACATGCTTAAAATAATTTTTGCAAAAGTAAATAAATCAAACCACTCACCAAATTAAACAGCCTCGTAATTTAACAACGCCTTAACAAGGAATAATCGTTTATAAACTTACTTTTGAAACACATAACATATTATTCGCCAGATATTAATACAAATGAAACCAATATTACTTCTTTGCGGGCTTTTAGTCCTCTGTAGCTGTCAACCCAGTCACAGAGCAAATAAGGCTGTTTTTTTTGGGGGTGACATCATCAACCCTAGTAATAATTATGTGGTTTTGTATGATACTCAAAACAATATCGATACGCTCTATCTGAATGCTGAAAATCGATTTTCACACCATTTCACTACTTTTAAACCTGGAATTCATTCATTTGTGCATGGCGGAAAACATCAATCTATATTACTCGAAGCCAACGATAGTATCATGATGCATATTAATACGCATGATTTTGACGAATCGATTGTGTATAATGGGATTGGTGCGAAAAAGAATAATTTCCTTATCAACTTATTGCTCAAGCTCGAAAACGAAAGCAGTCAAACCAATGTGTTTTATAAAAAATCACCCTTTGATTTCCATTTTACCATCGAAGGTTTAATCACCAAAAACACTAAAGAATTACAGAAGTTTCTCAAGGAAAACCCTAACTCAGAACTTTTCAAAAAAATAGCCCAAGCAAGTATTAATTATAACTATTTCACTAAAAAAGAACTCTACCCGTTTCACCATTATGGGAAAAATAATCTGAATGATTTTAAAAAACTACCCCCTATTTTTTATGAGTTCCGAAAAGAGATTGTTTATAATGACATCGATCTGAAAGATTTTTATTCCTATTATAATTTTTTATTTCCCCATATAAATAACTTAGCACTCGATCAATTAATAAGTGCAAATGCAGAATTTACATTAGAGAATAATTCACTAGATTATACCATGCGAAAGTTGGAACTTATCGATAGTTTGGTGACCAATACCATGATTAAAAATAATTTATTGAAATATACAACGCGTAACTTCATTTCGAATTCTAAATACATCGATCAGAGTTATATTTTATATCAATCGTTCTTAGAAAAAAGCACTATTGAAAAAGATAAAATATACATTAAAAATTTATTTAAACATGCGCAGGGACTTCAAGCGGGTTACCCATTACCACCCATTGAAGTGGTGAATCATAAAAATGAAACTTTAAATATTAATACTATTTTTAAAAAAACATCCGTTATTTATTTTTGGGATAATGCGAGTCGATATCATTTTGAAAACAGTCATATTAAGGTCAAATCCCTACAAGAAAATTTTCCTGATATTGATTTTATCGCGATTAATATTAACTCGATGCACACCAATGTATGGCGCAATATGATTTTTGGAAATCAGTTTAAAATTGAAAACGAGTATCGATTTTCAGATCCGTCCTATGCTAAAAAGAGGTTAGCAATCAACTATATCAAAAAGGTTTTGATTGTAGATCGTGAGGGATTGATTTTAAATGTTACCGCCGATTTATTTGATCCTACCTTTAATAAAACGCTTCAAAAATATAAATAAAAAAATAGCTGAAGTTTCCTTCAGCTATATATTTTATGTTTGAAATGTAGGTCTTAATTTCCTTTTTTATAATCTTCCAAAAATTTAGCTAAACCACTGTCCGTTAATGGGTGGCGCAATAAACCTTCAATAGAACTTAAAGGGCCAGTCATGACATCGGCACCTAACTTCGCACAGTCAATCACATGCATGGTGTGACGCACAGACGCCGCTAGAATTTCGGTTGCAAATCCATAATTGTCATAGATCAAACGAATTTCGGCAATTAGGTTTAAACCATCGGTTGAAATATCATCCAAACGACCAATAAATGGAGACACATAAGTGGCACCCGCTTTGGCAGCTAATAAGGCTTGTCCGGGGAAAACACTAAAGTCACATTGGTTCTAATCCCTTTGTCACTAAAATATTTACAGGCTTTTACACCATCTTTGATCATAGGAAGTTTCACTACAATTTGTGGATGTAAAGCTGCAAGAGCTTCCCCTTCTTTTACCATGCCCTCAAAATCTGTAGAAATAACTTCGGCAGACACATCGCCTTCAACAATAGCACAAATGGCTTTGTAATGATTCAAAATGTTATCTGAACCTGTAATGCCTTCTTTAGCCATTAAGGATGGATTGGTAGTCACACCATCAAGAACCCCAAGGTCTTGTGCTTCTTTTATTTGAGTTAAATTTGCCGTGTCAATAAAAAATTTCATACTATTTTATTTTGATTTAATTAATGTTACAAAATTAGAGTATTCTATCGTTTAGACAAAGCTAATCCCCATAAATAAATAGCGAATTAAAGTTTATAAAAACGACACAAAAGAGCTTCGTACCATAAATCAGGAAGGATTCGTTTTAATACGATGGAGAATTTTTGTAAAAAAGCTCCAACTTTATAATGAATTTTCGGATTTTTAGAGGTGATGATTTGATGAATCATTTTTGCCAACAATAAGGGGTCTTCCCCAGAATCTACATGCGAATCCATTAAATTTAAAGTGGTTCCATAAGGTTCTTTGTAAGGAGAATCTTTGAGTAATGGCGCATGATAACGGCCAGCTGCAATATTGGTTGCAAAATCACCAGGCGCAATATTACTGAGCTTGATATTAAATGCTTTGAGTTCCATTCGATACGATTCGGTAATCAGTTCCAATGCCCCTTTACTAGCGCTATAAATGCCTCTAAAAGGCAATCCCATATAACCAGCAATAGAAGTAATATTTAGAATTAACCCCGATTGTTGAGTCCGCATATACGGCAACACGGCATTAATCATATGAATAGGCCCAAATAAATTGGTTTCAAAATTACGCTTTCATCTCTTCGGTTGGAATCTCTTCCAAAGGGCCCGTAATTCCAACACCAGCATTATTAATCAAAATATCAATTTGATTAGTTTTAGAAATTAGTTCCAAAACACAACTTGCAATTGAAGCGGATTGAGTGACGTCTAATTTTAATAGTGGAAACTTAGAGTCCGTACATTTTTCTGGCGATCGACTTGTGCCATAAACGATGTATCCATTATCTGTTAGGTACTCACCTACAGATTTTCCAATACCTGATGAACCCCCTGTAATTAAAACTACTTTTGACATGTATTGCTTTTATAATAAGTGCTAAAGATAAAAAGAATTGAGGAAACTAAAGGGTACAAAAAATGGCAAGCTACCTACATCACACTGCTACAACCATTTACCTTTGCTGCGTTCCCGCCCTGGAGGATTCAACAGGAGCTAGTTGTGTAGGACTTGCCAGTGCAAATATACAAAGTTTTAATATTTTCACAATGATTTTTTTTACTGAATATAAATAAATAAATTGCTGAAAATTAATATAACTCTATGCATCCCATAAAAATATTGACCTTCATTGGGTTTGGTCTTTTATTGACCGCTTGTGGTAACAACGCAGGCTCTAAATCCTCTAACTTTTCGATCCAAATAAACAGCGATACCAACGTTATTTCGAACGCAAACACACTTAGCGTTGAATTGATCAACCCTAAAAACTACAAAATTGACTCCGTTCAATTGACCTTAGATAATTCGAAAATCGAGACTTCCGTGGCTTTAGCATCCAAGACTTTGGGTGAAAAAATAATCAAGGCCAAAGTGTTTTATGATTCTAAATTTGAAATCGCCTTAAAAAAAGTAATTATTGTGAGTGCGACGGCTCCAAAATTATATACCTATGAGATTGTAAATACGTACCCTCACGATATCACCTCTTACACGCAAGGACTGGAATTTTATAAAGGAAATTTATATGAAAGTACGGGTCAATATGGCGAATCTAAACTTAGAAAAATCGATTATAAGACTGGTAAAATTCTTGATAATATTGATTTAAGCAAAGCCTATTTTGGAGAAGGACTCTCGGTTTTAAATGATAAAATTTATCAATTAACTTGGAAAGAAGGTCGTGGATTGGTCTATGAAGTGAACCGTTTTGAACAAATTGAAACCTTTAATTATGGACAAAGTAAAGAAGGTTGGGGCTTGTGTAATGATGGTGAAAAATTTTATAAATCTGATGGAACCGCTTACATTTGGATTCTCAACCCTCAAACGCTTTCCGAAGAAGGGTCTATTCAAGCCTATACCAATAAAGGAAAATTGACAAATCTTAATGAATTAGAATGGGTGGATGGAAAAATTTATGCGAATCGTTTCCAAAAAAATGGTGTTGCGATTATCAACCCCCAAAATGGAGCAATCGAAGCGGTCATTGATTTTAAAAAATTAAAAACGAAAGTCACCAAACACAAAGGATTGGATGTTCTCAATGGGATCGCTTACAACCCAAAAACAAAAACATTATTTGTGACCGGCAAACGCTGGGATAAATTATTTGAAGTGAAAATCATTAAAAATTAAGGATGGTTTTTGAAGCCTTTCGAACGGTTGTCAACGATGATTTAGACGAGTTATTACATGTGAATAATGTGCGTTATGTGCAGTGGATTCAAGATCTTGCAAAGGACCATTGGATTTCAGCCACCACCCCACTCCAACAAAAAGAAAATATATGGGTCTTATTAAGTCATCATATCGAGTATAAATCTTCAGCCGTACTCCATGATGAAATTCATCTAAAAACCTATGTGACACGCACCGAAGGCGTTACCTCGACCCGAATCGTCGAAATGTATCATAAGGACACAGAAAAATTAATTGTTAAATCTGAAACCAATTGGTGTTTATTAGATGGCAATAGCAAAAAACCGAAACGAATTACGCCCGAGATCGTAAATGTGTTTCAATAATAAAATGAATATCCACAATATTTATTAGCTCGAAAAGTTATATTTTTACCAAAACAGTACATCACATGATTCGTTCCTTCTATTTAATAATAAGTTTTTTGATGCTCATTTTTTGGAGTTCTTGTCGTCAAGATTTTGAATTTATTCCAAGCACAGGTACACTCACCTTTTCAAAAGACACCGTTTATTTGGACACTGTTTTTTCAAAAATAGGTTCGAGCACTTACACCTTAAAAGTATATAACTCAAGTGATACAGATATACGCATTCCTAGTTTAAAATTAAGTGAAGGGCAAAGCTCAAATTACCGTTTGACTGTAGATGGCATGACAGGCTCTGGAACGTTGTTGGGTAAAGAATTTGAAAATGTCGAATTGTTGGCCAAAGACAGTATGTATGTGTTTATTGAAACCACTGTAGATATTGATCCTTTGGTTGCCGATGAAACACAATTTTTATATACCGATGCGATTGAATTTGGGAGTGGATCTAACATTCAAAAGGTAGAATTGGTAACCTTGGTAAAAGATGCCGTATTTATTTACCCTAATAAAGATGCCGTGGGCGTTGTTGAAACCTTAAAGTTTGATGTGGATGGCGATGGAATCGAAGATGAAACCAATGTACAGGGGCGGTTTTTAGAAGATTCCGAGTTAACCTTTACAAATGAAAAACCGTATGTTATTTATGGCTATGCAGCTGTAGAAAACGGAAAAACACTTACTATTAGTCCTGGTGCTCGCGTACACTTTCACGCCAATTCGGGGCTACTAATTACCACTAATGCCTCCTTACATGTAAATGGATTACCGAGTTTAGACGCCGAACTTTTAGAAAATGAAGTCATTTTTCAAGGCGATCGCTTGGAGCCTCTGTACGAAGACATTCCAGGACAATGGGAAACCATTTGGTTGTTAAGTGGGAGTACCTACAACAGCATCAATCATGCGACGATCAAAAATGGAACGGTGGGTATTTTAAGTGATGGCAATCAGGACGACCCTACAAAACTCGTGATTACAAATTCACAGATTTATAACTCTAGTAATTTTGGTATTCTAGGAAGAGCAACTTCTATTAGTGCAGAAAATATAGTCCTTAATAACAGTGGTGTTTCGTCATTTGCGGGCACCTATGGTGGAAATTATAACTTTACACACTCCACAATCACCAACTACTGGACCAATAGTTTTAGACAATTCCCTGCCCTCCTGCTCAATAATTTTATTGTAGATGCCGATAACAACGTATTTACAAACCCTTTAGAGTCTGCAAATTTTACCAATTGTATTATTTACGGCAATGACAATCCAGAATTGTTATTAGAAAAAGAAACCTCTGAAATTTTTAATTTTAAATTCACTAATAGTTTGATTTATTTTGACGATCCAACAGGGTTTTATTCAGAACCCCAATACGATTTCAGCAATACAGATCACTATGAAAATATCCGATTCAACTTAGATCCTGAGTTTTTAGAGCCTTCTAAGAATCAATTGCAAATACCTATCGGTTCGCCTGCTGAAGGGGCTGGGATTGCTTCTGGAACCTTAAACGTGGATCTCACAAACGCCTCTCGCACTTCCCCACCTGATTTAGGGGCTTACAATGCCACGGAGTTTGAAGAGTAAGTAAAAAACCACCTCACCATAGCGTGGCGGCAGTTGGAGATTTTTACCTTCTGTAATGATACCGACACGCTGCAATCAAAATCGGTTCATTTTTTTGTAATACTATGACAACAGTCCGCAATTACTAGATAAGACATAAAAAAACCTCCCAATACAATTAGGAGGTTAGATTTTATATAAAATATGTGTCTAGGAAAACAACGGTCGATGACTCATCATCGCATTCACTTTTTCTGAGATTGCTTCCAGTTTTGCTTCGTCTTCATGATTGTTAAGCACTTCATCAATTAAGGCTACAACTGTTTCCATATCGGATTCAACCAAACCACGAGTGGTAATGGCAGGCGTTCCTACTCGGATACCAGACGTTACAAACGGGCTTTGCGTATCAAAGGGCACCATATTTTTATTCACAGTGATATCTGCTTTTACAAGGGCTTGTTCGGCATCTTTTCCAGTGATGTTTTTATTTCTCAAATCAATCAACATCATGTGGTTATCGGTTCCACCTGAAATTAAGTGATAATCACGCTTTACAAACGCTTTCGCCATGGCATCCGCATTCTTTTTCACTTGTAAAATATAATGTAAAAACTCATCGGTCAACGCTTCTCCAAAGGCAATCGCTTTTCCAGCAATGACATGTTCTAAAGGCCCCCCTTGGTTTCCAGGGAAAATGGCAGCATCTAATAAAGACGACATCATACGAACCTTACCAGATTTTAAAGTGATTCCAAACGGATTTTCAAAATCTTTCCCCATCATAATCAATCCACCTCTAGGACCTCTGAGAGTCTTATGAGTGGTAGTAGTCACAATATGACAATGTGGTATGGGATCATTTAAAAGGCCTTTGGCGATCATTCCAGAAGGGTGAGATATATCGGCTAATAAAATAGCGCCAACACTGTCAGCAATGACTCTAAAACGTTCAAAATCAATATCTCTTGAGTATGCAGAGGCGCCTGCGATAATTAATTTTGGTTGTTCTTTGGTGGCAATTTCTTGAATTTTATCATAGTTTAACACGCCTGTTTCTTTTTCAACGCCATAAAATACAGGATCGTACAAACGACCTGAAAAGTTAACAGGAGATCCATGAGTCAGGTGTCCACCATGAGATAAATCAAATCCTAAAATTTTATCACCAACTTTAAGACAGGCATGAAATACGGCTGTATTGGCCTGACTTCCCGAGTGTGGCTGAACATTAGCCCATGCAGCTCCAAAGAGTGTTTTGGCGCGATCAATAGCGATTAACTCTACTTCATCGACCACTTCACAGCCACCATAATAGCGTTTTCCAGGATAGCCTTCAGCGTATTTGTTAGTCAATACCGATCCAGTCGCTTCCATGACTTGATTGCTTGTGAAATTTTCTGAAGCAATCAGTTCAAGACCATTGAGTTGACGGCTTTTTTCAGCTTCAATTAATTCAAAAATTTGTTCGTCGCGTTGCATATATTTAGTTTCAATAATATTTAAGTTGCAAATTTAATAATTAAGATTAGATTATTGGATATAAAAACTTGATTTTGAAGGATTATTTATTAAATAGTAATCAACATTATCAGCTTATTATTTTTATTAAATAATTGCAATTTTATATGGGATTGATGAAAGTTTAGCAAACATCCACTTTTGCTTCATAATTAGAAAAATATATCCCCTAAATTCAATAATATGTAAAATTTGGATATTTATTTTTTTATACCTGTAAAAGTAATACTTTTGAAAGTAAATACGATATAATGCGATATTCAGAAAATATTACAACTCTTTTAACTTTGGAATCTATTCGAAAGGATTTAATTTTTGTAATTATTTCAACGATTATCATCACCCTTTTGGGTGCTGCAATTATATAACTACCGTCCTAAATATGTTGTTTGAATCCAAACAATAATTACAATAAATATAAAAAATAAATAAAATGAAAGTTTTAAAATTTGGTGGAACATCTGTAGGTTCTGCAAAAAATATATCTAAGGTTATAAAAATTGTAAAAGAAGAATCCGCTTCTGAAAACATTGCGGTTGTGGTATCTGCAGTTGGAGGAATTACCGATAAATTATTAATTGCTGCCGAAAAAGCCATCAACAAAGATCACAGTTATAAGGAAGATTTTGAGGCGTTACGATTAAGACATATTGAGGTGATTGATGGTTTGCTGAGCGGAGAAGTACACGAAATCACGACGGATATTGTTTTAGATCATTTATCAAGACTTGAGAAATTATTAGATGGTGTGTATTTAATCAACGAATTATCGCCTAAAACAACTGATAAACTGCTCAGTTTTGGAGAGTTAATCTCTTCATTAATCATTTATGAGGCGATGAAATTAAAAGGCATTAACGTACAACTTAAAAATTCTCAAAACCTGATTGTAACGGATTCAAACTTCACCAATGCGGCCGTTAATTTTGAAGAAACAAATGCCAATATCACCACCTATTTTGAAAGCAACAAAAAGATGGTCACCATTTTACCTGGTTTTATTTCCAAGTCAGAAAACAATGAAATTACCACCTTAGGACGTGGTGGGTCGGATTATACTGCGGCAATCCTTGCGGCAGCACTGAATGCCAGTGTGCTTCAAATATGGACAGATGTCAGTGGTATGTTTACAACCAATCCAAAAATGGTTAAAAATGCGAAACCTATACATAAATTGTCTTATTTAGAGGCCATTGAATTATCTCATTTTGGGGCAAAGGTATTGTATCCACCAACGGTTCAACCCGTTCTTAGAAAAGACATTCCCTTACTTATAAAAAACACATTAGCTCCTAAAGATCCTGGAACGTTGATCACCAAAATTGTTGAAAACGGCCACCAATCCCCTATCAAAGGGATTAGTAATATTAATGATGTGTCGTTATTAACGCTTCAAGGAAATGGAATGGTTGGGATTCCTGGATTTTCGAAACGGTTGTTTGAAACGTTAGCACATTCAAAAATAAATATCATCATTATTACACAAGCCTCTTCCGAACATTCTATTTGTATTGGAATTGCTGATAAAGATGCGCAATTGGCAAAAGCAGTCATTGATAAAGAGTTTGAAAATGAAATCTCATTATTTAAAATTGATCCATTAGGCATTGAATCTCATTTATCAATCGTTGCCGTTGTAGGCGATAAAATGAAAAGCCATCAAGGGATTAGTGGGAAAATGTTTAGTACCCTCGGTAAAAATAACGTCAATATTAGAGCGATCGCTCAAGGCGCTTCGGAACGAAACATCACAGCCGTTATTTCTGAATCGGATGTTAAAAAAGCTCTGAATTGTTTGCATGAACAATTTTTTGAAGAAGAAACAAAACAAGTCAACTTATTTATTGCTGGTGTTGGAAATGTTGGAAAATCATTGATTGAGCAAATCAAGCAACAAAAGAAATATATAAAATCAACCTTAAAAATCAAGTTAAAGGTCATTGCACTTTCAAATTCTAGAACCATGGTGTTTGATGAAAATGGATTGGATTTAGAGGACTGGGAATCCGTATTAAAAAAGGGACAACTCACAGAACCAATGGCATTTTTTGAAGCAACTAAGAATCTAAATTTAAGAAATTCTATTTTTATAGATATCACAGCAAATGAATCCATTGCCAATACATACTCCCATTACCTAAAACATAGCATTTCTGTCGTAGCATGTAATAAAATAGCATGCTCGAATACCTTTGAAAACTACAAGGAATTAAAACAGCTTTCGCACAAATACAATGTGCCATTTTTGTTTGAAACCAATGTTGGTGCAGGCTTGCCTGTCATCGATACTTTAAAACATTTAATTAATTCTGGCGATAAAGTTCACACGGTCAATGCGGTTCTTTCTGGAAGTTTGAATTTTATTTTTAATAATTTCAATAAAAACACCACCTTTCATGATGTGGTAAAACAAGCCCAATCGGAAGGATTTACAGAACCCGATCCAAGAATTGATTTGAGTGGAGTCGATGTAGCTCGAAAACTATTAATTTTAGCACGTGAAAGTGGTGAGATGTTAGAAATGGATGCCATTGAAAATGACCCGTTTCTACCCAAAGAATGCATGGAAGCTGCATCGGTAGAATTGTTCTATGAAACCTTGAAAACGAATGAAGCTGTTTTTCAAAAACTGTTTTCGTCGGCAGAATCAAACCAGTGTAAATTAAAATATGTTGCAACGTTTAAAGACGGGAAATCTAAAGTAGGATTGCAAGAGATTCCTGCGGGTCACCCGTTTTATAATCTTGAAGGAAAAGATAATATAGTAATGTTTTATACGAATCGTTATTCCGACCAACCCATGATCATTAAAGGCGCAGGGGCAGGGTCTGAAGTCACCGCCTCCGGATTATTTGCAGATATCATTAGAATTTCAAATACCAACTAATGAACGAAGTCAAACTATTTTCTCCTGCAACTGTGGCCAATGTGTCTTGTGGATTTGATGTACTAGGGTTTTGTCTAGATGCAATTGGAGATGAAATGATCATCCGTAAAACGGTCGAAAAAGGGATTAAAATCACCAAAATTGAAGGCTATGACCTTCCGTTTGAAGTTGAAAAAAATGTCGCAGGTGTTTCGGCGCTGGCGCTCTATCACGATGCGAATCCGGATTGTGGGTTTGAAATTGAAATTTACAAACACATTAAACCTGGAAGTGGCGTAGGCAGTAGTGCTGCGAGTGCTGCCGGAAGTGTGTATGGAATGAATCTATTGCTTGGAAGTCCGTATTCGCCTCTCGAACTTACGGCCTTTGCCATGAAAGGCGAAGCCTTGGCTAGTCAATGTGAACACGCCGACAACATCGCTCCTACTCTGTTTGGCGGATTTACCTTGGTGAAAAGTTTAGATCCTTTAGAAGTGCTTCAAATTCCAACACCCGCTGATTTGTTTGCAGTGGTAATTCATCCTCAAATAGAAATCAAAACTGCAGATTCTCGTAAAATTCTTCCCGAATCGATTTCATTAAAAAATGCAATTACTCAGTGGTCAAATGTAGGCAGCCTAATTCACGGTTTACATACCAACGATTATGAACTCATCAGTCGATCCTTGAACGACGTGGTGGTTGAACCTTTTAGAAGTCAATTGATCCCTGGTTTTGAGAGAATCAAAAGAACCGCACTTGAAAGCGGCGCTTTAGGAACGGGAATTTCAGGCTCTGGTCCATCTGTTTTTAATTTGTGTAAAAGTGAAGCAACAGCCCACAAAATTGAACAAGCGATTAGAGTTGACTATAAAAAACAAGAGATTCCGTTTGAAATATATGTTTCAAAAATTAATTTAGACGGGATAAAACAAATAAACTAGAACGAATAATGAATTATTATAGTTTAAATAACATTGCTGCAGATACCACATTTGAAAATGCGGTTATTAAAGGGCTTGCTCCAGATAGAGGTTTGTATTTCCCTGAAAGCATCACCCCGTTAAATCCAACGTTTTTTGAGACCATAGAAACTCTTTCCAATGAGGAAATTGCTTTTGAAGCGATCCAACAATTTATCAGTCCAGAAATACCTGAAGCTGTTTTAAAAACCATCGTCTCCGAAACTCTAAACTTTGATTTTCCAGTGGTTAAACTTACAGAGTCTATTTCAACTTTAGAACTTTTTCATGGGCCAACCATGGCTTTTAAAGATGTTGGTGCTCGGTTTATGGCACGGTGCTTAGGGTATTTTAATCAAAACAATTCCAGTGAAGTGACCGTTTTAGTGGCTACGTCTGGAGATACCGGCGGTGCAGTGGCAAATGGCTTTTTGGGCGTTAAAGGGGTAAGAGTGGTAATATTGTACCCAAGTGGAAAAGTTAGTAATATTCAAGAAAAACAATTAACGACTTTAGGTCAAAATATCACAGCTTTAGAAGTCGATGGGACTTTTGATGATTGTCAGGAAATGGTCAAAAAAGCGTTTATGGATGATGAACTCACCTCTAAAATGCAATTAACATCAGCCAATTCAATTAATGTAGCACGTTGGCTACCACAATTGTTTTATTTCATGTTTGCTTACAAACAGTTGAAAAAAAGTTATAAAGAAATTGTTTTTTCAGTGCCAAGTGGGAATTTCGGAAATGTATGTGCGGGAATGATTGCTCAAAAAATGGGCTTACCAATCAAGCATTTTATCGCATCAAATAATGATAATAATGTGGTAACCCGATTCTTAAAATCTAATTCATACGATCCAAAACCGTCGGTACAAACGGTTAGTAATGCAATGGATGTAGGAAATCCAAGTAACTTTATTCGTATTCAAGCCATTTATAAAAATGACTTCGAAACCTTAAAATCAAATCTCTCCTCTTATAGTTTTACAGATGAAGATACCAAAAAAGCGTTGGATGAAATTTATTCAACCACTAACTATATTGCAGATCCTCATGGAGCGGTCGGCTATTTGGGATGTAAATCGTATTTAGAAACCAATCCAAAAGCGCATTGTGTGTTTTTAGAAACAGCGCATCCGACTAAGTTTTTGGATGTAGTTAAAGAAGTTATCGACGCCGATATTCCATTACCTACACAAATACAATCGGTCATTGATAAACAAAAAGTTGCCACTGAAATAAAAGATTATTCTGAATTTAAAGTGTTTTTAAAGCAGCTTTAAGCCATATCGATTCCTATTTTTGATTAGATTTGTAAACCTATAAATTTAATTAACTATGAAAACGATAGCACTCCAGTCTACGCACGAAGCATTAGGCGCTAAAATGGTTCCTTTTGCTGGCTATTTAATGCCTGTACAATATGAAGGTGTCAATGCAGAACATGAAACGGTAAGAACTTGTGTGGGTGTTTTTGATGTTTCACACATGGGCGAATTCCTTATTGAAGGCCCATTTGCATTAGACCTTATTCAAAGTATATCCTCGAACGATGCTTCTAAATTAACCATTGGAAAAGCCCAATACAGTTGTTTCCCAAATAATACAGGCGGGATTGTCGATGATTTAATCATTTATAAAGTCAAAAAGGAAACTTATCTATTGGTCGTCAATGCCAGTAATATAGAAAAAGATTGGAAATGGATTGTGTCCAAAAACACAATGGGCGCTGAACTAAAAAACATCAGCGAGGGCTATTCATTATTAGCCATTCAAGGGCCAAAAGCTGTGGAAGCCATGCAATCTTTAACAAGTGTAGATTTAGCTTCCATTGAGTTTTATAATTTTGTGGTAGCTGATTTCGCCTATATTGAACACGTTATCATCTCAGCGACTGGATATACAGGAAGTGGTGGATTTGAAATTTACTGTAAAAACTCAGAAGTTCAGCAGGTTTGGGATAAGGTTTTTGAAGCAGGTGCCTCCTTTGGCATCAAACCGATAGGCTTAGCTGCGCGTGATACCTTACGTTTAGAAATGGGGTATTGCTTGTATGGAAATGATATTGATGACCAAACCTCTCCTATCGAAGCAGGATTGGGTTGGATTACTAAATTCACAAAACCATTTACGAATTCTGAAGCACTTAAAATCGAAAAACAAGAAGGGCCAAAACGACGTTTAGTTGGCTTTGAATTATTGGAACGAGGCATCCCCCGAAAGGATTATACGATTGAAGATGCATCTGGAAATGTTATAGGGATTGTAACTTCTGGAACGATGGCGCCCTCGCTTGGGAAAGGGATTGGAATGGGCTATGTTTTTTCAAATCATGCAGCCGTTGGAACTGAGATTCGTATTGCAATTCGAAAACAAAAAGTACTTGCCAAAGTTGTGAAACTTCCATTTTACAAACAAAAATAATAGAAAGGAATGGGTTTATTTAAAAAACACCGTATTCTAATTTTAGGAGTGAGTGGCTTTTTAGGAGGCGCTATTTATAAAGAACTCCACTCCTATTATAAAACCTTTGGAACGTATCGAACTAGCAATTCAACACTAGAAAATAATAAACTATTTTATCATTATAATTTTGAAGAGGATGATATTTATGAGGTTTTAAATGTTGTGAAACCAACCATTATAATCTCTGCTTTAAGAGGCGAATTTCCTGCCCAAATTACAGCGCATAAACACCTTTATGAATACATATTAAATCAAAAAAAATGTAAAATCATCTTTTTATCTTCTGCCAATGTTTTTGATGCTTATAGTAAATTTCCGAGTTATGAAAATGACACCACGCTTAGTAATAGTATTTATGGACATTTTAAAATTCGACTAGAGCAATTATTCTTAAAACTGCCTCCTAAAAAAGTTGCTATTATCCGTTTACCAATGGTGTTTGGTTCACATTCGCCTCGGATCAATGAACTCTATGTATCACTCAAATTAAATGAACCTATTGAGTTATTTCCAAACTTAATAATGAACGTGATTACAGATAAAAAAGTTACACAACAACTGCATTATATCATCAACAGAAACAAATACGGCATTTTTCATTTAGGAAGCAAAGACTTGGTACATCACGACGATTTTATTAAAGATTTAGTCACAAAAATGGGTGCGAAAAATCCGAGGTTTAAACGTGTCTATACAACAAACGATGAACGGTATTTAGCTGTTTTACCCAAAGATAATACATTGCCAAAACACCTTCAAATGTACAGTGATGACATCTTTGAAGAAATGATTTGACGTTTTATGACTGATTAAATTTGTTTTTCATCCGAGCATTTTTATTTTTGTTAAACATTACTAAGAACACATTAGAATTTATGGGAAGAGCTTTTGAATTTCGCAAAGCAAGAAAAATGAAACGTTGGTCAGCAATGAGCAAGGCGTTTACACGAATTGGAAAAGATATCGTCATGGCCGTCAAAGAAGGAGGTCCTGATCCAGATACTAATTCTAGATTAAGAGCGGTGATTCAAAACGGAAAGGCCGTGAATATGCCCAAGGACAATATAGAACGCGCTATTAAACGTGCCAGTGATAAGAGTCAAGGCGATTATAAAGAAGTCTTATTTGAAGGGTATGCACCTCATGGGATTGCAGTTTTGGTTGAAACGGCTACTGATAACAATACACGTACCGTTGCAAATGTTAGAAGTTTTTTTAATAAATGTAACGGAAGTTTAGGAACCTCAGGTTCTGTGGTATTTATGTTCGATCACACGTGTAATTTCAGAATTAATGCAGAAGGATTGGATGTTGACGACATTGAACTTGAATTTATTGATTATGGAGCGGAAGAAGTTTTTGCTGACGAAGATGGGATTTTAATCTATGCGCCATTTGAAAGCTTTGGTGCTATTCAAGCCGAATTAGAATCACGTGAAATTGAAATCCTTTCTTCTGGATTTGAACGGATTCCACAAGTCACAAAACCATTAAATGAGTCTCAAGTGGCGGATGTTGAAAAATTACTAGAAAAATTGGAGGAAGATGATGATGTACAATTCGTGTATCACACCATGCAAGAGTAATTAAGAATACTCTGGAATTTTCCCCTTGACACCTTCAAAAAAGGCGCGCATAAACTTAAAATCTGCTTCGATATCATCTGTTGGGTAAAACGGTTCAGAGAAACAATTTACTTTATTTTCAAAATCAAAGGACAACATAAGCACAGGTACATTAGCCGCTTTGGCAATGTAATAAAAGCCCGTCTTCCAGGTTGATACTTTCCCACGGGTCCCTTCAGGAGCTAAGAGCATACGAAAAACTGTTCTGTTTTCATACAATCGTGCAATGGCGTCAACTTGTTTTTCATTTGAATGGCGCACAATTGGTGCACCACCAAGGGCTTTAAAAAACCAACCTGTCAATGGATTAAATAACGCTTTTTTACCCACAAAATTTGCTTCTATATTTATTGCAGATCTTAGAAGTACTCCTACATAAAAATCATGCCAACTAGTGTGAGGAGCTGCAATAATGACCGCTTTTGGAACACTTTTGAAGTCCTTAAAACCCGTCACTTTCCATCCCAACAAACGATGGTATATAAACTTTGAAATCGACTGTAACATTACATTTTAGAATATAAATCTTTTAATAAAGGTCTTGTGATTTTGGTTTTCCAATCCTTTCCAATAGCATTTTCCCATAAAGGTTCTAAGCTCATAGCAACATCAATCATAATGTCAAACTCTTTATCGGTTAGATTTGAACAAATTCCTTTAGGAATGTGTATGTCATGCTTACGTTTCATTTCTTTAAATAACTTTACTCCTTCTGGGTAAAAGTCTTTAAGATGGTCAAAAACAATGCAATTTCCAATGCCATGCTTGGTCCCTAACAAAAAGGACATTCCATAACTCATGGCGTGTGCGACTCCCACTTGAGAATAGGCAATACTCATACCTCCGTGCCAAGAGGCCATCATCAATTTATCTTGACACTCCTCAGAATTAAGGGATCCTAAAAAGACTTCTTTACAAAGTTCTAAAGCAGTTTCCCCATAGGTTTTACTAAAAGAATTAATATATTCACCATTTAACGATTCTATACAATGAATGAAGCAATCCATCCCTGTATAGAACCATTGTTCTTTAGAAACGCCTTCTGTTAACTGTGGATCTAAAATCACTTGATCAAAAGGAGTGAAATCACTGTTAAGACCTAATTTCATGGTGGGTCCTGTCAAAATGGTGGTTCTAGAGACTTCGGCGCCAGTTCCAGAAATTGTAGGAATTCCAACATGATAAATTCCTTTGTTTTTAATCAAATCCCACCCTTGGTAATCTTCGCTAGAACCATTATTGGTTAACATCAAAGCAACTGCTTTGGCTAAATCCAAGAGACTCCCACCTCCGATTCCAATAATTCCAGATGGTAAAATACTCGAACCTAAAATAATAGTTTCAACTAATTGATCTACTTGAGACGTTTTAGGTTCTTCTTCAGTAGATATGTATATTATTTGATCACTGTATAGTAATGGAATTTTTGCGATGAGAGCTGAATTATTTTCAAACACATCATCGACTAAGTATATAAAGGGTGCATGTTCATTAAGGCGCATGGGCGCCATAATTTCACCCAATTGGGTAAAACTACCGCGTCCAAAAACCACTTTGGACACCATTGGAAAATTTTTAAAGTTCATACTCATATATCTAACTACTCTTAGTCCATAAAATTATGGACGATTCAAATTTTCTTGAAATATTTCTGTAAATTGCCCCACATGATACCCATCCACTAAGGCATGGCTTACACTAATTGCAACATTCATTAATAATTTACCGTCTTCATTGTAAGTCTTGCTAAAGGCAAATTTAGGCACGGAATCCTTCGTTCCTGAAAAAGGTTCTTTCTGTGATGAAAAACGAAACCATGGCAATACAGAACAATGTATACAATCCAATCCATTGTCGGGTGGATAAAGTTCAGAGGATTCATTAATACGTTTTTTTTCATTTATAATATTGATATTAAATGTGTCAAACTGTTCTGAAAAATTAATAAAACTAAATCCGAAGGTTTTATCAGCTCTTAACAGGGTCGCAGAAGCATTAATAACTTCATATTCTAATACTTCATTATCAATAATTCTGTATTTAAAATTTTCAACCGCATTGATTGCTTTCATACACGCGTGCAGATAAATCGCAAAAAAACTTACTTTAGTATCCTTTGATCTTTTGTAAGCTTTAGACACTTCAAATGGGATCGTCACTGAAAAATAAGGATCTGCTAAGGCATTAAAATGATTGAAATGCTGTTTGCGATTCATGTATCTAAGTCTATCTTTTTCAGTATTTTAGGTATATTTAATTTTTTCCCCATAAACCTTTCGCACGTTCTAAATCTTCAGGAGTGTCAATTTCGACTCCTTGAACATCCGTTTCTACCATTTTTATTTTTTTTCCAAACTCTAAATAACGTATGCATTCAATTTTTTCTGAAGCTTCTAACATTTGTATTGGAAGTTTTGTAAAATCTAATAAAGCACTTTTTCTAAAGGCATAAACGCCTTTGTGTTTAAAATATGTTGTTTGAACTGTTTTATCTCTGTAATATGGTATTGGACTTCTTGAAAAATAAAGCGCAAAATTACGTTGATCAACAATCACTTTTACTGTGTTTGGATTTACAATTTCGTCAGGATCAGTAATATGAACCATTAAAGAGGCTAAATCAATTTCATTTGCAGAATCATCTTTGAAGACATTTAATACTTTTAGCAAACTTTCACGATCTGTGAAAGGCTCGTCTCCTTGGACATTCACTACAATATCACAGTCAACAGTTTGGACCGCTTCGGCAATCCGATCGCTTCCAGATTCGTGTTGTTTCTGACTCATGATGGCCTTGCCTCCGTGAGTTTCTATTTCATTATAAATAATTTCACTGTCTGTAACGACATATACGTCACTAAACAAATTTGTTTCCATGGTCGCCAGATAGGTTCTAAGTATCACGCTTTTACCTTCGAGATCTTGCATCAATTTTCCAGGAAATCGAGAGGCACTATAACGAGCAGGAATCATGGCAATTATTTTCATTTATTTATAAATTAATTCGATATCAAAAATACATATTTTTTGATTAATGAGATGGGAGAAAAAGCAGATAATTTAGAGTTCAAAATAATCATCTTTAAATCCAATAAGATATAATTTTTCTTTGGCTCGCGTCATCGCAGTATAAAGCCATCGCAAATAATCACGGTCAATGCCATTTGGTAAATAGGGTTGTTCAACAAAAACCGTATTCCACTGCCCTCCTTGCGATTTGTGACAGGTGATCGCATATGAAAATTTTACCTGAAGAGAATTGAGATATTTACTTTTTTTAACGCCTAAAAACTTTTTATATGATGAGGGTTCATCTTCAAAATCTTTTAAAATTTCTTGGTATAACTTATTAGATTCTTCATATGGCAAAGAAGGGGTTTCTAGTTTAAGGGTGTCCAACATTAGGACCGTTTCAAATGGTCGCATTTTTGGGTAATCGACCATTCTAATTTTGACTTCGGCAAATCGAAAGCCATATAATTCTTTTACGTTAAAGACCTCTAGAACCTCAATAATATCCCCATTGGCAATAAATCCTGCTTCACTTGTGGGCTTCAACCAAAAGTAATTATTTTTAACAATCATTAAAAAATCGCCAGCAGTTAATTCATTTTCATTAAATAAAATCCGAGATCGAATTTGTTCATTGTATAGATTCGCACGCTTATTTGAACGCACAATTAAGGCGGTATCTTCATTTCCCAGCGTACTGTAGGCGTCGTTAATGGCATCCAAAATTTCGTATCCATCGTTTAGACGAACGATATCTTTAAACCCTTTTAAATTGAATTCAAAAGATTCAAAATAAGAATTTGAGATCGCTTCTCTTAAAAGGGTCGCATTAAATAAAATCCCTGAATCTTCGCCCTGTCTGACAACTTCATCCAATTCTAATCGAAGAACTTCTTTATTGTAGTTGAGTTCCAAATTAGATTCATTTAAAGCCGGACTTAAATCTAATTTAACGGGGGGTAATTGAGCAGTGTCTCCAATTAATAACAGTTTACATTGAAACCCAGAATACACATATTGAATCAAATCATCTAACAAAGCCCCACTTCCAAATAATTTTGCTTGGCTAGAAACATCTGAAATCATGGACGCTTCATCAACGATAAAAAGTGTTTTTTTATGTTTATTTGGAGCGAGTACAAATGACATTTTTCCATTTTTTTCAGATCGCGGAACATAAATTTTCTTATGAATGGTGAATGCTTCCTTTTGGGAATAATTGCTAATTACCTTTGCAGCACGACCCGTGGGTGCCAATAACACCGCTTGTTTTTGAGCATGCCATAAGTTTTTCACTAAAACACCTATAATGGTTGTTTTACCGGTCCCTGCATAGCCTTTTAAGACAAAGAGTTCATTCGCTACAGAACTAAATACAAAGTTAGAAAGTTGCTGTAAACCAATATCTTGCTTAAGTGTTGGCGTAAAGGGAAAAGAAGTTTTTAGTAATTTAAAAAAGTCATTAGCATTCATTGGATTATCTTGGGAATATAAATTTATTCAAATATAGAAATGATTTTTATTAAGATTCACTTTATTGAATAAAAAAAAATTGTAGATTTGTGATGTCTCAATATAAATTTTAATATCTAAATTATGATGATTTTTGTAGTACTAGTCGCCGTTATTCTTTTAACCATCGGAATTGTATGGCTAATTGATAAATATGCTCCTAAAAAAAGCAAACCTTTAATTTTGGTTGTTCTGTGGGCTTTAATTATTTATTTAGGCTACTCAACATTTATGTCTGTTTATGGCCCTATTCAATTTAATCAATTAAAAGAGAAACGTTATAAAGTTGTAATCGAAAATCTAAAAGACATTAGAGATGCTCAATTAGCACATCGAACTGTCACTGGGCAATTTCAAGGGGATTGGGATAAATTGGTTTCATTTATTGAAAATGAACAATTTACAATTACCCAACGAAGAGATTCAACTGTCATTGATAAAGAATTAACCCGACGTTATGGCGTTGATACCACAAAAGATATTGTCATCATCGATACTTTAGGATTTGTTCCAGTAAAAGATTCTTTATTTGGAGCGGATCCCCGCTACAAGACTATGATGAATGTTCCTGGAGTTAAAGAAGGTCAAAAATTTGAATTAAAGTCTGGGCTTTTAGAACAAAACGGAATCAACATCCCTGTCTTTGAAGCCTCTGTTTCTAAAAAAGTGCTTCTATTCGATCAAGACAAAAACTTGGTAAATATTGAATCAGAAGTGGTTTCAGTAGAAGGCGTTAATGGTCCTACTCTCAAAGTAGGTTCTATGGAAGAAGTAAATACAAACGGAAACTGGCCAAAAAATTATTCTCAAGAACAATAACATATCAGAAACTATATATGAATTGTCCATTCAAGTAAACTTGAGTGGACTTTCTTTTTTTGTTTTAAACTCAACAGAGGGAACAATTGAGTATCTAAAATCGGAGAGTTTTGAAAAGAAACAATCTCCCCAAAACCTGTTAGATCAACTTACGCACAGTTTTAATAGTGTCAAAGAACTTCAAATAGATTTCGCGAAGGTAACCGTCATACATGACAATGAATTGGCAACACTAGTCCCTAAGCCGTTGTTTGATGAATCTAATTTAGTAGACTATTTAAAATTTAATACAAAGATTTTAAAAACCGATTTCATTACCTATGATAATTTGCAAATTGCAGATATAATGGTCGTATATGTACCGCTAGTGAATATCAATAATTTTATGTTTGATCGTTTTGGAAGCTTTGAATACAAGCACAGTGCAACCATCGTCTTAAACCGTGTTTTAACACTCGAAAAAAATTCGAAATCTGCCAAAATATACATCAATATTGAAGCATTTCATTTTGAAATTATCTACGTTGAAAACAATCATTTAAAGTTTTACAACCGTTTTGATTACCAAACAAAAGAAGATTTCATCTATTACTTATTATTTACAGCCGAGCAGCTTCAACTCAATCCAGAAGAAATTCAAGTTGTACTCATGGGATCTGTAAATAAAAGCAACGAATTATATCAAATCGCTTATAAGTACATACGGCATGTAAGTTTGTTGCCAAAAGATTCAATGCTTTATAGCAACGATTCGAGCTCTAATTATTTCACACTACTAAATAGCTTATAATGCGAATCATTTCTGGATTATATAAGGCCCGACGAATAATGGCGCCAAAAAAATTACCTGTCAGACCCACTACTGACATGGCAAAAGAAGCGTTGTTTAACATTCTAAACCACCGATATCATTTTCAGGAGATCTCATTTTTAGATTTATTTTCTGGCACTGGAAATATTAGTTACGAATTTGCTTCAAGAGGCACAGAATCCATTGTTGCCGTGGATCAAAATTTTCATTGTACAAAGTTTATTTCTCAAACTTCAGAAGCGTTTGAAATGCCTATTCAAGTGATTAAAGCAGACGTATTTGGGTTTTTAGAAAAAACAAAACAGACACAAACAATTATTTTTGCGGATCCTCCTTACGAGCTTGAACACGAGAAATTTTTAAAAATTGTAGAACTCGTCTTCAAAAATGAACTTTTGGAAACGGATGGTGTTCTTATTATAGAACACTCAAAACAAACGGACTTGTCTTCGGCGGCTCAATTTAGCGAAGTAAAAGGCTATGGTGGAAATCGGTTTAGCTTTTTTGAAAACTAAAAAAAAAGCAGATCTATAAGCCGGATCCTGTATCACACAAGTGTGACCCTTATCATTTATCTACGTTTACTGTTACCAGCAAACTTTAGCTGCCTACCCTTCAGCATCGCACGTGTCGCGCTCAAGCACTGATATACATGACATTGCACCTTATAGAGTTTACCTGGTTTCACTACAGCTTAACCTGTACATTCTTTCTGTTGCACTTTTCCTAGCCTTACGACTGGTGGCCGTTAGCCACTATAATACACTACGGTGTCCGGACTTTCCTCCCTTCGTTTAAAACGAACAGCGATAAGGCGATCTGCTTTGTGGCAAAAATACATAAATTGTTAATAACTCCTTTTAATTTTACAGGGTTTAATTTAGGCAGAAGGCCATGAATTTTTAAATTTGTTTGAATAAGATTTTTATGGAACCATTTATTGTATCGGCATTAAAATACAGACCACAAACATTTAAAGATGTTGTGGGGCAATCTGCGATTACCAATACTCTAAAAAATGCCATTGACCAAAACCATTTAGCTCAAGCACTCTTATTTACAGGCCCTCGAGGGGTTGGAAAAACAACCTGTGCTCGGATTCTTGCAAAAATGATTAATAGTGATGGCGCTGAGCACGAAAATGAAGATTTTGCCTTTAATATTTTTGAATTAGATGCCGCTTCTAATAATTCTGTGGATGACATTCGAAGTCTTACAGATCAGGTGAGAATTCCTCCTCAAGTTGGTAATTATAAAGTGTATATTATAGATGAAGTTCATATGTTATCGGCTTCAGCATTTAACGCCTTTCTAAAAACGTTAGAAGAGCCGCCAAAACATTGTATTTTTATTTTAGCGACCACCGAAAAACATAAAATCATTCCAACAATTCTATCGCGTTGTCAGATTTTTGATTTCAAACGAATCACCGTTACAGATGCTAAAGATTATCTTAAGGTCATTGCACAAGAACAAGGAATCACTGCCGAAGATGATGCCTTACATATCATTGCTCAAAAAGCAGATGGCGCCATGCGTGACGCCCTTTCTATATTTGACAGAGTTGTTAGTTTTTCGGGTAAGAACTTAACGCGTCAAGCGGTGACAGAAAATCTTAACGTTTTAGATTACGACACCTTTTTTGAAGCAACCGATTTAATTTTAGCCAATAAAATACCAGATTTATTAGTGCATTTTAATCACATTCTTTCCAAAGGGTTTGATGGTCATCATTTTATTACAGGCTTAGCGTCTCATTTTAGAGATTTATTGGTGAGTAAAACACCACAAACGATTGAACTTTTAGAAGTTGGAGATGATACCAAAGTTACTTATAAGACACAATCAGAAGCAACGTCACAAGCGTTTTTAATTCTGGCTATTGAACTCGCAAATGATTGCGATCTCAAATACAAAACAAGCAAAAACCAGCGGCTTCTGGTCGAACTTTGTTTAATGCAGCTTGCCTCTATCACTTTTGATGGAGAAAAAAAAAACCCTAGCGGATTCATAATTCCTGCAACTTACTTTAGATCAAAAAATATTCCTGAAGTCACGGTAACTCGACCTGTTACAACTCCAGAAAATTCAATTCCAGAACTCAAAAAAGAAATCCCAGCAGTTGTTGAAAAAGTAGAAGAACCAAAAGAAACGTATCCAAAAAAAGAACTCCCAATCCCCATCATTCAAACCACACAAAGACCTTCTTCGGGATTGTCATTGAGTAGTATTCGAAAGAAAAAAGAGCATCAAATAAAGCTTATGGATGTTAAAGTTGAGGAGGAGGACTTGCCAAATGATCCATTTACAGAAGAAACACTTTTAAAGTTTTGGAATATTTTTGTCACAAAATTAGAAAAAGATGGAAAATATAACCTAGCGGCCATACTTCAAATTGATACGCCAAAACTCATCAATGAACATACCATTCGATTAGAATTTCCAAATACCACCAATAAAATTGAAGTCGAACGCCAACAATTCGATTTATTACAATACTTACGAAAGTCCGTCAATAATTTCTCAATTGTTCTAGATATTATAGTCAATGAAAAACTGGAAAAACAATATGCTTATACTCCTGAAGATAAGTATCAAAAATTAGTTGAGAAAAATCAACACGTCGAACTGTTACGTAAAACATTTGATTTAGATTTATAAGTTATGCTTGGACTAAAATTACCGTCGGACCCGAGATGGGTAAACATCGCTGAGAAGAATTTAGAAGACATTTTATCAGATCATGCTTTTTGTGAGCAGAAAGCGGCAAGTACTGCCATTTCTCTTATTGTAAGTTTTCCAGAATATACGGAATTGGTCCAAGAAATGATTGCGTTAGTTGAAGAAGAAATGAGTCATTTTAACATGGTTCATGATATAATATTAGATCGGGGGTTTACCCTCGGTCGCGATCGAAAAGACGCCTATGTATCTCGATTATTACAGTTTTTTCCTAAAGGTGGCAGTCGCACGACGCAATTAGTACATCGCTTGTTATATGCCGCTTTAATTGAAGCCCGAAGTTGTGAACGTTTTAGACTCCTATCAGAACATTTAGAGGATAAAAAATTAGCTAAATTTTACAGAACACTTATGATTAGTGAGGCAAATCATTACACTTCATTTTTTGGGATTTGCAAGACAGTATGGCGATCGCGAAGATGTGGATCAAAAATGGGAAGCTTTGCTAGACTATGAAGCAAACATCATGAAATCCTTAAGTAAAAGTGAAACCATTCACGGCTAGTTTAGTCTATTTACGGGATAAGATTTTTTGGAAATAACTTATATTCTAAAATTCCGTTGGTACAACCGCCCCATGAATCTGTATTGAAATTAAGTTTGACAATGCCGCAAGTTGGAATATTATCTATACTTGTGTCCTCTATTTGATTTACTAGAGCAGTTAATGCATGGTTATGACCAAAAATAATCACCTTAGAAAAATCACCATCAATTTTTCTGATAAAGGCTTCTAAATATGCACCACTAAAATCATATAATTGTTCTGAATATGACACCATTGATTCCTCAAAAACGTCATTTTCAACAAACGTCCGACAGGTTTGACGAGTCCGTTTTGCAGCACTACAAAATACAGCTTCGGGTTGAATTGATTTTACAATATCTAAGGATGACATGAATTCAGCATCAAATAACCCGCGTTTATTTAAGGGCCGTTTTTCATCTGGAAGTTGAAACTCCCAGGACGATTTAGCATGTCTTATAAAGGTGATTGATTTCATGAGAAATTAAGGCGATAAACGATCCATTTTCCAAGAAAAATCAGCTTGTAGTTGATACCGAATACGGTCATGAAGCCGATTGGCTCTGCCCTGCCAAAATTCAATTTCGATGGGTTTGACTATAAATCCTCCCCAAAAATCAGGACGAATAATTTCTTTGTTTTCGTACTCCATTTCTAAGGATTTTAATTTAGTTTCCAATACCTCTCTATTCGCAATCACCGAACTTTGTTGAGATGCAATAGCTCCAAGCTGACTGCCTTTAGGTCTGGATTCAAAGTAACCATCACTTAGATTTTCAGCGATTTTTTCTGCACGTCCTTTAATAATTACTTGTCGCTCTGCAGCCGCCCAATGAAATGACAAACAAACATTTGGATTGGCTGCAATTGCTGTTCCTTTTTCGCTTTCGTAATTTGTGTAAAAAATAAAGCCTTCATAGGTATACTTTTTTAAAAGAACCACTCTATTTTTAGGAAAACCATCTGTTCCTATCGTTGAAATGGTCATGGCGTTGGTTTCATCTTCTTGAAAATGGGTGTCAACTTCATGAAACCACTTCTGAAATACTTCCATTGGGTTTTCTGAAATAGAAGTCTCTAACAAGGCACTCTTTTCATAGGATTTCCGATAATTTCCTAAATCTTTTTCCATAATTTTTTAATCACATTCAAATTTACATAAATATATTATTTTTAGGGTCGATGAAGTATTAAATTTATAATCAAATAAATAGTTTTAATATGATGTATGGGGGTTAATTAATGGAGTTATTTTGATTGCAACAGGAATCGCCGCTATAAATCATCCTGATTTAATCGCAGGATACAAACACACTACTCAAAAAAAAAAGATAAAATTAATGTGGAAAAACTAACTAGTATCATCCGAAAGTATCTGGTTTTAAGCAGGATTAAGTGTCCTGTTTTCTACTCTTATTTTATAGCTATTAAACGTTGCCCAACAAACTCAACTATATGAGATTAGTGAATTGGTTATTGTAAGCGACACAACTTTAATTATTAAATCCAACAGAATACCCAAAAATAAATATATAGTGAATGGGGTTTTAAATGCGTTTTGTGTAGTGCATTACATATACAGAATCACAATGGGAACTGCCAGAATGACATTACCATCCACAAATGCGATTCTAAGACTTGAGGCGCTATGAGCAAGGTTAAGAACATAGCCGCCAATCGCCCCACCGAAATGGGCGTCATGCCCGATGTTATCACTCGGCGCGATTTCATTCCATAGATCGAATACAACATATAGCCAACCCCTACAATGTAGGAAGGGATTGGAATCGGAATGAAGTATAAATACAATTCCATACCAGGGTATAATAAAATGGCGGCATATAGGATGCCAGTCACGGCGCCACTCGCTCCTACTGCGGAGTAATAGGATTCATTTTTATGAAAGTAATAGGATAATAAATTCCCGAAAATCAAACTCCCAAAATAAATCAAAAAGAAATAGAACGGCCCCACGCTAGCTAATAACATGATCCGCAAAGAAATAGAGTGCGTTATCATATTAAATAACAAATGTTGTAGGTCCACATGTAAAAACCCCGAGACCAGCATGCGAAGTTGTTCGCCGCGTTTGATCCCGCCAACATTAAACTTATACGTTTCAAAAAAAGAGCGGTCCTTAAAGCCTTTAAAAGAGCAAAGGGCGTTGATAGGGCAATAATAATCAGGGTATAAATGCTAATGTCCATAAGGGATACATATTAAATAAACTATATCTTTGCGACAGTAAATTTAATCTTTCTAAATGCAGTTACTAGCGTACCTTTTAATTTACCCCATTTTGTGGTTGGTTTCCATCCTTCCGTTTCCGGTTATTGTACGCGGTTTCAGATGTATTATATGTAATGGTGTACCATGTTTTTGGGTATACCGAAACAAAACCGTCACAGAGCCAATCTAAAACTCGTATTTCCCTGAAAAATCCGATTTAGAGATTAAGACGATTCGCAAGAAAATTCTATCACCACCTTCTGTGACATGGTATTAGAGTCGATTAAATCGATGACTATTTCTAAAGGAGTCCATGCAAGACACGCTATACGTTCAAAAATCTTGACATCATTAAAGGATTTTGAAAAACAGAATAAAAGCATTGTTTTGATGTGCGCACATTACGGGAGCTGGGAGTGGATTTTCATCCTACAAACCTATACGAGTCACCGTGGCTATGCGATCTACAAAAGCGCCTCCAAAACAAGTATTTTGATCGCTTAATCAAAACGATACGAGCGCGATACAACAGCTATTTGATTACCACCAAGGAAACATTTTCTGTTCTTAGAAGATGCCAAAAAAAAATGGCATCTTATCCATGAATGGATTTGCGTCAGACCAGTCGCCTAAAAAAGACAAAGCACGGCACTGGAATGATTTTATGGGAATCAATGTGCCAGTGCACACAGGGGCAGAAATCGCTTGCCAAACAGTTGGACATGCCCGTCGTCTTTTTTCGCTGTAGAGCGCAAAAGAAGGGGGTATTATGAAGCTACATTCCAGACCTTAGCAGAAGACCCAAATGACATTCAAGGATTATGAAATTACCGATGCCTTCTTAAAGCGTGTTGAAAGTCAAATTCAAGACGCACCAGAGTATTACCTCTGGACGCACAAGCGATGGAAACATCAGACAGACCTATCAGTAGCAAATACTTTTGTATACAGTTGCCAAGTCATGTAGATTTTAAAAATAAAGTCATATATTTGTGAGTGGTTATCCCAAATCAGACCTAATGCAGAAAACGACTGCCTACCTATCGCCTCCTTTCACTGGGTTTTGATTTATTTTTTTTATCATCACCCTTCGCATCGTATTTTCACAAGAAAATTTAGACGCTCATAAACGTGCCGCTTCTGGATATGATGTTGTCGAGTATTTTAACAACACTCCTACTGTTGGAAATTCAAATTTTCAAGTGGAATATCAAGATGCCATATATCTATTCAAAAACCAAACGAACAAGGCACTTTTTGAAGCCAATCCAAACAGTTATGTGCCTCAATATGGTGGCTGGTGTGCCTATGCTATGGGGTACAATGGTGATAAAGTAGAAATCAATCCCGAATCCTACAGTATAGAAGATAAAAAACTATATCTCTTTTATAAATCCACTTTTACGGACACCAAAAAGAAGTGGATGAAAAAAAATACCCCACTCAAAACTATGGCCAATCAAAATTGGAAAGTTTGGTTGAACAACTAAAATCCTACACTTATGTTACCCAAAATTAATTTTATACTACGTCTTTTAGTCGCTATTATTTTACTACAATCTCTATATTTTAAGTTCAGTGCACATCCAGAAGCCGTCCATATTTTCTCAACCCTTGGAGTGGAACCTTGGGGAAGACTAATTTTAGGATGCTTTGAATTCATAATTGGAATAGCACTTTTGCTTCCAAAAACAAAAATTAGTGCCCTGTTTGGATCTATTGGACTCATGATCGGGGCTTTAGGGGCGCATCTGTTTACACCCCTTGGAATTGTAGTGGAATGGGATCGCAACTCAGATAATGGTCAGTTGTTTATGATGGCTGTGATCGCATTTATTTTAAGCATTATTAGTCTAATTCTCTACTGTACAGATCAACAATATACATTTGGGCAATTAATATCAAAAGAGGTTTTCAAAAAAAAATCGATTTAGAATGAATTTCAAACGACTTTGGTATTATGAGTTTTGGCCCTTTTGGATTTTTTATGTTCCAGCTTATTTCTATTATTTCTATTTAGCCTTAAAATCGAGACGATGGGTTTACTTTTCAATATTAAATCCATGTATGAAATTTGGAGGTGCGTTTTTGAGTTCAAAGCAACATTATTTAAAAAACATCCCTGATTTATGGAAGCCCATAACAATACCTGTCTCTGATTTAGATAATTTTGAAGCGATCAAGCATCAACTTAAACGAATGAAATTAGAGTTTCCTCTGATTGTTAAACCTGACATGGGAGAACGTGGTAAGGATGTTGAAAAAGTAACTTCATTTGATGAATTAAAAACATATCTAAACACGATTCATCAGTCTGTATTGATTCAAGAATATATAGACTATCCTATTGAACTTGGGATTCTGTTTTATTGGGATACCAATGGAAATCCCCAAATAAGCTCCATCGGTTCAAAAGGGTTCTGTAAACTGTTTGGAGATGGAACGCGAACTTTGGAAACGCTTGTGGATGCAAACCAACGAATTACACATCGGAAAACAATTCTAAAAGAGCGTTTTCAAACTCAATGGGATCAAATCATCCCAAAAGGAGAATCGATACTGGTAGAACCTATTGGCAATCACAATCGAGGGACAACGTTTTTGGATGCTCGGCAACATTATTCAACAGAAATGTTAGAATGGGTTGTCAACTGTATGCAACTCTTACCCGGTTTTGATTATGGTCGTATCAATTTAAAAATCGAAAATTGGAACTCTTTCAAAACTAAAACTGGAATAAAAATATTGGAAATTAATGGAGTAAATTCTGAACCTATACATATATATGACCCTAGTTTTTCCATTTGGAATGCATACAAAACTATTTTCAAACATATGCATATCATCTATCTGTTAAGTCAACATAAACTAAACAATCATAGTCATACACTCTCCTTTTTGAATTTATTAGCGGAGCCCGAAAGGTATTGAGTAAAAAAAGAGCCACCCAAATTTCTTGTACATGAATATAGCCCCACATAAAAAAGTATTACACGATCTAAAAGATTTATTATTTCAAATGGATGTAGATTCTTTTTGTCATAAAAATAAAACCCTTTTTGGAGGTTCTATTGGCGAACACTTTAGACATATTATTGAGTTTTATTTGTGTTGTCTGTCCCAAAAAGACAGTGAAAATGTAAATTATGATGTCCGTAAAAGAGACAAGCAATTAGAAATAGATATCAATGTTGGGATTGCAACAATTGACACCCTATTAGGAACGTTGAATCAACTAGAAACTCATGATGATAAACCGATGCTCATGAAGAATTGTATGGACGATGAAAAAGAAAAAAACAGTGGAATTAAAACCTCCTTTTTTAGAGAATTGATCTATTGTATGGACCATTGTATACATCATCAAAGTTTGATAAAAATTGCCCTTTTAGAACAAAATTTAATGCATTATATAAATCCTAATTTTGGGGTTGCTTTTTCAACGCAAATATACCGTCGCCAATGTGCATCGTAACGATTTTTTCGGATTCTGAAGGTTTTATTTTCACAAGTAACCGTGACGAAAAATACCAACGCAAAACCTTAGAGCCAACCACATATCATCACCCCACACCTTTGATTTATCCCAAAGATATGGAGCATGGCGGCAATTGGTTTGCAGTGGATGCTCAACGAAATCAATTGATCTGTTTATTAAATGCAAAAGACACTCAGCCAGATTCAAATTTAAAAATAAGCCGCGGACAACTTCCTATAAAATTACTTCTTGGAGAAGAATACATTCTTTCAGAATCTAGCTTGGTAAATATCGCTCCTTTTCAATTGATAAAAGTTTGTTTTTTAGAGGCTTTAAAACTTGAAAGTGTCCATTGGAATGGAATTCAGTTAGTCCGAAACATATTGGATCCTACTCACCCCTATCTTTGGTGTTCCGATACTCTTTATTCGATAGCGAAAAAACAAAGCTTAAAGATCGACTTTAAGAGTTCTATCAATGAATTTCATCATTGGAATGACTTGATTAACTTTCATGAAAAGGTAGCACAACCAATTAACAGTACTGTATTTTTAAAGAAAGCGCATGGACTACAAACTGTAAGTATTACAAGTTTGAAGTATCAAAACGAACATCTTGATTTGTATTATAATAACCTCCTTGAAGATAAGAATCCTTTAAAAAATGCAATTTAAAATTGATGTTAAATCCCAGCGATTGCTTTAATTTCTGAAATAATTTTATCTGCTAATTGATCCGCAGCACTTTGAGACGGCGCTTCGGTATAGATTCTAATAATTGCTTCCGTATTACTTTTTCTTAAATGTACCCATTCGGTTGGGAAATCAATTTTCACACCATCAATAGTAGAAATTTGTTCATGTGCATACTTTGCTTCCATAGCCACTAAAATAGCATCCACATCAATCGATGGGTTTAAATCAATTTTTTTCTTGCTCATAAAATAAGATGGATAGCTTGCTCTCAATGCGCTGACCGCCATTTTACGTTCTGCTAATAAACTCAAAAATAAGGCTACTCCTACTAAAGCATCGCGTCCAAAATGGGACTCCGGATAAATAATGCCGCCATTGCCCTCGCCTCCAATAACAGCTTGGGTCGCTTTCATGGCGTTGACAACATTTACTTCGCCAACAGCACTAGCTGTATAGGTTCCGCCGTGTTTTTCAGTCACGTCTCTTAGAGCTCGCGTTGAACTCAAATTACTCACCGTATTTCCAGGTTTTTGACTTAAAATATAATCGGCACATGCCACAAGAGTATATTCTTCTCCAAACATCATTCCTTTTTCATCCATAAAAGCCAAGCGATCCACATCGGGATCGACGGCAATTCCAAAGTCGGCATGAGAAGACACTACCTTTTCAGATAAATCGGTTAAATGTTGTTTGAGCGGTTCTGGGTTATGAGGAAACTGTCCATTCGGTTCGCAATGAATTTTGACGGCTTCAACGCCTAAACGTTCCAACAAAAGTGGAATGGCAATACCCCCAGTAGAATTCACCGCATCGACTACCACCTTAAAATTACCATCTGCAATAGCTTTCACATTTACCAATTCTAAATCTAAAACTTCATCAATATGAATATCAAAATACGCTTGATTGACCGTAATGGCGCCTAAATCGTCAACATCTGCAAATTCCATAGAATCTGCTGTGGCAATATCTAATACGCGTTGACTGTGTTCGGCATTTAAAAATTCGCCATTTTGATCTAAAAGCTTTAAGGCATTCCATTGCTTTGGATTATGACTCGCCGTTAATATAATACCTCCATCGGCATGTTCTAATGGGACGGCAATCTCAACAGTTGGTGTGGTCGACAAATCTAAATCGATCACATCAATCCCCATCCCAATCAAGGTATTCATGACTAAATTTTGAACCATTGCTCCAGAAATCCTGGCGTCTCTTCCAACCACCACTCGGTAATGTTCTTTAGAACGTTGGGCTTTGATCCATGTGCCATAAGCAGCGGCAAATTTTACCGTGTCAATAGGTGTTAAATTATCACCAACAGTACCGCCTATTGTGCCTCGAATTCCAGATATAGATTTAATTAATGTCATGTTTATAATAAGTTTTTACAAATATAAGATTTCAAATCAATTATATTAAAATGTATTCATAATATTGCTCTATGAATTATTTAGCACATATTTTACTTTCTGGAACTAATCCCGATGTCATGATTGGCAACTTCATTGCCGATAGTATCAAAGGCTCAAAATACGACACTTATCCTCTTGGAATCCAAAAAGGGATCTTATTGCACCGGCAAATAGATTCTACCACCGATGCGCACCCCGCTTTCAGAAAAAGCACCAAACGCCTTCACAAAAATTACGGTCATTATTCAGGGATCATTGTTGATATATTTTACGATCATTTTTTAGCTAAAAATTGGTCTGAATTTTCAGACATTCCATTAGCCGATTACATCCAGTCATTTTATAAGTTATTACGTGATAATTTTGATATTCTTCCAGAAAACATTCAAAAAATGGCCCCCATAATGATGGATGGAAACTGGCTCTTAAATTATGCAGATCTCGATGGCATTGACCGAGTTTTGGCAGGCATGAATCGGCGCACAAAAAACAGATCTGGAATGGATACAGCGGGCCAAGAATTAAAAGAATTTTATACCTTATTTGAAGCTGACTTTAAATTGGTTATGAATGACCTTCAAACGCTTAGTAAGGACTTTTTATCTTCTTAATTAGCTTAACTAATATAATTCCAGATATTCTTATATTTCCCCATTTTAATATAGGTTTGCGCGATGGGTTGATGCTTTTTATCTATTAATTTCGGATCAGCAACGAGCACTTTTTTGGCCCAATGCCGCGCCAACGACAAGATGTCTTTATCTTTTACAATATTGGCGATTTTTAAATCTAAAACTCCGCTTTGTTGGGTGCCCATCATATCGCCTGGCCCTCGGAGTCGGAGATCTACTTCAGCGATTTCAAACCCATCACTTGTACGAACCATGGTTTGCATTCGGGTTTTACTGTTGTCGCCTAATTTTGAGCCTGTCATTAAAATACAATAACTCTGCTCACTTCCACGTCCCACACGTCCTCTCAACTGGTGCAGTTGAGACAGTCCAAAACGTTCGGCACTTTCAATAATCATGACCGACGCATTGGGCACATTGACGCCTACCTCAATCACGGTAGTGGCTACCATAATTTGAGTTTCTCCTTTGATAAAGCGTTCCATTTCAAATTCCTTATCCGTAGGTTTCATCTGACCATGAACCATAGAAACTTGGTAATTTGGCATGGGAAAATCACGCACAATCCCTTCATAGCCATCCATTAAATCCTTAAAATCTAAGGTTTCACTTTCGTTAATGAGTGGATACACAATATAGATTTGTCGGCCTTTGGCAACTTCGTCTCTAATAAAACCAATGACTTTAAGTCGATTACTATCGTACCGATGCACTGTTTTAATTGGTTTTCTACCAGCGGGTAATTCATCAATCACAGAGATATCTAAATCGCCATATACAGACATCGCTAAAGTGCGTGGAATCGGTGTTGCTGTCATCACTAAAATATGGGGTGGAGATGCATTCTTTTTCCAAAGTTTGCTGCGTTGCGCCACACCAAAACGGTGTTGTTCATCGATAATTGCCAACCCAAGGTTTTTAAATTGAACTTTATCTTCTAAAAGCGCGTGAGTTCCAACAAGAATTTGCAATGCCCCCGATTCTAGTTTTTCATGAATAACGCGTCGGGCAGCCGTTTTACTCGATCCTGTGAGTAAGGCAATTGAAACGCCAATCGAATCACAAAATGGTTTCAGACCATTGTAATGTTGAATGGACAGAATTTCGGTGGGTGCCATCAAGGCGGCTTGAAAATTATTGTCAATCGCAATCAGCATGGACATCAGTGCTACTATGGTTTTTCCAGAGCCCACATCGCCTTGTAGCAACCGATTCATCTGCGCGTTGCTTCCCATATCAATTCGAATTTCTTTTAACACCCGTTTTTGAGCGTTGGTCAATTCGAAGGGTAAATGATCTTTATAAAACGTATTAAAATAAGAACCGACGGTCTCAAATCGATAGCCTTTGATCTTAGATTTATGAATGATATTTTTAAGAATCAATTGCAATTGAATGTAAAATAGTTCTTCAAACTTTAATCGAAATTGAGAAAGACTCAGTAAGTGTTGAGTTTTTGGAAAATGAATATTTAAGAGGGCTTCACTTTTAGAAATTAGTTTTTGATGCTCTATAATCTCGGAGGATAATGATTCTTCAAAACGCCCATTAAGTTGTAAAAAGAGTTGCTCCATCATCTTACAAACCACCCGATTTGAAATTCCGCGATTTGTTAATTTTTCGGTCGATGGATAAATGGGTTGAATGGCTTTCGAAAGGCCTTTGTCATAATCCGATTTGAGTTCAATGTCGGGATGTGGCATGCTAAACACTCCATTAAACAAATTAATTTTTCCAAAAATCACATAATCGGTATGTATTTTTAGTTGATCTCGAATCCACTTATGACCTCTAAACCAAACCAACTCTAAATACCCCGTATCATCTCTAAAAGTAGCAACAAGGCGTTTGCCGCGCTTCTGCCCCATTTCCTTGAAACCCGTAATTTGACCCACGATCTGAATTTCAGCATTAGACGCTTGGAGTTCCGAAATTTTATAAAACCGAGTGCGGTCAATATAGCGATTCGGGAATAAATGTATGAGATCTTGATAGGTTTGAATCCCTAGCTCTTTACGCAAAACTTCAGCACGCCCTGGCCCCACTCCTTTGAGGTAATCTATGGGTGTTTGAAGTAGTGTATTTTGCATTAATTAATCCACTTTAATAGGTTAATAAATCACTCACCTCGTTTTTTAGATATGCCAATGCCGCACTACTAGCCGATGGAGTATCCATGGATTTAGTAAGAATGAGCTCGCGGAACTTATCAGCTGTGATCGAAGCGTTTGAAATATCACAATTCCGAATCTGTTGGATGGTGGTGTTTTTGGCGGTTACAATGATGTTCCAACATTCGTCAGTTAAATAGATTTGTTGAGCTAAGTTATGTTCAAATTCTTGTTCAATATTTTGAATCAATAACTGTTCATAGTCTTCCTTTCTTTGAGAAATAGGTTGAATTCTGATGAGTAAATTATTGGGCGCCATCCGTTCTAAAAATAAGGTCAACCGCTCATAGGCCTGAAGCTTCACAGGAAGCACTTCCTTTTGAAGCGATTTGTGAAGGATGTAATGCCGACGTTTGTTTTCATTATTGGTGTATTCTTTGAAAAATAAATAAGCGATGCCCCCTGTTAAAACTGCAGGAATACAATACATTAAAAGGCTAAAAAGCTCTGTTTTCATCTAACTAATTTTGGTGTTGAATATTAAATGCCAAGTTAATAATTTTCATCCATATACACACACAATTTCGTTGGATACAATTTAATCCCGACTTCAAAATAAAGATTGATAAAATGTTTATAATTTATCTGTATTCGTCTTAAAAATACGAATTACATTACTTAATTTCACATCTTAGAAAAAACAAAATTTGAAACAGTATTTAAGTCAACTTAACGAAGCTCAATTGGCGCCTACCCTACAAAAGGAGGGCCCCATGATTGTCATAGCTGGCGCAGGATCAGGAAAAACCAGAGTCCTCACCTATCGCATTGCCTATTTAATGAGTGAAGGCATCGATCCTTTTAATATTTTATCCCTGACCTTTACCAATAAGGCCGCTCGTGAAATGAAAACACGAATTTCGACTATTGTGGGCGACAGTGAAGCCAAAAACCTGTGGATGGGAACTTTTCACTCCGTATTTGCAAAGATATTGCGTATCGAAGCGGAAAAATTGGGCTACCCGTCAAACTTTACGATTTATGACACCCAAGATTCGCAACGCCTGATTTCTTCAATCATAAAAGAAAAAAAATTAGATAAAGACATCTATAAATACAAACAAGTTCAATCCCGAATTTCTTCTTATAAAAACAGTTTAATCACTGTGAAAGCCTATTTTCAAAACCCCGACCTTAAGGAAGCAGACGTGATGTCCAAGCGGCCAGAAATGGGTGAGATTTATAAAGAATATGTGTCGAGGTGTTTCAAAGCCGGCGCGATGGATTTTGATGACTTATTGCTTAAAACCAATGAATTACTAACACGCTTTCCAGAAGTTTTAGCAAAATATCAAGACCGATTTCGGTATATCTTAGTGGATGAGTATCAAGATACCAACCACTCTCAATATTTAATTGTCAGAGCGCTTTCAGATCGTTTTCAAAACATTTGTGTTGTTGGTGATGATGCGCAAAGTATTTATGCATTTCGAGGCGCGAACATCAACAATATCTTAAATTTCCAAAAGGATTATGATAACGTCAAAATGTTTCGATTGGAGCAAAATTATCGTTCCACCAAAAACATAGTCAATGCTGCCAATTCAATTATAGAAAAAAATCAAACCAAATTAGAAAAAATCGTTTGGACGGCCAATGAAGAAGGTAAAAAAATCATTATCAATCGCTCTTTAACAGATGGAGATGAAGGTCGTTATGTAGCAAGTACCATCTTTGAAAACAAAATGCAAAATCAATCCAAAAATGGCAATTTTGCGGTTTTATATCGTACCAATGCCCAATCGCGATCTATTGAAGATGCTTTAAGAAAACGAGGATTGGAATATCGGATTTATGGAGGATTATCCTTTTACCAACGAAAAGAAATAAAAGATGTCCTCTCCTACTTACGCATTATTATTAATCCATCCGATGAAGAAGCACTCAAGCGTATTATCAATTTTCCTGGTCGTGGAATTGGACAAACGACCATTGATCGCTTAATTATTTCAGCGAATGAACATAATATATCCATTTTTGAAGTTTTAAAACAACTTCACCAGCTTCCAATCAATATTAATGGCGGCACCAAAATCAAACTACAAAACTTCACTACAATGATTGAAAGTTTTCAGGTGATGAGCCAAACGGCGACTGCCTTTGATTTGGCCGAACACGTTTGTAGAGTTAGTGGATTGATTCAAGAATTTAAAAAAGATGGAACTCCCGAAGGAATTACTCGAATGGAAAACATTGAGGAATTACTTAACGGTATAAAAGATTTTGTCGAAGGACAGCAAGAATTAGCCGATTCAACTGGATCACTTGCCGAATTTTTAGAGGATGTCGCATTGGCTACAGATTTGGACAATGAAGAAGGGGATGATAGTGACAAAGTAGCACTAATGACCATTCATTTGGCCAAAGGATTGGAGTTTGAATATGTGTTTATTGTTGGTTTGGAAGAAAATTTATTTCCAAGTGCAATGAGCATGAGCACTCGTAGCGAACTGGAAGAAGAACGACGCTTATTTTATGTAGCCTTAACCCGTGCAGAAAAGCAAGCCTATCTTACGTACGCACTCTCTCGGTACCGATGGGGAAAATTGGTCGATGCGGAACCTAGCAGGTTTATTGAAGAAATCGATGAGCAATATGTGGAGATTGTGACTCCGAAAGAAGAACGCCGTTTCAACCCCATGTTAAGTGCGGATATTTTTGGAGATGTGGACCAGAACACGGTGCGTTATAAAAAACCTTCCTATCCAAAAGCAAAACCAAAAGTTCAAGAGAAATTTCAAATCTCCACTCCGAAAAACTTGAAAAAAGTGAGCGAAACCAAAGCCACGACTAACTTATTTGATAATAAATTAATTGTCGGAGATGTGGTAAATCATCAACGGTTTGGAAAAGGGAATGTTTTAAATATTGAAGGAAAAAATGCAGACTTAAAAGCTGAAATTAGATTTGAAAATGGTGGTATTAAAAAACTATTGCTTCGTTTTGCTAAACTTGAAATTATTTCATAAATTTTAAATTTATCATGGCAGAACTTCTCAAAATATATCCTGAAAATCCAAACCCGAAAGCCATTCAAAAAGTGGTTGACGTACTTCGAAAAGGTGGACTCATTATCTATCCTACAGATACCGTTTACGGATTGGGCTGTGATATTACCAACGTCAAAGCATTGGAACGCATTGCCAAAATAAAAGGCGTAAAACTTGAACGTTCAAACTTTTCATTCATTTGTCACGATTTGAGTAATTTAAGTGATTATGTCACACAAATTGAAACGCCCATTTTTAAACTTTTGAAACGTAGTCTCCCGGGGCCTTACACTTTTATCCTTCCAGGAGCCAACACGCTCCCTTACCCATTCAAGAAAAAGAAAACCGTTGGAATTCGAGTTCCATATGATCCTATTGCTTTAGAAATTGTAAGAGTGTTAGGAAATCCAATCGTATCCACTTCGATTCATGATGAAGATGAAATTATAGAATACACCACCGACCCCGAATTGATTTTCGAAAAATGGAACACCAAAGTAGACATGGTGATTGATGGCGGATTTGGTGATAATCAACCCTCCACGGTGATTGAAGTCAATAGATCGGAAATCACTATTATTAGAGAAGGTAAAGGAAGTATTGACATATTTTAAAGACTAATAGTTAAGCGAGTACAGAAAGATTTATGAGCAAGTTTGATGAATTTATAGAAGTAAAAGGTGCAAGAGTACACAATCTAAAAAATATTGACATCAAGATTCCACGGGATCAATTGGTGGTGATCACAGGGCTTTCTGGAAGTGGAAAATCGTCACTCGCCTTTGATACCATTTATGCGGAGGGACAACGTCGCTATATTGAAACATTTTCTGCCTATGCACGTCAGTTTTTGGGGAGTTTAGAACGGCCCGATGTTGATAAAATTGACGGATTGTCTCCAGTGATTGCGATTGAACAAAAAACAACGAGTAAATCGCCACGATCTACCGTTGGAACCATTACTGAAATTTATGATTTTTTAAGGTTATTATTTGCAAGAGCGAGTGATGCTTACAGCTATAATACCAATGAAAAGATGGTCAGTTATAACGATGCTCAAATTAAAGAACTCATATTAGCCTCTTTTCAAGGGCAGCGTATTTCCATTTTATCACCTGTAATCCGATCTCGTAAAGGACATTACAGAGAGTTATTTGAACAAATTGCTAAACAAGGGTTTGTAAAGGTTCGAACGGATGGAGTGATTGTCGACATTACCAAAGGAATGAAGCTTGATCGTTATAAAATGCATGACATTGAAATTGTAATTGATCGACTTAAAATTGATGAATCTACGCAGTCTATGAGTCGATTGAGTGAAAGTATCAATACGGCAATGTACCACGGCGAAAATGTATTAATGGTTATTGATGAAGAGACAAAAAATGTTCGTTTTTTTAGTCGAGATTTAATGTGTCCTACATCAGGGATCTCCTACCCCAATCCTGAACCAAATAATTTTTCATTTAATTCTCCAAAAGGCGCCTGCCCCGACTGTAGTGGAATTGGCAGTCTGTATAAAGTCAATGAACATAAAATCATCCCTGACTCAGCGCTGTCCATAAAAAATGGCGGACTCGCCCCTCAAGGAAATCAGAAGGACTCTTGGATATTTAAACAATTAGAACTCATTGCACAACGCTATAGTTTTAAACTTACAGATCCCATATCAAAAATTCCAAAGGAAGCATTAGAAATTATCTTATACGGAGGAAAAGATAAATTTTCGGTCGACAGCAAAACATTAGGAGTTGTACGTAATTACAGTATTGATTTTGAAGGCATTGCTAATTTCATAGAAAGTCAATATAAACATACCGATTCGACCTCTATTAAACGCTGGGCAAAGGGTTTTATGGATAAGATTAAATGTCCTAGCTGTGAAGGGTCTCGATTGAAAAAAGAGTCCTTATACTTCAAAATAAACGGTAGAAATATTGCTGAACTTTCCGAAATGGATGTGGTAGATTTGGTGGAATGGTTTAAGAAGCTTCCAAAGCATCTTTCAGAAAGTCAAACACTCATTTCAAGAGAGATTTTAAAAGAAATTTCGACTCGATTACAATTTCTTTTAGATGTTGGATTGGATTATCTATCCATCAATCGAAGCTCAAAATCACTCTCTGGTGGCGAAGCTCAACGCATTCGCTTAGCAACACAAATTGGATCTCAATTGGTGGGTGTTTTATATATTTTAGATGAACCAAGTATTGGATTGCATCAACGAGATAATGAAAAACTAATCAAGTCATTAATAGCTTTAAGAGATGTTGGAAATTCAGTCATTGTAGTAGAACATGATAAAGACATGATTGAACAAGCAGACCATGTAATCGATATTGGTCCAATGGCCGGAAAACATGGTGGTGAAATTATAAGTCAAGGGACGCCAAAGCAGATATTAAATAGTGGTACGATAACTGCCGATTATTTGAGCGGAGTCCGACAAATTGAAGTACCAAAAAATCGCCGTTCTGGAAATGGGAAATTTCTAGAACTCAAAGGCTGCACAGGCAATAATCTAAAAAACGTATCCATCAAACTCCCATTGGCCAAAATGATTGGAATCACAGGTGTTTCAGGAAGTGGAAAATCGACCTTAATAAATGAAACCCTCTATCCTATTTTAAATAATTATTATTTTCATGGGGTCATGGAACCGATGCCTTATACATCGATTAAAGGATTAGATCATTTAGATAAAGTAATCGACATTAATCAATCGCCTATCGGGCGAACGCCTCGAAGTAATCCTGCAACTTATACAGGGGTGTTTGGGGAAATCCGAGCATTATTTGCTAAAATTCCCGAAGCAATGATTCGAGGTTATAAATTAGGGCGTTTCAGTTTTAATGTGGTTGGCGGTCGCTGTGAAACCTGTAAAGGAGGCGGTCTACGAGTGATTGAAATGAACTTTTTACCAGATGTGTATGTCGAGTGTGAATCCTGTCAAGGAAAGCGTTTTAATAGAGAGACGTTAGAAATTCGATATAAAGGAAAATCAATCAGCGATGTCCTTAATATGACGATTGATGAAGGTGTTGATTTTTTTGAACATATTCCAAAAATATTTAGAAAATTAAAAACTATTAAAAATGTTGGTTTGGGGTATATCACACTTGGTCAACAAAGCACAACCCTCTCTGGTGGGGAAGCACAACGAATTAAATTGGCCACAGAATTGAGTAAACGGGATACAGGAAACACTATTTATATTTTAGATGAACCGACTACCGGACTTCATTTTGAAGATATTCGTGTATTGATGGGTGTTTTAAATACCTTGGTTGACAAAGGAAATACAGTGGTTATTATCGAGCACAATATGGATGTAATCAAAACAGTTGATTATATAATTGATATTGGCCCCGAAGGCGGTAACGGAGGTGGAGAGCTCATTGCAAAAGGAACTCCAGAGAGTATTATTAAAAACAAACTGAGTCATACCGCTCGATTTTTAAAAAAAGAATTACATTAGTAAGCTATAAAAAAAAGGATATATGAGACCGGAACAGAAACATAAAGGATGGAATGCAATAAAAACAAATGACTCTTGGGCGATTTTTAAAATCATGGGAGAATTTGTAAATGGCTTTGAAAAAATGAGCAAAATAGGCCCCTGTGTGTCCATATTTGGATCCGCTAGAACTCCTATAGAAGATAGCTATTATAAATTATCTACCGAAGTCGCTGGCGCTATTGTAGAAGCTGGATATGGCGTTATTACAGGCGGTGGACCCGGAATTATGGAAGCTGGTAACAAAGGCGCACATTTAGCAGGTGGAACTTCGGTTGGACTTAATATTGATCTGCCTTTCGAGCAACATAACAATCCTTACATCGATAGTGATAAGAGTTTAGATTTTGACTATTTCTTTGTAAGAAAAGTTATGTTTGTGAAATATTCTCAAGGAATTGTTGTCATGCCGGGAGGCTTTGGAACATTAGATGAATTGTTTGAAGCGATCACCTTAATTCAAACTAAAAAAATTGAAAAATTTCCAGTTATATTAGTCGGATCTATATTTTGGGAAGGTTTACTCGTTTGGATTAAAGCCACCCTCTTAGAACGATATGAAACCATTAGTGCTAAAGATTTAAATTTAATTCATGTGGTTGATACTTCAGAAGAAGTCATCGCCATTCTCGATAACTTTTATAAGGAGTTTGAATTGAGTCCTAATTTCTAGAAACCAATTTTGGGTTGTGTTAGACTATTTATAATACAACAACGATCAACTACAGAACATTGAATTTAAACTATCTATTTAAGACACTCCTAATTTTTATGCTCTGTTCAAGTGGAAACTTGACTTGGTCTCAGCACTCCATACATCTTGAGGCTCATATAGTACCTGAAACAAAAACAATTCAGCTCAAACAAAAAATAGAGTATCACAATACCTCTAGTGATACTTTAAATGTATTGTATTTTAATGATTGGACATCTAGTTTTAGCCGCTCTACTACACCTCTCGCAACACGATTTATTGAAGAGTTTGAAGATGATTTATTTACAGCAAAATCAAAAGATCGTGGCTATACGCTAATAAAATCAATCCAAGATTCTGAATCCAATACGATTAAATATCAATATCTAAAAAATCAAAGTGACATTCTTAAAGTCTCACTTACTAAGCCTGTTTTACCCAATACAATAAGTATTTTAAACTTTGAGTATACACTCATCATTCAGAGTGATAAATTCACTAACTATGGGGTAAATAAAGAGCACGAATTCGCCTTAAATTATTGGTATATCACGCCTGCGGTCTATGAAAATAATGAATGGCAATTATTTAGCAACAAGAATCTAGGGGACAACTATACGCCGACTTCAAAAATTGAAATGAGCCTAAATGTACCCAATCAATATCATGTAATTTCAGAATTAGAATTACGCTCTAAAACCGTCCAAAATAAAAGAGCTTCTTATCAGTTTTTTGGACACAACCGAACCGATAGCCGACTTTTTATTACAAAAAATGCCTTTGAGACCATCCAAATTGATTCACTGGAAATTGTAACGAATTGTAACCATAAAAATGTGAACAAAATTTATCAAACCTTGATTTTTGACCAAATTATTCAGTTTCTAAATGTTGAACTTTCCCCCTATCCACACTCAAAACTTGTACTGTCTGAAGTAGACACCAAAAAAACACCTATCTACGGTCTCAATATTCTACCCGATTTTTTAACGCCCTTTTCAAAACAATTTGAATATGAGTTAACAATCGCAAAAAATTTAATTCAGTTGCATGTAGAGCAACTATTAATCATGAATCCGAGAAAAGATCACTGGCTAAGATCGGGATTTGAGACTTTACTTTTAATGAAATATGTAGAGCAATTTTATCCTGGTCAGAAGGTCCTTGGAAAGCTTTCAAAATTATGGGGATTACGTGCTTACAACATTTCAAAATTAAACTACAATGAACAATATCGTTTATCGTATGCGCACATGGCTCGGATTGGTCGCGATCAAGCTCTAAATTCTCAAAAGGATGCGTTGGTAAAGTTTAATGAAACCTTATCTAGCAAATATAAAGCAGCTCTCGGACTCCTATATCTTGAAGATTATATTGGGACTTCATCTATGTATCAATGGATGACTGAATTTATAAAATCTACAAATCTAAATCCGGTTTCTGCCTCTGATTTTAAATCGTTTATAAAATCAAAAACGACTAAAGATATCGACTGGTTTTTTGATGATTACCTTGTGAATAGTAAACAGGTCGATTATAAAATCACGAAGGTGACAACCACCAAAGATTCAATCTCATTTAATGTAAAAAACAAAAAATCAGGAACAACTCCAATATCTCTTTTCACATTAAAAGACACGCTTATTACTTCTAAAATATGGTTGAAAGATATTGGTAAAGAAAAACGTTTTTCGATCCCCAACAATCAAGAGGATCAACTCATTTTAAATTTCGATCAAAAAGTGCCGGAATTTAATTTTAGAAATAATTTTAAATCATTACGTCAGAAATCTGTATTTAATAAGCCTTTTCAGATTCGATTGTTTAAAGATGTTGAAGCTCCAAATTATAATCAGCTCTATTTAAATCCTATTATAGAGTTTAGAAACATCTATGATGGGTTAACTCTCGGTGCGACCTTAAATAATAAAGGACTTTTAAGAAAATCATTTATTTATGGTATTTCGCCAAATTATAGTGTCAACTCAAAATCATTGACAGGTTTTGTGAAGCTTGTTAAACAAACATACTTTGAAGATCAATCCTTGTACAACATTAATTATGGGGTGTCATTTTGGCGTTCTACGATTGATAAAAATGTGTTTTTAACAAAATTTGAACCTTATTTAAACTTTTATTTCAGAAGACCTTTTAGTCTTAGATCCAATGCGTTTAAGCGATTGAGTTTTAGATTTATTGCCATAGATAAAACCCAAGTTCAGTATCAAAATGGATTAAAATTAATTCCTTCCTACGAAGTTTTTAATGTGAACTACCGTTTTTTAAATAATGAATTTGTGAAATTTAAAAGTTGGTTTATAGATGCTCAATTTTCCAAAACCTTTGGAAAAGTTGCCCTAAAATATGAAGTTCGTCAGCGGAACAAAAACAACTTCCAGTACAACTTGAGGCTCTATGCTGGGACATTCTTGTATAACACCACGCCATCTGATGTGAATAATTTTAATTTTGCCTTAGACCGTCCCAACGATTATTTAATCGAATATAATTATTTAGGGCAGTATGAATCTACGGGCATTTTTAGTCAGCAAGTAATCTTAGCAGAAGGTGGTTTCAAATCTATTCTGAACACAGGCTATGCAAACCAATGGATTACGACTTTAAATGGTTCAGCTTCTATTTGGAAATATGTGCAAGCATATGGCGATATTGGTTTTATCAAAAATAAATTTCAATCGCCCGAATTTGTATATGATTCTGGAATTCGGTTAAATTTAATTACCGATTATTTGGAAGTTTATTTCCCTTTTTACTCAAACCTTGGGTGGGAAATTTCTCAACCGCAATACAGTCAAAAAATTAGATTTATCTTAACCGTAGATCCTTTTAGTATTTTAGAATTATTTAGAAGAAAATGGTACTAGCTGTTGATGAAAAATCATTAATAATTAATTTTTAGTGACAATACACTATTTAAATCCCTAATATTTTATGATATCCCAATAATTGATCTCGTAATTATCAATGTAAAGGATAGGACAAAACTTCTAAATATTTTATATTTGCAACTCATTAGAATTTTTTCAGAATGCAAATCAAAAATGACCTAACTAAAGATATTACATTTGAGGACTTCAAAACAGAAGTTTTAAATGACTATACAATAGCGGTCACCAGTAGAGAGTGTAGTCTTCTCGGACGACGCGAAGTCTTAACTGGAAAAGCAAAATTTGGAATTTTTGGGGATGGAAAAGAATTGCCGCAGTTAGCTTGGGCAAAAGCGTTTCAAAATGGTGATTTCAGATCGGGCTATTATAGAGATCAAACCTTTATGATGGCAATTGGAAAACTGTCCATTGAACAGTTTTTTTCTGGCCTATACGGAAATACGGATATAAAACACGACCCAATGAGTGCCGGGCGGCAAATGGGCGGGCATTTTACCACACATTCCTTAGATGAGAACTTTAATTGGAAAAATTTAACCCAACAAAAAAATTCAAGTTCGGATATTTCTCCGACTGGCGCACAAATGCCTCGATTACTGGGCTTAGCACAAGCGTCAAAAGTATATCGAAATTTAACAGACATTAATTCGGAAAAATTTTCTAATTCAGGAAATGAAGTCGCTTGGGGAACCATTGGAAATGCCAGTACAAGTGAAGGCGTTTTCTTTGAAACGATCAACGCAGCTGGAGTCCTTCAAGTTCCGATGGTTGTGAGTGTTTGGGATGATGAATACGGGATTTCTGTTCACGCAAAACATCATACTACAAAAGAAAATATTTCAGAAGTATTAAAAGGGTTTCAAAGAGATTCTAAGCATAAAGGGTATGAAATTCTACGTGTTAAGGGGTGGGATTATGTCGAGCTCATCAACACCTATCAAAAAGCCAGTCAATTAGCTCGAATTGAGCATATACCCGTACTTATTCATGTCAATGAACTGACTCAGCCTCAGGGACATTCTACGTCGGGGTCGCATGAACGCTATAAATCAAACGAACGATTAAAGTGGGAAAAATCATATGATTGTAATATGAAATTTCGAGATTGGATTATTTCAAATGATATTGCAACCGAAGAAGAAATTACAACAATTGATCGCAATATAAAAAAGGAAGTTAAAGCAGCGAAACTAAAGGCCTGGAAGGATTTTTCTGAACCGATCAAAGAAGAAAAGAATGCAGCTTTAAAACTCATGAAAACCGCAGCGGCGTCAGCATCGCAAAAGGTGTTTATTCATAAAATTATAGCTCAATTAGAAATCATTAATGAACCTTTACGAAAAGATGTTTTAAATGCTACTCGCAATATTTTAAAATATTTAATTCAAGAAGATTCCCCCGAAAAAGACAAATTAATAGAATGGGTTAACGCCTATTTTGAAGAAATTCAACCTAAATACAGTAGCCTACTCTACAGCGAATCAGATTCTAGAGCAACAAATATTCCTGAAATACTTCCTGTTTTTGATGCCACTTCAAAAATGGTAGATGGTCGCGTTATTTTACGTGATAATTTTGATAAAATTTTAAGTAAAAAACCCGAAGTATTAATTTTTGGAGAAGATACTGGAACGATTGGAGATGTGAACCAAGGTTTAGAAGGCTTACAAGAAAAGTATGGTGAAATGAGAGTATCTGACACTGGAATTCGAGAAGCGACCATTATTGGCCAAGGAATTGGAATGGCATCTACGTGGTCTAAGACCCATTGCCGAAATCCAATATCTTGATTATATGGTGTATGCGCTTCAAATTATAAGCGATGACTTGTCAACACTCCATTACCGAACTTTTGGAAAGCAAAAAGCGCCCTTGATTATACGAACTCGTGGACATCGTTTAGAAGGTATTTGGCATTCAGGATCCCAATTAGGAGGCATTCTCAATCTCATTAGAGGGGTTTATGTCTTGGTTCCGCGAAATATGACCAAAGCCGCTGGGTTTTACAATACACTTTTAGAAAGTGATCAACCTGCAATGGTAGTCGAATGTTTAAATGGGTACCGTTTAAAAGAAAAAGAACCGGCAAACCTCGGAGAATTTAAAACGCCAGTTGGAATTGTAGAAACCATCAAACAGGGGTCGGATCTTACCATCGTTTCTTATGGGTCTACCTTACGAATTGTAGAACAAGCTGCAAAATCACTTTTAGAAGTAGATATAGATGTTGAAATCATCGACATTCAATCACTCATCCCTTTTGACCTTCAAAAAGACATCTCAAAAAGTATAGAAAAAACAAATCGTATTCTTATTGTCGATGAAGATGTTCCTGGTGGTGCATCGGCTTATATTCTTAATGAAATTTTACAACATCAAGATGTCTATCAACACTTGGACAGTAAACCTCAAACATTGACCGCAAAAGAACATCGACCTGCCTATGGAACGGATGGTGACTATTTCAGTAAACCATCAGCAGATGATGTTTTTGAAAAAGTATATTCGGTATTTCACGAGGTAGATCCTACTTCCTACCCAAAATTAAGATAAACTCATATTTGTCATCAAATTTACACTTGCATAGCTGTCAGTAAAATCGTAACATTACAGTAACGAATCACTGAACTTTATTTCTATGGAAAGTCAAAACATTAAACCAATTCACCCAAAAGACAACGTAATAATTGAAAACAAAGAGCTGAATATTTGGGAGGCACTTATTCCTGTCATTGCGCTTGTTGGGATGTTATTTTATAATGTGTTTTTTGTGTTTGGTGACGATGCTCTAAGTGGTAGTAACCAATTTATATTGATATTAGGAGCTGCTGTCGCGGCTATTGTTGGGTTTTATAACAAAGTTAGTTATAAACAAATGTTAGAGGAAGTTGCCGAAAATGTAAAATCCACTACCGGATCTCTTTTGATTTTATTAATGGTGGGAGCCTTGGCAGGAACTTGGCTCATTAGTGGTGTAATTCCTTCTATGATTTACTACGGACTTCAAATCTTAAACCCCACATTTTTTCTGGTAGCTTCGGTTATAATTTGTTCTATTATTTCCATTGCAACAGGGAGTAGTTGGACCACCTCTGCCACGGTCGGAATTGCATTAATTGGAATTGGAAATACTTTAGGGATTTCTACAGGAATGACCGCAGGTGCCGTATTATCAGGCGCCTATTTTGGAGACAAAATGTCCCCGCTTAGTGATACCACCAATTTAGCTCCCGCAATGGCTGGAAGTGAATTATTTGATCATATAAAATACATGGCCTACACAACCATTCCAACCATCATAATTACGCTAATTATCTTCTTGATAATTGGGTTAAAAATTGCCACTACTGGAACTCCAGACATCTCTGATAAACTCGAAGCCATAGATGGGGCTTTTAATATTTCTCCATGGTTATTTAGTGTGCCTGTATTGGTGATTGTTTTAATCATAAGAAAAACGCCGCCTCTCATTGCGCTTCTTATTGGAACCTTATTGGGCGCTGTGGCAGCCATTATTGCGCAACCACAAATTATCATGGCTATAGCTGAAAGTAACACACTAAATTTCCAAACTGCTTATAAAGGAGTTATGAAAGCAATTACGGTCGATACGGCCGTTGTTACTTCTAGTTTGGAGCTAAATGACTTATTCACTTCTGGTGGGATGCGAGGCATGTTAGGAACTATTTGGTTGATTGTATGCGCCATGGTTTTTGGAGGCGTGATGGATGCAATAGGCGCACTTTCTAGGATTAGCAAAGCACTTTTAAGCTTAGCCACCTCTACATTTGGCTTATTTGCGAGTACGGTTGCAAGTTGTTTAGCGATTAATGTAACAGCTTCTGATCAATATTTGGCATTAGTTGTTCCTGGGAAAATGTTTAAAAAAGCCTATAAAGATCGAGGCTTAGCCCCGGAAAACTTAAGTCGTACACTCGAAGATTCTGGAACTGTTACCTCCGTGTTAGTGCCTTGGAATACTTGTGGGGCTTATCAAAGCGGGGTCTTAGGCGTTTCAGTCGCAGACTATTTTGTGTTTGCATTTTTCAATTGGATCAGTCCTTTTACCACACTTTTGTTTGCAGCATTATCTATCAAAATCAAACAACTCAAAAAATCGTGATCTCATTTAAATTTTAAAGAATCATTTATGCTTATAGTTCTATAAGAAATTATAATTTTTCAACACGAAAAAAACAGAGAGCATACTGTATCTTTACACTAAAATAATTTAACAACTCTTAAAAATATATTATGGCAATTGTAGGAAAAAAATTCCCAAATTTAAACGTTGATGCAATGAACGAAATGGGCGATACTTTTAAAGTAAACGTTCTAGAAGAAGCAATCAACAATAAGAAAAAAGTAGCTTTTGTTCTGGTATCCAAAAGATTTTACTTTTGTTTGTCCAACTGAACTACACGCATTTGAAGCTGCAAAAGCTGAATTTGAAAAAAGAAATACCATTGTTATTGGTGCATCATGTGATACACCAGAAGTTCATTTTGCATGGTTATCACGGCTAAAGATAATGGTGGTATCGAAGGTGTTACGTACCCTATTTTAGCAGATTCTAACAGAAACTTAGCATCTACCTTAGGTATTTTAGATATTTCAGATGAAACGTATAATGAAGAAACTGGAGTTGTACTTAGTTGAAGGCGACAACGTTACATACAGAGCAACTTACATTATTGATGAAGAAGGAACAGTGGTTCATGAAAGTGTCAACCACATGCCACTTGGTAGAAATGTTGCTGAGTTTTTGAGATTGGTGGATGCCTACACGCATGTACAAGAAAAAGGAGAAGTTTGTCCTGCAAACTGGGAAGAAGGTAAAGACGCCATGGAACCAAATGCCAAAGGAACGGCTAGTTATTTAGCATCACACTAAAAAGGATTTATCATGCAAGAACTTTCTGAAGACAATTTGCAAGCTATTATTTCTGAACAATCCATTTGTGGTCGTTCAATACTCTGCGACATGGTGTGGGAATTGTAGAATCATGAAACCTAAAGTTTAAAAAATTAGCGTCTGAAATGCCAGATGCAACCTTTGTAATCGTAGATGCAGAAAAATTCCCTGAAAGTAGAAAACTCGCAACTGGTAGACAACTTGCCTACTTTTGCTGTTTTTAAATCAGGCAATTTATAAACCAAACTCAAACCAATAAGTTTGACGTTTTAAAAGAACTTGTCGATGAAGCTGCCAGTAATTAAACATTTAACGCAATTTATTGAAGACAACGACGAAGATTATATCGTTGAAACCTTGAAACTTTAGAAGCACTCACAGAAGTTCCTAGTCTGAAAGACGAAGAATTGGATGTGATTGGCGAACTAATCTCTAACATGTATGGGGCGCTGGAAGTCCATAAAATGGTTAAAGAAGGTACGCCACAAAAAGAAGCGTTGAATAGCTTCATGAAACGGGTTCTAGGATCGATTGATAGCTAATAATTTTGACTCGAAATACTAAGCCGCTTCTGACAACGAAGCGGCTTTTTTTGTGGTATATTTATATACAAGGAAAACGCCCCAACGCCAATTCTTCAGAATGAAAAACGTGTTGAGAATATCGCTAAAACGTCTTAATAATCATTGGATATGAAGCCGATCGAAACCAGAGAAGACCTCCAAGTTTTAGTCAATACATTTTACTCGAAAATCAGAAAAGATGCGTTACTAGGACCCATTTTTAATACCCATATTAGCGAAGAATCAATGGCCAGCATCATCTGGATGAAACTGACCGATTTTTGGGAAACGAATTTATTTGGAGTACGCAAATTCAAAGGCAGTCCTACTACAAAAACATGCCAAAGGTAGATGAAAGCTTGCAGACTATGGAGTCAACGCACGTGCATTTTGGAAAGTGGCTACAATTTGTGGGTCGAAACCATCCATGAATTATTCGACAGGTGAATACGTGCAGAAAAAGCGATATACACGGCACGTAAAATGGCCACAGGACAGTATTTGACCTGATGTGGCAATCAAAAACCAGAGGATAAAAAACATGAAAAGACTAAAATAAGTAAAATCAAAATTAGACCTAAAAAAGAGCCCCTTCTCAAATGAGAAGGGGCTTTTAAGGTAATAAGGCTTGGTATAGGAAATTATTTCCCGTCCATCTTGTCTTTAAGCGCTTGTAAAGCATCGTTGGCATCACCTAAAGTAGGTTTTGCTTCTGCTGCACTACTTGCTGCTTTTTTAACGGCTGCTTTCACATGCTTCACTTCTTCTGCTTTAAACAGAGCGGTATGAGATGCAACCACACGTTTGAATTCTTTGTTGAATTCAATGATCACAAACTCAGCTTCTTCGCCTTTTTTGAGCTTAGTTCCCGTCTTCTTTTTCAAGATGACGTGAAGGAACAAAAGCAATCACATCTTCATTGAATTTAACAGTTGCACCTTTATCAACAATCTCTTCGATTGAAGCGGTATGCTTCGTGTTCAATGCAAATTCAGTTTGATATTTATCCCAAGGATTCTCCGTTGTTTGTTTATGACCTAAACTTAATTTTCTTGCTTCTACATCGAGTTCAAGAACAATTACCTCTAAGTTATCTCCAACAGCACAGAATTCGCTAGGATGTTTGACTTTCTTAGTCCAAGATAAATCGGAGATGTAAATCAATCCATCAATACCTTCTTCTAATTCAACAAAAACACCAAAGTTTGTGAAGTTTCTAACAATTCCTGTATGCTTAGAAGCGACTGGGAATTTTGATGTAATATCCGTCCAAGGATCAGCAGATAATTGCTTGATACCTAGTGACATTTTACGATCTTCTCTATCTAATGTTAAGATTTGAGCTTTAATTTTATCGCCTACTTTTACGAAATCTTGTGCAGAACGTAAGTGTGTAGACCAAGACATTTCAGAAACGTGAATTAACCCTTCTACGCCTTCAACAACTTCGATAAATGCGCCATAATCAGCAATGACTACAACTTTACCTTCGATTTCATCTCCAATTTTAACATCTTCTCCAAGGGCATCCCAAGGATGCTTGCTTAATTG
>CALSOZ010000012.1 GCA_943788095.1 uncultured Flavobacteriaceae bacterium | reverse complement strand
TAGGCATATCCCGCAGTGTAGGAGCCTCCTGTGTAACAATTTGAATTATCAATTTCATCTACAATCCACACATTATAATATTTTGTTGGATCCCAAATACTGTATTCTTTTAGAGAGTTTATTTCTGGATCGAAATTGTGATCTTCTAGACCACCATCTCCAACACCACCTTCGACATAGGCCGCAACGCCACTCATATCAACACGTTCAATTCCGTTGGTTGTATTACCAGTTTCATCTTGTATGGCTAAAATGAATTCAATTTTCATATCAACGCCTTCTCCAAAACCTAAGGTATTGGCTCTTTTTCTCCAATAGTTATTTAAATATTGGAGGCCTAACTTAACGTTTTCGTCTGAAATATTAGTTCCTGTTCCAATCGCTTCGCCTTTGTGCATCACGTGAACAACTACTGGGACTTGAAGAATATCGTTTGATGGTACAAATTTCTTGGAAGCCGCATTTTTAATCGCCAATTTCATTTGTTCATGACGTTCTTTATATTGAGGATCATTTTTCATTTTTTCATTGTGCAATGAATCGGCACCACAAAATTCTTTAAAGTTTTGCTGGTTCGCATCCTGTGATATTAAAGTAGGCACTATTGGTGTCAGTGTTTGCGCATTGATACTGTAAGACGCAAAGAGTGCAATCATACCGAATTACTTTTAAATAATTGAGTTTCATTGGTTAATGTGTTTAATAAAATTTAATATCTATCAAACAAATATACAAAATTTTAACTTGAGCTAAACTTCACATTAGTTTCTGGAAACAAAAAAAGCCGCTAAATGCGGCTTTAAATAACTGATTTTGAAGTAAATTTCTACTTACTCAAATACATTTTACGTCTGGAGTATAAATTATAAAATTCATCATCTTTTAAACTATCGATAAACAGAATACTTTCTCCAGTACTTTTCATTTCAGGACCTAATTGCTTATTTACATTATGAAACTTTATTAAAGAGAAAACGGGTTGTTTGATGGCATAGCCTTCAAGTGAGGATTGAAATTAAAATCCGTTACTTTTTTCTCCCAACATCACTTTAGTTGCATAGTTTACATAAGGTTCTCTATATGCTTTGGCTATAAAAGGAACTGTTCTAGAGGCTCTTGGATTGGCTTCAATAATATAAACCATATCATCTTTAATAGCAAACTGAATATTTATTAAACCAACCGTATTTAATGCTAACGCAATGTTTTTGGTATGATCTTTAATCTGTTGCATTACAAATTACCTAAGATTAAAGGCGGTAAAGTTGCATTACTATCTCCTGAGTGAATTCCACAAGGTTCAATATGTTCCATAATACCAATGATATATACATTGCTCTGCATCGCAAATAGCATCTGCTTCGGCTTCTATTGCACCATCTAAATAATGATCTAATAATAATTTATTATCCGGCATTTTCTTAGTAAATCAACAACGTGTTCTTCTAACTCTTCTTTATTAATTACAATTTTCATTCCTTGCCCTCCTAAAACGTAAGACGGTCGTACCAAAATTGGAAAATCTAATACATCGGCAATGGCTGCTGCTTCATCGGCCGTCGTGGCAATGTCAAATTCTGGATAAGGAATATTATTTTCTTTCAACAAGGTTAGAAAACAAGCCTCTGTCTTCAGCTAAATCGAAGATTCAAAACTCGTTCCTAAGATTTTAATACCATATTTGGTTAATTTCTCAGCAAGTTTTAAAGCCGTTTGGCCGCCTAATTGTACAATAACACCTTCTGGTTTTTCGTGTTTAATAATGTCATAAATATGTTCCCAAAATACAGGTTCGAAATATAATTTATCCGCTGTATCAAAATCGGTTGAAACCGTTTCAGGGTTACAGTTAATCATAATGGTTTCATAGCCACATTCTGCGGCAGCTAGAACGCCGTGCACACAACAGTAATCAAACTCAATTCCTTGACCAATTCTATTGGGACCAGACCCTAATACGATCACTTTTTTCTTATCAGAAACAATACTTTCATTATCTGAAAAACGTTGCCATCGGCAGTTTCCATATCACTTTCAAAGGTTGAATAATAGTAAGGAGTCTTGGCTTCAAATTCTGCAGCACAAGTATCTACTAATTTATAAACTCGATTATACGCTAGTTCTTCTCGTTTTTTATACACCTGACTTTCTAAACAGCCGAACATGTGCGCAATTTGTCGATCGCCATACCCTTTTTGTTTCGCTTCAAGCAGTAACTTTTTCTATAGTGTCAATTGTATAGGTCGAAATTTCTTTTTAATTGAAATGTAATTCTTCATATTGTTTTAAAAACCACATATCAATTTTAGTGATTTCATGAATTCGACTCAATGGAATTCCCATCTGAATGGCATCATAAATAATAAATACACGATCCCAAGACTGCATATGTTAGTTTATCAATAATTTGAGTGTAATCTTTATTCTCTTTGCCATCTGCTCCTAAACCATTTCGTTTGATTTCTAGGGATTGGGTCGCTTTGTGAAGAGCTTCTTGAAACGAACGTCCAATACCCATTACTTCGCCAACCGATTTCATTTGTAATCCCAATGTTCGGTCAGAACCTTCAAATTTATCAAAATTCCAACGTGGTATTTTAACAATCACATAATCTAAGGTCGGTTCAAATAAGGCCGATGTCGATTTTGTAATTTGATTATTTAATTCATCTAAGTGATAACCTAAAGCTAACTTAGCCGCAATTTTAGCAATTGGATATCCAGTTGCTTTACTTGCAAGAGCCGAGGATCGAGAGACTCGAGGGTTGATTTCGATGGCTATGATATCTTCTTTTTCATCTGGAGATACTGCAAATTGTACATTACATCCACCCGCAAAATCGCCAATACTGCGCATCATGTGAATGGCCATATCTCGCATTCTTTGATAGGTACGATCACTTAAAGTCATGGCAGGTGCAACAGTGATAGAATCTCCGGTATGAATCCCCATAGGATCCATATTTTCAATAGAACAAATAATGACAACATTGTTATTCGAATCTCTAAGCAATTCTAATTCATATTCTTTCCAGCCTAATAAAGCCTTATCAATCATCACTTCATGGATTGGAGAAATTTCCAAACCACGAGTTAATAATTCATCAAAATCTTGTTCTTTATGTACAATGGCCGCACCATCACCTCCTAAAGTGAAAGAGGCTCTGATGACTAGAGGAAACCCAAATTCTTGGGCAATTTCTTTTCCTTTTAAATAAGAAGTCGCCGTGGCTTGTGGTGCCATCGGTATACCGATTTTAAGCATTAATTCACGAAACTTCTCTCGATCTTCTGTAATGTTAATTGCATCAATATCAACTCCAATAATTTCAACATCAAAATCGGTCCAAATCCCTTTTTCATCGGCCTCAATACAAAGATTTAAAGCGGTTTGACCACCCATCGTTGGTAAAACAGCATCAATTTGAGGATGCTCTTTTAATATTTTGATGATTGATTTGGTAGTCAAAGGCAACAAATATACATGATCGGCCATCGCAGGATCCGTCATAATAGTTGCTGGATTAGAATTAATTAAAATGGTTTCGATTCCATCTTCTCTTAGAGAACGAAGCGCTTGAGTTCCTGAATAATCAAACTCGCAAGCCTGTCCTATGACGATAGGTCCAGAACCTATAATTAAAATTGATTTTAAATCTTTGTTTTTAGGCATTTTTAAATGTAATTGGTTGTAATATAATAAGATACGAAATTAAGTAACCTTTGGGTATAAAAAAAGGCGTTGCTATTAGCAACACCTTTTTAATATTAACAATTGTTAATCATTATTTTTTGTGACGAGTTTCAGAAGATACACTGATCTTTTTTCTGCCTTTGGCTCTTCTTCTAGCTAGAACTTTTCTCCCATTTGCAGAAGCCATTCTTTCTCTAAAACCATGTTTGTTCTTTCTCTTTCTTTTGGAGGGTTGAAACGTTCTTTTCATTATAGTATATTTTTAAAACTTTACTCGTGTGATTTTCTTTAAAAAATGCGCCTTAAGTTCTATCTCAAAGCGCGGCACAAATATACAAAGAGTTTTTACTTTGACAAACCTAATTTTAAAATAATTTTGATTTGTTTTTACTACCTTTGTACTCGCTTAATAAAAATCTAGATTATGTTCAATAAAAATATAAAACTATTCCTTGCTACTGCGATCCTCGCGTATGCTGTATATCAAATTATAGAAACCTATGTCGGAAATGGCATCATGCTCATTCTTCTTGCGTCTGTTTTTGTGTTTCTTTATTTCAAAAACGAACTGATTTTATTAGCGTTTTTAAAACTTCGAAAACAAGATTTCCCTGGTACAGATCGCTTGCTTAATAAAATTAAAAACCCAAAAACCGCACTCACCAAAAAACAACAGGGATATTATAATTTTCTTAAAGGGATTATGGTTTCTCAAACCAATATGAATGATGCTGAAAAGTATTTTAAAAATGCAGTCAGCTTTGGTTTATCAATGGACCATGATTTAGCTATGGCGAAATTAAACCTTGCCGGAATTGCTTTTACAAAGCGACGCAAACAAGAAGCACAAAAATTACTTCAAGAAGCACAAAAACTCGACAAAAGAGATATGTTGTCTGAACAAATTAAAATGATGAAGCAACAGATGAAAAAAGCGGCAATGCCAAATCAACATTTTGGAGGTCAACAACAACGCGGTGGGAAGCGGCGTTAATTCTTATTTTGAATAATACCCCTTCTTAGGAATTTTTAGGGTGTATAACTTCCGAGTTTTATTATTTAAAAAAGGATCTCTTAACCAAGGGTTGTGCATTTTTAATTGTTTATAATTTAATCCAAAACTCTCGGCAAACTTCACCATATTTGTAATCGCAGTATCCACTTTAACCTCATAGGTTTCTGGGAGCGTATATAAATGCGTTTCATCAAAGTTGAATCCATACTTTTTTGGAGTTGAAAAGATTTCTTTTAATGCCACAATTCGGAAAAGGTAGCGGCCTGTTTCTTCTCCTAACAATAAATCATAATACCCAGATACATTTTGATCTTCTAATCGCTTAGAAATGCCTGTGATTCCCGCATTGTAAGCTGCTGCTGCTAAGGTCCAGTTTCCAAACTTCTCTTTGGCTTTAAGGATGTATTGACAGGCTACGTGAGTCGATTTTTCAAAATCATAACGTTCGTCCACGTTGGAGTTAATTTCTAATCCATATTCTTTGCCTGTGGGTTTCATGATTTGCCAAAACCCTTTTGCTCCTGCAGGAGAGGTCACATTTTGAAGCCCGCTCTCTATTAAAGCTAAATATTTAAAATCATTTGGGATGCCATAGGATTTTAAAATAGGTTCAATGACTGGGAAATATTTATGGGAACGCTTAAATAATAGCAAACCATTCGATTGCCAATAGGTATTCACCAATAATTCGCGATCAATACGTTCGCGTATGTCTGGCGATTGAAGCGGCATGGATTCGCCTGAAAAATCTAAGACTTCTGGAATTTCTAGGGCATAGATGTTATAATCGTTTTCAAATGTAGAGCCTTCATTTTCAAGAACTGGTTGACTTGTAAAGGCTAAAACTATAAATCCAATCAGAACCATCGTTCCGAAAATTAAAAAATTATTTTTTAAGTAGCGCATAATAATAAGGGTTTATGAGTTTAAAATTACAAAAAAAACATCACATATCAGCTAAGCATCAATTTAGGAAGATTTTCATTCAGCCATTTGTACCGATTGAGGATCAATATATGGGTACCACCTTCCACAACAATACAATTTTTCATGTTTTCAATCGGGAAAATAATATCTTGATCGCCATGGATGTGAACCAAGTTAGGGTCACTCGTCTCTTGATTCCATGAAACAACCTGTTTGATCGCCCAATCTAAATAGCGTTTATCGGTAATGGATAAGTATTGTTTGTAAAGGTCTAATCGCTTGACAATCGGTTTTCCAAAGGCATATTTAGATAATAAATCGATGTTTTGAGCAAAAAGACTGGTGGGAAGTAATTTATATACTTTAGTTTTCCCCGCTAATTGGAGGTGCAGCGGCAATTCGTGACGGGCTTTGACACTCGAAATGATGATAATTTTCTTGAATTTATAAACCAAGTTCATTTCTTGAGCGATGATTCCACCAAAAGAGACCCCAACCAAAATAGCATTTGCATGCTTAATTTTCTTACAAAATCGGATGGCATACTCAGAAATTGATTCCTCTTCAAATGGAATCATCCATTCTAAAAAATGGGTTTCAAAAGCGTTTGCATCTAACTGTATTTTTTTAAAAATGCTAGAATTAGCAGCTAAACCGGGTAAAAAATAAACAGGTATCTTCGTTTGATTTTGATTCACTTAAGGTATTAATTAACGAGTTAATTATTTTTTGTAAATTTGCAAAATAGTATTTATAAACCTACTTAAAAACTTTTTTTTTATGTTTGATGCTTCTAACTTGATAGATAATTCTTTTTTACGCCAATATGAGTTAAAAGTTGGTGGTGAACTTGCAACCCTAGAATATTCTCAACAAGAACGAAAAATTTTCTTAACAAAGCTAAATATTCCTGAAGTTTTAGAGTCCGAAACATTTCTGGAAGATTTTTTAAAAATAGTTTTAGAGGATATTATTGAAAAAAATATCAGTGTAGTGCCGACGAGTCCTCCAGTGGCTAAATTCATTCGTCGAAATCGACGTTACCGAAAAATGCTTCCTGTAGGAATTCGAATTTAAGTTTTCGCAAGTATTGGTTCAAATTTAATTTTCACCAATCCATCCAAATCAATTTTAGTAAGCGTTATCTCATGCAAAGTATTGACCAACGCTGGATTCCATGGGGTTTTTACTTTGACGTAATTTTCTGTAAACCCCTGTATGTATCCTTCTTTATTTTCACCTTCAAACAATACGGTGTGCTGGGTATCTATCTGACTTTCATAAAATGCACGGCGCTTTTTAACCGAGAGTCCTCTTAACATTTTACTCCGCTTGGAGCGAACAGATTTTGGTACTTCGTTGGGCAAGGTCGCTGCATGGGTATTGGGTCGTTCGGAATACGTAAACACATGAAGGTAAGAAATATCTAATGCCTTTAAAAAATTATAGGTTTCTAAGAACAATTCGTCTGTTTCACCTGGAAATCCAACAATGACATCCACTCCAATACAAGCATTTGGCAAAACGTTTTTGATATGTTCTACTCTATCTTTATAAAGTTCTTTCATATAACGTCTGCGCATGGCTTTGAGCATCACATTACTCCCACTCTGCAAAGGAATATGAAAATGTGGTACAAAAGAATTGCTTTGTGCTACAAAATCGATGGTTTCATCTTTTAATAAATTTGGCTCAATCGATGAAATTCGCAATCGATGAATCCCTTCGACCATGTCCAAGGCTTTTACTAAGTCGAAAAACGTATGTTCGTGGGTTTTATTTCCAAATTCTCCTTTACCGTAATCCCCAATATTAACGCCTGTTAAAACAATTTCTTTAATACCCTGATCAGAAATTTTTTTGGCATTATCCAACACATTTTGAAGGGTATCAGAACGAGAAATTCCACGAGCCAACGGAATGGTACAATAGGTGCATTTATAATCACAGCCATCTTGAACTTTCAAAAAAGCTCGAGTCCGATCGCCGATAGAATAACTGCTCACATAAAAATCGGCATCCTCAATTTCACAGGAGTGAATGACGCCCATGTCATTTTTAGTAAGCTCGTTTAGATAGTTGGTAATTTTAAATTTTTCGGTGGCGCCAAGCACCAAATCAACACCATCGACCGCTGCTAACTCTTCGGGCTGCAATTGAGAGTAACAGCCCACTGCAACCATAAAAGCTTCTGAATTTGAACGCTGGGCTTGTTTGACTATGGTTTTAAATCGCTTGTCAGCATTCTCTGTGACAGAACAGGTATTGATGACATAAATATCTGCAAATTCTGAAAAATCAACACGATCAAAGCCTTCGTTCTCAAAGGTTCTTGCAATTGTTGCGGTTTCTGAGAAATTCAGTTTACACCCTAACGTATAAAATGCGACTTTTTTTCTATCAATCATTCTTGTACTTTTACCAAGTGTACAAATTTACAATTATCATCTATAATGACAAAGCAAGCCTTTAATTACTTCCTGCGGTGCATTGGAAGTCTTCTAATTTTCAGTTCCTTGTTTGTGAGTTGTGATTCGAAAAAACAAGATTCTAAATCCAAGCAAGTCTTTCGTTACAACGAACATAAAAATATTGGGTCTTTAGATCCTGCCTTTGCAAAAGACAACGCTGACATTTGGGCTGTTAATCAATTGTTTAATGGCTTGGTTCAGATGGATTCTTTAATGAATGTCACCCCTGCCATTGCGCAATCATGGACTATTTCTGAAGACGCTAAAGTGTACACGTTTAAACTTAGAAATGATGTTAATTTTCACAGCCATTCCTTATTTGGGAACACCCAAACACGCACCGTAACTGCTAATGATTTTGTGTTTAGTTTTGACCGTCTAAAAGATCCAATATTAGCGTCTCCTGGTAGTTGGGTGCTTCAAAATGTTGAATCCTATACCGCACTTGATCAACATACATTTCAAATCAATTTAAAAACCCCTTTTCCTGCGTTTTTAGGACTCTTAACAATGAAATACTGTAGTGTGGTTCCCAAAGAAATTGTAATGCATTATGGCAGTGATTTCAGGTCCAATCCTATCGGTACTGGACCTTATAAGTTTAAACGTTGGGAAGAAAACATTAAATTAATATTCCGAAAAAATGAGCGCTATTTCGAAACCAATTCGAAAGGCGAAAGGCTGCCGTATTTAGAAGCGGTATCGATTAGCTTTTTGGCAGACAAACAAAGTGAGTTTTTACAGTTTATTCAAGGGAATATTGATTTTGTATCGGGACTAGATGCTTCATATAAAGATGATATCTTGAGTGCGAATGGCACTTTAAAACCAACTTATAATTCAACGGTTAAAATGCTCAGAGCGCCCTATCTAAATACAGAATATTTTGGATTTTATATGGATTCGGAGGTTCCTGAATACCAGAGTCAATTGATTCGTCAGGCTTTGAATTATGGTTTTGATCGCGCTAAAATGATGAAATATTTGAGAAACGGCATTGGAATTCCAGCCTTAGGAGGGTTTATTCCAAAAGGACTTCCGGGGCATAACGAAAAAGTTGGCTATAACTATCAACCTGAAAAAGCAAAACAGTTATTAGAGACCTATCGAATTGAATCCGGCAACCAACAACCATCCATCACAATCACTACAACTTCAAATTATCTAAGTTTTAGTGAATTTATTCAACGTGAATTACAATCGATTGGTTTAATGATCACCATAAAAGTCATCCCTCCATCATCTTTAAAATCAGCAAAATCAAATGGAAAAGTGGATTTATTTCGAGCGAGTTGGGTCGCCGATTACCCCGATGCACAGAATTATTTGTCGTTATTTTACAGTCCAAATTTTGCGCCTAATGGCCCCAATTACACCCATTTTAAGGAGGAGCAGTTTGATCGCTGGTACGAACAGGCAATGCTGGAAACAGACAAAGCAAGTCGCATCAATCTGTATAAAAAAATGGATTCTATCGTGGTCGAAAAGGCGCCAGTAGTTGTGTTGTTTTATGATGAAGTGGTCCGATTTACTTCAGTTGACATCCGTGGATTAGGCATCAACCCTACTAATTTATTGGATATTAAAAACGTTCAGAAAAATTAATCGTTTCGGTAGGTTGCGCTGAGATTAAACACATGCTCTAAAATAGCCGAATCTTGAGTAGAAAATTCTAAACCTCGGCGTTTCATTACCACAGCAGCAACTTCAAATGCTTTTGAAGTTAAATAGGTTGTAAACCCTTTGGCGCCACCCCAACTAAAACTAGGAATAAAATTACGTGGAAAACCAGCCCCGAAAATATTCGCACTCACACCAACCACAGTTCCCGTATTAAACATCGTATTAATTCCACATTTACTATGGTCTCCCATCATCAACCCACAATATTGTAATCCAGTTTTGGCAAAAGTATCGGTCTCGTAACTCCACAACCGAACCTCTGCATAATTGTTTTTGAGGTTTGAATTATTTGTATCAGCCCCTAAATTACACCACTCACCTATTACAGCGTTACCTAAATATCCATCATGACCTTTATTGGAATACCCAAAAAATACAACATTATTAACCTCACCTCCTACTTTGGAATGCGGTCCAACAGTCGTTGGTCCATAAACTTTAGTTCCCATTTTTAGGGTCGATCCTTCACACAACGCAAACGGCCCTCTAACCATACTGCCTTCCATGATTTCAGTGTTCTTTCCAATATAAATAGGCCCCTCTGTAGCGTTTAGAACGCATAATGGTATTTTAGCCCCTTTTTCAATAAAAATTTGCTCAGGATTAAAAGCCACTGTCTGTTCTGGAATGGGCTCTGAGGTTCTATTTGCAGTTAATATTTTAAAATCCGCTTTGATCGCATCACCGTTTTTTGAAAAAATATCCCAAGTTGTTTCTATTTTCAATACAGATCCTTCACAAGTAAGGGATTCATACGAATTAATATCAATTTCTCGATCTTCTAAACTATAAAACGCAACCATAGAATTGCCCTCAAAAATAGCTTGATTCTCTTTTAAATTTTTAATTTGATGGACCAACACTTCCGTTGGGATGTAGGACGCATTGATCATTATATTATGTTCCATTTCAACCATCGGAAATTTGTCGGACAGATAATCTTCCGTCACTGTGGTGGTGGTAGCACCTAAAAATAATTCCCATTTTTCTCGAATGGTCAAAATACCAACCCGAATATCTGCAACTGGACGTGTATAGGTAAATGGCAATAATGCATCTCTATTTGGACCGTCAAAAAGTATATAATTCATACCAAAACTTTGTGTAAAAATATGAAAAGCCTTTCAATAGTTGAAAGGCTTTTAGTATATTCTTAAAAGAAACGTTATTATTTCTTGAATTTAGCGTATTTAGTTTTGAACTTGTCAATTCGTCCAGCAGTATCAACTAATTTAGATTTACCTGTGTAAAATGGGTGCGATGTTCTAGATATTTCCATTTTAATTAATGGATATTCTACACCGTCCACATCTAAAGTTTCAGTTGTGTCTGCGGTAGATTTTGTTAAAAACACATCTTCATTTGACATATCTTTAAATGCTACTACTCTATAATTATCTGGGTGTGTATTTTTTTTCATCACTTAAACTATTTTATTCGATTTTTCGAGTTGCAAATTTATATATTTTTTATAAAACTACAACAGTTTATTAATTTTATTTTTTTAATTAAAAATGTAACTTATATTTGATTTCTGTGTCAAATTAATATAACTAAACTTAATTCAACTAAAATTATGGAATCTACTACAAAAACATCTGCCATTAATTATGGACTTTATTTAGGAGCACTCTTATCAATCATAAGCGTTGTAATCTACGCGGTCAACCTCGATTTATTCACCGAATGGTGGCTTGGAATTATCCTTTTTATTCTGGTGATTGTTTATGGAATTGTTTCAGCCTTAAAATCAAAAAAAATATTAGATGGGTTCATTAGTTTCAAACAAGCATTTGCTTCTTATTTTATTACTATTGCTGTAGGAACTTTGATCGCTACGGTCGTTGGAATTGCAATATTTACATATATTGATCCAGAAGCAGCCACCTATTTAAATGAACAAATTTTAATCTTATCAAAGCAAACCATGGAACGTTTTGGTGCACCCCAAGAGGTGATTCAAGCAGCCATCGAAGAAGCGAGTACCAAAAACAACTTTTCGTTAGGGATGCAAGCCCAAGCATTTGTTTTTAGATTGGCAATTTATGCTGTTATTGGATTGATCATCGCATTAATCGTGAAGAAATCTGATACTAAAGACGCTTAATTTCTTTACTTTTGATGTTCAAAAGTAAATTGAATGGATATTTCGGTAGTCATACCTCTGCTTAACGAACAAGATTCTATAGAAGAATTACACGATTGGATTGTCTCTGTGATGCAATCCAATCAATTTTCATATGAAATTCTTTTTATTGATGATGGTAGCTCTGACAAATCTTGGGACGTTATCACAAACCTTCGCAATAAAAACAGTTGCGTCGTCGGACTTAAATTCTCTAAAAACTTTGGAAAATCTCAAGCCTTACATGCAGGATTTGCGCGCGCTAAAGGCGCGGTAGTCCTCACCATGGATGCCGATTTACAGGACAGTCCCGATGAAATTCCTGCGCTATATCAAATGATAAAAGAGCAAGGTTATGATATTGTTTCAGGATGGAAAAAGAAACGATACGATTCATTTTTCGCCAAAAACATGCCCTCAAAATTATTTAATTGGGCCGCAAGAAAGATCTCTGGACTCTCGCTTCATGATTTTAATTGTGGATTAAAAGCATACCGAAACGAGGTGATAAAAACTATTGAAGTGTATGGAGAAATGCATCGGTATATTCCCGTACTGGCAGTCAATGCTGGCTTTAGTAATATCGTCGAAAAAGTAGTCATTCATCAAGCACGAAAATATGGAACAACAAAATTTGGCATGGAACGATTTATAAATGGGTTTTTAGATTTGATTACAATTTGGTTCACTTCCAAATTTGGAAAACGTCCTATGCACTTTTTTGGGCTCTTGGGAGTTATAATGTTTGTCATTGGTCTCGGGTTTGCAACCTATCTTGGGGTCGATAAATTATTTTTAAATCCTTCGGGGCGTCTTATTGCAAATCGACCTGAATTTTTCATTGCATTATCAACCATGATTATTGGAACTCAATTTTTTGTTGCTGGATTTTTAGGGGAAATTATTCTTCAAACCCGACAAAACAAAGAACGATACCATGTTACCGAAGTCACAGACCACTAAATTATATCCTTAAAAAAAGCCTAAAACAATCCAAAAATGTTCACAAATATTTACATTTGTAAAAAATACCTATTTCATGTCTAAAACAGATTTATTAATTCAGGAAAACATAGCGACTTGGTTGTCGCCTTTTTTTGATGAAGACACTAAAAACACCATTGAAAAACTTCAAACGAGCAATCCCGAAGAACTCAACGATAGTTTTTACAAAAATTTAGAATTTGGTACTGGCGGCATGCGAGGGGTTATGGGTGTTGGCACCAATCGAATTAATAAATATACCCTTGGGAAAAACACCCAAGGCCTCAGTGATTATTTACACCAAACGTATCCAAATCAGCCCATTAAAACAGTCATTGCCTATGATTGTAGACACAACAGTAAGTCATTCGCTAAAATTGTAGCAGATGTATTTTCTGCCAATGGAATTGAAGTCTTTTTATTTGAAGACCTTCGTGCGACTCCCGAATTATCTTTTGCGGTCAAACATTTAGGCTGCCAATGCGGAATTGTTTTAACAGCCTCACATAATCCCCCAGAATACAATGGATATAAAGTGTATTGGGAAGATGGTGGACAGCTCGTACCTCCTTTTGACGGTGAAATAATTAATCTCATAAATTCATTAAAATATACAGACATCAACTTTATGGCTCAAGAAAAATTGATTCACACCATTGGAAACGATGTGGATGATGTTTTTATAAATGCTTCTGTAAAAAATGGAAGTTTGAAAGTGAATAACGCAGCCTCTCGTGAAAATTTATCGGTTGTTTTTACGGCTTTGCATGGAACTTCTATTACAGCTGTTCCAGAAACACTTAAACGTGCTGGCTATACAAATGTACACTTAGTGGAAGCACAATCGGAACCAAACGGCGATTTCCCAACCGTAAAGTCTCCAAATCCAGAAGAACCCGAAGCCCTAAAAATGGCGTTAGATCTTGCGGAAGAAGTGCAAGCCGATATTGTGATTGGTACCGATCCAGATTGTGACCGTTTAGGAATCGCCGTACGTGATTTTAATCATAAAATGGTGTTACTTAATGGCAATCAGACCATGATCATGATGACAAAATTTTTATTGGATTTGTGGAAAAATAACGGCGCTATTAATGGAAATCAGTTTGTTGGATCGACCATTGTTTCAACTCCGATGATCGCTAAACTCTCAGAAGCCTATGGCGTTGAATGTAAAATTGGTTTGACAGGTTTTAAATGGATTGCCAAAATGATTAAAGATTTTCCAACACTCGATTTTATCGGCGGTGGCGAGGAAAGTTTTGGATTTATGGTTGGTGACTTTGTACGTGATAAAGATGCGGTCACTTCCACCCTACTCGCTTGTGAAATTGCAGCCTATACCAAAGCAAATGACAGCTCATTTTTTAAAGAATTAATTGAAACATATATTGAACACGGATGTTATAAAGAACGCTTAATTTCAATCACCAAAAAAGGCATTGAAGGCAGTCAAGAAATTAAAAATATTATGGAGTCCGCTCGAAATAATCCAGTGGCTTCTATCAATGGCTCAAAAGTGGTGACTGTAGAGGACTTTAAACTTTCCATCTGTAAAAATCTCATTTTAAATTCCACTGAACCCATTTCAATACCAAAAGCAGATGTGTTGATTTACACGACTGAAGATGGCAGTAAAGTGGCGCTTCGCCCAAGCGGAACCGAACCAAAAATAAAGTTTTATATTAGCGTGAACACTCCCTTATCCAACGCTGCGGCATTTATTGCAACCGAAAAAACACTTGATGCTAAAATTGAAGCCATTATTCAAGATATGAATTTGATCAAATGAATTACTTAAAATCGATTCTTCGTTACGCAATTCCTTATAAGTTTTATGCGATATTAAATATTATTTGTAATGTTTTTTATGCGTTATTTGGAACCTTGTCAATGGTGTCTTTATTTCCAATGCTCAAAGTATTGTTTGGCGATTCTAAACCTGTATCAACAAAACCTTTATGGCAAGGAATCGGAAAAACCACAACTTACCTAGAAGATTATTTAAATTATTTTGTTACTCTTAAAAAGACCGAAGGCAATGAAGATGTTCTTATTTTTATGGTGGCCTTTGTCATTGGGTCCTTTCTCTTAAAGAATCTCTTTGGCTATCTAGCAATGTTTTTTATTACCTTTCTTAGAAATGGCGTCTTAAAAGATATGAGAAACGAAATATATGACAAAATTACCAGCCTGCCATTAGCCTTTTATTCTGAAAAAAGAAAAGGCGATACCATGTCGAGAATCTCCACAGATGTTTTAGAAATTCAACACTCCTTTTTATCTATTTTAGAACTCATAGTACGAGAACCCTTATCGATTATATTTACGATTACCACCATGTTTATAATCAGTGCAAAGCTGTCTATTTTTGTATTAATCTTTATTCCGCTCTCTGGATTTGTGATTTCATTGATAGGAAAATCTCTAAAACGAAATTCAAATAAAGTTCAAAAAGAACAAGGTTATTTTTTATCTATTGTAGATGAAACCCTCTCGGGACTTAAAGTCATTAAAGGATTTAATGGCGAACAAAATTTTAGGACTAAATTTCAATCCTCCACAACGCGTTTTTATAAGTTTTCAAATACCTTAATAAACAAACAAAATTTAGCAGGCCCCACAAGTGAATTTTTAGGGATTACAGTGATTGCTGTCTTGCTTTGGTATGGAGGAAATATGGTATTAAATGAGAAATCATTAGATGCTAGTTTATTTCTTGTTTATATGGGATTGGCCTATAACATTCTTACACCCGCAAAAGCGATTAGCAAGGCAAGTTATGGCGTGAAACGGGGAAATGCCGCTGCCGAACGAGTCATGGAAATTCTCAATACAGAATCGCCTCTAAAAGATCGTCCAAACGCACAGATAAAAACAAACTTCGAAAAAGAGATTACTGTAAACAATATTAATTTTAAGTACGAAGACCAACTCGTTTTAAAGAATTTTTCAATGCGAGTTTCAAAAGGAAAAACAATTGCCTTGGTTGGTCAATCTGGAAGTGGAAAATCGACCATTGCTAATTTGGTCACCCGTTTTTACGATGTCAATGAAGGAAGCATCAATATTGATGGAACAGACATTAGAGACCTCACTAAACACTCTTTAAGAGGTCTTATGGGATTGGTCACACAAGACTCCATTTTATTCAATGAAACCATCAAAAATAACATCTTACTAGGAAAAGCAGACGCTACCGATGAAGACGTCCTCGCTGCTTTAAAAATTGCAAATGCTTGGGAATTTGTCAAAGACTTACCAGAAGGAATAGATACAAATATTGGAGATTCTGGAAATAAATTATCAGGTGGCCAAAAACAACGACTGAGTATTGCCAGAGCCGTGATTAAAAACCCGCCCATCATGGTTTTAGATGAAGCGACTTCAGCACTGGATACTGAAAGTGAACGTTTGGTTCAGGATGCCCTCGAAAACATGATGAAAAACCGAACGTCGATTGTCATTGCACACCGACTTTCAACCATTCAAAATGCCGATGAAATTATCGTGATGCAAAAAGGTGAAATTGTTGAACAAGGCAAACACCAAGAACTCTTAGACCAACAAGGAGTGTATAGTAAATTAGTTGCGATGCAATCCTTTCAATAAAATCCGTATATTAAACCTTATTCGTTGGTTAGAGTCAAAAATTTTAAAGAAACTAATTGCAAAACGAAGCCACGCTACTAAGACAACTTAAATCCGACGACACTAAGGAATTAGCGTTCAAAACTCTTGTGGAGCTTTACAAAGAACGCCTCTACTGGCACATCCGAAAAATAGTCATTTCTCACGACGATTCTGATGATGTATTACAAAACACATTTATTAAAATTGTTCGAAATATTCACAACTTTAAAGGCGATAGTAAACTGTTTACTTGGATGTACCGTATCGCCACAAACGAAGCAATTACATTCTTAAATTCAAAAGCGAGGCGCCATCAAATCTCTAACGGAATATTACAACAACTAGCCCTAGAAAACTTAGAAGCAGATGTCTATTTTGAAGGCGACGAAATTCAATTAAAATTGCAAAAAGCCATAGCGCAGTTACCCCGAAAACAGAAATTGATCTTTAATATGAAATATTTTGATGCAATAAAATACAAAGACATGTCTGAAATTTTAGACACTAGCGAAGGCGCATTAAAAGCATCCTATCATATCGCAGTCAAAAAAATTAAATCTTATTTAAGCGACAATTAAACCTAACAAAAAAACTAAAGTCAAAACAATATGACTCTTAAAAGCGATATAACATCTGGATTTAAAGTGCCCAAAGCCTATTTTGAGAGCTTTGACACGGACTTTATTTTAGAACAAACTTTGAAACAAACAGTCTCAGAATCAGGCTTTAAAACGCCCGATACTTACTTTGAAAAGTTAGAAATAAGACTCCCTAAAACAGCCAATGCAAGAACGCTTCAACAATTAAATAAAAAAACTACTTTTTATCTGTCTGGAATTGCAGCCTCTTTGGTGTTATTACTGATGTTCTCATGGCCAAGTGAAACCCCGCAAACCTTAACTGCAGAAGCGATTGAAAACTATTTATTAAATGAAGAAATTCAAAGTGATGAATTCGCTAGTTTACTCACTTCCGATGAGCTTGATAATTTTAATCCAATAAGTATTTCATCATCGGAAATAGAAACCTATATTTTTGAAAACGCTGCTTTAGAATCTTTATTAATTGATTAAAAAATACTCATGAAAAAACTAATATTTATATTTTGCCTCGTCTGTGTTTCAATGACAGTCTCCGCTCAACCGCAGGAACGAAAAGAAATGAAAGAAAAAATAAAGACCATGAAGATTGCTTTCATCACTGAAAAATTAGATTTATCTACAAGTGAAGCTGAGAAGTTTTGGCCAATTTATAATGCATTTGACAAGGCTCAAATGAAATTAAGACATGAAAAATTAAGAGCAATTAAAAACGAATTGAAAGGGCAAATCAATACGATTTCTGAAGAAGTCGCACTAGTCAAACTAAATGAATTACTCGCCGCTGAAGCTGAGCTGAATGTGCTAAAAGAAACATTTCATTTGGAATTGAAAAACATAATTTCTTCAAAAAAAATATTATGCCTAAAAATTTCTGAAGAAGAATTTAATCGTCAAATGATGAAACGGTTGAGAAGCCGACACAAAAATCAAAAACGTTAAAAACGGGTTCTTCTCTTAATTATTTTTTAAAAATGAGTTTAGATATCCTACCTTTTCCAGCCGCATAGGCAACGCTATCATTGACAAAACGGAGAGTGTAAAACCCTTTATCGCTCAGCGGTTTCCATGTATCGCCCGCATCAGAACTGTAATCGATGCCTTCAAAACCAACCGCTATCAATCCTTCTGCGTTGCTGTTTGGAATAAATTGAACACAACTTCGATACCCTGGTGTTTGATCTTGCGCCACCACGTCCCAAGTTTTCCCGCCATTTCTCGTACGAATTTTATTGGAATGTTGATTATTTGGTTGTGTATAATCTCCCCCGATCGCAAAGCCGTTTAACGCATCATAAAAATCAATAGAAAACATCCCAGTCGTTTCCTCGCCTTGAATGATTGGAGTTTCAAAAACACTCCAACTTTTTCCTTTATCGGAGGTGTATAACACACGACTCGAACGCCCTCCTGTGGCCACCCAAGCTTGATTTTCTACAATAGCGATATTTGTATCACTGGCAGCAAAAGCGGCTTCCCCATCATTTGCTAGCGGCAGTGATTCACAAGGCGTTTTATGCCAGGTTTCTCCTCCATCTCTGGTTATGATCACACTCATACAGCCACCGATAGGATCTCCAACCGCCATTCCTTCATTGGAATTCCAAAAATGAAGCGCATCATAAAAAACACTCGGATGGGATTCTTTATACACCAATACATCGTCTTTAAACAAGAGTGCAGGATTCCCGATGCTTAGGCAAAAAAACGTGTTGTTTACTAAAGCAGAGGCTCGAAAATTAATCGTGTCAGTAGAGACTCTGTCAATTAAAACTTTCTTTGTATCCACATCAATTGTATACCTATTTCCAATAGAAGAAACCGCCATGAGTTTGTTATTATTAAATTCTATCGCTCTGATATTGAGTAATGAATCCTCTACAATCGTTTCAATCTTAACACTCGAAAAAGAGTTTGAATTTCTTTTTTGAGACTGCTTACAACTCAAAAAAAAGAGTATAACCACACCGATAGTTGTTGCGTATTTCATGATCATTTTGGTTTAAAATTGATGAAATTTCAATATACATATTATCTATTATAATTAGCATTTTTAAACGTAACTTTGCACCACAAATTATTACACCTATGCGTTTACACAGAAATTTATGTTTTGCAGTCATTGATGGACTTTTACTCATCTTTAATGAAGGAGAATATGCCGATAAAGTCATTCAAAAATTATTGAAACGTGATAAACGTTGGGGCAGTCGCGACCGTGGATTTGTAGCCGAAACTACTTACGATATCGTTCGATGGAAACGCTTGTATGCAGAAATCGCACTCATAAAAGAGCCTTTTAGTAGAGATGATGCTTGGCGATTGTTTGCCGTATGGGCGACTTTAAAAGGCATTAAACTTCCCGATTGGAAATATTTTGAAGGCACCCCTTCTCGAAAAATCAAAGGGCGATTTGATGAACTCTCTAAAGAACGTAAATTCCGTGAATCGGTTCCAGATTGGATGGACGAATTAGGAGTTAAAGAATTAGGGGAAGCTAAGTGGACCAAGGAGTTAGCGATGCAAAACAAGCAAGCCGATGTGATTCTTAGAGTCAATACCTTAAAAACGTCGAAAGCCGATTTAAAATTAAAATTAGAATCGGAAGGCATAGAAACCATCGAAATTGAAGGCTATCATTATGCTTTACAGCTAAAAGAACGTGCCAATGTATTTACAACTGAAGCCTTTAAAAATGGTTGGTTCGAAGTTCAAGATGCATCCTCTCAGCTCGTTGCCGACTTTTTAGATGTAAAACCAGGAATGAAGGTAGTGGACTGTTGTGCCGGTGCCGGCGGAAAAACCTTACACCTTTCTGCATTGACAGAAAATAAAGGATCTGTAATAGCGATGGATATTTATGAAAGTAAATTAAAAAAATTAAAGATTAGAGCCCGTCGTGATGGCGCCCATAATATTGAAATGAAAGTGATTGATTCTACAAAACCAATCAAAAAACTACACGAAAAAGCCGATCGTTTATTGATTGATGCGCCCTGTTCTGGATTGGGTGTTTTGAGACGAAATCCCGATTCAAAATGGAAGCTAGAACCTGAGTTTATCGATCGAATTCGACAAACCCAACAAGAGATTTTGCAGCAATATTCAAAAATGGTAAAGCCAACAGGAAAAATGGTCTATGCAACTTGCTCTGTGTTGCCGTCTGAAAATGAAACTCAAATTAAAACCTTTTTAAAGTCGGAAGCAGGTGCTGATTTTACGTTTATAAAAGACAAAAAAATATTAGCCCACGAAACTGGATATGATGGCTTCTATATGGCATTATTAGAAAAGAAATAAACCAATTACTTTTAAATTTAAGATTATGTTATGAAGCATGTTTTAATTCAAATACCCTTTTAAACGTTGAAATTTACGCGATCACTGGTAAATTGATTCTAACTAAATATTTAAAATCGATCCATAGTTCCGATTTATGGTCTGGTCAATAATACAACGTGAAAATGACCATTGATTTTGGAGTGCAGGTCAAAAAACGCATCGGCCCATAAGGCCACGTATTTGAAGTTATTAAAGTGATGTTTTAGATGTTTAAAACTCGTGAATAACTCTGAAAAATAGAGATTAAAATTGTTTAAAAATTCTCTGGAAAATCATAAATTTGTGGGAACGAATAATATTCAAACCTAAACGAATGATTCATTTTTTTGGAAGCCTTGACACAAAGGTTTTTGCCGTTCAAACAATAAACGATTTATCCTCCAATACAATTACCAAATTACAATGGCTTTTTGGTGACCAACCAAAGATTGAACTCCTAGCGCTTGATTCAAATTATGTGGGTCCTCGCGCAGCAATGATTACGCCTTGGAGTACAAACGCCGTCGAAATTACCCAAAATATGGGCATTGAAGGTATTATTCGAATTGAAGAGTTTCATAAAATTGAAGCTGAATTTTCGGATTTTGATCCTATGATTTCTGAGAAATTTGAAGGTTTACATCAACAGAGTTTTGATATTGACATTACTCCAGATCCCATCTTAAACATCATTGATATTGCAGCCTATAACGATCAAGAAGGATTGTCATTAAATGCAGATGAAGTTGAGTATCTAAACCAAGTCAGTAAAAAAATTGATCGCCCCCTCACCGACTCGGAAGTCTTTGGGTTTTCGCAAGTCAATTCGGAGCATTGCAGACATAAAATATTTAATGGAACGTTTATTATTGATGGGGAAGAGAAACCAACCTCTCTTTTCAAACTCATCAAAGAAACGTCCAAACAACACCCCAATACAATTGTATCGGCTTACAAAGATAACGTCGCTTTTATTAAGGGGCCTGTTGTCGAACAATTTGCACCTAGAAGCGCTGATAAACCCGATTTTTATACCACAGAAAATTATGAATCTGTGATTTCGATTAAAGCAGAAACCCATAATTTCCCCACAACTGTTGAACCTTTTAATGGGGCTGCAACAGGGTCAGGAGGCGAAATTAGAGACCGTCTCGCAGGTGGAAAAGGCTCCTTGCCATTGGCAGGAACGGCGGTTTATATGACTTCTTACTCGCGGTTAAATGAAAATCGACCTTGGGAAGCTGGATTTAAAGAACGAAACTGGCTCTATCAAACGCCCATGGATATTTTGATTAAAGCCTCCAACGGTGCTTCAGATTTTGGAAATAAATTTGGCCAACCCCTCATTTGTGGGTCGGTCCTTACTTTTGAACACCAAGAAGATGCCCAACGCCTCGGTTTTGACAAAGTGATCATGCAAGCGGGAGGCATTGGATATGGAAAAGCCGATCAAGCTATAAAAGACACGCCAGAAAAAGGAGATAAAATTGTCATTTTAGGCGGTGAAAACTACCGCATTGGAATGGGAGGTGCTGCCGTGTCATCGGCTGATACAGGAGCGTTTTCTAGTGGGATTGAACTGAATGCCGTGCAACGTTCTAATCCTGAAATGCAAAAACGTGCAGCAAACGCCGTCCGCGGCATGATCGAAAGTCCAGAAAATTTTATTGTATCTATTCATGACCACGGAGCAGGTGGACATCTCAACTGCCTCTCTGAACTGGTCGAAGATATCGGAGGACATATCGATTTAGATCAGCTTCCAATTGGAGACCCTACCCTCTCAAATAAAGAATTAATTGGCAACGAGTCTCAAGAACGGATGGGACTTGTCATCTCTGAAAAACACATTAATACCTTACAAAAAATTGCCGATAGAGAACGCTCACCAATGTACACGGTAGGCGATGTGACAGGCGACCACCGATTTGTGTTTGAATCAAAATCTACGGGAAACAAGCCTATGGATTTGAATTTAGAAGATATGTTTGGAAGCTCTCCAAAAACAATTTTAGAGGATCAAACAATCGTCCGAAATTATGACGCTATCTCTTACGAACCTTCCAAGTTTCAAAACTACCTTGAGGACGTTTTAAAGCTTGAATCTGTCGCTTGTAAAGATTGGCTCACGAATAAAGTTGACCGATGTGTGGGCGGAAAAGTCGCCAAACAACAATGTGTTGGGCCTTTGCAACTGCCCTTAAACAATGTTGGAGTGATGGCTTTGGATTACATGAGTCAAGAAGGGATTGCGACCTCCATTGGACACGCACCCATTGCGGCACTTTTAGACCCTAAAGCTGGGAGTCGTGTTGCCATTACAGAAGCACTGACCAATATTATTTGGGCGCCTTTGAAAAACGGTTTGGAAAGTATCTCTCTCTCTGCCAACTGGATGTGGCCTTGTAAAAACGAAGGCGAAGATGCCCGTTTGTATAGTGCTGTTGAAGCGGTTTCTGAATTTGCAATTGACTTAGGGATTAACGTTCCGACTGGAAAAGATTCGCTCTCCATGAAACAAAAATACCCTGAAGGCGATGTGGTATCTCCAGGAACAGTTATTATTACGGCAGCAGGAAACTGTAACGCCATTTCTAAAGTCGTTGAACCTGTATTTAAACACAATGCAGGCCCTATTTATTACATCAATATTTCTCAGGATACATATAAATTAGGCGGTAGTGCATTTGGTCAAGTTTTAAATAAAATTGGAACCGATACACCAAATGTTCAAAGTGCAACTTATGTAAAAACAGTATTTAATACGCTTCAGGAGTTGATTCACAACAACAAGATTGTAGCGGGTCATGATGTAGCCTCTGGAGGGTTGATTACGACGTTACTAGAACTCTGTTTTTCGGATACAAATTTAGGGGCTGACTTGGATTTAAGTGCACTCAATGAAGCCGACAGCATTAAACTTTTGTTCTCTGAAAACTCAGGGATTGTATTTCAGGCAGTCGATGCATCTGTAGCCGCTGAACTGTCCAAAGCGTCTATTGACTTTCATGAACTTGGGAGTGTGACACATCGGCCTGTTTTAAACATTAAAAATGCAGCAGATTCCTACTCATTAAATGTTAGTGAATTAAGAGATGTTTGGTATGAAACTTCGGTCCTACTCGATCAAAAACAAACGGCAAATGGTTTGGCAAATACTCGATTTGAAACCTATAAAAATCAACCGCTAGACTTCAAATTTCCGCCACAATTCACAGGAAAATTACCGATCATAAATCAGGCCAACAAACCAAAAGCAGCCATTATTCGGGAAAAGGGTAGTAATTCTGAACGCGAAATGGCAAACGCCATGTACTTGGCAGGATTTGATGTGAAGGATGTTCACATGACCGATTTGATTTCGGGCCGTGAAACACTTGAAGATATTCAATTTATAGGGGCTGTTGGTGGCTTTAGCAATAGTGATGTTTTGGGCTCTGCAAAAGGCTGGGCTGGCGCATTTAAATACAACGAAAAAGCACAGGTAGCGCTCAAAAAATTCTTTGATCGCACAGACACACTCTCAATAGGAATCTGTAACGGGTGTCAACTTTGGATGGAGTTAGATTTGATAAATCCAGAGCATGCCAAACATGGAAAACTGACCTACAACGATTCAAAAAAACATGAAAGTGCCTTTACATCTGTAAAAATTCAAAAAAACAATTCGGTGATGCTGTCTTCCTTAGAAGGCTCAACTTTAGGGGTTTGGATTTCTCATGGCGAAGGGAAATTTGTGCTGCCTTATGAAGAATCTCAATATCATATTGTAGGTAAATATGCGTATGAGTCCTATCCACATAACCCAAATGGATCTGACTTTAATACAGCCATGATGTGTGATCCTACTGGAAGACACTTAGTAACAATGCCGCATATTGAACGGTCTACCTTCCAATGGAATTGGGCTCATTATCCAGAGAACCGATCCGATGAAGTATCGCCATGGCTCGAAGCTTTTGTGAATGCAAAAAAATGGTTAGAAGCCTTGAAATAATAGTGTATCTTTATTAAAAATATTCTTGTTCTTCAAATTCTAATTTTTAAAAGGTTGATTTTTGATACTCTTTTAAAAATTAGTACTTTGCAATAGTTCAATCTTATCACAATTCAATGAAACCAATTACTCGACTTTTTGATTTTGCGCATTACCAAATAGACACACATAATTTAGAAGCTGCTTTTGTTTCTAAAAAAGACGGTAATTGGGTTAAAACATCCACAAAAGATTACCTAGAAAAAGCCAATGCACTTAGTAGAGCATTGCTCAAAATGGGGGTTCAGAAAAATGATAAAATTGCGATTATATCTACAACAAACCGTACCGAATGGTGTATTGTGGATGTTGGAGTGCTACAAGTTGGAGCGCAAAATATCCCGATCTATCCAACGATATCATCTGATGATTATGAATATGTTTTAAATCATAGTGAAGCCGTTTATTGTTTTGTGTCGGACGAAGAAGTTTACAATAAAGTTTTAGAAGTAAAAGACAACACAAAACTGAAAGAGGTATTCAGTTTTGATATGATTAAAAACTGTAAAAATTATACTGAATTATTAGAACTCGGTGCCGATGACCGCACACAATCCGAAGTCGAAACTCGGAAGTCAGAAGTGATTCCTGCCGATTTAGCCACCATTATTTATACATCAGGAACGACCGGAAAACCAAAAGGTGTGATGTTAACGCATTTCAATATTGTAGAAAATGTACTGGCAAGTATGCCGCGATTACCCTTAATGCAAGGCACTAATAGAGTGCTTAGCTTTTTACCCTTGTGTCATATATTTGAACGGGTATTAATTTATATTTATCAACATGCTGGAGCCAGTGTTTATTTCGCTGAAAGTATCGAAAAAATTGGTGAAAATGCACAAGAGGTCAAGCCAAACCTCATGAGTGTAGTGCCTCGTTTATTAGAAAAGGTTTTTAATAAAATAAACGCTAAAGGCAGCGAATTAACAGGGATTAAAAGAGCCTTATTTTTCTGGGCCATCAAACTTGGCGAACGCTATGAACCGTACCAAGCCAATGGGTTTTGGTATGAGTTTCAATTAAAAATAGCACGAAAACTAATCTTTAGTAAATGGAAAGCCGCCTTTGGAGGTGAGTTACACACCATGGTTTCAGGGAGTGCAGCGCTACACCCGCGATTGGCACGTATATTCTGTGCGTCGGGAATGATGATAATGGAAGGTTATGGACTTACAGAGACCTCTCCTGTCGTTTCGGTAGGAATGTATGCCAATCATCATTTCAAAATTGGAACCGTTGGTAAACCCATTTCTAATGTGGAAGTTAAAATTGCGGAGGATGGCGAAATTTTAATCAAAGGCCCCAACGTGATGAAAGGCTATTATAAAGATCCTGAAAAAACTGCCGAAGTGATGAGTGGTGACTATTTTCACACTGGAGATAAAGGCGAAATTGATTCCGATGGATTTCTTAAAATTACGGGGCGTAAAAAAGAAATGTTTAAAACTTCGGGTGGAAAATACATCATCCCAACGCTTATTGAAAATGATTTAAAAGAATCTAATTTTATCGAACAAGTGATGGTGATTGGCGAAAACCAGAAAATGCCAGCCGCTTTAATTCAACTTAATTTTGAATTTATCAAAGAGTATATTGAGCGAAAAAAAATAAACCTAGCCCCAACACCAGAAGCCATTTGTAAATCAGATATTATAATTGAACGCATACAAAAAGAGGTCAATAAATCTAACAAAGGCTTTGGGAAATGGGAACAAATCAAACGTTTTGAACTCACTCCAGACGTTTGGTCCATTGAAGGTGGCCACCTCACCCCAACGATGAAAATGAAACGAAGTGTCATTTATGACCTCTATAAAGATTTGGTGTCTAAAATTTATACCGACGTTTAAATTTAATTTTTAAACCGCTAACATAGCGCAATCAACAATTAAAATCATGTATATCTTTGGATGTATGTGATTTTTTTATACATTTATATCAGACTTAGATCCCAAATCTGATTCTTCAATAAGCAATTTAACCGAAGCTTAAGATATTATTTTATTGGATATAGAACACTTGGAAAACATGAGTGGCACAATACACACCAATTTGGGATGTATTGAACCACTCAAAACAAGATATAATGGAAATAAACACCACTAGTGGTTTATATACAGTAGTTGTAGGCAATAAGTTTACTACATACACTCTAAGCAAAACTTTTTACCATATCTTTCAGCGTAAGGCTCAACCACAGGTTCTTTACATTCTTCGCAAACCAACTGTTCGCTTCGCCCTACAACATTGGCTATACCCCATAATTTTAACTTACGTTTGTGGTAATCTTCCATCGCATCGCTTATCTTACTATGTATATCACCAATCATATAGTAATATTCGCCAATGTGTTTTTCTAATATCTCTAGTCGTTCTCTATGTTCTTGTTCTTCTCTATTCATATTCGTTTATTTAATCGTTAAAATTACTGTGCATAGCCTTTTACGTTGTGGCTAATTTGACCTAAATCTGAAATGAAATCAAAAATTGGAATCGGAATTATAATTATGCGTTTTTGGTTCATTATTTTAGAGTTCACTTACTACTTAGTCTCTAATAGATATACAAAAGTTGGACCCTAAGGAAGCCCTGATTTTGCAATTGCAAAACACTGTTTTAGCAGCTTATTAGAAACGGCTCTTAAAGCTAATTTCTTGCTCTTTCCTTTAGTTGTGATTCTTTGGTAAAGATCTCCCACTCCCCAACACTTCCCGTTTTAGTTTAAAAAACTCACAAATAATACTATGCATGCATAACTTTTTTGTATTTTACTATGCGTGCATACTATATTTTATTATATTTGAGACAAGATATTAGAGACACTATGAAAGAGAAAACAATAGACTATGTTCTGAGAACGACTTGGTTAGCTGTTCAAAGGATGTATAATGAGGAAGCATCCGATTATGGAATCACAATGGCAACAGGGTTTACACTCCTAAGTGTAGATCCACAAAATGGGACACCATCAACCGCATTAGGTCCAAAAATGGGCATGGAAGCGACCAGTCTATCAAGAATTTTAAAAACATTGGAAAGCATGCGTCTAATAGAACGGTTACCAAATCCCAATGATGGTCGTGGCGTGCTCATCCACTTAACGGATTCGGGGCTCAAAAACAGAGAAGAAGTCAAACAAAATGTATTAAAGTTTAACAATGTCATCAAAAATGAAATTTCGGAACAAAAGCTCGAACACTTTTATGAAGTATCCGATTGTATCATGAATTTGATCTCAAATAAAAAAATATTCTAACAACCCTATTTATACTTAGATGAAAACACGAAGAATAAAAAAAATTGCGATTATTGGTTCTGGGATCATGGGCAGCGGAATTGCTTGTCATTTTGCCAATATTGGAGTCGATGTATTACTTTTAGACATTGTCCCCAGAGAACTCAACGCGAAAGAAAAAGCGAAAGGACTCACTTTAGAGGACAAAATTGTTCGAAATCGTTTGGTTAATGAAGCGCTTGAAGCAGTCTTTGAAATCGAAGCCCTCCCCTATTTACCATCAAAAATTTGCACAGCGAATTACCACGGGTAATCTTAGAAGACGACATTGCAAAAGTAGCCGATGTCGATTGGATTATGGAAGTGGTTGTAGAGCGATTGGACATCAAAAAAATGGTGTTTGAAAACTTAGAAAAATACCGCACACCTGGGACTTTAATCACGTCCAATACTTCTGGAATTCCAATAAAATTCATGAGTGAAGGTCTCAGTGAAGATTTTCAGAAACATTTTTGTGGAACCCACTTTTTTAACCCAGCACGCTACTTAAAATTATTTGAAATTATTCCAGGACCCCAAACAACTCCTGAAGTTCTTAGAATTTTTAGCAGGCTATGGCGAACAATTTCTAGGAAAAACCTCTGTCATTGCTAAAGACACGCCAGCTTTTATTGGAAACAGAGTTGGCATATTTAGTATTCAAAGTTTGTTTCATGCGGTCAAGGATTTAGATCTAACGATTGAAGAAGTGGATAAATTATCGGGGCCAGTCATTGGTCGCCCAAAATCGGCCACCTTTAGAACGGTCGATGTTGTGGGTTTAGATACTTTGGTTCACGTTGCCAACGGCATTCGAGAAAATTGCCTTAAAGATGAGCGTTTAGAGTTGTTTGAATTACCCGATTTCATCAATTCAATGATGGAAAACAAATGGCTTGGAAGCAAAACAGGACAAGGATTTTATAAAAAAACGGTTTCTGCGGAAGGTAAAAAAGAAATTTTAAGTTTAGACTTAAATACCTTGGAATACCGTTCTGCTAAGCGGGCAAAATTTGCCACATTAGAACTCACAAAAACAATTGATAAAGTCGTTGACCGATTTAAAGTCTTAGTTTCAGGAAAAGACAAAGCAGGTGATTTTTACCGTAAAAGTTTTACCGCCCTATTTGCATACGTTTCAAATCGAATTCCTGAAATAACCGATGAACTTTATAAAATTGACGATGCCATGAAAGCAGGATTTGGTTGGGAGCACGGCCCTTTCCAAATTTGGGATGCGATTGGTGTTGAAAAAGGAATTGAACTTATGAAAGCGGAAGGTTTAGAACCTGCCTCTTGGGTCCATGAGATGTTAGCTTCAGGCAGTTCATCATTTTATAGTGTTAAAAATGGTGCGTCCTTTGCCTATGACATTCCAAGTAAAACACAAACAAAAATCCCAGGTCAGGATAGTTTCATCATTTTAGATAACATTCGAAAAACAAACGAAGTATTTAAAAACTCGGGAGTGGTTATTGAAGATTTAGGAGACGGAATCCTCAACTTAGAATTTCAATCAAAAATGAACACCATTGGTGGCGATGTGTTAGCAGGCCTAAATAAAGCTATTGATTTGGCTGAAAAAGATTTTGCAGGTTTAGTGGTTGGTAATCAAGGTCCGAATTTTTCGGTGGGTGCCAACATTGGAATGATTTTCATGATGGCTGCAGAGCAAGAATATGAAGAGCTTAATATGGCGATCAAATATTTCCAAGATTCAATGATGCGCATGCGATATTCATCAATCCCAACTATTTCGGCGCCACATGGCATGGCCTTAGGCGGTGGTTGTGAATTATCCTTACACGCTGATAAAGTTGTGGCAGCTGCTGAAACTTACATGGGACTCGTTGAGTTTGGAGTTGGTGTGATTCCTGGCGGAGGAGGTTCAAAAGAAATGGCCTTAAGAGCACAAGATAAGTTCCAAAAAGGCGATGTTCAATTAAATGTATTACAAGAACATTTCTTAACCATTGGAATGGCAAAAGTATCGACATCTGCTTATGAAGCATTTGATTTAAACCTTTTACAAAAAGGAAAAGATGTGGTAGTGGTAAATAAAGACCGACAAATTGCCGTTGCAAAACAACACGCAAAATTAATGGCAGATGCTGGATATACACAACCAATAAAAAGAACCGACGTCAAAGTACTCGGAAAACAAGCTTTAGGGATGTTTTTAGTCGGTACCGATTCGATGCAAGATAGCAACTACATTTCGGCGCATGATATGAAAATTGCTAATAAACTAGCCTATGTAATGGCTGGAGGTGATTTATCTGAACCAACGCTCGTTTCAGAACAATATTTATTGGATATAGAACGTGAAGCCTTTCTTAAGTTTATGTACCGAACGTAAAACCTTAGAACGGATACAGCATATGTTAAAAACAGGGAAACCGCTTCGTAATTAGTATTAAGTATTAAGTATTTAGTTAAGAAAATAATATAATTGAGGCGTTGAAAATTAACACAAACTATTTATTACTAGCTTCTTAATACTGACTGCAAAGAATTATGTACAAAGACAATAAATTATATAGAATCGAAATGAATATTTTAAAATTAATACAAACTAATTAATACTCAATACTTAATACTAGTTTCTTAATACTGACTGCAAAGAATTAAGTACAAAGACAATAAATTATATAGAATCGAAATGAATATTTTAAATTTAATACAAACTACTTAATACTTAATACTTGTTTCTTAATACTGACTGCAAAGAATTATGTACAAAGACAATAAATTAATAGAATCGAAATGAATATTTTAAAATTAATACAAACAACTTAATACTAATATCTTAATACTTAATACTAGTTTCTTAATACTGACTGCAAAGAATTAAGTACAAAGACAATAAATTATATAGAATCGAAATGAATATTTTAAAATTAATACAATCTACTTAATACTTAATACTCAATACTCATTACTAACAATAAACCACTTAACCCCATGCATAAGTTTGAAGAATTAAAAATATGGCAAAAAGCAATGGACATCACTGAAAAATGTTACAAAGCATCTGAAAATTTCCCAAAAGAAGAAAGATATGGTTTGACATCTCAACTTCGAAGAAGTGCCGTTTCTATCCCATCAAATATTTCTGAAGGGGCTGGAAGAAACACAAAAGGAGAGTTTAAGCAATTTTTAGGAATTGCAAATGGTTCTTGTTATGAATTATTAACACAATTATATTTATCGACTCGATTAAACTTAATAAAAGAAGAAAATGTAAGACCTATTATAAATGAAGTTCTAGAAATCACAAAAATGAATTTCTCACTTCAAAGAAGTCTTAATACTTAATACAATAATCTTAATACTATGAATAGCAAACAAGCATACATTGTAAAAGCATACAGAACCGCCGTAGGTAAAGCTCCAAAAGGCGTCTTTCGTTTTAAAAGAACCGATGAATTAGCCGCAGAAACCATCAAACACATGATGAAAGAACTGCCCGATTTAGATCCAAAACGGATTGATGATGTAATTGTTGGTAATGCGATGCCCGAAGGATCTCAAGGATTAAATATGGCACGATTAATCTCGTTAATGGGATTAGACATTGTGGATGTTCCTGGAGTTACAGTCAATCGATTTTGTTCCTCTGGAATAGAAACAATAGCAATGGCAACAGCAAAAATTCAAGCTGGAATGGCCGATTGTATCATCGCAGGTGGTGCAGAAAGCATGAGTAGTGTTCCGATGACTGGCTATAAACCAGAACTGAATTATGACCTCATAAAAGCGGGACACGAAGATTATTATTGGGGCATGGGAAATACCGCAGAAGCCGTTGCAAATCAGTTTAAAATTTCTAGAGAAGATCAAGATGAGTTTGCATATAATTCCCATATGAAAGCATTAAAAGCGCAAGCAGAAAACCGTTTTCAAGATCAGATAGTTCCTATTGAAGTTGAACAAAATTATATTGATGCATCTGGAAAAAAAGCAACTAAATCATATACGGTTACCAAAGATGAAGGCCCTAGAGCAGGAACTAGCAAAGAAGCTTTAGCAAAATTGAGAGCCGTTTTTGCTGCTGGCGGAAGTGTCACTGCAGGAAACTCATCACAAATGAGTGATGGAGCTGCTTTTGTGATGGTCATGAGTGAAGATATGGTCAAAGAATTAAACTTGGAACCCATTGCTCGATTGGTGAACTATGCCGCCGCAGGTGTTGAGCCTCGAATTATGGGTATTGGGCCCGTAAAAGCCATTCCAAAAGCATTAAAACAAGCAGGACTAAAACAAGAGGATTTATCATTGATAGAATTGAATGAAGCCTTTGCTTCTCAATCCTTAGCAGTAATACGTGAATTAGACCTTAACCCAGAGATTATCAATCCAAATGGTGGCGCGATTTCATTGGGACACCCACTAGGATGTACGGGCGCAAAATTATCGGTACAGTTGTTTGATGAAATGCGTAAACAGAATATGCAAGGCAAATATGGAGCCGTAACCATGTGTGTGGGGACTGGACAAGGGGCGTGTGGAATTATTGAATTTCTTAAATAGAACCAAGACGAAAAGAACCAAGAGAAAAGACTCTGCATAATTTTAAGAAATTAAAGATTTGGAATGAAAGCATGGTGTTAGTTTCAGCTTTTGAATGGGAAACACAATTGAACGTAGCTTTCAGTAAAAGTTATACTTCCGACGAAAAATATAAAGAATTAGAACAAAAACTAAAACAAATACAAAAAATGATTTCAAGTATTGAGATCTGAAAGACATTCATAGTCTAGGAATCTTGACTACTTGAATACTATAACATCTTAATACAAAAACATGGAAGCAAACTGACAAACAGACTTATCCTACGAGGAGGTCAGTTCCTAGTAATAAGAAACAAAATGCGAAGACGTATTTACTCCTGAAGAATTTTACGGAAGAACAAACCATGATGAAGGAAGCGGTTATGGAATTTAACGATCGTGAGATCATACCTCACAGAGCGCGTTTTGAAGCTAAAGATTATGCCCTGACCGAAGACATGTATGCGTTAAAGCTGGCGAACTTAGGGTTTCTTGAGGTGTCTGCGGTTCCTGAAGCCTATGGCGGAATGGGAATGGGATTCGTTTCAACCTGCTTAACCTGTGATTACATTTCAAGTGGAACCGGATCTTTTAGTACC
>CALSOZ010000011.1 GCA_943788095.1 uncultured Flavobacteriaceae bacterium | reverse complement strand
CATCGTATCTTATATAAACACCCATCCAATTCAATCGAACTTAGTGCCTTTTTCGCTTACCAAAAAAGTAGAAAACGGGGCTTATTTAGAACACAACAATATAACAATAGAATTTAACAATACAGATATAATTATGTCAACAACAAACTTAGCTTTAGATGGAAAGCACAATATCAAAAACGCAATGGCGGCATCAACAGTTGCTCATCTTTTGAAAATCAGAAAAGCAACCATAAGAGAAAGCCTCGAGGGATTTCAGGGGGCAGAGCACCGCTTGGAGCAGGTTCTTACCATCCATAAAGTAAAGTATGTCAATGACTCAAAGGCAACCAATGTGAATGCGACTTACTATGCCTTAGAAAGTATGAATACCCCAACGGTCTGGATTGTTGGTGGGGTTGATAAAGGGAATGACTACAGTTCATTATTCCCTTTTATCAATGAAAAAGTCAAAGCAATTATTTGCTTAGGAAAAAATAATGAATCCTTATTTGATGCGTTTGGAAATATGGTGGATACCATCATAGAAACGCAGTATATGAGCGAAGCAGTTAAGATTGCTTATAATATTGCAACTCCTGGAGAAGCGGTTTTATTATCGCCAGCTTGTGCAAGTTTTGATTTATTTGAAAATTATGAAGATCGAGGTCAACAATTTAAAGCCGCTGTAAGACAGTTATAATGAAGACAGTTTTTAATAACATAAAAGGAGATCGAATTATTTGGGCTATTGCGGCTTTATTGGCAATATTCTCATTCCTGCCCGTGTATAGTGCAGCCAGTAATTTGGCTTACATTGGAGGTGGCAGCACAACTTTTAGTTATTTCATCAAACACTTTGTACATTTATTCTTAGGATTCTCTATTATTTATGGAGTACATAAAATTCCGTATCGTTATTTTAGAGGGTTGTCGATGGTGATGATTCCGGTAGTATTAGTGTTGTTGTTAGTCACAATGCTTCAGGGTTCAACCATTGGAGGAGCCAATGCCAGTCGATGGATTCGGGTTCCAATTGTTGGATTCACATTCCAACCTTCGACCTTAGCTGCGTTGGTATTGATGGTCTTTGTGGCGCGGTATTTATCTAAAATAAAAGACGACGTTATTACTTTTAAAGAGTCTATTCTTCCGTTGTGGTTGCCGGTGTTTATCGTACTAGCATTGGTGCTTCCTGCTAACTTCTCAACGGCTGCACTCATTTTTTCAATGGTCATTTTATTAACATTTTTGGGCGGATATCCACTAAAATATCTTGCAATCATTATCGGAACTGGAATTGTCGTTTTGATGTTTTTTGTATTGACGGCTAAAGCATTTCCAAATTTGATGCCCAATAGAGTGGATACTTGGACAAGTAGAGTTTCTAGTTATATGGATACTGAAGCGACTCAAGAAGCCTATCAAATTGAAAAAGCTAAAATTGCCATTGCAACGGGCGGAATTCAAGGGTTAGGCCCTGGGAAAAGTATTCAAAAGAACTTTCTACCACAGTCGTCATCTGATTTTATTTTTGCTATTATTATTGAGGAATATGGGTTAATAGGAGGGATATCTTTGTTGTTCTTGTATTTATGGTTAATGTTTAGAATTGTAATTGTAGCCCAAAATTCAGACACAGTTTTTGGAAAATTATTAACGGTAGGCGTCGGGATTCCTATTGTGTTTCAGGCCTTGGTCAATATGGGCGTTGCGGTCGAGCTGTTTCCTGTCACAGGACAAACACTACCCCTTATAAGTAGCGGTGGAACCTCTATATGGGTGACTTGTTTGGCACTCGGTATTGTATTGAGTGTAAGTGCAAAACGAGATGCCGAAAAATCACAAAATTACGACGAGACACACCCTTTAGAAATATTAAGCGAAGCACTCTAATGAAAAACTATAAGATCATATTGTCTGGTGGAGGAACAGGAGGTCATATATACCCTGCAATTGCCATTGCAAACGAATTAAAATCTCGATTTCCTAACTCTGAGTTTTTATTTGTGGGTGCGAAAAATAAAATGGAAATGCAAAAAGTACCAGAAGCAGGGTATGATATTGTAGGCTTATGGATTGCTGGAGTTCAAAGAAAGTTAACCCTTAAAAATATATTATTTCCAATTAAACTACTAGTGAGTTTGTTTAAGTCAATGGGGATCGTTAATTCTTTCAAACCCAATGTTGTCATTGGAACGGGTGGGTTTGCCAGTGGTCCTTTACTGCAAGTGGCTGCCATGAAAGGGGTGCCAACTTTAATACAAGAACAAAATTCATTCCCAGGAATCACCAATAAGCTACTGTCCAAAAAAGCACACAAAATTTGTGTTGCTTACGAAGGATTAGAGCGGTTTTTTCCCAAAGAAAAATTAATCCTGACGGGAAACCCTGTACGACAAGATTTGCTGGATTTAGATCAAAAAAGAGCAGAAGCATTATCGTTTTTCAACCTAGACCCGAATAAAAAAACGCTCTTGGTATTAGGCGGAAGTTTAGGCGCGCGCCGAATGAATCAGCTTATCGAGTCAAAACTTGATTTTTTTAGAGATTTAGGAATTCAATTGCTGTGGCAGTGTGGGACGTTATATCAGAAAGATTATGATCGGTATAATTCAAACGAACAGGTACAAGTCCATGCGTTTTTAAATCGAATGGATTTGGCATACGCGGCGGCGGACATCGTTATTTCTAGAGCAGGCGCAAGTTCGGTATCTGAACTTTGTGTGGTTGGAAAGCCAGTATTTTTTATCCCGTCTCCGAATGTATCCGAAGATCATCAAACCAAAAATGCCTTAGCTGTATCCGAAAAAAATGCAGCCATACTAATAAGCGAAAAGGATCTAGAATCTAACTTTGAAACGCTTTTTTCTGAGCTTTTAGCATCCGAATCAAAACAAAAAGAATTATCAAAAAATATAAAAAAATTAGCTTTAAAAAAAGCGACGCAATCCATTGTAGATGAAATCGAAAAGCTATTAGTTAAATGAATTTAAAAACAATCCATAACGTCTATTTTATTGGCATCGGAGGTGTTGGCATGAGTGCGCTTGCGCGGTATTTTGTAGCTGCAAATAAAGGGGTTGGCGGCTATGATAAAACACCGACGTCTATCACAGACGGCTTGGTAGCGCTGGGGATTGATATTCAATTTGAAACTCTCATTAACCAGATCGACAATCGGTTTTTGAATCCAAAGGAAACACTCATTGTGTTTACACCTGCGATTTCTGAATCAAACCCGATTTTACACTATTTCAAAACAAATAACTTTAAAGTTTTGAAACGTTCCGAGATTTTAGGACTTATAACCGAACACACAAAATGTTTGGCCGTCGCAGGAACCCATGGCAAAACAACGACGAGTAGTATTTTGGGTCATTTGATGTATGAATGCGATGAAAAAGTCACCGCTTTTGTTGGAGGCATTTCAGAAAACTACCACTCTAATTTGATTCAAAATGGGACTGAAATATCGGTGGTTGAGGCTGATGAGTTTGACCGCTCGTTTTTAACATTGAACCCCGACTTTGCATGCATCACATCTATGGACGCAGATCATTTGGATGTGTACAATTCAGAGGCTGATTTGGTGTATGCGTTTAAGCAGTTTGTTCAAAAAATTAAACCCTCAGGAAAACTATTTATAAAAAAAGGATTGCCTCTAGAAGGGATCACCTATGCTGTGAATGAACCCGCGGATTATAGTGCTCTAAATATTCGTATTGAAAATGGGTCGTATCTGTTTGATATACAGACCCCATCTGGTTTGATGGAAAACCTAAGATTTCACTTGCCAGGAGAACATAATCTCTCAAATGCATTGGTGGCGATGGCGATGGCTTTAGAATTTGGATGTTCTCAGGCGATGTTAAGAGCAGCTTTGCATTCGTATAAAGGCGTTAAAAGACGTTTTACATATCAAATTAAATCTGAAGGTTTTGTGTTTATTGATGATTATGCGCACCATCCCACCGAAATAAATGCGGTGTATCATGCGGTTCGAGAAATGTATCCGAATCAAAAAGTTGCGGTTGTATTTCAACCCCATTTATTTAGTCGAACAAAAGATTTTGTGGATGAGTTTGCAGAAAGTTTATCTCAATTTGAGGCTGTTTTTTTATTAGAAATTTATCCAGCAAGAGAGCTGCCAATTGCGGGGGTTTCTTCGAGTTGGTTGTTAGAAAAAATTACGAGCCCAGTAAAAAAAGTAATATCAAAATCAGAAATAGTGAGTGAAATTACGGATTTAGGATATCCTATTTTCATGACGCTTGGAGCAGGTGATATTGGTGTGGAAGCATCCGAACTAAAACAAAAATTAAGTCATGCGTATTAATTGGAATTTCATAAAAGGGTTGTTTCTGCTAGGGTTAGTAGTGTTTTTGTATGCCTTTTCATCGTTCAAAAACAAGAGTCGACCTGTCTCTAAAATAACCGTCCAATTTACTGGAAACGACAACGTTTATATTACGACCGAAATGGTTAATAAATTGTTAATACAAAATCAAGAACAACTGTATATTTTACCTAAAGATAATTTAGATTTGAAGGAGATGGAGTTTTTACTTGAGTCAGACGATATGATAAAGTCCGCTCAAGTGTATCTTACTGTAAACGGAGAAGTTAGGGCTAAAGTAGAACAAAAACGACCGATAGCAAGAGTTCATGCGGAAACCACATTTTATATTGATGAAGACGGGTTTTGGATGCCATTGTCTCCTCAGCATAGTGCGCGAGTCCCATTGATTACGGGTGTTGTCGATAAAGAGGATTTAAATGGCGTCTATACATTGGCGTTAAAGATTTTTAAAGATTCGTTTTTAAAAACCTATATCACCGAAATTCATCAAGATGAAAACAATCAAATAACCCTAAAAATGAGATTATTAGATTTTGAAATATTAGTGGGAAGTCTTGATAATTTAGATCAAAAAATGAAAAATTTAAAAGCATTTTATCAAAAGGCAAACAAAGATAAAGTGTTAGATATTTATAAAAGCGTGAATTTACAGTTTGATAATCAAGTTGTTTGCACAAAAAAATAACGGTATGGAAGCTCAAAAAATTTCAGTAGGATTAGATATTGGTACTACCAAAATTGTGGCCATGATTGGTCGTAAAAACGAGTATGATAAATTAGAAATACTTGGCATTGGAAAGTCCAAAAGTCTAGGGGTCCACAGAGGCGTTGTTAATAATATTACTCAAACCATTCAGTCCATTCAACAAGCTGTTTCGGAATCCGAAGCCGATTCAGGACTTAAAAATCGGTGAGGTGACTGTGGGGATTGCAGGACAACACATTCGCAGTCTTCAACACAGTGATTATATCACGCGTGAAAACTCAGAGTTAGTCATTAATGAAGAGGATATTGAGCGTCTTATTAATCAAGTGCATAAACTTGTAATGCTTCCAGGAGAAGAAATTATCCATGTGTTACCACAAGATTATAAAGTGGATGGACAGGCAGAAATTAAAGAACCGATTGGGATGTATGGCGAACGACTTGGAAGCTAATTTCCATGTCGTCGTCGGGCAGGTATCTTCTATTAGAAATATTGGTCGTTGTGTGCAAACCGCCGGCTTGGATTTAGAAGGAATCACTTTGGAACCTTTGGCTTCTGCCAATGCAGTGTTAAGTCAAGAAGAAAAAGAAGCAGGGGTGGCTTTGATTGATATTGGAGGTGGAACAACGGATTTAGCCGTTTTTAAAGACGGAATTATTCGCCATACTGCAGTGATCCCTTTTGGAGGAAATGTTATTACAGAAGACATTAAAGAAGGTTGCTCGATTATAGAAAAGCAAGCAGAGTTATTAAAAATCAAATTTGGATCTGCTTGGCCCGGCGAAAACAAGGACAATGAGATTGTGTCCATCCCTGGTTTGAGAGGTCGAGATCCTAAAGAAATTACGCTTAAAAACTCTGTCTAAAATAATTCATGCTAGGGTGGTCGAAATTATTGAGCAAGTGTATGTCGAAATAAAAAACTACGGGCACGAAGAGCAAAAGAAAAAGCTAATCGCCGGAATTGTGTTAACAGGTGGCGGAAGTCAGCTAAAGCATTTAAAGCAATTAGTAGAATACATCACCGGAATGGACACTCAGAGTTGGATATCCGAACGAGCATTTGGCGGGCGATAGCGATAGCGATATTACAAGTCCAATGTATGCCACAGCAGTAGGATTGGTGATGGATAGTTTATGCGACAAGAAAAACGGTAATGACGAAATTCCAGAAGAAGCGGAAGTTGGTTCAGAAGATGAGCATGTGCCAATACCTGTTGAAACGCATCGAGATAACCGCAGTTTTTTAGATAAATTAACCGAAAGAGTTAAAGACTTTTTAGATAATGCAGAATAAAATTTATAACCAGTAAAATTAAGTATATGAGCAGCAGTAACGATTTTGGAATCACATTCGATCTACCAAAAAACCAATCTAACGTCATCAAGGTCATTGGCGTTGGTGGGGGTGGAAGTAATGCGATTAACCACATGTTTAAGCAAGGGATTAAAGGGGTCGATTTTGTGATCTGTAATACCGATTCACAAGCATTGAACAATAGTGGTGTACCCAACAAAATTCAACTAGGCGTTAACCTAACAGAAGGTTTAGGTGCGGGTGCCAACCCTGAAATAGGAGAGCAATCGGCGGTTGAAAGTCTGGAAGACATTCGTGCCATGTTAACCTCTAATACCAAAATGGTCTTTATCACTGCTGGTATGGGTGGAGGCACCGGAACGGGCGCCGCACCAATCATTGCTAAAATGGCGAAAGAAATGGACATTCTGACGGTTGGGATTGTCACCATGCCATTTGAGTTTGAAGGAAAAGTAAGAAACTCACAAGCCCATCAAGGGATCGAAAAGTTTCGAAAAACAGTTGATTCGTTGGTCATTATAAACAATAATAAGCTAAGAGAAGTTTATGGAAATTTAGGGTTTAAAGCTGGTTTTTCCAAAGCGGATGAAGTGCTTTCTACGGCTGCACGTGGAATTGCAGAAGTCATCACGCACCACTACATGCAAAATATTGATTTACGAGATGCAAAAACAGTATTGAGTAATAGCGGAACTGCCATTATGGGGTCTTCGACATCCTCGGGTCAAAACCGAGCACAAGAAGCCATTACAAGGCCTTAGATTCTCCGCTTCTTGAACGATAATAAAATTACAGGTGCCAAAAACGTATTATTGCTCATCGTTTCTGGCGCTCAAGAAATTACGATTGATGAAATCGGGGAAATAAATGATCATATTCAAGCCGAAGCTGGTTACGGTGCCAATATTATTATGGGTGTTGGAGAAGATGAAAGTCTAGGAGAAGCGGTGTCTGTCACCATTATTGCAACGGGTTTTGATGTAGATCAACAAAATGATATCACCAATACAGAGGTTAAAAAAGTAGTTCATGCGCTTGAGGATGAGCAAACCATGCAGCATGATTTGATGCCATTAGACCCTTTAAAAACTCCATCAGCGACTACTGAAATTGCTATCAATAAGAGTGGTTGTTCATACTTTAGAAGAATACGCCAGAGTGCAGTTACTGAAGAGGTTAGTGAGTGGATCTCGTTCCAACTACAGATGCAATCAAAGCCATCGAGGTTGATTTTGAAGAAGTTAGATCTTGAGGATGCAAGAGGACGATTTTATTATCAATGAAGTCACCACGATGCAACGTTGAAGACGAGATTTTGAAGCCATTCCAAGAAGATCAAACGATGCTGTCATTTGATTTGCCAATTTCTAGCAAGACATCATTATCAGAATCTGAAGCGGTCGAAGTTTTTACACTCGAGGATTCAAATGAAACGACTGTTGGCTACAATTAAGGAGATTAAAGTTAATGATTATATCGAATTAATCCCTGTAACGGAGGCCAATGAAACTGGGGAGACTCGCTATGCTTTAGATGATCATATTGTATTAGAACAAACCGATCAAAAATATCAAGACAAAAAACAAGCGTAAATGTTGAGGTAGATGAAGAAATGGACCTTTACTAAAGTGACCGTAAAAGAACGTACCGTGACCTCGGAACCCGAAGAAAATGTGGATCCATTTAATAAACCAATTTCCAAAACACTTCGAGATCGAGCCGATGAAAGACGTCAAAAAATGAAAGCGTTTAATTATAAATTTAATACGTCTAAAATTGAAGAAATTGAAAAAGAACCCGCCTATAAACGACAAGGGGTGAACTTGAATGATGTGGCCCATTCTTCGGATGTGCAGTCTTCTAGAACAACGATTGGACTTGATGATAATGATGAGGTTCAACTGCGTTCAAATAATTCGTATTTACATGACAACGTCGATTAAGTAGAATCGAGATTAAAATTAAAACCTGAAAAATGAGTTCATTTCTCAGGTTTTTTTTAATTTTTAAGAGTAAAAATCGTTGTTTTTGTTATATTCGCACCTTAATTAAAAGTCAATCGTATGAGCTTACAAGATTCAGTCATGACCGCGCTTAAAGCCGCTATGAAATCCAAGGATACCGTCGCCCTGACCGCATTAAGGTCTATAAAGTCTGCTATTTTATTAGCCGCAAACTAGTGGTTCTGAGTGTGGAGATGAATGAAGAAGATGAGTTTAAATTATTACAAAAATTAGTTAAACAACGACGAGACAGTGCGGCATATTTTACAGAACAAAACCGTTTAGATTTGGCAGAGCCTGAATTGGCAGAAGTCGAAGTGATCAGTCAATTTTTACCGCAAATGCTAGACGAGTCTGAAGTCGAAAAAGTAGTGGTAGACACCATTGCATCTTTAGGCGCTTCTGGAATGAAAGACATGGGGCGTGTGATGGGTGTGGTGAGTAAAACACTCGCAGGAAAAACCGATGGCAAAACAATATCAACTTTAGTGAAAGCGAAGTTGTCTTAAATCAAAATGGCCCAGTAGTTCAACTGGATAGAATATCAGATTTCGGCTCTGACGGTTGGGGGTTCGAATCCCTTCTGGGTCACGAATAAATAGTACAATAAGAAAAAACGCCAAGCTTGCTTGAGCGTTTTTTTTGTTGGTACTTTTTCAAAGCGGCGCTTTGTGAGATCTGCGCAGCTCTTCCCTACCTCACTCACAGTTAGTGTAGGAGGAAATGCAGTAAATACAGCTATTGTAAGTGCTTACACCATAACTTATAATTTATCAGACTCTAGTGGTCATGAAGCCACTGAAGTAACACGTTCAGTAACTATAGAGGAAACATTAGGTCTTGATCCCAATGAAATTAATAGTGTGAGTAAATATCCAAATCCAAAAGCTTCTGTGTGGACCATTGAGTCTTCGAGGGTCATTAATACCTCACACTTTTTAACCTATTAGGTTAAAATGTATTAGAGCAGACAGTCAATGACATGAAAGGAAATATTAATTCCAGCAACTTGAAAGCAGCTGTTTATATGCTAAAAGTGAATAAAAGGACACTAAAAAGAATGATTAAAAGATAAGAATTAAAAAACCGTACTTAATTATTCCTTATAAAATTCTAAAACAAAGCGCATTAATTGGGTTTTGTTTCTTATGAGTTTCAGACAGACTCCTCCGATTTAGACGACGGTGCTATGTAGGAATTATGCATTAATCCATTCTATTTTTACGATTAACAATGTATCTTTCGCTTCCTTATAGTGTGGTATTTATAAATATGCGTGGGTTTTATAAAACTTGGACTAGATGATTGAAGAACAATTAAATGTAACCGATGTTACAAAAAAGATGGTTTTAAAGTTCTAGTTTTACAAAAATTAAAATCATGATTCAAGAGTTAAAAGCGAGTTACGGTCATCTATTTGAAGAGGCATTGCTGGAAGAAATTTCACAAGTCGGTACTTTTAAGGACGTTCCAGCTGGTTATAAGATTATAGAAATCGGAAACTATATTAAAGGAATGCCTTTATTAGTGTCCGGTGCTATTAAAATTTTGAGAGATGACTCTGATGGCGACGAGTTACTGCTCTATTATCTTGAAAAAGGAGACACCTGTTCCATGACTATGAACTGTTGTATGGGACAAGCCAAAAGTCAAATCAAGGCAGTTGCTGAAATGGACACGAGTCTGGTCATGGTTCCCGTCATAAAGATGGAAGAATGGGCTGCAAAATACAAGTCATGGAGACACTTTGTTTTTGAAAGTTACCATAAACGCCTCAACGAATTGTTGCAAACAGTGGACGCCATTGCATTCACAAAAATGGATGAGCGGTTATTGAGTTTTTTAGAAGAAAAATCCCGCATCACTAACAATCTTTCCATATATAATACACATCAAGAAATTGCTTACGAACTTCACAGCTCAAGAGTGGTGATTTCGAGACTTCTAAAAAAGTTAGAAAATTTAGGCAAAATTGAGTTGAAACGAAACCACATTCAAATAATTAATTTAAAATAAAAACAATTATTATTATGGACCTATTTGAGCTCTTTGGATTCATTTGTGCATTGATTATCGGAATTTCATTAGGGCTGATTGGGGGTGGTGGTTCAATATTAGCCGTTCCCGTTTTGGCATATCTTTTTTCGTTTGATGAACGTATCGCAACTTCCTATTCCTTATTCATCGTTGGAATAAGTGCTTTAATCGGTGGTCTCAAACAGCATTTTAAAGGCTATGTCGATTGGAAAACGGCCATTGTTTTTGGCGTGCCCGCTATTGTAGGCGTGAGTCTGGTGCGGCATTTTTTAGTACCAATCCTACCAGACGAATTATTCAATATTGGAACGTTTATTTTTACTCGTCGAATGGGTATGTTTGGACTCTTTGCATTGCTTATGTTTCCTGCCGCATTTTCGATGCTGAATCAACAAAAAGTAACCCCTTTAAATAAGGGACGAACGGTCTCGTACAATTATCCCTTAATATTAATTGAAGGGTTGCTTGTTGGTGGAATTACTGGCCTCATTGGAGCGGGCGGAGGATTTTTAATCATACCCGCTTTAGTAATTTTAGCAAATGTAGAAATGAAAGTCGCCATTGGGACCTCTTTAATTATCATTGCTTTTAAGTCCCTGCTGGGTTTTTTTATTGGAGACGCGACTAAGATGGAAATCGATTGGGAATTTCTATTCACTTTTACAGGAATTGCTAGTGTAGGAATTTATATTGGCAGCTATTTAAGCAATTTTATTGATAGTGGAAAACTCAAAAAAGGGTTCGGGTATTTTATTTTCATAATGGCCCTATTTATCTTTTATATGGAGTTCTTATTGAACTGATCAAAAAAAAACTTCTAATGTAACAAAGGTTACTGTAAAAGCAGATCCCTCTTCATACATTTACACCATAAATCTAAATATTTGAGCATGAAAATTGAACAAATCTATACAGGCTGTCTTGCGCAAGGCGCTTATTATATTGAAAGCAACGGAGACGTTGCAATCATTGACCCTTTAAGAGAGGTGAAACCTTATCTCAACCGTGCCAAACGGGACAATGCAACGATTAAATATATATTTGAAACGCACTTCCATGCCGATTTTGTAAGCGGTCATGTAACACTTTCTAAAGAAACGAACGCACCCATTATTTACGGACCAAACGCGAATCCGAAATTTGAAGCCATCATAGCAACCGATGGTCAAGAATTCAAATTGGGAAACCTTACCATTATAGCTCTTCACACACCAGGACATACCATGGAAAGTACGACCTATCTTTTAAGAGATGAAACCGGAAAAGATCATGCCATTTTTAGTGGAGACACCCTTTTTTTAGGAGATGTTGGAAGGCCCGATTTGGCACAAAAAATGGGAGATTTAACCATCGAAGACCTAGCAGGCAATCTCTATGATAGCTTACGCCAAAAAATCATGGTACTTTCAGATGATGTTATTGTGTACCCCGCACATGGTGCAGGTTCGGCTTGTGGTAAAAACATGATGAAAGAAACCGTTGACAGCTTGGGAAATCAAAAGAAGGTGAATTATGCCCTCCGTGCCGATATGACCAAAAAAGAATTCATTTCAGAAGTGACGAAAGGACTTTTGCCACCTCCAGAGTATTTCCCAGCAAATGTAAAATTAAATAGAGAAGGTTATGATGATTTTGAGACGGTTCTAAAAAGAGGGGCTCAAGCCCTTTCGCCACGCGCTTTTGAAGCAGCAGCAAATGAAACTTCAGCCATTATTTTGGATGTTAGATCTCAAGATGCGTATGAAAAAGGTCACATTCCCAGCTCCATTTTTATTGGTCTTGATGGAGATTTTGCCCCATGGGTTGGCGCCCTGATTGCTGACGTCCAACAACCTCTGTTATTAATCACTGAAAAAGGTCAGGAAGAAGAAGCGATCACACGTTTATCGCGCGTTGGTTTTGACCAAACTCTTGGGTATCTAAAGGGTGGGTTTGAAGCATGGAAAAAAGCGTCCATGGAATACGATGTCGTTAGTTCCATCACTGCTGAGGCATTCAAAACAGCTTACGAAACTCATAAAACCAACGTATTTGATATGCGTAGAGAATCTGAATTTTTATCAGAACATATTCTAGACGCTCATAATACTCCATTAAATTTCATCAACGACTATCTTGCGGAATTCAAGAGCAATCAACCGTTCTTTATCCATTGTGCTGGAGGTTATAGAAGTATGATTGCAGCCTCGATTCTTAAAAGTCGTGGGATTCATAATTTAATTAATATCAAAGGTGGGTTTTCAGCAATTAAGGAAACTAGTATTCAGGTATCAGATTTTGTTTGTCCCTCAACTTTATAGAAACTAACAGAAGAATACCCTAAAAACAGAACTGACTAAAAAAAATAAAAATGGCTGAATTTCAGCCTCCTCTAAACTAATTATATTTATTATGATTTCAATTTACGAACCATGGCCGTGGTATGTTTCAGGCCCTTTGATTGCCCTTGTAATGTTTTTACTTTTAATGGTTGGAAAAAACTTTGGAATGTCTTCAAATCTTCGGACACTCTGTACCATTTGTGGGGCTGGTAACACTTCTGGGTTTTTTAAATTTGACTGGAAAACTCAAAAATGGAATTTAGTCGTCATCTTGGGAGCTGTTATTGGAGGCTATATAGGCGTCCACTTTCTATCATCAGATTTGATCGTTGCGATACATCCTGATACTGTTACAGATCTAAAAGCATTAGGTTTTCAAAGTGCAGGAAGTGCTTATCTTCCAAGCAAACTTTTTGAAATCTCTGCTCTAACCAATATTAAGTCACTCCTTATTTTATCCATTGGAGGCATGTTAGTTGGTTTTGGAGCGCGCTATGCAGGTGGCTGTACTTCGGGGCATGCAATTTCCGGATTAAGTAACCTTCAGCTCCCTTCATTAATTGCCGTCATTGGTTTTTTTATTGGAGGACTCACTATGATTCATTTAATTTTCCCTTTAATTTTTTAAACTATGAGAACAATTATATATCTTTTTATCGGAATCCTTTTTGGCATTACAATGTTCAAATCAGAAGCGGCCTCTTGGTTTCGTATTTATGAAATGTTTAAATTTGAGTCCTTTCATATGTATGGCATCATTGGCACTGCTTTAGCGGTGGGTCTCGTGGTGGTACAATTGATAAAGCGTTACAAAATAAACTCCTTTTATGGTGAACCAATTATATTTATGTCAAAAGAGAGAAGCATTGCGCGATACCTTATTGGGGGTATTATATTTGGATTAGGCTGGGCCTTAGCAGGTGCTTGCCCAGGGCCTATGTTTACTTTAGCGGGCGCAGGATATGCACCCATTCTTGTGGTTATTGTGGCCTCGCTTTTAGGGACGTTTTTGTATGGACTTTTAAAAGATCAATTACCACATTAAATGGGTTTAGTGAAATAAATATTTTGCCTCTAATATTTTTTTCAAACAGCTCTTGAATGTTTGAATTTCTGAAAGTTTGATCTCAAAATTGGAGAATTGATTCCCTGGAATTGGTTCTCCCTTTTTTCATGTTTAATAGTTCTTGTTTTAAATCCCCTTCTAGCCCGTATCTTCTCGAAACACACAGCCCTTTTCAATAGGTGTTCAGAAGAGCTTTTTTTTTAATAGGGACATTCTGATTCGAAACCAGCTCAATTGGTTGTGCATACATACAGGATATATTGTGTAACACACTAAAATTATTAAATAGCTTAAACAATACTTAATAAATTCGCAAAATAATTTTTAAACTAAAATATTTAAGACTATGAAAAAAGTATTTACCCTAGCACTAGCAACCTTATTATTAGTGGTGGTGCAGGGTTTATAGGGTCTAATTTGTGTGAGGCCTTACTGAAATTGGGCGCCAAGGTTCGTTGTATGGATAATCTATCAACAGGATTTACTCAAAACATTCAAGCGTTTATAGTGCATAAAAACTTTCGTTTTATAGAAGCGGATATTCGAGATTTAGATGCGTGTCAGCACGCGTGTCAGGAAGTCGATTTTGTGCTGCATCAAGCTGCATTGGGGTCTGTGCCGCGTTCTATCAAAGATCCAATTACCACCAACGCGGTCAATGTGGATGGTTTTCTTAATATGTTAGTCGCATCCAGAGATCAAAAAGTGAAACGATTTGTGTATGCTGCCAGTAGTTCGACCTATGGAGATTCAAAACAACTTCCTAAAATTGAAGCGGTGATAGGCGCACCCTTATCGCCCTATGCGATTACGAAGTATGTCAACGAATTATATGCAACGATTTTTAAAGATAGTTTTGATTTAGACACTGTTGGCTTGCGGTATTTTAATGTTTTTGGAAGAAAACAGGATCCAAATGGCGCCTATGCGGCGGTCATCCCCAAATTTGTAATTCAACTCATAAATCATGAATCTCCAGTGATAAACGGAGATGGCTCGTATTATCGTGATTTTACGTATATTGATAATGTTATAGTAATGAATCTTTTAGCGTTGTCAACGGATAATAAGTTGGCGTTAAACCAAATATATAACACAGCTGTGGGTGATCGGACGACTTTAGTCCAACTTGTGCATAGTTTAAAAAAATATTTAGCTAAATTTGACCCAACAATTGCTAACGTTCAAGTGATCCATGGCCCGGAACGGTTCGGAGACATTCCCCACTCCCAGGCATCAGTTGATAAAGCAGTCAAATTATTAAATTACAAACCAACCCATGCCTTCGAAAGTGGTCTTAAAAATGCCGTTGAATGGTACTGGGAACAGTTTAAGAATTAACCAAAAATGAGTGTAAACACAATTTGTTGTATTGGAGCAGGCTATGTAGGAGGACCAACAATGTCCGTTATTGCCCAAAAAAATCCATCTATAAAAGTGATTGTAGTGGATATGAATCAGGCTCGAATTGATGCTTGGAACGATGAAGATTTAAATAAGCTTCCTATTTTTGAACCTGGATTAGATGCCGTGGTTGGAGAAGCACGGGGACGAAATTTATTTTTTTCAACCGATGTAGATGGGGCGATTCATCAAGCAGATATGATTTTCATCTCTGTGAACACCCCCACAAAAACCTATGGCGCAGGAAAAGGCATGGCCTCAGATTTACAATATGTAGAACTTTGTGCGCGTCAAATTGCCAAAATTGCAACTTCCGATAAAATCGTCGTTGAAAAATCAACTCTCCCTGTTAAAACAGCCGAGGCGATTAAGGACATCTTAGAAAATACAGGGACCGGTGTGAATTTTGAAATTTTATCAAACCCAGAATTTTTAGCCGAAGGAACCGCCATTCAAGATTTAGAAGCCCCCGACCGTGTTTTAATTGGAGGCGATCAAACAGAGCGAGGCCTTAAAGCGATGCAGACCTTAATAGATATCTATGCCACTTGGATTCCGAGAGACCAAATTATTACCACTAATTTATGGTCTTCCGAACTTTCAAAATTGACGGCGAATGCTTTTTTAGCACAACGCGTGTCTTCGATTAATGCCTTAACAGAACTCTGTGAGTCTACCGGCGCTAATATTGACGATGTGGCCAAAGCGATTGGAACGGATTCAAGAATTGGCCCTAAATTTTTAAAAGCCTCTGTAGGATTTGGAGGGTCTTGTTTTCAAAAAGACATCTTAAATTTAGTATACATATGTAAGTCTTTAGGCTTAGACGAAGCTGCCGATTATTGGGAGCAAGTGATCATCATGAACAACCATCAACGCAGTCGTTTTGCAAGTCAAATCGTTAAAGCATTATATGGAACGGTGGCTGGAAAGAAAATTGGATTTTTGGGTTGGGCCTTTAAAAAAGACACCAACGATTCCAGAGAATCTGCAGCGATTTATATCGCAGATAAACTTATTGAAGAGCATGCTTCTATTCAAGTTTATGATCCTAAGGTGACGGCTGTTCAAATGCAATCCGATTTGAATGCATTGGACACCAGACCAGAATCAGAAAACAATAAATTTTTAGAAGTTCATGCCAATCCGTATGAAGCCTTAGAAGGGACGCATGCACTCGCAGTGATTACCGAATGGGATGAATTTAAAGCCTACGATTGGCAAAAAATATATGATAACATGCTTAAACCAGCCTTTGTTTTTGATGGACGAAATATCCTAGATCAAGCGGCACTTGAATCGATTGGTTTTATTTATAAAGCCGTTGGAAGATAACATGTTTCAAAAAAAAAAATATTAGTTACAGGAGCGGCAGGTTTTATTGGATTTCATCTTTGTGAACGCCTTTTAAAAGCAGGACATTCAGTAGTTGGATTAGATAATATTAACGAGTATTACGATGTCAATCTAAAATATGATCGTCTTAAAGTATTAGGGATTTCGCGTTCAAAAGCGCAACGTTTTGATTCCGTAGTAAACAGTGAAAATTTTAGTGACACGTTTCAGTTCATCCGTTTAAACCTTGAAGATCGACAGGTGTTACAGGAACTGTTTAAATTCTATCAATTTGACAGTGTTTGTAACTTAGCAGCTCAGGGTGGCGTTCGAAATTCCAATGCAAACCCAGAGGCTTATATCGATAGTAATATTTCTGGCTTTCTTAATATTTTAGAATGTTGTAGAGAGTTCAAAATTAAGCGTTTAGTCTATGCAAGTAGCTCGAGTGTATATGGAAACAGCAATGCAGTTCCTTTTGTAGAATCTGACGCTGTAGATCAACCCATCAGCCTGTATGCGGCGACCAAAAGGGCCAATGAATTAATGGCGCATTCCTATAGCCACCTATACAATATCGAAACAATAGGCTTACGATTTTTTACAGTGTATGGTCCCTGGGGACGTCCAGATATGGCTTTGTTTTTATTCACGAAGGCGATTTTAAATGATCAACCAATTAAGGTTTTTAATAACGGAAATTTATCACGTGATTTCACCTACATCGATGACATTATTGATGGCGTTGAAGCCACACTTTTAAAGCCTTCCAAAAATAAACAGCTTTATAAAATATATAATATTGGGCGTAGTCAACCGGTTCAATTATTAGATTTCATTAAAGCGATCGAAAAAATCACCGACAAAACCGCTAAGAAGCAGATGATGCCCATGCAGCCAGGAGATGTAAATCAAACCTGGGCAAATGTAGAGCTATTTAAAACCGATTATGAGTATCAGCCATCAACTTCTGTTGAAACAGGGGTAGCTAATTTTGTAAGTTGGTATCTGGCGTGTTATAACTAGAAATTTAGCAGTTTATAAGCAATTTACAATTCACTTAATTATCACTAAATTTTTTTAATTGTCTTTTAAAAAGAAAGCACTTAGTGGAGTCTTTTGGTCTTCCATTCAGTCGTTTGGGACACAAGCGGTTTCATTTGTAATCTCTATAATCCTTGCTAGGCTATTACTGCCTGCAGAGTTTGGGCTGATAGCGATGTTAGCGGTCTTTATGGGTATAGGAAATACATTGTTAAATGCTGGTTTAGGTGAATCATTGATTCGCACAAAAGACCCAACGGAAGAAGATTATTCTACGGTTTTTTTTTCAATTTAATAGGCAGTTTGATTGTTTATGTAATTATTTATTTTTCAGCTCCTTGGATTGCAAATTTTTACAAATAACCGCTTCTAATTGATATTGTAAGATGGTATTCAATTGTGATCGTCATTAATGCTTTTTCAATGATTCAAATCACAAGACTCACAAAACGAGTTGATTTTAAAACCCAAATGAAAGTCTCTTTACCATCCACGATTTTGTCTGGGATCTTAGGTATATGTTTGGCCTATGAAGAATTTGGAGTTTGGAGTTTAGTTTGGATGGCAATTTTGAAAAACTTTTAGAAGAAGCCAAAGCAATTTACGATTTTGTGATCGTAGATTTAGCGCCCACGATTTTGGTAACGGATACGTTATTGGTGTCGCATCTTGCTGATGCTACCATTTGTTCGGTCCGAGCCAATCATACAGATAAAAATATAATTCCATTCTCTGTTAATTTACATAAAACCAATCGACTTAAAAATATGGTTTATGTGATTAATGGGATTGATACAAATAAGGGGAGTTCCTACAGTTATAATTATGGGTATAATTATGGGTATGACTATGGCTATAAGGAAAGTTAATTAAAACTAAGAGGCTGTCAGCGCTTTTAACTCTTTGATGGTGTTTGATGGGGCTTCGCTTTTAAACACATAACTTCCAGCAACTAGTACATCGGCGCCGGCGTCTTTAAGTGCTTTGGCATTCGCTGAGGTCACACCACCATCAATCTCTATCAGAGTAGAGGCCCCTTTTGACTTAATAAGTGCTTTAAGTTGTTTTATTTTTTCATAGGTATTCTCAATAAAGCTTTGACCTCCAAAACCTGGATTCACACTCATAATACATACCAAGTCAATGTCCTTAATTGTATCTTCCAAAACATTGATATTGGTGTGAGGATTCAAGGCCACACCAGCTTTCATACCTTCGGCTTTAATGGCCTGTAGTGTTCGATGTAAATGGGTACAAGCTTCATAATGAACCGTTAAAACATCACTACCGAGCTCCGCAAAGGTTTTGATATAGCGGTCGGGATCGACAATCATTAAATGAACATCAATTGTTTTTTTAGCATGTTGGCTAATCGCTTTTAAAACCGGCATTCCAAACGAAATATTAGGCACAAATACGCCGTCCATAATATCGATATGAAACCAGTCGGCTTCACTAGAATTTACCATTTCAATATCTTTTTGAAGGTTAGCGAAATCTGCAGCTAAGATCGATGGTGCAATTTTGGTTGTGCTCATGTGTTCTGTATTATGATTACAAAAATAAGATAAAAAATAAACCCCTACCAATTGGCAGGGGTTTTGTTTTTTTAACCTAAATAAGTTTTTAAAATTTTACTTCTCGACGTGTGTTTCAAGCGTCGAATGGCTTTCTCTTTTATTTGACGTACACGTTCACGAGTCAGATCAAACGTTTCTCCAATTTCTTCTAAGGTCATTGGGTGTTGATTGCCCAATCCAAAATACAAACGAATTACATCTGCTTCTCTAGGGGTGAGGGTTTCCAAGGCACGTTCAATTTCCGTACGCAACGATTCGTGTAATAAATCTTTATCTGGATTTGGAGATTCTCCACTGCGCAATACATCGTATAAATTAGAATCTTCTCCTTCTACCAACGGGGCATCCATAGAGACGTGACGTCCAGAATTTTTCATAGATTCCTTCACGTCATTAATCGTCATGTCTAATTCCTTCGCAATTTCTTCGGCACTTGGAGGACGCTCATGAGATTGCTCTAAAAACGCATACGTTTTATTTATTTTATTGATGGATCCAATTTTATTTAATGGCAACCGAACAATACGCGATTGTTCTGCTAAGGCTTGTAAGATAGATTGACGAATCCACCATACAGCATAGGAGATAAATTTAAAACCTCTGGTTTCATCAAAACGCTGAGCGGCTTTAATGAGGCCTAAATTTCCTTCATTAATTAAGTCAGGAAGGGTCAATCCTTGGTTTTGGTACTGTTTTGCAACAGATACTACAAAACGTAAGTTCGCTTTTGTGAGTTTTTCCAAAGCAATCTGATCACCTGCTTTAATACGTTGTGCTAATTCAACTTCTTCATCGGCTGTAATTAAATCAACTTTTCCAATTTCTTGAAGGTATTTATCTAGGGAAGCAGTTTCTCTATTGGTAACCTGCTTGGTAATTTTTAGCTGTCTCATTTAAAAGGTTTTATTTTTAAAATGGTTAGTTGGTTGTATCATTAGGTTATACGAGCATTTGATACTAAATGTTACAAAAAAAAACCGTTTTTAAATTTTAAAACGGTTTTTTTAATTTGATTAAGTTAAAACTTAATGTGTATTAACGTCTGTTATCGCGTCCGCGATTATCACGTCCACCAGAACGTTTATCATCTCTTGGGGGTCTTGCGACATACCCTTCAGGTTTTTCTAACAAGGCTTTACGCGATACTTTTTCTTTACGAGTTCTTGGATCTTGTCCAAAATACTTCACATCAAATACATCGCCCATATTAACCACATCAGAGACATTCTCAGTACGTTCCCATGCCAATTCACTTACGTGAAGTAACACTTCGTTTCCTGGGGCATCCATGTATTCTACGACTGCTCCAAAGTCAAGCATCTTAATGACTTTAACTTGGTAAGTGTTTCCTACAGTTGGCTTAAACATCAAAGAATCAATTTTAGTTAAAACGGCATCAATACCATCTTGATCGGTTCCTAAAATTTCAACAATACCTTCTTCAGTAACAGGATCTTCATTGATTACAATAGTAGTTCCTGTTGTTTTTTGAAGTTCTTGAATCACTTTTCCACCAGGTCCAATAAGGGCTCCAATGAATTCATTTGGAATCACTCTTGTGACCATTTTTGGAGAGTGTGGTTTCACATCTTCCGCAGGAGTAGCAATTGTTTCTGTTATTTTGTCAAGAATATGCAATCTTCCTGCACGTGCTTGTTTCAAAGCATTCACAAGAATCTCATAAGATAATCCTTTGATTTTAATGTCCATCTGACAAGCCGTAATTCCTTCGGAAGTCCCCGTTACTTTAAAATCCATATCTCCTAAGTGATCTTCATCTCCTAAAATATCAGATAATACAGCATAACGGTCGCCGTCAGAAATTAATCCCATTGCAATCCCAGATACGGGTCTTTTAATTTGAACCCCTGCATCCATCAAGGCCATTGTACCTGCACAAACAGTTGCCATTGATGACGATCCATTTGATTCTAAGACTTCAGAAACGACACGAACGGTATAAGGACAATCCGCTGGGATCATTCCTTTTAAGCCTCTTTGTGCTAAGTTTCCATGTCCTACTTCACGACGCGAAGTTCCTCTTAAAGGCCTTGCTTCACCCGTACAGAAAGGAGGGAAGTTATAGTGTAAGTAAAAATTCTCTTCACCTTCATAAGAAGGCATGTCGATTTTATTTGAATCTCTTGAAGTTCCAAGGGTAACAGTTGCTAAGGCTTGTGTTTCTCCACGAGTAAAGATTGAAGATCCGTGAGTTGACGGTAAGTAATCGATTTCACACCAAATTGGTCTGATTTCGTCTGTCTTTCGTCCATCCAAACGAACGCCTTCACTTAAGGTTAATTCGCGAACGGCTTCTTTTTCGGCTTTACTGTAGTATCCGCTCACTAAGTGACCAAATTCTTCATTTTCTTCTTCGGTAAAAGAGGCTTTTACCTCTTCTTTTACGTCGGAAAATGCAGCGCTACGTTCCGCTTTTGAAGTTCCTTTTTTGGCAATGGCATAACATTTGTCATACGCCATATCATGAACACGTTTTTCTAAGTCTTCATTGACTTCTGCAGTCTCATATTCACGAACTTCTTTTTTTCCAAATGCTTCAGCAAGACGAACCTGCGCTGCCACTTGAATTTTAATCGCTTCGTGTGCAAACTTAATAGCGTCTGCCATATCTTCTTCAGAAACTTCGTCCATTTCACCTTCGACCATCATCACAGAATCAGCAGAAGCTCCGATCATCATTTCGAGATCAGAATCTACTAGTTGTGCACGGCTAGGATTAATAACGAATTCACCATTAACTCGAGCAACACGTACTTCAGAAATTGGGCATTCGAAAGGGAAATCACTTAATTGAATGGCTGCGGATGCGGCTAAACCTGCAAGTGCATCTGGCATTACGTCTTCATCATGGGACATTAATTGAATCATGACTTGAGTTTCTGCGTGATAATCTTTAGGAAATAATGGACGTAAGACACGATCCACTAAACGCATTGTTAAAACTTCACCGTCACTTGGGCGTGCTTCTCTTTTGAAGAATCCACCTGGATAGCGACCTGATGCCGCAAATTTCTCGCGGTAATCTACGGTTAAAGGTAGAAAGTTTACATCCGATTGTTTGTAGTTTGAAACCACAGTACATAACAACATGGCTTTTCCCATTTGTACGACTACGGATCCATGGGCCTGCTTTGCGAGCTTACCCGTTTCGATGGAGATTTCTCTGCCATCACCAAGGTCTATGACCTCTTTAAATACTTTTGGTATCATAATTTTTTGTTCTAATTAAACATTGGTGTTGTGTTGTTGTCGTTGTGTGGTGTGACCAATGAAAAACTCTAATTAGCTTCTTCTATTATTTATGAACTTTAAAAGTTTTAAAACTTAAAAAAACCACGCTTTATGCGTGGTTTGTACTATTATTTTCTTAATCCTAATTCTTTAACGATAGCACGATATCTTAAGATGTCAGACTTCATTAGATAATCTAATAATGAGCGACGTTTTCCAACGAGTTTAACCAAAGAGCGTTCCGTATTATAATCTTTACGATTTAATTTTAAATGCTCAGTTAAATGGTTGATTCTTTCTGTAAATAATGCAATTTGTCCTTCAGAAGATCCCGTGTCTTTGGCATCTTTTCCGTGTTTTTTAAAGAGTTTTTCTTTAGCTTCTTTTGTTAAGTACATTCCAATATTATTTAAATAATTTTTATGCGATTTATTACGTTGTTCGTAATTAGTTGGCAAATATAGTGATTTTAGTAATCCAAAGGGTTTAGTTTTCTATTTTATTTTGAAAGAGGATTTTCTAAAATTTTAAAATTAATCAAAACAAAAAGAGCCTAATGGCTCTTTTTGTTTTTTGATGTTATCGCATGTTATTGTAACGCATTAGCAGTTACCGTAATGTTTAAAGTAATGATGGTATCAAATTCTACTGGAGTACCACTAATCATTCCAGAAAAGGTTGCAGAAATTATATTGGCTTCTAGTAATTCGTCAGCAATCGCATTTAATTGAGCGGATTCACTCACAGTAAATACAGTATTATTGGTGTCAGCTTCTTGAAGGTTGATGTCTTCAAGTGCAATGCTAGTTTCGCCAAAACGCATTGAAGCATCTGATATTGTTGCACCTTCAACGCCTGAAAAACCGTCGATTTCAAACTTTAAACTGTTGATGGTTATTTTTTTAATTAAATCTTTATAGTCTTGAATCATAGGATTCATTTCAATATTGATTGTTGTGGACTCAGACCAACTTTGAGGAGTGCTAGATTCTTCGGAAACATTCACACTAACAGTCTCTGTAAAGCTTTGAGTGATGTTAACATCTGCTAATTCTTCTAATTTGTCACACGAGATGACTACTACCATTGTAAAAAGCAGTGCACAAATTTTTGTAATAATTTTCATAATTTTTTATTTTTTGATTTAATTATTTAAAGTTATTTGCTATCACTTTTCAAGTTAAATGGTTTCATATTTAAAACTAATTTCTTAGTGGTTTGTTTTGAATGAGATCAAGATACAAATTTATTTTATTTTTGATTTCACTACGATGGGTTATGAAATCTAAAAACCCATGCTCTTTCACAAATTCAGCCGTCTGAAAGCCTTCTGGTAATTCTTTACCAGTCGTATCTCTTACAACACGAGGCCCTGCAAATCCAATCAAAGCACCTGGTTCGCTAATATTGATATCTCCTAACATTGCAAATGAAGCCGTCGTACCACCCGTTGTGGGGTCTGTACAGAGCGAGATGTAAGGAATTCCAGCTTCGGCTAATTGTGCTAATTTTACTGAAGTTTTGGCGAGTTGCATTAACGACAAGGCTGCTTCCATCATTCGTGCACCACCAGATTTAGAGATGATCATGAACGGGGTGTTGTTTTCAATGGCATAATCGGCAGCACGCGCAATTTTTTCTCCAACAACTGAACCCATAGAACCTCCAATAAAACTAAAATCCATACATGCAACTACCAGCTCTTTTCCTTTAGATTTTCCAACCGCAGTTCGAACCGCATCATTTAAGTTTGTTTTGGATTGCGCAGCTTTCAAACGATCGCTGTAGGATTTGTTGTCCACAAATTTTAAAGGGTCCTTGGAAGTGATGTTTGGATGTAGCTCTTTGTATAAATTGTCATCAAAAAGCATTTTAAAGTATTCATCACTGCCCACACGAACATGATAGCCATCTTCAGGACTTACATAGTAATTCCTTTCGAGTTCCTCTGTTTCTACAACCTTTCCTGTAGGAGATTTGTACCAAAGTCCCTTAGGTGTATCGCGTTTTGCCTCTGTAGGTGTTTGTATTCCTTTGTCTTTTCTTTTGAACCAAGCCATGTAATAAGTGTCTAAACGGTAAAATTAAAGTACAAATCTACACAAATTTTATAATGTATCGACATTATTTAAATCTTCAAATGCTTTTTTAAGTCTAGCGATGAATGCTTTTTCGCCTTCACGTAACCAACGTCTTGGGTCATAGTACTTTTTGTTAGGAACATCTGCTCCGTCCGGATTGCCAATTTGAGCGGCTAAATACGCTGCATTGGCTTTAAAATCATCCCGAATTCCAGTCATGAATGCATATTGCATGTCTGTATCGATATTCATTTTAATGACTCCATACGAAATTCCTTCTCTAATTTCTTCTACTGTTGAACCAGATCCACCATGAAACACAAAGTCAATATGGTTTTCAGAAACATTATATTTTTTAGTGACAAATTCTTGAGAATTCTTTAAAATTTTCGGGGTCAATTTAACGTTCCCTGGCTTATAAACTCCATGAACATTTCCAAAAGCAGCTGCAATTGTAAATTGATCACTTACTTTACTAAGCTCTTCATAAGCATAGGCAACTTCTTCGGGTTGCGTATATAATTTTGAAACATCCACATCACTATTATCTACACCATCTTCTTCGCCACCGGTAATTCCTAGTTCAATTTCTAGCGTCATTCCCATTTTGGACATACGCTCTAAATACGTTTTACAAATCGCGATATTTTCTTCAAGAGGCTCTTCAGATAAATCAATCATGTGAGAGCTATATAATGACTTTCCAGTTTGTGCAAAATGAACTTCACTTGCATCCAATAAACCGTCGATCCATGGTAATAACTTTTTTGAACAGTGATCGGTGTGTAAAATAACTGGTACGCCATAAGCTAACGCCATTTCATGAATGTGTTTTGCTCCTGCGATAGATCCTGCAATTGCTGCCTTTTGACCTTCGTTTGAAAGTCCTTTTCCTGCATTAAATTGTCCACCTCCATTTGAAAATTGAATAATGACTGGTGCATTTAATTCTTTAGCAGTCTCAAGAACACCATTGATAGTGTTTGAGCCAATGACATTCACCGCTGGAAGGGCGAATCCTTTTTCTTTAGCAAGTTTAAAAATCTCTTGAACTTCACGTCCTGTGGCAACGCCTGGTTTAATGTTATGACTCATTTTGATAGTTTAAATTATGGGTGTAAAAGTAATGAATATATATAATTTCAGACAATATATTGGAAGTGATTAACGGATTATTATACGAAAACGATATCGTTATTACTATATGTTTAAAACGGATAATTGATTCCAATATTATATACGGCATGACTGAAATTAAAATCGTTTAACCAGCGATTTTGATCGCCATAGGTTGGGTCATAGGCTTTAAACCCAGTATCTAGTCTAAATATAAAAAAATCGAAATCATAACGCAATCCCAATCCTGTTCCTACCGCAATATCTTTTAAAGATTGAAGCCTGTCAAAAGTGGCCCTTTCGTCGGTCACATCATCTAGTACATTCCAAATGTTCCCAGCATCGACAAAAAATGCTCCATTGAGTTTTCCAAATAAATTATACCGATGTTCTAAACTAAACGCAATTTTCAAATTTGCTTCGTTAAATTCATTATTATTCCCCGAACTTCCAGGACCTAAGTCGTAAGCAGTCCAAGCTCTGTTATCATTGGATCCGCCTGCAAAAAAACTTTTAGAGAACGGAATACTCGACGCATTTCCCATCGGGATTGCAATTCCGAAAAAACTTCGCATTGCAAGTACATTACTTCTGCCTAAATCCCAGAGCTTAATCAGATCAATTTCGGTTTTGATATATTGAGAAAACGGGACGCCATTGACTTCATAAGCATTTTCTGAATTGCTCTTTAAATCTAATAATTTAGATGCACTGTAAAGAAGGTTTCCAGCCAGTTCTAACTTAAGTCTAAATATAGAAAAGTCGGTATCAAAAGAATTTTCGCGACTATTTCTCAAATAATTAAAGTTGCTAGCCAAAATAAAGTTATCTTGAATTAATCTATTTTTACGTTCTTTAATATTTCTAACAGTCTGATAATCATTTGTATTTGAGCTTTGAAATAAATCATCGGTCGTTACCAAGTTTATGAAATCATCTGCCTTTGAAACGAGAAGTTCACTTTGTCCAAAACTGTTTGTGGTTAGTAAATCTGCAGGAGTCTCGTAACTTTGAGTCGCAATATTATTTAAGCGACTGAACGAGTTTTTATACACACTAAAAAAATTGTTTGGATTCAAATTTCTTACATATTGCATGTTTACCAAATCCAATGTATTGGTTACTTTTTCGGAAGGAAACCAGCGGTATCCAAAGGTTCCATTAATCGTCTGTTTGTCCAATCCAATATTAGTTTGACCTGTAAATCCAGTACTAATTTGCGTACTTGGTGACATGTATTTGGGGATGATTTTTTCGGTATTAAGCGGGAAAAACAAACGTGGAAGATTTAGTTTTATATCGGCACCTAATTCATTAATATCAAAAAATTTCGCATCAGTTTTTGCGCCATCTTTTGAGGCTCCAATAGCCCCTAATACAGATATTTGAAGGGTTTCAGCCCCTTTAAAAACATTTCTAATCACAACACCACTACTAAAAGAAACACCAACCTTTTGAATGTTACTTTGAGATAGATTGACGTCAAACCCTAAGCCATATTTTTTCTTTGGACTTAGATAAATATTGGCAGTTAGTGTCGTGTCGGCAATGTTTTCTAAATATTCAATATTTGGGTATTTAAATGTTTTTAATTCATTCAAATAGCGGTACGTTCGACTGCGATCGAGGTCTCTAAAAACAGATCCTTTTGAAAGGAGTACCGATTTTGTTAACGCTTTAGGTAAATAGTTCATTTTATTAAAAACTATATAGCTTATAGTTTTCATAGGATATGGAGTCTTGAACGCTTTTTGATCGGTTTTCAAACGATGCATCCGTATATATATTGACATCTTTGATACGGTATATTTCAAATGGAACCCGCGTTATTGAATCTTCATTTCTAATAATCCTATTTTGAATTTGAACCGATACATTTACCTTTTTTTGGGTCCCAATTGTATCGTTTTCGAATCGAATGTAATCCTGAGAAAAATGATAGACGCCAGAATTTCTAAATGCATTGGTGAGTCTGGAGCGTTCTTTCTCAAAATTTGAGGTATTAAACGGTGTTCCTTTTTTTAAGTACGAATCAGTGTTGAGTTCTTTGTAAAGCGAATCAATTACCGGACTGTCAATACGGCTCGAGATACTATCTAAAACATATGCCTCGCCGGTGGTGATTTTGTAGTTAACCTTCGCCTGTTTTTTAGAAAGTACTTCGACGTCATAGTCTATAGTTCGATCAAACCATCCGTTAGAAAAATAGTAACGTTCTAAGTTTTTTTTGGTTTTTTTTATTTTAACTGAATCCAATAGCGCGGGTGCTTCGCCAATTTTTTTGAGCCAGTTATTAAATCCTAATGCCGAGGTTTTTAATTTGTTGAGTTGTTTTTCAGATAATTTTGAAATTAAACGTTGTTTTCGTTTGGGATTCTTTTTCAACCAAGCTTCAAAAATAGAATCTCTGTTTGGGCGTGCTAAATTGTATAAATGCAAGCCGAGAGGATAGCCCGCCAACGTTGTATTTGTTTTTTGAAATGATAAATTTGTAAGTAATTCGGAGCGTTTCTTTTCTCCGTTGATGTAAAAATTAGTTTCCTTTAACAAATGGTCAGTAGACGCCACGCGTTTTACCATATCACAGCCTGTGAACATATGGGTCATTAGAACTAATAAAATTATTTTTGTTAGTGTTTGTTTCAACAATCAATAAATAAAATTTAGATTTACATTCTAAATTATTAATAATCAAAAGTACATTTTTTAGATGTTAACTAAAAGCCAAATAAAGTTAATCACAAGTCTTAAGCAAAAAAAGTTTAGACTGCAGCATCAGTTGTTTGTTGTGGAAGGCACCAAAGTCGTACAAGAATTTTTAAACTCTGACTATGAACTCGTTGAAATTTTTGCTCTGGATAACCGCTATGCGTGCCATAAACAAAAGTTTACAGAAGTCAATTTAAAAGAGCTTTCTAAAATTAGTGGATTTAGTTCTCCTAACAACGTCCTTGCTACATTTAAAATTCCAGCACAAAAACCAATTCAATGGTCTGCTCTTGTGGTGGCTCTAGATGATGTGAATGACCCTGGAAATCTAGGCACTATTATCCGTTTGTGTGATTGGTTTGGCATTGAAGATTTGGTGTGTAGTGAAGCCACGGTAGACTGCTACAATCCAAAAGTTGTACAAGCAAGTATGGGTTCTCATTCGCGTGTGAATATCAGTTATGTCGATTTAAAAGACAGCTTGTCATCTGTTTCCAATTGTATAGGGACTTTTATGGATGGCTCTTCTATATACGATGTGCAATTACCGACTTCTGGGGTTATAATTCTCGGAAATGAAGCCAATGGTATTTCTGAAAGGGTAGAGGCTCTAGTCACAAAACGACTTTCAATTCCAAGATTTGGAAAAATCAAGCAAACCGAAAGTTTAAATGTTGCCAATGCAACAGCAATTATTTTGAGTGAATTTAAGAGAAATCTTACTGAAACGTAAAATTGATAAACAGACCTCTGGTTTGCATTTGAGAAATATTGCTGGTCCAAGGGCTGTTTGGGTCGATGTCTTTAACCAATTCATCTTTCATTGAAAATACGCCTCGGATCGAAGGAGTGAATTTGAACCATTCTAGAAAAAGATCGATTCCAATGCCAAGCTCATAATACAAATTGTTTTTTTTAAGTCGAAAGATTCTATTGCTATTATCATCGGGGTTGTCTTGTTGGCTTGAGAGGTTTAAAGCCGTAGAAAATCCACCAACAATAAATGGTTTGATGTTATTGACCCGTTTTGTAGAAAACTTGACAAGTAAGGGGATGTGAATAAACGTAGAACGAAGTTCCCGCGTCAGATCTTTGTCTTCAAAAGTAATTCCATTAAAATAACTAGGGTCATAGTTTAGGATTCGACTCGAAATCACTAAACCTGGTTCTAAACGAATATCGATATAATCGTTAATTCGCAAATTCCCTAAAAGACCAACATTAAACCCAAAGGACGTTGTTACTTGAATGTCTTTTTGATCCTCAAAGTAGTCTAAATTAAAGTCGTAGGAATTAAACCCAAGGTAGTACCCATACGAAATGATCTTTTTATCAAAGTTTTCATTATTTATCACCTTTTCTTTACTAAACCATTGTGCTTCAGTAAACTGAGTTGACATTAGAATAAATAAGAGTGATAAAAACGTACTTCATTGTTATTATTTAGTAGCAGTATAAATGGTAGCCACTCCAAATGTTTGCGGGTAGGCTTTCGAAGATGTAAACCCTATTTTATCTAAAATATTGTTGAAAGCTTTCCCATAAGGAAATTTTGAAGCCGATTCGCTCAAATAACTGTACGCGACTTTATCTTTAGAAAAGAGTTTTCCAACAAGTGGTAGGACGATTTTATTATGCAGATAATACCCTTGTTTGAAAGGGAATTTGGTAGGAACCGATGTTTCTAAAACTACAAATAGTCCTCCCGGTTTTAAAACTCTAAAAATTTCCGCTAAACCTATTTCTAGATTTTCAAAATTCCGAACTCCAAAGGCCACCGTAATAGCATCAAATGTATCAGCATCAAATGGAAGGTTTTCTGAATCTCCAACCACCATATCAATGGTTTTATGAAGTTCTTTTTTTAATATTTTTTTACGACCCACTTCCAACATACCTTCACTAATGTCTAGTCCAATAATTTGGGTCGCATTTGTTCGCGTTAAATTTATAGCTAAATCGCCAGTACCCGTCGCAATATCAAGAATGTTATCAGGTTTTGTTTCCGCTACAATTTGGACAACTTTGTTGCGCCATTTGATGTCAATTCCAAAAGAGATCACTCTATTTAAATCATCATATTCGTTTGAGATGGTATCAAACATTTGAGCGATTTGTTGTTTTTTACCAAGAGTACTATCTTTATAAGGCGTTATTTTTTTAGACATATGTAGTGAGACCTATTCATTAATATTTGACTGCAAAGAAATACAATTCGTAATCAAATCCCTAAAAATAACGTATATTTGCGCATCTTTTTAATTGATAATTAATGAAAATTATTATAGCTGGCGCTGGTGAAGTCGGGTTTCATTTAGCGAAGCTTTTATCTTACGAATCACAAGAAATCACGCTTATAGATCTGGATAAAGAAAGTCTTGTTTACGCAGACACGCATCTAGATATAAAAGTAATAAAAGGCGATGCAACTTCTATTTCTGTATTGAAAGAAGCCCGTATTCTAAATTCTGACCTATTCATTTCTGTGACTTCTTCTGAAACCTCAAATATTACCGCCTGTGTATTAGCAAAACAGTTGGGTGCAAAACGAACCATCGCAAGAATTTCTAATCCCGAGTTTATAAATCATAAAGACGAAGTTGGCTTTACTAAATTTGGTATTGATGAGCTTATTTCTCCGGAGTCTTTGGCAGCTGCTGAAATTGAGTTATTATTGAGTCAGTCGGTATTTAATGATACTTATGAGTTTGAAGAAGGCGCATTAACAATGCTTGGATTGTCACTTTCTAAAGATGCCAAAATTATTAATAAAATCAGTTAAAGTTGCTGCACAACTACTGTTCAGATATCCATTTTATTCCAATCGCGATCCAGCGTAATGGTTCTCCTTTAACCATTATTCCTAGAGGAGACACCGTTTTTAAAGAAGGCGATCGCGTTGTTTTTATCACATCCAAAGGAGGAGACGAGGAATTGTGTCGACTCACAGGCAAGGAAAAAACTGAAATTAAAGATGTGATGATCTTAGGAGGAGGCAAAATTGGTTTCAAAAACTGCCTGTGATCTCTCCAAAAATTTCAACATTAAACTTGTCGAAAAAACTAAAAGATAGAGCTTTTGATTTAGCAGATGAGTTGCCCGACACCCTAGTCATTAATGGCGATGGGAGAAATGTGGAGCTGTTAGACGAAGAAAACATTAAAGATATGGATGCCTTTATTTCCGTGACAGGAAATTCCGAAACAAATATCATGTCTTGTTTAGTTGCCAAATCTAAAGGTGTCAAAAAAACAATCGCTTTGGTTGAGAATATGGATTATTATAAGTTGTCTCATTCTATCGGAGTGGACACTTTGATTAATAAGAAGCTTCTGGCGGCCAATAGCATTTTTAGATACATCCGTAGAGGTGAGGTCGTTGCAATGACCAAGCTGAGTAATATGGAAGCCGAATTGCTTGAGTTTGTCGTAAAACCGACCTCAAAAATTTGCAATCAATACATTAAAGAAATTGCATTTCCATTGTCTGCAATTATTGGCGGAGTTATCCGAGATGAAGAAGGATTAATTGCGTTGGGTGATTTTAAAATTGTTTCTGGCGATCGAATCGTCGTATGTTGTTTGCCACAATCTATTAAAAAAGTAGAAAGTTACTTTTACTAATCCAACCTAGTGATGAAACTTAATTATAAAATCATATTTTACTTTTTTGGACTCTTATTATTGTTCAACGGAGGTTTTATGTTGTTAGCGGCTCTGCTGAGTTTTTTTTATAAAGATGGCGCAACCTTTGATCTATTTTTAGCGGGTATTTCGGTCTTAGCTTTTGGAGTGATGTCCATGCTTTGTACTAAAAACCACACCAAGGAAATGAACAAGCGCGAAGGCTATTTAGTGGTCGCTTTTGGTTGGATTGTCATGACGTTGTCTGGGACCCTTCCATATTTGTTTACGAGGGCCATTCCAGATTTTTCAAATGCGTTTTTCGAAACAATTTCGGGCTATACCACTACTGGGTCTACTATATTAAATGATATTGAGTCTCTACCAGAAGGGGTCTTGTTTTGGAGAAGTTTGACGCATTGGATAGGTGGGATGGGGATCATCGTATTAGCCATTGCTATTTTGCCACTTTTAGGCATCGGCGGGATGCAACTTTTTGCTGCCGAAGCGCCCGGGCCAAGTGCCGATAAATTACACCCTAGAATCACCGATACAGCCAAACGATTATGGCTTATTTATTTTGGATATACTGCGGCTGAAACCCTGTTTTTATCTTTAGCGGGGATGTCCTTTTTTGATGCGCTTAACCATTCGATGAGTACGTTATCTACCGGAGGTTTTTCAACTAAAAATGCCAGTATCGCGCATTGGAATGATACACCGATTATACAATATATAATTATTGTGTTTATGTTTTTAGCAGGCACCAATTTTGTATTGAGTTACTTTGCATTTAAAGGTAAGCTAAGTAAAATAGCACAAGACGAAGAATTCAAACTCTATTTTAAATTCATTCTCATTTTCACATTGATAGCAGCAAGTGTTATCTATTACTATTCCTATATGGATGCTGCTTCCGTGTTCGATCATCCTCTGGTTTGGGGCATTGGCGAAGGGTCTTTCAGACATGCACTTTTTCAAGTAGTGGCAATTGTGACTACTACTGGATTTGTTTCTGCCGAATACACATTATGGGCACCGTTTTTACTTGTGTTTTTCTTTGGCTTGATGTTTTTAGGGGGCTCCGCTGGAAGTACAGCTGGTGGTGTGAAACTTGTTCGTCATCTTATCCTCTTGAAAAACGGTTTTTTAGAATTTAAACGCAGTTTACATCCCAGTGCAGTTTTACCGGTTCGCTATAACAATAAATCGGTTTCAGGTGAAATTGTATTTAACGTCCTTGGATTTTTTATTCTCTATATGTTGTCCTTTATCGTTGGGGCTTTGGGGTTTGCAATTCTTGGTCTTGACTTCGAATCGGCCATTGGAGTAGCTGCCTCTAGCTTAGGAAATGTAGGGCCCGCTCTCGGTGAGTTTGGACCCTCCAATAACTTTTTTGAAATGCCTACAGCCGGCAAATGGTGGGCTGCTTTCTTAATGCTAATCGGACGACTAGAATTATTTACAGTCCTTATTTTGTTTACCCCTTTCTTCTGGAGAAATCGATAAGACTAAAAAATTTAACTAACCGCTTTTTTGATACGTTCAATAGCTTCAATAATTTGATCTTGAGAAGCCGCATACGATATTCGGATACAGTTAGGATTTCCAAAGGCATCGCCAGTCACGGTCGCAACTAAGGCAGCTTCTAGTAAATACAACGAAAAGTCAGTTGCGTTCTTAATAAGCGTGCCGTTAAATGTTTTGCCAAAAAAGGCAGTCACATCTGGAAATACATAAAAAGCACCTTCAGGGGTGTTGCAAGTAAACCCGTCGATATCTTTTAATAAACCAAGAATCAAATCACGACGCACCTTAAATTCATCAATCATATACTGAACCTTTGTAGGTGAGGCTTCTAAGGCTGTAATAACGGCACGTTGCGCAATACAGTTTGCACCACTAGTAATTTGTCCTTGCATTTTGTTACAAGCACGGGCAATCGCTACGGGCGCTCCTAAGAACCCAATACGCCAGCCTGTCATTGCAAAGGCTTTTGAAACTCCATTTATAGTAATGGTTCTATCGTACATGTCTTCAAATTCAGCCATGCTTGCATGGCCGCCAATAAAATTAATATGCTCATATATTTCATCGGAAACGATGTAAATATTTGGATAATTTTTTAACACATCGGCAAGAGCTCTCAGTTCCGATTTACTGTAAACAGACCCACTTGGATTACAAGGCGAACTAAACCAAATCATTTTTGTTTTTGGAGTAATTGCAGCCTCTAATTGTTGAGGAGTCATTTTAAAGTCCGTTTCAATCGATGTTACCACTTCAACGGGTACACCATCTGATAATTTTACAATATCGGCATAGCTTACCCAGTAAGGACAGGGTAAAATAACTTCATCTCCTTTGTTGAGTAGAACCAAAGCAACATTAGCCAAACATTGTTTTGCTCCAGTAGAAACTACAATTTGAGCAGGTTCATAGCTAATATTATTGTCGCGCTTAAACTTGGTGATAATGGCTTGTTTCAATTCGGCATAGCCATCCACTGGTGTGTAGGAGTTGTAGTTTTCATCTATAGCTGTTTTGGCAGCCTCTTTGATAAAATCTGGAGTATTAAAGTCTGGTTCTCCCAAACTTAGTCCTATAATGTCTTTGCCTTCGGCTTTTAATTCTCTTGCTTTGGCCGCCATCGCTAAGGTCGCTGATGTGGCCATATTTAAAATTCTTTCAGAAAGTAATTGGCTCATGTGTTGGTTTTATGCTGGTATTGCGGGATTGACTCCCATTTCTTTTAAATATCTAAAATGGGCTCTAATGGCTTTTCGTGTAGTTTCAAATTCGTTGTATGGTAAGTTGAATTCCAGAGCAGTTTTCTTTACGATTTCAGCAATTTTACCATAATGAACATGCGAAATATTTGGAAAAATATGGTGCTCAACTTGATGATTCAAGCCACCTGTAAACCAGTTAACTAATTTGTTTTTTGGAGAAAAATTTACCGTTGTTAAAAGTTGGTGAATCGCCCACGTATTTTTCATAGTTCCACTCGCTTCTGGTACTGGCATTTCTGCTTCATCCATGATGTGAGCCAATTGAAACACCATACTAAGAATGAGTCCAGCAGTGTAGTGCATGACAAAAAATCCTAGTAAAACTTTGTACCAAGCCATGTCTAAAATTAACATAGGAAGGACAATCCATAAACTTAAATAGATCACTTTTGAAATGACTAAGGCGCTCCAATTTATGAACGGATTTGGAAATTTACCGTATGAAAGTTTACGTTTCATATAACGTTTCATTTGTAGGAAATCAGTGGTAATGGCCCAGTTGATGGTTAAGAGTCCATACAACAATATAGAGTAGATGTGTTGAAATTTATGGTGTCGTTTCCATTCGGTCTGTTTTGTGAATCGTAGAACACGACCTGCGTCTAAATCTTCGTCATGTCCATGGATATTGGTGTACGTATGGTGTAATACATTGTGTTGTACTTTCCAATTATAAACATTACCTGCAAGGATATAAATACTGCCTCCCATGATATTGTTAACCCATGTTTTATTGGAAAATGAACCATGGTTTCCATCGTGCATCACATTCATTCCAACGCCCGCCATTCCAACGCCCATTACAACTGTAAATAGGATTTGTAGCCACCCTGGCATATCAATCGTAAGGATTAAAAAATAAGGCACTAAGAAAATCGAAAACATTACAATTGTTTTGACCCAAAGTTGCCAGTTTCCAGAACGGTTAATTTTGTTGTCTTTAAAATATGCATTAACTCTGCTGTTTAATGTTTTGAAAAATTTAGCGGAGTCTGTTCGTGAAAATGTAATTGTTGGCTTTGTCATGAGTTGTGTTTATTATCTCTGATAAAAATTATTAATCAAATATAAATAATAAAAAAGTTTAGACCGTGAGGTTTTACAATTTTTAACAGATTTATGGCTATTTTTGCTGAAAATTGACAAAAGCATGCATTTAATCCAAAAATACTTTCCTAATTTATCAGATGTTCAATTGAAACAATTTGAAGCATTGCAGGGACTTTATGAAGATTGGAACTCGAAAATAAATGTTATTTCACGAAAAGATATTGAATCGCTCTATCTTCATCATGTGCTTCATTCACTGTCGATTGCAAAGGTAGTAACCTTTAAAGAAGATTCTAAAATTTTAGATATTGGGACTGGAGGCGGGTTTCCTGGAGTGCCTTTGGCCATCTTGTTCCCAGAGGTCAAATTTCATCTAGTAGACAGTATTAATAAAAAGTTAAAAGTCGTCAATGGCGTTGCGGAGAGTTTGGGTTTGACAAACATTCGAACCACGCACGCACGTGCCGAGTCCATCAAAGGGCACTATGATTTTATTATTAGCCGTGCGGTGACCACAATGCCCGATTTTGTAAGTTGGATTAAACACAGAGTGGCCAAAAAAAGTGTACACCCCATCAAAAATGGAATTCTATACCTAAAAGGTGGTGATTTGACTGAAGAATTAAAAATCTATTCAACAGCTTCATTCTATGATTTCAGTGCTTATTTTGAAGACGCTTTTTTTGAGACCAAAAAAATTGTTCACTTACCGCTTAAGTACAAAGGTTAATTTTTACCCAAATGCATGCAGTTGTAAGTTCAATATTTCACATGTTTGAGCATAAAAAAAGGTCGCCTAAAAATCACTTTTTAGACCACCTTTTTAAGTGACTGCTATTTTTATGAATCGCCTAAAAATGGATATCGGTAATCTGTTGGTGTTACAAATGTTTCTTTAATCATTCGTGGAGAGACCCAACGTAATAAGTTTTGAGCAGATCCCGCTTTGTCATTGGTTCCCGAAGCACGAGCCCCTCCAAAAGGTTGCTGTCCGACAACAGCTCCAGAAGGTTTGTCATTTATGTAAAAGTTTCCAGCAGCATTTTCTAAGGCTTTTGTAGCTACATTAGCAGCATATCGATCTGTTGAAAATATTGCACCTGTCAACGCATATTCGCTTGTTTCATCAACGAGTTTTAAAGTGGCCTCAAAAGCAGTCATCTTCATACACAAAAACCGTCATCACAGGGCCAAAAAGCTCTGTACTCATTGTGGCATACTTTGGGTTAGTCGTCTTCAATAAGGGTTGGTTCAATAAAGTATCCCTTTGCTTTTGTCATAATTCCCACCAGCAATAATAGTGGCATCCGTATCTTTTTTGCCGGTCAATAAATCCTGCAAGTTTGTCAAAAGAACCTTCGTGAATCACAGCCGTAATAAAATTACTAAAATCTTCAGGGGAGCCCATTTTAAAGGTTTTCATTTCGCAATCATAAAGGCTTTAATTTCTGGCCATAGACTTTGTGGAATATAAGCTCTTGAAGCGGCACTACATTTTTGGCCTTGAAATTCAAAAGCACCTCGTAGCATTGCTGTTGCTACTTGCTTGGCATTTGCTGAAGGATGAGCAACGATAAAATCTTTACCCCCTGTTTCGCCAACAATCCGAGGATAGGTTTTATAGTTGTGGATATTGTTTCCGATTTGCTTCCAAAGGTCTTTAAATATATGGGTAGATCCTGTAAAGTGAAGTCCAGAAAAATCAGGACTTGCCAAAATCGTATCTGTAATCATGATAGGATCTCCAAAAACTACATTAATAACTCCTGGAGGTACGCCAGCTTCTTCAAAAATATCCATAATAACTTTAGCAGAATAAACTTGGCTATCACTTGGTTTCCAGACCACTACATTACCCATTAATGCCATACAAGCTGGAAGGTTTCCTGCAATAGATGTAAAATTAAAAGGAGATACCGCATAAGTAAATCCTTCCAAAGGACGGTATTCAATACGGTTCCAGGCGGCACTGGTACTTTGTGGTTGATCTTTATAGATGTCAGTCATGAATTGAACATTGAATCTTAAAAAATCACAAATTCACAAGCAGCATCAATTTCAGCTTGAAACACTGTTTTGGACTGTGCAATCATTGTGGATGCATTTATTTTTGCACGGTAAGGACCTGCAATTAATTCGGCAGCTCTAAGAAAAATTCCAGCACGTTGTTCCCAAGGGAGTTGTGACCAAGATTTTCGAGCTTCCAAAGCGGTAGCAATCGCTGTTTCTACATGTGCTTTTTCAGCGGTATGGTAGGATCCTAAGAATGTGATTGATGATCATGTGGAGGACTCATAGTCTGGGTTTTCCAGATTTACGTCTTTACCATTTATATACATTGGAACCTCAATAGTCTGCCAGCATTGTTTTATAAGTTGATAGATACTTCTTCGCGTTCCGTAGAACCTGGTTTGTATGATTTGACAGGTTCATTGATTGCTTCTGGAACTTTAAAAAATCCTTTTCCCATGATGTTAGTTTTTAGTATATTATTTAGTGTGTATAATTAAAGTGTAAAATTACACTTTAAAGTCGGGTTTAAGTTTAATGTAGTTTAATTTTGTGCAAATGAAGCACTTAATTTGAAGTTGGGATGGTCACTTTAAACTTGTTTGAGTTGAATAGATTTACCATAAGATAACTTCCTTTCATGGCGCCAAAGGGAGATTTTAAAACACATCCAGAATAGTAGGTATGACGATCACCAGGATTAGAATGGGTTTTTCCCACAACTCCTTCTCCAAAATGGTTTCATTTTCATTGAGGAGCTCCATAATGTCCCATTTTCTTGCAATCAGTTGATGCATCTTCATTACTCTGGTTTAATCGATAAATTTCATAACTAAACGCATAATGAATACAATTCATCTTTGTAGAAGGTGCCTTCAAATTCAGTTTCAATCGAAATTTTTATACCTTTGTATTTGTTCAATCATAGCTATAAAAATAGTAATTAATAATAAAAAATTAATTAAAAAGCGATGGTTTTATTTGAATCTAAATGATTAATTCGATTTGTGGAGTTCCTTCTCCAAACCCTACAATTCGGTCGTATCGTGCGCCCAAATCTCTATAATAGACAATACTTTATAATTATTTTCGGTTTCGTAAAAATCTCCACTAATAGCGCCTTCTTCTAATTCGTTTGAATCATTTACAACAACATATTTATAGTTATAAAATCCTTGTTTGAGTTTCATTTCAAGTTCATAGTACCACTTTCAGGATTATAGGTCATTGGTTTGGTTGTTTAAGGCAAAGTTATTAAAGCTGCCATAAACATATATAGAATTGGTTAATTTCTGGGTTAAAAGGAAAAATGAACGACGGTATAATCGGCTTCAATCGAAGGATTGTCGCGATCAAAACTGTAATTTGAAAATTTCCATTGATATCTGGGTTGTAAGTGTAGCTACTCTTTGACCGATTGACATGTCTAAATATAAATAACTATGATAGATATCTTAAGATCTAGAATTGAACCCCTAAATTGGTGCCTCTAACGTCTTTAGTTTTCAAAATATAAATATTCATTTCCACCCCAAAAAGTAGGTCTCATTGTATAGCGGTAAATTAATTCATTCCCTAAAATATATTGGGGTTTCAGTCCTGAAATGGCGGTTTTTAAATTATTGTTTTGAAGTAATCGAGTGTTGACTGGTTTGTTTGGGGTTGATTAAAACTAAAAGTTTGCGTATTGATCACAAAATCAACAGATTGTTTTGTTTAATGTCGTCTACATCTCGAGATCGTTTTATTGTACTCCCAACATTGCCAGATTTTCATAGACCATAAACTTTCGACTAAAGACAAGTTCATCGTATTCATCAAAAATTTTGATTAGATAATTACCAGAAACTCTCAGGCGAGTTTGTTTGTTGGGGATTTGAAGTCGGTAATTTGAATAGATTTGATAGGTATTAAATGAGTTTTCATAATTAATCACTCGTAAGGTTATCCAAGTCCTTGAAGAAACTCAGACTTCATTAGTTTTGATTTGGTCCAATCAAAATTATAGTGTTCAATGACGTAATAAAAATCATCTTCGTTTGAGCTTAAGAGCATCAAATTCTAAGTATAGGCGTTCACCCAAGCTTAAAATTGGCAATTCAGATTGACTGGTATTACTTTTAAAAGAAATAGATTTAACCTCAAATTATTAGGATCCACTTCTTGGACTTGTGAAAATTGCCAAAAATAAAGTGATTAAAAATCGGATAATAGATGTTCTAATATTGGTCATGTAATTGCAATAAATAACTAGGTAAATATAAACAAATTTTCATGCCTTGATAAATAAATTGCATACTTTTATTATGAAAAAATGTGATTAATTATTGTGCAGACTGCGCACATTAAATTTGTAAATTTGCAGCGTTTTTTAGATAATAAATTCAACAAAAATACCTATGTCAAACGACATCCGAATCAAAAAAGGTTTAGATATAAAGTTAGTAGGGGAGGCAGTCTCTAACAAAAAGTGATGCCATCAAAAGCAACTTTTACAGTATCAAGCCTGAAGATTTTCACGGACTCACACCAAAATTATTAGTAAAAGCGGCGCAAAGGTCAAGGCTGGTGAGCCAATTTTTTACGACAAATCCAACGAGTCAATTCAGTTTGTATCGCCTGTTTCAGGAGAAGTAGTTGAAATTATCAAGAGGCGATAAGCGTCGCATATTAGAGGTTAAAATACAAGCAGACAAAACTCAGACCTATTTTGATCACAAAAAACTAGAAGTAAAAAGTGCAAAAGGAGAAGTATTAAAGCCAAATTACTAGCGTCTGGTTGTTGGCCGTTTATCATGCAGCGTCCCTATGATGTGATTGCAAATCCAGAAATACGCCAAAAGGAATATTTGTTTCTGCCTATGCATCGGCGCCCTTAGCGGCAGATTATGATTTTGTACTTAACTGGAAAGCAAGCGGAGCTTCAAGCTGCTGTAACAGCCTTATCAAAATTAACTGACGGAAAGGTAAATATCAGCGTCCCTAAGGACTCTCATTCACCGTTCACCAATTTAGAAGATGTTGTGACCATAAAGTATCAGGACCACACCCTTCTGGTAATGTTGGAACTCTCATCAACAAAATTGATCCCATAAACAAAGGAGAGGTTGTCTGGACGCTAACTCCACAAGATTTAGTTATCATTGGAGAAGTTCTTCTTAACAGGAAAGTTCAATGCCGAACGAATTGTAGCACTTGCTGGTTCTGGGATTCAAGAGCCACGTTATTTGGTCACTAAGATTGGATAGTGAAATTGCGACCATGGTATACGACCGAGGAATCGAAAAGGATGCAAATGTTCGAATCATTTCAGGGAACTGTACTGAAGTGGTAAAGAAATCAAGCCAGACGGATATTTAAGCTACTATTCAAATGTGGTGACTGTGATACCGGAAGGCGACGATTATGAATTCTTTGGATGGAATAAACCTGTGTTTGAAAAGGTTTCAACTTCTAGAGCATTAACGTTTTCATGGTTGACTCCCGAACAAAAAATTCGATTTAAATACAAATACTAATGGAGAACACAGAGCATTTGTACTTACAGGAACATATGAAGAAGTATTTCCGTTAGATATTTTTCCATTGCAAATTTTAAAAGCTTGTATGTACAAAGATCTTGATGAAATGGAAGCCTTGGGAATGTATGAAGTTGCACCAGAAGATTTTGCACTTACTGAATTTGATGTGTTTCTAAACAACCACATCAGAAAATAATTAGAGAAGGACTAGACTTAATGCTAAAAGAAATAGGATAAAAATGAGTTTAAAAAGTAATTTACACAACCTTAAAGAAAAGTATAAAGGCACTAAAATGGCTCCGGCTTTTAATGCCTTCCATACATTTTTGTATTTGCCAAACGAAATCACGCACAACGGTACACACATTAAAGCAGCCGATGATTTAAAGCGTACCATGAATACTGTCATTATGGCCATGGTTCCTTGTTTAATTTTCGGAATGTTTAATGCAGGCTATCAACACCACTTGGCATTGGGAACTATTGAATCTGCTCAAGGATTTTTAGGAGCTTCCTTTTGGACTGGGATAATTTAGTAATCGGAATGTGGAAAGTATTGCCTTAGTAGTCGTATCTTATGGGGTTGGATTAGCGATTGAATTTCTATTTGCAGTTATCAAAGGCCATGAAGTAGAAGAAGGGTATCTAGTAACGGGAATGTTAGTTCCACTTATTGTTCCTGTTGATTTACCACTTTGGATGCTTGCCGTTGCAGTTGCTTTTGGTGTGGTAATTGGAAAAGAAGTTTTTGGAGGAACAGGAATGAATATTTAAATCCTGCATTAACCATTCGAGCTTTCTTATTCTTTGCCTATCCAACATGGATGAGCTGGAGATAAGGTTTGGGTTCATGGAGCAGTTGAACGAGCTGGTACAGCAGATGCTATATCTGGAGAAACTATTTTAGGGAGTTATGCTCAAAATAACTCAGTAATTATGATTATTGGGATATGTTTTGGGGAATCATTCCAGGTTCAGTTGGAGAAACCTCAAAATTTCTGATTATTCTTGGAGCACTCTTTTTGATATTTACAAAAATAGGAAGCTGGAGAATTATCGTTAGTACACTCATTGGTGCTCTTTGTAATGGGACTCATATTCAACGGAGTTGTTGACGCGGGTTGGATTTCTAGCTCAAGTAAATTTTTCGGATTGATGAGCGTGCCTTTTTGGCAACATTTAGTCATAGGAAGCTATCTTATTTGGAGCTGTATTTATGGCAACAGACCCTGTAACAGCGGCCCAAACTAACAAAGGAAAATGGATTTATGGATTTTTGATTGGGTTTATCTCCATTATGATTCGTGTATTCAACCCTGCTTATCCAGAAGGGGTCTTTTTAGCCATTTTATTAATGAACGTTTTTGCACCAACCATTGACCATTATGTGGTTCAGGGAAATGTAAAAAAACGTATGAATCGTCTAAAAGTTAAAACTGCATAATTATGAGTAATAATACAGACACTAACAAGTATACTATCTTATTTTCCATCGGAATGGTTGTAATCGTAGGATCCTTGCTGGCGTTTACAGCCTCTTCCTTGAAACCCAATATTCAAGAGAACGAACGAATGGAAAAACAACAAAATATCCTGTATGCAATGGGGATTAATGAAAATGGGGCTACTGATATTAAATTTATTGGAACAGATAAAGTAGCAGCAGAGTTTTCAAAATATATCTCAAAACAGTTAACTATAAATGCCGATGGAACATTTAACGAAAATTTGGAAGCCTATCTCATTGATGTCAAAAAAGAACAAGCAAAGCTAAAAATGGAGGAACAAGAGAATTGCCCTTATTTGTTGGTGAAAAGGATAATCAAACATTTTATATCATTCCAATTAGAGGAAAAGGACTCTGGGATGCTATTTGGGGTTATGTTGCATTAGATGATGATATGGTTGTCCAAGGGGCCTTTTTTGATCATGCAGCGGAAACACCTGGTTTGGGAGCCAATATCAAACAACGTTATTTTATGGATGATTTTGTTGGAGAAAAGTTACTAACAGAGAATGGAGATTTTAAAGGAATTACTGTAGCAAAAGGAAATAATGACCCTAAGAACCTTACTAAAGATGATTATGAAGTAGATGCTTTAGCAGGTGCTACAATCACAGGAGATGGAGTTTCTGCAATGATTAAAAGTGACCTTAAATTGTATTTACCATACTTTAAAAATTTAAAAAATCAATTGAACTAACATGGGACTAATTTCAAAAAAAGATACCAAATTAATAACGGATCCGTTAGCAGATAATAATCCAATTACCATTCAAGTATTAGGTATTTGTTCTGCATTAGCAATCACAGCTGAACTCAAAGCCTCTTTAGTAATGGGATTGCAGTACTATTTGTTTTAGGAATTGGAAATGTGGTAATTTCATTGATGCGTAATATTATTCCTTCAAAAATTAGAATTATTGTTCAACTCATTGTGGTAGCATCTTTGGTAATTATTGTCGATCAAGTTCTTAAGGCTTATGCTTATGAGCTTAGTAAAACACTTTCTGTTTTTGTTGGATTAATTATTACTAACTGTATTATTATGGGACGTTTTGAAGCTTTTGCTTTAGGTAATGGACCATGGAAAGCATTTTTAGATGGTATTGGAAATGCATCTAGGATACGCAGTAATTCTTCTTGCATTGTTGGGTTTTTTAGAGAGCTTTTAGGGTCAGGAACTCTTTTTGGGATACCAGTTCTTGGAGATCCAATAGAAAAAACAGGACTTTATTCT
>CALSOZ010000010.1 GCA_943788095.1 uncultured Flavobacteriaceae bacterium | reverse complement strand
ACTATTAATCTAGCCAAAAGAATTACGATTCCTAATAGAAACACGTATGTATGCTGATTGATTGCAAAAATGAGATGATTAAAGTAGTAGGCTCTACTTTTTCTAAAAAACAGCCAAAGAAAACAAGCATATACTGGCATCAATAAAAAGAGTGCCCACGAGATGAATTTGATATATCGGTTTAGATATGTACTCGGATTATGAACAACTTCCTTTGCTGTTTTTGCCAATTTTTTGTAATTCGGCATCAATTTAACATTCTGTATTTGTATTGAATCGGGTTTTGTTTTATTGTTTTTTATTTGATCATTAATTGCCGAAAACATTTCCAGTTGATCATTCTCATGGATGGTTACATTTTGTTTTACATAAATAGAGAGTAGTAAAAAAAAGATAAAACTTGTAAAAATATAAAGCCTAAAGGGCGGTGTATAACTCGCACGTTGCCCTTTTACATAGTTAGCCGTATAGTTTCCAGGACGAAGGATTAGGGACACCAACGATTTCCAAAATCGGGTGTCAAAAGCGAAGATGTTCCCTGCGAAATCAACAATCAAAAATTTAAAGGGTCTATCAAATTCATAAACGGACTGTCCGCAATTTGGGCAGAATTTACCTTTAAATTGAGTTTCGCAGTTTTTACAATGTATCATGGATGGTTTTGGTTACTGTTTTAAGAGTAATCCAATTGCCTACTTTAAATTTCATTGGTTATGAAGAATCAGATTTGGGGTCTAAAACTTTAAGTAAATGTAATAAAAATAAATAAATTCGACCTTTACTTTTGTAAAGAAGGATGCTCTCTTTCATTTTTAAGTTTAAAAAAAGTTAGAATTCTTTTAAAAATTAATCACCAATCAATCGTTATTTCAATTAATGCCGATATAGATTTCCCTTAAAATTAAGTTTTATTGAACTCCACGAATAAATAAATTACTTCGTTCCAAAAAGGCTGTCCATAATGGTGCGGATGCCTTTAAATCCAAAGTAAATGGCGAGAGCCACAAATCACACATGCCTGCAATCACCAAGGGAATGTAGAGCGGTTTGTCGGGATTAGACAATCCTGCATGTAATATAAAAGGGCCTAAAAATGCCAAGAAATAGATGTGATTCCCATTGTTTTGAGTCCATCGACCAAAAGGTCTTTATCAGTTTCTGCGAGTTTCCATGGGTGTAATTATTTAAGTGCGTTACGCACATTTTTATGATATCTCTAAGAGTTGTTGTGCCTCAGCTTCAGAAATAGCTAACTGGTCCATGAGCATGTTCACGCCACGTGCTACCAATTTATGATTACTAAGTTGCATATCCACCATTTTATTGCCTTTGATGCGTCCGAGCTGTATCATACTTGCAGTGGTAATCATGTTTAACACTAGTTTTTGTGCGGTACCAGCTTTCATTCGCGAACTGCCAGTGACTACTTCGGACCTACAACCACTTCAATGGGGTAGTCGGCCACTTTTGCGAGAGGACTACCAGCATTACAACAAATACACCCTGTACTAATAGAGGCTTGCTGACAGGCTTCTAATGCGGCAATCACATAGGGCGTGGTGCCAGAAGCGGCAATGCCAATTACCATATCGTTTGTGGTTATGTGTTGAGCTTTTAAATCTTTCCAGCCTTGTTGGGCGTCGTCTTCGGCAAATTCAACTGCATTTCGAATCGCTGTATCCCCGCCAGCAATCAAACCCACCACCATAGTAGGAGGGACGCCAAAGGTAGGCGGGCATTCAGAAGCATCTAAAATCCCTAAACGTCCACTCGTGCCGGCGCCTAAATAAAACAGACGGCCACCATTTTGAAGTTTTTTGTTGTGTGTTCAACCAAGGCTTCAATTTGTGGAAGGGCTTTTTCGACCGCTCTAGGAACGCTTTGATCTTCGGAATTAATAATAGATAACACGTCCATAATAGACCTTGTTTCTAGGTGGTTGTAATGCGAATCTTGTTCGGTAGTTTTTGTAAAACTCATACACAAAAATAGAATTTTTGAAACACTTTTGTACTATTCTAAAACTAAACTCGCACTATAGGTTTCAGAAAGTCTAAAATAGCCCATCGGATAATGGTCTGGATTGGTCATGTTATAGAGATTCCCGCGTACCGTTGATGGTGTTGTACTAAATGGATTACCACCGTCTTCAGTTTGCTCAATCAGAATAGTCATAAAATTAAAATGCCGTTCATCAACCCCCATGATTTTGATAACAGCCGTATCACCTGCTATTAATTCTTCATAGAAAAATGAAAATGTAAAAAGATTTCCTTGGTAGAATTCATCTTTCGTCGCTAAATATCTTTGCAAACCAAAGTCAAATAAATAAAAATCATCCCGTTCAGCACTGTCTGTATAAGACACAAGAACTTCAATTTCATCACCTTCAAAGAGGGTGCCATCGCTTTGTTCTAATTCATCAATTGGTACGGCGTGCATCAATTGTTCTACCGTTGAATCATAGGTTTCATTGGCATACACTACTCGCAGTTTATAATCCGTATCAAAACTTGGCGTAAAGTCCAGTCTAAATCATTTGCAACCAAAGGGTCATACACAAAATCAAATGTTTGAGTATTTGTAAGGTCTAGCAATTGGACGGTTGCATCGGTCACTACAGGGTTTTCTTCTTGATAAAAGCCGCCTGTTAAACTTAGTTTCACTACTTGAGTGAGTGATTCATTGGGCGTCATTTCAAACAACGCTTCTATCGCCAGTCGTGGCGTTTCAGTTGGTAAATCGAGCTGAACGACTTCTTCGCACCCACTATTTATAAATCCAAGACAGATGAGTAAAATTAATTTTTTCATAGTTCTAAAATTTAAAGTTATAAGAAACGGCTCCTACAGCACCAAACAGTGATAATTTGACAGCTTCGTTCTGACCCGTTTCTTGATTTTCTCTGAAATTTAATGATTGGGTATTTTTTCGATTATATAAATTATAAATACTAAAAACCCATTCCCCTTTCCAACGTTTATCGCTCTTAGCTTTTGGTGTGTAAGTACCTGAAATATCGAAACGATGATAAGCGTCTAAACGACTCGAGTTCCGAGCTTCGAAGGTTGGAACAACTAAAGCCATTGTAGGCATATTGCCCGTTGGGGTAGGTAGTTGGTTGTCCTGTTTGAAAGATGAAATTGGCATTTAAATTCCATCGTTCCGAAAGCTCGTAACTCGAAGTGATAGAGATATCGTGAGTTTTATCATAAGGGGTATTGTACCAGTTTCCGTTATTAATACCCGGTTCTAAATCGGTTCTGCCTTTGGTCTGTTGTTCGGATTTTGATAAGGTATATGCAAACCAGCCTTTGAAACGTCCTTTGTTTTTTCGGAATAATAATTCCAACCCGTAGGCCCTCGATCGACCATTCAACACTATTTGTTCAATGGCTTTATTTGCAATTAAATTAGCCCCATCGATATAGTCAATTCGGTTTTTGGTAATTTTATAAAAACTTTCAACTTCTAAGGAATAGCGTTCATAATTTTTAAAATATCCGATTGCCAATTGATCCAGAATTTGAGGTTGAATGTAGGTGCCACTTGGCGCCCAAACATCCAAAGGGGTCGGTGAACTTGTATTCGATAACAAGTGTAAATATTGAGCCATTCGGTTGTAGCTCGTTTTTAGAGACGTGTTGTCATCCAACTGGTAGGAAAGTGCGACACGTGGTTCCAGATTCATAAATGATTTGATCACTTTTCCATGGCCGTCACTTTGAGACCCAATAGGATCAATTTTTTCATATAAATTTAAATCGGCATTATATCCGATGGCTAGACCGTTTTCGTACACATTAAGCTCTTTTTGACCAAGACGTAAAAACGTACTGAGTCGAGCGCCATAACTTATGGCTAAACGATCTGTGACTTGCTGATTTACATCGATATAAACCGCATTTTCAAAAGCAAATTTATTGGTAAGTTCTTCTTTATTAATTCCAGATTCTGGACCATTAGGACTGATGATACCGGGGTTGAATCGGTAGTAAGTACTGTGCACTCCATATTCGAGTTTGTATCGATCACTGATGTATTGTTTAAAGTCGTATTTGATATTCATATTTTGAATTCCAGAATTCCATTCAAACCCTACGAAATTCAAATTCAACCCATAATAATAGTCAGAATAAATCAGCGATAAGTTTGAGAAAAGGCGATCTGAGAATAAATGATTCCAACGAAAATTTACAACGGTATTTCCGTAGGTGTTTTCAAAACTTTCTGAGACATTAAACACATCGCGTCCAAAATACCCTGATAAATAAATCTTGTTTTTTGGATCAAGTTTATAACTTAATTTGGTGTTTAAGTCATAAAAATATGCAATATTATCGATATCAAATAAAGGTAAAAACAAATGCGCATAAGTCGCGCGACCGCCCAAAAGAAACGATCCAGAACCTTTTTTGAGGGGGCCTTCTAGTAACATACGACTCGCAACTAATCCAATGCCTCCGTTGGCATGAAATTCATTTTTATTACCTTCTTTTTGATAAATATCTAAGACAGAAGCCACTCGACCCCCGTATTTTGCAGGAATTCCACCTTTGTATAGTTTTAAACTTTTAATCGCATCGGGGTTAAATACCGAAAATAGTCCAAAGAGATGGGATGAGTTAAAAATGGTTGCCTCATCTAATAAAATCAAATTTTGATCGGCAGCTCCTCCACGAACGTTAAAGCCAGCCGCGCCTTCGCCAGCACTCGAAACGCCTGGTAAAAGGGTGATCGCTTTAATCACATCCGATTCTCCAAACACCACAGGTATTTGTTTGATACTTGATGCCGATAAGGAGTTGACACTCATTTGGGGCGTTTTGATGTTTAAGCTTTCAATATTACTTTCAATCACAACTTCGTCTAAACTTTGTAAAGCCTCCGTGAGAGTGAAGTTTTGGGTGATATTTCGATCGAGAGTGATGGTTTCTTGTAAATTAGTATAGCCCATCATACTCACGGTTATTTGGTAAATACCTTTTTTTAGCGTTAGAGAATAGAAACCGTATTCATTCGAAATGGTTCCTGTTTTGAGGTTAAGAATCAACACATTTGCACCGATCAGAGTTTCTTGTCCTTCTGCTTCAAAGATCGATCCACTGAGTGTGAATTTTTCTTGTGCGTATCCTATTAAATTAAGTCCTACTAATAAGAAAAAGAATAGACGTTTCATTGGTTAAATTTTAGATTACAAAATTAAAATAAAAAGCACCTCAAAGAGGTGCTTTTAACAAATTATTTTGATAGAATTTTAGGATCCTATAATTTTATTTAATGTGGTACTTGGTCGCATTGCTTGATCTGTTTTATCAGAATTTGGCAAGTAATATCCTCCTATACTGACAGGGTTTCCTTGTACTTTAATTAATTCTTCTACGATCGTTTTTTTGTTTTCTAACAGTGATGCCGCGATAATTTTAAACTCGGCCCTCAACTCAGGATCTTTTGTTTGCGTCGCCAAAGCTTGTGCCCAATAGAGGGTTAAATAAAAATGACTTCCTCTGTTATCGAGTTCATTGACATGTCGCGAAGGTGATTTCATTTCATCTAAAAGTTTTTCGGTTGCATCATCTAAAGCCGCTCCAAGAACAGATGCCTTAGGGTTCGAATTGACTAGACTAAAGTGTTCTAAAGAGACCGCTAGCGCTAAAAACTCCCCTAATGAATCCCAACGTAAATGGTTTTCATTTAGAAATTGTTCCACATGTTTTGGTGCAGACCCACCTGCACCTGTTTCAAATAAGCCACCACCATTCATTAAGGGAACAATAGAAAGCATTTTGGCGCTAGTTCCAACTTCAAGTATAGGAAATAAATCGGTGAGGTAATCTCTCAGTACATTCCCGGAAACTGAAATAGTGTCCAGTCCTTGTTTTAATCGTGAAAGTGTATAATGTGTGGCCTCTACAGGGGCTAAGATCTGAAGGTCTAACCCATTCGTATCATGATCTTTCAAGTAAGTATTCACTTTTTTGATAAGTTCTGCATCGTGTGCTCTTTTAGCATCTAGCCAAAAAACAGCAGGCAATTGTGAAGCCTTCGCTCGCGATACGGCTAGCTTTACCCAATCTTGTATTGGAGCGTCTTTCACCTGACACATACGCCAGAGATCGCCTGTTTCTACAGGGTGTGAAAGTAAAACAGTTCCATCAGAATCTATTACATCCACACGACCGTTTGATTGAATTTCAAAGGTTTTATCATGAGAGCCGTATTCTTCTGCTTTTTGTGCCATCAAACCTATATTAGGAACCGTTCCCATAGTTCTAGGATCAAACGCCCCATTTGCTTTACAAAAATCGATAGTGGCGTTATAAATTCCAGCATAACTACTATCTGGAATGATGGCTTTGGTATCTTGTGCTTTGCCGTTTGCGTTCCACATTTGTCCTGAATTACGGATCATGGCAGGCATCGACGCATCGATAATCACATGGCTAGGCACGTGTAAGTTGGTAATCCCTTTATCAGAATTTACCATCGCTAAATCAGGGCCATTTGATAGGGCAGCAGCAAAATCAGCTTCAATTTCTTGACGCTTTTCAGTGGGAAGTCCAGCGACTTTTTCTAAAACATTTCCATAACCGTTATTAGCATCGACCCCAATTTCATCGAAAATAGCTTGGTGTTTTTCAAAAACATCTGCAAAAAAGATACGAACTGCATGTCCAAAAATAATTGGATCACTCACCTTCATCATCGTCGCTTTCATATGAAGAGATAGCAACACCCCTTGTGCTTTAGCATTTTGTATTTCGGCTGCTAAAAAAGATTTTAACGCTTGAAGACTCATCACTGTGGCATCAATAATTTCACCTTCTAAAAGGGGAATAGATGATTTTAATGTTGTAGTTTGATGGTTGATATCGGTATGAACAATGTGAACGTCGGTCGCTTTAGCAACCGTAAGAGATTTTTCGTTATGAGCAAAATCACCAGCAGTCATTGTGGCTACATGAGTTTTTGATTCTGCCGACCAAGCGCCCATACTGTGCGGGTTTTTCTTGGCGTAATTTTTAATTGCTTTTGGCGCTCTACGATCGGAATTCCCTTCTCTTAGAACAGGATTTACTGCGCTCCCTTTAATTTTGTCATAACGTAATTTTATAGCCTTATCAGCCTCGTTTTTTGGGGTATCTGGATAGTTAGGAATTGCAAATCCATGCGATTGCAGTTCACTGATAGCCGCTTTTAATTGAGGAATAGAAGCACTGATATTTGGAAGTTTAACAATATTTGCTTCTGGTTTGGTGACCAGTTTACCGAGTTCAGCTAACGCATCTTCTACTTGTTGGTCCTCAGATAAAAACTCTGGAAAGGTGGATAGGATCCGGGCTGCTAATGAAATGTCCTTTGTTTCAATTTCAATGCCTGAGCTTTCTACAAAAGTTTTAACAATAGGTAAAAACGAACGAGTTGCTAACGCAGGTGCTTCGTCGGTGATGGTGTAAATGATGTTTGCCATGATGGGCGAATAAAGTTTAGTTTATCTTCAGTAAAAATAGGTCTGACCTTACGTAAATAAAGGCGTGCAAATATATGAAATTGCAATGATTTTATAGAGTAATTTATTTCGAAAAATAATCAAAAAACGCACTATTGATATTTTAATAATTTATAGGGTATTTCGCTGCGATATAAAGCTAAAAAAAAGCTCTAAATGATTAGAGCTTTTTTGAGAGTTTAAATTGAAAATCGGACTAACGTCTTCTTTCTTTGATTCTGGCTTTTTTACCAGTAAGTTCTCTAAAGTAAAAGATACGAGCTCTTCTTACTTTACCACGTTTGTTGACTTCAATTTTCTGTAAGGCTGGTAAGTTGACTGGAAAAATACGTTCCACTCCTATGGTGCCAGACATTTTTCTGATCGTAAATGTTTCAGAACTTCCTGAGCCTCTTCTTTGAAGAACCACGCCTCGGAAGAACTGTGTACGTACTTTTTCGCCTTCTCTAATTTCGTAATAAACAGTGATGGTGTCACCAGCTGCAAATTCAGGAAAGTCTTTTTTTGCTACAAATTCGTCTTGAACAAATTTAATTAAGGATTCCATGTTATAATTTTTATATGAATTCGAAACAACATTCACGATTCTCGCCAGAGGTTAACTCGAAATTGGCTGCAAATATAAGTAAAAAGAAAAAGGTAGTAACTTTATTATGCAAAAAGTTTTTTAACAGATATATTATTAATCTTCCAACAAATCTGGTCGTCGATTTTTGGTGCGTTCAAGTGCTTGTTCCTCGCGCCATTTTTCAATTTTAGGGAAATTCCCACTGACTAAGAGTTCTGGAACTTTCCATCCTTTGTAATCTCTTGGCTTTGTGTAAATAGGAGGCGCTAGTAACCCATCCTGAAACGAATCGGTAAGGGCCGATGTTTCATTCCCTAAAACGCCTGGAATCAGTCGGATAATTGCATCACATAAAACAGCAGCTCCTAACTCACCCCCAGAAAGCACATAGTCTCCAATAGAGATTTCTTTGGTGATAAATTGATCACGAACGCGCTGATCAACTCCTTTGTAGTGTCCGCATAGGATGATTAAATTTCCTTTCATCGACAGTTGGTTGGCAATACTTTGATTGAGTGTTTCTCCATCAGGAGTCATATAAATCACTTCATCATAGTCACGCTCCGATTTTAATTTAGTGATACATTTATCAATAGGTTCTATCATCATTACCATCCCAGCACCTCCTCCAAATTGGGTGTCGTCAATGGATTTATAAGCATCTGAAGTGTAATCACGTAAGTTGTGAAAATGAACACTCACCAAACCAGCTTCAATAGCGCGCTTTAGTATGGACGCTTCAAAAGGGCTTTTAATCAATTCGGGTAAAACGGTAATGATGTCTATACGCATCTGCTAAATTTAAAGCACAAAGATAACGAATTGAAAAAATCTAATAGTACGTGAAGCGTCTTACTTTGGCAATGTATTTAGCCAAACGAATCACTTGATGGCTATAGCCAAATTCATTGTCGTACCATATGTATAGAATTATATTTTTCCCATTGGGGCTAATGATAGTGGCTTTACTGTCATAAATAGCAGGCGCCGTACATCCCACAATATCGCTAGAAACAAGTTCATCATTTAACTCAAATTTGATTTGTTCAACCAAATCCCCAGTGAGTGCAGCGGTTTTAATATAATTTTTTACAGCGTCTATTGTTGTTGATTTTTTAATTACAAGATTTAAAATGGCTAAACTTCCATTGGGTACGGGCACTCGAATGGCATTGGAGGTGAGTTTGTTTTCTAAACTAGGCAGTGCTTTGCTTACCGCTTTGCCTGCGCCTGTTTCGGTAATCACCATATTAAGGGCGGCCGCACGACCTCGCCTGTATTTGGAATGCATATTATCTACCAAATTCTGGTCATTTGTATAGGCATGGATGGTTTCTAGATGGCCATGGACAATTCCTAAAGCATCTTCAATCACTTTTAAAATAGGGGTGATGGCATTGGTAGTACAAGATGCTGCAGAGAAAATATCGACCGAATCTGGCGAGTGTTCTAAATGGTTTACCCCGTGCACAATATTTGGAATGTGTTTACCAGGAGCTGTTAATAAGACTTTTTTAGCTCCCTTTGCACTCAGATGTCTTTGCAGGGCTTCTTGATCCCGAAACACCCTGTGTTGTCAATCACCAAAGCATCATTTATCCCGTAAATGGTGTAATCAATTGCTTCGGGTTTGGATGCCGATATGATATAAACGGTCATGCCGTTAATGATTAATGCTTTCAATTTTGTATCGATCCGAACGGTTCCTTGAAAATCGCCATGAACAGAATCGCTTCGTAACAAGGCGGCTCGTTTTTCTAAAACAGAAGGTGTTATTTGACCACGAGTCACAATGGCTCGAAGTCGTAATTGACTTCCGCTTCCTGATTTCTCCATCAGTTCGCGTGCGACCAATCGTCCAATCCGTCCAAATCCATAGAGCACCACGTCTTTGGGCTGCATTTCAGGTTGATGTTTTGCCGCTTTTAATTTTTGTGATAGAAAGGTTGAAGTACTGTTTAGGGAGACTTCTTTTGTGTGGTATTCAAAGGTTAGTTTACCGATGTCTAACTTTGAGGCTGGTAGCTTTAATAATTTAATGCCTTGCGCCATTTCTACCGAATCAAAAATAGAAATGGGTTTATTGACAAATTCGCCGGCATATTCGTGAAGCTTTAGAATTTCACTCACATTCTGATCCATTAACTGATTTTTAAATAAAACCAATTCAATAGAAGAGTCATACCATAAATCGCTCACAATTTTAATGAATTCGACCGCCGCTTTTCGACGGTCAGACTGAAATGAAATTTCGGAATCGTAGGTAGGTTTTGTTGACATTTATTTTGGGTTTAAAATGTTTGTTGCAAAAATAAGAGATTTCAAACGTTTTCGTCATTATTTTAAATAAAAAAGTCCACCATTCATTTTCGAAAGGTGGACTTTAAAACGCAATAATCGAACGCCTTATCTGAATCTGTAAACGACGGTTTCCCCATTATTTTTGATGATAGACATTCGTAACACTTTATTAGAATAGTTGTCTATTGCTCTCTGAGCATCAGTAATTGATTTAATTTTTATATTATTGATCGCAGTGACAATACTTCCTTCTGAAATTCCATCAGATTCCCAATCTTCACGATGCAAATCGGACAAAGTTAATAGTTCTAATCCGTAGTCAGCATCAAGACGTTCAAGTTCTTTTTTAGTCGGTTCTCTAAGTGTTCCAATAATAGGAATCTCAATAGTCGTCAATTTTTCTAGAGTGACTAGTATTGTTTTTTGTTCATTATCTCTAAGAATGACAACTTCCACTTGATCCTCAGGACTTTTGGTGTTTAGAAACCCCTTTAAATCTGAAAATTTAGAAATTTTCACGCCGTCTAGTTGTTGAATGATGTCCCCTTTTTTGATGCCTGCTTTGTCGGCTCCCGTTCCTTTTTGAACATCACTTACAAAAAATCCTTCGGTTTGCTCGACGCCAAATTCTTCGGAGTTTTTACTATTTAATTCGCCTCCAATAACCCCCAAGATTCCATTTTGGACATTTCCATACTCCATTAAATCTTCAACCACCTTTCGTGCAATATTACTCGGAACAGCAAATGAGTATCCAATATAGGACCCTGTTTGGGAAGAGATTGCGGTATTAATTCCGATTAATTCTCCATTAATATTTACCAAGGCACCGCCAGAATTTCCAGGGTTTACCGCAGCGTCCGTTTGGATAAACGATTGGGTGTTTTGTCCAGACAAATCTCTAGATTTTGCACTAATGATGCCTGCAGTCACGGTAGAAGTCAGGTTAAACGGATTGCCAACTGCTAACACCCATTCTCCAATTCTTGCGGTATTACTATCGCCAAAAGTGGTGTAATTTAAGGGTTCATCGGCCTCAATTTTTAATAAAGCAATATCGGTATTGGGGTCAGTACCAATAAGTTTGGCATCGTAGGTTTTATTGTCATTTGTAGTGATTTCCATAGATTCGGCACCTTCTATCACATGATTATTTGTAATGATGTACCCGTCAGGTGAAATAATAACACCAGAGCCTGTACCAATTTGTTGGCGTTGTTGAGGTCTTCCAAAAAATAAATCTTCAAAACTAGTATAGCTTTGACTTACGGTTGTGTTTTTAACATGCACAACCGAATGGACTGTTTCTTCAGCGGCGGTTGTGAAATCTACATTGGTACCTCCTTTTAAATTAGAATTTAAACTTACAGGGATCGCCAGATTAGGTTTTTGATATTCAGAAACATAGTTTGACGAAGGATTTTCAAAAAATTGTTTGTAAGCTCCAAGTGTTAATGCTCCACCTAAAGCAGAAACACAGACTAATGTGAGAATTTTTTTCATGATTTTAGGATTTAATATATTTACTATAACACTAAAATTAGTTTTTTATTGATTTCAAAACTCAATTTTAACGCCTTTTTAACAGCTTCATTTATGGTTTAATATTCTTATATTTGTTTCATATATGATACATACATTTTATAAATATCAAGGAACAGGGAACGATTTTGTGATGATTGATAATCGTTTGGAGGCTTTTGACAAAAACGATTCTCAACTCATAGCACACTTGTGTAGCCGCCGTATTGGTATTGGCGCCGACGGTCTGATTCTTTTGGAATCTGAACCCGGTTATGATTTTAAAATGGTGTATTTCAATGCCGATGGGAATGAAAGTACTATGTGTGGAAATGGCGGTCGATGTATTGTTGCTTTTGCTGATTTTTTAGGAATTATAAATAGAGATACTCGTTTTTTAGCGATTGATGGCCCTCATTTGGCCATCATTGATTCTGAACATATTGAGCTCAAAATGCAGGACGTTTCAACGATTTCATCTAATGAAAACGACCATCTTTTAAATACAGGTTCCCCACATTATGTGGCACTTAAGTCCGATTTAGAAACCATTGACATGAATGTTGAAGGAGCTAAAATTCGGTATAGTGAGCCGTTTAAATCAAATGGAGTGAACGTTAATTTTGCTGAAAAAATTAATGAAGATACATTTGCCATTCGTACTTACGAGCGTGGAGTAGAGGCCGAAACCTTGTCCTGTGGGACTGGGGCTACAGCGGTTGCGATTGCCATGTTTCATTCCAAACAAACAACTTCAAATGCTATAAACTTACAAACTCAAGGCGGCGTTCTGAAAGTTCGTTTTAATCCACTCTTGGAGTCCTATTCAGAGGTTTGGTTGTGTGGGCCTGCGAAGCAAGTTTTTAAAGCTGAAATTGAATGGTAACATTGCAAGGCGATTTAGTGATTTTGAGAGAATTAGAGTTTAAGGATTTAACGTTTTTATATACCATTGAAAATGACGAATCTCTTTGGGAATTAAGTCAAACTAAAACCCCGTTTTCTAAAGATATTCTGCAAAAGTATTTAGAGACTGCCCAAAAAAACCCACAAAAAATCAAACAATTACGTTTGGTAATTACTTCCAAAACCAATGAGCAACCGATAGGATTTATAGATCTTTTTGAGTTGGATTCTGAAAATAAACGGGCTGGCGTTAGTATCGTGATATTAAATTCGCACCGCAGAAATGGATTTGGAAAAGAAGCACTTTCCTTGTTGATTCAGTATAGTTTTAATGACTTAGGGCTTCACCAAGTGTATAGCAATGTTTTAGAAGATAATGACGCAAGCATTCGCTTATTTGAATCGATTGGGTTTGAAAAAGTTGGACTCAAAAAAGACTGGCGATTCTTTAAGGGTCGCTACAAAAACGAATATTTATTTCAATTGATGAACCATGTACTTTAAAAAAATTGCAATAGCCATCGTCTTAATTGGCCTGATTGGTGCCGGGATTTTTTCCTATTTTATTTACTCAGTAATGCTAGTGCCTAACACGAATTTCAATTCTAAAGAGGCCTATATTTTTATAGGGTCCAATGCCACTTTTGCTGAGGTACGCTCAGACTTAGAACCACTTCTTAAAGATATTGAATCCTTTGAGACCTTGGCCAAACAAAAAAAATACGTCACCAATGTGAAACCGGGCCGCTTTCGTATTACAAAAGGGATGACAAATAATGATATTATTAATTCCATTCGTAGTCAGAATTTACCTGTAAAAATTACCTTTAATAATCAGCACTCACTTGCCGAATTAGCGGCTAGAATTTCAAACCAAATTGAAGCAGATAGTACCGACTTAATTGCGGCATTTACAGATAAAGAATTTTTAAAATCTCATGGGTTTACCGAAGCAAATGCGTTAGAGATGTATTTGCCAGATAGCTATGAATTTTTCTGGAATACCTCTGCCACAACTTTCAGAAATCGAATGTTGAAAGCTTACAATCGGTTTTGGAATTCAAGCCGTTTAGAGAAAGCACAATTATTAGGGCTTACGCCCCATGAAGTCATGGCACTTGCGTCGATTGTTCATGAAGAGTCCAAGCAAGCCGCAGAACAACCGCGCATCGCCGGGGTGTATATTAATCGTTTAAACAATGCTTGGCCCCTACAAGCAGATCCAACGCTTAAATATGCGGCGTATCAGTTGCCAGCCTATAAAAATAAGGTCATCAAACGTGTTCTGAATACTCATAAAAAAATCAAATCTCCCTATAATACGTATCTGTACAAAGGCTTGCCTCCGGGACTAATTGCGATGCCTGACCTAACGGCAATTGAAGCCGTTTTGAACTACGAACGCCATTCCTATTTTTATTTTGCTGCCGATGCCGAAAATCTAGGGTTTCATCGGTTTGCTAAAACTTTAAGTGGTCACCATCAAAATGCCAAACGCTATCAAGCTTATCTGAACCGTCAAGGGATTCGAAATTAGCGTACCTAGTTGACTACTATCATTTGCAATTATTCGTATATTTACAGTGTTTTAATTTAAACTTGGATCATAAACAAAATAGACATGAATTATAAATATTCGTTTTATTTTATAGCATTGCTTTCCTTAGTTTTAGGTTTGTTATATGCGTTTTCTTCTCCTCCACCATTAAACTACCAAGAGTACAGACTTCATGATGAGATTCTTCATTATACGGTTTTAGAAAATGATATTGATGTTTTTAAATCAGGGATTCCATTTTTAAACAACTCGTATATTGGGTTTAAAGAAGCGATCGCTTTTAAAGAATCTCAAGGCAAATACGATACTGTAAACACACTTGGCTATTTAGGTAAATATCAATTTGGAGTATCTACCTTAGATGTTTTAGGGATTCATAATCCATCAAATTTCATAAATAACCCCGAACTTCAGGAACGCGTGTTTCTAGCAAATACAAAAAGGAATAAATGGATTTTAAGGCGATATATCGAATGTTATGAAGGCCATGTAATGGATGGCATCCTCATTACGGAATCTGGAATTTTAGCAGCAGCTCATTTAGCAGGTCCAGGGAGTGTCAAACGCTATTTAAGAACTTACGGCGCTTTTGATGTTTCGGACACTTTTGGTACCGATATCCCGTCGTATATGTATAAATTTTCAGGGTATGACATGTCTTTTGTTTCTCCACATCGAACTCCAAAAATAAGTGAGCCTTAGTCTTTTTGAATAATAAAAATAGCAGGTCGTTTATGGAAATCTAATTTTGAATGCTTCCAGTCTTTTGCCGTTTGAGTTTTTATATATTCTGAAGCTAGGGTCAAATCACAAGCAACACAAATTCGGGTCTCAGCATGTAAGTGTGTACATAAATCTTCTAAAATACTATTGTTTCGATAAGGCGTTTCGATAAATAACTGCGATTGACTTTCTTCAAAAGAACGTTTCTCTAGTTGTTTTATTTTTGATTTTCGTTCGCCTTTATCGATTGGTAAATAGCCATTAAAAGCAAAGTTTTGACCATTCATTCCAGAGCTCATCATTGCTAACAATATAGAGGAAGGGCCCACCAAAGGAATCACTTTTATATGTTGTTCATGCGCTATTTTCACAACTTCTGCTCCCGGATCTGCGACCCCTGGACAACCTGCGTCTGACAATAAACCAACGGAGTTGCCAGCTAAGCATTCCTCTAAAAACGATGGAATTTCTAAGGGATCAGTAAACTTATTTAAACTGAAGAGGTTCAAACTTCCTTGCGATTTACTCGAACTCACAGATTTGATAAACTTACGAGCCGCTTTTTCGTTTTCTACAATATAGGTGTCGATACTTTCTATTACTTTTTTTATAGAAATAGGAAGAATTTCTAATGGGGCATTATCGCCTAAGCCAGTTGGAATTAAGTATAATTTACCAGTCATTTTATATAGGTTTTAGTGATTTGTTAGCGAATAAAATACCCTAAACAATCTATAAAAAAATAATCAGAAGGAGTGTTTAGACCGATAATTTTTTGGTCAAATCCTCAACGTACTTTCTAAATTGTTTGTCTGTGGTAGAAAGGTTATTAACTGTTTTGCAAGCATGTAAAACAGTGGCATGATCGCGTTTACCAATTTGAGAGCCAATACTAGCCAAAGACGCTTTCGTGAATTTTTTGGCAAAAAACATTGCCAATTGTCTTGCCTGGACAATGTGTCGTTTTCTTGTTTTGGATTGAAGTGTATCCACATCCATTTGAAAGTAATCCGACACAACTTTTTGTATGTAATCGATCGATACTTCTCGTTTAGTGTTTTTTACGAATTTCTCAACAATTTCCTTTGCTAACGAAAGTGTGATTTCTTTTTTATTGAAGGATGATTGTGCTATTAATGAAATGATAGCGCCTTCTAACTCACGCACATTTGACGTAATGTGTTTGGCTAAATATTCAATAATTTCTTCCGGCATTTCAACACCATCTCTGTAAAGTTTATTTTTTACAATAGAGACACGTGTTTCGAAATCTGGATTTTGAAGTTCTGCAGATAATCCCCATTTAAATCGAGACAATAAACGTTGTTCAATATCTTGCATGTCTACAGGGGCCTTGTCACTTGTTAAAATAACTTGTTTCCCGTTTTGGTGCAAGTGATTAAAAATATGAAAAAACACATCCTGAGTTCCTGATTTTCCTGAAAGAAATTGCACATCATCGATGATTAATACATCTATAATTTGATAAAAATGAATAAAATCATTACGATTATTCTTTTTAACCGACTCAATATATTGTTGTGTGAATTTTTCAGCAGAGATGTATAACACCGTTTTTTCAGGATACTTATCTTTGATATCAACGCCTATAGCATGCGCTAAGTGCGTTTTCCCTAAGCCAACCCCACCAAAAATGAGAAGCGGGTTAAAAGAAGTGCCTCCAGGCTTATTAGCCACTGCAATACTTGCGTTTCTTGCCAATCTGTTTGAGTCGCCTTCTAAGAAGTTCTCAAACGTATATGTTGGATTCAGTTGGGATTCAATTTTAACATTTCTAATACCAGGAATTACAAATGGGTTTTTTAATTCTGGATTTTTATTTTTTAAAGGAATGTTAGCTTGTTGAGCGTATACAGCGGAACGATTCGTGCTTGGGATTTTTTCGGTAAAAGGTTGTTTATTACCATAGGTGTTTTCCATTTTAATGATGTACACCAATTTAGCATTCGCGCCGAGCTCTTTTGTGAGGGCTACTTTTAAAATTTTCACGTAATGCTCTTCTAACCATTCATAAAAAAATTTACTAGGAACTTGAATACTTAGCGCATGATCGTCAAGTTTTACAGCTGCAATTGGTTCAAACCAAGTCTTGTAGGCTTGTGGCTGAATGTTGTCTTTTATAAAGTTTAGACAATTTTCCCAAACCGATTGTGCAGTGTTATTCATTTAAGTTAGTTAATTCTAGTTAGTTATTGAAATCAAAGAACACACATCATTGGGGGGAGAGTTTGGTATAATTTGATATGACAAATATGTGAACAAATTTTCAAAAAAAAAAATCAATTTATATTGAATTTGTAATATTTTTTTCGCAGGTTTAATTTTTATAAATATACAAATTTTATTATACCATTATGCATCAAACAAAGATTAAAGTAAGATACGGAGAAACTGATCAAATGGGGGTTGTGTATCATGGTAACTATGCTCAGTATCTGGAAATTGGACGTTTGGAGTGGCTCACTGCTTTAGGAGTTTCTTACAAAGAGATGGAGGCGAATAACGTTATGTTGCCAGTCGTGTCTTTAAGTATAAACTACAAAAAATCAGCATGTTATGATGATGTTTTAACGATTTCAACCACGCTTTTAAAACGACCTACAGCTTCTATCGAATTTAATTACGAAATTCATAACTCTAGCGGCGAATTACTAACAACAGCCCACACCAAATTAGCATTTATTAACATGAAATCCAATTTTCCGATGCGTTGTCCGCAATATATTTTAGACAAACTGCACATTTAATCGTTTAAAATTTCAACTTTAATTTTATGAAATGCCTCAAAAGTAGTTTCAAAGTTTATTTGTCCGCTTTTTTTGACTAAAATGACCATTTCACATTCCATTTCTAAGCGCTGAGATTCTAAAATAAGCTGCTGCTTTTTGATAATTCGCATCACTATGCTTAAATCCTGGTACTCAAACGAAAGTTTGAAAGGGATTAAAATATCCAAAGTTTGAATTTTACTCGCCTCTAAAGATAATTTTGCAGTTGCTTTATAAGCACTTATTAAACCCCCAACGCCCAATTTTGTACCTCCAAAATAGCGAACGACCACCACTAAAATATTTGTAACCTCAAAAGCTTGTATTTGCCCATAAATTGGTAAACCCGCACTGTTTGAAGGTTCGCCATCATCCGAAGCTCTGTAATACGGGGTTTCAATACCGTATTGGTAGGCGTAACAAAAGTGTCCTGCGCTTACATGATTTTGTTTAAGTATTTTTATAAATTCTTTAACTTCGTTATCTGTTTTAATCGGAAATGCATAGCCAAAAAATTTACTTCCTTTGTCTTTATACAGAATTTCATCAGAAGGCTTTGATATGGTTTTATAGGACAACACAGATGTTAGGACTTTGAAAAGATTGGATTGCTGAATAAATTTATAACATCCTCTTTTAATGGGTCTATATTCCAAGTGTGAAGCCCAAGTTGCGAAGCTGCTTGTGTGTTTTCTCTCGTGTCATCTACAAAAAAACAAGATTTGGCTTCGAGTTGATTCTCCTTCAATACATACTGATAGATGGATGCATCGGGTTTTCTTAAAGATAGTTCATGGGATAAATAGAATCGATCAAAACAACTTTTAAAACGTTCGTATCTATATAAGGACATGTTTTCAATCACTTGCTCAATATGCAGCGCATTCGTGTTACTTAATAGTATAAGGTTATATTTTTTTATTGTGGATAAGTTTTCTATAAACTCTAAACGGTATTCAGGAAAATCTAAAATAATTGCATTCCATGCTTTTTTAAATTGTGCCGCACTGATAGCAGGGTATTTGGTCGTCAATGATGTTACAAATTCTTCAGTTTTGATCAATCCTTTTTCATATTGCATCGCGGTTTGAAGCATGTCTTCTGTAATCGAGGGCACTCCTAAGTTTATTAAAGAACGTTCAATCGCTGCTTTGTCTAAGTTGATAAAGACATCTCCAAAATCAAAAATAAGCGTGTTAATCATTCATAAAAGTTTTTAAGGTATCGGATTCAATTCTCTTTTTAGTAATTAAAGTTCCATTGATTTTTGGTTTTTGAATTCCCTTAGATAAATTCATCTCACTCGAAAATATACGTGCTTCATCCCAAAGATTTGCCGCTATAAATGCTTGAAGTGTTTTTAGGCCGCCTTCAATAATGATAGAAGTGATATGGTGTTCATATAGTATAGCACACAGTTGTTCGGCTAGCGGTTTGTTTGTGTCCACCTCATTGGAGGTGAGTCGAATTGTTTTTGCTTCTGAGTTAAATATATGGGAGGAATCTGGCAGCGAATTGTTGAGATCGATCACCACCCGAATTGGGTTTGGACCGGCGACCGCTCTAGTGGTGAGACGAGGATTGTCTTGAATCACTGTATTTGCTCCGACCAAAATGGCTTGTTCTTCAGCACGCCATTGGTGGACCAGTTGTCTGGACTGCGAATTGCTGATCCAAACGGGTTTAGTTTCAGCTTTAGAGAGTGGCGCAATGAACCCATCATTAGTCTCAGCCCATTTTAGTATAATATAAGGACGCTTTTTATGATGATACGTTAAAAAGCGTTTGTGATGGTCTTTACATTCTGCTTCTAAAACTCCCACGATCACTTCGCAGCCCGCTGCCTTTAGTTTTGAAATCCCTTTTCCACAAACTTTATCGTGCTCATCTAAACAACCAATCACAATTTTTGGAATTTTATGACCGATGATCAAATCGCTACAGGGCGGTGTTTTTCCAAAATGAGCGCATGGTTCCAAAGTCACATATAAAGTGGCCTGTTTAAGAAGCTCCAGATTTTTAACAGAATTAATAGCATTTACTTCGGCATGTGCGCCACCATAAGGACTGGTATAACCTTCTGCAATAATTTCATCCTTCACCACAATCACACAACCCACCATAGGGTTTGGTGCCGTAGTCCCTAAGCCATTTTTAGCGATCTCAATACAACGTGCTATGTAATGTTCGTGGGTGATTATAATTTGATTTTTATAGCTTCGGTTTTACTAATGGGATATTTATAGGTGAAACCGAAAGTTTTAAAGTTGATAACGCCTTCGTACTTGACGGACAAGGATTGATTGATGACACTATTTAGGAGTCCACCCAAAAATCCATCTGGGTTTTTGTCAAAAAGTTTTTTAGGATCAATATCGATTTGAAGCGGGACTCTAAAATCTTTATTAGCAGGGACTTTAAATTCTTCGGCACTAACAAATCCCATTAAAATATCATTGACATAAACATTGACCCCTTCGGTATTTAAGTGACCTCCAATGTCGTTTGGGTTTTTAAAAAGCGCATCAGCAGTTAAGGTAATTTTTCGTGAATTAGATTCTAATAGCTTTATAGCATCGACTTTAATAAAGATGGGTTTCTCCTTTACAGAGCAGCCAGTCGTTAGCATAATTAGGAGTAGGATTGTGATTTTTTTCATCATTTTTTTGGGTTTTATATGTATCTTCGAACAACAAAAATAAGATTTATTAATTGGTATCCATTACATGCGTATTAGAGAAATTAAATTTGAGGACAATTTACAAATCGAATCCATCATAAAATCGACATTTATTGAACTTGGACTTCCTTTAACAGGGACAGCATACGAAGATATAGAAACCACCCGAATGTTTGAATCCTATCAAGAGAAAAACGCGGTTTATTTTGTAATTGAAGAAAATGGGATTGTCAAAGGCGGTGGAGGCATTAAAGGCCTAACGGATGAATCAACAACGATTTGTGAACTTCAAAAAATGTATTTTTCTCATGAAATACGTGGAAAAGGCTATGGCAGAAAACTGCTTCAGGTATGTTTAGAAGCGGCCAAAACGATGGGCTACAAGCAATGCTATTTAGAAACCCTTTCAACATTAGAAACCGCACAAAAATTATATCAACAAAACAATTTTAATTCCTTAGAAAGTCCAATGGGTAATACGGGGCATAATTCCTGTGGGATTTGGATGCTAAAAACTTTATAATGCAACTAAAAGCACTTCAGGATTTTTTTCAAAATGGACTTCTAGGGTATTATCCTAAAGAAGAAATAACGTCTTTTTTTAACCTCTTGTGCGAAGACCGGTTGAATTTCAAACGAATTGATATCAGTCTAAAGGCTGAAACGCATATGACCCCCGATACATTTGAGTTTTTTGAGGCGGCCATGGGTCGTTTATTAACGTATGAACCCATTCAGTATGTATTAGGAAAAACCTCTTTTTATGGGTTAGATTTTAGTGTCAATTCTAAGGTGTTAATTCCACGGCCCGAAACGGAAGAATTGGTGGCTTGGATTTTAAAAGATGCAAATCCAAATCAACCGCTTAAAATTTTAGATATTGGTGCTGGATCGGGGTGTATTGCAATCAGTTTGGCAAAACATTTGCCACAGGCAGCGGTCTATGCTTTGGATGTGAGCCCAGAAGCGTTGTCAATCGTTCAGCAAAATGCCAAACAACATGAAGTGCAAATTACTTGTATAGAAGCAAATGTTTTGGAGTGGACCAGTGCCGATGGGTCCTTTGATATCATCGTGTCCAATCCGCCGTATGTTCGAGAATTTGAAAAAAAGTTCATGGCACCCAATGTGTTAGAACATGAGCCACATCTAGCATTGTTTGTCGAAAACGATGTTCCACTTTTGTTTTATAACTCCATTGTTGAACTGAGTAAAATCAACCTTAAAAAAGACGGCTTTCTGTATTTTGAAATCAATGAATATTTGGGAGAAGAGACCAAAGCACTTTTTTCCTCGGATCTTTTTGAAGAGGTTCAATTAAAAACAGATATTTTCACCAAACCCAGACTGATTCGCGCCAAAAAACGTTGATTTTTTGTTGACTAAATTGCTGATAAAATCTCTCGAATTGGGTTCTGAGTATCACTCATTTTTATATCTTAGTGGTGCTAAATATTTAGATAGATTATTTTTTTGATGGACGATAAAGAACACATTTTCAAACTTCGAGACGAATTAAGTCAGCACAATTACAAGTATTATGTGTTGGACGAACCGTCCATTACGGATTTTGAATTTGATAGTAAACTTAAGCAGCTTCAAGATTTGGAAGCCCAGTATCCCGAATATTACGACCCTAGCTCGCCAACCCTTAGAGTTGGTGGAGACGTCACTAAAAATTTTGAAACAATTGTGCATGCACAGCGGATGTATTCGTTAGATAACTCCTATTCTAAAGAAGATTTATTGGATTGGCAAACTCGTTTACGAAAAATGGTCGATGGTCCAATTCAGTACACTTGTGAGCTCAAATACGATGGTGCTTCGATTAGTTTAACTTATGAAAATGGACTGCTTGTACAAGCCTTAACACGTGGCGATGGCACCCAGGGCGATAACGTCACTGCAAACATCAAAACTATTAAATCGGTGCCCTTAAAATTGCAAGGCGACTATCCTCAAAAATTTGAAATTCGAGGCGAAATAGTACTGCCTTTTGAAGGGTTTAAAGCCCTTAATGCCGAGCGTTTAGTAGCAGGAGAGGAGTTGTATAAAAACCCGAGAAACACCGCTTCGGGCAGCCTAAAATTACAAGACAGTGCCGAGGTGGCCAAACGGCCTTTAGATTGTTTGTTGTACAGTGTCGTCGGAGAAAGTACGGGCATTCAAACGCAATTTGACAATCTAGAAAAAGCACGGTCGTGGGGGTTCAAAGTGCCTAGCATTGCCAAATTGACTGATTCGATTGAAGGTGTTTTAGAATTTATAAATCATTGGGATACGCATCGGCATGAATTGCCGTATGAAACCGATGGGGTAGTAGTGAAAGTAAACAGTTTATTTCAACAAGCAGAGTTAGGCTATACCGCCAAAGCCCCGCGTTGGGCGATGGCGTATAAATTTAAAGCCGAACAAGTGTCAACACGCCTTGAACATATTTCGTATCAGGTTGGACGAACGGGTGCCATCACGCCAGTCGCGAACCTTGAACCTGTGGAATTGGCAGGAACCATTGTCAAACGGGCATCGCTCCATAATGCCGACCAAATTGAAAAATTGGACGTTCGCATTGGGGATACCGTTTATGTTGAAAAAGGTGGGGAAATTATCCCAAAAATTATGGGAGTTGATTTTAGCAATCGCGATCCAAATTCGACCAAAATAGTCTACATTTCTGCTTGCCCAGAATGCGACACACCTCTAATTCGAAACGAGGGGGAAGCCCAACATTATTGTCCAAATGATTTGGGATGTTCACCTCAAATTATTGGAAGAATTCAGCATTTTATTTCTCGTAAAGCATTGGATATTGAAGGTTTGGGTGGAGAAACGGTAGCCTTGTTGGTCAATACGGGCTTAATTCGCGATTATGCCGATCTGTATGAGTTGACTTCCGATCAAATTATTCATTTGGACCGCATGGCCGAAAAAAGTGCGGATAACTTGGTCAATGGTGTTCAAGCCTCTAAAGATGTGCCCTTTGAGCGGGTGTTATTTGGATTGGGCATTCGCTATGTCGGGGAAACGGTGGCTAAAAAATTAGCCAAACATTATAAGTCAATTCAAGCTTTGTCTGAAGCCACGACTGAAGATTTAGAATCGGTAGATGAAATTGGAAATCGAATCGCCGAAAGTGTGGTCGCTTTTTTTAAAAATGAGGCCAACATCCGAATGGTGTCTCGCTTGATTTCATACGGGCTCCAATTGCAACTATCGGAAGAAGCGCTCTCCAATCAAACCACCCATTTGCAAGGCCTTCGCTTTGTGGTCTCTGGGGTGTTTGAAACCGTTTCAAGAGACGAACTCAAAGCTCTCATTGATTCTAACGGCGGAAAGGTGGTGAGTTCTATTTCAGCCAAAACCTCCTATGTGGTGGCCGGCGCCAATATGGGGCCCAGCAAACGCACCAAAGCAGAGACTCTTAAAGTACCGATCATTTCTGAACAGGAGTTTTTGGACTTGCTCAATGACTAGATTTTTTTTGTAATTTATTTTTTGTTTTATGGAGTTTAGAACACCAAGCTCAAAGTCAGAGACTTCGAACAGCGGGTGTTTTTTCATTTTTCATGTACCACAAAGACGTGGAATCAAAGTTTAGACGAAGTCAAGCTTTGCGAAACACAACTCAAAGTCGGGAGACTTTGCGCAGCGGAGACTTCGAACAGCGGGGCTACGTTTTTATCCTAAATATTCTAGTCCATTACTTTCATAAAGATTCTTCATGACAAGCATCAGTCTTCTTGTAAATTTTATTTCGAAATTATTTAAGTCAGTATATTCCCCCTGCTGGCGCAAGCATCTTGCTTGTGCCGAAAACAAACTAATACTATTCATATACTTGTTTTATATATTTTCTATTCATTTTTTTTCTTCTTACACTTGCTGTCACGAGCGGGACGCTCGCGCTAGCGGGGGTGGTTCAATACATCCCAAATTGGCGTGTATTGTGCCACTCTAGTTCCCCAAGTGTTTCTAAAATTCAAATAAAATAATTGCTTACAACTGGTTGAATTGGGTATTGAAGATTCAGATCTGGGGATTTAAATCACTGATAAACTTATAAAAAAAAGTATAAAGTTCCAAAAAAATAAAAACTTTAACGTTTCAACTTAATGCGCTTCGAGCCAATTGACGCCCTGCTGCGCAAAGTCTCCCGACTTTGATTTTATATAACTCTCGTTATTTTTAAGTATAAAATTTATTTTAACACTTCAAAATTTACATTTCATTTTATGCTTTTTTTTAGTTGCGCGAAGTCGGGAGACTTTGCGCAGCGGATGTTCAATTATTTCATATATAGTATTGATAATCAGTGTTTTTTAGTTCTTAAAATTGTATTCTAGTTGCCCTCTGTTTTCCTGGGGTTACTAATATAAACCCCATATTACAATAAGTTTTCAGGTCTTGATAACGCCTTCATCAGACAGATATCGGAACCTTTCTATTGTGTAATTCACTAAAATAATATCTAAAACTTCGGTCAAGCTACTTATGAAGAATCAGATTTGGGATCTAAGTCTGAGTTAAAAGTAAAAAATAATCATGTATTTCCAAAGAAATACATGATTTTAACAGTTAGTGGTGTGTGTTAGTTTTTAGCGTTTTATACAATTAAGGGCCCTTCATCAAAGCTAGCTTTCTTGGAATGTTCATCAAAATAGAAGTCTATTTTCCCTACATAAAGGCCGTAACATCCCACTTGATTGACCAATACTTTTTTGCCTTCGGCATTGGTTTCCACAGTAGGCTTGTCTAAAAAGGTATGGGTATGGCCTCCAATAATCAAATCGATATTTTTGGTGGCTTTTGCGAGTTTTAAATCGGATATTTTGGTTGGTTCGTTTTTATATGCATAGCCAAGGTGAGAGATGCAAATAACTAGGTCACACTTTTCGTCATCTTTTAAAATCCGACTCATGTCTTGCGCTATTTCAATCGGATCGAGGTAAGTCGTTTCTTTAAATGCCTCTTTATTCACCAGTCCAAGGAGTTCAATGCCTAACCCAAACACTCCAATTTTGACGCCGCCTTTATTGAATAATTTATACGGTTTTACATGGGTATCCATGATCGTATTCGAAAAATCATAATTGGCCGATACAAAGTCAAAATTTGCATGTGGAAGTTGTTTGTAAAGCCCTTCAATGCCGTTGTCAAAGTCGTGGTTTCCTATGGTAGCAACATCATATTTGAGCATGCTCATCAGTTTAAACTCAACTTCACCACCAAAAAAATTAAAGTAAGGGGTTCCTTGAAAAATATCACCGGCATCTAAGAGCAGGGTGTTTGGATTTTCGTTTCGCACATTTTCAATCAGTGTGGCACGTCTGGCCACGCCGCCTTTGTTGGCATTGTTTCCCTCATTGGGTCCAAAGGGTTCAATATGACTGTGCACATCATTGGTATGAAGAATCGTTATTTTGCTTGCTTTTGAGTTCGAAAATGAGGATAATCCCACTCCGCCCATGGAAAGGAGCGCGGTGGAAGCAGCTGTTTTTTGAATAAAATTTCTACGTTTCATACCTTATTTTTTTAGCTTTATATAGCGTTGGTCACTTGTTGGGTTGAGGGTGTCGTATTTTGTAAAATAGTCGATCAACACATTTCTAATTTTATAATTTAAGTCATATAAAGTATCGCTTTTTTTGAAAAAATCCATTCGATCGCCACCGTTATATAAGTAATCGTTGGTGGCCACATAATAGGTTTCAGAAGGCTCAATTTTTTGACCATTCATCAATATAGATTGGAAGCTGTGATCTGCATTGAGCACTAATTTCAGCCCCGAAATGGGATGCGCTTTTCCAAAATCTTTTAAGTAGGAAACGAGTTCTAAAACAACCGATCCTTTCAGCGCCGTCACCACCACACTATTTTCAAAAGGCATAATGCTAAAAGCGGTTTTATGAGTCACATCTCCTTTAGGTAAAATAGATCGGATCCCACCCTGATTCAATAAAACCATGTCGATATTTTCCCCGGTTCTACTCTTAAAAACAGGATTTGAAAGTTCCATCACGGCATCTGCCATCATATTTCCCAGGGCAGTGTTATAGCGTCCGTCATTTTTTGAATGGGTTTTGGGCGCATAGCTCAGCACAGTATTCATGGCACTCTCAACGTGTGTTTTATAGGGTTCTACATAGGACTCAACAGCTTCGTTAGGCGCCAAATCGGCAGTAACAGAAACATTACGAGTCTCAATTTTGGTGAGTTGTTTCGAATTGTCACAAGAGAAAAACAACGAAAGAAACCCGAAAATTTGAATGAATTTATATTTCATTTATAGTACATTTGTATATTCAATAAAAGTACATGTTTTTTAAACGATTGAAAAGTGTATCGATTAAAAAAAATATTGCCAAAATTCTTGATCAAAGATTTAAGGATTTTAGAAGCAGTAAAGTGCAGTCTGTCGGTATTATTTTTGATTATGATGCGTATCATGATTACGAGTTTTTTGATGATTTGTTAAAAGATTTAGGAATCAGTAAAAATAAAATTAGATTCATTTCTAAAATTGATGCCAAAAAAAAACGACCCAACAGTTGGGATGCTTTTTTTAGCATTGCTGATTTTGATTGGTTAGGACGATCTAAAAACCATGATATTGATGAATTTGTTGATCAGCCTTTTGATGTGCTGATTAGTTATTATAAAAAAAATACACTAGAACTTAACTTGGTTACCGCACTTTCAAAAGCAAATTTCAAGCTAGGTTTAAATACTGAAGACGATCGTTTACATGATTTTATTATCGAGGTTGATCCTTCAAAAACAACTATTTTTAAAACAGAATTAATTAAATATTTAACTACCCTAAATAGGTTATAATGAAAACATTAGTAGGCACAGGTGTCGCCTTAATTACACCTTTCAAATCAGATTTAAGCATCGATCATCAGGCACTAGCAGCCATCGTAGAATTCAATATTTCAAACGGAATTAATTACTTAGTTATTAGTGGGACTACTGGCGAAAGTGCAACCATTAATGCTGAAGAAAAAAAGGCCATTTGCAAAACGGTCATAGACGCCAACAAAGGACGTGTTCCATTGGTAATTGGTATTGGTGGGAACAACACCGCAGCCGTAGTTGAAGAGTTAAAAACAACTGACTTAAGTCCGTTTGCAGCGATTCTTTCGGTGGTTCCTTATTACAGTAAACCAACGCAAGAAGGCCTATATCAACATTTTAAGCACGTAGCTGAAGCGTCTTCCATTCCAGTCATCTTATATAATGTTCCCGGTAGGACTTCCAAAAACATGGAGGCCAGTACCACCCTAAGATTAGCGACTGATTTTGATTCCATCGTTGCGGTCAAAGAAGCTGGTAACAATATGGATCAATATTTAGAGTTAATTCAAAACAAACCTTCTGATTTTTTAATCATTTCGGGTGATGACGATTTAGTGTCCGAAGTTACTTTAGCCGGTGGATCAGGTGTGATTTCTGTGATTGGTCAAGCCTTTCCAAAAGAATTTTCTCAGATGATCCAACTGGGACTCCAAGGCAATAGGACGGAAACCAAAAAAATAGAAGCACGCTTAATGGAAGTGATCGGGCTTATTTTTGAAGAAAACAATCCTTCAGGAATTAAAGCCGTTTTTGAATCTTTAGGACTTTGTGAAGATACAGTTCGATTGCCACTAGTGCCAGCAACCGATGCTTTAAAAGCTAAGATTTCGGCCTTCATCGCTAACTTTTAGTTAAATAATACTTAAACCATATTGCAAGAAATTTTTATAGCTTTATTTTCGTGACAATAATAGTTTTTTTTAATCCGTTATAAATCCGTAATTTTGCCCTCATTCTTAAAATATTTATGAAGAATTTTATATACATATTAGTTCTAGTTTTATCGTTCAATTCGTGTAGCGAATATCAAAAGGTTTTAAAAAACGAAGATATTGCTGCTAAGTTCAAATTTGGAACCGAACTTTTTGATAGCGGTAAATTTGACAAAGCCAATCGAATATTCGTGCAAATTGTCCCTAAATATAGAGGTAAGCCTCAAGCAGAAAAATTGATGTATATGTACTGTAAAACGTACTACGAAACAAGAGATTATTATACCGCAAATTATCAAATGGAACGCTTCGTAGATGCGTATCCCAAAAGTGAAAAACTAGAAGAAATTGCTTTCTTAGCAGCCAAAAGTTATTATGAACTTTCGCCTGTGTTTTCCAAAGATCAAACCGAAACAATACAAGGATTAGAAAAGCTTCAGGAATTTATCAACCGCTTTCCGTCATCTCCTTATTTAGAGGCTGCTAATAAATTGGTAAAAGAACTGGATTTCAAGTTAGAAGAAAAAGCTTACAGTATTGCTTTACAATACAATCAAACAGGTCCTTATCATAGAGATTATAACTCAGCGATTAAGGCTTTTGATAATTTTTTAATCGAATTTCCGGGGACTTCTTTCAAAGAAGATGCGATGTTTTATAAATTTGATTCCGCCTATAAACTAGCGGTTAATAGTGTGGCTTGGAAAGAACAGGAACGCGTTTCAAAGGCAATTTCTTATTACAATTCCTTACTTCGCGCTTTTCCAGAACCCAAAAACGCAAAACAGCTTCAAAAAATGTTTGAAGACTTAAATTCAATACAAAATAAATCAACAACTACTAAAGGTTAATATTTCATTATGGACTTAAAAAAAGTAAATGCACCCGTTAATACAGAAACATACGATCGTAATAAGGTTGATGCGCCAACGCAAAATATCTATGAAGCGATTTCTGTAATTTCTCGCAGAGCAGAGCAAATCAATACTGATATTCGTAAAGAATTGATTGATAAACTTGAAGAATTTGCGACTTATAATGACAGCTTAGAAGAAGTGTTTGAAAATAAGGAACAAATTGAAGTTTCTAAGTTCTATGAGCGGCTTCCTAAGCCACATGCTTTAGCAGTTCAAGAATGGTTAAATGAGAAAATTTACTACCGCAGTGTAGATGAAGATTCTCAAGAAAAATAACAGATGTCAATTTTACGCGGTAAAAATATTCTTTTAGGAATTACTGCCGGTATTGCTGCGTACAAATCAGCATCCATCGTTAGATTGTTTGTCAAAGCAGGCGCGAATGTCAAAGTCATTTTGACTCCTGCTGCGAAAGACTTTATAACACCTCTTACTCTTTCTACACTTTCCAAAAATCCTGTAATTTCATCGTTTACTCAAGACACTGATGACAATGCAGTTTGGAATAATCATGTTGATTTGGGTCTTTGGGCCGACCTTTTTTTGGTTGCCCCAGTCACTGCAAATACGCTTTCAAAAATGGCTTCTGGTCGCAGTGATAATTTCCTTGTAGCAACCTATCTTTCAGCCAAATGTCCTGTTTATTTTGCCCCGGCAATGGATTTGGATATGTATAAACATCCCACCACTAAAGCTTCTTTAGAGACCCTCCAATCTTTTGGAAATATTTTGATTCCAGCCACTTCTGGAGAGTTAGCCAGTGGGCTGGTTGGCGAAGGACGCATGGCAGAACCCGAAGCAATTGTAAATCACATTGAATCTTATATTTTAAAAGAGCTGTCCCTGTATGGAAAAACCATCCTTGTAACGGCGGGTCCCACCTATGAAGCCATCGATCCCGTACGCTTTATTGGAAATCATTCCAGTGGATTAATGGGGTTTGAAATCGCCAACAAAGCAGCTCAACTAGGCGCTAAGGTTATTTACATCACAGGACCCACACACTACAGCACAAACCATTCGCGCATAACCACCATTCCTGTGATTAGTGCCCTCGAAATGTATACACAAGTGCATGCGCATTTTCAATCGGTTGATGTTGCAATTTTATCGGCTGCAGTCGCCGATTATAAACCTATAAACGTAGCCACCTCCAAAATAAAAAAGGCGGAATCTACGTTATCATTGGAATTAGAAAAAACAAAAGATATTTTGGCATCCCTAGGCAAAATCAAATCGCATCAAATTTTGGTTGGGTTTGCTTTAGAAACAAATGACGAAGTTGCTAATGCGATAAAAAAGTTAAAATCTAAAAATTTAGACTTAATTGTATTAAATTCGTTAAATGATAAAGGCGCTGGATTTGGAGGTACTTCAAATAAAGTGACCCTTATTGATAAAAATTTAGTTCAAACAGCGTTTCCTTTAAAATCAAAAGCAGACGTTGCTACTGATATCATGAATGAACTTTTAAAACAAATCAATGCGTAAATTAATTGTTTTAGTGGCTGTTTTAACCTCCATGTACGGAGAATCGCAAGAGCTTAATTGCTCGGTTGTTGTCAATGCGCTACAAACAGGAAATGAGAACAATCAGTTGTTTAAAACCCTCGAAAAACAACTCAACGAATTCGTAAACAACACCCGTTGGACCGCTCAAACCGTCAAACCTCAAGAACGCATCGAATGTAGTATGGTCATTACCATACAAGATAATCAATCCGATGCTTTTCAAGGAACGATTCAGATCCAATCGGCTCGACCTGTTCACAATTCTTATTATACGAGTTCTGTTTATAATTTTAATGATAAAAACTTTAATTTTAATTACTTACAGTATCAAAACCTTAATTTTAATTCCACTCAATTTGAATCAAATTTAGTGTCCGTGATCGCCTTTCATGTCTACATGATTTTGGGGATGGATGCCGATACATTTGAGCTGAATGGTGGCGATGCACATTACAAACAAGCACAAGATATTGTGAATTATTCACAACAAACTAATTCGGTGGGATGGCAGCCACCATCTGGTGGAGATCAAACTCGAAGCGCCTTAATTAATAATATATTATCGCCAACCTTTAAAGAGTTTCGAACCGTTCTATTTGGGTATCACTTACAAGGATTGGACTTGATGGCAACGGATGTGAAACAAGCAAAGTCGGCTATTGTTGAAGCCTTAACTCAATTTGAGAGCTTACACCGAAGACGACCCAATTCGTTTCTTCTTCGCGTGTTTTTTGATGCTAAAGCAGATGAAATTTCAGATTTATTTTCTGGAGGGCCAACGGTTGATATTGCAGATTTAGTCTCCACGTTATCCAAAATTGCACCGATGCATTCTTCAAAGTGGCGCAACATAAAATTTTAAATATTTTTCGATTTCATTTCAAATTAGTTTAAGAGATAGTTTATCTTAGTTGCCAAATAATTAACACTTTGCTTTCAGAACTCTCTATAAGTAATTATGCATTAATTGAGACCCTTCAGGTTCAATTCGATTCCGGTTTTACCAGTATTACTGGAGAAACTGGGGCTGGTAAATCTGTTTTACTAGGTGGATTGGCATTGGTTCTTGGTAAGCGAGTCGATTTTTCAAATATCAATGACACCTCCAAAAAGTGTATTATTGAAGCCAGTTTTAACATTGAAAATTTTAATTTAAAACCGTTTTTCCAGGAAAATGATCTCGATTTTGATTCGCACACCATCCTTCGCAGAGAAGTGTTGCCGTCTGGAAAGTCAAGAGCATTTATCAACGATTCACCTGTGAATCTAACTGTTTTATCAAATTTAGGCGAGCAATTAATCGATATTCATTCGCAACAACAAACACAAGAGTTAACAAACGATGATTTTCAATTTCAAATCATTGATGCTTTAGCGAACAACAGCACCACTGTTTTGGACTATCAACACCTTTTGAAATCGTACAAAACAACTCAAAAACAATTAAACGACCTAAAAGCTTCAAAATTACAATCTGAAAAAGATAAGGATTATCAATCCTTTCTTTTAAATGAATTATCTGAAGCAAAACTCCAAACGATTCATTTAGAGGCGCTCGAAATTGAATACAATACTCTAAATAATGTAGAGCTTATTCAATCCGAACTCACTTTAGCCAATCAACTCATAAGCACCGAAGACTTAGGCGTCGCTTCCAATCTTAGGACGCTTAAACAACTGTTTCATAAATTGGCGGATGTTTCTTCTAATTTTCAAACTTTATCAGATCGCATTCAAAGTGTCGCCATAGAATTGGATGATATTTATAATGATATTGAATCCGAACAATCAAAAATTGAAGTCGCCCCCTCACGATTAAGTGAAATTGATTTGATCCTTCAAACCGTTCATAATTTATTTGCCAAACATTCCGTGAATTCTGTGGAGGCATTAATTGATATTGAAGCCCATTTATCGACGCAATTGGATACCTTAGCTTCTTTAGATGATGTAATTTCTGAAAAAGAGAAATCGCTTGAATCGCTCGTCTCACAGTTAGATGCCTCTGCCAAAACGCTCCACAAAAAACGACTCCAGGTACTTCCAGATCTAATAAAGCAATTAGAGACAATCTTAACGGATTTGGGAATGCCAAACGCCCGATTTAAATTGCTATTAAATCCTTCGGAAACCTATCTATACAACGGAAGGGATCATTTAGAATTTTTATTTACAGCCAACAAAGGAGCTTCATTTTTACCTCTAAAAAAAGCAGCGTCAGGTGGCGAACTTTCAAGAATCATGTTGGCCATCAAATCGGTATTATCTAAATATCAACAGTTGCCTACCATCATGTTTGATGAAATTGATACGGGAGTTTCTGGAGAAATTGCGCATAAAATGGGGGATATTATGCATCAAATGAGTGCGTACATGCAAGTATTTTCAATAACGCATTTACCACAAATTGCGGCCAAAGGGCAGTCGCATTTTAAAGTTTTTAAACAAGACCTTCAAGAAACAACGGTGACTTCTCTTAAAAAATTATCAAAAGAGGAACGCATCGAAGAAATAGCCCACATGCTGGGGGGAAAAGAATTATCAGCATCCGCAATCGCCCATGCGAATCAATTATTGAATTAATGTTATATTTGCCCCAGAAATTAAATAAACACCGACACTAAAATATATAATTATGTCTTACAATTTACTAAAAGGAAAACGCGGAATTATTTTTGGAGCTTTAGACCCCAATTCAATTGCATGGATCACAGCCGAACGTGTTCATGAAGAAGGCGGTACGTTTGTATTGTCCAACGCACCCATTGCAATGCGAATGGGGCAGATTGATGAATTGGCAAAAAAAACAGGTTCACAAGTGATTGCGGCAGACGCGACCTCTATTGAAGATTTAGAAAATTTAGTACAACAAGCTACAGAAATTTTAGGCGGTAAGCTCGATTTTGTATTGCACTCCATTGGGATGTCAATTAACGTGCGAAAAGGCCGTGCTTATACCGATCAAAAATATGACTGGACGCAAAAAGGAACCGATGTTTCTGCAATGTCCTTTCACAAAGTGATGCAAACGCTTTACAAACACGACGCGATGAACGAATGGGGGAGTATTGTAGCCCTTACGTATATGGCAGCACAACGTGTGTTTCCTGATTATAACGACATGGCAGATAACAAAGCCTATTTAGAAAGTATTGCCAGAAGCTTTGGATACTTCTTTGGACGCGACAAAAACGTGCGTGTCAATACCATCTCACAATCGCCAACGCCCACCACTGCTGGTAAAGGAGTGAAAGGATTTGATGGCTTTATTGCTTATGCTGATAAAATGTCACCTCTAGGGAATGCAACCGCATTGGATTGCGCCAATTATACCGTATCGTTATTTAGCGATTTAACCAAACGTGTAACCCTTCAAAACTTGTTTAATGATGGCGGTTTTAGTAACATGGGTGTCAGTGATGCCGTGATGGATACTTTTACAGAAGATGCGTAGGTAACTCCTCATTATAAATATTAAGAGGCTGTCTGAAAAGGCTTCGCTTTGTCAATCTGAACTTGACTACTGAAGGTAGGCTCGTTTCAGATTCGCATCGTTATTGGATTTCAATAGTTTTAGATTCTGAAATATATTCAGAATGACAGATTTATTTACTTTTTAGCCCCTCTCTTTTTTATAATGCATCAACTCACTACAATTCAATCACTTTGTGTAACTTTGTCACTATGATTGCAAGTGATTTTTCGTTTATCATCCCTGTTTTTAACCGTCCAGAAGAAATTAGAGAACTTCTCGAAAGTTTTTGTGCTTTAGAATCGCCTAAGACGTTTGAAATTGTCATCATTGAAGATGGCTCTACTTTAGACGCAAAACGCATTGTCGATCAGTTTCAAGATGCTCTCAAAATTAGCTATTACACCAAAGAAAATACAGGCCCTGGACATTCCAGAAATTACGGAATGGAACGTGCCAAAGGCCGTTATTTTATTATTTTAGATTCAGATTGCATCTTGCCACCACCTTATCTAGAAGCGGTTATTGCCAAACTAAACACCAGCTTTGTAGATGGGTTTGGAGGGCCAGACGCTGCCAGAGACACTTTTACAGACCTCCAAAAAGCCATTAATTTTTCGATGACCTCTTATATGACTACTGGCGGTATTCGTGGCGGTAAAATATCGGTCAAAAATTATGAACCTCGAAGTTTTAATATGGGAATTTCCAAAGAAGCCTTTCAAGCCACAGGAGGGTTTGGACGGATTCACCCTGGGGAAGACCCCGATTTGTCCATTCGACTCAAAGAAATGGGATATCAATTACATCTTATCCCCGAAGCGTTTGTATTCCATAAACGCCGCATATCCTTCGAAAGTTTCTATACTCAAGTCTATAAATTTGGACAAGCCCGCCCCATCCTAAATAAATGGCACCCACAATCCACTCGGTTGGCCTATTGGTTTCCAACAGTGTTTACTCTCTGTTTTTTTGGGAGTTGCCTAGCCGCCATTTTCGGATTTTATTGGTTTTTAATCATTTATGCATTCTATTTTCTTGCAGCCATGATTGGTGCTTTTCGCACTTCAAACAATATCATAGTCGCTTTTTTAGTACTGCCCGCTATTTGTATTCAGTTTTTTGGCTACGGAATTGGTTTTCTTAAAGCCTCTCTAAAACTGAAACTTTCTTCTAAAGATGAGACCCTTTTGTTTCCTAATTTATTTTTCAGAGCCCAATGATAAAAAAAATTATAAACATAAAATCTAATCTAATACAAGGCAAACGTTTGAATGTGTTTGTGTTATTTTTGTTTCTGTCTTTTTTGATTTCTTTACTCTCAAAATTATCAAATACGTACACCCAAACGCTTCAATTTGAATTGCAACCATCGCAAATTAAATCCAATGAATTGATTGTATCCAAGGACTCAAAAACTATAAACATCACACTATCCGGACGCGGTTTTGAGCTTTTGAAATATTATATTTCGAAGCCTGTAATTGATGTTGATTTTTCAAAATTAAACAAAGATAAAACGCATTATTATTGGACAGAACGAAATCAGTTTGAAAAAATTATCAATCATTTTGATGCACGAATTACTGTAAAGACGATTAATCCTGATACTGTTTTATTTCCCTATGATCGTCAATTTATTAAAAAAATACCCGTCACGGTTTTGATAAATTCAAGCTTTGCAGTAGGCTATGATTTGGTTGATTCGTATTTGTCTGTACCCGATTCAATCACTGTTATTGGGCCAGAATCACTCTTAAAATCGATGACTAATGTTAAGACCAAACTGATCAACTTGAATGCTGTAAACGCGACGATCAATCGGATTGTTGACTTGGACCTTGTTGTCAAATCAAATCAACTAAAATATTCCCATCAGAAAGTTGCAATAAGTGCTGAGGTTGCAAAATTTACTGAAGGTAGTGTCAATGTCCCTGTGACCATTAGAAACGTTCCAGAAGCCGTTAATATCAACTTTTTCCCTAAGGAAATCCCCGTGGTTTTTTATGCAACTTTAGAGGCGTATAATGAGATTGATACTCGTGATTTTTTTGTAGAGTGCGATTTTAATTCCTTGAGTACCGATAATAATTATTTGACCCCTGTTTTAGTAAAACAACCCATAAATATAAAAACAGCCAAACTAAAAGTAACGCAGTTGGAATATGTAATCACACCAAAAAATGACTAAAATTGTAGGACTTACTGGAGGTATTGGTAGTGGGAAAACCACAGTGGCTCGGCTATTTGAAGCATTGGGAGTGCCAATTTATATTGCGGACGAGGAAGCCAAAACCTTGATGCAGAACTCTAAAATAATTCAACAAGAATTAATTCAGTTGTTGGGCAAATCGTGTTATGTAGATGGTCAGCTAAACAGATCTTTTATTGCCTCTAAAGTTTTTAATGACCAATCGTTGTTACAAAAAATAAATGCGATCGTTCATCCAAAAGTAGCTGAACATTTTGAACGTTGGGTGTCCAAACAAGACGCACCCTATGTCATCAAAGAAGTGGCAATTCTTTTTGAGACAAAATCTCAAGATCAATTTGATCTTATTATTACGGTGACTGCACCCACCGAAACACGCATCCAACGGGTTATAGATAGAGATCAAAAAACTAAAAAAGACATCGAATCGATCATCGATAACCAACTGCCTGAGTCCCAAAAAATGAGTCAATCTCATTTTGTGATTCATAACATCTCACTTTTAGAAACAGAAATAAATGTTCAAAATATCCACGAGAAAATTTTGAATAAAATCAAGAATTCGTAAAAATTTAACATTTTTGTTAAGCTAAGGTTAAAACCCATTTTAACATCAATTAAAGTCTTAATTTTGAGTAATGAATAAACGATTATTCACCTTATTGGTTATTTTGATGAGCTTATCACTCATCGGAATTATTTTTGTTCAAGCGTATTACATTAATAATGCGCTAGAAACAAAAGAAGAACAATTCACTTTCAACGTTAAAAAGGCATTGACTTACACGACCAATCAAGTGGCTGATATTGAGTATAAAAAATATGTCAAAGCTCTCAATAAAATCATTTCCGAGGGAAAAGAACCAGATACCACTGCCATCCGAAATATTACCGTCTATAAGCAGGATATTAATACCAATCAAATTATTATTTATAATACGGGTATCCTTGAAGAAAATTTTAAAGTTCCCTCACTTATCGATCTAAATATCGATAGTTTGGGCTTGAGTAATTTTAGAGGCAAAACAACCACCAAAATTTATGATCATAACATTTTAGGAGGAGATTTAATTTCTACGACTGAACAGTCGTTTGAGAAAGTCCTTAATATGGACAAACTACAAAAAGCTACTTTTGAATCTCAATACAATTCAGAAATTAAAAACACGCCTATTCATCAGCGCGTTTCAGTTGAAAGCATCCAAAAATTAATAAGCAAAAAATTAAGAGAAGATAACATTGATATTGATTTTGAATTTGCGATTTTCCATCATGATTTAGGAACCAAAATTCAATCTCAAAATTTCGATCAATCTTTGATTCCTACATTGGGAGCTCCCATTTTTTTAGATGATAATGATGAAAGTGATTTTAAACTTTATATTAATTTTCCCGAACGTAAAAAATTCATCATATCTTCGATAATTGGAGTCACCTTGTTATCAATGTTATTCACGCTGATTATCATTATTGCGTATACTAGTGCATTGTATCAATTAATTAAACAGCGTAAAATATCTCAAATGAAATCTGATTTTATTAATAATATGACGCATGAATTCAAAACCCCTATTGCGACGATTAATCTTGCATTAGATGCGATCAAAAATCCAAAAATAATTAATGATCAGGAAAAAGTTAAACGCTATCTTCGAATGATTAAAGAAGAAAACAAGCGTATGAATGCACAAGTTGAAAATGTTTTACGAATTTCTCAGCTGCAAAAAAAGCAACTCAATATTAGTAAAGAACGACTTAAATTGCACGACTTAATTGAAGATGCGATTACACATGTTCAGCTCATTGTAGAAGATCGAAATGGCTATATTAACACCCATTTTAATGCCCCTAAATCATCGGTATTAGCCAATGAAACCTATTTCACAAATGTGATTGTTAATGTTTTGGACAATGCCATAAAATATTCAAATGATGCTCCCAAAATTGATGTGTACACAGAAAATGTTGGTAATAATATTATTCTAAGTATTAAAGATCAAGGGAAGGGCATGAATAAAGCCGTACAAAAACGTATATTTGAAGAGTTTTATAGGGAATACACTGGCGATGTTCATACTATAAAAGGGCATGGACTTGGCTTAGCAAATGTGAAACGTATTGTAGAAAATCATCAAGGAATTGTTTCTGTCGACAGTGAAAAAGGCAGAGGAAGTATCTTTGTTATAAAATTACCTTTAATAGCTTAATATCATGGAAGAAAGTTTAAAAAAAATATTATTAGTTGAAGATGATCCAAATTTTGGAACGGTTTTAAAAGAATATTTGTCAATCAATGGCTACGAAGTAACCCACGCCAAGAACGGCATGGAAGGCTACGAAAAGTTTAAAAAAACTGACTACCATTTGTGTATTTTGGATGTAATGATGCCATATAAAGATGGCTTTACACTTGCCAAAGAAATCCGTGAAAAAAATACTGAAATTCCTATTATTTTCCTCACTGCTAAAGCGCTGAAAGAAGATGTTTTAAAAGGTTACAAAGTAGGGGCAGACGATTACTTGAATAAACCCTTTGACAGCGAAGTCTTGCTAATGAAGATCAAAGCAATTATCCAACGCAAAACGGTAGATACTCTGGCGGACAGTAAACAGTTTGAGTTTACAATAGGTGAATTTAGTCTTAATTCGAAACTTCGTTTTCTAAGTCACAAGGGTGATAAACCAGCTAAGTTATCGCCAAAAGAAAATGAATTACTTCGGTTGTTGATTTTACATGAAAATGATTTAATGCCCAGAGAAATTGCACTGACCAAAATATGGAGAGATGACAATTATTTCACCTCTAGAAGTATGGATGTTTATATTGCCAAATTAAGAAAATATTTAAAGTTAGATCCAAAAGTAGAAATCTTAAATATTCATGGCGAAGGCTTTCGACTTGTGGTAAATAAATAAGCATTTAAAAACCAACTATTCATTGGTTTTTTTTATGACTTTATTTAAAAATTCTATGATATTTTGCAGATCGGTATCATGCTCAAACCATTTGGTTTCAGGATTTTTTCGAAACCAAGTCATCTGTCGTTTGGCAAAACGGCGCGAATTTTTTTTAATTTCAGACACCGTAAAATCCAACGTCCATTCTCCATCAAAATATTGAAATAACTCTTTATAGCCCACCGTATTGAGCGCATTTAAATCTCTATGTTTAAATACAGCTTTAGCTTCTTCTAGCAACCCATTGTCTAACATTTGATCCACTCTTTGATTAATCCGCTCATAAATTAAAGGTCGCTCTGCTTTTAATCCAATCGAAATCGTATCAAACGGTCTTTGTCGTTTGTCTTTATTTAAAAAACTAGAATAGGGGATTCCGGTTCCTCTATAAATTTCAAGGGTTCTGATCACTCGGTGCGGGTTTTTTAGAGCAATGGTCGCATAGCTAATCGGATCTACTTTTTTTAATTCTTCTTGAAGAAATTCGAGTCCGTTAGTCTCTAGTTCAGTATTGAGTTTGGTTCTGATTTCGGGGGCAATATCCGGAAATTCATCAAAGCCTTTTGTAACTGCATTTACATACAATCCAGACCCGCCAACCATTACAATAATTGGGTTTTTTTGATGAAGTTCTTCAAGTTTTGCGATTGCTTCTTTTTCAAAAGCGCCCACACTAAAAGGATCTTTTATAGATTTATGGTGAATAAAATGATGTGGTGCAGTGGCTAATTCAGAATTGGTTGGGGCGGCAGTTCCGATAGGGATTTCTCTATAAAATTGACGCGAATCTGCGGAGATGATTTCAGTTTTAAAATGCGTTGCCAATTTTAAACTAAGTGCAGTTTTACCAATCCCAGTTGGGCCAACAATTGAAATAAGTGTCTTAGACATCATGAATTTTATGACCACATTTATGACAGTATTCGGCATTGTCTTGGTGATAGGCCTCATTACAACTTGTACAAGCTTGTGTGTTATTTGGAATCAGCTTTTCTTCTATTTTTGTCATTTCGGAAGTGACTATTCCCGTTGGTACTGCGATAATGCCATACCCTAAAATCATAATTAAAGAGGCAATCAATTGACCCAAAGCGGTGATGGGGGCAATATCTCCATAGCCAACAGTTGTCAGCGTTACAATGGCCCAATATACACTTCTTGGAATGCTTGTAAAACCACTATCTTGATCACTTTCAATAAGGTACATAACAGTCCCTAAAATGATACATAATACAACAACAAAGGAAATAAATACTGCTATTTTTGCTCGACTTCGTTTTAATGCTTTTCCAAAATTGGCACTTTCACCAATGAATCGAGTGAGTTTTAAAATCCTAAATACACGTAATAAGCGTAAAGCCCGAAGCGCGATTAAAGAGTGCGACCCTAAAATAAATAAGGAAAGGTATTTAGGAATGGTGGATAACAAATCAATGATCCCATAAAAACTAAAAATGTATGCTTTTGGGTTTTTCACCGATATAATTCGAGCGATGTATTCTAGTGTGAACAAAATGGTAATCACCCATTCCGAAACATCAAGGAACAATGCATATTGAGTTCCAATACTATCGACACTTTCTAGCATCACCAAAATGATGCTAATAAGAATCACAATTAATAGAAGCACATCAAATAACTTTCCCGCTGGAGTATCGGCTTCATAAATAATTTCATGAACTTTTTCTCTCCAATTTTTTTCTTGATTTGATTTTGACATATCTCAAAAATACTAAAAAAGTTTAGTCCTTTAGTTTAATTATTTTTAATCTTTTGTGACGACGCATAAAACTTTGAATGATATGCTGCGCATCTTTATTATGTTCCATCGGAGTTAGAATCGATTTTAACACTTCTGTGGTATGGATTTGAAAGTTTAAATTGAAATAGGCATAGCCTTTAAAAACACCGTTTTCAATTAAAACAGCACTGCGTTCGTCAACAGCACGACCATAATCAATCAGAATCATATTTTGATTTTTAAAGGTATGTGATTCAAGCAGATTCATCACTCTTTTATTATAAATTTCGACGGGTTCTTCTGAAATACAGGCACCTGCACAGGTTTTGATATCGTATCCAAAACAAGAATTTGCCGTTTTATACAGCCCACATAGTTTTTGACAGAGTTGATAATGTTCCACAATTTTATTCAAAAAGCTATTACCACTCTCCCGATTTGAAAAGGTAGTAATCGGTTTTTGATTGCCTTTTATTTTTTCAACTTTTAAATTGATATAGCCTTCTTCATCTTTGAAACTAAACAATCCATGCGTAAAAATAGTTCGCCGAAGTGCGCGATTAAACTTAGGTTTGTTGCGTTTAATTTCTTCACTTTCTTTTAAAAGTGCGACCAATTCACTGCCGGTTTCGTCATAAGTGACGGCTGCGACTTCGAGTTGTATTTTTTTTGATTTAGCCGTTTGACCCGTAAAGTGTTGATTGATTCTACTTTTAATATTTTTACTTTTCCCTATATATACAATTTCACCTTCGGCCTTATGAATATAATAAACGCCCGTAACAGATGGTAATTTAGAAATTATATCAGTTAATTTAGGTTCCATTTGATGCTTTGGATCCAAACGAATCGCCGCTTTTATAATTGTTTTTTCAAGATCTTTATCCAGCAACATCTTAAAAAGCTTAACCGTAGCTGTGGCATCTCCTGCCGCACGGTGCCGATCACTAACAGGAATCCCCAAAGATCGCACCAGCTTGCCCAAACTGTAGGAGGGAAGGTCTGGGATCAATTGTTTAGAAAGTTCAACAGTACACAAATTTTCACGCTCAAAATCAAATCCGAGACGCTTGAACTCTGTTTTCAAAATACGATAATCAAACTGAGCGTTATGTGCTACCAAAATACTGCCTTCGGTAATTTCAATAATCCGTTTGGCGACTTCATAAAATTTTGGTGCAGACCTTAGCATTTTACTATTAATCCCCGTAAGGTTAACGACAAACGGTTGGATTTCCCGTTCCGGATTGACCAGACTGATAAATTGGTCCACAATTTTATGACCGTCAAATTTATAGATAGCAATTTCGGTAATGCCCTCTTCATTAAATTTTCCTCCGGTGGTTTCTATATCTATTATTGTATAAATAATCTCGATTTAATTAGTGTAATTTCGAGCTCCAAAGATACGACTTCCCACGCGAATCATCGTACTTCCACATTCAATAGCTAATGGGAAATCGCCACTCATTCCCATAGAAATTATTTCAAGTTCTGGGGTGTTCTTTTTTAAGCGTTCAAAAGTATTCTTTAAATCGGTAAACTCTTCTTTGATTTGCGTTGCGTTATTGGTAAAACTAGCCATACCCATCACACCAACAATCGATATATTTTTTAAACTCTTAAAATGATCTGAATTTAATAACGCATACGCATCTTCAGAAGTCATGCCAAATTTGGTATCTTCTTGCGCTATTTTTAGTTGTAATAAACAGGAAATGGTACGTTGGTGTTTCTCGGCTTGTTTGTTAATTTCATTGAGCAGTTTAACGGAATCAACGCCATGAATCAAATCGACAAACGAAGACATATATTTGACTTTATTTCGTTGTACATTTCCAATCATATGCCATTGGATATCTTTTGGCATTTGCTGCTGTTTTTCGGCCATTTCTTGGATTTTATTTTCGCCAAAAATCCGTTGTCCTGCCTCATAGGCCTCCATTAAGTCCGCTACAGGTTTTGTTTTAGAAACAGCGACCAAGGTCACTTCATCTGGAAGTTGCGATCGTAGTTGAGATAAATTGGTGTTTATTGACATAATTAAAACTCGTATATAGTGATTCCACTTCTTAGTTTTGGATAAATATAGGTGCTTTTTGGGGGCATGACATCCCCTGCATCTGCAATGGCTTTTAATTCGCTTGTTTGCACGGGGAAAAGCCCAAACCCAACGGCGTGATCCCCACGATCCACAGTAATTTTAATCTGTTTTAAACTATCAGATCCATGGATGTAATCAATCCGTTTATTGGTTCGAGGGTTAGTAATTCCTAAAATTGGTTCCAAGAGATGTGTTTGTAAAATATAGGTATCTAATTGATGGATTGCAGATTGACTCTTCTCCATTGGTTCACGCAAAGATAAGCAATAAAACTCACCTTCTAAATACATCGATAGTTCGTTTTTTTTAATGCTTTTATAAACGCCTTTTCCTTTTTTTTCTACTTTAAAATAGTGGCTTAGTTTCTCTAAAAAGGTATCGATACTTAGGTTGTTCAAGTCTTTGATAACTCTGTTGTAATCTTGTATTTTAAGTTGACTTTCAGGAATCAAATAGGTTAAAAAATGATTATGAGAACTGTTTGTTGGAGTCTTTTGTTCACCGTTCATCTCTTTCGCTAAAAGCGCTGAGGACGCGGAGCGATGATGACCATCGGCAATATAAAGACTATGAATGTTTTCAAAGGCTTTTTGAATAAAACTCACCTCTTTTTTAGTTTCAATTCGCCAAAGTTTATGGGTTTCATTTTCCGCATGCCAAGAGTTTATTTCAGTGGCGTTAGATTTTGCACTTAAAACCACAGTTTCAACAGTCTCGTTATCTGGATATGTTAGAAGCACTGGAGCCGCATTGAAGCGTACTGTTTTGAGATATGTTTTAAATTTGTTTTCTCGTTTCGAAATAGTTGCTTCATGTTTTTTAATTACATTCGTTTCATAATCATCCACATGAGCGGCGGCTAAAATGCCACAAAATCGGAGTCCGTTTTCTTGTTGAGTTTCATATATATAGAATGCAGGAGTAGGGTCTTTAATGAGAACTTTAGTGGTTTTAAAATCTTCATATTTCTGTTTGACTAATTCGTAACGTTTTGCAGATTCGATTGCAACTTTGGTGTTTTTTTTTAGATTAATAATACTCAAGAATGAATCTGGATTATTTTTTAAATTATCTGCTAATTCTATTTGAGAATAGGTTCTATACGACTTTGAACTGAAATTTGGAAGGGTCGTTTTTGAAGGACGAACCGCTCTAAAGGGACTGATTTTCGCCATTTTTACAATCGGAGTTTTAGGGAGTTTTTTAAGAAAATTGGGCAGCGACCTTGATCGCTTTACTTTCGGTCGAATACTGATAAAACCCTTCTCCTGTTTTTTTACCGTATTTTCCGGCTCGCACCATATTTACTAACAATGGGTTTGGGGCATATTTAGGGTTTTTAAATCCGTCATTCATCACTTCTAAGATCGATAAACAAACGTCTAGTCCAATGAAATCAGCTAGTTCTAATGGGCCCATAGGGTGAGCCATTCCAAGTTTCATAACGGTATCAATTTCTTTGACCCCTGCCACTCCAGTGTATAACGTTTCGATGGCTTCATTGATCATTGTCATTAAAATTCGATTGGCTACAAATCCAGGGTAATCGTTTACAATTACGGGCGTTTTACCAATTTCTTCACTTAGTGAAACAATAAAGTGTATCACTTCTTTTGACGTATTATAACCGGCTATGATTTCCACCAATTTCATGATGGGCACAGGATTCATAAAGTGCATTCCAATCACGCGTTCTGGTCTTGAAGTGGCCGCTGCAATTTGTGTGATGGAAATAGAGGAGGTGTTGGTTGCTAAAATGGTATCTTCTGGACACGCTTCATCTAATTGTCTGAAAATTTGAAGTTTTAAATCTACATTTTCAGTTGCTGCTTCTACAACTAAGCTGGCATATTCAACCCCTTCATTGATATCGGTAAAGGTTGAAATGTTAGCGAGTGTTTTAACTTTGTCAGATACCTCTATTTTCTCTTTAGCGACTAAACGATCCAAGTTTTTTGAAATTGTTTCAAGTGCCGATGAAAGCGCCGTTTGATTGAGATCAATTAGCTGAACTTTATAACCTGCTTGCGCAAACGTATGCGCGATCCCATTTCCCATGGCTCCCGCTCCAATAACTGCAATATTTTTCATACCTATTTTATTTAAAAACAATCTATAATTTGATGGGCAACCCTCAAAGCATCCGTGCCATCCCTTAGTGTGACTACTGGTTTTGAGTTGGTGTTGATTGCATTTGCAAAGCTTTCGAGCTCTTCTAAGATCGCATTATTTAGTGAAATTTCTGGATTTTCAAAATAGATTTGTTTTTTGAGTCCTTCTGCATTTTGTAGGATCATATCAAAATCTCCTGGAACTTCTGGGGCATTTTTCATTTTGACAACCTCCACTTTTTTTTCTAAAAAGTCAACACTGATATACGCATCTTTTTGGAAAAAACGACTTTTTCGCATATTCTTCAGCGAAATACGACTTGCTGTAAGGTTCGCAACACAACCATTTTCAAATTCAATTCGTGCATTGGCAATATCGGGCGTTTCACTTATGACTGAGACGCCACTTGCGGTGATGTTTTTGACAGGAGATTTCACGACACTTAATATAATGTCAATATCATGAATCATCAAATCCAAAACCACAGGGACATCAGTTCCGCGAGGATTAAATTCAGCCAAACGATGGGTTTCTATGAACATCGGAGCTTGAATGTCGTCTTTAACAGCTATAAACGCTGGGTTGAAACGTTCTACATGCCCAACTTGACCTCTAAGATTGTTTTCAGAGACTAAAAGACGAATATGCTCGGCTTCTTCGACCGTATTTGTCACAGGTTTTTCAATAAAAACATGTTTCCCTTTGGTGATCGCTTTGATCGCACAGTTATAATGTGAAAGTGTTGGTGTAACAATGTCTATGACATCTACCGCATCTATGAGTGCTTCTAGTGAATTGAAATAAGTGTGTCCAAGTTCGAATTCAACCTTTTCACCGTTAGATTGATCAGGGTCATAAAACCCTATTAGTTCATATTTTTCAGATTGCTGAAGTAATTTAAGATGAATTTTACCTAGATGACCTGCACCTAATACGCCTGCTTTTAGCTTCATTTTATGAATTTTATGTAAAACTATGATTTTTTTGTAGTTAATTTTAAAATACACCCTTAAATAAATCAAAAAATTCGTTTTTAAAACCGATGTAGAATGTGTTATTAAACGAATGAATAGCTGTCATTTAATTTTTTTAGGACAGATTCTCGATTTTTTTTGTGGTGTAATTATCCATTTATAACACAAATTCGACCGCTTATTACGTCATTACGCTGTTTGTTACACAGCTACATTAAATTATAATATAATACAATACTTTTGTTGTATTAATTATTGAAATAAATAAACAAATGTCACATAATATTCAGTCCATCATTGCGATTTGTTTTCTGTTTTTAACGAATATTCTTTTACCACAGGAATCGTTATTTCAGTCTCCAACAGTGGTAAAATCTGTATTGACATCAGCGGGTTCTAGGGCTGTATAGCATCAATATACCGATGCCACTGGCGTAGAACGAACGACAAAAATTCAACAGAGTATTGGTCAAAATGGGGTTGTAGGATTGTCTAATACTTCTAATCATTCTGTTCAACAAGGGTATCTAAATCGTTTCAAATTATTGAACGTTGATAATAGCACTTCTGTAGAATTTGTAGAAACCATGGATTTGATGGTTTATCCCAATCCGTTTAAAGATTTTGTTAAGATTAAATTTTCAAAACCCACCAACTATCCGATTCAAATTGATGTTTTTGATGTAAGAGGGCGCTTGGTATTGAATCGGGAATTTCCACCTTCCGGTCTAATTACAGTTTCTATGGACCGTTTGGAGGATGCAAGTTATATCATTCGAATTTCAAGTGGCAGTGACGAGTTTCTTAAAAAGTTAATAAAAGGCAATAATTAAAACAATGATAAAAAGCGCTATAAAATATTGTATTTGGTTTCTAGTTGGCTACACGAGCTATGCGCAGACTTTATATGTAGAAACCGCTCTTTCAAGTGCTTATTTTAAGGGCTACACAAACGATTTTGGAGTTAACACACTTGACAACACCTACTCCAAACCTTTAGAGCTTGGAGTTGGGGCTGGTGTTATTTTTGATATTTCTAAGAATAAACGTTTCAAATGGGATATAGGTGCTAACTATAATAAGTATAAAATCAACTCGAGTTTTTTGCTTGGAAATACTTCGACAGCAACCCAGTATAACTTATCCTAAGCCTCCTTGAAAACAGGACCTTATTATTCGATAATTGACCGTCAAAGAATAAAAATACAAGATTATTTATTGAAAGAATAAGATAGCCGTTTAGCTGTTTTAAAAACCAAATATACCTCGTTTCGCTTTTCGTTTCTCTCTTTCCCGCTACCGCTAATCAAACTTTTCAATTAGAGTCACGTGAACTTCTTAGAAGTGGAGTTGTCTGGAGTACTACAACTGGAGATTTTACATTAACCCCAGGAACTTATGAATTAATAGCAGAGGTTCTTATAGATTTTCATGATAACACATCAGGTGTTCTTCATTTTACTTTCACCGACGGTACAAATACTCCATTTCCAGCGAGTTATGAGGGAACAGCTGTTATGAATAATAGTAATAGAACCTACGGATCAGTACTGTCAAGAGCCTATATAACAATTACAGTGAATACTACGGTACGATTACTTTGTACTGGTACAGCTGGCGGGGGGACCAATAGGGGTAGAATTAAATCAGATAACGGCCAGAGCAGGATTATCATAAAAAAAATTAATTAAGACAAGAAAGCGGATAAATTTGACAAAATTTAGGGTTTACACTATCTTTGTTTTTTAAATATGAAGATTAGTCTTCTGCTCAAACTCATTTTTGAAAGATACGTTTAAACATAAAGGACTTCGCAAACAATTGGTGGCAACGTTAGTGGCTAAAGGAATTTCAAATTCAGCGGTCTTAGAGGCTATTGGATCGATTCCACGGCATCTTTTTATGGACTCTAGTTTTTTGGACCATGCGTACCAAGACAAAGCGTTTCCTATCGCAGCAAGTCAAACTATTTCACAGCCCTATACCGTTGCATTTCAGTCTGAATTATTAGAAGTTAAGCCTGCCGATAAAATACTTGAAATAGGCACAGGAAGTGGGTACCAAACCGCTGTATTGTGTCTGTTAGGAGCCCATGTGTATAGTGTTGAACGTCAGTTAGAACTCTTTAAAAAAACCAGTAAATTTCTACCCAAAATTGGCTATATCGCAAAGCGACTCATTTTTGGAGATGGTTACAAAGGACTCAAAGACGAGGCCCCGTTTGATAGCATCATCGTCACCGCTGGAGCACCTTTTGTTCCAAAACCATTGTTAGCACAATTGAAAATTGGAGGCCGATTAGTGATCCCTGTTGGAGATGTTGATCAAATTATGACCCTTTACATTCGAAAAGGCGCTAAAGAATTTGAAAAACACGAATTAGGGAATTTTAAGTTTGTTCCGCTTTTGGAAAATAAAAACTAGAAATTAATCCCAAATAAGACCCCGTCATTCACAAATCCACTTTGATACGATCGCACATAGTCCACTCTTAAAAAACGGTATTTTTTCCAACCGATATTATTAATTCCGATGCTCACTTCTTGATACGGGCTTTGAAGTTTTGTTGAAAATCCATGTAGCCCTACAATCAAGTTGTAGTTGAGTTTATTAATCAATGGGATCTTCCCTAAAATATAGCCATTAAAATCGTGCTCCACATGGTATTCTAAATAATTTTCGGACGTACTAAAATCATAATACGCTAAGTTTTTAAATGACGTCAAATAATTACCACTCAAATTCACATGGGTCTGATTGCCATTAAAATGCTTAAAATCCATAAACGCTAACTTGGAGTTCTCAAAAAAGGTGCCTCCCAAAATATTGTAACTAAAATCCCCTTTGTTTTCAAGGTTAAAGTTTTGAGATAAATTAACACTTAAATGGTCATAATTATAATCAGAGTGGGTAGCACCCATTCCTTTTTCAAAACTAAAATTTAACTTCGGGTATTTAGGTGTGTTTAGGTTGTATTTATTCCCTGGATAGCTGAGATATTTTTGCCCAAATCGAATAGCCCCATCGAATTTAAACTTTATCAGGTTATGATTTTCAAAGGGTGCAGACACAAAATTCATGGCATCTTTTGGATTGTTACTTGTGTATGATTTCTCATCTTGGTTTAGAGTTGTGTAATCCGTGCTATTAAACAATGCCCTTCGGTTTTCAAAACTGACAGAAGTCCCAATCCTGAAACCATTAAAAAGTTCTTGACCATAGCGCGCTTCTACAAATCGTTTTTCAAATAATTTCATATAATTGTCCTCAAATAGTAAAGTACTCAACTCATTGATTAAATTCGAAATAGGCTCTTGACCGTTAAACTGTTGGACTTTTATACCCGTGCTAAACCCTACATTCAAATCATTGATGTTGTTAAACTTATAGCGAAACCCCACGGTACCTCGAAGGGTTTGGGTGTCAAAACTATAATTCACTTGATTTTCTATCGCAAGGTAATTTTTAAACTCATCATACCGTTTGGTGTAGTCGATCTCTAAGTTTGAATTGAATCCTTGAACCGTATTAAAATTGAACCCTTTTAAGGGACTACTGATGCTAAATTCGTTGTGTTCAAAAGAATTTTCATACGTATATCCTGAAATTAAATTACCAAATTTAAATGTATTGTTTTTGGTGTCCACCGAATCGAGATAGATTTTGGATTTTTTTAAAGTTTGAACACTATCTTTTTTAACGTAATCAGTGAATTCTTCTTGGGTGAGTGGAACTGGTCGAAGGGTGTTCCAATAAGTAGAATCTTTTTTATTGGCTTCTGGGGCAAATGCCAAAACTTCATTTGTAAAAACAGTCTCATCAAAATTTGTATTCAATTCATAATTGCTGTAGTTCGCTATAAAATTACCATCCCCTTCAAATCCTAAAATCTTATATTCAAAACCAATAGTTTGGGAACGAACCAACCAAAAATCTGTTTTCTCATCATAAGATAAATTTTGCTTAATCGTCACCAAATCAGCTGCTGGGGTTTGAATTTGGCTGCCAGTCACTTGTAATTCAAGACCATAGATACTCCATTGGTCTTCCACAATATAAATAATTCCCGAAAATACTCGATCGTTTTCACGACGTGGAATCACTTGAATTTTATGAATCAAATTTCCACGATTGTCATAGAATACACCTTCGAGTTTATACCGATAATAATTAAATGCATAGGTTGCAATTGGAGACACAATTTCGGAGTTTACAACCCCAATTGTATTCATGTAAAAGTTATTATCAACATCACTCGCATTGTTAAAGCTAAATCCATTTGAATCACCACTTACTTTTGAAGCAATAATTTTTTCTGATAATTTATCTGGTTTTTGGTACTTTATTTTGGAGATGGTTTCCGATAAATAGATAATTCCAGAACGGGTGGAGTCTAATTCTACATCGAATTCCACCTCTTGCCCCATAAATTTTTCGGGCGCATTTTTGATTCGGATCAGACCTTTAGAATAAAAATCGGCAGCATATGAATTAATGGCTTCTAAATGAGATTTTCGAGCGGCAATGGAAGCTTTTATAATTCGATTGGCCGGATTTTCATTTGCATTAACAACCACTTCATTAAGAGAAATTATTTCTTCCTCCAATTGAATGTTGAGTCGATGAGGAAATCGATCAATTTTTATTGTTTTGGTTTGTGTTTTAAATCCTAAAAACTGAAAGACAATTGTGTAGGTGCCTGGTTGTGGCAGCGCTAATTCATAGTCCCCTTGCTCATTTGAGGTGGTGCCTGTATAGGAATTTTCAATATAAATATTAACGTATGGAATGGGTTGATGCTCACTGTCTGAAATTGTGCCTTTGAGTTGGGCTGATACAGAAAAAGAACAAACAAGGAATAGAAATAAATACCGCATGTAGGTTTTTTTTTAGATTACTAACTTCTAGACGAATTACTTGAAGAGTTGTTACAGAATTTATTTAAAATTCTTTTTCACACGATCCAAATCGCGTTTATTATCGCGGTCTTTGATGGTCTCGCGTTTGTCAAAGAGTTTTTTACCTTTAGCTAAGGAAATTTTTAGTTTTGCAAACCCTTTATCATTGATGAAAAGTTTTAAAGGTATAATCGTTAGCCCCGAGTTTTTCACTTCTTTTTCAAGTTTTTTAAGCTCTTTTTTATTCAGTAATAACTTCCGTTCTGCTTTGGGGGCATGGTTGTAATGGTTTCCAAAATCATATTCTTGAATGGTCATATTAATCACAAAAAGTTCGCCTCGTAAATTAAACTCACAAAAACTTTCTGTGATAGACGCCTTACTCTCACGAATCGATTTGATTTCAGTTCCGGTCAATACAATACCTGCGATGTACGTATCTAAGAGTTCATACGTAAAGCGGGCCTTTTTATTTAATATGTTAACAGACTTTTTCATCAATGGTCAAAACTAAGCAAAATATCAATCGATTGCTAAATCGTATCTATAATTTATTAGGATTTTACCAGCTGTGTTTTTATAAACAGCATTCTATTATTTGGAGTTTAAACAGAAAAAAGCAATGCAGTTCTAACGAATAGAATTTACATTGCTTTTTAACCAACTAACCAACAATTATAAGACGAGGTTTAATTGAAATTGTTACAGCTTTTCAGAAATTAAATCACTTTGGTTTCTAAAGACAAGCTGATCATCAAACGCATCCAGCAAAATGATACTGTCTTTTGTAATGGTGCCTGCCAAAAGCTCTTTGCTTAAAGCATTGAGAACTTCTTTTTGAATGACACGTTTCACCGGACGTGCTCCATACTCTGGTTGGTACCCTTTTTTTGCCAAATAGTTGATAGCCTCTTCTGTGGTGTCAAAAGTAATCCCTTGTTTTTTAATGATTTTTGAAACATTTTTAAGTTGCAAACCGACTATATCCTCAATGTCTTTTTGAGTCAATGGCGTGAACAGAACCGTGTCGTCAATTCGATTTAAAAGCCCTGGTTGCACCACTTTTTTCAACAGGCCTAACACTTCAAGTTTAGCAGCTTCCATGGCTGTATCAATATCGGGAATCGTTTCAAACTTTTCTTGAATCACTTCACTTCCTAGATTAGAAGTCATAACAATGATGCTATTTTTAAAATTAGCTATACGTCCCTTATTATCCGTCAACCGACCTTCATCAAGAACTTGTAGTAAAATGTTAAATGTATCGGGATGTGCTTTTTCAATTTCATCCAATAGCACAACCGAGTAGGGTTTTCGACGCACTGCTTCTGTCAGTTGCCCACCTTCATCATACCCCACATATCCTGGAGGAGCGCCCACCAAACGACTGACCGCATGACGCTCTTGGTATTCGCTCATGTCAATTCGTGTCAGTGCATTTTCATCATCAAACAAATAGGCTGCCAATGTTTTTGCCAATTCAGTTTTCCCGACTCCCGTAGTGCCTAAAAACAGAAATGTCCCTATGGGTTTATGTGGATTTTGTAATCCAGATCGACTACGGCGCACGGCATCACTTACAGCCGTCACCGCTTCTGTTTGCCCTATAACTCGTTGATGAAGAACTTCCTCTAGTTTTAAAAGTTTTTCACGCTCAGATTGAATCATTTTAGTCACTGGAATTCCGGTCCATTTGGCAACTACTTCTGCGATGTCTTCATAAGTAACTTCTTCCTTAATTAATGCAGTTGGTTGGTTTTCAATCAATTCTTTTTGAAGGGCTTCTAGCTGTTTATGCGCCTCTTTAATTTTGCCATAACGAATTTCGGCAACGGCACCATAATCGCCATCACGTTCTGCACGTTCTGCTTTGATTTTATACTCTTCAATATCAGATTTTGCTGCTTGTACCCGATCGACTAAATCTTTTTCACTGTGCCATTTGGCCTCCAAATCGTTTCGGTCTTCTTTGATATTAGCCAGATCGGCTCTTAAAAATTTGAGTTTAGTTTCATCTTTTTCTCGTTTAATCGCTTCAATTTCAATTTCTAGTTGCCGCACTTTCCGATCTAAAACATCTAATTCTTCAGGTTTTGAATTTATTTCCATCCGTAATTTAGAGGCTGCTTCATCCATCAAATCAATGGCTTTATCAGGTAAAAACCGATTGCTAATGTAGCGGGTCGAAAGTTCTACGGCTCCAATAATAGCTTCATCTTTGATGCGTACTTTATGATGTGTTTCATACTTTTCTTTTAGCCCTCTTAAAATTGAAATTGCACTTTCTGTATCGGGCTCATCAACGATTACTTTTTGAAAACGTCGTTCCAGAGCTTTGTCTTTCTCAAAATATTTTTGATATTCATCTAAGGTCGTTGCTCCAATGGCTCTGAGCTCTCCACGAGCGAGTGCGGGCTTTAAAATATTGGCAGCATCCATCGCACCTTGACCGCCACCTGCGCCAACTAAAGTGTGTATTTCATCTATAAAAAGAACAATTTCTCCTTCACTTTGTGTCACTTCTTTAATGACCGCTTTTAAGCGTTCTTCAAATTCGCCCATATACTTTGCCCCCGCAATTAAGGCACCCATATCCAGTGCAAAAATTTGTTTGTCTTTTAAATTTTCAGGAATATCTCCTGCAATGATTCGATGAGCTAATCCTTCGGCAATGGCTGTCTTTCCTGTGCCGGGCTCTCCAACCAGAATGGGGTTGTTTTTAGTCCGTCTAGATAATATTTGTAAGATTCGTCTGATTTCTTCATTACGCCCAATCACAGGATCCAAACGGTTCTCCTTGGCCATTTGATTTAGATTATTGGCATATTTATTAAGTGCATTATAGGTCTCTTCTTGGCTTTGTGATGTTACAGAATGCCCTTTTCTTAAGCTTTCGATCGATGCTTTTAGGTCTTTTTCCGTGACACCTTGGTCCTTTAAAATTTGGGATATTTTACTTTTAGAATTAAAGATGGCCAAGAGCAGATCTTCGATGGCTACATATTCGCCCCCTGAATTTTTAGCCAAAATTGCAGCTTCATTCAGTGCTTTCATTGCTTCCCTTGAAAGCATGATATCGCCACCACTTACTTTAGAGAAAGACTCGAGTTCTTTATCTAAAATCTGTAATAACAACCCTGTGTTGAGGTTTAGTTTTTTGAAAAGAAACGGCAATACATTTTGATCTACTTCGTAAATCGCTTTGAATAGATGCTCGTTTTCTATTTGTTAAATCACAGAGATGTTTCTAATGCAATTGTCGAACGCTTTCATGTGGTCCATCAATCTCCTCAATTGATTATTATAAAAGATGGGAAAGCCGTAGCGGATGCATCTCATGAAGGAATTAATGCATTGCAATTGAGTAAATTCCTGTAAGTTTCTAAATACCGAGCTCTTCAAACAGTGTAATCAGTTTTTTACTCGATGGGCGAGGGGCATCAGCATCCACGATATTCCCATTTGGATCTATTAAAATAAAACGAGGGATACCACTTACTTTATAATCTTGAATGAAGTCTGCATTCCATCCAGTGCCTGTAAATAATTGAACTCCTGTTAGTTCTTTTTCAGCGACCATTTTTTTCCAATCTGCGTGTGCTTTTTCCATTGTTCCACTCCGTCTGTCATCGTCCACAGAAATACTCACAAATTCAATGTTTCTATCGTGGTATTTAGATTCTAATTTTTTCAAATATGGAATTTCAACCTTACAAGGACCACACCAAGTTGCCCAAATATCAATATAGGTATACTTCCCTTTAAAGTCACTTAATGAGGTTGTTCCACCACTGAAATTTTCGTAATTTGAAAATGTAGGTGATACGGTGCCTTTTGCAAAAAAATTACGCATTTCTAGTTTTCCCATGAAATAAGCTTTATAAGCTTTTTGCATGGATATAAAATCATTGTCTTGTTCTAAAAAATATGCAGCATTAAGTGTTTTGTACGTATTTTTTAGAGAATCGTATGCAACTTCCAATTTGTCAAATGTTTTTAAAAACTCAGCTTCGCTACTGTCTAAAAGATCTTCAGATAAATACCTTTCTTGTAGCAGACTGTTGGCAATTAGAAAATTGTTTTGGTCAGCGTTATCTCCTTCAAATTTTAAAGTTTCGTCAAAAGCTTTGGTATCCAGTGTAAACGAGATGGTATTGTCATTTTTTAAATAAATTCTCCCAACTTCATTGCCGTCAAAAAATTGATACAGTCCTTCTTTTACATTAAGCGTATCGCTAAAAGTGCCGTCTTCACTGAGTTTGATTTCTTTTTTGTACCCATCTCTATTGCTGATGGTTATTTTTTTAAACTCATTAAAATTTGTGATTTCTCCAGAGAGTGTCACGTAGTTTTTAGGAGTTTCTGTACACGACCCAAATACTAGGACAGATAATAATAAAGCAAATACAGGTTTCATAATAGTTGTTATTTAGATTTAGGTTTTGATTATACGAAGATACAATTCAAAACTAAATAAAACACTCTGTTTAATTAATAAATTAACAATTATTTGCATATTTATTGTGAAATCATCAAATTTGAGCCACATAAATACATTATAAATGCATATTATAAGTTCCAAGCCATTAAGTTTATCGGATCTTAGAACGCTTATTCTTGAAGGCACTAAAATTAAGCTTTCGACAGAAGTTGTTCAAAAAATCCAAGAATGTCGGGAGTATTTAGATCAAAAAATAGCTACGACTTCAGAGCCTATTTATGGAATTAATACTGGCTTTGGTGCTTTGTGTGATGTAAGGATTCAATCTGAAAACCTCACAAAATTACAAGAAAACCTAGTCCGGTCTCATGCTTGTGGGATGGGAGAGTTGGTGCCAAAATCTATTGTAAAGTTGATGCTTTTATTAAAAATAAAATCATTGAGCTATGGTCATAGTGGGGTGCAATTAGCCACTGTTAACCGATTGGTTGCTTTTTATAACAATGATATTTTACCAGTAATATATACTCAAGGGTCTTTAGGAGCTTCTGGTGATTTGGCACCCTTAGCACATTTGGCATTACCACTGCTTGGAGAAGGAATGGTTTGGTATAAAGACATTCAAAAGCCTACTTCTGAAGTTTTAGAGGGGTTTGATTGGCGTCCAATAACCCTTCAATCAAAGGAAGGCTTGGCCTTACTGAATGGCACACAGTTTATGACTGCTTACGGCGTACATTGTTTATTGAAATCTCACAAATTATCTTATATGGCCGATATGATAGGAGTGTTGTCTTTGGATGCGTATGATGGACGGACAGAACCTTTTGATCCTTTGGTGCATCTGGTACGACCGCATAATGGACAGATAAAAACAGCAGCCCGTATTCTCCGTTTTCTAGAAGGCAGTGACTTATTGAAGCAGTCGAAACCACATGTTCAGGATCCGTACTCATTTAGATGCATGCCACAAGTTCACGGCGCAACCAAAGACACGCTGTCTTTTGTAAGCAATACTTTTGTAACCGAAATAAATGCCGTCACTGACAATCCTAATATATTTACCAAAGACGATAAAATAATTTCAGGAGGAAATTTTCATGGGCAACCATTAGCCTATGGGTTTGATTTCTTAAAAATTGCCATGGCCGAGTTAGGTAATATTTCGGAGCGTAGAACCTACCAATTGATCACAGGTTTGAGAGGTTTACCCTCTTTTTTGGTCGAAAAGTCAGGGTTAAATTCGGGGCTTATGATTCCTCAATATACCGCTGCGAGTATAGTGAGTGCAAACAAACAATTAGCAACGCCCGCCAGTGTCGATTCTATCGTTTCGTCCAATGGGCAAGAAGACCATGTCAGTATGGGCGCAAATGCGGCTGTGCAAGCTTATCAAATTTTAGAAAATCTCGAACGAATTTTAGCCATTGAATTGCTTACTGCCTCTCAGGCATTATTTTTTAGATCCAAAAAAACATCTCCATTTCTATCAGTTATTATTTCTAGTTTTAGATCTGAAATTCCAAAAGTCACAGAAGATAGAATGCTTCATAATGATATTGTAAAAGCCGTCGATTTTATTCAAACACTTGAATTAGAAAATGATCTTTTGTTTAATTAAGCCATAAAAAAAGCCCCACATTGTGAGGCATTTTTTTTAAGATTCTTTCGCCTTTTTGGGCGATGTTATTTTGATTTCTAATTTAGAATCATCTTTGCTAATATCTAGCGTAATGGTATCGCCTTCGTGTACATTAGACTTAATAATTTCTTCGGCGAGAGCATCTTCAACGTATTTTTGAATGGCACGTTTTAGAGGCCGGGCGCCATATTGTTTGTCAAATCCTTTTTCAGCAATAAAACTTTTTGCTTTCTTACTTAATTTCAGTGTATACCCTAGTTCTGAAATACGTTCAAGGAGTTTGCTGAGTTCGATATCAATAATGATATCAATATCTTCTTTTTCTAAGTTATTGAATACCACTACATCATCAATCCTATTTAAAAACTCAGGAGCAAATGCTTTTTTCAAGGCGTTTTCGATGACGCTTCTTGCATTTGAACTTTCTTGCGATTTTTGAGCCGAAGTTCCAAATCCAACGCCTGAACCAAAATCTTTCAGTTTTCGAGCCCCAATATTAGAAGTCATGATGATAATGGTGTTGCTAAAATCAATTTTTCGACCTAAGCTATCTGTCAAAAATCCATCATCTAAAACTTGAAGGAGCATATTAAACACATCGGGGTGTGCTTTTTCAATTTCATCTAAAAGAACAACAGCGTAAGGTTTACGACGAATTTTTTCGGTCAGCTGACCGCCTTCTTCATAGCCGACATATCCTGGAGGTGCACCAACCAATCTTGAGATTGCAAATTTTTCCATGTATTCACTCATGTCAATTCTCACAAGCGCATCTTCGCTGTCAAATAATTCTCTGGCAAGAACTTTAGCGAGTTGTGTTTTACCAACCCCAGTTTGCCCTAAAAATATAAATGACCCAATGGGTTTATTGGGATCTTTAAGTCCAGCACGATTCCTCTGAATCGCTTTGACAACCTTTGAAACGGCTTCGTCTTGGCCAATGACTTTGCCATTGATGAGTTCAGGGAGTTTTGATAATTTATTACTCTCTTTTTGTGCAATTCGGTTGACAGGAATACTGGTCATCATAGAGACTACTTCTGCCACGTTTTCTTCGGTGACCACAATACGGTTTATTTTGGAGTCGGCTTCCCATTTTTCCTGTGCTTCCGCAAGACTTTTTTCTAAGCGTTTTTCGTCATCTCTAAGTTTAGCCGCTTCTTCATATTTCTGTTTTTTAACGACCGAATTTTTAGTCGCTTTCACTTCTTCAAGTTTTGCTTCTAATTCAACAATTTGATCTGGCACATTAATATTTGTGATGTGGACTCGCGAGCCGGCTTCATCCAATGCATCAATCGCTTTGTCAGGTAAAAACCGATCGGTCATATAACGATTTGTTAGTTTGACACAAGCTTCAATAGCGGCATCTGTATATTCAACATTATGATGATTTTCGTATTTATTTTTAATATTATTTAAAATCTCGATGGTTTCCTCGACGGTGGTAGGTTCTACAATGACTTTTTGAAAACGACGTTCTAGGGCGCCATCTTTTTCGATATGTTGTCGGTATTCATCAAGAGTTGTTGCACCAACACATTGCAGTTCGCCACGTGCTAAGGCTGGTTTAAACATGTTTGATGCATCTAAACTGCCAGTGGCACCACCAGCTCCGACAATGGTATGAATTTCGTCAATAAATAAAATGATGTCATCATTTTTTTCAAGCTCATTCATCACTGCTTTCATGCGTTCTTCAAATTGACCACGGTATTTTGTGCCTGCCACAATACTCGCTAAATCTAAAGTTACGACGCGTTTATTAAATAAGATTCGTGAGACCTTTCGTTTGATAATTCGAATGGCTAAACCTTCTGCGATAGCTGATTTGCCGACTCCAGGTTCGCCAATGAGTAAAGGGTTGTTTTTCTTCCGGCGACTCAAAATTTGAGACACTCGTTGAATTTCTTTTTCACGCCCCACAACTGGATCTAATTTTCCTTCTTCAGCCATAGCTGTAAGATCTCTACCAAAATTATCTAGAACAGGTGTTTTAGATTTTTTAGTTCCTTTTTGAGTTCCACTTTGACCAAAAGAATTGTCTTTGTCATCGTCTTTCGGAAGGTCTTCACTTGGGAAAGATTCTGCTTTTGGAGTACTATCAGTGTAAGAGTCGTCGTTTGTGATCATATATTTAAATTGTTCTTTAACAACTTCGTAATCTACTTTTAATTTATTTAAAAGTTTCGTTGTAGGGTCGTTTTCATTTCTCAAAACACATAAAAGTAAATGTGCGGTATTTATAGATTTACTTTGGAAAAGTTTGGCTTCTAAAAAAGTTGTTTTTAAAGCGCGCTCTGCTTGCCGAGTCAAGTGTAGATTTTTCTTTTCATTAGAAGAAATCATCACATTGGGGTTGGCAGGACTTAGAATCTCAACTTTACGACGCAAGTGACTAAGGTCCACATCTAGGGCATTTAAAATATCGATTGCTTTGCCGTTGCCGTCTCTTAAAAGGCCAAGCATGAGATGTTCGGTGCCAATAAAATCATGGCCCAAACGTAATGCTTCTTCTTTACTGAAAGAAATTACATCTTTAACTCGAGGGGAAAAATTATCATCCATAAGTGTTCTTTGGTTAAAAGTACAAATTCAGAGGCATTAAATCAAAAACTATACCTCATTTATTTTCATAAATACAAATGATAGTAAAAACTAATTAAAATCAAAATTTTATGAGCTGTATTTATTAACCATTTTGCTTCTTTAAATTGTTGATAAATTTGATTAAAAAAGCCACTAAAATTCGCTTAATAACAATTTGAAAAGTAGTATATTAGCTTGGTTGTAAAATAAACAAAAATATAGTGTAAAATGATAGAAGGCGAAAAGTTAATCCCCATTAATATTGAAGATGAAATGAAGTCGGCTTACATCGATTATTCGATGTCAGTTATTGTGTCTAGAGCACTTCCTGATGTAAGGGATGGCTTGAAGCCTGTTCATCGACGAGTCCTGTTTGGAATGCACGAACTTGGAGTGAGGTCAAACACTGCTCATAAAAAGTCAGCAAGAATTGTTGGAGAAGTTTTAGGAAAGTATCACCCCCATGGAGATACCTCTGTGTACGACGCCATGGTTCGTATGGCTCAGGAATGGAGCTTGCGATATATGTTAGTCGACGGACAAGGAAATTTTGGATCGATTGATGGCGATAGCCCTGCAGCTATGCGTTATACGGAAGCCAGAATGCGTAAAATATCGGAAGATATGCTTGCAGATATCGATAAAGAGACAGTCGATCATAAATTAAATTTTGATGACACCCTTCAAGAGCCAACCGTTTTACCAACCCGAATTCCAGGACTATTAGTCAATGGAGCTTCAGGAATCGCAGTAGGGATGGCAACCAATATGCCACCTCACAACCTTTCGGAAGTGGTGGATGGAATTACTGCATATATTGACAATAAAGATATTGATATTGACGAATTGATTACCCATGTCAAAGCTCCCGATTTTCCAACAGGTGGAATTATTTATGGGTATGATGGTGTTAGAGAAGCATTCAAAACAGGACGTGGTCGAGTGGTCATACGTGCCAAGGCGAATATAGAAGAAGTGAATGGACGAGAATGTATCATCGTAACCGAAATTCCTTATCAAGTCAATAAAGCCGATATGATTAAGAAAACGGCTGATTTGGTAAATGATAAAAAAATGGAAGGAATTTCTACCATTCGTGATGAATCAGATCGAAACGGAATGCGTATAGTATATGTCTTAAAAAGAGATGCCATTCCTAATATTGTTTTAAATAAACTTATATAAATATACGGCACTACAATCCTCTTTTAGTGTTAATAATATTGCGTTGGTAAATGGCCGTCCAGAAATGTTGAATCTGAAAGATATGATTCATCATTTTGTAGAACATCGTCACGAAGTGGTGGTGCGTCGTACCACTTACGAACTTAGAAAAGCCGAAGAACGCGCTCATATTTTAGAAGGTTTAATTATTGCTTCCGACAACATTGACGAAGTTATTGCCATCATCAGAGCCTGTTCGAATGCAGATGAAGCCCGAGAAAAATTAATAGAACGTTTTAAACTCAGCGAGATTCAATCCAAAGCGATTGTTGAAATGCGATTAAGACAATTAACAGGTTTAGAACAAGATAAGCTACGTGCAGAGTATGAAGCGATCATGAAAACGATTGAAGACTTGAAAGATATTCTTGATAAAAAAGAACGTCGAATGTTAGTTATTAAAGAAGAACTTGCGGTCGTGAAAGACAAGTATGGCGATGAGCGTCGCTCTGTGATTGAATATGCAGGAGGCGATTTATCAATCGAAGATATGATTCCGAACGAGCAAGTAGTCATTACAATTTCGCATGCAGGCTATATCAAACGAACGTCATTAACTGAATATAGAACTCAAAATAGAGGCGGTGTTGGACAAAAAGCATCGACCACACGTAATGAAGATTTCTTAGAACATTTATTTGTAGGAACCAACCATCAGTATATGTTGTTTTTCACTCAAAAAGGAAAATGTTTCTGGATGCGTGTGTATGAAATCCCAGAAGGTAGTAAAACGTCTAAGGGGCGTGCCATTCAAAATTTAATAAATATTGAGCAAGATGATAAGGTCAAAGCCTTTATTTGTACGCAAGATCTAAAAGATGAAGAGTATACCAACTCGCACTATGTGATTATGGCGACCAAAAAAGGTCAGGTTAAGAAAACATCTTTAGAGCAATATTCTCGTCCAAGAACCAACGGAATTAATGCCATCACTATTAAAGAAGATGATGAATTATTAGAAGCAAAACTAACCACTGGCGAAAGCCAAGTGATGCTCGCCTTAAAATCTGGAAAAGCCATTCGATTTGAAGAAGCCAAAACCCGTCCTATGGGTCGTGGTGCTTCTGGGGTTCGTGGGATTACTTTAGCCCATGATTCAGATGAGGTCATTGGAATGATTGCAGTGGATGATATGGAAAGTAATATCCTAGTCGTTTCTGAAAATGGGTACGGAAAACGCTCGAGTTTAGAAGATTACCGAATTACCAATAGAGGTGGAAAAGGAGTTAAAACAATTTCAATCACTGATAAGACAGGTAATTTAGTATCCATCAAAAATGTCACCGATGAAGATGATTTAATGATCATCAATAAATCGGGTGTTGCCATTCGATTGGCTGTGGAAGATTTAAGAGTCATGGGACGTGCCACACAAGGGGTTCGTTTAATTAACCTCAAAGGGAATGATTCCATCGCAGCTGTTGCAAAAGTGATGCGTGAAGATGAAGAAGACATCGAAGGAGTTGAAGGTTTAACAGAAGAAGGCTCCCCTGAAGCCGATGCTGATCAAACAGATGGCACAACTATTGATAAACAAGAAGAAGAATAACAATTAAATTTATATTATTATGAACAAGTATTTTGTATTTGTAATAGCATTAACGCTTGGGTTTTCTGCCATTGCACAAAAAAAAGAATTAAAAACAGCAGTTAAAGAATTGAAGAAAAACAATTTAGAAGCCGCAGTGACAGCTCTAAATGCAGCCGAAGCGTTTTTGTCTCAAATGGATGATAAATCTAAGAGTCAATATTATTTATTAAGAAGTAAATCGTTGTTTAATAATGGAGAAGCTGATTTTAGCGATGTCCAAAAAGCTGCAGAAGCTTTAAGTTCTATCACAAATCCATCATTCAAACAAGAAGCAAATGATCAGAAACAATTGATTTTTTCGCATTTAGTAAACAAAGCAAGTAAATTATATGAAAAAGAAGATTACCTAAAGTCTTCTGAATACTTTGAAAACGCTTATCGTTTGTCTCAAAAAGACACGGTATATTTGTATTATGCGGCTTCTACAGCAGTATCAGCCAAAGTATATGACAGATCACTTTCTATGTATGAAGAGCTAAAATCGTTAGGGTTTACAGGCATTGAAAAACAATATTTTGCAATCAATAATGAAGACCAAAAAGAGGAGTCTTTTAATAGTAAAGTTTTAAGAGATGTGTCTGTGAAATCAGGAACTCATTCGTCTCCAACAGAAAAGTTAACCGCTTCTAAGTTTCCTGAAATCATCAAAAATATTGCCTTAATTTATGTTGATTTAGGGGATAATGACAAAGCTCTAGAAGCGATGTCAATAGCGCGGTCTGAGAATCCAGATAATGTAAATTTAATTCTTACCGAAGCGAATGTGCATTACAAAATGGGCAATGTTGAAAAATTTAAGGAACTTTTAGAACTGGCTACTCAAATGGATCCCAACAACGCGGAGCTTCAATATAACTTAGGTGTTGTTTCAGCAGAATCTAATGATTTTGAAAATGCCACAAAATATTACCAAAAGGCAATTGAGTTAAAACCTGATTATATCAATGCTTTCATCAACTTGGCAGCGCTAATATTGGGACAAGAAGAAGGTATTTTGAGTCAAATGAATGCTTTAGGGTCATCTGCTTCGGATGACAGAAAGTATGATCAACTCAAAGCAGAAAGAAATCAATTGTATTTAGATGCGATTCCATATTTAGAAAAAGCAATAGGTATAGATCCAACTAATTTTCAAGCGGTTAAAACCTTGTCTAATATTTACAGTGCGACCGGAAATACAGAAAAATTTAAAGAGTATAAAGCACTTGCTGAATCTCTTGAAGAATAAGAATTCTTTCAACTAGTATAAAAAAAGCCATTCAAGTTGAATGGCTTTTTTATGGAATTATTTTTTTGATCACTCTTAGTTTGTGGGAATGTGTTTTAGTATCCACATTATAGATCCCACTCTGGTCTAAGAGGTCCACTCTGACTTTGCCATGCGCATGAATAATATGATGGTCTTCCATGATAATACCAACATGGATAATATCCCCTTCGCTATTGTCAAAAAACGCTAAATCTCCTGGTTCGCTTTCTTCTATAAAACTGAGGGCTTCGCCTTGTGAGGCTTGTTGTGAGGCATCTCTCAAAACGTTAAAACCATTGAGTTTATAAACCATTTGAACGAACCCCGAACAGTCAATTCCGAAAGGTGTTTTTCCACCCCATAAATACGGAGTGTTTAGATACAATATTGCGGTTTCAACAAGTTTAGATTTAACCTTATGTCCAACCGATTCAGCCCCTTCAAAAGTGTGATTTAAATAGGAGAGCCCATTGAGGGATGAGCCTAATAAAATGGGATGTAATTGCTGTTCTTGATTGGATATAAAATCAACCAAATCTGTGGACATTGAAGGTGGAGATTTATGAAGGTGTTTGTAGTCTGCTTCTTCGATGAATTGAAATTGCTTATTGTCAATCCAGCCTTCATACTTATCAAAGCCCAATCGAATTCGACTCCACGTTTTACGATGTTCCAAAACTTTAAAATAATCGCCATAAAGTACTTGAGAAACCAATTCACTTGAATTAGAAGCTTCAGATCTTAAAGCGACAACGCTTAAATAGCAAAGGCCGTATTGCATTGCTTATAAATTTCGTTCGAGGATTAATGCCGAAGCACCGCCACCGCCATTACAAATAGCTGCAGCTCCAATTTTTCCATTATTTTGTTCCAGAACACTTAACAGAGTCACCACAATTCTTGCTCCCGAACATCCTAAAGGATGTCCTAAAGAAACTGCGCCGCCATTAACATTAACATTTGAGTCATTGAGTTCTAAAAGTTTCATATTCGCAAGACCAACGACTGAAAAGGCTTCATTGAATTCAAAATAGTCAACATCAGAAATACTCATATTTGCTTTCGCAAGTGCTTTTGGCAATGCTTTTGAGGGGGCGACCGTAAACCATTCGGGTGCTTTCGAAGCGTCTGCGTACCCTTTGATTGTAGCTAAAGGTTTTAGACCGAGTTCATCAGCTTTGCACTTGCTCATGAGTACTAAAGCAGCGGCACCATCATTTATGGTAGAGGCGTTTGCAGCAGTAACCGTCCCTGTTTTTGTGAATGCGGCACGCAAGTTTGGTATTTTATCTAAACGGACGTTTGTATATTCCTCATCTCTATCGACAATGATTGGTTCGCCTCTTCGTTGCGGGACTGTGACGGGTACCACTTCGGAATTGAATTTACCTGAATTCCATGCATCGGTTGATCGTTTATAGGATTGTATGGCAAAAGCATCCTGATCTTCTCTAGTTAAGTTGTATTTTTCGGCACAGCTATCGGCAAATACGCCCATGGCTTCTTGTGCATAGACATCTACCAATCCATCTCTTTGAAGACCGTCTTCAACTGAAATTGGGCCAAATTTCTGACCCGAACGCGCCTGTTGATAATGCGGAATTAAACTCATGTTTTCCATCCCACCAGCAACAATAATGTCTGCATCGCCAAGAGCGATTGATTGGGCCGCTTGCATAATGGTTTTCATGCCAGAAGCACATACTTTATTAACGGTAGTACAAGGGACAGTATCGGGGATACCCGCCTCAATGGCGGCTTGTTTTGCAGGCGCTTGTCCTGTGCCAGCTTGGACGACATGACCCATTAAAACTTCTTCTACCAAATTGGGATTTAAATTGATTTTATCGAGAGCACCTTTAATTGCGATGGCACCTAATTTCGGTGCAGAAACGGAGGATAGACCTCCCAAAAAACTTCCGATAGGGGTTCTTGCAGCGGATACAATGACAACGTCTTTATTCATAGATCACTATTTACAGATGTTCCTTGCGAAAATAACTAAAATTTAGGATATATAAAGTAGGATTATCCTAATATGGGAAGAAAATGCACTTCTTTTTATTACTTTTGGGTATTAACAAGATCATAATAGTTGGATTGGTTGAGATCTTTAGTTTTAAGAGTCAACTAATTTTTTAATTTTTAAAACTGTCTATTTAACTGCGATGAAAGACCTAATTAATATTTTCCATAAAAATCATTCCTTAATTTATAAGGTCTTTCTTTTTGTATTAACCACCTTTGTTATTGTTTATTTATTTCCGAAAAGTGGAACATTTAGATACAGTTTTGAAAAAGGAAAACCTTGGCAATCTGAAAATTTATACGCCCCTTTTGATTTTGCGATTAAAAAAACAGTCGAAGAAATTGAGGCCGAAAAACAACAAATTACAAAGCAGTCCCCTGTTTTTTTTGATGTAGATACGCTCGTTTTTTCAAATGTAAAAAACGAATATGCAACTGCATTTGAACGGTTATTTTTTGAGCTACCAAAGGATCAAATTAAACTTGATTTGTTTGAGAACGGCATTCAACTTTTAGAACAAATATATAAAAGTGGGGTGATTCAAGACCAATATGATTATGATCCTAACCAGCCCATCTCGATCCTAGTCAATAAAACGCAAAGTGGAGTTAAACCTTTTGATAGTTTTTTTCTTCAAACCAATTTAAAATCATTTGTAGAATCCAATATAAACAAATTACAATTAGAGGCCTATCGCCAGCGTTATTTAGCCTTATTTTTTGATGTTGTAAAACCCAATGCTGGACTCAATAAAGCCCTGACACAGATTTCACTCGATGAACGACTAAATCAACTAAAATTAGTCAGAGGTCGCGTCGATAAGCAAACCCTTATTATTTCAAAAGGCGAAGTGGTTCAAGGAGATAACTATGCGGTTTTAAACTCGTTAGAGTCTGAATATGAATCTCAAGTTTGGACAGATTCAAACTATACTCTGGTGGTCATTGCATATACTGTTTTGGTTTCCTTAGCGTTGTTGATGCTATTGTTATTTATGAAAAAATATAGAATTGAAGTATTTTCAAACAATACCAAAGTCACCTTTATTTTTTTCAACATCGTATTGATGGTCCTTCTGACCACGCTGGTAGTGAATTATAATTCGTCTTATATTTACATAGTTCCGCTTTGTATTTTACCCTTAATCTTAAAAGCATTTTTTGATGCTCGTTTAGGATTATTCACTCATGTTATTACAGTGTTGTTATTGGGCTTTGTGGTCGCGAACAACTATGAATATATGTTTTTGCAAATCATCGCAGGGATTGTCACCATATTAACGGTTTCCGAACTTTATAAACGCGCTAATTTATTTATTTCTGTTGGTCAAATAACTCTCATTTATATTGTATCCTATTTTGCGTTTTTTGTAATTCATGAAGGGAGTATCGATAATTTACAATGGGAAACTTTTTTATTGTTCGTTTTGTGTGGATTGGCAACTCTGTTTGTTCAACCGCTGATCTATGTATACGAAAAACTCTTTGGACTGGTGTCCGATGTGTCGTTGTTAGAGCTTTCGGATACCAATTCTAAGTTATTGAAAGAATTGTCTGAGAAAGCCCCAGGAACCTTTCACCATTCGTTAAACGTAGCAAATCTTGCCGAAGCGGCTGCCAATGAAATTGGTGCCAATGCCATGCTTGTTAGAGTAGGAGCCTTGTACCACGATATTGGAAAAATGACCAACCCGACCTATTTTACCGAAAATCAATCGACGGGTACCAATCCGCATGATGAATTATCGCCAAAGGAAAGTGCCCGAATTATTATAAATCATGTCATTGATGGTATAGAGTTGGCAAAGAAAAACAATCTACCGGACCGAGTCATCGATTTTATTAGGACACACCACGGCACCAGTGTGGTGTATTATTTTTTAAACAAACAAAGTGAGACCAATCAAGATTTTGATGAAGTAGATTTTGCGTATAGGAGTCCAAATCCATTTAGTAAAGAAACCGCCATACTTATGATGTGTGATAGTGTTGAGGCAGCCTCCAAGAGTTTGAAAAATCCAACCTCTACAAAAATCAATGATTTTGTAGATATGATCATTTCTAAGCAAATGGAATCAAATCAGTTTTTAAATGCAAATATTACATTCAAAGAAATACAATCTATTAAGAAGGTTTTAAAACGTAAGTTGGCTAATATCTATCACTTACGTATTGAATACCCAGACTAAGTTAATTTTCTTTTAAAAAATTAAAAAAATAGTTTGCGTTCTTAATAATGAACAGCTACATTTGCAACCGCAATTTTAATTGCTTAAGTTCATTAAATAGGAGAGGTGCCAGAGTGGTAATGGAGCAGATTGCTAATCTGTCGACGGGTAACTGTCGCCAGGGTTCGAGTCCCTGTCTCTCCGCAATTAGTAAAGTCACAATAGATAATCAATTCAGTGCATCACGCAAAAATGTGTGACAGGACGTAGCCCGGCATGCAAAGCCAAAGGCATTGTTATCTCACCACGACAAAATAAAGTACTCTCGTTATTGCGTTAGTATTTTTAAAATTAATGAAATATCTATTTTTTAGGATATTTATAAGTTCTAAATCTATATATAGATAGATTTATTGAAATGATAATCAACTCGGGGTGTAGCGTAGCCCGGTTATCGCGCCACGTTTGGGACGTGGAGGCCGCAGGTTCGAATCCTGCCACCCCGACTAAATCAATCCAATCACGAAAGTGGTTGGATTGTTTTGTTTAAAAAATGATCTAAGAATTGACGACGAGTAGAAAAATTTATGACTTAAAAATAACGGTACGTATCAATCAATTTAAAATTCACGTCTATGTTCATATTATTAACCAATTTACTCAATAAAATCAATTTCAACTTTTAATAATTTATCTCAAATAAATGCTATAATCAAACAATACAGATTTTTTAGTGAAAATGAATTTACCTTTTGATTCGATCATATTACATCTTGATTTATAGAGTTAGAATATAATTTAAAGATCTACATACCAATACATACCCAAACATTCCCACAACATTACTATGAAACCCATGGTCTTTTAATTCAATTTTATGGGTGGTTTGTTTAGATATCGTTGATAAAACCCTCTTAAAATTATCATGTATGTTTTTTGTTGAGGTAGGTTTTGCTAATTTCTCAATAAATTGATATAATTTTCCAATATGGATTTGTTATAACTACATACTACTTAAATATTATAAACAGTTAGCTTTTAAAATTAAAACAATTTAACATTAACAATTAAAAAACTCAAGTAAATTATGAAACACAATTTTATAAGAATAGTATTTTTCTTATTAATAACATCAATTTTTGCTCAAGCAGATAAAGTATCTGTTTTGAATGATGATGATGGAATGAAGTTAGTTGTCAATGGCGAACACTTCATGATTAATGGGATGAACTGGGATTATTTTCCAATAGGTACAAATTTCTCCTATAGTTTGTGGAAGCAATCGGACGATGTTATTAAAGCAGCTCTGGACGCCGAAATGGGATTGTTAAAAAATATGGGGGTGAATGTCATAAGACAATACACAGGAGTACAGCCCAAATGGATAAAATACATCTATGAAAAGTATGGTATATACACTTTGTTGAACCATTCCTTTGGTCGTTACGGACTCACTATTAATGGTACATGGGTTCCTGTAACAGATTACAGAGATCCAGACACTCAAAAACTTTTAATGTCTGAAGCAACCAAATTGGCTCAAGATTATAAAGACACTCCTGGTTTACTAATGTTTTTATTAGGTAATGAAAACAATTACGGACTTTTTTGGGCCGGTGCTGAAACCGAAGATTTTCCTGATGAGCAAGAAAAGATTGATTTTATTGGAGAAGAACGTGGAAGACCGATGTACAAGCTGATGAACGATGCTTCTATCAAAATGAAGAGTATTGATGGATCCCATCCCATAGCAATTTGTAATGGAGATGTATTATTTATCGATATCATTGCAGAAGAATGTAAAAACATTGATGTTTTCGGAACCAATATGTATCGAGGTTCTTCTTTTACAGATGCTTTTAAAACGGTTAAAGAAAAACTGAAGATTCCAATTATGTTAACCGAGTTTGGTGCGGATTCATTTAATGCGATTAAAAATGCAGAAGATCAAAAGATGCAAGCTTACTATATGGTAGAAAACTGGAAAGATATTTACCAGAATGCTGCCGGTTTAGGGAAGTCAGAAAATGCAATTGGGGGTTTCACATTTCAATTTAGTGACGGTTGGTGGAAATTTGGACAAACTAAAAACTTAGAAGTGCATGACAACAATGCATCATGGGCAAATGGAGGCTATTCATTGGATCTTGCGCCTGGAGAAAATAACATGAACGAAGAATGGTTTGGAATTTGTGCTAAAGGACCAACCGATGTAAGAGGCTTATATACCTTATATCCAAGAGCGGCCTATTATGCCTTAAAAGAAGCACACCAATTAAATCCTTATGAAGAGGGTGTGACTCCTGAATTTTTAAACACTCATTTTGAAAACATCGAATTAATGGCCGCTGTCCTTCAAGCTAGAGGCGACAAAGCAGCTTTAGGTGGTAATGAAAAAATTAAACTAAGCAACATGAGAGCTGAGTTTACAACGTTTAATACAGGTGGAAGTCTTCTTACAACACCAGATACAGAGGACCCGAAAAAAGCCACATTTCCTAATGAACTAGGATTTGATCACATGCAATCGTATTTTATTGGAGTCGAAGCAAATCCAAACTCTAATATGAGAGCGAATGTTAATTTTAATATTCTGGGAAATGTCGCTGATAACCCAATTGACGAAATATTTTATGAAAATACGGGGCGACCAATATCCGTAAATACAGATGATGGAAATGTAGAAATTACAGATCCAAACAGAGTTAAAATATACAATGCTGAATTTGATTGGAATGCAAAAGAATTTAACTTAAGAGGGTTTTATAGAACTGGACATTACCACTGGAGTTACGAAGGTGATTTCTTTGGATTATACAGAGAGGCTAATTATGGTCCAAACCTTGACCTTTATAATGGAGAAATTTTAGGAATTGAAGTAGATGGTAAAGGCGCTTTAAAAGGATTAAAAGCCGCTTTTGGATCTCAACTTTGGTGGGGAGCTAACCCTGCAGTCCTATTGAAATATGGAACTAAAATAGGGAAATGGGATGTAACTGGAGTGTATCATGAAGACATTGATGATGTTGGAGAAGCTGTTACTTCGATAGCTGTACCACTTCCAAAAACACGTAGAGTCACATTGCATACTGCTAGAAAATTTGGAGATTTTATTTTTGAAGCTGGTGGTATTTGGGGTGGACAACCGTTAAATGGACGCGAATTTCAAATTGCAGAAGGAACAACTGATAACTACATCATTTATACTGATGAAGTCGATGAAAAAGATAACTGGGGAGCCAAAGCGAAGCTAACCTTTCAAAAAGGCGCTTTTAAATGGTATGCACAAGGGGCTAGCATGGGCTTAGTTGCTAACGGTGGATCCGATCAAACACAAACATTCACAGGATGGAAATTGAAGGATTCTGGAAGCGGAAACCAAAATAACTTTTTAACTGGGTTTGCATACACATTTGGAGATTTTCAAATCGCTCCTAACTTTTTATGGCAAAAGCCAATTGTTGGTGCTATGCCAAATGATTTAAACGGAGGAACTGGTCGCCTTAGAAATATTCAAGACGATCCATTTGCAGTAAGATCCAATAGAGAAACCACAGCAGGAGAACTCTTATTTTCTTACGATCCGACTCCAGGAACATGGATGTATGAATGGGATAACGACCGAGCGGAGGATGCTAAATTTGCATTTAACCTTGGGTTTGTTTTCCGTCATCACCCAACAGCGCAAGATGCCGCGGTTGGATTCTTAGCAAATCGTACTTCTTTTGCCTTTCCGAATGCGGCCCCTGCACAAGATTTATGGGAAGCACATTCTCGAATTGTATCTAAAGTGAGACCAAACCTTGGTTTGATCGCAAACTTATATCTAGGAAATGCGCAGGCAAATGGAGACAGCGATCGACTCATTGAGCGGATGGGAGGCGATGTTAGAGTGATTTATAATAAATTAAAAATAACCCATACGTTCAAATTTAATGACTGGGGTCCTTTTGATTATCACCGTGATTTTAACTTGACCTATCCTGCACAGTTCATGTTAGATCTATCAACCACCTTAGGAAAACCAGATTGGTTCATCCTTCCAAATACCCAAGTAGGCTTACGTGGTACATGGCGTTCTTTAAATGAACATTCGCCTCGTTACGCTCCTACTTTTGTACCAGAAAACACCTATCCACCAATACCACCAATTAGTAATGTTGGCTTTGGATTTGGAAGTGAATGGGAAATCAGAACATACATACATATTAATATTGGAAAATAAAAAATTATAAAATGAAAAATATAAAATTTATGTATTCAAAAATCACACTGCTCTCAGGATTACTTTTAATAGTCATGATGAGTTGTGAACGAGATATCACGGATCAGAATCGAATTTGCACACTTAGTCTAAAACAGGTGAAATATTTACAGATTCACCCATTGGACTCGGAGAGGATTTTTACAAGCCATACACAGGATCAAAGGAAACTGCTTGGACAGTTGACGAAAGCGAAGGCTATGAAAGTGCTGCTTCCATGCGATTTGATGTGCCAAATGAAAACGATCCTGCAGGAAATTATGCAGGAGCTAGCTTTATAGTGGATGGATCAGGTCGTGACCTTACAGAATTCGATGCCCTAACCTTTTGGGCGAAAGCATCAAGAGGAGTTGCTATTGGAGCCATGGGTTTTGGTCAAGACTTTGGATTAAACAAATATGAAGTATCTGATACTGGAATTAATTTAGGCACCAACTGGCAAAAATATGTCATTCCAATCCCTGATGCTTCAAAACTTTTTGATGAAAGAGGAATGTTTTGGTATTCTGCGGGAACTCAAAGTACAGGAGGATCTGGATACACCTTTTGGATTGATGAATTGAAATTTGAAAAACTAGGAACCATCGGACAACCAAGACCCGCTATTGAGAATGGTGAAGATGTTGTTAAAGATGTTTTTGCAGGAATTAGTTTAGAATTAACAGGCTTCACACAAACATTCAATTTAGGCACTGGAATTGATAAAACACTCAATGTAGCACCAAGTTACTTTGACTTTACATCTTCGGAACCGAGTATTGCTTTTATAAATGAATTTGGAAACATCGATGTTAGTAGTGGTACAGCTGTTATAACAGCGAGTTTGGGTGGTGTAGAAGCAGATGGGTCTTTGACTATAAATGCTTCTGGTCAGTTTGAACTAGCACCAGCTCCGACTACAAACCCTAATAATGTAATTTCTGTTTTTAGTGATTCTTATGAAAACATCCCTGTAGATTATTTTA
>CALSOZ010000009.1 GCA_943788095.1 uncultured Flavobacteriaceae bacterium | reverse complement strand
CAATACTGTTTTTGACAAAGCGTGGAATTTTTAAAAACAAAACAATGGCTGTACCCCTACTTAAAAAGCACTGTTTAAAAGTTAAAAAAACCGTTTTTAAAATTTAAAAACGGTTTTTTTTTGTAACATATCGTACCAATTGTTCGTATAACCTAGTGACATAACCAATTAACCTTTCTAAATCAAAAACTTTTAAATGAGACAGCTAAAAATTACCAAGCAGGTTACCAACAGAGAAACAGCATCCCTAGATAAATACCTTCAAGAAATTGGAAAAGTTGATTTAATTACTGCTGATGAAGAAGTGGAATTAGCACAGCGTATAAAAGCTGGTGATCAAATTGCTTTAGAAAAATTAACTAAAGCCAATTTGCGTTTTGTGGTCTCTGTAGCAAAGCAATATCAAAACCAAGGATTAACTCTTCCCGATTTAATTAACGAAGGAAATTTAGGATTAATCAAAGCCGCTCAACGTTTCGATGAAACTCGTGGATTCAAATTTATCTCTTATGCGGTATGGTGGATTCGGCAATCTATACTTCAAGCATTGGCAGAACAATCGCGTATTGTTCGTTTGCCTTTAAATAAAATTGGTTCAATCAATAAAATAAACAAAACCTATGCGTTTCTTGAGCAATCTCATGAACGTCCGCCTAGTGCTGAAGAAATTGCCAAGGAATTAGATATGACTATTAATGATGTTAAGGAATCAATGAAAAATTCTGGGCGTCACGTCTCCATGGATGCACCTTTAGTTGAAGGTGAAGATTCAAACTTATACGATGTATTACGCAGTGGAGAATCCCCTAACCCAGATAAAGATTTATTACATGAATCGTTACGTACAGAAATTGAACGGGCTTTAGAAACCCTCACACCAAGAGAAGCAGATGTCATTCGCTTATATTTTGGTCTCGGAAACCAACACCCAATGACCTTAGAAGAAATTGGTGAAACCTTTGATCTTACTCGAGAAAGAGTGCGTCAAATTAAAGAAAAAGCCATTCGACGTTTAAAGCACACCTCGAGAAGTAAAATTTTAAAAACCTATTTAGGTTAATAACAAAACCCCTGCCAATTGGCAGGGGTTTATTTTTTATATTATTTTTGTAATTCAAATACGACACACATGAGCACTACCAAAATAGCACCTTCAATTTTAGCCGCTGATTTTGCCAACCTTCAAAGGGACATTGAAATGGTCAACTCAAGTGAAGCCGACTGGTTTCATATCGATATTATGGATGGTGTATTTGTGCCTAATATTTCTTTTGGAATGCCCGTTTTAAAAGCAATAACACAACATGCTAAAAAAACAATTGATGTGCATTTAATGATTGTAGATCCTGATCGTTACATCAAAACCTTTGCCGATTTAGGAAGTGATATTCTCACTGTGCATTACGAAGCATGTACACACCTGCACAGAACTCTTCAAGCCATAAAAGCTGAGGGTATGAAAGCCGGAGTGGCCTTGAATCCACACACAAATATTGCTGTTCTAGAAGACATCATTAATGACATTGACTTGGTATGCATTATGAGCGTCAACCCTGGATTTGGCGGACAAAGTTTTATAGAAAATACCTACAAAAAAGTAAAACAACTCAAAGCACTAATCAATGCAAAAGGGGCTTCGACCCTGATAGAAATCGATGGTGGTGTGACCTCTTCAAATGCTAAAGCCCTTAAAGATGCAGGCGCCGATGTATTGGTAGCTGGAAGTTTTGTGTTTAAAAGTTCTGAACCTACAAACACCATTACAACACTAAAGCAAATCACAACTGCTTAACTCGCATTAACTTTATAATTCTCCATACCCGTAGTTATATCCGTAGTTATAACTATATCCATACGATCTATTTTCTTTTACACCATTAATAACGTAGCTCATATTTTTAAGGCGTTCTGTTTTACATAAATTGACTGAAAATGGTATGAGTTTTTTATCGGTATGGTTCGCACGTACTGCACAAATTGTAGCATCCGCTTGATCGGCAATTAACAAAGTATCCGTTACTAAAATCGTTGGTGCTAAATCAATAATGATATAATCATAAATTGCCCTAGCTTCATTTATAAGCGTCTCAAAATTTCCATTCGCCAACAGAAATGCAGTTATCATCGCAATAAGCCCAAACTCTTCTGGCAACAATAGCCTAGCTAAAACAATTGAAATTACAAAGGATACACTTTGAGTCCCAAATGATTGGATTGAAGACCAAAGTACGCCTGTTAGTGCTTTCTTTTTATAAGACAATTAAAAAAATTTAGAAATTATTACGTTGAAAAACAGAGTTTCATGCATTCTCAAAGTAATGTATAAAACTAGTATTTACGTTTAAACTAGAAAGACTTTTAAATTCAATGCGGTCTTAATTGAAACTAAATCTATATTACTATTATACGCTTTAGCTACTTGCAATAATAAGACTTATACCACTTCACGAAGGCATCCACTCCAACGTCTAAAGTTGTAGTAGGTTGGTAGTCGTAGTCTGTTTTTAAATGCTCTACATTAGCCCAAGCCTGGCTAACGTCGCCCGCTTGCATGGGCATCATGATGCGTTGCGCTGTTTTACCAGTAGATTTTTCAATTGTATCGATAAAATCTAAAAGCGAAATGGGCTGACTATTTCCTATATTATAGACCTTGTAGGTCTCTTTTCCTTTGGAAGGTTTTAAAACTATCGTTTCAACTCCATCAATAACATCATCGATATAAGTAAAGTCACGCGACAGATTTCCAGCATTAAACACCTTTATGGGCTGGTTGTTCAAAATGGCTTCTGTGAATAAAAACAAAGCCATATCGGGACGTCCCCAAGGTCCATAAACCGTAAAAAACCGTAATCCAATAGTTTCAATAGCATACAAATGGCTGTAGGAATGCGCCATTAACTCGTTCGATTTTTTGGTCGCTGCATACAAGCTAATTGGCTGATCTACCGTGGTTGTTTCTTCGTAAGGAACGGACTCATTATTCCCATATACACTCGAGCTACTTGCATAAACCAAACGCGGTACTTTGTGATGACGACAACATTCTAAAATGTTTAGAAATCCAGAGACATTACTATCGATATAGGCTTCTGGATTTTCAATAGAGTACCGCACACCTGCTTGCGCTGCAAAGTTGCATACGGTATCAAATTGATGTGTTTCAAAAAGTTTGGGCAAAGCCTGACGGTCTTGAAGGTTTAGACGCATAAATTGAAACATCTCATTATGAGTTTCACTTGAACTAATTGTATCAAAATGTTCAGCTTGCGAACGAAGTATTCCTAGCACTTTAAGTCTCGCATATTTTAGATCAGCACCATAATTGGACATATTATCCAACCCAACCACACGATGACCTTGTGCCAAAAGGCGTTTACAAAGGTGAAAACCAATAAAACCTGCTGCACCTGTGACTAAAATTGTTTGTGGCAGCAAATTATTTTCCGATAGCGTTGTATATAAATCCAATAGATTCTAGATGATCTTTATCTAAAACATTTCGTCCATCAAAAACAAAAGCTGGCTTTAGCATCCCCTCGTATATTTTTTGCCAATCATAGGCTTTAAATTCATCCCACTCGGTAATCACTGCGATTGCGTGTGTGCCTTCTAAAGCCTTATATGGCGTATCGTGAACTTCTAAAAATTTACTATTTTTCAGTTCAGTTCTGGTATTTAAGTCATTCAAATCTGAATACATTTGAGTGGCAGTTACTTTCGGATCAAAAACTTGTATTTGTGCTTGCTCTTCAATAAGATTATCCGCAATATAAATCGCTGCAGATTCTCTGGTGTCATTGGTATCTTTTTTAAAAGCCCACCCTAAGAATCCTATTTTCTTTCCAGCTACAGTCCCATATAAGGACGTTACGATTTGTTTTGCAAAACGACTGCGTTGGTGGTTATTCATGATAATCACTTGCTCCCAATAATCGGCAGCTTCCTCTAATCCTAAGGATTTACATATATAGACTAAATTTAGAATGTCTTTTTGGAAACAAGAACCTCCAAAGCCAACGGAAGCTTTCAAGAATTTTGGACCGATCCGTGAATCTGTCCCAATAGCTTTAGCTACATCATCAATATTAGCCCCTGTAGATTCACATAACTCCGTCAACGCATTAATTGAAGATACGCGTTGTGCTAAAAATGCATTAGCCGTCAATTTAGACAATTCAGATGACCATAAATTAGTGGTGATAATCTGATCTTTAGGGACCCAAGTCGCATATATATCGACTAGATTTTGAATGGCTTTAAGTCCATTTTCTGTTTGGTCACCGCCAATCAAAACACGGTCTGGCGCTTCTAAGTCTTGTATTGCAGTGCCTTCTGCCAGAAACTCTGGATTTGAAAGAATTTCAAAATTCACTCCTGTGCCCGTATTTTCTAAGATATCCTTAATGGCTTGAGCTGTTTTTACAGGCAATGTTGATTTTTCTACAACTATTTTATCAGTTGTTGCGATCTTGGCAATCTGTCGTGCACAAAGTTCTACATATTGCAAATCTGCTGCCATACCCTTTCCAGCACCATAGGTTTTGGTAGGCGTATTAACCGATATAAAAATCATATCGGCTTCAGTAATTGCACTATCGACATTAGTGGAGAAAAATAAATTTCTGTCACGTGCTTCAGCAATAACGGCATCTAACCCTGGTTCAAAAATAGGGAGCTTATCTAAATCTTCTGAATTCCAAGCATCAATACGAGCTTGATTTACATCGACTACAGTAACTTTAATGGAGGGGTTTTTTTGGGCAATAACGGACATCGTTGGCCCTCCTACATACCCAGCTCCAATACAACAAATCGTACTTATACTCATTTTTGGTTAATTCTTAAAACGTTCCCAATACCATTCAACAGCGTTTTTTAGGCTGCTTTCAAAGTTATGGGTAGGTTTGTAATTTAATAATTTAATTGCTTTTTCAATAGAAGCTTGAGAGTGAGGGACATCTCCGAACCGCTCTGGACCATGAATCACTTGAACATTTGCAATCACTGGGTCAAATTTAGATAAATATTTCTTCAAATTATGCACAAGTTGTACTAAAGTTGTTCGATCTCCTACTGCTGTGTTATATATTTGATTTAAAGCCAGAGGATTATTGGTTGTTAGTGCTAAAAAATTCATCTGAATGACGTTATCAATAAACGTGAAATCTCGAGAAAAAGAGCCATCTCCATTAATTCGTGGAGATTCATGATTTAAAAGCTGTATTACAAATTTTGGAATTACAGCCGCATACGCCCCTTTTGGGTCTTGTTTTTTTCCAAACACATTAAAATACCGCAATCCGACAGTATCTAAATCATAACTCGTTTTAAAAATTGTAGCATATAATTCATTAACATATTTTGTAATTGCATAGGGCGACAAAGGTACTCCAATTTGGTCTTCTATTTTTGGGAGTTTCGTCGCGTCTCCATAAGTAGAACTACTAGCAGCATACACAAAGCGTTTTACGTTTTGATCTCTTGCCGCCACTAACATATTAAGAAACCCATCAACATTAACGGCATTTGTGGTAATGGGATCTTTGAGGGAACGCGGAACGGAGCCCAAAGCTGCTTGATGAAGTACATAATCGACTTGATGACATGCACGCTGACAAGCCTCTAAAGTCGTTATATCGGCTTCCATAAATTGAAAATTATCATTTTCAATAAAAGATTGAATATTAGATACAAACCCCGTAGATAAATTATTCATACAACGCACCTTGGCGCCTAATTCGAGTAAGGCCTCACAGAGATTTGAACCAATAAATCCAGCACCGCCTGTTACTAAAACTGTTTTATTTTTTAAGTTTGAAAACATCATTTATAATTTAGCATCTGCGATCGTTCCTAAAACACCCTTAACATCATATACCACAGAAGTAGTGTTCAGTAATGGATTGAAATCTAATACTTTAAACGCTTTGTGAGCTACCGTTAAAACCATTACATCAAAAGTTTCTTCAGGCAAATTTTGGGTCGAGCAAAGCTGAAAAACATCTTGAACCTCATCAGGATCTGCCCATGGATCATAAATAGTTATATCCATTCCATAGCCTTGGAGGTGTGTGATCACGTCCACAACTTTGGTGTTTCTTATGTCTGGACAATTCTCTTTAAAGGTAATTCCTAAAATCAAAACCTTTGCGGCTTTAACTTTGATATCATTTTTTACTACTAACTTTAAAACTTCCGTGGCTACATGTTCGCCCATTGAATCATTAAAACGGCGACCCGCTAAAATTATTTCGGGATGGTAGCCAATTTCTTGTGCTTTTTGTGCCAAGTAATACGGATCAACTCCGATACAATGCCCCCCCACAAGTCCGGGTTTGAAAGGAAGAAAATTCCATTTTGTTGAGGCCGCCTTTAAAACTGCAGCCGTATCAATTTCTAAAAGATTAAATATTTTTGCCAGCTCATTCACAAACGCAATATTAATATCACGTTGTGCATTTTCGATCACTTTTGCTGCTTCAGCCACTTTAATGCTGGGTGCCCTATGCGTTCCAGCGCTAATAATTGACTGGTATAAATCATCTATATCTTTTGCTGACTCTGGAGTTGAACCAGAAGTTACTTTTAAAATTTTTGTTATGGTTCGTTCTTTATCTCCAGGGTTGATTCGTTCTGGAGAGTACCCAACAAAAAAATCAGTATTGAATTGTAAACCACTTATTGCTTCTAAGACAGGTACGCATTCGTCTTCAGTGACGCCAGGATAAACGGTACTTTCGTAAATTACTATATCCCCTTTTTTTAGTGCATTTGCAATCGTTTTAGACGCCTCTATTAAGGGGGTTAATACGGGTCGATTGTTTTTATCAGTTGGCGTTGGAACAGTAATAATAAATACATTAGCCTCTGAAATATCCATACGATCAATCGTAGGCAAAAACCCATATGATTGCTGCTCAAATGCCCCTAAACAGGGCACCAGCAATGTTGACAAATTCTCAGCATCAACTTCCAAGGTGATGTCCTTAACTTTTTTTAATTCTTTGATACGTTTCAAATTAATATCAAATCCAATTGTAGGATATTGTTTTGCAAATTCCAAGGCAAGTGGAAGGCCCACATAGCCCAGTCCAATAACTGCTATTGTTTTTTGGGGATTCATAAGATGTTGTTAAGTAGGTAGAGTTACAAATCAGTCGCTACAGCGTCTGTACTGGTTTTATTATATAACACAATTCCATTATTTGGGACTGGACTATTAATATAAAATAGGACTGTTCTATCTATTATATTTTTAAGTTTCCGTTGAAGTTGATGGATATAAAGGGCATCAACTAGGTTTGCTATGACAGTTTTGTTTTAGAACATCAACAAACAGAAACAAACACTTTTAGGATTTCAAAATACCAACGCCTTTTTTATATGTTGAGAGCGCTCTATTTTGAATCTAGTACAAAGGATGCTATGAAGACTACAACTGTTTTGAAAACTATTTATACTTTCATAAACAAAAACAAAATTGCAAGACGAATGTACACAAGACTGGTGAAGCTCAACATAAGGCTTATGACATGCCTTGTAGGCATGAAATTATTTGTAAAAAACAAAGACTTTAGAGCAGATGTATGGTCTCACAAAGCTGAAGTTATACAACTTTTGAAAAGTGATGATTTGATATGAAATACTGTATCCATTAAAATTTAAAGAGCACACTCCAATTGAGTTATTCGTTGAAGACTTTTCATTTTAATTGCTTTTCGGAATTGTTTTTTTTTGCAAGTTATTATGGTATCTTCGTGGAATGAAACAATCTATTTTATTACTTATTGGAATTTTAGGGTTTTTCGCCTTAAGTGCGCAAGAAACAGTGGTGATTTATGCCATCAACGATCCCCACGGAAGTATTGATAATTTTCCTCGACTAAAAAAGTTAATCGATAATGACCGCGCTCAAAATAGTAAAGTTTTTTTCGTTAGTGCTGGAGATCTTTTTTCTGGAAATCCTATAGTTGACTATCACGAAAACAAAGGATTCCCAATGATTGATTTATTAAATGACTGTGGACTAGACATTTCCGTGATTGGAAATCACGAATTTGATTATGGTCAGGAGGTTTTGAATGCACGTATTGAACAAGCTCAATTTCCTTTTGTATGTGATAACGTAAGTGGTGCTAGCGGTGCATTAGAAACTGTCAACGGCTTTGAACTCATTACAAAAGATGGTTTCACCATTGCTTTTGTTGGCGTAGTAGAGACTGGAAGCCCTGGCTTGCATCCCTTAACACATCCAAAAAAAGTCCAAGGACTGACTTTTACTGAAGGACTCGACAGTTTCCAAAATTATGAAAATCTCAAAACAGATAATGGTGCAGATCTTTTGGTAGCGCTGACACACTATGGCTCTTACAAGGATCGTAAAATCTTAGAAAATTATTCATTTGTGGATTTGGTTATCGGAGGGCATACCGATCAAGAATATGGGTATTTTTATGAAAATGGATACATGCTGATGTCTGGGAAATATTTAGAAAAAGTATCAAAAACAACTCTTACCGTAACTAACAATGCCATAACTGATTTTAATTTTGAGCTTATCGATTTATCTGATACCACAATGGAATTTGACCAAACCGTGAAAACCAAAGTTGATAACTACAATAATCAGCCTGAATTTTATACAGTCATTGGCGAATCTGAAATTCCACATTCCGGAAACGAAACAGCATGTCTATACACCGATGCGCTGCAAACCATAACGGGCGCTGATTTTGTGATTCAAAATATGGGAGGAATTAGAGCAAATTTAGACGAAGGAGATATCACACCGTTTGACGTTTACTCTATTGATCCGTTTGGCAATAGTTTGGATACTTTTGAAATGACGATTACGGAACTAAGAACGTTTTTAAACGCTTTCCGATCTTCTTTCTCCTATTCAACTACACTCGAAATCAGTAAAGATCAAAACCAAATTTTACAGTTTAGCAAGGATGGGATTACTTTAGAAGACACTGATGTTGTAAATTTTAGTCTGAACGACTATATTTCAAATGTATATAAAGACTATTTTCCAGAGCCTTCATTCACTTATGAAAAAACAACCGCAGAATACATCATTGAATACATACGTGATATTCATCAAGGCGCCATCAATTATGAGAATTGCAACCAAAGAGAAAGTACCTTAAGTACTACTCAAAAACGAGCCATTTTAAAACTTCATTTTCAAAGTCCTGTCGGTGAATTCATTTCTTTGGACACTGAATTGTTAGGAACGTTAACCCTATACGATATTCATGGAAAACTTGTTCTGAGTACTAAAGATGAGGCACAAACATATGTTGGTTTTCTTTCACCAGGAATGTATTTTGTGCAACTCAGCATTGGTTCAGAGCTGTATACGGGCAAGCTATTAAAAAAGTAAAATAACGAGTTTGTTAAACTTATAAATAACAAATACATAATAAACTTTTTATAAGTTAAAAGTATATCGAAATACTTCACATACAAAACCTCACTAGCTTGAGTGAGGTTTTAAGGTCCAAAATCTTGAAAGTTCAAATGCTCTAAATTGTCGTAATTAGATACTATATCTCAAGAACTAGTTCTTTACAAAACGCTTAATTGTTTGATGTAATCCATCAGAAATGCGAATAAAATAAACACCATTTGATAATTCTTTTACATCGACGCTATGGGTGTTTTTTGCAAATAGTACTTTTTTACCTAACAGATTATAAATAGAAACAGAAACTGGGTTTTCTCTTCCTTGAACAAACAGGTAACTATCTGTTGGATTTGGGTAGATAACCCAGACTTTTGAAAGTTCGAACTTTATTTATGAAATTGATGAAATATTTAAAAAAAATGATACAATGTATTGATTTTTAACTTTACTTTGCTTTTCAAATGATGCATCATACATCATTTGGCTGAACACATTGATAACTGTTTTTACGTTCGGTGCTCTGGGAATTAGGAAGTCAAACCCAGATTTGGTTTATCGTTTAAACCCCCGAAATTTAAAGCTAACTTCCGTTTTTTTGTTTTTCTTCTACAATATAATTTGCTTTTTAATATTGCAAATTCGAATTTGAATTTCATTGATAATATTACTATTTAAAAATTAGCCCATTCCGGCAAACAGTAACTATTTTATTTTAAAATTCAATGAAAACAAAATATCAAGATTTTATTAATCAAACTTTTGATTTTCCAAATCAAGAGTTTACACTAAACGGGGATAACCTTGAGTTCCATAATATAAATTTGATGGAATTGGTTCATCAATTTGGTACTCCTGTAAGGTTTACATATTTACCTAAAATTTCTGAAAATATTAATAAAGCTAAGCAATGGTTTTACAACGCAATTAATAAAATCAATTACAAAGGAAAGTATAACTATTGCTATTGCACTAAAAGCTCACATTTCAAGTTTGTTCTTGATGAAGTTCTCAAAAACGATGTTCACATTGAAACCTCCTCTGCATTTGACATAGATATTATTGAAGCATTAAAAAAAGAAGGTAAAATTGAAAACAACACCTTTGTAATCTGTAATGGATTCAAAAGAGAGAAATATATATCTAATATTGCAAAGCTCATAAATGGTGGGCATAAAAATTGCATCCCAATTATAGACAATTATGAGGAATTGCCTCTATTAACAAATGAAATCAAACATAAGTTCAAAGTAGGAATTCGAATTGCTTCTGAAGAGGAACCAAAATTTGCATTTTACACCTCTCGTTTGGGTATTGGATATAAAAATATCGTAGACTTTTATAATCAACAAATCAAAAACAACCCTTATGTTGAATTAAAAATGTTACATTTTTTTATTAATACAGGAATTAGGGACACCTCATATTACTGGAACGAATTAATAAAATGCCTAAAGGTCTATGTCAACCTAAAAAAAGCATGCCCAACATTAGACAGTTTGAATATTGGTGGCGGATTTCCAATAAAAGACTCTCTTGCATTTGATTTTGATTATGAATATTTGATTGAAGAGATTATCAATCAAATTCAACTAACTTGTACCGAGGCTGGTGTGTCTGTTCCAGATATTTTTACCGAATTTGGAAGTTTTACAGTTGGTGAAAGTGGTGGTATGATATATGAAGTTCTGTGTCAAAAACAACAAAATGATCGTGAAAAATGGAACATAATAAATTCTTCATTCATCACCACATTGCCAGATACATGGGCAATCAATAAACGTTTCATAATGCTTCCCCTCAACCGATGGAACGATTCGTATGAGCGAATACTACTAGGCGGATTGACTTGCGACAGTGACGATTATTATAATAGCGAACAACATGTTAATGCCGTCTATTTACCAAAATATCGTCCAGACAAACCACTTTTTATTGGGTTTTTTAACACTGGTGCCTATCAAGAAAACATTGGAGGATATGGAGGTTTACAACATTGTTTAATTCCAGCTCCCCAACATATTTTAATCGCTAAAAATAAAAATGAAACCCTTGAGATTACTCAAAATAAAGAACAACAAACTAATAAAGATTTTTTAAACATCTTAGGATATGAGCTCACCTAAAATATTTGGGGGAATCCCAGAAAAATTTACAAAATACGACAAGGCAAAAATCGTATTACTTCCAGTGCCGTTTGATGGCACAAGCACTTGGCAAAAAGGGGCAGATAAAGGATTTGATGCCTTTATTGAAGCTTCAGAAAACATGGAATTGTATGATATTGAAACAGAAAGTGAAGTTTATAAAAATGGAATTTCTATTTTAAATACTATTACAGAAAACTCTTCCCCAGTGGCCATGGTAGAGGCCGTTTATAAAACAGTCAAAAAACAAATAAAATGCAATAAATTTGTAACCCTTTTTGGAGGAGAGCATTCAATTTCCATTGGTGCTATTAGAGCATTTTATGAAAGTTTTGATAACCTAACTGTACTTCACCTAGACGCACATGCTGATTTGAGAAAGGAATATGAGGGATCGAAATATAACCATGCTTGTGCTGTTTATGAAGCGAGTCAAAACACAAATCTTATACAAATTGGAATTCGATCTATGGATGTTTCTGAAAAGCTTACCATGGATTTCGAAAAGGTCTATTTTGCACATGAAATAGCACAGGATGACTTTTGGATGGATAGTGCCATAGAACAAATGACAGAAAACGTTTTTATTACATTTGATTTGGATGTTTTAGACCCCTCTATTATGCCTAGCACAGGAACTCCTGAACCTGGTGGCTTACTTTGGAACGAAACACTAGAGTTTCTCAATAAAGTATTTAATGAAAAAAATGTTGTTGGGTTCGATATCGTAGAATTGTGTCCAAATTCAACTAACAAAGCACCCGATTTTTTAGCTGCTAAATTATACTACAAAATGATCAGTTATAAGTTTTCAAGTAATAAAATGACGGAAGAGTATGAAGAAGAATTTAATGACAATTTTCATTCTCCATTTAGTAAATTATCTAAATTCAAAGACAATGACTATGACAAATTCTAGAGGTCCAATTTCCAAATTTTTGGAGACTCATTTTTTACACTTTAATTCAGCAGTATTATTAGATGCTGCAAAAGCCTATAAATACCAACTAAACAACAATTCAAAAATGTTAGTATCAATGGCTGGCGCTATGAGTACAGCAGAAATTGGAAAAACTTTTTCTGAAATGATTAGACAGAATAAAGTCCATATTATTTCTTGTACAGGTGCAAATTTAGAGGAAGATATAATGAATTTAGTCGCACATTCACATTACAAACGTATCCCTAATTACAGAGATTTAACACCAGAGGACGAATGGGATTTATTGTTGAAAGGACTAAATAGAGTAACAGATACCTGTATTCCAGAAGAAGAGGCTTTTAGACGTCTTCAAAAACATATCTTTAAAATCTGGAAAAATGCAGAGGATAATAACGAGCGTTACTTTCCACACGAATTTATGTACAAGCTACTATTATCAGGAGTTTTAGAAGATTATTATGAGATTGAAATTAAAGACTCTTGGGTGTTCGCTGCGGCTCAAAAGGATTTACCAATGGTTGTTCCTGGTTGGGAAGATAGCACAATGGGAAATATTTTTGCTTCATATGTATTAAAAGGAGAGCTTAAAGCGAGTACAATGAAATCTGGAATTGAATACATGACCTTCCTTGCTGATTGGTACTCTAAAAATTCAGAACATGGTATTGGTTTCTTTCAAATAGGAGGTGGTATAGCAGGAGATTTTCCTATCTGTGTCGTCCCAATGCTCTACCAAGATATGGGCCAAGAATACACTCCTTTTTGGAGTTACTTTTGCCAGATTAGCGACTCTACAACAAGCTATGGCTCCTATTCTGGAGCTGATCCAAACGAAAAAATTACCTGGGGTAAACTCGATATTGATACTCCAAAATTCATAATAGAAAGTGACGCAACGATTGTGGCGCCCTTAGTTTTTGCATATATTTTAAACTTTTAAAAAATGAAACGAATTATTGTTGGTTTTGACAAATTAAGCCCAAAGATTCTAAACCTTTTTGTAGAAAGATACCCCGATGGCTATGGTGATAATGATATAATAGAGTTTAAAAATGGTACTGGAGAAACAATTCAAGCAGTAGAATTGAAAAGTACTGATACAGTGTATTTGATTAGAATAGGTAAAAAAATGAATCAAATTATTCAAGAATTTGAAGATGAGCAATCTGAACTTAATGAAGATTCAGAATTTATTGAAGAAGATAAAGAGATTGACCCTAACTATGATTTTGACCTCACATAAATTAATTGAACAACATTATGAATACAATTTCTCATCTCTCTTTGCCGTGTTTAAATATTTCTGAAACCTTAAAGTTTTATAAAAATGAGTTAGGTTGTGAAATCGGAAGATCGCTTGATGTAAATCTTTTTTGGCCATCAAACAACTTTTACCAAATCGGGTAAATATAGTTTTAACAGTCCAGGCAGTCACCCCTGCAACAATAATTACAGCCGTAACCACCATAGCAATAGCAGCTAATGTTTCCCAAACCATTACTGACAATCCAATTGTATAAGCAGCACCATTTAAGCTAAATACTAAAATAGAATCAATAGAAGAGCGTTACGCCCTTGGTGAATTAGACAGCGCTATTTACAAAAAGTTTAAAGACAAGTATGAAACTCAAAAAGAAGAATTACAGTCAAAAATTGAAAATCCAACATTAAATAGTTCGAACCTTGAATTGGCTATTGATAAAGCGCTTAGTTTATCCGCATCTCTTGAGAAGATTTGGACTGAAGGGGATTTAAAACAAAAACAAAAACTTCAAAATTTAGTGTTTCCATCCGGTCTGGGTTACGACAAGTCAAACGACCGAGTTCGAACCCCAAAAGTGAACGCTATTTTTGGCTCAATACCAATATTATCGAAGGAAATTTCAAATATTAAAAATGGAGAACCAATTCCTGTGAATCAATTCTCCGATTTAGTGACCCAAACTTATAAAAGTTCGAACTTTATGGCAGAACTCAATTTAATTTTTGAAACTCATTTTAGGTTAAAAATTAACCCACAACTTTATGGGTTGAGGGTTCGCTTATAGACTCTATTGACCTTTATTCAAAACAAAATTTGCAATTTATTAAGAAGATAAGGGAGTAAAATCGAACTCTTTTGAAGATGATTTGAATAAACAAAACCAAACATGAACCCTAATCGATTATTTTCGAAAAGAAGATATAAGTAGCAATGTTTTTTTAGTCTGTTGTTCAATTTTATTATAATCAAAAGAACCATCGGTATGTTTAGCCATGAGTTTTGAGCCCATCCCAACGCAAGTAACACCAGCTTCAAACCAGCTTTTGAGGTTTTCTTCAGTTGGTGATACGCCACCTGTTGGCATGATACTGGTCCATGGTTGGGGTGCTAGCACTCCTTTGACAAAGCTAGGTCCATAAGTGCTACCGGGAAATAACTTTACAATTTCTGCGCCCATTTCTTCAGCCTTTGCAATCTCCGTTAGTGAGCCACATCCTGGAGACCAAAGCACTTTTCTGCGGTTGCAAACAATCGCAATGTCTTCTCTGAATACAGGCGTTACTACAAAATTTGCGCCGTTAAGCATATAAGCGGATGCAGCAGCTGCATCTGTAACCGAGCCTACACCCATAATCATCCCAGGGAGTTCTTTCACGGCATATTTGGTAAGCGCTGTAAATACCTCAAGAGCAAAATCACCACGGTTGGTAAACTCCATTAAGCGTGCACCGCCGTCATAACAGGCTTTGAGCACCTTTTTAGCTACTGATACATCGCTGTGGAAGAAAAGGGGCACCATGCCGCTCTCTTTCATCGTTTGTGCTACTTCTATTCTTGTAAACTGTGCCATATCTTTTGTTTTATCGGGCTACACGACCTGATGCGTCGCCACCCATGAGTTTTTCTACTTCTGCAACTGTCACAAGGTTGGCATCGCCTTTTATGGTGTGCTTCAAGCATGATGCTGCCACAGCAAAGTCCAGTGCATGTTGGTCGTTGTCTGGATATTTTAGTAGTCCATAAATAAGACCACCCATAAACGAGTCGCCACCACCTACACGGTCTACAATGTCTGTGATTTGATACTGCGTGGAGTCATACATGGTCTTTCCATCATATAACACCCCAGCCCATGTATTGTGTGATGCCGATATTGAACCGCGAAGGGTTGTTATTACTTTTTTAGCCTTTGGGAACTTCTCCATCATTTGCTTGCACACAGACAAAAAAGCTTCTGCTTTTACATCATGACCTTGCGTTTGTACTGTTAAGCCTTCGGGCTTTATGCCAAAGTGCATCTCCGCATCTTCTTCATTACCCAATACAATGTCGCAGAAGGAGGTAAGCTCTGTCATGATTTTTTCACGGTGCGCATCGTCGCAATACTTCCAAAGCTTGGCACGGTAGTTCAAGTCCGTAGAAATCGTAATTCCTTTTTCACTAGCGATCTTCACTGCTTCAAGACAAGCATCTGCTGCAGATTGTGAAATGGCCGGCGTAATCCCTGTCCAATGGAACCATTCCACGCCCTCAAAGGCTTTGTCCCAATCCACCATTCCGGGCTCAATCTCAGACATGGCCGAATGAGCTCTGTCATATACCACTTTACTGCCCCGACTTACAGCACCTGTCTCTAGAAAATAAATCCCCAAACGGTCTCCTCCACGAAGCATAAAATCAGTTTCAACACCACGCTTTCGCATTTCCATAAGCGCACATTCTCCAATATCGTTTCTAGGAACACGCGTGACATAACGTACAGGAACGCCATAGTTGGCAAGCGATACCGCTACGTTGGACTCGCCACCACCATAGATGACATCGAAAGAATTGGTTTGAGAGAAACGCAAATATCCAGGGGGCGCTAAGCGCAACATGATTTCACCAAATGTGACTACTTTTTCCATTTGTTTAATAGTATTTAATTAACAACTTAAATTATATTTAATTGTTTACAGGTTTTAAATTCTCATCTAAAGGAATCATTTTCGGCATTAATGCATGCACTATACCTAAGACTATGATATATGATGATCCGGCTATAAGAAATGCCCAGAAGTAGCCACTATTACCCGCTGAATCTAAAACCGACCCCAATACCAAGTCTGCAAGAATACCAGCTATCATGCCAACCATACCACCTATACCAACTACAGAGGCTATTGCCTTTTTAGGGAATACGTCAGAAACTAATGTAAATACATTAGCAGACCAAGCCTGATGACCTGCCGCAGCAAGACCTATAAGGAAAACAGCTACCCATTTACTTTCTGTAAAGGCCACAAAACTAACCGGCAGTATAATTAATGCACAAATCAATAATGTTCTTTTCCTGGCCTTATTGACGGTCCATCCTTTTCGTATGAAAGCGCCTGAGAGATACCCCCCCCAAACACTTCCAACATCTGCCAAAATATAAATAATAAAAAAGGGTAAGGCAATGTTTTTAATGTTCACCCCAAAGGAGTCTGCTAAGAATTTAGCTCCCCAAAAAAGATAAAACCACCATACTGCATCTGTAATTTTCGCTATAGAAAAAGCCCAAGTCTGACGTTTGTTAAGAACACTTTTCCATGGGAGTTTTTCTTCATTTTCCACTTCTAAATCTTCTTGAATATACGCTAGCTCCTCTTTAGTTACATTTGGATGAACTTCAGGTTTTTTATAGGTTCTAAGCCATAAAACAACCCAAATTGTACTTAAGACTCCAGTAATTAAAAATGGAATTTGCCAGTTTTTACCGTTTTCGTGAACAATCCATCCAATTACGAATGGAGCAGCAATAGCCCCAATACTTGTTGCAGCATTAAAAAGGCCTGTTGCAAAAGCACGATCTTTTTTTGGAAACCATTCAGCAGTAGTTTTTATTGCAGCTGGAAAACTTCCAGCCTCTCCAATTCCTAATCCAAATCGTGCAGCAGCAAACCCAATCACACTAAACCCAGGACGCACCAATGCATGTAACATTCCAAAAACACTCCAGATTACAATGGATAATGTATATCCTTTTTTAGTCCCTATGCGATCTATAATACCACCCATTGTCAAAAGTCCAATTGCATAGGCTACTTTAAAAGAAATCATAATATTAGCATAATCACTATTGGTCCATTCAAACATTTTTTCTAATGTTGGCGCCATCACACCTATAAGACTTCGATCAAAATAGTTGATAGTTGTTGCAAACATCAAAAGTCCTAATATTCTATAGCGATAGTTACCTATTTCTTGCTTCTTGTTCATGAAAATTTATTTGTAATTATTAAATTGAAAATAATTGACGGCATTGTTATAACAGATGTTTTCGATCATTTTCCCAATAAAAGAAATGTCATTGGGGACCAACCCTTTTCTAATGTCTTCTGCCATCAAATCACACAATATTCTTCTAAAGTATTCGTGCCTTGGAAAAGACAAAAAGCTTCTACTGTCTGTGAGCATTCCTATAAACTTACTTAGTAATCCCATATTTGAAAGTACATTGAGTTGTTTTTCAATACCGTCTTTTTGGTCTAAAAACCACCAAGCAGCGCCCCATTGCATTTTACCGGAAACACCTCCGGTATTAAAATTTCCCATCATGGTTGCAAAAACTTCGTTCTGTGCTGGATTTAAATTGTAGGTAATGGTTTTTGCCAATTGATCTGTACGATCCAAAGCATTTAAAAACTTCGACAATGATTCAATAATTGGATAATCTGCTATAGAGTCACAGCCAGCATCAGCACCAACAAGTTCATTTAATCGATCATTATTGTTTCTTATGACTCCTAAATGAAATTGTTGCACCCAACCTTTTTCGTGATACTTTTTGCTTAAATGCATTAAAAGACTTGACCTGTATTGTTGTATTTCAAGTTCTGTCAGTTTTACTCCCCTTAGGTTTTTATCAAAAACCGATTGTATTTCATCGTCATTAAAATCCACGAAAGAAAAAACACCACTAATTCCGTAATCTGATAGTTTACAGCCATTTTCATGGAAGAAATCTATTCTGTTATCAATGGCTTTTAAAAGATTTGAATAATTACTGATAGAGAAATTGACACAATCTTCAAGTTTTCCTAAATAGGTATCAAATTTTTGTTCTCCAATAAAAAACAAGTTATCCGGTCTGAAGGTGGGGTAAACTTTTGTGAAAAATCTAGCCTTTGCTATTTGTTTATGATATCTTAAGTCATCTGTGGGATCATCTGTTGTGCAGATTACTTCAACCTTCATCTGCTCTAACAATTGGGCAGGTGTCTTTGTTTCTAAAACCCTATTCGTTTTTGAATAAATCTCCAAAGCATTATTGGGTTGTAATATTTCATCAATATTAAAATAACGCTTCAACTCTAACTGTGTCCAGTGAAATAATGGATTTCTTAAGGTGTTAGGAACTGTTTCTGCCCATTTCATAAACTTTTTTTCTTTAGAAGCATCTCCGGAAATAAAGTTTTCTTCAACTCCATTGGCACGCATTCCCCGCCATTTATAATGATCTTCACTCAACCAAGCATTGGTTATGTTATTTACTGGTTTGTTTTCTGCAATTTGTTGAGCCGACAAATGATTGTGATAATCTATG
>CALSOZ010000008.1 GCA_943788095.1 uncultured Flavobacteriaceae bacterium | reverse complement strand
GGTGTCTTGTAAAAACAAGCAATCAAAACAAAGCACAACCAACCAACAATCTCAAAAAGAAGTGACAGCTAAAGATATATTAGGAAATTCAAACTATTTGGCAATCTCTTATGGAGGGTATCGAAAATCGTCTAGAGATATTCAACCCACTATTGAAGAGCTAAAGGAAGATATGAGAATTCTTCATGCGATGAATATCAGAATCTTACGAACCTATAATGTTCAATTGGCGCAGGCTTCAAATATGCTAAAGGCAATTCGAGAATTAAAAAAGGAAACACCTGGTTTTGAAATGTATGTGATGTTGGGAACTTGGATTGATTGTAAAAATGCATGGACTGATCAGCCTTTGGACCACCATCAAGAGAGTGAACACAATGCCGCCGAAATTGCACGTGCAATTGCTTTGGCAAATGAGTATCCTGAAGTTGTTAAAGTCATTTCAGTTGGAAATGAAGCCATGGTCAAATGGGCAGCGTCCTATTTTGTGCAACCCGATGTTATTTTAAAATGGGTCATGCACTTACAAGACTTAAAAACAACGGGTGACCTTTCTAAAGACCTTTGGATCACAAGCTCCGATAATTTTGCGTCTTGGGGTGGAGCTGAGTCTCAATACCACGTCGAAGCTCTTGAAAAACTAATGGCAGCTGTGGATTATGTCTCAGCGCATACCTACCCAATGCACGATACGCATTACAATCCTGTTTTCTGGGGTGTTTTTGGAAATGAGACAGAATTGTCAAGTTTAAAACGAATTGAGGTCGCAATGAATCGTGCCACGGACTATGCCGCTTCACAAATTGATAGTGTGGCGAGTTATATGAAACGTTTGGGAATTGATAAACCAATTCATGTTGGAGAAACTGGATGGGCAAGTGCTTCAAACCGACAATATGGCTCTAACGGCTCCAAAGCAACGGATGAATACAAGGAAGCCATTTATTACCACAATATGAGAGTATGGTCTGATGAAACCAAAAGGTCATGTTTCTATTTTGAAGCTTTTGATGAACCTTGGAAAGATGCTCAAAACATTGGAGGTTCTGAAAACTATTTTGGCTTATTTACCGTCGATGGAAAAGCCAAATATGCCCTATGGGATTTAGTCGATAAAGGGGTTTTTGATGGATTGACGCGTAATGGAAATCCGATCACAAAAACCTATAATGGCAATAAGGAAGCCTTATTACTTGAGGTCGAATTACCGCCTTTGAAAAATGAAATTATAATGAACCAATAATATGAATCGTATAAAAATATATCACCTTTTAATTATAGTAGGAATGCTCACAGCATGTACATCCAAACAACCCTTACAAGTCACCGTGTATGAAACGTCTGCGAGTGGTAATAAATTAACTGAAATCTCAGAATTTAGCACGTCTGAAAATGCCTCTGAAATAGGGCTTTTTCCAGATAAGACCTACCAAACAATTACTGGTTTTGGGGGCTCATTCACTGAATCTTCGGCCTATTTACTAAATCGTTTGAGTAAAAAAAATAGAGCCCTAATACTCGATGCTTATTTTAGTAAAAAAGGGGCAAATTATTCATTGACGCGAACGCACATTAGTTCCTGTGATTTTTCATTATCAAATTACACCTATGCGCCAATTGCAGATGATTTGGAGTTAAAACATTTTAGCATCGAAGAAGATGAAGCCGATTTAATTCCGATGATCAAAGAGGCGATGATGGTCTCTGAAGATGGTTTTAAAATTATAGCGTCGCCATGGACGGCACCGCCTTGGATGAAAGACAATAATAAATATGTAGGCGGAAAATTAGTAGATGAACACTACGGTACTTTCGCTTTGTTTTTCTCAAAATATTTAGATGCCTATAAAGCGGAAGGCATTGATATTTGGGGGTTAACACCAGTAAATGAGCCGCATGGAAATGGTAACAACTGGGAGAGCATGCACTTTTCGCCAGAAGAAGAAACCGATTTCGTACAAAATCATTTAGGTCCCACACTTGAAGCCAATGGAAATGGAGCAACCAAAATACTTGGATACGATCAAAATAGAGCGGGTCTAAAGGATTGGGTCGATTCAATGTTTAAGGACGAAGCTTCATCAAAGTATTTTGATGGGACAGCCATTCATTGGTACGAAAGTACCTTTGATTATCTCCCAGAAGCTTTGCAGTATGCACACAAAAAAGCACCCAATAAATATCTGATCGAAACGGAAGGCTGTGTAGATTCAGAAATTCCTAAATGGCAAGATGATGCTTGGTATTGGAAAAAAGAATCCACAGATTGGGGCTGGGATTGGGCGCCGCCACAAGACAAACATTTACACCCTAAATATGCGCCTGTCAATCGCTATGCAAGAGATATCATTGGTTGCCTAAACAATTGGGTCGATGGATGGGTCGATTGGAACATGGTGCTCGATAGACAAGGCGGTCCAAACTGGTTTAAAAACTGGTGCGTCGCTCCCGTAATCGTAGATCCAGATAACGATGAAGTCTATTTCACGCCTTTATATTACACAATGGCACATTTTAGTAAATACATGCGTCCTGGGGCTCAAATCATTGATGTCAAAAATACAGATGCTTCTTTAATGGTAACAGCTGCTAAAAATCCTGATGGATCGATTGCAGTGATTATTTTTAATGAAGGAGAAAATTTAAAAACTTTTGAGCTTTCCTTGGGAGCCGCTTCAAAATCAATATCCATACAACCACAAGCGATACAAACCATACTACTCACTAACTAAAACCATTTTATCATGTCTATACATTCAGAAAAAGTTCCATTCGGCCAAAAAATAGCCTTCGGTATAGGCATGCTTGCCAATCAAATGTTTCCAGCTGCATTGGGAATCTTTATGGTGGTATTAGTCCAAGATTTAGGATTTCCAGGTTGGATGTGGGGTGTTATTTATTTTTTCCCAAGAATATTTGATTGTTTTACGGACCCAATCATGGGTTTTATATCTGATAACACAAAATCACGATGGGGTAGACGTCGACAATATGTAATTCTTGGTGGTCTTATGATGGGAATTGCATTTATCATTATGTGGCAACTCTTTAGAGAGAATGGTGTCGATTATAATTTTGTTTACTTCATGATTTGGTCGTTTGTATTTTACTTAGGGCTTACCATTTTTAGTGTGCCTTATGTCGCAATGGGGTATGAGATGAGTAATGATTTTCATGAGCGTACGAGTATTATGGCAACTGCTCAATGGATTGGCCAATGGGCATGGGTGATCGCACCCTGGTTTTGGGTGATTATGTATGATCCATCTTGGTTTGAATCGGCAGAAGTTGCGACTCGATCCCTTGCTTTTTGGGTCGGTATCGTTTTTACAATTTGCGCTCTTGTTCCTGGTATATTTATTAAAAGTAAATCCACATTAAATGAAGACTATTCTCCTCTCAATTTAAAAAATATTGGAAATAGTTTAAAAGAAATAGGTTCTGGTTTTTCAAGTGCTTTTAAAATGAAACCATTTAGAAAACTATGTATCGCTACTTTTTTAGTGTATAACGCCTTTATGACGATTGCATCATTTTCATTCTTTATTATTGTTTATCATTTATTTGATGGGGACGCTGGTGCTGCCGGGATATGGCCAACGCTATTTGGGTGTTTAGGAGCCCTTGGAACTACTTTTTTGGTTATTCCGATCGTGACGCGTATGTCAAAAAATATGGGTAAAAAGAAAGCCTTTTTGATATCACAGGGAATTTCTGTTCTAGGGTATATAATGTTATGGTTTCTCTTTATTCCAGGTAAACCTTATATGTTCATTTTTGCTCTCCCATTTTTCTCCTTTGGTATCGGAAGTTTATTTGTATTAATGATGTCTATGACAGCAGATGTGATTGATCTAGATGAACTTAAGACGGGATTGAGAAGAGAAGGTACCTTTGGTGCGATCTACTGGTGGATGGTAAAATTTGGTTTTGCTATTGCTGGAGGATTAAGCGGCGTTATTATGAGTTCAGTAGGATTTGACTCAGGAGTTACTGTTCAACCAGAAGGGGCTATCGATGGATTGCGATTATCGTTTTCAGGGATTCCAATTCTTGGAACGGTCATAGCCATGCTTGTGATGCGCAATTATAGCGTTACAGAAGAAAGTGCTGGAATCGTTCGAGCTGAATTAGATAAACGCAACAATTTATCACAAAACCCAACCTCTTTTTATCAAACCGATAAATTAAGGTCTTTTGTAGATTCAGGCCTCCAAATTGACAGCTCAACAGAGATTGATTTCACATCCAAAACGGATGCTGACATTAAAGCCTTGTTTTCAACCCATTTAAATAAGGGTCTTCATGGGCTGTGTTTTAGTCCCTATTTAGAAGGGCAAAATATTGGGGATCAATTATCTGAACCACAAATCAGTCAACGTATGGATGTCATTGCACCTTACACTCAATGGGTGCGTTCATTCTCCTGTACAGAAGGAAACGAGCTCACGCCAAAAATCGCCCATGACAAAGACTTAAAAACAATGGTGGGTGCTTGGATCAGTGGTGATAAAGATCAAAACGAAAAAGAAATCAACGCTTTAATCAATCTTGCCAAATCTGGTTTGGTTGATATAGCAGTGGTAGGAAATGAAACCTTAATGCGCGAAGAATTAACAGAAAATGAACTACTTGAATATATCCATCGTGTGAAACAAGCGATTCCGGGAGTTCCTGTGACTTATGTGGATGCCTATTATCAGTTTATTGAGCGGCCTCAACTTATTGATGCTTGCGATGTTATTTTAGTGAACTGTTATCCATTTTGGGAAGGCTGTAGTATTGAGCAATCGGCAACGTATCTAAAACAAATGTATGCGGTGACTCAAAAAGCGGCGAATGGAAAACAAGTCATTATTTCAGAAACTGGGTGGCCAAACCAAGGAGAGAGCACGAAAGATGCGCAGCCTTCTGAAATTAATGCGATGAAATATTTTATAAATACAACCAATTGGGCGCAACAAAATGAAGTGCCACTATTTTATTTTTCTTCTTTTGATGAATCCTGGAAAGTACATCACGAGGGTGATGTTGGAGCCCGATGGGGACTTTGGGATACCAACGAAGATTTAAAATTTTAACCATTAAATTACACATAAATGTCATTCAGAGAAGGTCGAAAATTTTCACCAAAACAAATTGAACACCCCAAAAAGTCAGTCGTTGAAGTTCCTAAACAACCCGAAATTCGTTTAGAAGAACGATGGCGAAACACGTTGAATAATGGGATGCATGGGTTGTGTTTTAGTATGTATGAAGATGGTCAAGGCCCTGGAAATGAAATTTCAGAAGCTCAAGTAGATCGACGGATGCAAATCATAAAGCCTCACACCAAATGGGTGCGTTCCTTTTCGTGTATTGAAGGAAATGAACACATCCCCCGTGTTGCTCATAAACATGGCATTAAAACATTGGTGGGTGCTTGGCTCGGCGACGATTTAGAAAAAAATGAAGAAGAAATTGAAGCTTTGATTAAATTAGCGAAAGAAGGCTTTGTAGACATTGCGGCTGTAGGTAATGAAGTCATGTACCGAGAAGATCTTACAGAAGAACAGTTGTTAGAGTATATCTATAGAGTCAAAAAAGCGTTACCTGGTATTCCAGTTGGGTATGTTGATGCGTATTATGAATTTTTACACCGACCAAAAATCACTGAAGCATGCGATGTGATTTTAGCAAATTGCTATCCGTATTGGGAAGGCTGCCCAATTCATTATTCAATAGCACATATGAATAAAATGTTTGACCAAGCCACCGAAGCGGGGCAAGGGAAAAAAGTAATTATTACAGAAACGGGTTGGCCAAGCGAAGGTGGTAGTTTAAGAGGGGCTTTTGCCTCTCGAGAAAATGCGATGAACTATTTCATAAATACCCATGAATGGGCTGAAAACAATAATGTCGAGTTCTTTTATTTCTCCTCTTTTGATGAATCTTGGAAAGTTGGCGCCGAAGGCGATGTTGGAGCCTATTGGGGACTTTGGGATAAAAATGAACAGTTAAAATTCTGAGAATCTTTTTTTAGACGATAGTTAATAGATGAGACCCCTAGTTTCTCAAGAAGTTGCAAGCTATTTTTTATCAATTATTTCCTGTCATTTTTAACATTACAACCCTTCTAAAATTGTGCAAAATAATATTGGTTTGTTTGGTTGAGCTGCTTATATTTGCACCGCTCTAGTATAAAGATATGCTGAGCATAAGTTCATACAAGGAGTGAAGCATTACTTTTGGAGGGTAAAATCAAAAAGAGAGTTGCAAAAAGATATTTAGATAATCAATTCGGGGTGTAGCGTAGCCCGGTTATCGCGCCACGTTTGGGACGTGGAGGCCGCAGGTTCGAATCCTGCCACCCCGACACAGAGGTCGTCACGCTCGCAGCGTGACCACCCCGACACAGAGGTCGTCACGCTCGAGCGTGACCACCGCAAATAATGGTCGCATAGCTCAGCTGGATAGAGCACCTCCCTTCTAAGGAGGCGGTCCTAGGTTCGAATCCTAGTGCGATCACTTAAAGCCTTACTAGAAATAGTAAGGTTTTTTTGTTTGTATTCATTAGAGGTTCTTAAGATTCAAAGGATGGTGATTAATTAATTAACGATTCGATTCGATCGTAAACTATTATTTTTTCCAAGTCCCCCCCATATATGTAAGTAGGGTTGTCTTTTTTAACATCTAGTAAACACTTCTTGCGCACAAACACCCATTCCTTAGGGTTTTTGTATTTCACCCTAAACATGGTAGAGAAATCTACATTACAGACGTTTCAGTGCTTAATTCGTTGTGTTATATGCTACCATTCTTCCTCTAATAGTTTTAATACTTGTTTACCAATTGTATGACTTAATTTGTGGTCTTCTTTATTTCACTTTAAACTGCCCATTTGTTAACATGAGTAGGATTAAATCTATTAGTTCGGCTAGTTAATGCAGTTAGCACAAAAGTATACTATACATATCGTTGTTGCGTTTTCGTTTTTATTCTAATACGCATTCAAAGGTTCCTAATACTTTAAACGTTGACGTATCTTCATCTTCTAAAACTATCTTTTCATATGTGCTATCTGTCGATAAAGGTTTTAAAATAATGGGTTGGTGTTTCCAACCATTTTCATCTTCATGTTTTTTACTCTCATATTTTTTGACTGTATAACAAGAACCAAAATCAGAATCATGCATGTTGACCCGATTAACGGGATGTGTAGCGACAGTGAATATGGTGCCATATCCGATTGGGATATGAGTAATGTGACGAGTCTGTCTAAAGTGTTTATATATAGAACGGAATTTAATGGAAATATTTCTTCATGGGATGTCAATGAATTAAGAATACAATCACTACATTTATTGAAACCCCAAACATCATGAAAAAAATATTTTTTATTGTATTAATCGCTTTAACGACCATGTCTTTTCTGTCTATTGAAGACAATCAAACGATTCTAATTCAAAGTATTGAAACCATTGAGTGTAAATATAGACAGTGTAATGCCATAGCGAGATCTACTGAAAAAAGATGTAAGCATTGTGTGTCCGATTCTAGTGATTATCAGTGTTATCAACATAAACCAAACTAATACAAATAATGACATTTAACATCGTACTTGTAGAACCAGAAATCCCAAATAATACGGGTAATATTGGCAGGTTGAGCTTGGCGTCTGGATCCGTTTTGCATTTAGTAAAACCTTTTGGGTTTGAATTAAGTGACGCCCGACTCAAAAGAGCTGGACTCGATTACTGGAAACATATCACTGTAAAAATTTATGATAATTTAGAGTCTTTTTTAGACATCAATAAGGATAAGGCGATGGTTTTTCTATCGAGTGCTGCCGAGCAAAGCTATGTTTCTATTGACTATACGGATGGATGCCCGCCTCAAAAGAGCTGGACTGGATTACTGGAAGCACATTACAGTCAAAATTTACGAGAGCTTGGATGAATTTTTAGCCATGAATAAAAACAAGGACATGGTCTTTTTGTCCAGTACTGCAAAAAAGAGTTATGTTTCAATTGATTACAAAGACGACTTGTTTTTTGTATTTGGAAAAGAGTCCGTTGGATTACCAAAAGACTTAGTCGCTGATAACTCAGATAAATTATTTAAAATACCCATTCTCAGCCCGCATGTGAGAAGCTTGAATTTAGCCAATGCAGTGAGTATTGTGGTGTTTGAAGGGTTACGATCCTTGGAGGTTTCAAAAGGTGTTTAACCGACCTTCTACAACAATTTTTTTATCATTCGAAGTCGTAAAAAACAAATACAAATCTCCACCATCGGTGAGTTTAAAATGGGTTTTGAGAGTTTCCGTTTTTTCTGAGAAATTCCGTGTTTTTACATTGGCTTTCAGAGCCGCCAATGGCTTTTTTCAAAGACTTTTTTTGATAGAGGTATGAATTAGAAATCTCATAGACTTTCCCTGGAAATTTCGCGATCTTGTCATCACTCGTATATAAATGCGTGTGCTGGTCAAGTTTATTCAACTTAAATTTTTGCGAAATTAATTTAAAGGCTCCAGACTTCATCACAGCTGCATTTGGTTCATACAGATAGGTTTTTGGGGTGCTAAATGTGGCTGCAGCTTGGCCTTCCGTAGAGAGTTCAAAAGAAAAGAGTTCATCGCCCTTAGGGTGGCGGTTAATGGTGTGAATGGTCGCAAGATCTTTAAAGTTTTTTTCCTGATGAAATAACAACTCCTTCACCTCGTTTTTTACCGCCACAATATAAACAGTTTTCACATGCTTCAAGGCTGTGATTCCAACGCTAATATCGAGCATTGGCGACATTTTGATAAGCACATTTTTGGCATATTTTAAAAACAAATCCTGATTGGTTATTACATTTGGGCTGCAATCTTCAATTAAGAATTTTTTATTTTTTTGTGCATCCCGTCTTGAGGGATCGATGTATATCCAATCGAAAGTATCGGAACAGCTTTTTAAAAATTCAAGACCGTCTTTGGCGAGTGTTGTGATGTTTTTAGCACCTAAAACATTTAAATTATGCGCTGCAATTTGGGCCAATTTCGCATCCATTTCACAATGAATTACCGTCTTAAATCGTTTTGAAAAGTAATAACTATCCACTCCAAATCCACCCGTTAAATCCACAATAGATTCTCCTTGGATAAATCCACTTTTAATCTGCGCTGCAGTTTCGGATGAGGTTTGTTCTATGTTTAATTTGTTAGGAAAATAGATGCCAGGCGTGTCAAACCAAGTGTTTAGTTTTGCTTCACACTTTTTTTTCGCTTCAATTTGCTCGATGAGTTCCTTAATGTCAAGGCCTTCAAAGGGACTCCCTTTTAGAATTAATTCATGAATATTTGAGTTTAAATGGGTAGTTATAAACTCTTGTATCTCGGTATTTAGAAGCATTTTATTCACCTGAGACTAAGCTGTTTTGATAATTTTTTAGTGAATTCATAGAGCGCTATGCTGGTCGCTTGTACCACGTTCATACTGCTGTTTTGTCCATACATTTCAATGTGTACAATAACATTGCATTGTTTTAGAATAGCGTCTGAAACTCCATGATTTTCATCTCCAATAATAAATGCAATTTTAGAGTTTTTATCTAATTTTAAATCCGAAATTGGAATGCTATTTTCTGTAATTTCAAGAGCAATAAGGGTATAGTTTTGAGCCTTTAATTCTTGAATTTTCTCTGAAAGCGTTTCAAGCTGTTCAAACGAAACCGATTGTTCAGTTGCTCGGGATGTTTTGGTGAATTTTCGTCCCAATTCAATAGGATTACCACCAAGCACTAAATGTTCAATACCAAAGGCATCGGCGGTTCGAAACAAGCTGCCCAAATTGGCTGCATGTGTTACATTGTCACTTATTAAAACAATTGGAAACGGTTGTTTTTTAAACTTAGAAGTGTAATGATTTAACTGCATA
>CALSOZ010000007.1 GCA_943788095.1 uncultured Flavobacteriaceae bacterium | reverse complement strand
GGAAAGCCTTTTTAGATGGGATAGGAAATGCTCTTGGATATGCAGTGATCCTGATTATTGTTGGGTTTTTTAGAGAACTTTTAGGATCAGGAACTCTTTTTGGAATTCCAGTTCTTGGTGATCCAATCGAAAAAACTGGACTTTACTCTACTGGCTATGAAAACAATGGATTTATGCTCATGCCTCCAATGGCTTTGATTATTGTAGGCCTCATTATTTGGGTACAACGTAGTAGAAACACATCTCTAATTGAACATTAATTTCTCTAGTAAGAATTTAAAATAACAGACAATGATAGAACATATCGAATTATTTTTTAAGTCCATTTTTATTGATAATATGGTGTTTGCGGTTTTCTTGGGCATGTGCTCATATTTAGCCGTCTCTAAAAAAGTAGCAACTGCTGTTGGATTAGGAGCCGCCGTTATTTTTGTATTGGCCATCACCGTGCCTTTAAACTGGTTGTTAGACCAATATTTATTACAACCCGGTGCACTCGTTTGGTTAGGTCCAGAATTTGCAGAGTACGACCTTAGTTTCTTATCGTTCATCATGTTTATTGCAACGATTGCAACCATGGTTCAACTTGTAGAAATTGTGGTTGAAAAATTTTCACCATCCTTATACAATTCATTAGGAATTTTCTTACCCTTAATTGCGGTAAACTGTGCGATTCTTGGAGGGTCTTTGTTTATGCAATCGCGTGAGATCGAAACTCTAGGTTTAGCTGTGAATTATGGAATTTCATCTGGAATAGGTTGGTTTTTAGCTATTTTGGCCATTGCAGCCATTCGCGAAAAAATTCGATATTCAAATGTGCCTGCACCCTTAAGAGGTTTAGGAATTACATTTATTGTCACTGGACTCATGGGCATTGGATTCTTGAGCTTTGGAGGCATGCTAACTGGTGGCGATGAAGAAGTAAAAGAAGCACCAAAAGAAGTCGTTGTAGAAACGATCGAAATTGAAAAAGAAGAAGAAGTATCAAACCAAACACAAATAGTTAACTAATATGATGATTTTAGCCGCTGGAACAACCGGAACCATTTTAGCTACCGTAGTAGCATTTTTAGTGACCTCGTTACTACTCATTAGTGTACTCCTTTTTGTAAAACAAAAACTATCACCATCAGGCCCTGTACGGATTGTGATCAATGGTGAACGGGAAATAGAGGTGGCCTCAGGACGCTACATTGTTGATCAACATTAGGTGCGGAACAAAATATTTTTGCCATCTGCCTGTGGTGGAGGTGGAACCTGTATACAATGTGAGTGTCACGTCCTTATCTGGAGGAGGGGAAGCTCTTGCCAACAGAAACACCTCACTTCTCAAGAAAAGAGCTAGCACATGGCGCCCGTTTATCGTGCCAGGTGAAGGTGAAACAGGATATGGAAATCACCATACCAGAAGAAGTGTTTGGAATTAAAAAATGGGAAGCGACTGTGGTAGCGTAACTATAATGTAGCCTACATTTATTAAAGAATTTGTAGTAGAAATCCCTGAAGATATGGGCTACAAAGCGGGGGGATATATCCAGATTGAGATTCCAGAATGCGAGATCAAGTATTACAGAAATGGATGTTACAGCGCACCCAGAAGAACATCCTGGAGACGCCAGACAAGTTTCAAGCAGAATGGGAAAAGTTTGGGCTTTGGCCAATGAGCCATGAAAAATGCAATGAAACTGTAGAACGAGCCTATTCAATGGCATCCTATCCAGCAGAGGGTCGCGAAATCATGCTAAATGTGCGTGTAGCAACACCACCATGGGACCGCGCTAAAGAGCGGTTGGATGGATGTAAATCCAGGGATTGCATCGTCGTATATTTTTGCTCAAAAACCAGGGGATAAAGTAACCATCTCCGGACCTTACGGTGAGTTCTTTATCAATGAAAGTGAGTCAGAAATGTTATATGTTGGTGGAGGTGCAGGAATGGCGCCAATGCGTTCTCATTTATATCATTTGTTCAAAACCCTTAAAACGGGTCGTAAAGTCACTTATTGGTATGGCGGACGTTCTAAAAGAGAATTATTCTACCTAGACCATTTTGAGCAATTAGAAAAAGAATTTTCAAATTTCAAATTTTATTTAGCATTATCCGAACCTATGGAAGAAGATAACTGGAAAGTAAAAGATGGCATCGACGGAGAAGGCGACGGATTTGTTGGATTTATTCACAACTGTGTGATCGATCATTATTTAAGTCATCATGAGTCACCAGAAGATATCGAACTCTATTTCTGTGGACCTCCATTAATGAACCAAGCGGTTCAGAAAATGGGTGAAGATTATGGAATTCCAGATGAGCACATCCGATTTGATGACTTTGGAGGCTAATCAATTCTAAATTTTTTATAAGGAAGCCCAGCACTTGTGTTGGGCTTTTTGTATTTTTGTAGCATGAGTAAACCGCTTTCAAAACAAGAGATGCACAATCTGGCAATGAACCATGTCGGAAAGGATTTAGAGTCCCGTGGATTTGAATTTGTAGCCATCAATAGCAAACTCAAAAAACACCCTCAATTTGTCTGCATCGATAAAAACAGTCAGTACTTTTTTGTGATCGTACGTGTGGTGAAGTTACCAGATAACCCAAACAATTACGATGTCGTTTGGATGGAAACCTTCAAAAACCATGCACAAGAAAAAGACGCCAAAGTATTGTATGCTGGGGTTGGAATTTCGAACCCCAAAGGAGAAGATCTTCCCGTTTATCTGAACGAAGAATATCTTATTGAATACAATGGTATTCAGGTGATTGAAACGAATCTTAATTAGAAATATAATGATTAGAAACCTAATTTTTATAATTAGTTTTACGATTGTGTCGTGTTCAAATGCACCCAAACAGTTACGTGCTTCGGGGCCTATATTTGGCACCACCTTTTCTGTAATTTATGATAGTAGTGAAAATTTAGAACCTGCATTTGACAGTTTGTTTCTTGAAATCAATCAATCAATGTCCACTTATATTTCGAATTCAGACATTTCTAAAGTCAATTCAAATATTGATGTGACAGTAGATTCTCATTTTGAAAATGTTTTTAACACGTCGAAAGCTATTTACGCCGCAACAGAAGGTAAGTTTGACCCTACAATAGGCGCTGTAGTCAATGCGTGGGATTTTGGGCCAGAAGGAAACATAGAGTCCTTAGACAGTCTTAAAATTTATGCATTAATGCAATCTGTTGGACTAGATAAAGTGAATTTGAATAACGGTCATATTTCTAAACCACTTCCAACTCGATTGGATTTTAATGCCATTGCCAAAGGCTATGGTGTGGACGTGATTGGTCAATTTTTAGAATCTCAAAACATTCAAAATTATTTAATCGAAATAGGGGGCGAAATTCGTGCGAGCGGATTTAATTCATCTAAAAAAAGCAGCATGGAAAGTTGGTATTCAACATCCAGATTTAAGTGGCGATCAACCTTACATCAATACATTAACACTTCAAAATGAGTCCATGGCAACCTCGGGCACGTATCGCAAGTTTAAAATTGACTCCAACGGAAATCGATATACGCATATTATTGACACCAAAACGGGCTATCCAAGTCGCACTAATATTTTAAGTGTTTCTGTGATCACGCACGATTGCATGACTGCCGATGCCTATGCGACGGCGCTTCAAGCGATGGGCGTAGAAGGCGTTAGAGTGTTTCTAAAAACGCATCCAGAACTAAAAGTATTTATTGTTTTTGTGAACGATGCAAATGAGCTGCAAACCGAAGTATTGAATGGGTTTCCATCAACTTAAGGTTTATACACCACAGGAATAATTTCGCCTTTAGCCAATCGGTATTGGTCAATTTCTTGATTTGATAAGGTCGCGGTATAATCCACTTCTTCCACTTTAAAACCAACAGACCTTAATTTATCAAAGTAATCCCGTCCATAAATACGCACGTGGTCATATTGTCCAAATATTTTAGCACGTTCTTTTTTATCGGTAATGTTGTGGTCTTCATAAGTTTTATCGCGATTTAAGTCTTGTGGAATTTGAAACACGCCCATTCCTCCAGGACGCATCACGCGAAAAAGTTCTTGCATGGCTTTGGTGTCGTCCAAAATATGTTCCAATACATGGTTACATAGAATCACATCAAAACTATCAGACTCAAAAGGGAGTTTGCAAATATCGGCTTTCACCATTGCAATGGGGGAATTTAAATCGGTAGTGACATAATCAAAATGTTCTATTTTTTTGAAGCGTTTATGAAAGGCCTGCTCGGGAGCAAAATGAAGTATCTTTTTTGCGGTCATAAAAAAGTCAGTCTCATTTTTTAGATACAACCACAACAACCGGTGACGCTCCAATGAAAGGGTAGAAGGAGATAGCACATTTTCACGTTGTTTCCCATAACCATAAGGTAAAAATTTTCGAAAACTCTTACCGTCAATCGGATCTGTATAAGCCGTTCCTTTTAAAAATAAAACGAGAAAAGGTTGTGCCAAATAACTCAATTTAATGAGCACTGGACGTGGAATAAACTTTAAGATGAACTTGAAAAGAGTTTTCAAAATTTAAGCGTTTTACACTTCTAAGGTATTCATTTTTAAAATAGAGTCCGTAATATGATCCCACAATTTAAGACGGCATTCTAAGGCTGCTTTTGCAGTTTCTAAAACTTCAGCCCATTTAACAGAGTCATCTCCACATAATTCTTGTACCATTTTTAATGAAATTGGACCGTGCTCATCGCCATCTAATTCGATATGACGATTTAAATAGTAGAGCAATTTACCATAGGTTTTGTCATTTTCTTTGGTTTCTGACTGACTCACAATTTCTAAAAACATATCAGGAATCACATCTTCTCTACCAAATGTAAATGCCGATGCTATACAATGTGGTTTGTGGGTGTTTATGACGTCCATCGTGAATTGTATAAACTCTAAAATAGGCGTCTCTAAATTAATTTTTTTAGCAGCGGTTTGAATGTTGTCACCAGCTCTAATAGCCGTAACAAATGTTCCAATTGTATGGGTGTCTGCTTTTACTTGATGCATTGCATCAATATACATTTCGTAGTGACTCATGGCCTCTCCCAATTCATTGACATCACTTTCTTCGGCCATCACGATCTCATTGATAAACCGAGCAGTTGCGCCGTTCCCTTTTGGGGTCCATGGAACACTGACATTCGTCAAATGATTTTGTAGTGCTTTTAATAATGACATAAAATCCCAGACGGCAAACACGTGTTTTTCCATAAACACAGCGACATCTTCTAGGTTTGAAAGTGTACTATATAGTGGATGTGATTTTAGTTGGTTGCGAATGGGATCTAGTTGTAATTCAATTTCTTGTATGCGACTCATTTATTGGTTAATTAGATGTTTAAAGGATCGATTCTTAGCCCGTCTTCTTCATTGCTTTTTATGCCGAGCGCTTCGTACACATACGCAAAGGTTGATAACAATTCAGGTTGGCCATCAACAAGTGCGACATTGTGTTCAAAATGCGCACTAGGCTTGTTGTCTTTAGTAGTAATGGTCCAACCATCATTATGGTGATGGATGCGATGTGTTCCCATATTAATCATGGGTTCAATCGCAACGACCATACCTTCAAGGAATTTTTTTCCACGCCCTCTTTTACCATAATTTGGCATTTCGGGTTCTTCGTGCATCACGCGTCCAATGCCATGTCCAATGAGTTCTCTGACCACGCCGTATCCATTGGATTCGCAGTAGTTTTGAATGGCATACCCAACGTCTCCAGTACGATTGTTGTGCTTAAACGCTCGAATGCCTTCATAAAGTGAAGCTTTAGATACGTCGAGTAATTTTTGAGTTTCAGCATCAATCTCACCTACAGCAAAAGTGTAAGCATGATCGCCATAAAATTCATTTTTCAAGGCACCACAATCAATCGAAATGATATCGCCTTCTTCTAAAGGAGTGTTGTTTGGAATCCCATGCACGACTTGATCGTTTGGACTCATACAAAGTGTGTTTGGAAAATCGTACATGCCTAGGAATCCAGGGATGGCACCATGATCTCTAATAAAGGTTTCGGCGAGCGCGTCTAGATGTAGCGTTGTAACGCCGGGTTTGACTTCACTTGCAAGCATCCCTAATGTTTTAGAAACAATGAGTGCACTTTCGCGAATGAGTTCAATTTCTTCTTTTGATTTAAGCGTGAGCATAACTATAAAATTATGCCCAAAGGTACTTAATTAAAGCGTTTTTTGATTGATTTTACAGCCCTGATTTTGTTAGAGTTCTCCTAAAATTTTAAGACTTAAATAATCCAAAAAATCTTTTTTTCTTAGGGAGCGATAATGGGTTGTCGTTTTCAGATAAAAACTGATAAATTTCGCCCCAACCATAAAAGCCGCCAATGTTTCTATCATCGATAAAAAGGTCGGCATTTATTTTTCTGCTTTTTTTGAGGTTGTACTCCTCGTTTGGAAAGCTACTGTTAACCGCATAGAATTCAATGCCATTTTTTTTACAAAATTCATCAGCCTCTTTCAGCGTTTTTCCATAACGATAGGTCCAAAGAATCAAACGATGGCCGTCCCTTTGTAAGCTTTTTAAAGTGTCGAACGCAAATGTTTTCGGCTTTCCAATTTTTGGATAAGCATCTTCGACGATTGTACCGTCGAAGTCAATTGCCAGTGTGAGTGATTTGGTTAAGTCCATATATTATTAATTTAGATCAAGCTATTTTGAGTCATCACATCAGGTTTTTCAATCCCAATAAGTTTTAAAATAGTGGGCGCAATATCGCCAAGAACGCCGTCCTTTATTGTTGTTAATTCGGGGTCAATTAAAATAATTGGAACGGGATTGGTTGTATGCGCTGTATTTGGGGAGCCATCTGGGTTTATCATGGTTTCACAGTTTCCATGATCCGCAATCAGCAAGGTTGTATAGTTGTGCTCTAATGCTGTTGTGATCACAGCTTCCACACAAGTGTCAACCGCTTCACACGCTTTGATAGCGGCATTCATATCTCCAGTATGCCCAACCATATCTCCATTGGCAAAATTTAAACACACAAAATCTAGTGTTTCTTTTTCTAGGGCATCCACAAGGGCATCTTTAAGTTCAAATGCACTCATTTCGGGTTGAAGATCATAGGTGGCTACTTTTGGCGAATTTTTCATAATACGTTCTTCGCCCTTAAAGGGCTTTTCACGTCCTCCAGAAAAGAAAAAAGTCACATGTGGATATTTCTCTGTTTCCGCTATTCTTAATTGTGTTTTTCCATGAGACTCTAGGACTTCGCCTAGCGTATTTGAAACATTATCTTTATTAAAAACAACTTGAATATTTTTAAAGTTATCATCGTAATTTGTCAAGGTGACATAATGCAAGTTTAGCTTATGCATGTTAAACTCATGCTTGTCATTTTGACTTAGGACTTCGGTAAGTTCTCTACCACGATCGGTTCTAAAGTTGAAAAATAAGACAACATCTCCGTCTTCAATTTTAGCCACAGGTGTTTGATTTGCATCCATCATAATGATCGGTTTTAAAAACTCATCGGTGAAGCCTTCTTTATAATTGGATTCAATAGTGCTTGTCGCATTTTTTGAATGAATTCCTTCACTGTTTACCAAGGCATCGTAAGCAATTTTTATGCGCTCCCAACGATGATCTCGATCCATCGCATAATAGCGCCCTGTGATGGTTGCTAGTTGTGCAGAGGAAGTTTCTAGACGTGTCTCAAGTTCCGAAATAAATCCATATCCAGATTTTGGATCTACATCGCGTCCATCGGTAAAGGCATGAATATATGATTTTTCAATCCCATAATCATCAATTACATCGAGTAAACCATATAAATGATTTAAATGCGAATGTACGCCGCCATCACTTACCAAGCCCAAAAGGTGAATTGCCTTTTGATTGGTTTTAGCATATTGCAAAGCCTCTTTTAAAACAGCTTCGTCTTTGAGCGTTTTATTAGTGACTGCTAGATTGATTTTAGCAAGATCTTGATACACTATTCGTCCGGCTCCAAGATTAATGTGACCAACTTCACTGTTGCCCATTTGGCCTTCAGGAAGTCCCACATGTAAGCCATCGGTTCGAAGGCTGGCATGGGCATATTTCGTGTATAAAGAATCGATAAATTCCGTATTTGCATTATCAATAGCAGATACTTTAGGATCAGGAGATTTCCCCCATCCATCTAAAATCATTAAAATAACTTTCTTGTTCATGTGTTCGCTGTTAAAACGCCTTCAAAGATAAGAAGATTTATACAAAATTCAGTTTTCAAAACCTATTTAGATGCTAAAAAATAGTTGTATTTTTGAGTTCTTATACTTTAAATAATGCAGTTTATATTCAAACCTATCCCTTCCGAATCCATAGAAATTGTAGTTCCATTGGTTAAAAAAATGTCAAAGCCTTTCATTACAGAAGTTCTGCTGTTAGAACGTTTTAAGGAAATGGTTACTCAAAATTATGAATGTGTTGGCGTGTACGACGGCGACCTACTTATTGGGGTATCCGGGCTTTGGTTTTGTACACGGCATTACTCAGGACGCAGTGTCGAATTGGATCATGTATTTATTGAGGAATCGTACAGAAATAATGGATTAGGGACTCAGTTTTTAACTTGGATTCAAAACTATGTCAAAGCCAAAGGCTGTGAAATGATAGAACTTAATGCTTATATAGAAAATGTGCCTTCACAAAATTTCTATGAAAAAGACGGGTTTATTAAACCTGGATTTCATCTTATAAAACCTTTATAATTTAATTCAAATCAGATACATCTGCTCCTGAATGAAGCTCATATGGCGGTTTGTATTTTTCAAATACACGCGCTGATAAAGGCCCTTTTAAGGTTATTTTTGAGCCTGAAATTTCTAAATAACTTCCTTCTCTTAGCCCCATGATGGGTTGCGAATTAAAGTGGTGAAATTCTTGAATCCGAGTTTCTCTGGTTTCACCCATATGTGTACTGTCGGGTTCAGGATCTAAATAATGTGGGTTGATATTAAATGGAAAAACACCCAGTGTTTGGAAGCTTGGTGGATAGGCAATCGGCATGTCATTAGAACTTCCAATGGTGAGCCCACAAATGTTACTACCGGCACTTGTTCCTAAATAAGGCGTGCCTGATTCTATTGCGGCTTTTAATTCGCCCATTAAATCTTGTTTATAGAGTTGATCCACTAAAATAAAGGTATTTCCGCCGCCAACAAATAGCGCCTTAGCTGTTTTTATGGCGTCTTTTGGATTGTCAAATTCGTGGAGTCCAATGACTTTTTTTCCAATTTTAGAAAATGCTAGTTTTACATTTTCGGTATAGGCTTCATGAGTCATTCCACCAGGCCGCGCGTAGGGCACAAAGAGAATTGTTTCAACAGATTTGAAGTGGGTTATTAAAGCGTCCAACAGGTATTCTAAATAGCCACTACCGTGCACTGTTGAGGTGCTTGCAATTAAGAGCTTTTTCATTTCTTATAGTATATTTAACGTATTGACAGCGTCAGTTTTTGTAAATTTATTAATATTATGAACTGGTATCTAATTAAAGTTCACTTATTTTAATGAAATTATTTTTTTCTTTATTTCTCCTAAATTTAATCACGTTATTAAACCTACAAGCGCAGCAAATTGAACTTTCAGGCCAGATTATTGCCAATGGACAAGTAGAAGGGATTCATGTGATCAATAAAACAGCATATAGATATGCTACTACAGATCAAAATGGGTTTTTTATTATTGAAGCTAAGCCATCGGATTCACTCTATTTTTCATCCATTCAATACATTCCAAAAACAATCGTATTAAGTGCGCAAAATATCAGCACTAAATCAATTACGGTAACACTTTCTGAATCTATTAATGCCTTAGATGAAGTTTTGATAGGAACGGTATTAACCGGGGATTTGAATTCAGATATTGGTAATTCGGACGCCAAACGCCCCATCGATTTTTATGATTTAGGGATTCCCGGCTATACAGGGCCTCGTATGAATTTAACAGAAAGACGACTTTATGATGCCGATCATGGTGTTTTATACACGGGATTAGGATTAAACGTAAATAAACTTTTGAATAGGATTACCGGGCGAACAAAAATGCTCAAAGAACATGTGAAATTAGATAAAGACAAGCAAACCATTCGTCGCATAAAAGAGATTATTGCCCCTCTTTATTTTCATTAACCATGAGTTAGAAAAAGAGAAGCGTATGGAGTTTTATTTTTTCTGTGCCGATGCTCCCGATTTTCAAGAACGCTGTAGAGGGAAAAGTGATGTAGAGATTTTAGAATTTCTAGACGCCCAATTGGAAGCCTTTAAAACTGCTAATTTATCAGAAAATTAATGAACCAATCAATCAAAATATCATCAGACTTGTTATATTTGTAGCATGACACACACTATCTTTTTATTTATTAGTGGCACAGAAATCACGTTTATTTTATTTATTGTGGTCTTAGTATTTGGTGCGGATAAAATTCCGGGCATTGCAAAAGGACTCGGAAAAGGCATGCGAACTCTCAAAGATGCGACCAATGATATAAAGGGTGAAATTCAAAAGAGCGCCGATAAAAATGGTGTCGATACCTCCATTTCAAAAAATGTAACCGAAGAAATTAATAAAGTAAAAGACGGGCTTAAAGACTTTACAGGATCTGTACGTCGTAATTTATAAGTTTTATTTTTTTATGCTTACCGTGAGGCCATCTCTAATCGGCAGCAAGACGGTTTCTAAGCGAGGGTCTTCTTTTAATAGCGTATTGTATTCTAATACTATTTTTGTAGAAATATCTGAAGGGTCGAGAGTTTCAATGACTTTTCCACTCCATAACACATTATCAGAAAGAATCACGCCACCAGGGTTTAGTTTGTCAATAATTTGATGAAAATAGTTGATGTAGTTAGATTTGTCGGCATCCATAAACACCAAATCAAATGAGGTGTCTAGAGTTGGGATGATATCCAAAGCCGCACCTAAATGTTGAATGATTTGAGGTCCATAATCGGATTTGTCAAAATACATTCTCTGAAAATCTACCAATTCTTCATTGATGTCAATGGTATGTAAAACGCCATTTTTATCTAATCCTTCTGCCAAACATAATGCAGAATATCCTGTAAACGTCCCTAATTCTAAAATCGTTTTTGGTCGAATCAGTTTCGATAAAACACTCAGCACACGACCTTGATAATGACCACTGAGCATTCGAGGTTGTAAAATTTTCTGATACGTTTCTCGAGTCAACGCTTTTAAAAGCGCGGGTTCGTCTTCGGAATGTCTTACGACATAATCATCCAATTTTTCTGTAATAAAATGCATTTATGAAAGTATTTTTTTAATCAGTTTTTCGGCTTGTGCCTTGTCATTACCAAACAACCATCTTAAAGTATTGTCTTCCCAAATTTCATCATATTGAGTTTGAGAAATGAGCTTTCGATCGATCGCAAGGTCTAATAATTTTCCTGGATAAGAGGATTGGGCTTCACTTTCCATTTCCCCTAAAGGGTAGGGGTCATCTAGTCCCATAATAATTTGACTACTCCCTTGGCGCTTCAACATTAAATTTAAGGAATCTGTGTCATGAACGAGTGTGTCAAAATAGATGTTTTCATGGCCTACGGCTTTTCGAGGGTGTGTTTTGCCTTCAAATAAATCTGGCCGACCATCAAATCCTTGAATTCTACGTCCGAGATTCATTTGAGCCATTTGACCGCCATGCGCAAAACAAGTACGGATGTTCGGATAGCGTTCTTGCATGCCGTTTAAGGTGTAAAAGTGATACGCATCCCCACATTGAGCCAGCATCCAAATTAAATGAAATCGCCATGAGGTGTTTTCAAGTTTGATCATTTTTTCACCATCATAAGGGTGTACTTCAATCGCTAGGTTATACTCATTTGCCAATTCAAAAATGGGGTCATTCTCTTTATCAAATACACTACGCCATTGCCCAATACTGTCCATAAAGTGGGTGGGTAGGCAGAGGACTTTTAAGTCTAATTCTTTGACACAGCGTTCCATTTCCCATAAAGCACCTTGAATAAAACCGGGATGTACCACAAACCCACAAGTGAATTTGGACGCATTATCGTGCTGCACTTTGGCGTTAAAATCATTTTGAAAACGCAATGCTTTTTTCATTTCTTCCAAACGCAATCCGTTCCCGTAGAGCTGTGATAAATTTAAAACGACCGCATGGTCAATTTTATTTTCATCCATCCATTCCAGCTTTTCATCTAAGAAAAAACTGGAATGCGTCACCGGTCGACTCCAACCTTTTTGAAGCATATGCTTGCGCTCATCGTCCACCCAAAAAATCTCCTTATCTTTCATAAACTGAGGAATTTCTTCTGGATAAGGCAGTAAATGGGAGTGTCCGTTGATACGAAGTTTACGTTTCATAAAACTATATTAAATTTTGATTGGGGCTTCCATTTTTGTGCCGCATTTTGAACATGTACGGGTTTCTTCACTTGAGTAAAACTGGTCAAATATAACCGGCATATCTGTTTCAATATTTTGAAGTACAAAGGGACCTCTGAATAGTTGGTGGTTACAATTTTCGCAATACCATTCCAAAGCATCTTCTATGCCGTCTGGTCGTGGATATTCTATGACAATTCCAACCGTATTAGGGCCGCGTTGTGGAGAATGCGGAATTTTTGCAGGCAATAAATAAATATCCCCTTCTTTAATTTGAACATCCTTTACAACGCCTCCATCAATTATTTTTAATGTAATATCACCTTCTAACTGATAAAAAAATTCAGGCGTTTCGTTATAATGATAATCTTTTCGGTTGTTAGGACCTCCGACGACCATCACAATAAATTCACCATCGTTCCAAACACATTTGTTTCCAACTGGCGGTTTTAATAATGCTCTATTTTCTTCAATCCAGGCTTTAATGTTTAATGGAGATACTAGTTTGCTCATTGTTTTTTGTTTGGATTAGATTTATAAAGTTACAAAGATTTTGTTCGACCGCCATCAACAGGAATGTTTACACCGTTTATGTAGCTCGCGGCTTCACTTGCCAAAAACACAATCGCATTGGCCGTTTCTTCGGGTTTTGCAAACCGTTTTGCAGGGCTGTAGTTTTTCATGATGGTAGTCATTTGCTCTAGACTTGTTTGAGCCAAATTGGCTTTAATTTTAATGATCTCATTCAGGCGTTCTGTTTCTGTAAATCCGGGCAACACATTATTAACCGTAATCCCAAAGCTCCCTAATTCAAAAGAAAGCGTTTTACTCCAGTTTCCAACCGCATTTCGAATGGTATTACTAACTCCTAAACCTTCTATGGGTTCTTTTACTGAAGTCGAGATGACATTAATGATTCGGCCATAGGATTCCTGTTTCATAAAGGGCACTAGCAATTGAGCAAGTACATGGTTACATTTTAGGTGTAGAGTAAAGGCATTTTCAAAATCCTCAAGGCTTGCATCAATGATGGCACCACTTCTTGGGCCTCCCGTGTTATTGACAAGAATATGGAAACTATGATGCTTAAGGATGTAATTTTCTACCTTCAATTTTAAATCCAATGGGTTCATAAAATCTGCGACGATATAATTGTGTTGATCGGTATTTGGTAGTGAAGCAACGACGTCCTTTAATTTGGTCTCATTTCTAGCCACTAAGGTAACTTTTACGCCTTCAGCTGCTAGCGCAAAAGCAGTGGCTTTTCCAATACCCTGAGTACTTCCGCATACAAGTGCGTTTTTATGTTCTAAGTTTAATTTCATGAGTTTATAATTCCGAATTAGTAGTCTAATGTTTTTGCAATTGTGTCTTCCCTAAGAATTTCGCTTGTTTCTTTTTGTACTTTTTTAAGAAGCTCATTTAAATTTTCAGAGGCATCAATTTTATGGGCAGATAACAGACTTAAGATCGCTTTGTCTTGTGCACGACCAACAGTCATGGCTTCGTTATATCCAATAGTTTCTTTGAAGGTTACCAAAGAGTATTTCGAGTAATAATCATCTGGAAACTCGGCTTCTAAGGCCATTTCTATTTTTCGTTTTTCTTGAAATAGGGGGTTGGCGATATGAGCTTTCATTTCGTGAAAGTTGTCAATTGCTAAATCTGCAATTGCATCGGTGTCTTGCTTTCGATGTGTTTCAAAGGCTTTAAAAGTGGCTCCCCAATCGCCCTGATGCACGTTTAAAAATGCATCAAATTCGACCACATCTTCAAACGAGGCATTCATGCCCTGTCCATAAAACGGAACAATCGCATGTGCAGCATCTCCAAGCAAAATACTATTCCCTTTATAGTGCCATGGAAAACATTTTACCGTTCCTAAAGGTGCGGTTGGGTTTTCGAAAAATTCAGCTACTAAATTGGGCATTAAATCCAGCGCATCTGGGAATTCCTTCTGAAAAAATTCAGTGACAATTTCAGGGGTTGTTAGGTTGTTGAAATTATATTCACCGGTCTCGTAACTCAGAAACAAGGTTACGGTAAAACTCCCATCCAAATTGGGCAAGGCAATGATCATAAAATCGCCTCTCGGCCAGATGTGAAGTGCATTTTTAAAGGCGTTAAAATCACCACTTTTTGTGGGCGGAATCGTTAATTCCTTATAACCATGGGTGAGGTAATTCTGTGAAAAGCTAAATAAAAATTTACGCTCTTGGTAATAACTCTTTCTTAAGGAAGAGCCTGCGCCATCTGTTCCAAAGATGAGGTCCGCTGAAACCTTAAAAGTATCCCCTGAAACGGCGTTTTCAAAATAGCCAACTTTGTTCTCAAAATCGACTTTAGCACAGCGTTTATCAAACTCAATGGTCACAGTGTCGAGTGCTTCTGCTTCGTCTAATAAGAGGGCGGTTAGTAATTCTCTAGAAATGGAATTAATCGACTCATTTTTACGTCCGCTATAATTTGAAAGAAAGGTGTTCCCTTCTTTGTCGTGAATCATTCTACCGTGCATTGGAATGCATAAGGACGCCACTTTTGATTCTAATCCTACCAGTTTAATTGCCTTGAGACCTCGATTCGAAAACGCCAAATTGATGGATCGCCCAGCGCTAATATCGACTTTTCGCAAATCTTGACGCATTTCAATCACCCGTACGTTAAATCCGCGCTGCCCAAGTCGCAAGGCGAGTAAAGATCCACAGAGTCCTGCTCCAATAATTAAGATATTTTCTTGTTTAGGCATTCAGGATTCTTTTTAAGAGTTCTACCATTTTATACACATCTTCAAAGGAGTTATAAAAAGGAACAGGCGCACAACGGATCACATCTGGGGTTCGCCAATCTGTAATGACATGCGCGGCCGTGAGCTTTTTATGTAACGATTTATCAGCATTTTTTACTTGTATCGATAACTGACATCCTCTTTGATTAGGGTCTTTTGGGGTGATAATAGAAATGCGGTCATTCTTTAATTCTAAGATGAGGTATTCTAAATAACCTGTAAGTTGAATTGATTTTTTTCGTAGCGCATCCATTCCGACTTCATTAAAGAGTTCTAAAGATGCTTTAATTGCGGCCATGGATAAAATGGGTGGGTTGCTCAGCTGCCAGCCTTCGGCACCAGGAATAATATCTAAAGGTTGACGCATATCAAAACGGGTGGCTTTATTTTGACTCCACCAGCCTGCAAATCGTTTTAAGGAGGTGTCATGTGCATAGCGTTCGTGCACAAAAATGCCCCCTAAACTTCCTGGACCAGAGTTCATGTATTTATAAGTACACCAAGCAGCAAAATCAACGCCCGATTCATGAAGATGTGGTTGAATATTTCCTACGCCATGTGCCAAATCAATACCAACTTTACAGCCATTTTTATGTCCCAACTCTGCAATCTTTTTCAAATCTAACGACTGACCCGTATAGTAATTAACACCGCCGATTAATAACAACGCAATTTCATCGCCCTGTGTTTCCAAAATAGATTCCAAGTCATCTATGTTTAGCAGTGTTTCTCCTTTTCGAGGCGACCACTCTACAAGCGATTCAGTGGGATCAAACCCATGAAATTGTAATTGCGTTTCGACCGCATAGCGATCCGAAGGAAAGGCATCACTTTCAATGACAATTTTATATTTGGTTTTGGTGGGTTGATAAAAGGAAACCATTAACAAATGAAGGTTCGTGGTCAGCGTATTCATAATGACCACTTCAATGGGTTTTGCACCCACAATTTCCGCCATGCTTTCTGTAAGAAATTCATGGTAAGGCATCCATGGGTTTTTAGCTTCAAAATGGCCTTCGACGCCCAAATTGGCCCAATCATCTAGTTCTTGTTGAATGTGGTCTTTGGTCTGTTTTGGTTGAAGCCCCAGAGAGTTTCCTGTAAAATACAACCAATCCTTTCCATCGACGTTTTTAGGAATATGAAACTTATCACGGAAGTGAGCCAAGGGGTCTTTTTGATCTCGTTCTTTAGCGTATTCGATTCCAGGGGTGTAATTTGTCAACATTTTGATGTTTGAATTCCTTCAAAAATAAACAATTTTGAGGGAAACTAAAATGTAATTTATGCTTTAAAATTAATGCGTTGATTTAAGTAAGTGTGGGAATTTATTTTGAAATTTTCGCAATCGTGGAATGGAAACATTCTTGATATAAGAATTATTTGGATGCAGGCGCTCGTAATTTTGATGGTAATTTTCTCCGATCCAGAATTTTTGAAACGGATATACTTCAGCAGCAACCGTTGTATTTAGCAGGGAAGAAAGGGCTTCCTTTTTCTGAGTGATGATTTTTTTTTGTACCTCATTTTGATAGAAAATAATCGAGCGGTATTGCGAACCTCTATCGGGTCCCTGTCCGTTTACTTGAGTGGGGTTTTGTGAACCAAAATAAACATCTACAAGCGTAGCAAAACTCACAATCGTTGGGTCATAAATGACTTCAACGGCTTCTGCGTGACCAGTTCTCCCGGTATTACTTTCTTGGTAGGTGGGGTTTTTGCTGTGACCACCTGCATAGCCATTAATGACTTCAGAGACACCCCTTAACACTTTCATAAATCGCCTCCACACACCAAAAACATCCACTTGCAAAATAAGCTTTCGCCATTCCGTTTTCTATTGGGACTTCAACTGGAGGTGTATTGATCTCAGTTCGATGAGTAGCAGCCTTTTTTTTGTTCGTTTGACAACTCGTAACACCAATAGTTAAGCAAATCAGTAATATGGTAAGATGTTTCATGGGTGTAATTTTTATGGGTTCAAATTACAACGCATAAAATATAAAAGTGTGAAAATTTTATTAAATAAAAAAGCCCTCATTAAAAATGAAGGCTTTAAATTTTAGGGGTTGAAAAATTAGAGTTTAGTAAACAATTTTTCCATTTTTTCTTTTTGTTCTTCTGCTAAAACGGCATCTACTAAAATTCGACCACTGTGTTCGTCAGTGATGATTTTTTTACGAGACGCAATTTCCATTTGTACTTGTGGTGGAATCGTAAAGTAAGACCCTCCAGAAGCACCTCTTTCAATCGGTACGATGGCTAAACCATTTTTTACGTTCGCGCGAATTTTACTGTATGCTTTTACAAGACGCTCCTCAATATTCTTTTTGTAATCTTCCGATTTTGCTAATAAAAGTTTTTCTTCTTTCTCAGTTTCAGCAAGTATGGCGTCAAGATCGGCCTTTTTGTGTTTTAAGTGTACTTCGCGTTCTTCTAAACGTTCTTTTGTAGAAGTAATCACTAAATTTTTTTGTTCGATTTGAGCACTAAATTCTTTGATGTGTTTGTCCGCCAATTGAATTTCTAATTCCTGAAACTCAATTTCTTTAGTTAAAGAATTAAACTCACGATTGTTACGAACATTTTTCTGTTGTTCAGTATATTTTTTAATTAAGCCAGTCGCTTCTTCAATAAGAATCTTTTTAGATTTTATTTGATTGTCAATTTCAGCGAGGCTATTTTCTAGCTTCTGAACTCTATTTTTGAATCCTTCAACATCGTCTTCTAAATCTCTAACTTCTAAAGGAAGTTCTCCTCTCACATTTCTAATTTCATCAACTCTTGAGTCGATTAATTGTAAATCATAAAGCGCTCTTAAGCGTTCTTCTACAGTTAGTTCTTTCTTTTTAGCCATGCTTATATATACTTTACAGGATTTATGTTTTTCTTTGATAAAAGGACTGCAAAATTAGTAATTTTTTTCTTAAGATGAGCAACTAAAATATTTTTTATGTGCGCTTCGCTTTCATAGTGGCCTACATCGACTAACAATAGATCATTTTCTGCTCTAAAAAAATCATGATATTTTAAATCTGAAGAGATAAACGCATCAGCACCAGCGGATTTAGCGGCTTCAATGGCAAAGCTTCCAGACCCTCCTAAGACCGCTACTTTTTGAATTGGAGTCTTTAATAATCTTGAGTGGCGTATAATTGGGCAATTTAAACGTGTTTTTACGAATTTTAAAAATGAAGATTCATCCATTGGACACTCCAATTCTCCAATCATTCCCATGCCTATGTGTTGGTTTTTATTTTCAAGAGTGATAATTTCATAGGCAACCTCTTCATAAGGATGGCTATTTAAAAGTGCTTTTAGAATTTTTTTCTCCAAATGCTTTACAAACGTGACTGTAATTTTTGTTTCACTAACGACTTGTAACCTGTTTTTTTTGCCGATGACAGGGTTCGAGTTCTCATTACCTTTATAAGTCCCAGTTCCAGCACTATTAAAACTACAGTGGTCATAATCCCCAATACTTCCTGCACCACTCTCAAACAAAGCGGTTCTTACTGTTTCCGCGTCGTTTTCTGGCACATAAGTGGTTAATTGTTTGATGGTGCCTGGTTGCGGTATTAAAATCGCTTTGTGTTGAAGTGCCAAAATGTCACAAAGACCTGCGTTAGAACCTTCAAAAACATTGTCAAGCGCTGTATGAATGGCATAAATTGCGATTTTATGTTCGATGGCTTTTATCAAAACACGCTCGACATAGGAGTTTCCAGTAATTTTTTTAAGGCCCTTGAAAATAATGGGATGAAAACTCACAATCAAATTACAGTGGGTTTCAATGGCTTCATCCAAGACTGCTTCAAGCGTGTCTAGCGTGACTAAAACCCCTTTCACTTTGGTGGTTTTATCTCCGACTAAAAGGCCTACATTGTCAAATTCTTCTGCGTATGCCAGCGGGGCCAAAGCCTCTAAGTGCGTGATCACATCCTGAACTATCATAAGTTTTTGTTTTACTTCAAAGATAAAATAATTACTTTCGTTGTGGTGAAGCTTTTTAGAAAAATATTATATCCCTTTGTGCCCCTCTATTATGTGGCGGTATTTTTTAGAAATAAATTCTATGATTGGTCGATTTTTACATCCAAATCCTATGAATTTCCATTGATTTGTGTTGGTAATTTATCGGTAGGCGGGACAGGAAAAACACCAATGATTGAATATTTAATATCAGTTTTAACACCAAAGTTTCATCTTGCAACACTGAGTCGTGGATACGGACGAAACTCTAAAGGGTTTTTGATAGCCGGCCCTCAATCCACTTCTAAAGATATTGGCGATGAGCCATTCCAAATCTATAATAAATTTAAAAACATTACGGTTTCGGTTGATGCCGATCGCCAAAATGGATTAAGAAACCTATTGGACACCGATCCTTCGTTGGAGGTCGTTTTACTCGATGACGCTTTTCAGCATCGAAAAGTTACGGCTGGTTTTAATATTCTGTTAACCGCTTACGACCAATTATATTGTGATGATTTTGTACTGCCTACTGGCAATTTGAGAGAGCCCAAAGCAGGTGCTAAACGAGCGCATGTTATAGTGGTAACCAAGTGTCCAGAACACATGAGCGGATTAGAAAAAACAGAAATCACCAAACGCTTAAACCTAGAGTCCAGGCAAGCATTGTTTTTTAGCAGTATTCAGTACAGCGAAACGCTGATTTCAGCCACTTCAAGCCGTGCTTTGGCGGATTTACAAGGCAGGCGTTTTACGCTGGTGACAGGCATTGCAAATCCGAAACCATTAGCGATATACCTAGAAGAAATGGGGCTCGATTTTGAGCATTTAATTTATAAAGATCATCATGAATTTTCTAAGCCTGAATTGGAACTCATTCATTCAAAACCGTTGGTAGTCACTACCGAAAAAGACTTTTCAAGATTAAGTACGAATGCCAATGATTCTATATTTTACTTACCAATTCAACTTAAAATTGATGAAGCTTTGGAGTTTGAGCATTTGGTGAAAACTTATGTCGAGGAGTTTAGACTTCATTCAAAAGATTAGATAACATGATCAGAAAATACACCACAAAAGATAAATCAAGAGTCCTCAATTTATTTCGACTAAATACGCCTAACTATTTTGATGCTTCAGAAGAAAGCGATTTTGTTAATTATCTCAAAAATCAATTAGAGAATTATTTTGTTTACATAGAAAACTTTAAAATTATTGGGCAAAAAACTTTGATTTGTATTTAATGCAGATGAAGAATAAATAAAAGTTACGCCTTCAACCTATAAATCAAATCGACAATACGGCTAGAATAGCCAGTTTCGTTATCGTACCATCCAATAATTTTCACCATCGTTCCAATGACTGAGGTCATTTGCGCATCAAAAATACAAGAATGTGTATTTCCAACAATGTCAATGGACACAATTGGATCTTCGGTGTATTCTAAAATCCCTTTAAACGATGTCTCCGCAGCGTCTTTAAACGCTTGATTAATGGCCTCAACAGAGGTTTCATTCTTTACGCTAAAGGTAATGTCGGTCAGCGAACCATTAATGACCGGAACGCGAATGCCACAGCCACCGATACAGTTGGCCAACTCTGGAAAAATCTTAGTTAATGCTTTTGCTGCACCTGTTGTGGTGGGGACAATGGACTGACCTGCTGCACGCGCACGTCTTAAATCTTTATGCGGTTGGTCGTGTAAACTCTGATCCGTTGTATAGGAATGTACCGTTGTGATATACGCCTGATTAATCCCACAAAGCCCATTGATAATAGAGAGCATTGGTGCGGCATTATTGGTCGTACAAGAGGCGTTCGAAATGATTAAATCATCGTTATGTAATAAATCGTCATTGACTCCTAAAACGATTGTTTTTAGACTGTCATCTGTAGGAGGGACGCTCAAAATAACTTTAGAGGCGCCGTTATTAATATGGTGAATTAAGTCGTTTTTGGTTTTAAATTTTCCGCTGGCTTCAATGACGATATCCACATCATAAGGAATCCAATTGAGATCTCTAGGATGGTTTTTGTTTAATAATGGAATCGCAGTGCCATCAAAAATAAGGTGCGTATCATTGCTAGAAACAGATCGCTTTAAGCGGCCGTGAATGCTATCATATTTGAGCAAATGCGCCAAAGTTTTGGTATCTGCCAGATCGTTAATTGCAACTACTTCAATCGTTGGGTGTGCCAACAACAGTCGGAACACGCGTCGGCCAATACGTCCAAATCCATTGATAGCAACCCGTACCATTGTTAGTTGATGTGTTTTTGAGCTTTATAAGAAGATCTTACTAAGGCACTGCTTTCTACATGGCGAAAGCCAAGTTCTAAACCAATCGTTTCGTATTCTTTGAATTGATCGGGGGTGATGAATTGCTTTACGGGTAAATGTTTTTTACTCGGTTGCAGGTATTGACCAATGGTCACCACATCCACATTTGCATTTTTGATATCGTGAAGTGTTTCAATGACTTCATCGCGGGTTTCGCCGAGTCCCAACATCAGTCCCGTTTTTGTACGGCGTTGTCCTTTGTCTTTCAGGTATTTTAAGACGGCTAAACTTTTATCATACTTTGCTTGAATGCGGACTTCTCGCGTTAAGCGTCTGACGGTTTCCATGTTGTGTGAAACAACTTCTGGAGCTACATTAATAATTCTGTCGATATGTTTTTCAATTCCTTGAAAATCGGGGATTAATGTTTCCATGGTTATGTTTGGATTCATGCGTCTGACCGCTTTTACGGTCTCAGCCCACATAATACTTCCCATGTCTTTTAGATCATCTCTATCCACGCTGGTAAGTACGGCGTGTTTGATGTCCATGATTTTGATGGAACGTGCTACTTTTTCAGGTTCATCCCAATCCACAGTTTCTGGACGTCCTGTTTTAACACCACAAAACCCACAAGATCGAGTACAAATATTACCTAAAATCATAAAGGTAGCAGTGCCTTCACCCCAGCATTCGCCCATATTCGGGCAGCTTCCTGAAGCACAGATTGTGTTGAGGTTGTATTTATCGACCAGCCCTCTTAGTTCGGTGTACTTTTTGCCAGTCGGCAGTTTGACACGAAGCCATTTTGGTTTAGGTTGGCGTACAATTGGATCTGAAAGTGTTTCTACAGTCATGCGTTCAATTTGAGTTACAAAGATACAAAGTATTCTTATAAATTAATCATAAAATTGTGAGATACCACACGCTAAAACCGATTAAAAATAGAATCCCAAAACAGCTCACAAAATGCATTAATTTTGAAGGTTGCCACTCTGCAGGTGTATGTTTACTCGAAATCAAAATATAGTTGGCTAAGGCATAAAACGGCGCGGTTAGAAATGACAGTATAGTTGCTGCTTTAATAAGCATTCCCATATCGGAAAGAAAGAAAAAATAAATACAAAGTGTTCCTAAACTCAGAACCAAACTCCAGATTAAATAGCCGTTTTTGAAAGGTTTTTGAAACACCAATTCAGTGGTTTTGTGCATCGAACGCGGCGAGGCATCAAGGGTTGTTAGAGTCGTACTAAACATGGTCGTGAATGCTGCAATTCCAATAATGATATAGGCCCAATTTCCGAGGCTTTGGGTGTACATGTCAATGAGTTGTACAGAAAATGTACCAGCACTGCTACTGAAACTTTTTCCCGTAGGATACATGATTAAAGCGCCTAACGCTACAAAACTAACTCCTAAAATAATGGTCCCTAAATAGCCAATGTTAAAATCTAATAAAGCAGTTTTTGGGTTTGGTTGATCAGTATTCATTTTTTGCTTTTCAGTCGTCCATAACGAATGCCATATCGAAACATCCAAAGGGGCTGGCATCCAACCCATAAACGCAATTAAAAATGTAATTTCGATACTCCCTTTGGGAAGGAGCTGTACAAATGTGAGCGAATCGTTTGAGGAATTAATCGCCATCACTGTGGCGACCAAAGTAGTTAACGTTAAAGTGATAATAATGACTTTCATCATCACATCCAAGAATCGATATTTCCCAATATTTAGGACGATAAAAGAAAGACTCAAAATTACAATGGACCATATTTTTACACCAATAAAATCTCCAAACAATGAAGTCGCAATGCCAGCGGTTACGATGGTTACAGCAGCTTGAATGGTGAACATTGTTAAAAAAGTTAAGATACCATACAGGACTAAAACACCCTTTCCTAATTTTTGATAGCCTTCTAACAAACTTTCGCCTGTAGCACTTGCATATCGAGGCCCATATTGAAAAAATGGATATTTTACCAAATGAATGAGTAACAAGGCCCAAATCAATCCAAATCCAAAATCGGCACCTGCTCGTGTGGATTGCACCAAGTGAGAAACCCCGATCGCCGCTCCTGCAAACAAAAGCCCTGGGCCTAGTTTTTGAAAAAAGCGTTTCATTTTTTTGTTAAAATTATTTCAGCAAGCAGTTTTTTAGCTCTTAAGAGTTTAATTTTTACATTATTAACAGGTGTCAGAATTTCTTTAGAAATTTCGTCATAAGACAACTCTTGAAAATAGCGCAAATTAATCATTTGTTGGTAGTGTGGTTTTAATTTTTTGATATCCTTAAGTAAGGCGGCCAGATTTTGCTCCGTGATGAGTATATCTTCTGGTGAAGGGGCCTCATCTTGAATTGTATACACTCGTTTTTCATCTTCTTCAGAGGTCTGGTTACTAAGTGTAATTTTTTGTTTTCGTAAGCTGTCAGAATGGGTGTTTTTTGCAATAGTAATCAGCCATGTTTTGAATTTGAATTTCTCATCAAAAGTCTTTATTTTTTCAAAGGCTTTGGAAAACGTTTCAATGGTAATGTCCTCTGCATCATTTTCATTGCGAGTGCGCTTAATCAAAAAACCATAAACATCATTCCAAAACGTATGCAACAAGGAATTGAATGCAATTTGATCATTTTCTTTCGCTTTTTGAATGAGGTCGTTTACTTCCAATGAAATTGATTTGATTTTTTAATGAAGTTAAATATACTAAATTGAACCATAACAATTTCTTTTATTTGAACTGAAAGGGTGTTATACGTGTTCGGGCTCAGAGCAATCTTTATACTCTTCTGGAGTTTTGCCGCAAAAACCACAGGCTTCACCATCTTTATTAATCATTGGATTTTGACTTGCGCATGTTCCTGCAAATTCACCACCTTTTTTTGCCCATAATTTTATGGAGATTCCTCCTACAGCAATTCCTAAAAGTGTCAATGTAATTAAAAATAGAGTCATCTTAATTTTTTTACAAAGATACACTTTTCGTCAATATGTAAAAATTGATTTTAAAAGCGAAATGTGACTTTTTTAATTTAATGTGTCCTATATAAAAACCTAAATTTTATTATTATGAAAAAATTATTTGCAGAATTTTTTGGAACCTTTTGGCTCGTTTTTGGTGGGTGTGGTAGTGCAATTTTTGCTGCTGGATATCCTGAGTTAGGCATTGGGTTTGTTGGCGTTGCACTTGCGTTTGGATTGACTGTTATGACAATGGCATTTGCCGTAGGTGCAATTTCTGGAGCACATTTTAATCCTGCAGTCACACTTGGATTATGGGCTGGCGGTCGATTCGAAACAAAAGATATATTAGGCTATATTATATCTCAGGTTCTTGGAGGTATTGTGGCTGCTGCGGCTTTGTTTTTAATCATCTCAGGGAAATCTGATTTCGTATCGGTAGGTAGCTTTGCTGCGAACGGGTATGGAGAACTATCTCCGGGCGGCTATTCACTGAGTTCTGTGCTTATAACTGAATTTGTAACCACGGCCTTTTTCATCATCATTATACTTGGTAGTACAGGGCATAAAGCAACAAGAAAATTTGCACCAATTTCTATTGGATTCGCCCTCACATTAATTCATTTGATTAGCATCCCTATTTCAAATACGTCTGTTAATCCAGCACGATCTACAGGTCAAGTATTGTTTGCTCAAGGAGATTATTCTAGTCAATTATGGTTGTTTTGGTTGGCACCAATAGCAGGAGCAATTGTAGCTGGTCTTGTTTGTCGACTAAGTAAAAAAACAGATTAATTAATCTTTGATGTATCACTATCTAAGCGCACGAAAGTGCGCTTTTAGAGGATATTAACTTCTGATTCTAAATCAATGTCAAAAATAAGTTTTACTGCTTTTTGAATTTGAATAGACAGTTTTAAAATAGTCTCTCCAGAAGCACCTCCATAGTTAACTAAAACCAAGGCTTGTTTGTCGTGAACCCCATAATTACCAAAGGTTTTTCCTTTAAATCCAGTGGTTTCAATCAACCATCCTGCTGGGATTTTAACGTTTTGCTTAGATACTTTATAGTGCGGAATTAGTGGAAATTGCGCTTGTAGAATTTCAAATTTTGAATAGGAAACGACAGGATTCTTGAAAAAACTTCCACTATTTCCAAGAATTTTAGGATCTGGAAGTTTGGAGTTTCTAATAGCAATAACTGCTTTTGAAACCTCCTGAATCGTGGGGGTTTTTATTCCAGTTCGTTCCAATTCAGATTCAATAGCGCCATAGTTTGTCTTAATAGAGTGATTTTCGCTACTTAATTCAAATACCACTGAAGTGATAATGTATTGGCCTTTGAGTGCGTTCTTAAAAATGGAGTTTCTATAACCAAAATCACATTCATCTTTAGTGAAAGTTTTAAGTTCATTTGTTTGAGTGCTTAGAGCTTCACAGCTTACAAAAGTATCTTTCAGCTCTACGCCATACGCTCCGATATTTTGAATGGGAGCCGTTCCTACATTTCCAGGAATTAATGATAAATTTTCGAGTCCTCCATAGTTTTTATTCAAGCTCCAATTGACAAATTCGTGCCAGTTTTCACCTGCAGACACTTGTACTTTCACTTTCTTTTCAGAGGTTGAAATTACCGAAATTCCTTTGAGATTTATATGCAGTACTAAGGCATCAACATCTTTGGTGAGTAATATATTACTTCCGCCCCCAAGTATAAATAAACGAGATGGATTTGTGTTTAAAACAGCTATTAAATCTTTTAGAGAATCAATGGATGCAAATTCTTTGGCATTCACGTCCATTCCAAATGTATTGAAAGGCTTTAGCGATATGTTTTTTTTAATAATCATTAAGAATTGTACTGTACTAGAGCAGCCTTCAAAATAGCAACGGAAGTTATAAGGTCTTCTTTTTTGAGGACATACGCAATGCGCACCTGATTTTTTCCGAGGCCATCTGTTGAATAAAATCCTGCTGCAGGCGCAACCATGATGGTTTCATTATTTTGCCTAAAGTCTTCTAGTAACCATTGTGCAAACACATCAGAATCAGATACAGGTAACTCTACAATACAGTAAAAAGCACCCTTTGGTTTCGCAACTTTAACCCCTTCAATTTTTTCAAGTTCTTCAACCAACACGTTTCTTCGTTCAACATATTCAGAAATAACATTTTCAAAGTAACTGTCAGGAGTTTCTAAAGCGGCTTCACTTGCAATCAGTGCATAACTAGGAGGCGACAAACGTGCTTGAGCAAATTTAAGAGCGGTTTCAAGTACCAATTTATTTTTGGTCACAATACACCCAATTCGAGCGCCACACATACTATATCGTTTCGAAACAGAGTCAATGATGATGGCATTTGACTCGAGGCCTTCTTCTTGCATGATGGAGTAATGTTCGTGACCATCATAAGTGAATTCGCGATAAACTTCGTCCGCAATTAAAAATAAATCATGTTTTTTAACCAGGATTGCGAGTTGTTTAATTTCAGCTTTGCTGTATAAATAGCCTGTAGGATTCCCAGGGTTACAAATTAAAATTGCTTTTGTTTTTGGTGTAATCAGTGCTTCAAAGTCTGCAATAGGCGGTAAGGCAAAATTTGAATCTATGCTAGAAACAACTGGCACAACATTCACTCCTTGAGCCGTTGAAAACCCGTTGTAATTCGCATAAAATGGTTCTGGGATAATCACTTCGTCCTCGGGGTCCATAATACTCCCAAACGTAAAAAAGAGAGCTTCACTTCCCCCAGTGGTGATAATGATGTTATCGGAATTGACGTGGATGTCATTTTTTTTATAATAGGCGGCTAATTTTGTGCGATACGTTTCTGATCCTTCCGATCGACTATAGGCCAAGACCTCTAAAGTGTTATTTTTTACAGCATTTAGTGCGACTTCGGGCGTTTTAATATCAGGTTGTCCAATATTTAAATGATAGACCTTGACCCCTCTTTTTTTAGCATGTTCAGCGAAAGGCACTAGTTTTCTAATGGGCGATTGTGGCATTTTGGCCCCTTTCTGAGAGATTTTTGGCATTGTTTTGAATATATCGATTGCTTACAAATTTATCTTAAAGTTTGTATAAAATAAAGCACTTTGCATATTATTTAAAAAAAATGAATGTAAATTGTTCATAACCCTTTACTACCATTATTATGATTAACTTCAAATCACTTTATATTCTCTTGATTTTTTGTTTTAATTTGAATATGTTTCCACAAGGAATTTTGTACTTCAGAACGGAAAAAGCGATAAAATACATTTCAAATTAATCAATAATTTAATTGTCATCCCTGTAACGATTAATGGCATTGATTTGTCATTTCTGTTAGATTCGGGCGTTTCAAAACCAATTATCTTTAATTTTTTTAACTTAAAAGATCAGTTATCAATCCATCAAACAGAAATAAATCATATTCAAGGTTTAGGAACAGATGCGCCCGTTGAATCGTTGCGATCCACCAATAATACAATTATCATTGGCGAAGCTGTAAATCTAAATCAAGATTTATTTGCAATTATTGATGCTTCCATCAACTTTGTTCCTAGTTTAGGAATTCCAATTCATGGAATTATAGGGTATGATATTTTTAAAGATTTTGTGGTTGAGGTGAATTATAGTCGAAAATTTATTAAGCTTTATAATCCTCAGTTTTACAGCTCAAAATTTTCAAATAAATGTCGGCAGTTACCTTTAAGCTTCAATAATAAAAAACCTCTTATTGAAGCTGCAGTTTCCATAAATAAGTTGGAGATACCTGTGAATCTTTTAATTGATACGGGAGGAAGTGATGCGCTATGGCTTTTTGAAGATTCAACACAATCAATCACAATTCCTGACAATACTTATGATGACTTTTTAGGGAAAGGCCTCAGTGGAACCATTTTCGGAAAACGAGCGGAACTAGAATCGTTTCGGCTGTCAGATTTTAAGTTAAAAAATGTAAATGTAGCATTTCCAGATGCTTTGTCGATTCAAAAAGAGAAGATTCACGCGCTACGAAATGGAAGTTTAATGGGGGGAGTATTGCATCGTTTTAATTGGGTTTTTAATTATAAGTCACAATGGGTCGCATTTAAGAAAAACAACTATTTCAATAAACCATTTAGGTATAATAAAAGTGGGATTGTGATGCAATATGCAGGAGTTCGTTCAGTTAAAACTTTTTTAGGGATTCCAGATGAAATTTCACCAAACACCAATTCTCAAAGCTCAAATACGATTCGTTTTTCATCCTCCTACGGGTTTGAAATCGTCCCAGAATTAGTAATTTTGGAGATTCGACCCTCTTCTCCAGCTGATTTGGCGGGGCTTAAAACTGAGGATATAGTGCTCTCAATCTTTAAACTCATTGACACTTCAAAAAGCGATAGAACAGTTTTATGGAGCAGATGGGAAACTCATCAAAATGACTGTGGAACGCGCTGGCGTACTTATGAAATTTCAATTTAGACTTCAGGATTTATTGCATAAAAAAAGCACCAATTAAGGTGCTTTCGTTTGGTAATGGGTTTTGGTTTTGAGTTTATTGCTCTAAAACACTTTTATCTTTATCTCCAATCACTGCAGCCGTACTTGAGTCAATAACGGTTCCTTTAATTTTTAAAGCAACTGTAGGCGTATCGGCATTAGAAGTAACGGTAATCGTTTTTCGAATTGGATTCACTCTTTTGGTGTCGTACTTGACTTCAATCTCCCCGTTTTCACCTGGTAAAATTGGCGCTGTTGGTTTTTTAGGAACAGTACAACCACATGTAGATTTAACCGCCGAAATAATTAGAGGTGCATCTCCAGTGTTTTTAAATTTGAAAACACGAACGCCATCAGATCCTTTTTCAATGGTTCCATAATCAATCGTTTGCGATTCAAATTCAATTTTAGCGACTTTATCTTGTGCATGTATTCCCAAACTGGAGGCTTGCAAAATGGAGATTAATAATACTGTAAAAATATTTCTCATGATATAATGATTTGTTATAATAAGTAAATTTAGTTCACTTATTATTCAAACTGCAAAAATGTACTCATATAAATTCGATTAATAATTCTCAAAGAAAATAAAATATAAGTACTTTTGTAAGCTAACAATCAACAAACTAATTCCAAAGTATGTCGATTCCTTCCAAATATGATGCATTGCAGCTGTCGAAAACAAGTGGTATGACTATTGGATGACCAATAATTATTTCCGTTCGACTCCTGACTCTAGGGAGCCCTATACTATTGTTATTCCTCCTCCAAATGTAACAGGTATTTTACATATGGGACATATGCTTAACAATACTATACAAGATGTTTTAGTTCGCCGTGCACGCTTACAAGGAAAAAATGCATGTTGGGTCCCTGGAACTGACCATGCATCGATTGCCACCGAAGCTAAAGTTGTAGCTAAGTTAAAAGAACTAGGAATAAATAAAAATGATCTATCTAGAGCTGAATTCATGAAACATGCTTGGGACTGGACTGATCAATATGGAGGAGTTATATTACAACAGTTAAAAAAACTTGGTTGTTCATGTGATTGGGATCGTACTAAATTTACTTTGGATGATGATATGAGTGAATCTGTAATCAAGGTTTTTATTAATTTATTTGAAAAAGGTTTGATCTACAGAGGTTTCAGGATGGTTAATTGGGATCCTCAAGCTCAAACAACTCTTTCTGATGAAGAAGTTGTATTTGAAGAGCGACTTGGAAACTTATATTATTTGAATTATAAGATTCAAGAAAGTGATGAACTAATAACAATCGCAACTACTCGTCCAGAAACTATACTTGGTGATGCAGCGATTTGTATTAATCCTAGTGATGAACGCTATACCCATCTCAAAGGAAAAAAAGCGATTGTTCCGTTGTGCGGACGTGTTATACCCATCATTTTAGATGACTATGTAGATGTTGAATTTGGAACAGGTTGTCTTAAAGTGACTCCTGCTCACGATCAAAATGATAAAGTTTTAGGAGATAAGCATAATCTAGAAGTAATTGATATTTTCAATTCAGACGGTACCCTTAACAGCTTTGGTATGCATTATGAAGGAAAGGATCGCTTTTTGGTACGAAAAGAAATTACAAAAGAACTAAATTCAAAAGGCTACCTATCTAAAACTGAACAACACCTACATAAAGTGGGAACTTCTGAGCGAACAAAAGCAGTAATAGAGCCGCGTCTTTCTGATCAGTGGTTTTTAAAAATGAAAAATCTTGCTAGCCCAGCAATTAAAGCTGTTTTAGAAGAACAATCGATAAATTTATTCCCAAAGAAATTTGAAAATACCTATCGCCATTGGATGGAAAACATTCGTGATTGGAACATCTCCAGACAATTATTTTGGGGTCAACAGATACCGGCCTATTATTATGGTGATGGAAAAGACGACTTTGTAGTGTCTGACTCTATAGAAGGGGCTTTAGAATTGGCTAAAAATAAATCCGAAAATTTAGAGTTACAGATAAGTGACTTAACTCAAGATACAGACGTTCTAGACACCTGGTTTTCTTCTTGGTTATGGCCAATTTCTGTTTTTGACGGAGTCAGAAACCCAGAAAATGAAGATATTAAATATTACTATCCAACTAATGATTTAGTAACAGGTCCAGATATTATATTTTTTTGGGTGGCACGAATGATCGTAGCTGGCTATGAATTTAAAGACCAGAAACCGTTTACAAACGTTTATTTTACAGGCCTTGTACGTGACAAACAACGTCGCAAAATGAGTAAATCCCTTGGTAATTCTCCAGATGCTCTTAAGCTTATTGATGACTTTGGAGCTGATGGTGTTCGTGTGGGTTTGTTATTAAGTTCAGCGGCTGGAAATGATTTAATGTTTGATGAAGCATTATGCCAACAAGGAAAAGCATTTGGAAATAAAATATGGAATGCATTTCGACTTATCAAAGGTTGGGAGGTTATTGAGATTACTCAGCCTGACTATGCAGCTACAGCGATAGATTGGTACCAAGCTAAGTTCCAGAAAACATTAGATGAGATTAATGATCATTTTAGTAAGTATCGATTAAGTGATGCATTGATGATGACATATAAATTAATTTGGGATGATTTCTGTTCCTGGTTATTAGAAATGGTAAAGCCTGCCTACCAAGCTCCAATTGATAAAAAAACATATGACTCTGTAGTAAGTATTTTAGAATCTAATTTAAAAATACTTCACCCTTTTATGCCATTTCTAACTGAAGAGATTTGGCAAATATTGGAAAAAAGAACTCCAGGACAGGCTTTAATTGTCGCTTCTTGGCCTGAAATAAAACCATACGATCACTCTATTTTAGAAAGTTTTGAATTTACAGCTGAAGTGGTTTCAGGGATTCGAACAGTTAGAAAAGAAAAGAATATTCCTTTCAAAAATCCGATTGATTTATTGGTATTGAATAATGAGTCTCAGGCAAAAGATTTTGATTCGTTGATCTCTAAGCTGGGAAACATAACGAGCTTGTCCTATACCACATCACCTGTTGATAATGCTTTGTCATTTAGAGTCAAGTCTAATGAGTATTTTATTCCTGCAAATGACGCCATTGATATAGATGCAGAAATTTTAAAAATTGAACAGGAGCTAAAATATACTGAAGGTTTTCTAAAATCAGTTCAGAAGAAATTATCTAACAAACGCTTTGTTCTAGGAGCACCGGAGCAAGTCGTTTCAAGTGAAAAGAAAAAAGAAATGGATGCAGTGGCCAAAATTGAAACTCTTAAGGCTAGTCTGATTAATCTAAAGTAATATTATTTTTTGTTTTGTAGATAGTTGTTAGCTAGGTCAATATAGCGTTGTTTAGCCTGGTCTTGAGTTATATTTTCAACTTGAAATAGTGCATTAGTCTTGAAGGCATTAATGATGGCCTTTCCACTACTTGGTCTGTTATAGTCGTTGGTTGATTTTTTATAATAAGCATATAGTTTTAATAAAGTATCCGCAGGAAATGGATCTTCATGGCTATTTATTCTGTTAACAGCTTCTCTAAATTTTGTATCTAATGTTTCACTATTCATTTCATACATCGGCTATTATACATTCTCCGCCTTTAACTTTTTGGTTTAGCTTTACTTTTATTTTTGTGTCAAGAGGTAAGAATAAATCTACCCTTGAACCAAATTTTATAAAACCGGCATCTATTCCCTGTTCAACTTTTTGTCCTTCTTTTGCGTAATTTACAATACGTCGCGCTAGGGCACCGGCTATTTGGCGGTATAATACTTTTCCGTAAACCTTATTTTCAAGAACGATGGTTGTCCGTTCATTTTCAGTACTAGCTTTTGGATGCCATGCGACAAAATATTTTCCGGGGTGGTATTTGCTAAATAGCACAGAACCGCTTATTGGGTAACGTGTTACATGAACATTTAAGGGAGACATAAAAATGCTTACCTGAAGTCGTTTTTCCTTGAAGTATTCAGTTTCTTCTACTTCTTCAATTACTACAACCTTTCCGTCTACAGGTGAAATTACCTGCGCATCATTTTTTTCAGTGTTACGTTTTGGGTTTCTGAAAAACTGTAAGATTAATACTAGTATTCCAAGTAAGGATAGCTGAATGAGTTTCAATAACCATTGTAATTCAATAGTATTATCCAAGATTAAGAAACTTCCTCCAACGAAAAAGAGAGTACCTAAAATTATTTTTTGACCTTCTTTATGAAACATAATTTAATATTCTTAAAAATAAATAGATGAATGGAGCTGCGAAGATAGCACTATCTAAACGATCTAACATACCCCCATGGCCTGGCATTATCTTACCACTGTCTTTAACTAATGCTTGGCGTTTGTATTTTGATTCTACTAAATCACCTAAGGTTCCAAATATACTTACTAAAACACTGATAATTAACCAATTTGAAAAACTTAAGGAAGGGGCAATCAGCGCAATAAAATAACTGCTAATTGCTGAAAAAAAAACACCACCTAAAAAGCCTTCAACAGTTTTTTTGGGAGATATACTTTCAAAAAGTTTCTGCTTCCCATATCTTTTGCCAATTAAGTAGGCAAAGCTGTCATTGGTCCATATTAGTATGAATATACCTAAAATTATTTGAGGGTTATAATCTCCAAAGTTAAATGCAATTAAAATTAAAAACACAAACCCACTACTGATATAGAAGGTTGTATTGATAAGTTGATTTGATATTAGGTTGGGTAACTCTTTAGGTGAAAATAAATCTCTAATCAAGAATAGAGTTACAAAAATACTTAATACATGAAATATTTGGGATGTTTGGTTGACAATCCTTGGGTTATTAAGTAGGAGTTCGCAAAGAGCAAACGACAGGAAAACAACTGAAAAAATAAGATAGCTTATAGAGCTTTTTTGTTTAATAAGCCTATTAAATTCTGTTAAACACACGATTCCGAAAACGTAAAATAAAACAATAAAAGCAAATTTATGCTGTATGCATGTAATTAATAAAATTACAAACAATATTCCTGATAACGTTCTTTTGGTTAATTCTTTCACTACTTTTTATAGGTCTTCTAAAAGAAGCAAATATAGGTTTTTTGAGCTACTTCCGTAGCTTAGGAAGTCATTAGTCTCCTCAATTGCTTTGAAGTGCTTGATCGTAGTGATATTTGAGTTGGGATATTTAGTTTTGCTCTTGAGCTTTTATACCCTGAAGACCAGTCGCTGATGGTCGTCTACGAATTGACTCGTGGTAGCAAAGACAACAAAATCTTCGGGCAGTTCAGACTAACTTTTTTCTCAGCGATTTGATTGGAGGAAATTAAGGAACGATCCATCGCTGGCGATTAAGGGATACTCACAGGTTGTGAATAAAAAATCAGCTTCGTCTGTTTTTTTTGTAGAATTTAAAATCAAACCAGCTCAAATTTATCTTCTGATGTGCAGGGTTGAGGATGAGTGCTGTTTTATGGGTCCAACTGTTTTCTTCAATGATGTCTTGAAATAAATTAGTCTTGTAATTTCAGGAGCTGGTCTCGCAATACAAGAAACTTACCGCCATTGTTGTTGAAGTTAATTGTGAAGGTTTCGTCTATGGGAGAATCTAGCAGTCAGGCAAAAATCTTGCTGCTGATCTTCTTTTCGTCAGGCTCATACTTAGAAGTGCCAGTAGTTTGACCCAAATATTTTACGAAATACACTCATTTTTTATCAGTAGTATAAGGAATTTGCTTACACTAGGATTCAAATATACAAAAATAAAGATATAATAAAAGTTCTATTGTAGGATTAAGCTTCTCCATTGGCTTCTATCATTTCTCTTCCTTGTCTTCAACCGTCTCGTCAGCCTTGTTACTTCTCTTGTTTTACGGGGTTAGAGCTCACTCCTACTTCCACTAGAAAAGGACGTTTACCAAAGATAGTTTCTAAGTTGTCTTTAAAAATGACCTCTTCTTTTCAACAGAGACTTCAGCCAATTCAGTTAGTCTGTCTTTGTTTTCTTCCAAGAGTTTTATGGCGCGTTGATATTGAGTTTCAATGATGTCTCGAAATTTCCGTATCAATTAAGCTCAGCAGTCTGTTCGCTGTAGGGCTTCGAAAAACCATAATCGTTTTGACCTGAAGAGTCATAGTACGTTATAGTTACCAACTTTATCACTTAAGTCCATAAACAGTTACCATAGCTCTAGCTTGTTTGGTGACTTTTTCTAAATCACTTAAAGCACCAGTAGATATCTTGTCAAAGATGACTTTTTCAGCGGCTCTACCTCCTAAGAGCGGCACACATTTCATCTAGCATTTGCTCGGGTCTGACAATCAGTCGTTCTTCAGGAAGGTACCAAGCGGCTCCTAATGAACGTCCTCTAGGTACAATAGTCACTTTAACTAAGCGGAGCACGCATGCTCTAACATCCAACTCACAGTAGCATGTCCAGCTTCGTGAAAAGCAACGGCTCTTTTTTCGCTAGGAGTAATGATTTTGTTTTTCTTTTCAAGACCCCCAACTAATTCTGATCGACCGCGTCCAAGAAATCTTGTTTCTCGACGGCTTTTTTGTCACCTCGAGCGGCAATTAAGAGCAGCTTCGTTACAAACATTGGCAATGTCAGCGCCAGAAAATCCAGGCGTTTGTTTCGATAAAAAGTCGGTGTCTAGGTCTTTGGCCTTTTTTAAAGGTTTTAAATGGACATCGAAAATCTCTTTTCGTTCTCTAACATCTGGGAGGTCAACATAAATCTGACGGTCAAATCGACCGGCACGCATGAGTGCCTTATCCAAAACATCAGCACGGTTGGTAGCCGCCAAAACAATGACATTAGAGTTGGTTCCAAACCCATCCATTTCTGTTAATAAGCTGATTAAGCGTGTTTTCTCTTTCGTCGTTAGATCCCGACATATTACTTTTTCCACGAGCGCGTCCAATGGCGTCAATTTCATCAATAAAAATAATAGACGGTGATTTTTCTTTAGCTTGCTTAAATAAATCACGCACTCTAGAAGCACCAACACCAACAAACATTTCAACAAAATCAGATCCTGATAGAGAGAAAAAAGGCGCTTTAGCTTCCCCTGCGACAGCTTTAGCTAATAATGTTTTCCCTGTTCCAGGAGGGCCTACCAATAAGGCTCCTTTTGGTATTTTACCACCTAAGGCCGTGTATTTATCGGGGTGTTTAAGAAAGTCAACAATCTCTTGAATTTCTTCTTTAGCACCTTCCAAACCAGCTACATCCTGAAAGGTTGTTTTGGTTTCTAATTTTTCGTCAAATAGTTTTGCTTTTGATTTTCCAATATTGAAAATTTGACCTCCTGGGCCGCAGCGCCGCCGCCAGACATGCGTCGCATGATGAAAATCCAAACACCAATGATTAAAATAAAAGGAATCAGAGAGGATAAGATATCGCCCCATGCATTGGTTTCTGTTTTAAAATCTAGTTCAGTGTCAAGCTCCTCTTGTTGAATGGTGTCTTCTAATTGTTTTTGGAACAATTGAACATCCCCAAACTCAAACTTGATAACTCGGTACTTCACGAACTGTACTAGGGAATAGAATTGACTTTATTTTGTTTTTTTTGTGAATGTCTTTGATGGAACTTGCCTTAGTGGTTAAGTACACCAGAGCTTCACGTTTATTGACGATTTCAACTTTTCTAACATCGCCATCTTCTGAGGAATACTTAAAGAACTGAGAAGGGGTAGTGGATACATTTGAGGAATTCCCTAACCCTCCAGAAAACACCTGAAAAGCCAATATTATTGCTAATGCACCTCCGTATATTAACCAATGATTGAGCTTTTTATTTTTAGGTTTTTTATCTTTAGACATGGGTTTTTATTTAGTAACTAGTTTCTATTTCGGTAATTTTAGCATCACCCCAAAGGTTTTCAATATCATAATACTGACGAGTATGTTTTTGGAAAACATGGACAACTACGTCAACATAATCCATAAGAACCCATTCTGCATTTTCACTTCCTTCAATGTGCCATGGTTTTTCTTTAGTGTTCTTACTAACTTTTTTTTGTACCGAGTTTACAATTGCATTTACCTGTGTGTTTGAGGTTCCATCGCAAATGATGAAATAATCACAAACGGTATTTTCAATCTCTCGTAAATCCAAGATAGTTATGTTCTGTCCTTTGACATCTTCTATTCCATTTATAGTGAAAGTAATTAAATTATCAGAACTTGTGTTATTTGAAGTCATAAAATATTTTTGCTTTGCAAATTTATTAATTTTTTGGCTTTAAACCCGTTATATTGTCTTAATAAAATTATAATTTAGAAGCCTTTAGACTCCTATGCAAATAATTAAACTTAATTCTACAGACTCTACGAACAGTTATCTTAAAACGATTGATGCTTGAACGAACATTGGAGGACTTTTCAGTAGTAGTAGCAAATAATCAAACTAATGGCCGAGGCCAGCGTGGTTCTGTATGGGTTTCTGATAAGGTAAAAACCTAACATTCAGTGTTTTGAAAATAAATCCCTCTACGGGTCCTAGAAATCAATTTATGTTAAATATATTAGTTTCATTGTCAATTGTCAAAGCACTTGAGTCGTTCAATATTCCCAAATTGTCTATAAAGTGGCCTAACGATATTTTGTCAGACGAATTTAAAATATCAGGTGTATTAATTGAAAATTTGATTAAACAGAGTCAAATTGAATATTCTGTAATTGGGATTGGTCTTAATGTGAATCAGCTTAAGTTTGAGGGATTAACTAAGGTAAGCTCTTTGAAAAATATTATATTATTAGATCTTGATAAGAATGAATTATTAACAAAGATTATTGAAAAGCTTAAAATATATTTTAAACTGTACTCTGAAAGTGGGAGCTGGGTCTTTAAGACGTGAATACGAATCCTATTTATTTCGCAAAGATAAGTATTCAACTTTCAGTGGCCACAACTAATAATTTGTTTACAGGTATAATAAGAGGGGTTTCTGCTTCTGGTAAGTTATGCGTTCAGACGGAAAGTTTTAACAAGGAGTTTGATTTGAAAGAACTAAAGCTTATATATTAGTTACAATTTTTAGCGGGATGTTTAGAGCTAAAGTTTCAATGAATTTAGATATTGGTCCTTTAATCATCATTGCCATCATCGGGTTAAAGTCTCCTTCAAACTTTAAATAAATCTCGCTTTTGTTTTCAGAAATGTTTTCTTATGTTTGCTGTTAAAGAAAAGTCTAATTTGCCTCCACTAGCTCCCAGCACAATGAGATTAGGGCTTTCCAAATATTTTTTCTTCAACATTATTTCGGGCATTCCACTCAAGGCAAATAAAAAGGTCTTCGGATCATCCATAGAGTCTCAAACTTGCTAGTGTTTTCGGGCATCAGTGGTTTAAAGTTTTCAAGAGTCTGTCAAAAAATCAAACACTTCTTGTGCCGATTTATCAATACTTACTTTAGTTGATTCTAGTTTCATAATCTAAATTTATTTGCCGGTCCATTCCGAAGGATTTGAATTCCATTTGGATAAGAGACAGCTGCTTCATTTTGATTTATGAAGTCGGTATCTAACGCTTGTTCTATCAGGCTTTCGTAGTTACTAAGTGTAAAAAGAGAGACGTTATGTTTTTTAAAATTTTCTTTTGAGATGTCAAAGCCATAGCTAAAAATAGCAACCATACCTTTAACATTCACTTCGGCAGCTTTTAAAGCATCCACAGCCACTAAACTACTGTTGCCTGTGCTGATCAAATCTTCTACAACCACCACATTTTGACCTTTTTGAATATACCCTTCAATTTGATTTTGACGGCCATGTTTTTTGGCTTCTGGGCGAACATATACAAATGGAAGTCCAAGAACTTCAGCGACTAAAGCACCGATTCCAATCGCACCAGTTGCAACGCCTGCAATCACATCGGGCTTGCCAAACTCTAATTCTATGTTTTTGGCAATTTCGTCCTTAATATAATTTCTAACAATGTGGAAACGATAACACAATACGGTTGTCGCAATAGATGGGAGACTTCCATCCTGAAGCCCAAGTGAAGGGCGTTTGTGGGTTTAATTTAATGGCATTTATTTGAAGTAATACTTCTGCTGTTTTTTTGGCGGTACTTTTGTTGAAAATCATGGCTCAAAATTAGTAAAAAATACTACTTTTACTTTCTATTAATTTGTTTTTAATTAACAATGTATAAAATATTTGTTGGTAATAAACCAATAATCTTAACGACCAAGGTAGAAACTGAAACAAATTTCAAGAATTTTTTGATAGATTCTGTTGATATTAACAAAGTGCTTTCAAAGCTTAAAAAAGATAAATACGACGCTGTACATCTTATTGGGTCAAATAAAGACGTACTTCTTAAAAAATTTTTATCATTATTGCCAAATGTGATTGCAGGAGGTGGAAAGGTATATAATCCAAAAGGAGCTATTTTATTTATTTTTAGAAATGGAAAATGGGACCTTCCCAAAGGGAAAGCTGAATCAAAGGAAACAATCAATCAAACTGCACTTCGAGAAGTTGAAGAAGAAACTGGAATTTCGGGACTTTCGATTACAAAACCCTTAGAAATTACTTATCATATATTCAAAAGAAATGACCGCAACTACATTAAGATGACCTATTGGTTTCAGATGTATTCAGAATACGATGGAAAACTAATTCCTCAAGAAAAAGAAGGCATCACAAAAGTAAAGTGGATCCCCGAAAGTAAACTTCAAAAAGTTTTAGATAATTCCTATGCGAATATTAAACTTCTTATTTGACAGACGTACAAACCTGGTTTTTATATTTATCTTCAAATAAAATCAATTTACAGTTGCTATCGCTCTCAATAAGTTTATTTTTGCCCTGCAAAATTGAAACAAAATGATGGAGTTTATAAGCAAGCGTTCTAGTAATGTAAAAAATGATATTTTAAGTGGACTCACAGTCGCATTGGCCTTAGTGCCAGAGGCGGTTGCATTTGCTTTTGTCGCAGGCGTTGATCCTTTAGTAGGGTTGTATGCCGCCTTTATGATTGGGTTAATCACTTCTATTTTTGGAGGTCGTCCAGGCATGATTAGTGGCGCTACGGGGGCTTTAGCAGTAGTGATGGTCAGTCTTGTTGCGCGTGGAAATGCAATGGGAGCAGAGGGTGATGAATTAGGACTTTATTATCTCTTTATGACGGTTATTTTAATGGGAGTGATTCAGGTCTTAGCAGGTGTTTTTAAACTTGGTAAATTTGTGCGTTTGATTCCGCATCCTGTCATGATGGGGTTTGTAAATGGATTAGCTATAGTTATTTTCCTATCTCAATTAAGTATGTTCATGACGTCCGAAAATGGCGAGATGGTATGGATGCAAGGGACCTCATTATGGACCATGATTGGCTTAGTTGGCTTAACAATTGCTATTATGTTTGGACTTCCACAGATTACTAAAAAATTACCAGAAGCATTGGTGGCTATTTTGGTGGTTTCTGCCATTGTTATTTTTGGAGATTTAGAGGTTGCCACGGTTGGAAGCTTTATCAGAGATGGTGGAGGCGACGGCCTCAAAGGTGGATTACCACTTCCGCAATGGGCTATTTTTGAAAAAATCCCTCTTAGTTTTGAAACCTTAAAATTTATAGGGCCCTATGCATTAATTCTTGCAGCGATTGGACTGATAGAATCTTTAATGACCCTTAATTTAATTGATGAACTCACCGAAACTCGAGGAAATTCAAACAGAGAATGTATGGCTCAAGGGGGTGCAAACATTGTCACCGGACTGTTTGGTGGGATGGGTGGATGTGCAATGATTGGTCAATCGATTATTAATATTAAAGGAGGCGGTAGAGGCCGTCTTTCAGGAATTGTCGCAGCCTTAGCGCTTTTAGCATTTATTTTATTTGCTTCAGGGCTTATCGAACAAGTACCGATTGCTGCATTGGTAGGCGTGATGTTTATGGTGGTCATTGGAACGTTTGCATGGTCGAGTTTTAGAATTATCAATAAAATCCCTAAAACAGATGTGTTTGTGTTGATATTGGTTTCATCGATGACGGTCTTTTTTGATCTGGCAATTGCTGTTATTTCCGGTGTGATCGTCAGTGCACTGGTGTTTTCTTGGGAAAATGCGAAGCGTATTCGTGCTCGAAAGCGCATCAAAGACGATGGCACCAAAGTGTACGAAATATGGGGCCCATTATTCTTCGGTAGTATAAAGGCTTTTAATGATAAGTTTGATGTTAAAAACGATCCTGAATCTATTGAAATTGATTTTGTAGAATCACGAATAAGTGACCATTCTGCGATCGAAGCGATTTTTAATCTTGTAACAAAATATAAAGACGAAGGGAAAGCAATCCATCTAAAACACCTCAGTGAAGACTGTAAGGTTTTATTGCATAAGTCGAGTCCAATATTTAAAGATGTGATTTTAGAAGCAATTGATGATCCACGGTATCATCTGGCCGAAAATCCAGAAGCTTTTTCGAAAGGACTTGCAGAATATAAACTTTAGGTTTATTGAACGCGTACTGAGTTGGGGACTAATTTTTTGTAATCGCCTTCGTAGCGAATGATTTCTCTAACGATAGAGGAGGAGATAAATGAAGTCTGTGTGGACGTTAGTAAAAATACGGTTTCTAAGGTGGATAAATGTCTATTGGTTTGCGCAATGGCTTTTTCAAATTCAAAATCGGCAGGATTTCTTAACCCTCTTAAAATAAAATTAATGCCAATCTCTTTACAAAAATCGATGGTTAATCCACTATAAGTCATGACCGTCACTTTTGGATTGTCTTTAAATGTATTTTCTATAAATTGTTTACGTTCGTCGAGTGTAAACATATAGTTTTTAGAAGAATTTTCGCCAATCGCTATAATGACTTCATCAAATAAGGTGACCCCTCTGTTGATAATGTCGACATGCCCTAATGTAATTGGGTCAAAGGATCCTGGGAAAATTGCTTTTTTCATGTGGTAAAGTTAAGAATTTTTCTGAAGTGCTTCTTGAATCGCATTATCAAATAAATCGGGCAATGAAATTCCTGCTTGCGCCGCTTGCTGTGGAAAAATACTTTCCTTCGTAAGTCCTGGAATGGTATTTATTTCTAAAAGATGAGGTTTGTTGTTTTTGAAAATAAATTCACTGCGAGAAAACCCTTCTAATTTTAAAATTTCATAAATACTTTTAGCAACCGTTCTAACGTCCAATTCTTGGGAGTCGCTTAAACGTGCTGGCGTGATTTCTTGAGATTTCCCTAAATACTTTGCTTCATAATCAAAAAAGTCATTCTCGGTCACAATTTCCGTAATTGGAAGCACCGTAACGACTCCTTTATAACGGAACACCCCAACAGAAACTTCGATTCCGTCTAGGTAGGATTCAATAATGAGTTCATCATCTTCCTTAAAAGCAATATCGATCGCTTTTGGCAACTCTTCCTTTGAATAGACTTTAGTAACACCAAAACTACTGCCGGCTTTATTGGCTTTTACAAAACATGGAAAACCAACTGCGGTTTCAATGGCTACAGGGTCAATGGCATCTCCAGCATTTAAAAAATAGGAATCTGCCGTTCGTATTCCGTAAGGTTTTAAAACGCTCAAACAGTCTCGCTTATTAAACGTCAAAGCTGCTTGATACATATCGCAACTGGTATGTGGAATTGAGAGTAACTCGAAATAAGCTTGTATGGTTCCATCTTCTCCTGGCGCGCCATGAATGGCATTAAATACACAGTCAAAGTTAATTTTTTTGCCATTTAAATTGATACTAAAATCGGCTTTATTTATGGGGAATTCTTGTAAATCATCTGCCACGTAAACCCATCGGTCTTTAAAAATATGGATGCAGTACGCATTGTAAGCGTTTTTGGTAAACTCTCGTAAACCACGTTTCCACTTTTTAGAGAGATTAGGTATTCACTTGAATATCCACCCATAATAATGGCAATATTTTTTTTCATTTCTACGTTTATACAGTAAAAATATTACTTTTATCTCAAATCAAAATCATTTTAAACCAAATATATTTACTTCAAACTAAACAAGCTAAAGATTTTAAGGACACAAATATTTGTTTAGCTTTGTTAAATTATTAATATGCGCCATGGATTTTATCAAATTCTTATTCAGTAAATCATTTTTAAAGCAACTACTCTTTGCAGGGATTGCCCTCATTATTTTTTGTTTTTTAACCCTGAAATGGCTCAAATCGTACACCAATCATGCGACCTTTGTGACTGTTCCACCACTTACAGGTAAAACCTATGAAGTGGCTCAGATGCTTCTCAAAGACAATGCACTAAGAGGGGAAGTTCAAGATTCATCAAATTATAACCCTAATTATCCAAAAGGATCGATTATCGAACAAAATCCGTTGGCTGGAAGTCAAGTTAAAGAAGATCGTAAAATATATTTAATTCTTAATCCTTCAACCTACAGAAAGTTTGCTGTTCCAGATGTGATTCGTCGGACATATCGTCAAACAAAACCAAAGCTTGAAGCTCTGGGTTTCCAAATTGGCGAGTTGATATATGTAGATGATTTGGGAAAAAATGAAGTTTTACAAATACGGTATAAAGACCAAATCATTGAAGCAGGTACGATGCTTCCAAAAACTTCTACCCTCGACCTAGTTTTAGGAAACGGGGTTCGAAAGCAATAATTAACCATGGTAGAATCAGATGACTTGTTAGAAATTGAGAGTGAATTACATGAACATTATACGTTCACGGTAGAGAAGGGCCAGCAGCCTTTGCGAATCGATAAATACCTCATGAATTTTGTTGAAAATGCCACCAGAAATAAAATCCAAGCTGCTGCTAAAAATGGCAGTATTTTGGTCAATGAAGCCGCGGTAAAATCAAATTATAAGGTAAAACCGTATGATAAAATTCGCGTTTTATTTGAGCATCCTCCTTATGAAAATTTATTAGTTCCTGAGGATATTCCCATCGATGTGGTGTATGAAGATGATGCGCTATTAGTTGTCAATAAAGCGCCTGGAATGGTGGTTCACCCTGGGCATGGAAATTATTCAGGAACCTTGATTAATGCGCTAAGCTTTCATTTTGAAAATTTACCAAACAATAGTAGCAACCGTCCCGGCTTAGTCCATCGAATTGATAAAGATACGAGTGGATTATTAGTCGTAGCCAAAACCGAGATCGCAATGGCCCATTTATCAGCCCAATTTAAAGCAAAAACAACTGAGCGCGAATATGTGGCCTTGGTTTGGGGAAATATGGGTTCCGATGAAGGTACGATTGAAGGTAATATTGGTCGTCATCCAAAAAACAGATTACAAAATACGGTCTATTATGGAGATGAAGCTGACAAAGGCAAGCCTGCAGTGACGCATTATAAAGTATTGCAACGTTTGGGCTATGTGACTCTGGTGACTTGTAAATTAGAGACCGGGCGAACGCATCAAATTCGAGTGCATATGAAACATATTGGTCATACGCTTTTTAACGACGAACGCTATGGAGGCGAGCGCATTCTGAAAGGGACCACCTTTACTAAATATAAGCAGTTTGTTGATAATTGTTTTAAAACCTTACCACGACAAGCCTTGCACGCCAAAACTTTAGGATTTGTGCATCCAACGACTGGGAAAACAATGTCGTTTACCGCCGAGATTCCACAAGACATGCAAGCTTGTATTAAAAAATGGGAGACCTATTCGAATCACATGGTCGAAGACTAAAATTTTCTTTAGATTGTTTTGAGTCTTGCGCCTTACTTGTTAACTTTGAGATATAAATTAGATTTATGAAACTTGTCATCTCACCTGCGAAATCATTAAATTACGAGAGCGAATTACCAACCTCGTTAAGCACCCAAAGTTGTTTTTTGAGCGAATCGCAGCAGCTAAATTCGTTGTTGAAAAAGAAATCGGCAAAAACACTTTCTGCGTTGATGCATATTTCACCCAATTTAGGGCAGCTAAATTATGAACGCAATCAAGAGTGGTCAATCCCTTTCACTTCAAAAAATGCGCGTCCCGCTATTTATGCGTTTAACGGCGATGTGTATCGTGGGATTGAAGCCTATACGATTTCGGATTCAAAGTTGGAGAGATTACAAGATTCGGTTCGAATCATCTCTGGACTGTATGGTTTATTGAAACCTTTAGATTTAATACAACCCTACCGCTTGGAAATGGGAACTAAATTTCCGGTCGGAAAATCTAAAAATCTTTATGAGTTTTGGCGCAAAAAAGTTACAAACGCTCTGAACGACGAACTAAATGACGATGAATTGTTTGTCAACTTAGCAAGTCAAGAATATTTTAAAGCCATTGACACCAAAGTTCTTAAAGTGCCTGTTATTCATGTGGATTTCAAAGAATTTAAAAATGGTCAGTATAAAACAATCGCCATTTTTGCCAAACTTGCACGGGGTTTTATGACACGTTTTATTATTGAGAATGCTGTGGAAACTGTTGATGAATTGAAAACATTTACAACAGAGGGTTATGCCTATGACTCTAATTTATCAAACGACACTAAATTGGTGTTTACACGTTAATTTACACAAAATAAGACGTATCTTTGCAACATCGTTCAGAATGACCTATCGTATTGTATACTGTCATTTCCAAAACATAATTTATGACATTTCAAACTTTAGGACTCATAGAAGCCCTACTCAAAGCAGTCCGATTACAGGGCTACGAAACCCCTTCCCCTATACAACAAAAAGCAATCCCACCCATTCTTGAAGGACTAGATGTATTAGCATCTGCCCAAACTGGGACTGGGAAAACAGCAGGATTTACCCTGCCAATGTTGCAGTTATTAGCTAAAAATCCAGTGCCGCATCGCCGACCCGTACGGGCGCTCGTGCTCACGCCAACTAGAGAATTAGCCGATCAAGTCTATACCAACGTTAAACACTACAGTAAGTTTTTGGACCTTCGGGCAGCCGTTATTTTTGGTGGTGTGAATCAAAATCCACAAATCAAACACCTGAGAAATGGTGTTGATATATTAGTGGCCACTCCAGGTCGATTGATCGATTTGGAAAACCAAGGACATTTGTCGTTATCTAAAGTTGAGATTTTTGTACTGGATGAAGCGGATCGCATGTTAGACATGGGATTCAAACGTGATATTGATAAAATCAGGTCATTAATTCCATCTAGACGTCAAAACTTAATGTTTTCGGCCACATTTTCTAGAGAGATCAAAAGCTTGGCGCAAACCATTTTACGCAGTCCGACACTTGTAGAAGCAACTCCCGAAAACACAACCGTTGAAGCGATTAAGCAAGAAGTGTACAGAGTTGCAAAAGAGAAAAAAACAAATCTGTTAATTAAACTCATACAAGACGGACAGTGGAAACAAGTCCTGGTGTTTACGCGTACCAAACACGGTGCAAACAACCTTTGTAAAAAACTAGAAAGTGCGCGGATTTCTGCCATGGCGATTCATGGAAATAAAAGTCAGGGAGCGCGAACCAAAGCATTGGCAGGCTTCAAAAACCACGATGTTAGAGTATTGGTAGCGACCGATATTGCTGCGCGTGGTTTGGACATTCCATTACTGCCGCATGTGGTCAATTACGAGCTGCCTAACATTCCAGAAGATTATGTACACCGTATTGGGCGGACTGGAAGGGCAGGGGCCAATGGTGTGGCTTTATCGTTGGTGTGTGCCGAAGAAACATCCTATATGGCTTCTATAGAAAAACTAACGAAACAACGTTTTAAGAAAGAAATTGTGGAAGGATTTGAACCCGATCCGAACGCTTCTACAGTACCGCCAAAACAAGGGGGTGGTCGTCAACGTGGAGGGTCGCGCCCAAGTAATAATCGTCAGGGGTCTGCGGGTGGTGGCAACCGATCAAATAGTAACCGTCGCCGTTAATTGTTATGGAAACCCAACCAAATAACCCTTTACACGGCGTGAAATTGGAGCAAATTCTCGTTGCTCTCGAAGCCCATTATGGTTGGGAAACCATGGGCGAAAAGATAAACATCCGTTGTTTTACCGATGGTCCAACTCTAAAATCCAGTCTTAAGTTTCTCAGACGCACGCCTTGGGCACGGACCAAAGTAGAAAATTTGTATTTGAAATGGTTGAAGACGCAGTAGGTTTTTAAATTTGTTGGCGCAAGTTTCTTGCTTGTGCTGTGATTGTTTTTACATTCTTTTATAGATTCTATTTGGAACTATTTTGAGAAGTAGCGAAATTAACTGCCAACGTTTTGTCACGTATCCTACAGACTTTTTCCTTTTAATAAGCCCATAAATTTGCTTGGCTGCTTTTACTTTGGTGGCCACCCAAAATTGACCGTCGCCTTTAGCCATGTCAGTATCTACAAATCCAGGTCTAATGTCGGTAATGTATATCTGTTTTTTAGAACTCATAGCTTTTTGTCTGAGCCCTTCTAGGTAATTTATTTGATACGCTTTTGAAGCATTGTATGCGGGTGCCATTCGACTCCCTCTTAACCCAGCAATAGAACTGATGGCTACCAAATGTCCTTTGCCTTGTTTCTCAAAATAGTTAAATGCCCAATCGACAATCTCAGTAAAGGCAATCACATTGAGTTGATTTGTAGCATTCTCTTTTTCAAATTCTAGTTTTTTATTCAAGTCGCCTGTGCCAGCACTTAAAACCAGCAAATCTAAGCCACCAATTTTCGTTACTAATTCCGTTAGTTTTTGAGTGTTATTTTCTGTCGTGCAATCAAAAGCACTGATGCTAATCTGTTTTGGATTTGATTCTTTAAAGGTTTCAAGCTCCGTTTTTCGCCTTCCCGTAATGCCAACTTTATAATCATTCTCAACAAAAATTTTTACCAATGCATTCCCAATTCCTGAACTTGCTCCAACAATAACTGCTTTTTTCATTTGGGCTTTTTAATATTTAATCTCACCCTATTCAACATCTAATTTCCGCGCTCGTTTCTCACAGGTTTTACAGAGTTCCGAGATGCCTTTTTGTTCCCAAGATTCTTTCACACTTCCATTCGAAATGCTTTCACGTCCTTTTATGTGTTGACAATCCTTGTTAATATGATATTTGTTGCCAGCCTTCGTCCAAAACACCGCATCGGTATTATGGTTGAGAGTTTTTAGAGTACTGGTTTGTTTGTTGATTTCTTCGGTATAGCTTTCAATAGAAGCGGGATTCAAATCAATACCAGTTGCGCCTGCAATTAGAAGGGCCACAATGGCGACTGTTCCAGCAATTCCTTTGGACTTTTTGTCCATATTTTTATTTGTAAATATGAAAATGACTAAGGGCAAAAATGCTAAGACGCCCAAAATAGCGCCCAATTGATTTTGAACAAAAAACTTGAATTTGTCTTTTTCAGAAGCGGGGTCCAATCGGTTTGCCTTTTTCCAAAGAATGTTCCCTGTAATGGCGAGGGCGAGGATCAGGCCAATGGCAATTGGAAGCCATGTCAATTGGTCTTTATGGAGTAGTTTAAGGATGGCTACGATTTGCCCTGCCATGGCTAGGATCCAAGCTACAATGGCGATGCCCCGATATTTTTTGGCTTTTGACTTGCTCTCTCGACTTGCGGTGAACTGCTTAGTGTTTGTCATTGGTTCGTTTTTAATTGGTGATTCTAATGAGATTTTTATTTTTAATCAGATTTACCGATTGCTTATATACTACATTTTGCCAGCGAAATATGAGCACATACAATTCTACCCCACAATTAATAGTTTTTATTGTGTTACAGTAAAGAAATACGCTACTCTAGATTAATTGGTTGTGAAGATTCAGATTTGGGATCTAATTCTCAAGTAAATTTACAAAAAAAGCAGCTAATTTCGATAGCTTCCCTTTATTTTTTACGTTTTATGTGAATAAAATGTTAAACTATTAAATATTAATAGTATTACTATTATATTTGTCGAGTAAAACTATGGAAAAACTACAATTACAGATAAGTATTAGTTCGGATCTTTATACAAAGAACCCAGAATCTTCTGTTTTGGGCCAAAAAATCGTCTCTAAAAGCATAGAAATGATTGAAGCTTTGGGTTTTGAAGATTTTACATTCAAAAAGTTAGGGATCGAAATTGGTTCCAATGAAAGCTCGGTGTATCGCTATTTTGACAGTAAGCATGCTCTTTTGTTGTATTTGATAAATTGGTACTGGAGTTGGATTGAGTATAAATTGGTATTTTCAACCTTAAATGTACCGTCCGCACACGACCGCCTTGAGCAAGCAGTTTTGATACTCACAGCCGAAGTGACTGAAGATAATTCCTTTTCATATATCAACGAAGTTCTCTTAAATAAAATTATTATATCCGAGTCTTCAAAAGCCTACCATACAAAAGCTATTGACAGTGAGAATGAAAAGGGGTATTACAAAACTTACAAACGGGTAGTGCAACGCGTTAGCGATCTTGTAACCGAAATAAATCCGAGTTATGAATTTCCTCACATGTTAATTTCAACAGTTATTGAAGGTGCTCATCACCAACGGTATTTTTCAAAACACCTACCTTCTTTAACTGATTTTGAAGAAGGAAAAAATAATATTGTTCGTTTCTACACCAATTTAGTCTTTAATTCTCTAGTCAAAAGATGAAACAGTTGTCCTACATCATATCCACAGGGTTCAGAGTCCTTATTTTTGCATTGGTTTTTGGGTCGATCCTTCTGCAACCTGTTGTGGAATCGATGACCGTTGTGGAACCCCAAGCATTTTCGTGGCTTGATCTCGAAGCTGAAAACGATTCCAGTAAAAAAGAAACTAAAGAATTAGAAGATACGAAAGATAAAAAAATAGAAATTCGACTTACATTTAAAGAGATCACTTCTATTAGTTACACAAAAAGGGTTTCTTTTTATGAAACCGAAGGTTTTAAAATAGATGTAACCATTGCGGTTCATGACCCGCCACCAGAAGCGGCCTAAGACTTCCGTTCGTATTTTGATTTCGTGACCAATTTATGGAGTATCCAAATTAAAATCAACTTCAATTTATTTCAAAAATCAATCAAATTAATAAGAGCACTGTGTTTATACAGGGCTTTAATACATATATTTTATTATAATGAATAGCTCAAATCCATTTAAAAATTTAAAATCAGATCTACCCGCAAGTATTGTCGTATTCTTTGTGGCATTGCCATTGTGTTTAGGAATTGCTTTGGCCAGTGGAGCGCCACTTTTTTCAGGACTTATCGCAGGAATCGTAGGCGGTGTGGTCGTTGGTAGTATCAGCATGTCTCATGTTGGGGTTAGCGGCCCAGCAGCCGGCTTGGCTGCGATTGTTTTAACCGCCATTGGAACCCTCGGAAGTTTTGAAAACTTTTTATTAGCCGTTGTTTTAGGAGGTGTAATTCAATTCTTGTTTGGAATTCTTAGAGCCGGTGTGATTGGCTATTATTTTCCATCATCGGTTATCAAGGGGATGCTGACCGGAATCGGAATTATCATCATCCTTAAACAAATACCGCATTTCTTTGGATATAATTCGGATCCGGGAGGTAATTTCGCCTTTTTTCAGGTCGGTGGTGAAAACACTTTTTCAGAAATATTAAATTCATTAAACTTCATTAGCCCTGGTGCAACCATTGTTGCTGTTTTAGCCTTATCAATTTTATTGCTTTGGAGTGAAGTGTTAAACAATAAAGGCAAAATATTTAAATTGATACAAGGGCCTTTAGTGGCTGTTGCCGTTGGGATTATTTATTTTGTAAGTACCAAAGGAAACACGCAGTGGGGCATTTCGTCTGATTTATTAGTGAGTGTCCCTGTGCCAGAAGATGCCTCGTCATTTTTCTCACAGTTTAGTTTTCCAAATTTTGGAGCGATTGCAAATCCGCAAGTATGGATTGTTGCGTTTACCATTGCCTTGGTTGCCAGTTTAGAAACTTTGTTATGTGTAGAAGCAACGGATAAAATAGATCCTTTAAAACGCGTCACACCAACCAATAGAGAATTACTAGGACAAGGGATTGGAAATATAGTTTCGGGCTTGATAGGCGGATTGCCAGTCACCCAAGTGATTGTGCGCAGTTCTGCCAATATTCAATCTGGTGGAAAAACAAAAATGTCTACGATAATTCATGGCTTACTCTTATTTACTTCGGTGATTTTAATTCCAAATTTATTAAATAAGATACCACTTTCGGTCTTAGCTGCCATTCTTTTTATTGTAGGTTATAAATTAGCGAAGCCTGCTTTATTCATTCAGATGTATCGCTTAGGCTGGAAACAATTCACGCCTTTTGTGGTAACGGTGTTAGGAATTATTTTCACCGACCTTTTAATCGGTATTTCCTTAGGTCTTGCCGTTGGAATTGTGGTAATTTTGATTAAGAGTTTTCAAAATTCTCATTTCTTACACATCGAAGATAAAAGTAATGGCAAGCATAAAATTAAAATGACTTTAGCAGAAGAAGTGACCTTTTTTAACAAAGGGGCTATCTTAAAGGAACTTGATAATTTGCCCCGTGAAAGTTACTTAGAATTAGATGTCACCAAAACGCGTTATCTTGACAATGATATTATTGAGATTTTAGAAGATTTTTCTGAAAAAGCACGTCAGCGACATATCGATATTAAATTAATATCCGTTAGAGGCGTTGTAGAAAACCCTGTCAGTTTTATAGAGTTTTTTCAATTACGACCTCAAACCATTTAATAAAAATAATATAAAAAATTAAAACTTAAAATTATGAATGCACACACAAAAGAAACCCAATCAGCAATGACACCAGAAACCTCTTTACAAGCTTTAAAAGAGGGGAATCAGCGTTTTATAAATGCAACTCAAGTTGCACGCGATTTAAATGCCCAAGTAGCGGCTACAAGTACAGGTCAATATCCATTTGCAACCGTTTTACATTGTATAGACTCGCGTGTTTCGGCCGAGCATGTTTTTGACCAAGGCATTGGCGATTTATTCAGCATTCGAATTGCAGGAAATTTTGTAAATGAAGATATACTAGGAAGCATGGAATTTGCTTGTAAACTCGCAGGGACCAAAGTATTGGTTGTTTTGGGACATACGGCCTGTGGTGCGGTTAAAGGCGCCTGTGACCATGCACGAATGGGGAATTTAACAGCCCTTATCAATAAAATTGAGCCAGCGGTTGAGGCGGTAGAACTTCCTGCAGATGAAAGTCTAAGAACTTCGGCGAACATTGATTTTGTCAATACTGTTGCCGCTAAAAATGTGGAGATGACTTTGAACGATATTCGTAATAAGAGTGCCATTCTCAAAGAGCTGGAAGCTAATGGCGAACTCATAATCATCGGCGGGATGTATGACATTGCCAATGGAAAAGTGACCTTTTATGCATAACAAATCAAACTTCATTATGGCAGCTTTAGCATGTATGTTAATGCTGCCATCGGTTGTTGCTGCGCAAGACAGTGATTTTGGGAACTGGCTTATTTATATTGGGAGCAAAAAAGTAAACAGTCAATGGAATATTCACAACGAAGTTCAGTATCGGAATTATGATGCCGTTGGCGATTTGGAACAGTTGTTACTTCGAACTGGGGTCGGCTATAATTTGTCCGAAAACAATCATAATTTGCTTTTAGGATATGGGTATATTTTGTCTGAAAATTATGTGGCCAATACGCAAGACAAAACTTCGGTAAATGAGCATCGTATTTTTCAACAATTCACCTCAAAACAATCTGTTGGAGTTGTTTCTTTGACCCATCGCTATCGATTTGAGCAGCGTTTTGTTGAAGCCGATTATAAAATGCGTTTACGTTATTTTTTGGCCGCCAAAATACCATTACAAAACACAGAGTCGGAATCCTCAAAAATATATCTATCTGCTTATAATGAAGTGTTTTTAAACACCGAAAGTGCGGTGTTTGATCGCAACCGTGTCTATGCAGGTGTTGGATATCAGCTCACTAAAAATATCCGTATGGAAGCAGGTTACATGAATCAGATTTTTGAAACCTCGAGTCGCGATCAGTTCAACCTGATTACATTTGTAAATTTTTAAAAATCAATAAAAAACACCCTGTTTGTTTCATTCCGATTTAGGATTAATTTTCTAATTGGATTTCAAAAAAGCACACCTCTGCGTTTTGATAATGTGAAGGTAATTCAGTGGTGTTTTTTAATTTTTTCAATCCTAAATACTTAAAACCACAGCTTTCATAATGCTGGATGAGTCGCTTGTTTTCCCCACAAGTATCCATTCTTATGAATTTTTTATTTAGTTTAATTGCCTTTTTTTTGGACCAATCTACAATGGTTTGTACAAAGTTATTTCCTCTAAATTCTGGGTTCGTAGCAATGCGATGGATGTAAATAGAAAATTCATTTTCACGGTCTTCCCATATCTGCGGATCACTATACGTGACAGCCCAAACACATGCTACTTTGTTGTCTATCAATAATTTAAATTGTCGATTTTCAGTAATTTCAGTTGTAATGAGGTTTCGATTAAACTCGGGCCATTGGTTTTGGGGGAATTTTATTTTTTGAAAATCGGACGCCAATGCATACAGTCTAAATATTTCTGAAATATCGCCTAAACTGCTAGTGGTTATACTCATTTTGAAATCACTATTAAATTAGTTTTCTTAATACTTGTTGTTTACTTATGACAGCAATTAAGGCTTCCTTACTTATGGGTTTTGAAATAAAATCATCAAAACCTAGTGAAAAGACTTTCTCTTTATCTTCGGCCGACACAAAAGCAGTTTGGGCTACGATAGGTATATTTGGACGAATTTTTTTTATCTGTTTGGTTGCCTCAAAACCATCCATAATGGGCATTTTTAGATCCATTAAAATTAAATCAATATTATAATTTTTTTTACAAATTTTAATCGCTTCTTCTCCGTTTTTTGCATGAAGGATATTGCAATTCAAATCGATTTCTTTTTTTAATAGGATTTCAAGAAATAAATAATTTATTTCTTCATCTTCCGCAACTAAGATAGTGCATTTATCGACATTATCTTTTTTTGGATCTTTAGAATTGGAATGGTTCAAATCTAAGCTTGATGCTATTGGTTTGTACGGGATGGATACAATAAAAGTAGAGCCTTCCCCTTTTATAGATTTAACGCTAGTTTTTCCGCCCAATAATTTTGTATTTTCTCTAGCGATTGATAAACCTAAGCCTAACCCATCATTATTTTCCGATAATTCTATCGCTTCTCTTGCAAATCGTTTAAAAACGGATGCGTGTCTTTCTTTTTTAATCCCAATGCCCGTGTCTTTCACATAAATTTCCAAATTTGAGTTTATTTTTTCATAACCAAATTCTACAAATCCTTTGGTCGTAAATTTTAGGGCATTTTCTAGTAAATTGCTTAAAATGGTGTATAATTTTTTTTCATCGGTAAGGATTGTACTTTCAGCATCGGAAAGTCCTTTTCGTAAATATAAGGGAATTTCGTTTTGTTTGGCTCTTACATCGAAAATGGTAAATAATTCTAAAAGTAAATTATTTAAAAAGACTTGACTTTCAACAGCTTTTACTTGTTTTGTTGCTAGTTTAGAAATCTCTAAAAGATCATCCATCGTGCGCATTAATTGATTTCCACTGTTTTCAATGATACTTACATAGTGTTTTCTTTTGCTTTCCGTTAGTTCAGGGTCACTTAAGAATTTTGCAAACCCTAAAATTCCATTCATCGGTGTGCGAATTTCATGAGATAGGTTGCTTATAAAATCATTTTTGATTCTGTCATTTTCCTCTGCTTCTTCTTTGTCTCGAATCGTTAATAACTCTTCGACCTTACGTTCCGTTATGTCCGTAAAGATGACGGCCACCGCATTGGTATCAACTTTCAAAGCTAATATATCAAAACACCTGCCATCCTCTGTTTAAAAATTTTCAAAACTTACCTTTTTTCCAGTTTTTACGATTCTAGCATATGTATCTAACCAGTAGGTGCCAATCTCGTCAAATATGGTATTTAAACGATTATCAATAAGTTGTTTTCGTGTTTTTTTAACGAAAAGTTCAAAGGCTTTATTGACATCACGATAATAATAATCAATTGCGTTCCCATTTTTGTCGTATATTAACTCAACGACCTTAAATAGTTGTGGCATTGTAGTGAAAATCTTTCGATACAATTTCTCAGACTTATCCTTTTCTATTATTTTAATTTGCGCTTCTAGTTCTTTGTAGGTCGGTTTTTTACCGATACTGTCTTGTGGTTTCAAATTTTATTTTGTTAAATATTTTTTATAAATAATTAAACAAGATAATTAAAATTGTATTATAACACAAGTTTAATAGCTTTAACAAAACAGTTTGTGGTCGCTTTTTAATCTATTTTTGGACTTACACAATTAGCTTTCATATTTTTAAGAATGTTTAATCAGTAGAAACTTCAAACCAACCGGATGCTATATGAGCTAACATTTGGTATTCTTGTCGCCGAATCTATTATTTATATTTAGTTTTGACAACCCTTAGAGAGATTACAGGGTGTGTTTTCAACTTACAGAAACCCTTTTTCCTTTGCGATACTAAATAATTCCTTATCATCTGTACTGTTGACATTAAAAATACGTTTAAGATTCCGTTTTCTTTTTTCTATCCCAGCAATAGAAAGTGGTAAAATATCTGGGAGATCTTTCATTCGCGTCCCAATCGATAATTCAAAAAGTATTTTACGATCGATAGTGTCTAGAAAATAACCACCTACAACCTGTTTTCGAAGGTGTTTTATAACTGTTTTACTATAATAGGGCGGATCGTTTAGAATGGTGTCAATGGTGTCTATAAGCTCTTTTGGGCTAATATCACTTTTTATTAAAAACCCATCTGGATTTAAACTTTTAAGAATACTGTGGTGCTTTAGCCATTCAATGGAAACAATTGTGGTCATTTAGCAGATTTAAAAATAAATGTACAAAAAAACGCCTGCAAAGCTGCAAGCGTTTTTAATATATTCTCTAAAAAGAGTTTATCCGATATTAGCAGACTTTACCGTTTTAATGATTCGTCCAGCAATTTTATAAGGATCACCATTAGAAGCTGGTCTTCGGTCTTCCAACCAGCCTTTCCAGCCTTTTTCTACTGCAATAATTGGAATACGAATTGAGGCGCCTCTATCCGAAACTCCCCAAGAGAAATCGGTAATGGCAGCGGTTTCGTGTAAGCCAGTTAAACGTTGGTCATTAAATTCACCGTACACTTCAATATGTTCCTTAACTACTGGTCTAAATGCTTCACATATTTTTGCATATACTTCTTTGTCTCCACACGTTCTTAAAACGTTGTTAGAGAAGTTTGCATGCATTCCAGAACCATTCCAGTCCATGTCTTTTCCAAGGGGCTTTGGATGGTAATCGATATAATATCCGTACTTTTCAGTCAAACGATCTAATAAATAACGAGCAATCCAAATTTCATCACCTGCTTGTTTAGCGCCTTTGGCAAACAATTGGAATTCCCATTGTCCAGAAGCAACTTCTTGATTGATGCCTTCAAAATTTAAACCAGCATCAATACATAAATCAGCATGCTCTTCAACTAAATTTCTTCCGTGTGTATGTAATCCACCAACAGAACAATAGTACATTCCTTGTGGGGCAGGGTAGCCACCGATAGGGAATCCTAATGGCAATTGCGTTTTAGTATCCATGATAAAGTATTCTTGCTCAAAACCAAACCAGAAATCATTATCTTCATCTTCAATAGTCGCTCTACCGTTAGAAACGTGAGGCGTCCCATCTGCATTCAAAACTTCGGTCATGACTAAAAACCCATTAATTCTTGCAGGATCTGGATAGATTGCAACGGGTTTTAATAAACAATCAGAAGCACCACCAGAAGCTTGTCTGGTTGATGAACCGTCAAAAGACCAATTGTCTAATTCAGCGATTGTACCTTGAAAGTTTTCGTGTTCTTCAACTTTGGTTTTACTTCTCATATTTTGAGTTGGATAATATCCATCTAACCAAATATATTCTAATTTAATTTTTGCCATGATTTTTTAATAAATTAATTATAATGTCAACAAATATAAAAATAAAGACAGTTACTCTGTTTTTTTAGGGTATAAAATATTAATACATAACTCTTTTTGTTGAATCCCCTATTTTTTCAGGGGTTTCATTAAATTTTTCATATTTTAATAGCAAATAAATTTAAAATTTGTTAATAATTATTCTGCCAAACGGCTGTTTTTAATACGATTATTTTATTTTTGTATTGAGTTTAACTAAAATCTCTATACTTATGTCTACTCTTAGATTTCATGCCCTCAAACAATCTTTAGATCGCACTCCTACCAGTGTCGCAAAAGAAGCGAAACGTTCCGAAATATTTGGAGCTAATGTATTTGGATTCAAAACCATGCAACAGTTTTTGACCAAAGAAGCTTTTAAGAGCTTAATGAAAGCCATTAATAAAGGCGATAAAATTAGCCGTTCAATCGCCGATCAAATCGCCTCTTCCATGAAAGATTGGGCTATGGCAAAAGGCGTCACTCATTACACCCATTGGTTTCAACCTTTAACAGGAGCCACTGCAGAAAAACATGATGCATTTTTTGAAACAATAGGAAATGGGGAAGCACTGGAGCGTTTTGAAGGCAATCAATTGGTACAACAAGAACCCGATGCTTCTTCGTTTCCTAACGGAGGCATTCGAAACACGTTTGAAGCCCGAGGCTATACCGCCTGGGATCCAACATCTCCTGCCTTTATTTATGGAACTACGCTTTGTATTCCCACTGTTTTTGTGGCCTATACTGGCGAAGCTTTGGATTATAAAACACCCTTATTAAGAGCGCTAAACGCAGTCGATCATGCAGCAACTGAAGTGGCCCGTTATTTTGATAAAACCGTAAAAAAAGTAACCGCGTCCCTAGGCTGGGAACAAGAATATTTTTTAATCGATAAAGCCTTAGTTGCTTCTCGACCAGATCTCGAAATGACGGGACGAACCCTTTTAGGGCATAGCTCTGCCAAAGATCAGCAACTCGATGACCATTATTTTGGGACCATTCCAACACGAGCTCTAAATTTTATGCGCGACCTAGAAACCGAATCTATGTTGCTTGGAATTCCCGTAAAAACGCGTCATAACGAAGTGGCACCCAACCAATTTGAACTAGCACCAATTTATGAAGAAGCAAATCTGGCAGTCGACCATAATTCACTTTTAATGGATCTAATGCAAAAAGTAGCCGATCGCCATCATTTTAAAGTGCTGTTTCACGAAAAACCGTTTGCAGGCGTTAATGGATCTGGAAAGCATAACAATTGGAGTCTCAGTACCGATACAGGAATCAATTTATTAGCCCCTGGAAAAACACCCATGAGTAATTTGCAATTCCTCACCTTTTTTGTAAATACGATTAAAGCCGTACATGATAATGAAGAATTACTTCGAGCTTCTATTGCTTCGGCCACAAACGACCATCGTTTAGGTGCTAATGAAGCCCCGCCAGCAATTATGTCGGTATTTATTGGCGACCAATTATCTAAAGTTCTTCATGAGTTAGAAGGCGTCACTAAAGGGAAATTATCGCCAGAAGAAAAAACAGATTTGAAGCTGAATGTTGTTGGTAAAATACCAGAAATTTTATTAGATAATACCGATCGAAACCGAACATCCTCTTTTGCTTTTACAGGTAACAAATTCGAATTCCGTGCCGTAGGTTCCACAGCCAATTGCGCCAATCCAATGACGGTTTTAAACTCCATTGTTGCCCGTCAATTAATTGATTTTAAAGCCGAAGCTGACGAACTGATCAACGTAAAGGGATTGAAAAAAGATGAAGCTATTTTTAATGTATTGAGAGAATACATCAAAACTTCTCGAAATATCCTTTTTGAAGGGAATGGCTATGGAAATGATTGGGAAAAAGAAGCGACCAAAAGAGGGTTGAGTAATAATAAAAACACCCCAGAAGCCCTTAAAGTTAAAATAGACCCTAAAACCATTGCGCTTTATGAAAGTTTAAACGTGATGAATAAGGTTGAAATCGAAGCACGCTATGATGTAGAAATTGAAGCCTATGTCCATATTATTCAAATTGAAGGACGAACTTTAGGAGATATTGCTCGAAACCATGTCATACCTACCGCCGTTAAATATCAAAACATTTTAATTGAGAATGTGAAAGGTTTAAAAGTTATTTATGGAGATGACTTTAAAACATATGCAAGCGAACAACTCGTTTTGATTGCAGATATATCCAAACGCATTGAAGCAATCAATTCGGGCGTCACAACCATGACGAACGAACGCAAAAAAGCTAATACGATCTCAAATACAACCAAAAAAGCAACGGTGTATTGCAATAAAGTAAAACCCTTGTTTGACGACATTCGATACCATTGTGATAAGTTAGAATTACTCATCGATGATGAACTTTGGCCGTTAGCTAAGTATCGCGAATTGCTGTTTACGAAGTAAGAAAAAAGTACCAAGAATTAAGTAGAGAGTATTGAGAATTATGAAAATAGACTTATGATATAAAATAAAAGTTAATTTATAAATCTCTAAAGGCTCTGAATAGAAACCTCACAACAGTGCAGTGCGTAGTTTCCTGAATGGAACTTATTTGGTCTTTTATAAAGGCACTTGGTTCTACTGTCGTTTCTTTTTTAGTTCCACGTTTTAGATCTTTTATCTTTTATCTTTCCTCTTTTTTCTTAAATACTTTCTTACTTTTGCATTATAAATTTTTTTCATGGGCAACGAGATAAGCAAACGCTATGCACAACGAGGTGTTTCCGCATCCAAAGAAGATGTACATAAAGCGATAAAAAATATTGACAAAGGATTATTCCCACAAGCTTTTTGTAAAATTGTGCCCGATCATTTAACAAATGACTCCGATTATTGTCTAATTATGCATGCCGATGGTGCGGGGACCAAAAGTTCCTTAGCCTATATGTATTGGAAAGAAACGGGCGATATTTCGGTTTGGAAAGGGATTGCTCAAGATGCGCTCATCATGAATATCGACGATTTATTATGTGTCGGTGCAACCGACCACATCATGCTGTCTTCAACCATTGGACGCAATAAAAATGTCATACCAGGCGAGGTGCTTTCAGCAATTATAAACGGAACCGAAGAACTCATAGAAGATCTCAAGGGGTTTGGAGTGACCATTCATTCTACTGGCGGCGAAACAGCCGATGTTGGCGATTTGGTTCGAACCATTATTGTCGATTCGACCGTGACCGCTAGAATGCCTCGAAATAAAGTGATTGATAATGCCAATATTCAACCGGGTGATGTCATTGTAGGGCTGGCCTCTTTTGGACAAGCAACCTACGAGAATGCTTACAATGGCGGTATGGGAAGTAATGGATTGACCTCCGCTAGACATGATGTTTTTGATCACTATTTAGCTGATAAATATCCCGAAAGTTTCGATGTAGCGGTGCCAAAAGAACTCGTGTACTCTGGAAAAATGAAACTAACCGATGCGGTAAAAGATTCGCCAATAGATGCCGGGAAATTAGTATTGTCTCCTACAAGAACCTATGCGCCTATTATCAAATCAATTTTAGAGATATACGATGCCAAATCTATTCATGGGATGGTACATTGTAGTGGCGGCGCACAAACCAAAATACTTCACTTTGTGGAGAGTTTACATATTATAAAAGATGCAATGTTTCCAGTACCTCCACTTTTTAAACTGATACAAGAACAATCCAACACCGATTGGAAAGAAATGTACCAAGTATTTAATTGTGGTCACCGAATGGAGCTTTATGTAAAACCCGAAATTGCCGAGGCGATTATTACCCTTTCACAATCATTTAATGTAGACGCTCAAATTGTCGGACGCGTTGAAGCTGCAACATCCAAAAATTTGACCATTAAAAGTGAATTTGGAACCTTTGAGTATTAGAGGCGTTATTGTATCACAGTAAATCCATAAAAAATAGTACTTTTGCAACATAATTCTCCAAAGTAGATGTTAGAAAAAATACAAATAGTTAAGCAGCGTTTTGATGAAGTAAATGACTTGATCATCCAACCCGATATTATTTCGGATCAGAAGCGCTATGTACAACTCAATAAAGAATATAAAGATTTAAAAAAGATGGTCGACCTAGGACTTGTCTATGAATCTTTATTGTCTAATATCGAAGAAGCCCAAGAAATTATTTCTGATGGCAGTGATGCAGAAATGGTAGAAATGGCCAAAATGCAAATGGAAGAAGCCAAAGACCAAGTCCCTGCAATTGAAGAAGAGATGAAAGTTCTTTTAATTCCTAAAGACCCTGACGACGCCAAAAACATAGTGATGGAAATCCGTGCTGGAGCAGGAGGCGATGAAGCGAGTATTTTTGCTGGCGATCTTCATCGAATGTATACTAAATATTGTGAATCGAAAGGCTGGAAAGTGGAAGTGGTAGATTTTAATCACGGGACTTCTGGAGGGTTTAAAGAAGTGATTTTTGAAGTCAGTGGCGAAGATGTCTATGGCACTATGAAGTTTGAAGCCGGAGTACACCGTGTGCAACGGGTGCCTCAAACAGAAACTCAAGGACGTGTACACACCAGTGCAGCTTCTGTAATTGTATTGCCCGAAGCTGAAGAATTTGATGTTCAACTCGATATGACAGAAGTCAGAATTGAGCGAACCACTTCTACTGGGCCTGGTGGTCAGTCGGTGAATACGACCTACTCTGCAATCAAATTACACCACGAACCAACAGGTATGATTGTGAGTTGTCAAGATCAAAAATCTTCTCATAAAAATTTAGAAAAAGCACTTAAAGTTTTAAGATCACGTTTATATGAAATGGAATTGGCTAAAAAACAAGCGGCAGATTCTGAGAAGCGAATGAGCATGGTATCTTCTGGAGATCGAAGTGCCAAGATTAGAACTTATAATTATCCTCAAGGGCGTGTGACCGAACACCGAATTGGGTTGACTCTCTATGATTTGTCGAATATTATTAATGGCGATATTCAGAAAATAATTAACGAACTCATGATGGCCGAAAATACCGAAAAACTCAAAGCAGATTCTGGTGTAATCTAAATTATATATGACAACTCAAGCACTGGTATCTGAAATCCAAAAAAAACGATCCTTTCTTTGTATTGGATTGGACGTAGATGTGACAAAAATACCCACTCATTTATTAGAACTAGAGGATCCTATTTTTGAATTTAATAAAGCAATTATTGATGCCACACATCACTTATGTGTGGCTTATAAACCAAACATTGCGTTTTATGAAGCCTATGGATTAAAAGGATGGACCGCACTACAAAAAACCATTAATTACCTAAATATTAACCATCCAGAAATTTTCACCATTGCGGATGCCAAACGGGGCGATATCGGAAATACCAGTAGCATGTATGCAAAAGCCTTTTTTGAAGATCTAGCCTTTGACAGTGTGACCGTTGCACCTTATATGGGGAAAGATTCTATAGAGCCATTTTTGGAGTTTACAGAGAAACACACCATTATGCTGGCCTTAACATCAAATACAGGGGCCTTTGATTTTCAAACGCTAACCGCCAACGGTCAGCCTCTTTATCAATCGGTTTTAGAAACCTCTAAAGAGTGGAAAAATGCTCAAAACTTAATGTATGTTGTGGGCGCGACCAAAGCATCCTATTTTGCTGAAATTAGAAATATTGTTCCCGATAGTTTTTTATTAGTACCTGGAGTTGGAGCTCAAGGTGGAAGTTTAGAAGAGGTTTGTAAATATGGAATGAATGCCCAAATTGGTCTTTTGGTCAATTCTTCGAGAGGTATAATTTATGCGTCTTCAGGTCGTGATTTTGCAATCAAAGCGGCAGAAAATGCGCAGGTTCTACAACTTGAAATGGCAGGTTTAATCCCTAAGGATCCATAGAATATTTCTCTAGATAGTTAGCATCCAGTTTTTTTGTAATTTTTTAAACTTTCGTAATTCTATTTTTAGAATGGACAAAAATTCACGCCCATCACTATTACATTTTTCCAAACGACGACAGTTTTTAAACAATCGATTTGTAAGACCTCGTATCGATTCAACGTGCTGATATTTTTGTTCCGAATAGCGCTCTTGCTCAACTCTCATGATATGCGGCGCCAAAGAATCTGACTGGCGAATAATATCACCTGAAAAATAAATAGAATCATCTTCACGTCCATTCGGTTTTAAAACCGAAAGATCGGCATTCAAATATGCTGAAATCATTTTAGAAAGTGATCCTATTTCAACGGCTTTTTTATAAAAAGCTATATGCAATTCTGAAGAATTTTGAAACGGCAACATTGATTTAATATTTAAACCAAAATTAGAGCAAAATAAATTAGCGTGAGTTTAAAATTTAATGTTATATGTGTTTATTAATTTAATTTTTAATATTTTTAATAAAAATACTTTAAATATGAAATTAGATGCATTACATTCCAAGATTTTAGAACAACTCCAACGCAATGCACGAATCTCAAATACGGCGATTGCCAATCAAGTTGGAATTTCGTCACCAGCGGTTACTGAACGTATTAAAAAACTAGAAGATTCAGGTATTATTGAAGGGTATTATGCCAAAGTCTCTCATTTTGAGTTGGGTTATGATTTTAGAGCATTAATTACCGTTCGGGCCTTTATGGGGCGGCTTCAACCATTTTTACATAAAGTAAAAACCTTAGATGAGGTGATAAATTGTTATCGCATTACTGGAAATGAAAACATTGTCATGGAAGTGGTCCTTCAAAATCAACGTCACTTGGAAAAACTGATTGACCAACTGATTACTTATGGTGAAACGAAAACACAAATTATTCTATCAAATGTGGTATCGAATCATCCCATTTTACAAAAATAATAGTATTTTTAAAGCTATGAAAACACGATTTACTATTTATATGGCTATACTGGGACTCGTTTGTATAGGGTGTGTCTCTCAAAAAAAAACAATCAAATCTCAATCTAAATTTCAAGAAGAACAAAATAATTTTTTTAAAGATGCATCAACATCACCATTAAAATCCAAGGATTTGAAAGCGTTTAATGGGCTCGATTTTTTTCCTATCGATTCATCGTTTGTTGTAAATGCGAAATTGGAACGTACGCCCAATACACCTTATTTTGAAATGAAAACCACCACAAATCGTGTGGCCAAAGAACGCGTTTTTGGCATTTTATCATTCACTATAAATGGACAGCTCTTAAAGCTTAACGTATATCAAAGTGAACCTGAGATTGATTCCGATGCAGATTCAGACTATTTATTTCTTCCTTTTTTGGATGCAACCAATGGAGAGACATCGTATGGTGGCGGACGTTATATCGATTTAACGATCCCCACAACTGATGAACTCATTATTGACTTTAATAAAGCCTACAATCCGTATTGTGCTTACAACGAAAAATACTCTTGCCCAATCGTACCACGTGAAAACTATTTGGCTTTAGAAATTAGAGCTGGCGTGAAACGGTTTAAAGCTCATTAAAAATTTTTGGTAATAAAGAATCCTATAAAGACCGCCACTAACCCGAGTCCAATGGATCCTAAGGTATAGATGAAAAAATTGGTCAAGTCGCCCTCTTTTAAAAACACTTGATTTTCATAAGCAAAAGCAGAGAACGTAGTGAATCCTCCACAAAATCCAGCCACTAAAAGTAAGGTTTGATTCTCTGATAAACTGCTATTTTTTAGAGCCATTCCCATTAATATTCCGATCAATAGACTGCCAATAATATTGACAGAAAAGGTGCCCCAAGGAAACCCCTGAGTTGAGTTGTTGAAAATTTTTCCAACCAGATATCTTAGGACACTTCCAGTGCCACCCCCAATAAAGACCAATAAAACGTGTTTCATTTTCTGCAGTTTTTGCTAAATTAAAAATAGATTATTTAGAAACGAAATAAAATGATTTTAATTAGTTGATCAAAATAGATTATATTCGTAAACGTTTCAAATTTTACTTAACAAACTAAAAATTAAAACTCATGAAATTAATTTCTAAAATCGTGTTGGGTTCTATTGTTTTTACCCAATTATTTTATTCTTGCAAATCGGATAGTAGTTCTGATATAGCGATGGATTCTAACTTTATCACCCTCAACTCTGAGGCTGATTTTCCAATTAAGGTGACTCAATTTGCTGACCTTAAAGTATTGCGCTACCAAATCCCAGGATGGGAAAATTTAACTCTTAAAGAACAAAAATTAGTTTACTATTTAACCCAAGCTGGTTTATCGGGACGTGATATCATGTGGGATCAAAATTACCGACATAATTTAACCATCCGTAACGCATTAGAACGGGTTTATACCACTTTTGAAGGGGATAAAACTTCGGATGATTGGGTTGCTTTTGAGGTGTATTTAAAACGTGTTTGGTTTAGCAACGGAATTCATCACCATTATAGCAATGCGAAATTGACTCCTGAATTTTCAGCAGCGTATTTGACATCGATTTTAACTGCCACTAACACCACTTTAGAAGGCGACGCTTTTGAAGTTATTTTTAATGACAAGGATGCGAAGAAAGTAAATCAAGCTAAAGACATTGATAACGTTGCAGAATCGGCTGTTAACTTCTACGGTCAAGGCGTTACAAATGCCGATGTTGAATCGTTTTACTCGAAAATCACTTCGCCAAACCCCGACAAACCCTTGTCACATGGGTTGAATTCTCAATTGGTAAAAATTAACGGAGAACTTAAGGAACGTGTTTATAAATCTGGTGGATTATATGGCGAAGCGATTGATGAAATTGTGAAGTGGTTAGAATTAGCTAAAGGCGTTGCTGAAAATAAAGCGCAAGGCGATGCCTTAGGATTATTGATTGAATATTATAAGACAGGAGATTTACAAACATGGGATGATTATAATGTGGCTTGGACGTCTGCTACCGAAGGTAATATTGATTATATCAACAGCTTTATTGAAGTTTATAACGATCCGCTAGGGTATAGGGGTTCGTATGAAACCATTGTACAAATCAAAGATTTTGACATGTCGGCCAAAATGGCGGTTTTATCAGAAAATGCACAATGGTTTGAGGATAACTCTCCATTATTTCCAGAGCACAAAAAGAAAAACGTTGTAGGTGTAAGTTATAAGACAGTTAATGTTGCCGGAGAAGCGGGCGATGCGTCGCCAACCACTCCAATTGGAGTGAATTTACCAAACGCAAACTGGATTCGTGCGGCGGTTGGGAGCAAGTCAGTTTCCTTAGGTAATATTATAAATGCCTATAATAATTCTGGGAGTTCTGGAAGGCTTAAAGAATTTGTTCATGACGATAAGGAATATGAGTTAGAAAAATTATATGGTCAATCAGCCGACAAGCTACACACGGCGCTGCATGAAGTCATTGGACATGCATCAGGGCAATTAAATCCAGGCGTTGGAGAAACTAAAGAAACTTTAAAAAATTACGCCTCTACGTTAGAGGAAGGACGTGCTGATCTGGTAGGGCTTTATTACTTGTACAATCCAAAAATTCAAGAGTTGGGCTTAGTTGAAGATTGGAAATCCATAGGCATGGCTGCATTTGACGGGTACATCCGAAATGGATTATTGACCCAGCTCATTCGATTAAATCTTGGGGATGAGGTCGAAGAAGCGCACATGCGAAACCGTCAGTGGGTGAGTGCATGGGCTTATGAAAAAGGACTTAAGGACAATGTGATTAAAAAAGTGATTCGCGATGGGAAAACGTATTTCAATATTAATGATTATGATAAATTACACGATCTATTTGGACAGCTGCTTCGCGAAACACAACGGATCAAATCTGAAGGAGATTTTGCAGCGGTACAAGCGCTCGTAGAAGGCTATGGTGTTAAAGTTGATCAAGCGATCCATGCCGATGTTTTGGAACGTAATAAGCAATTTACAGCAGCACCGTATAGTGGGTTTGTAAATCCTGTATTGGTGCCACAAACAAATTCTGAGGGTGCGATTATTTCGATCGAGGTGAAGTATGTGGAAACATTTGAAGGACAGATGTTGAACTATTCTGCGAATTACAGTTTTTTACCAGAGATCAACTAACCTGTTTTAATTCAACATTTATGAAAAGTCACTTATCCAAAAAGGGAAGTGGCTTTTTTTAGTAGCCTAACACAAATTTAATACCAGCAATGCCGGCTATAAAGCCAATAAAAGCTAACAATACCCATAAACTTCCTTTGTAATATTTTTGATGTATGGCAAAATCCTTACGATAGGCGTAGATAATAACGCCTGTAAAAACAATGGCAAATAGGATTCCGAAAATTAGTTGTCCTTGACTGAACATAATTATGTATTTTTAGGCTTATAAATTATGTCAAATTTATAAAAAAATATAAGAATCTCAGCATATTTACCCTCCCATCTTTGGGGCGTTGAAATGTGTAAAAACCAACCAATTATGAAAGATAAATTAAAAGCAGTTCAACAATTTCATGACGCCTTTAAAATTGGGTATAGAACCTCTCTAAAAGCCAATTTAGGAACTGCAAAAAATACCCTTCGATTTGATTTGATGAAAGAGGAAAACGAAGAATATTTAGAAGCGGCCAATAATAACGACATGGTAGAAGTGGCAGATGCGTTAGGAGACATGCTTTATATCCTATGTGGAACCATTATCGAACATGGAATGCAACACAAAATAGAAGCGGTTTTTGAAGAAATTCAGCGGAGCAACATGAGTAAATTAGGCGAAGATGGTCAACCCATCTACAGAGAAGATGGAAAAGTATTAAAAGGCCCTAATTATTTTAAACCTCGTATCCAACAAATTTTGGAATCCTAGAAACTTATACGCTAACCGTCCAGCCAAATAAATCCTCGGCTTTATTGGTTTGAATATCTGTGATACGGTTTTTTAATCGTTGTGCGAATGGATTTTCAAGTTCCGGTAAGTCATAATCGGTGTCTTTAAATCCAAATCCTGCAATCGGAGAAATGACCGCAGCCGTTCCTGCTCCAAACATTTCTTTTAAACTTCCGTTTTTAGAAGCTTCGATGACTTCAGTCACTGTAAATTTACGAACTTCAAACTGAATGCCTTCGTCTTTGGCAATATCAAGAATACTTTTTCGGGTAATCCCATCTAAGATACGGTCACTCGTTGGTCCAGTAATAAGGGTGTCGTTAATCCGAACAAAAATATTCATCGCACCAGCTTCTTCAATATATTCATGGGTGTTATCATCCGTCCAAATCACTTGATCATACCCTTTGTCAATGGCTAATTGTGTTGGATAAAATTGACCAGCATAGTTACCACCAGCTTTTGCAAATCCGACACCACCATTTGCCGATCGCGAGTAGTTTTGCTCTATCAATACTTTTACTCTTCCAGCAAAATAAGCACCTGAAGGCGCTGTACAGATAATAAATTTATAGGCATCCGCTGGAGAGGCATGAAAGCCTTCGCCTGTGGCAAAAATAATTGGCCTAATATACAATGAACTTCCATCTTGAGTGGGGATCCATTGGTCGTCCACTTTAAGCAATGCTTTTAAGCCGTCCATGAATACTGCCTCCGGTAATTCGGGAATTGCCAATCGTTTGGCAGAAATATTAAAACGTTTAAAATTTTCATCGGGTCGAAATAACCAGGTTTTTTTATCGGAATCCTTATAGGCTTTCATCCCTTCGAAAATAGATTGTCCATAATGAAAAATCTTCGAAGATGGCATTAATGAAATGGCCTGATATGGCACAATTTCTGGAGTACCCCAAGCACCGTTTTTATAATCACAAACGAGCATATGATCCGAAAATTCGGATCCAAATCCAAGATTCTTAAAATCAATAGTGTTGATTTTTGATTGTTGCGTTCGATTTATTTTTATTGATTCCATAATAGGGTATTACTATTTAGCCTTATACAAACTTACAGAAATTAATATTTAAAAAAAATCAAACCTTCAAAAGTTTAACATTTATATTTTATCTTCGGTTTTTAATAAAAATGTTCAATAATTTTCGATACATATCAGACTTGAATGAAAATAAGCTGAGCAGGTTTTCAAAGCACCAAATTCCGTTTCATCTCTTTTGGCTCTAAAATATTGAAATGGATTAACTTAAAATTTTAGAGTAAGCCACAATGAAGCGATCGATAGTGACTACGGGCGATGGTTCAAAAACCATTCAAATTGAAGATTGGGATGAGCAATACCATTCAATTCATGGAGCCATTCAAGAATCCCAACATGTGTTTATCAAAACAGGATTGCATCATTTTTTAAATTTACACAAACCTTCAACACTTCATATTCTTGAAATTGGATTTGGAACGGGCTTAAATGCTTATATGACGGCTCTAGAAGCCCAAACACTTGATGTTCAAATACAGTACGAAGGCGTGGAGGCATATCCTGTTCAGTCAGAAGAATTATCTCAACTAAATTACACCACTTTACTGGCACAGGATCAAGTTTCTGTTTTTGAGTCATTACACCGAGTTTCTTGGGAAGATTTGCATGGTATTACGCCTTGTTTTTCTTTAAAAAAACGTCAACAATTTTTTAGCGAAATAGAAGATCAGAATCGATTTGAGCTTATTTATTTTGATGCTTTTGGCGCCAGAGTTCAACCAGATTTGTGGACAGAAACTATTTTTAAACGCATGTTTGATGCACTGAAAGATAGCGGCGTTTTAGTCACTTATGCAGCCAAAGGCAGCGTGCGACGCGCCATGCAAGCCGTTGGGTTTACAGTTGAACGATTGGAAGGTCCTCCTGGAAAACGAGAAATGTTGAGAGCGACCAAGCCGTCTAAAGGTTGTTAGTATTATCTTAATGAAATTGATGTGGAAACTTAAAGTAATGTTAAACCTTTGATAATTCATTTATTTACGAAGTTGTTATCATTAATTTAGCAAGGATGGGACAAACAGTATTAATAACAGGAGCGACGGGATTGGTTGGAAAAGCATTGGTAAAGAAATGTTTAGACCAAGGCAATACGGTTCATTATTTGACGACTCAGAAATCTAAAATAGAGTCTGAAGCCAATTACAAAGGATTTTATTGGAATCCGCAAAAGAATACAATTGATATTGCTTGTTTTGAAGGCGTTGAGGTGGTTATTAATTTGGCAGGATCATCTATTGCGCAACGTTGGACCAAGGCAGCCAAAGTGTCTATTTTGTCTAGCAGAACCAATGCTTTAGAGTTGATACATTCAAGTATTGAAGCCCATAAATTTTCTGTTCAACATATTATTTCAGCCAGTGCAATTGGCGTTTATCCCGATTCTAAAACGCGGTATTACGAAGAAGAATTTCAAGGAACGGATGCCAGTTTTTTACGAACGGTTGTGAAGTCTTGGGAAGGCAGTTTAAAACCATTTCAAACTTTAGGAATTAAAACAACGGCAGTTCGAATTGGAATTGTGCTCGATGCAAATGAAGGTGCTTTGCCAAAAATTAGAGGTCCCATCAAACAGTATTTTGGATCGGCTTTAGGTTCTGGCGAGCATTGGCAATCTTGGATTCATATTGATGATCTAGTCCGTTTATTTATGTTTGTATTAGAATCAAGGTTAGAAGGCGTTTATAATGCGGTTGCCCCAAATCCAGTTCAACAAAAAGACCTTGTAAAATCCATTGCAAAAATCATTAAGCGCCCGCTTTTTTTACCAAACGTTCCTGAATTTGTGCTTCAAATGCTATTGGGTGAAATGAGTGCAATCGCCCTTGAAAGTCAGCGCGTTTGTTCCAAAAAAATTGAAAATGCTGGATTTGAATATCACTATCACGAATTAGACTTGGCTCTCGAAAATCTGTTGTAAGAATTCGATTCCAATTCCATTTCCCATTCCTGAAAATTAACTTCCGAAAAATACTTTGTGACATTTTGACATTTTATTAATAATGGCAGTACTTTTGCCATTGATAAAAAAAACAAACATTAATTACCCAAAGCGTATATACATACAATGAGTAAAAAAGAAAGCAAAAAGGAAGTTGAAATTCCTGAAGAAACGACGGTTGATGAAACATCCACTGAAACCACAGAAGCCACAGTTAAGCTGACCGTAGAGGAACAATTGACCGCAGATTTAGCGCAAGAAAAAGATAAATTTTTAAGGCTATTTGCCGAGTTTGAAAACTACAAACGACGTACCACTAAGGAACGAATTGAGTTGTTTTCGACTGCAAGTCAAGAAGTGATAAAAGCATTGCTTCCAGTTTTGGATGATTTTGATCGTGCTCTGCTTGAAATGTCTAAAAGCGAAGAAACCGAATTATCTAAAGGCGTTGAGCTGATTAAAAATAAATTCACTTCGACTCTTGAGCAAAAAGGGTTGACCATTGTTGAGGTCAGTAGTGGCGATTTGTTTAATGCAGATATCCACGAAGCAATCACTCAAATTCCAGCCCCATCAGATGCGATGAAAGGCAAAATTATCGATGTCATCGAAAAAGGGTATAAGCTAGGGGATAGAGTGATTCGTTTTCCAAAAGTAGTGATTGGAAACTAATAAATATTATGATATAAAATTTCAATACTGAAATGGCAAAACGCGATTATTACGACATATTAGGGATCCAAAAGGGCGCCTCTCCTTCAGAGATCAAAAAAGCTTACCGAAAAATGGCAGTTAAATACCATCCGGACAAAAATCCAGATGACAAAATAGCCGAAGAAAAATTCAAAGAAGCTGCAGAAGCCTATGAAATATTAAGTGATCCTGATAAAAAAGCGCGTTTTGATCAATACGGTCATCAAGCTTTTGAAGGTGGTGGTCGTGGAAGTGGTCACATGAATATGGATGACATTTTTAGTCAGTTCGGCGATATTTTCGGTGGCGGCGGTGGTGGCTTTGGAGGTTTTGGCGGCGCACAACGTCAACGGGTCATGAAAGGGAGTAATCTTCGTATTCGTGTCAAATTGACCCTCGAAGAAATTGCCAACGGAGTTGAAAAGAAAGTTAAAGTCAAACGTAAAACGCAAGCAAAAGGCGTCACTTACAAAACCTGTTCTACTTGTAACGGACAAGGGCAGGTGACAAGAATTACCAATACGATCTTAGGTCGTATGCAAACAGCTTCTCCCTGTAATGCCTGTGGTGGTACAGGACAAAGCATTGATAAACGGCCTTCAAATTCTGATGCTCAAGGCTTTGTAACCGAAGAAGAAACAGTCTCCATTAAAATTCCAGCGGGTGTGGTCGATGGCATGCAGTTAAAAGTGACTGGAAAAGGAAATGCGGCTCCTGGAAATGGGATATCGGGCGATTTATTAGTCGCTATTACCGAAGAAACGCATCCAACTTTACAGCGTGAAGGTGATAATTTACACTATGATTTATATGTCAGTGTTCCCGATGCGATTTTAGGAAATTCGATCGAAATTGATACCGTGACTGGGAAAGTGCGTTTAAAAATTGAAGCAGGTGTACAATCTGGTAAAATATTACGACTTAGAGGAAAAGGGATTCCAAACATCAATGGCTATAGCCGTGGTGATTTGTTAGTACATATCAACGTATGGACTCCAAAAACCTTGAGCAAAGAACAAAAAACCTTTTTTGAAAAAATGAAATCGGACGAGCATTTTTCTCCAAAACCAGAAAGCTCTGACAAATCATTTTTTGAAAAGGTAAAAGATATGTTCTCCTAAAGGCTATTTTAAAAATCATGACCAAAGCATCAAACCCCCTTTACTCTCAAAATGAGGAGCGGTTAAATGTCCTTACACATGCTTTTGGGCTTTTATTAAGCGGGATTGCATTGCCATTTCTGATTGTCAAATCGTATGATTACGATGGGTTTTGGAAACCCGCAAGTTTAATAATCTATGGGATCAGTTTGATTGTTTTATATGCAGCTTCTACTTGGTATCATTCCGCAAAAGATCCTCAACTAAGACGGAAATTAAATATTTTTGATCATGCGGCGATCTATGTTTTAATCGCTGGCACCTATTCGCCTTTTGCGCTGTTAGTATTGGAAGGCCCTTTGGGATGGAGTATTTTTGGATTCACTTGGGTTTTTGCTTTTAGTGGAGTGATTTTAAAACTTTTTTTTACAGGACGGTTTGATAAACTCTCCACGCTACTGTATATTCTAATGGGCTGGCAAATTATGTTTGTGATCAATCCGCTTATGGATCGTTTATCTACAGAAGGCTTGCAGTTGTTATTTGCAGGAGGCGTATTTTATACGGTAGGTGCATTTTTGTATTCGATGAAAAAACTCCACTACAACCACGCCATCTTTCATGCCTTTGTTGTGATAGGGAGTATATGTCATTTTTTGAGCATTTTTTATTACTTGTAACGACTCAATCTATAATTTCGTAGTCAATGCTTAGTTTTCGTAAAGCTCTTAAAGCAGAGCCTGTATTTTTGTCCTCAACTTCAATGTCCACAGCATCGCCATCTAAGAGAATCTCAGTAAGCTCATTGCATAAGGACTGATTCATCTGCGATGAAATTTCTAAAATACATTTAGAAATCGCTCTTTTATCGGGGCGTGGTGCGTCACAAGACAGTAAGTTTAGTTTCATCCGTTTATTGTTTTTAAGGATCCTGTTTTTAATAGGTGCCTTTCATGAAAATAATTTTGAATGCAATATACTAGACTTTCAGCAAGATTGAACGATCCTTAACAGGATTATTCTTTTAGAAGATCAAAATACGAAGTTTGGAGTCCACGAATTTTAGAGGTTTTAGGCAAAAATAAATCCTCTGCTGGCGCTAGCGTCTCGCTTGTGCCGTTAAAGGGTCTTAATCTGAGTTAAAAGTATAAAAAAATCACGGACTTCCAAAGAAATGCGTGATTTTAACGGTTTAAGCCTGTTTTTAGCCCTTTATCAGCGGTTCTGTGAATTTGCCCAAATCATCTACGCCATGTGCGGTTACATGCTTTATAAAGGCACTCCCAATAATGGCGCCTTTGGCGTACTGCGTGGCTTGACTAAACGTCTCATGATCCGAAATTCCAAACCCAATAATTTGTGGGTTGGTGAGCTTCAGGTCGGCAATCCGTTTAAAATAATCGGTTTGTTCGTTTCCAAAACCACTTTGGCTTCCGGTGGTGCTGGCACTACTCACCATATAGATAAATCCATCTGAAATGCTGTCCATATATCGGATGCGCGATTCGCTGGTTTGTGGCGTGATCAAAAAGATATTCAATAAACCATACCGTTCAAAAATAGCTTTATATTCTTCGTGATAGACTTCCACCGGCAAGTCCGGAATGATCAATCCATCAATACCCACATCCTGGCATTTTTTACAAAAGGCTTCCACACCATATTGCAGCATCGGATTAAAATAGCCCATCAAAATCAAAGGAATCGATACTGTTTTTCGAATGTCTTTGAGTTGGTCAAACAACAGCGTTGACGTCATGCCATTGTGCAAGGCCTGTGTCGAACTCGCCTGAATGGTAGGACCATCGGCCAATGGATCGCTAAACGGCAAGCCGATTTCGATCATATCAACGCCATTTTTTTCCAAGTTTTCAATCGTAGTAACCGTATCATTTAAGTTGGGGTATCCCGCCGTAAAATAAATGGATAATAGTTTTTTGTCTTCTTGTAATTTTACTTGTATTCGATTCACAATCTTAAAGTTTAAAATAATCAATATAGGTATTCAAATCTTTATCGCCACGTCCCGATAAACTAATGACTACCACGTCTTCTGGCTTGAATTTTTTATCTTCAAAAATAGCCAAGGCATGGGAGGTTTCAATTGCCGGAATAATGCCTTCGAGTTGCGATAATTCCAAACCAGCGGTCATGGCTTCATCATCAGTCACCGAAATAAATTCCGCCCGTTTGGTTTCGTACAAATGTGCATGCATGGGCCCAACGCCTGGGTAATCGAGTCCCGCCGAAATGGAGTAGGGCTCTGTAATTTGACCGTCGTTGGTTTGCATTAATAAGGTTTTACTGCCGTGAATGACGCCTTCTTTTCCAAGCACCGACGTAGCGGCACTTTCGCCCGTATAAATGCCTTTCCCTGCCGCTTCCACAGCAATGAGTTTGACCTCTGGCTCATTCAAATAATGATAATAGGCCCCCGCAGCATTACTACCACCACCCACACAAGCCACCACATAGTCAGGGTTTTCGCGGCCTTCAACTTCTTTTAATTGCCATTTGGTTTCTTCAGACACCACCGATTGAAATCGCGCCACCATATCCGGGTAGGGATGGGGCCCAACGGCACTTCCGATAATATAATGCGTATCGACAGGGTTATTAATCCAATCGCGTATGGCTTCATTGGTCGCGTCTTTTAAAGTCCGACTTCCAGACAGTGCCGGACGTACTTCCGCCCCGAGCATTTTCATACGTGCCACATTGGGTGCTTGCCGCGCGATGTCAATTTCGCCCATATACACAATGCATTTTAAACCTGCTAAGGCACAAACGGTTGCTGTGGCCACGCCGTGTTGTCCTGCACCGGTTTCTGCAATAATCCGCGTTTTTTTGAGACGTTTGGCCATTAATATTTGCCCAATCGTATTGTTGATTTTATGTGCGCCTGTGTGGCATAAATCTTCCCGCTTCAGGTATATTTTGGTGTTGTATTTTGCAGACAATCGTTTTGCGAAATAGAGCGGTGTTGGACGACCCACATAATCTTTTAGCAATTGATCGAACTCTTTTTTGAAATCGGGTTCGGCCATTACTTTTAAATAGTTGAGACGTAATTCTTCAACATTAGGATACAGCATTTCTGGAATAAATGCGCCTCCAAATTGACCGTAGTAGCCTTTTTCGTTCACGTGATAACTCATAATAAATGTTTAAATTTTTCTAATAATTTTTTATCTTTTTTCGCTGGAGCCATTTCAAATTGACTGTTCACATCCACTGCATGGCAGTAGGTTGCAGCGGGACTGTTTTTAAATTCTTTTAATTGATCTAAGTTTTCTAATCCAATCCCACCACTCAAAAAATAGGGTTTGGAAGAGGGATATTTTTCTAATACCGACCAGTCAAAACAATAGCCATTTCCTCCGGCTAACGGCCCTTTGGTATCAAAAAGGAAAAAGTCACAGACCGTTTCATAAGGGCTTAGTAGGTCAAAATTAAACTCATTTTTTATAGAGAATACTTTGATAATTTCAACGTTAAGCATATGTAAGGATTGACAAAATTCGGGCGTTTCTTCGCCGTGTAATTGCACGGCTTGTAATTGGTAGGTATTAATTTTTTCAACGATGGTGTCATAGGACGCATTTACAAAAACACCTACTTTTTTAATGGATGCTGAGACCGTAGGTATAGACGCTGAGACATGACGAGAGGATCCTTCAAAAAAGATAAAGCCCAAATAGTCGGGTTCGATCGTCGCAATCGCTCGAATATTATCTTCATATCGCATGCCACATATTTTTAGTTTCATCCGTTCAATTGTTTTATAAAGTCAGTTGCACTCGCCCCAGGGTGGTCGGTTTTCATGAAACTTTCACCGATCAAAAATCCTTTGTACCCATAAGGTTGTAACCATTGAATGTCTTCCACAGTACGGATGCCACTCTCAGAAATTTTTACAAATTCCTCCGGAATTAACGCGCTCAAGGTTTTACTGGTTTCTAAACTAACTTCAAAGGTTTTAAGGTTCCGGTTGTTCACACCAATCATATTTAGAGAGGGCATTAGCGATTTATGTAATTCGGCTTCGTTGTGAATTTCCAGCAAAACTTCCATGCCTAATTTTTGAGCAAGGGTTGAATATACTTGAATTTCTTCGCGGCTCAAAATGGCAGCAATCAGTAAAATCACATCGGCACCATAGGCTTTTGCTTCCACAATTTGATAGGAGTCAATAATAAATTCTTTCCGAAGTAAAGGCATTTCACAACTGGCTCTTGCCGTTAATAAATCTTCTAAACTACCTCCAAAATATTTCATATCGGTTAAAATAGACATCCCACAGGCACCAGCATTTTCATAGCCTTTAGCCACGTCCTGGACGTTTAAATTTTGATTGATGCAGTCTTTTGAAGGGGATCGGCGTTTATGCTCGGTAATCAACCCTGAAGCGCTCTGTTGCAATCGCGTACTAAGGGAAGGGCAGCGCCGCTCAAACAACACCGATTGTTCCAATTGTTTTATGGGAATTAGTTGTTTTCGAAGGGCCACTTCAATACGTTTATCAGCGACGATACGGTCTAATATACTACTCATGATAGCGCAATTAATTTGGTAAGACATTCATTTGCTTTCCCTGAAAACAGGGCTTCTTTAGCCTGCTCATAACCCTCTTTGTGAGTCGTTTTTTTAGCGGTTGCAATGGCAAGTCCTGCATTGGAACACACCACATTATTTTGAGCTTCTGTACCGTTTCCGCTGATAATGGTTTTAAATATTTTAGAAGCTTCTGCCACTGTATTTCCACCAAAAATGGCTTCTTGCGTATTATTTTTTAAGCCTAAATCTTCAGCCGAAAAAAGCACTTCCGAATGGTTGGATACAATTTTCACACTGTTGGTTAACGAGATTTCATCATAGCCACCAAGGTCATGAACAATGCTGTAATTTTTGTCGGAATCTTGATAAAGGTAATTGTATAAGCGCAGTAATTCCAAGCTAAATACGCCCACCATTTGATTTTTTGGAAACGAAGGGTTTACCATAGGCCCCAACATATTAAAAAATGTTTTCACGCCCAATTCGCGACGAATAGGCGCCACATTTTTCATGGCAGGATGAAACAAGGGTGCATGTAAGACACAAATACCTGTGGTGGCAATGGCGCGTTCTAAAAAGTCAACGTCATTTGAAAATTTGACCCCTAAGGATTCTAACACGTTCGAGGATCCACAAGCAGAGGACACGCCATAATTACCGTGTTTAGCGACTGGAACCCCAGCGGCTGCCGTTACAAATGAAGACAGGGTAGAGATGTTAAAGGTGTCTTTTCCGTCGCCGCCTGTGCCACACAAATCGATAGGATTATAAGCAGCTAAATCGACAGGGATACACAATTCTAAAAGGGCATCTCTAAATCCTTTCAACTCTTCGAGGGTCACACTGCGCATCATGAAAATGGTGAGGAAAGCCGCAATTTGACTTTGATTATAATCCCCTTTGGATATATTGATCAAAATCTGTTTTGCTTCCTCAGCAGAAATAGTTTCGTGATTAATAAGTCTGTTTAAAACGTGTTTCATTGGTTTATGAATTTATCCAGTTTTGTAATAGTTGTTTTCCGTTGGGTGTAAGCACCGATTCTGGATGAAATTGAACCCCTTTTACATCAAATAGCTTATGTCTTAAGGACATAATTTGTCCATTTTCGTCCACTGAAGTGGCTTCTAATGTTTCTGGTAAATTAGGATCCACCACCCAAGAGTGGTAACGACCAACTTGAATTGTTTTCTCCATCTGATCGAATAAATTTTCATCGTCTACAATGATAGTGATGTCGGTATTTACTCCGTGATACACATCTTCTAAATTGATGAGTTGCCCACCAAAAACTTCGGCAATAGCTTGTTGTCCCAAACAAACTCCAAGAATACTTTTGCTTGAAGCATAGCGTTTAATGACGGCTTTTAAAAGTCCCGCTTCTTCGGGGATTCCAGGACCAGGCGAAAGTACGATTTTATCAAAATACTGAATGTCTTCAAGATCAAACTTGTCATTTCGAAGCACTGTGACTTCACATTCTAGCTCTTCTAAATAATGCACTAAATTAAACGTAAAACTATCGTAGTTATCGATGACTAATATCTTCTTCATGCTTTAAATGGTTTCGGCAAGTTTAATGGCTTTTGTGAGTGCGCCTAATTTATTATATACTTCTTGTAATTCGTTTTCGGGCTTTGATTTTGAAACAATTCCTGCGCCTGCTTGCCAATGCAATTGGTAGTTTTTGCTTACAAATGTTCGAATCATAATGGCGTGGTTATAGTTGCCGTCAAAATCCATAAAGCCAATGGCTCCTCCATAAAATCCGCGACTTGTTTTTTCATACGTTTCAATCAGTTCCATAGCTTTGTATTTGGGGGCGCCACTTAAGGTTCCTGCTGGAAATGTGTCGGCTACAATTTGCATGGTTGGGGTGTTTTTCCGAACCTTTCCAATCACTTTACTCACCAAATGAATCACGTGTGAGAAAAATTGAACTTCTCTATATTTTTTAACAGCCACATCTGTACAATGACGACTTAAATCGTTTCGAGCCAAATCGACTAACATCACATGCTCGCTGTTTTCTTTTTTATCGGCGACTAATTTTTTGGCCAATTTAGCGTCTTTCAAATCATCTCCGCTACGGGCAAAAGTGCCAGCAATGGGATGAATTTCGGCGTTTTGATCCTGGACAACTAACTGCGCTTCTGGAGAACTCCCAAATATTTTAAATTTCCCATAATCAAAATAAAAGAGATAGGGTGAAGGATTAATGCTCCGTAATGCTCTGTACACATTAAAATCATCGCCTTTAAAATCTTGTTGAAATTTTTTAGAGAGTACCAATTGAAACACATCTCCACGCGCACAGTGTTTTTTTGCCAAATCGACATGAGATTTAAATTCGTCATCCGTTAAGTTTGAACTAATGTCGCCTTTTGACTCAAAATCATAGGACGCAAAACTTTGCATTTTAATCAAATGGTCGATGGCTTCAAGATTACTTTCTGACTCATAACAATGTGCAAAAATATAGGCCTCATTTTTAAAATGATTGATGGCGATGATGTTTTGATACACCGCATAAAACATTTCTGGAATCTCGACTGAATTATCTTTTTTAGAAATATCGATATCTTCAAAATATTGGACCGCATCGTAAGCGGTAAACCCAAACATTCCATTGTTTATAAACTTAAAACTAGTGTCTTTTTGAGTATCAAACTGTTTTGTAAAGGCATCGATTTCCATGGTCACCTGATCCTTTATGACGGGCATGGTTTCCACACTATGATCGGGATACGTTTTGGTAATGACCTTGTTTTCCACTTTTATAGATGCAATTGGATTACAACATACATAAGAGAAACTATTGTCATTGCCGTGATAGTCGCTACTTTCCAGTAGGATACTATTCGGAAACTTATCACGAATTTTTAGATACACACTCACAGGCGATATGGTATCGGCGAGTATTTTTTTATAATGTGTTTTTAGTTCAAATTTTTTCATAAAAAAAAGGCTTGTCGTGAATGACAAGCCTTGATATTTTGATTTAAACATACAAAGAGTGGATCACGATTTTTTTTTTCGAGAGCACCACCACCAAGTATTGTTTAAAGATTGATTCATAATTTATTTTAAAGTCCAAAGATAAGAACGTTTTTATAGATACCAAAGTTAATTTTAAAAATAATTAAAATTTTAATGAGACGTTTAAATCAAACTCATCATAGATTGCTTTGTCTTTTAGACCGTCAAAGAAGCTAGCAGATCCATATTTGATCCCGTATTTGGTACGATCTACTTTCAGAGCCGTTGTGGCGCTATTTTCTGTAAGAGCTAAATCAAAATTAATTTTATTGGTAATCCCTTTGATTGTTAGATCGCCTTCAACCGCATAGTTGGAGTCGTTTTTGGTAACTGAAGTAAAGATAAGTGAGGCCGTTTTGTGGGCTTCAACCCCAAAAAAATCATCTGCTTTTAAATGACCATCTAGTTTGTCTTTATAGTCTCCTTCAAGATCTGTGGTGTTAATAGAAGTCATATCCATCACAAAGTTTCCACCGGTCAATTCATTATTAGTAAACTCAAGTGTGCCTTGTTGAAGCGTAATAGTGCCTTCATGTTGTCCTGTGACTTTATGACCAACCCAGTTAACAACGCTTTCGGCGGTATTCACTTCTTTTGTTTCAGTTGTTGTGAATGCTGATAGCACTAAGATAGATAGAATTGATATTGATTTTAAAAATAGGTGTTTCATGATATATGTTAAATTAAAGGTTACTCTACAAATTTCATGTTTTTTTGATTTGTCTAGGTGCTTTTTGTTGGTAATTTTTTGTTAAAATTTTAAGGCTCCTTCAGCTGTTTTGCTAACTTTACAGAATGAAATATGTACTGCTCACTTTCACTCTTTTTATTTTTTGTTGTAAATCCGACCAAAAAGAACCAGCCCCCTTAGAAATCTATGATTTTATGGGGATCGAACCGTTTCTAAATCGCGAGGATTCTAAAACCTATGTAGTGAATTTTTGGGCGACTTGGTGCGGCCCTTGCGTAAAAGAATTGCCACATTTTGAGAAAATCCAAAAAAATTATAAAGACGATGTAGAAGTGATTCTTATCAGTTTAGATTTTCCACATCAATACAAAACCAAATTACAGCCGTTCATACAAAAACATCAATTAACTTCTAAAGTTATTGTTTTAGATGACCCAGATATGAATGCCTGGATTCCCAAAATAGATCCAGATTGGGATGGTGCCATTCCAGTGACTCTTATTTATAATGCATCGAAACGTGTGTTTTATAATCGTACCTTTACGTACAAGGAATTAGAGTCCGAATTAAAAACATTTTTAAGCCCATAAAACGAATTAATATGACACGAGCAAGTTCAAATTTTTATTGCCAAAAGAAAATGATTCTATTATTATTTGTGCTGTTTAGTACGCTATCTTTTACGCCGTTCCCTACTGAAAAGGGCTATGATATCGGTGATGTTGTCTCTGATTTTAAACTTGAAAATATTGATGGAAAATTTGTATCGTTGTCAGATTTTGAGACTGCCAAAGGCTTTATTGTAGTTTTTACGTGTAATACCTGCCCATATGCGGTGCTCTATGAAGACCGCATCGAAGCATTGAATAAAAAATATGCAAAACTGGGCTATCCTGTGATTGCAATTATGCCCAATAATGTCACCACAAAACCAGGGGACTCCATGGAAGCCATGCAGCAACGTGCCAAAGAAAAAGGATTTACGTTTCCGTATTTAATGGATGCAGATCAGTCGGTGTATCCTCAATTTGGAGCGACAAAAACGCCGCATACTTACATTTTAAAATCAACAAAAAATGGCCCAGTGGTTCAGTATATTGGTGCGATCGACGATAATTATTCCGACCCAGCTTTGGTGAAAAATCGCTATGTTGAAAACGCGGTTGATAGGCTTCTAAAAGGGGAGCCGATTGAGATCGAAAAAACCAAAGCTATTGGATGTTCCATTAAAATATAAGCCCTTTTTTAACAATTAAAACCAATATTTAATCATTTTTACTACAAACTATGTCAGATTTATCACAACAAGAATGGACTGCTCAGCAAGCATCCGATTCAAATTCAATCATTCTAGATGTTCGAACCGATCAAGAAGTTGAGGAAGGTATGATTCCAGAGGCCATTCATTTGGATATCCATCAGGGGCAAGCATTCATCTCTGAACTCGAAAAACTCGATAAAACAAAGTCCTATTTCGTTTACTGTCGATCTGGCGCTCGAAGTGGACAAGCCTGTTCGATCATGAGTCAGTTGGGCTTTAAATCGGCATTTAATCTTTTGGGCGGTTTTAACGATTGGGATGGGGACACTGTAATTCCAGAATAAGATGAATTTTTTAAAAATTATAGCCTCATTTTTTGGCTTTCTAAGTATCTTGAATTGCCAAACGAAAACTTCGGATGCATTGGTACTTATTTCGCCCCAAGAACTCAAGGAGCTTTCTTTGTTGGAAGGCATTCAGTTAATCGATGTTAGAACGCCTGGCGAATATCAGAAAGGCCATGTTCAAACAGCAGAAAACATCGATTTCTTAGACGCAGATTTTGAAACAAACATCCAACATCTAGATCCAACCAAACCCATTATCATCTATTGTCAGCGCGGCAGTCGGAGTGCAAAATGTGCCTCAAAACTAATTGCCAAAGGCTTTGTAAAAGTCTATGATTTAAAAGGCGGATTTGTGCAATGGAAAAACAGTGGTCTCAAGCTTGAAAATTAATCAGTTTATTTCCACAATGGCGTCGGATAAGCCCCTTTTTGAGTCAGCTCAGATAAAGTTTGAACAGCGATGTCTTTGTCGTCATAATAAGTAACTCCAAACCACTCACTTTGGGCTTCAATTACCTTAACCGAGATGTGGCCATTTTCCATCATTTCCTGTGTTACAAATGGTAAGTAAATTTCACTTTTTTCAAGATTATTGGAGTCCTTTAAAAACGTTGAGAAATAGGTTTCGATATACTTAAAGATAGAGGTATTACAAATCCAAAAATTCATTGAAACGGCTGCATTTGGATCCAGCGTAACGCCCGAATCTTCATCGATAATTTGTGACCCTTTTTCGGAAATTTGAGTGCGTTCTATGATTGATTTTAAGTGGTTATTTTCAACTTCACAAACACCTCTGGAGACCGATCCAAATTTTGAAAGTGTATTTTTAAGGTTGTAAGCCACCAACGCAAACGTATTGTCTGAGCGGTTATTTTTGATGAAGTTAGCAGCCCCTTCGAAAGCGTTTTGACCATAATAATCATCGGCATTGATGATTACAAAACATCCTTTAATGACATGTCGAGCGGTCCAAACGGCATGGGCAGTTCCCCAAGGTTTTTCGCGTTTTGTATCTAAGTAAACGCCTTCTGGAATATCGTTTATTTCTTGAACTAATACATCTAATTTCACATCCGAAGGAATTAAATTAGAAAGATGTGATTCTAAAAAGGATTTGTTTGCAGCTTTAGTAATGACTACAATATGGTTGAAATTATTTTTGAGGGCATCAAAAATGCTAAATTCCATCAGAAATTCGTCAGCAGGCCCAAGGTCATCAAATTGCTTTAATTTTCCATAGCGGCTTCCGCTTCCAGCGGCCATCAGTAATAAAGTCATTCAGTTTTTTTTAATTTTTGTAAAAATAGAACTTTATATCAAATAGAACTGCTATGGCACGCAATTTTTTGATTACATCAATTATAAGTTGTAATTTAGCATACAATTAACCAATTATACTTTTATGAAAACCACTTCGACTTCGAAGGTCTTTTATACGATCTTCTCATGCTTTATCCTTTTTACAAGTTTTTTATCCGCTCAAATTCCAACGTATTATTCTGGGGTTGATTTCACAAAAGATGGCGATGCTCTTAAAAGTGAACTTTCGACATTAATTATTAACACACACGACAACCTAATTCCATACACTTCTGGTTCAACAGATACTTGGGACGTGGTGCATGAAAGTGATGCAGATGTTTCTGTTCCGGGAAATGTTATTCTTGTTTATGGCTACGATGATACTGATGGAGTTAGCAAAACCGATCGAACACGTGCTATTTCTCTGCAACAAGGTTTAGGTACTTCTGTTGGGCGTTGGAATCGAGAACATGTGTTTGCAAGATCATTGGCAAACCCTGATTTGACAACGAACCCTGCAGGTCCTGGTACCGATGTTCACAATCTGAGAGCCGCCGATTCTCAAATGAACACTTACAGAAGCAATCGATTTTTTGCAAGTGGTTCAGGGGATTCGGGTTATGTGGGGAGTCATTTCTATCCTGGAGATGAATTTAAAGGAGATATTGCTCGAATTATAATGTATATGTATTTGCGCTATCCAACACAATGTGAGCCAAATAATATTGGGGCTGGTACCGCCACCTATTCTAATGATATTCCAGATGTATTTTTGGAGTGGAACGAAGAAGATCCAGTTTCTGCGTTTGAAACCAATAGAAATAATGTAATTGCTTCTTACCAAGGCAATCGAAATCCATTTATTGACAATCCTTATCTAGCAACTTTAATTTGGAATGGACCTGATGCTGAAGACATCTGGGGATCGCTTTCGGCAGCTAGTGTAGAATTTCCTTCCGTATCTATCTATCCGACTGTGGTAGAGGATTTTATTACAATCAAAGGCTTAGATGTTTCGAAATCTTCTATAAAAATATACAATCAAATTGGACAAGTTTTAGTGTTTGATTTAGATACAAATAGAATTGATGTCTCTGCATTTTCAAAAGGCTTGTACTTAATGAGTATACAACAAGGAAATCAGTCAAAAATTGTTAAGTTTTTAGTTAAGTAATACACGATTTAAAGGAATGAATACTATTGCAGCATTGGTAGCCACAATTTTTGCGATACAACTCTCAACAGCTCAAAAATTGTTTCCTGTAGAGTATCAAAACCATGCGGATATCGCAGTTTGCGTTATGAAGTATGCAAATCAGGCCGATTTAAAAGTTTACAAAGTTGACTACAGCAACCAAGCAAAAGGAAATGCGGGGCTGTGGTTTTTTACGGACTATTCAAATCAAGCTGATAAAACGATTTTCTTTGTGAATTATCCAAACCAAGCAGATCTGAAAATTTTCTATGTTAAGTTTAAAAATCAAGCAGGCTGGGTGAATGAGGCTAAAAAAGGGTTGTTAGATTTATCGTTATTTGATTTTTAATCTGATGATGCCTCCTTATTTTAAAACATAAAAAGATAGTATTCTTTAAATAGGATGTTTTTTTGTACCGATTCCAATTTTTTGATTTTAATGATGATCGACTACTTTCTTTGGATTAGTTTTAAATAGTCTTCAGGATCGATATCTTTGGCAATAATTGTTTTAGCCTTGTCCAATAAATAAAACACAGGGGTTTGTTGGATGTTGTAGAGGGTTTGATAATCCACATCTTTTTGCGAATAATTCCCGCTCACTGAAGAGGCAGGCGATACATGCTTCCAATCGGATAGTTTATGGGTTGTAATGAATTTTTTCCATTCTTCTCTCACCTCGGAATTCATGTTTACGGCATAAATGGAAAGGTTTATGTTTTTCCAATCATCGTTGTATAAACGGTTGATTCTTGGAATTTCGGTCTGACAATGGCCGCAGGTTGGATCCCAGAAAATTAGGACAGTATAATTGGCTGTCAGATCGTATAAATAAAATGGCGTTCCATCCATGGAATTCATAAATAATTCTCTTGCTTTAGCTCCAATTTGATTGTGTTCTAAAAGACGCGCTTTTGACTTAAAAAGTTCTTTTTGAGTCAAAGGAAGCCAATCGTAAGTCTGGGTTTTAAAATAGGAGTTGTATAGATTTAAAAATATGCGGTCGTGCCCCATATGTTTAGGGTTTATATATAAGTCCATAAAATACAGGCTCATATATTTAAAGAGCTCATTTTCAGTTGTACTGGCCTCGTCTAGAAGTTTAGTGATTTCTTTTGTGATTGCGTCCACTGTTTTGGGAACAAATACTTCAAAATAGGTGGAGAGTTTTGATTCTAAAAAAGGATTTCTTAAGAGGCGGTTATCATTAAAATTAATGCCTTTAAAATAATTAGTTTTTAAATAAGAAAGAGAATCCTCTTTGGTGGCTAATTTTTGGTTTTCGGGTAGGGAAGAGAAGTTATCTATAGGTTGTGTTAATCTAAATAAAAGAGCTAGCGTATTCGAATTTAATGAAATATAATTTTGTTTATACAGCGTTATTTCAGTTTCAATGAATTCAATCTTTTTTTGAGATATCACTTTTTCACGTTTACTTTCTTTAGATTCAAAAGAGTTTTTGAGTACATCAATCTCTGATCGTTTTGTTTTTAAAAATACATTAAAATCTCTGAAGTCAATATTTAGGGGCGATTGATCAATAATTGTTTTTGATGGATTTTGTGAATCGGGTACAATTTTAAATTGCTGCACGTCGTCCATCAAAAATTCAATTTCAATTTCCTTAGAACTATTTACCAACATATAAATCCCACTTACATATTTTTCGTCATTTTTAAAAACAAGCTTGCCATTGGCGTCTCCAATCACAGAGTCTACCAGAGTTTGATATTTACCATAGTGGCTGGCAAGATAAAAAGTCTTGTTTTTGTAAGCCTCTGCTTGAAATTCTATGAAGCAACCTTGTTGTTTAGTAACCGATTGAGCACAATTAGAAAGACTACAAAGAATGAACAAACCCCAAACAAACGATAATTTCATGTTTAATTTATTATTTAAAAAATTTAAACAAAATTAATAACTTATAGCGAATTAAATTCAATTTAATTACGATTATATTTCAAGTAATCGATTTTCAGTAATAAAAACTAAATTTCTTGTTTAAGCTTCCGAAAGTTATTTCTTTACTTTTTTTTGAGGTAAAATTCAATATTTTTATCAATTCGCACCTCCTATTTCGTATATAATCACCCAAATTTATGAGACTTATGAACAATTTATTTATATTTGTTAATATTTACAATTGATTAATCTTTATTCTAAAATAATGAACAAATTTAATTTAATAAGATTATTACTTTTAACATCAATATTAACGATATCACTTAATGTCTTTTCTAAGAGTTATGACGGTGTCGAAAACGAAGATTCTACATTCGCACTATATTCATCCGATTTATTAATTGTTCCAACGATCGCGACACAGCCACAATCAGTCGTCAATGTTTGTCTTGGAGAAGCGATATCCTTATCTGTGGTTTCCAATGGAAATGGTGTTTTAAACTATCAATGGCAAAAAGATGGCGTTGATATGACCGCAGAAACAACGAATGTTTTAAATATTGCATCTTCCGTTTTATTAGATTCTGCTGTCTATCGATGTGTCATTACCGATGATGATGGCATTACAATTTCTGCAAATTCTACAGTAACGGTCAATAGTCTGCCAACAATTGGTATTACTGGAAATAATTCAATATGTTTTGGAGAATCCACAACACTCACGCCATCAGGAGGTGTTTCTTATGTTTGGAGTCCTGGAGGTCAAACGACTCCAACCCTTTCGGTTTCCCCAACATCTGATACAATATATACTGTCATAGGAACTGATGCAAATGGATGCTCTAGCTCTGCATCTTTTTCAGTAACGGTCAATAGTCTGCCAACAATTGGTATTACTGGAGACCTTGTTGTATGTGAAGGTCAAACAACCACATTAACCGCTAGTGGAGCCCTAAGATATGATTGGGGAATTGGTTTTACAAATGTAGCAGCATTAGATGTGACGCCATCGGCATCAACAAACTATATTGTTACTGGAGAAGATTCAAACGGTTGTTTAGCGTCTGCTTCGGTTCAAGTGGAGGTGAGTCCAGTGCCCACTGCTTCAGTCTCTTCCAATGGATCTGTTTGTTCTGGAAGTGACACTCAATTTATATTTTCAGGAACGCCAGATGCGGTCGTAACCTATAAATTAGATTCAGGAGCTGATACAGATATCACTTTAAATAGCTCAGGGACTTTTAGTCTCCCTATATTAAATGCTTTGGCCGATCGAACGGTTAGCATAGTCAAAGTTGCGAATACAAATTGCGTCAATTTAATATCGACTACAGAAACTTTGATCGTTGAACCGATTCCTTCAGCACCAACTTTTATAAGTCCTGTAACGTATTGTCAAGGAGATATTACGTCTGCACTTTCTGCAACAGGCACAGATTTAAAATGGTATTTGGCATCAACGAGTGGATCGCCACTATCGCAAGTGCCAGTTCCAGACTCGACTAACCCAGGAAGTTTTTCATATTATGTAAGCCAAACAATAAATGGATGTGAAAGTCTTAGAGCAGAAGTGCAAGTCGAAGTCAATGTCGTTCCAGTCATTTCAATATCTGGAGATGATACGATTTGTACAGGAGATAGCACAACATTAACCGCAGCAGGAGCCGTGTCTTATGTATGGAGCCCAGGCGGTCAAACGACTCCAACAATTTCGGTCTTTCCAACATCGAACACTACGTACACAGTAACAGGGACGGATGCAAGTGGATGTTCTGATACAACGTCTATTACTATTAATGTAAACCCAACACCAACCGCTTCTTTAAGTGGGCCTTCTTCAATTTGTTCTGGCGAGGATGCTTTGTTTACAGTAACAGGATCGCCAAATGCAACGGTAGTTTACTCAATTAATTCTGGTGCAAATCAAACAGTGGTCTTAGATGGTTCAGGTTTAGCGACTATTACCGAAGTCAATCCGTTGGTAGATCCCGAAATGAGTCTTATTTCAGTTAACAACTCTGATTGTACGGCTTCATTAACAGATTCGGTAACCATTTCTGTGAATCCAAATGCGCCAGCACCAACAGTAACCAGTCCTCTCGAATACTGCTTAAATGATACAGGCTTACCTTTAACGGCAACTCAAAATACTGGAAATAGTTTAGTTTGGTATAATTTTGACGGAACTTTATTGTCCTCAGCGCCAACGGCTGATACTTCAAGCGCAGGAACGGTCACCTATGAAGTGAGTCAAACAAATGCTTTTGGTTGTGAAAGTGCACGTTCTCAAATTACGGTTGAGGTAAATCCAACGCCATTCGCACCTTCGGTTGTTGAACCGGTTGTTAACTTTTGTCTAAATGAGGTGGCAACTGCTTTAAATACTTCAGGAATTTCAAACCCACGATGGTATGATGCAGTTACTGCTGGAAATTTTCTAGGGACATCACTTACACCTGCGGTTAATACACTTGGAATAACAAGCTATTTTGTTAGTGAATCCATTAATGGTTGTGAAGGCCCGCGATCTGAAGTTCAAGTAAATGTAAATTCAGTACCAATCGCTCCAGCTGTCCCATCTGCTTCGGTTACCTATTGTAAAAATGATACGGCAACTCCTTTAACTGCGACCACTTCAACAAGTGGAACTTTAAAGTGGTATTTAGTTGCCACAGGGGGTGTTGGATCTGTGACGGCTCCAGTTATTAATACAACGGCAGTTGGAACCAACACCTATTATGTTAGTGAAACAAATAGTTTAGGGTGTGAAAGTTTACGAACCGCAATTACAGTAACTATTGATGATATTCCTGCAACGCCAACGGTTGGAACAGTCACAAATCCGAGTTGTTCTATTTCTACAGGGACTGTGACACTTTCTAATTTACCATCAGGAAATTGGACCTTAACGAATTTATTTGACGGTACAACTTATTCTAATTCAACCACTTCTTATACAGTAAACAATTTAGATCCAGGAACCTATACGTTTTCAGTTTCTAATGGTATTTGCGATTCTGCAGTTACAAATTCGGTCACCATCGATGCGATCCCCGTACAATCTGCGCCTGTTGTTGGAACACTTGTTCAACCTTCATGTACCAGTTCTACAGGTTCTGTGACTTTGACCGATTTGCCATCAACAGGAAATTGGACTTTAACAAGAACGAGTGATAATATTTCGATTACTAATTCTGGTTCAAGCTACACAATTACCGGTCTTCCATCGGGAACTTACAATTATACTGTCACTAATTCTTTAGGTTGTACTTCTTCAGCTTCCTTAAATATAATTATAGATGCCCAACCAACGCTTCCAAATGCACCGATTGCGAATGCGCAATCATTTTTAGAATCGGATTCAGCGACAATTTCAGATTTACAAATTTCGAGTTCTGGAACACCCGTTTGGTATAATCAAGCGGTAGCAGGAAGTCAATATACAACATCATTTCCATTGGTTAATGGAAATTATTTTGCAGCACAAGTTGATGTTAGTGGTTGTGAAAGTGTAAATAGAACCTCAGTTTCCGTCACTATTTTTCCAACTTCAGTGGGTGGAAGTGTTTCTGGGACCACAACGGTTTGTAGTGGAACGAATTCTACTGTATTAACTTTATCGGGTCAGACAGGAAGTATTATCAGATGGGAATCATCACCAGTGGTTGATTTTACATCCGGTGTTTTACCGATAAGTAATGTAGGATCTACCTATACAGTTGTGAATACCACTTCAAATTTATATTACAGAGCCGTGTTGCAAAGTGGCTCCGCGCCAGAAGAATTTTCAACGCCTGCATTTGTCGAGGTTACGCCAGTTAGTGAAGGTGGTGTACTTTCAACTACCACTACATCAATTTGTGAAAATAATGTTGGTGGAGTCATCAATTTAGCATCTGAAGTAGGCACCATAACACAATGGCAAGAGTCCATTGATAATGGAGCTAGCTGGACAAGTATCTCGAATACAACCAATAGTTACACGGTTTCAGTTCTTACTCAAACCACTAAATTTAGAGCAGAAGTTCAAAATGGGACTTGTCCGTCTGCATTTTCTAATGAAGTGGAAATTGTAGTCAATCCTGCGCCTTCAATAACTGATATCCCAAATCAAATGTTTTGTTTGGGAGATTCTGCAACATTTGGTGAAGCATTTATAGCGAACCACACCTATGCCTGGTATTCAAACCTAAGTGTTAATCCATCAGTTTCTATAGATAATTCGAATCTAAAAACTTTAAATTTTAACCAAGTTAACACTCAAATTTTCACCTATAGAATTACAAACAGCACGACAGGTTGCTTTGTTGAAGATACTTTTGAAATTGTAACGGATCCGCTTCCAGACGCTCAGGTCATTTCGGATACATCAATTTGTGAATTTGAATCCATTAATGTTGGAGCCGCTTCGGTTCTAGGAAACACGTACAGTTGGAGTAGTATCCCTGTAGGATTTACATCTACAAACTCCAACCCATTGGTAACACCAACAGTTACAACTACTTATATTTTAACAGAAACAACACCAAACGGTTGTACAGAAACAAATCAGGTGATAGTGACCATGCAGCCAGAGCCAGTGATTTCCATTACAGACGGTCCTGCTTTTGATATTTGTGAAACACCATCGACGCACATTCAACTACAGTCCACAGTCATCAATTACGAAACCTCTTCTGTCGTGTGGTCAAACGATGTTGGCTCTGGAGATTTTAATGATCCGAATATTTTAAACCCAACTTATACACCAAGTGCTGCTGATATTTCAACTGGGTTTGCAACGTTAAGACTCACAGTCACTGGATTAGGGCCTTGTACGCAAACCTATTCAGATATAATTACCATTAATATAGACGCGATTCCTACTGCAAATGCAGGTCCAGATGTTATTACATGTGGTACAGTCGATGTGCCTATTGATGCTAGTGGGACTTTAAATGCAGATGCAGCCAACTTAGTTTGGACTTTACCTGCTGGAATTACGGGAACTTTGAATGCAGCAGATCCTTTTAGACCTGTGTTTACACCAAGTGTAGCCGATTTGAGTTTTGTAGGATCTATCACTTTAAGCTTAGAAGCTTTTTCTGGAAATACATGTCCGAGTGATACAGATTCAGTTGACATTCTGATCACTCCACCTCCAGTTGTAGATATTGCGCCTGTGGAGGCTACCATTTGTGACGGTTCTAATTACACATTTTCTCCTGGCCAAGTGACGGTAACGAATGGAGTGCCAAGTACATATGCTTGGACTCGATCTGGAGATGGAACCTTTACGAATTTAAGTTCTTTAACGCCTACATATATTCCAGGGGCATCTGATATTATAAATGGTACGGTTACCTTGACGCTTTCTACTTCTGGGAATAGCCCTTGTACGGCACCAATTTCAGATGATTTAATTTTAAATATCGTAAAAGCACCGCTAGTTAATGCAGGTCCTGACAGTTTAGCCTGTGAAGGTCCCATAAACATTATTGGGGCATCGATTCAAAACGCTGAGTCCATATTATGGAGGGTCGATCCAGCAACAGGAAACGGTTTTTTCATTGATCCTACGGTTCAAAATCCAATCTATGTTCCTGCTGCAAGCGATTTAAATTCTACAGTAACACTTATTGTAGATGTTACTCCTATGAATAGCTGTGGTTCAAATGATACAGATTCTGTGCTCTACACAATTAATGCAGCACCATCAGCTGTGGCGGGTGGCGATGCGACCATTTGTGAAAGCAATAACACCTATCAATTACAATCAACGGTAGCAAATGAAAATTTAATTACGTGGACTTCAACTGGATCAGGTAGTTTCGATAATGTGAATGTTGAAGATCCTATATATACACTCAGCCCAGGAGATAAATCATCGGGGTCGGTGAGTTTTACCGTTACAGCATCACAGGCAGGTTGTGCAGCTGATTCCGATACAATGGTTTTAACCATTCAAAAAAATCCAATCACAAACGCAGGTCTTGCACAAACAATTTGCCAAGGAGATATCGTTACAATCCCTGGAACAGGAACCAATGCTAGTAGTTATAGCTGGATCCGTAGTGGTGGAACAGGAAGTTTTACTAATGATAATACTAGTAATCCAACCTATACCTCTCAAGCTAATGAATCTGGAACTATTTTTCTGACCCTTGAAGCCAACGCGATTGCTCCATGTACAATACCATCGAGTTCAAATACCACTATTACAATTGTTTCAAAGCCAGTTGTTGATGCTGGAAATGATGCTCAAATTTGTGAAGATGAGGATTATGAAATCAACTCTGCGAGTGCTACTAATTATGTTGATGTGATTTGGGATTCTGATGGTGATGGATCATGGACTGGAGCAAATACACTTTCTCCAATTTATTCTCCTGGAGATAATGATAAAAGCTCTGGATCTGTAATCTTAACAATTCGAGGAACTAAAAATTTTCCTTGTAACGCAGATGCAGTCGACCAAATGAAGCTGACAATCAACAAAATACCAGAAATTACGTTTATCAATCCAAATGTGAATTTGTGTGTGGATACACCCAACTTTCCGATTACTAATATCGTTTTAGATCACTATGATACCTTATTATGGGAAACCTCAGGAACCGGTAATTTTGGAGGGTTGGAAACGACTGAAACACCAACCTATTTTCCACAACCTGCCGATTATGAACTCGGCGTGGTGACACTAACCTTAACCGCTTCTAGAACGCCTTTAAATTGTAATTCCTCAACACAAGACACAATTACACTAAATTTTATTGAAAAACCAACTGTAGATGCGGGGCCACCAATAGTAAGTTTATGTGAAGGTGCACTTGCACCGTCATTTTATGTGACCAATCAAGCGACTGCTATTGATTATTCAACGGTTACTTGGTCTTCTTCAGGAACAGGGACTTGGTCAACAGCAAATCCGAACAATTTATTAGAAACGTATACACCTTCTGCGACAGATTACGATACAGGTTTTGTGATTCTTACGCTTGAAGCAAATTCAAATGCGCCATGCGTTGGTTTAGTTACAGACACCATTCAGCTTGATTTACAAAAATTACCGGTTATTACGGTTCCACCAACAACTTCAATTTGTATCGATCAAAATACATTTGGAATTGGAGGAGTGTCCATTGCACCAGCGACGGCTTACGATATTAATTCCATTGTTTGGAAAACCACGGGTACCGGCGTTTTTACGGCTTCCGCAAATCCTTTGAATCCTATTTATAATCCTTCTAATGCCGATTTAGCGGCTGGCAATGTGACTTTAACAATCACTGTTGACTCTGTTGCTCCATGTGCAATTGAGGTGACCGAAAGTTTCAATCTTTTATTTCAGGTTTTACCGGTTGCTGATGCGGGTGTTGACTTAACAGAATGTGATTTACCGTTCCAAATTACCACCGCTAGTTTTGATACAACGACGGTTAATAATTTAGTTTGGTCCAATGGAGCAGGGGATGGAACTTTTGATTCTGACATTGTTAATATTATAGACCCAATTTATAATCCAGGAACAGGCGATTTAGCTAATGGATCGGTAACCTTAACTTTAACAGCGGTTGCACTAGATCCATGTACGGCTGATGAAGTCACTTCAATGGTTGTTTCTTTTGTGGATTCACCAACGGTTGTAGTGGTAACGCCACAAGCTCCAATTTGTGAGGATGAAACTAATGTTGCAGTAGTAGGTACTACGATTACCGATGCAGATTCCTTTATTTGGACGTCAACAACAGGGACTGGAACCACCATTGCAAACCCGACGAACTTGAGTCCAATAATTACACCAAGTACTACAGATATAAACAACGGATATATAGATTTGACCCTGACCGTCACTCCAAACGCACCCTGTGGTGCCGCTGTTGTGGAAGTGGTTCGAATCCCTGTTCAGGAAAGTCCGATATTATTTCCAGGTGTTTCTCAAAATATTTGTGAGGGAGCGATTATATCAACTATTGATGCAACAGAAACCAATGTTACAAACCTAGTTTGGACGAATAATGGAGGCGATGGAACTTTTACAGCATCCATTAATAACATTACCACTGAATACACGCCTGGTCCCAATGAAATTGCAAATGGCTTAGTTGAATTAGTCGTTACTGCAGACGCAATTGCACCATGTGTTGGAACAATTTCGGAGTTAATTACTCACACGATTACAAGAAATCCTGTGGTCACTCTAACAACAAACGAAGACACAATTTGTGAATCACAAGGAAGTTATACAATCCCAACAGGAACAGTTTCTATAGATAATGAAAGTTCTGTTGACACATTCGGTTGGACATCATCTGGTTCGGGTACATTATTAGTAGCCAACACCTTAACTCCATCTTATGAGCCTTCGTCTGCTGATATTGGTACTGGTTTTGTGAATTTAATTTTTACGTTAAATCCAACTGCGCCATGTAGTACTCAAATCATAGAAACATTTAAATTAAATATTGATCCTTTAGCGACGATCAATTTTACCGATGATGGTTTTTTCTGTGAAGGCGTTGATAAACCATTAACAGCGACTTTTACGAATCACAACGCCAGTACAATTAACTGGACAATTATCAGTGGTACGGGAACTATTTCTGCTGGAAATACCGCCAGTCCAACCTATGAACCTGGAGCCGATAGCGATACGGTTGTGATACAAATTAGTGTGGACGGAATCACACCTTGTGATGAACCCACCACACAACAATTTACGATGAATGTGATTAAAACTCCTGTGGTGTCTATGACGACTCTCACGGATACTGTTTGTAGTTCACAATCGAAATATAACTTAACTGGTAATTCTGTTGAAGATCCCACAAATAATACAATAAATTGGACTCGTGTAAACCCAGTTGGAACGGGAGATTTTTCAAACCCAACAGATCTAAACCCTTCTTACACATTTAATGCTGCAGATATTGCGAATGGCTTTGTGACCTTACGCCTAACCGCAACGAGCAATGCGCCTTGTTCTTCCACTGATTTTGAAGAAATTACAATCACAATCGATCAAGCGCCAAACGCAACGATTAGTTCTCTTGGAGCTGTTTGTGCTGAAGAACCCTATACGGCGACTGCCCTTAATTTAGATGGAAATACACTTGCATGGACCGAAATTAATGGCAATCATGGAACGTTTATAAATGCAAATTCAGATACCGCTACGTTCAATCAATTTCCTGGAAATGAGGATGATTTTGAGATCCAATTAACGTCCACATCAACGGCGACATGTGCACCTTTTGTTCAAACGCTTTTAGTGGTCGTTCAACCTAAACCAACGGTTGATGTAGTGGATTCAGTTCAGGAAGTCTGTAGCTCAGAACCTTTTGTAATTTCTGGTGTAACGGCTACAGATTATGCATCTATTTTATGGACCGTAGATGGTACAGGAAGCAGTGCAGGTTTTAGTAATCCAACCGAATTAAATCCAACGTTTACCCCCACAAATCCACAGATACTTGCTGGTCAGGTTGTCTTAAAAGTCACAGCGCTTGCCAAAGCAGATTGTGGAAATGCCTTTGATGTATCCGATACCATTACATTAAACTTCGATCCAGAACTAACGGTTAGCTTTACGGCGCCAACATCCATTTGTGAAGACGATACAATTGCATTGGTTGGACTCGCACCAGATTCTTCGAGTATTTCCTGGTCAACAAGTTCTACGACATCAACTTCAGGTTTTGCAGATCCAACCAATTTAAATACCATTTATACGCCCTCTGCTTTAGATTTAAGTTTAGGACGAGTCACACTGACGTTGACTGGCGTTTCTAATACGAATTGTCCAGACGCCACTTACGACTTAGAAGTCTTAATTGAAAAAAATCCAATCGCGGAGGCTGGGGGTCCAATATCCATTTGTGAAGGGACGATTTCTTACCAAGTTAATGATGCGTTTGCATACAATTATGACAATTCAGTTTCAACAAATATCAATTGGTCTCTAACTGGGCCTGCGACCATTCAAGCGGGTACTCAAAACGATTTAAACCCAATAATTGTTCCCACATTAGGCGCAACAGGGGACATCATTTTAACACTAACGGTCAATGGATTTGATTCTTGTAATACAACAGACACCGATACCAAAACGATTACCATTACACCAAGTCCGTTAGTTGTGGTTCCTACCTCAAGAACTATTTGTGAAGGAGAAACACTAACACTTACAAGTTCGGAAATTTCCGCTTCTAATTATGCGTCAGTTCTATGGACGTCTTCTAACGGATTGGGAACGTTTACGCCAAATAATGATTTGGCTACGATTTATACACCAGCTGCTGGACAGACTGGAACAGTAGATTTGATCTTAACTGCTTCTTCAACGAACGGATCATGTTCAAGTGATTCAAGTCCGGTACAATTAGAAATTATTGCAAAACCTGTGGTCAATGCAGGAGTTGATGCGACTATCTGTGTCACCGAAACGTATACCGTTGTGGGGGCAAGTGTTTTAAATGAATTTACATATACGTGGAGTGTTACTGGTCCAGCTCAGATTTTGTCTGGTGAAAGTACTACAACTCCGGTTATTGCTTCAGATGCTGGGGCAACCGGAACTGCTGTGGTGACTTTAACAGCAGTAGGCACTGGAGCTTGTCCAGTTTCGATAACGGATAGTTTTAATCTAGAAATTAACCCATCACCAGTAGTTGATGCTGGAGTCGATGCGATTCTTTGTGAAGGAACGGCGTCTTACCAACTTGTTGGTTCGGTAGTCGATGCAGTTGCTTCTACAACTTATTTCTGGACCACCTCAAATGGGAGTGGAACGCTTCAGACAACAGCAGATCCATTACAACCTATTTATATTCCAGGCCCAACAGATTTTAATTCTGCGACAGGGTTTAAAGATATTCAGTTTGACCTCACAGCAACTTCTACAAATGGGTGTGCTTCGTCAACAGATTCGATGGTCTTAACGATTTACGCAAATCCAATCGTAAGCGCAGGTACAGACATTTTTGATGTTTGTGAAGATACAGATGTCATTTTGAGTTCTGCAACTGCAAGCAATTACAGTAGTATCACATGGTCCACTTCAGGAAACGGTACGTTTGATTATTCTAGTAGTTTAATCAATCCAATATATAGTCTCGGTTCAGATGACACGACTTCTGTCACTCTAACGCTTTCAGCCATGCCAAATGCTGCATGTTCACAAGTCCCCGTTTTGGATACCATGACCATCTATATCAATCAAGATACAACACTCACTGCATCAACCAATGAAATATCAATGTGTGGTGCGACATTTACACTACCAGATTTGATAGATGTCAGCAACGCTACATCTATTCTTTGGACAAATATTACAGGAGCTTCTGGAACACCAGGCGTCCTCACAAATGTGAACTCCGAAACACCAAGTTTTACGCCCTCAGCGGATGAAATAGCGAATGGTTTTGTCTTACTAAGAGTAGAAACCATCCCTGAAGCAGGTTGCACAACCGTTCTAACTGAAACGATTACCGTTAATTTACAACCTAAATTAGAAGTAGAAGCTGGGGCTTCTTTATTATTCTGTGATGGCGAAGATATCATCGTTTCAGGAAATGGCGCTTCGACTTCAAATGCTTCAACGTTTACTTGGTCTCATGACGGAACAGGAAGTATTGAAGCTTCAACAGTCAATACATTAACTCCAAAATATAATCCTGGGATTAGTGAAACAGGGGTTATTACATTAACGCTAACCGCTACAAGTATTGCACCATGTACAGGAGCTGTTTTTGATACGATGACCGTCACCATTCAGTCACAACCAACAGTCACGGTTGGCGCAGACTTTACGGTTTGTGAAAGTTCAAATATCAATATTGTAAATACAACTGAAACCAATGCAAATACTATAATATGGACGAGTTCACAAAACAGTGATGGGTCGTCTTCGGGTGCTTATGTAAGTGGAATATTTACAAACGATGCGATTCTCAACCCGAGTTATACACCCTCACAAGATGATATCGATTTAGGCTATGTGTATTTAACCATTAGAGTGTCTAATATTGCATGTGGGACGTTTGTTACAGATGTCCTGAAAGTGACCATCGCCGATGGTGTTGGGGTCTTTGCAGGAGTTAATGCAACAGTTTGTGAATCAGATACTTCGTACGCATTGTTAGATGCAACGTCTAATGCGACGTCTGTAACATGGATCAGTTCTGAAAATAGTAATGGAACGTCTTCGGGCACTTATTTGCCAGGTTCATTCACAGATCCAACGGCTGTTAATCCGGAATATAATCCAAGTATTGATGATATAAACAGAGGTTATGTGTACCTCACAATTACAGGGTCAGGAAATAGTAGTTGTCCTGTAAACAGTAGCTTTATGTTACTAAATATAATTAAGGATCCAACGGTTTCTGCAATTGATATTAGCACATGTGTTAGTACGACAACTGGGATTACATTAAACGGATCTGGCACCAATTACGATACACTAACATGGAGTATTATTGATGGCCCAGGATCAGTGATAAATGACGTCTATTTTTCAGGCTTAGGAACAGATATTCCTTCAAATGTAGTAACAAGACTTCGTCTTGTTGCCACTCCATTAGGGGTGTGTGCAGACAACGCCATTCAAGAAATTACGGTGACCACACAGGCACTTCCATCGGTTGAAGCTGGCGATAATGGTGCGATATGTTATATCCCAGGAACAGCAATTGCTCCTTTTACAATACTAGGAACAGATGTTACAAATGCGAGTTCTGTGAGTTGGACAACTTCAGGAAGTTTGTCAGGTAATTTTAACCTAGGAAATCCTGTTGTGTATGAGTCGTTTAGCAACAGTTGTACTCCAGAAGTTTTAACATTAACAGCCGATGGTGTTGGCGCTTGTAGTACAGAATCGGTTTCAGATTCTGTAACGCTGACTATCAATTGTACGATTCCAAATTTAGGAGCTATTTCAGGTCTAAACACCATTTGTCAGGGCAACTTGGGCGTTGTTTATACAGTGCCTGTAAATTCAAATGTAATTACCTATGATTGGCAAGTGCCAACTGGAGCAACAATTGTTTCTGGACAAGGAACCAATTCTATTAGTGTTGATTATGGTCCTACAGCTGTCTCAGGGAATGTTTCTGTAAATGGCGTTAATGGGTGTGGAAGTGGACCAAGTTCTACATTACCAATCACAATAAGCGAATTGCCTACAACGAGCATTGTTTCTGGAACACAAACGGTCTGTGAAGGATCGACCCATGTGTATACGACGACTGTAATTCCAAATACAAATTCTTATTTATGGACGTTACCTGACGGAAGCACTATATCTACATTAACCAATACAATTTCTATTGCGTTTGCTGCTTCAGCTACTTCCGGTAATTTATCTGTTCAAGGAAATAATTCTTGTGGATTGGGAGCTTCTTCTGCAGCTCTACCAATCACAGTTCAATCACAACCAACTTTGACGAGTACATTGACTCCACCTTCAATTTGTAGTGATGAAACTTTTGAATATGTACCAACTTCGGCATTAGCTAGTACAACCTACAGTTGGACTAGAGCAGTCATTTCTGGAATTTCAAATACTGCGGGATCTGGGACAGGAATAATTAGCGAAGTTCTAACAAATACAAGTTCTGTAACAATTCCAGTAAATTATATTATCACTTTAACTTCAGAAGATGGTTGTAGTGATTCAGAAACTATTACAGTTGACGTTGATCCGAATCCTATTCTAACTTCGGCTACTCCAGTAGCAGCTATTTGCTCTGGTGATCAATTTAATCATACGTTAACCTCCAATGTCACAGGAAGTATTAATTGGACTAGAGCGAGTGTTACAGGAATTACGGAACCCGGAAGTAGTGGAGTCGATACGATAAGTGAAGTTTTAACTAATGTTACAACTGCTCCAATCACAGTGGTATATTCAGCATTACTGCCTGCAAATTTAGCTGGATGTACTGGAGATCCAATTACATTTGATGTTGTTGTGAATCCAGAACCAAATGTTGATCAACCAATTGCACAGAATTTATGTGTGGGGGAAATCTTGAATGTGGATTTTGATACGACTAATACTGGAGGCATTTCAGGGTATACGTGGGCCAATAATAATCCTTCAATAGGATTGCCATCAACAGGTTCAGGTGATATTTCGGGTATTACAATGACCAATACCTCTTCTGTCAGTCAAATTGCAAATATAGTGGTGACGCCAACGTTTGATAACGAAGGAATCTCTTGTACAGGTCCTACAAAAACGTTTACAATCACAATAAATCCAGCGGCTCAAGTCAATTCAATTTCGTCGGAAGTAGTGTGTAATGGAGACAGTACGACGTCAATCATATTTACAACTTCAAATAGTTCAGGTGCAACGTCCTATAGTTGGACGAACGATAATACGAGCATTGGCTTAGTGGCATCGGGTTCTACCGATATCGGATCATTTGTGGCCACGAATTCATCTACGATCCCACAAGTTGCAACGATTGTTGTCACACCAACCTATACCTTCAATGGTAAAGATTGTGCTGGATCTCCTGAGACATTTACGATAACAGTCAATCCATCGGCTCAAATAAATCAACCGACATCTCTTTTACTTTGTGAAGGCGAAATAGTACCAACCATTAATTTTACAACCTTAAATACGGTTGGCACAACGACTTATAATTGGACGAATGACAATGTTAATATTGGGATTGCAACTGCCAATGGAACTGGTGATATAAGTTCATTTACAGCACTAAATTCTACGGGTACTCCACAAGTAGCGACCATCACGGTGACGCCAACGTTTGATCACGGAGGGCTTTCTTGTACTGGACCATCAAAGACGTTTACAATTACAGTGAATCCATCCGCTCAAGTGGATCCGATCGGATCTTCAACGGTCTGTGCAGGCGATTTGATATCAGCCATCAACTTTTCGACACTTACGACATTAGGGACAACAACTTATTCTTGGACTAATAGTAATACGACTATTGGTTCTATATTGGCCGCAGGAACAGGTAATATTGCTCCTTTTACCGCTATCAATACTAGCACGATACCACAAGTTGCAAACATCACTGTAACTCCAACGTTTACATACAACGGACAAGTTTGTTCTGGAAATCCTGAAACGTTTTCGATTACAGTAAATCCTACTGCTGAAGTAGATCAACCTTCAAATGAAGTCTTTTGTGAATCCGATGTTGCGGTTATTAACTTTAATACTTCAAATACTGTTGGTACGACCACATATGAGTGGACAAATAGCAATACTGCTATTGGATTGACGGCTGTTAGTGGGGTTGGGTCTTCGATCACATTTTCGACGACAAATACAGGAACGACTCCTATCACTTCAACAATTCAAGTAACACCAACATTTAGTTTTAATGGCGTCGATTGTGAAGGCCCAAATAAAGTGTTTACAATTACGGTTAATCCTAATGCAAATATGATTGCTCCAACATCACAAACGCTTTGTGAAGGCGATTCAACAGTAGTAACCTTTAACACTTTAAATAGTGTAGGTACCACTACGTATGCATGGACGAATAACACACCTAGTATTGGAATTCCTACATCGGGTACCAGCGATATTTCTACATTCACAGCGATTAATACTAGCAACTCACCAATCGTTGCAAGTCTGTCGGTCACTCCAACGTATACGCATAACGGTCAAAGTTGTACAGGAGCCGTTGAAAATTTCACAATCACGGTCAATCCTTCTGCACAGGTTAATCAACCCGTTTCTTTAGTGTTTTGCGATGGTGATTCTGTAGGCAGCACTAGCTTTAGTTCATCAAACACGATGGGGACAACAACATATTCGTGGACAAATGATAATTTGTCGACAGGTTTAAACATAAGTAGCGGTACAGGAGATGTTCCTACTTTTACCGCCACCAATTCTGGAACGGCACCAGTTGTGTCCACTATCACAGTCACGCCTTTTTATGATAATGGAGGGGTCATTTGTACTGGACCTTCAGAAACGTATACGATTACGGTCAATCCAGTTGCACAAGTAAACGCTCAAGCCCCGCAGACAGTATGTAACGGAGATTCTACGAGTCTAACATTTACGACTGTTAATACAGTAGGTCTTACAACCTATACTTGGTCAAATTCGAATACGAGTATTGGTTTGCCAGCTTCAGGAACGGGAAGTATTCCAACGTTTATAGCATCCAATTTGACTGGAACTCCAGTAGTAGCCAATATAACAGTGACTCCTAACTTTACAAATGATGGCTTGTCCTGTTCTGGACCCTCAGAAACGATTACGATTACAGTCAATCCCTCAGGCCAGGTAGTTCAGCCAGTTTCTGAAGTTGTTTGTAATGGCGACACTACATCAGTAGTCAACTTTACGACGAACAACACCATCGGAACGACGACCTTTTCATGGACTAATTCTAATCCAAGTATTGGATTAGGTGCTTCAGGAACAGGTCCGATACCATCCTTTGTGGCTTCAAATACTACAAACGCAACTGCAATCGGAACTATTACAGTAACTCCATCCTATGAGTTTGGTGGCGAAAGTTGTGAAGGCGTTTCTAAAACATTTACAATCACAGTGAATCCAGAATCTGAATTGATTCAACCCCTCGCACAAGTGATTTGCGATGGCGATGCATTCTTTTATAATTTTAATTCTAATAATACAGGTGGGACGACCACTTATGCTTGGACAAATAACAATATAGCAATCGGTTTAGGTGCTAGTGGCGTTGGTAACATCCCATCGTTCACGGCAACTAATTCGGGTTTAATTCCTTCGGTTGCTACGATACAAGTAACACCAACTTTTTCAAATGGAGGTGTCAGTTGTGTAGGCTCAATATTAACTTTTTCAATTACGGTCAATCCTTCAGCTGATGTTGTTTTACCTACAAGTGTAACGGTCTGTAATACGGATTCCACTCCCTCTGTGAATTTTGTTTCGGCCAATAATTCAGGAGCTACGACTTATGAGTGGAATAATAATAATCCAAGTATCGGCTTAGCTGCTTCAGGGATTGGAAATATCCCTTCTTTTATTGCTGTTAACAATGGAAATATTCCAGTTGTAGCATCTATAGTGGTGACTCCAGTTTATAACTATGCTGGCGTTAGCTGTTCGGGGCTTCCAAAAACATTTACAATCACGGTCAACCCAACTGCAGAATTGAACGTACCAATTTCTCAAGTTTTATGTAACGGAGAAAATACCAACTTAGTAAGCTTTTCTTCTAATAATTTAGGTGGAACAACCACCTATACTTGGGAAAATAATAATTCTACGATTGGATTAGTTGCAAATGGAACAGATAATATTGGGTCTTTCACAGCGGTTAATACTGGTTTTTCTCCAATTGTGGCAACAATTACAGTAACTCCAACATATACAAATGATTCTGTATCATGTGTTGGGGCTACCGAAACATTTACAATCACGGTGAATCCGAGTGCTCATGTGATTCAGCCTATAGATCAGACCATTTGTACAGCTGGGCTCACAACGGAAATTAATTTTAATACTTTAAACACGCTTGGAACGACGACTTATACTTGGACGAATAACAATACAAGTACAGGCTTAGGAGCGAGTGGATCAGGAACTATTTTGCCCTTTACGGCACTAAATACTGGATTGTCTCCTAATGTGTCTACAATCACAGTGACTCCAATATTCACGTATGACGGGGAGGCATGTAATGGAACTTCAAAAGAGTTCCTAATCACCGTGAATCCAGTATTGGATATCAATCCTCCAGCCGATCAGTCATTATGTGACGGAATGACGACTGCAGCAGTTAATTTTTCATCTAATAATACAGGTGGGACCGTAAATTATTCTTGGATTAATAATAATACATCTATTGGACTTGCGCCTAGCGGTTCAGGAAATATCTTACCATTTATAGCGGTCAACTCAGGGGCAACGCTACAAACCGCAACGATTACTGTAACAGCATCCTATTCGAATGCTGGACAGACTTGTGATTCAACAGAAACATTCTTAATTTCTGTGAGTCCTAGTCCTGTGGCGACGATTTCTGGATTAAATAATTATCTGGTTTGTGAGAATGATACACCGCCATTTATCACTTTTGAAGGATCAAATGGAACGGCACCCTATACGTTTACATATCAAATAAACTCAGATCCAGTTCAGCAAGTCGTTTCAAGTGGAACCTCAAATACTGCAACAATTTCTGTATCAACAATTAATTCTGGTACTAATGTAATTACGCTATTAAGTGTGTCAGATTCATCAATTCCAACGGCTTGTACGTCCACTAATATTACGTTACCAAATGAGGCTTTTGTTGATGTTCAGGAGCAAGGCACGATTATACCGCAGGATTCAAGCACGGTCAGTCAAGTTGTGTGTCAAGACACGGCGATTGCTCCTATTGTTTTTGATATCGGTGGCTCAGCCACAAGCGCGTTTGTGACAGGGTTACCTTCAGGATTAACACCTTCTTTTGACTCAGCACTCAACCTTTTAACAATCAGTGGAAGTCCAACCAGTTCGGGAACTTTTAACTATGTCGTTAATACAGCAGGTTCGACCAATGGATGTAACTCTACCTATGGCGGCACTATTATTGTCAATTCAAATGATGTCATTACAGAGTTAACACCAACTACAATCGATCAAGAGTTATGTGAATGTGACACACTTGCACCAATATCTTACAATTTAGGAGGTGGCGCAACAGGTGGAGATGTTCAATTTACACCAAGAATGCCTGTTGGAATTACGTGGTCGATTGCATCAAACATTTTAACCATTTCTGGTGCTTCATGTGAGATAGGGACTTTCAATTATACAGTTAATTCTTTTGGAATTTGTAGTGCAGACACCTATGGTGGCACGATTGAAATAAAAGAGAATTCTATCATTTCATTAGTTTCTGGAAATCCAGATCCAATCGTTTGTGAGGGAAGTGCTTTTGCATCCCCAATTCAATATGCAATTTCTCCGACAACGGCTACATTGGTAATGACTCCAACAATTCCTGGGGTTACTTTTAACCCTACAACTGGAATTATTTCTGGTGCCCCGACACAAAGTGGTGTCTACAACTATTCAATTAGTTCTGGAACGGGTTGTAGCAATACAATGACAGGCGTTATTACTGTGAATCCAGATCAGGATATATCATTTATTTCAACAAATAACACTCAAATTACGTGTCAGAATTCACCAATTGATCCGGTTGTATTCTTAGTATCTCCAGGAGTAGATGATGTCACTATTTCACCAGCGTTACCACAGGGAGTTAACTATGCTGTTAATTCAGGAATTATAACTATTTCTGGAACACCAACAAACTTTATGAGTGTTGCCCAAAATTTCATCGTCACGACTATCGGTTCCTGTGGTATTTCGAAATCGGAATCATTTACACTAGAGGTTAGACAAGAGGCTACAATAACGGTCACAAGTGACGTAAGTACGATCAATCAAGCCATTTGTCAAAGTGGAAGTATTGAACCAATTACATTTACGATTGGCGGTGGTGCTACAGGGATTGAAACGGTTAATCTACCCGATAATCTAGTCCTAGACTATGATGCAGGAACGGGAGTATATACAGTTTCAGGAACACCCGTTGGCTTTGGAACTTTCAATTTTAATATAGTAACCACAGGTTGTGTTGCGACACAATTATTTTCGGTAACAAATATAAATACGAATGTTTCAATAGAACTAACATCGGCTGTAGGAACCGATGATCAGTTATTGTGTCAGTCGAATTTTAGTGCACCGATTACGCCAATAGTCTATACCTTAACTGGTGCGACTGGCGTGACTGTAACAGGGTTACCAATAGGCATAAATCCTGTTTTTGATGTCACCACAGGTCAGCTTGTTATTTCTGGAACGCCAATAGAATCAGGAGAATTTAACTATGCAATTACAACCTTGCCGTGTGCTCGAATAAAAACAGGTGTGATAAAGGTCTCAACGCCTATTGCATTTTTTGATGAACAAGTCACTCAAGTTTCTTGTACTGGCGAAAATGATGGTTCGATTTCAATTGATATTAGAGGCGGAGCAAGTGTCGGTGGTTTGTATGCTATTAAATGGTCTGGACCTAACGGATTTCAGCAAAATCAAGCCACAATTACGGGGCTTGAACCTGGAGTTTATACAATTTCTGGAACGGATAGTTTAGGCTGTGCGATCCCAACAAAATCGTATGTTATTGCTGATGTTCAACCTGTTGAAATCTCATTACTTTCAACGTCTAATGTTACTTGTAATGGAAGTTTAGGCTGTGCAGATTTTGATTTCACAGGAGGTACAGGAATTTATACAAGTTTCTTGCTGGAGTATCTAGATCCTTCTTCAGAGACATTAACGCCAATAACCGTTGCTAATAATAATTATTTTAATATTTGTGACCTAAGGGCTGGATTGTACTATTTAACAATTGAAGATAGTAATTCATGTACATCAGTGCCTTATTTGTTTACAATATTTGATTACAGTTCACTGACCATTGAATCGGTAGAATTAGATGATTCGTTATGTGCGGACGCTCCAGGAAATGTTAGAATCAAAGTGGCTAGTTTGGACCCAAGCTTGGCGTTCTATTACAATAATGTTTTAGTACCTCACCTGTACTTAGGAGATTCAATGTATGAATTAGCAATCAATAACCCAACGGCTCCTTCAGGGATCATCAAAGTTAAAAACGATCAAGACTGTTGGAATACGATTTCTGTGAGTACACCAATTGAATCCCCAGGCTTCGAATATACTTCCCTTAACTTTGTGACCTATAATGCAATCGATGTTAATGAAAGTATTGAGTTTACCAATACAGTCGATCTAAATAATATTCCTGCTGAATATGATTATATTGTCTGGGACTTTGGAGATAACTCCCCTTTTAAAGTGTTTTTTAATCCAGAAGACACAGTTCCTAACTCTGACGGAGATAGTTTTAAAACGGTCTTTCATTCCTATACAATTGATGGTGTGTATACAGTAACGCTCACCGTCTTTAATAGTCTTGGCTGTTCACGAGTCGAAACTCAAATCATCAGTGTAGGTCGAGGTGCAAATATTATGACACCAACAGCCTTCTCACCAAACAATGATGGAATAAACGATTTGTTTAGAGCGTCATTAATTGGCTTTACTGAAGTGTCCATGTTTGTATATGACAACTGGGGTAATATTGTTTACGAAATTACTTCGGAAGTTAATGCCTTGGATCCAGATTGGGGGTGGAATGGTTTAGAAAAAGGAAATGAGGAGCCTATAAACGGTAATTATAAATACTTCGTAATCGCAACAACTATTGAAGGAGAAGTTGTTGAGAAAACAGGTCAACTGATGCTTATAAAATAATACAGCTATGAAATTGAAATCTATATATATACTTACCATAATTTTTGTTTCCAACATTGGATTTGCTCAGGACAATGCAATAAAAAACCAGAACAAAATCATGGGTGCTCAAAACCCCAGTTTTTACGCCTTTGGAGACTCTTCCAAAGCGGGAGTGCTGACGGGATCGGAAGGATTTAGTGACGCCAGTAAAATTGAAACCAAATTTGCCTTTGTAAATCATTTCTTTAAAGATAACGACTTTTCATTGGCAATAGATGTCAAAACAGTCGATGTGACAAGTCTTGGTTATTCCGTATCAAGCGCCAATTTGCACTACATTTACAGAACCCAGTTAAATTACAAATGGACATTCAATCCATCGGTATCGATCGGGTACGGTAATAATACCTTAAACTACAACAATTTAGTTTTTGAAGATCAAATTAATGTATTGACCGGGAGTATCGCTGGAGTTACAGTGGATCCTGTGAATATTGATGGAAAAATTAATTATTTTGATTTAGCAGCAGGATTTACGGTTCGAAATAATGAGAATTTATTTTTTGGTCTTAATGCCAAACATTTGAACACACCCGATACCTCTTTTAATTCGTCAGCAAATAACAAGAAAGCTTTAATGATCTCGTTACAGGCCGGATATGAATATGATTTAAATCCTTATGGACAAGGCGTTTTACCAGCATTTTCCTATTTATATTTGTACAACTCCTTTACCATGCAAGCCGCGAAATCGAGAATAGATCTTTATCAAGAAGTGATATTAGGTAATATTTCACTTGGATTAAATCAGCATATTAACAATTACGAAGGCATATCAATATCCCAATTTGGGACGTCTTTTAGTGTTTTTGTTCAACAAATTGAATTTGGAATTAATTATTCTATTGATATGGTGGCTTCAGGGCCAGCCGGTACGGAGTTTAATAGTTTTGAATTATATATAACGTTTGATTTTAATCCAGATAATAAAAATAAAAGAGGAAACAACAGCCGTTTCTATGGCTTGTAATATAAACTGGAATATGGACGATTCCACAGCTCTCTTGTGATCTCTAAAGTTTAGTAGTATAAATTTTAGAATTAAAGTGCAGATTACAATTTTATGACTAATCTTGTAAAATGGGCTCGCCCATAAAAGATTTAATTGATAAAGTCATGCTATCACACCCTTTGTTATCTATTGTGATTCCTGTATTTAATGAGCAGTTCAATGTAAAGCCCTTGGTTGATGCCATTGAAAACCATCTATCAGTTTATACCTATGAACTTATTTTTATTGACGACTGTTCTACCGATGGCACTCGTCAATCCATACAGTCAATTTTAAACCCAAACCTTATTCTTATTGCTTTTGATCAGAATAAAGGACAAAGTTCGGCTCTTGCCGCGGGGATTCAGCGTTCAAAAGGCCCTTTTATAGTCACCATGGACGGTGACCTTCAAAATGACCCCAGAGATATTCCTAAAATGCTGCGTCTAATTCAAAATGAAAACTGGGATATGGTGATTGGATATCGAGAAAACCGACAGGATTCCTTGCTTAAAACTCTGCCCTCTAAAATCGCGAATTACATCATTAGAGTAACCACGCGACTACAAGTATCGGATTCAGGCTGTGCGCTGAAGGTAATGACCTCCGAAACCGCAAAGAATATTCCTTTATACGACGAATTACATCGTTTCATGGCACTCCATGCACATTTAAACGGGGCAAGAATCAAAGAAATTCCAATCATTCACCATCCACGAATCTATGGAGTTTCTAAATATGGCTTGGAACGAACCTATACAGTTTTGAAAGATTTGGTATCGATTATTTTTAAACATAAATGGTCGAAGTTCAATGGTGCTGGCGCTTAGTTTAAAACGTACCACGTGTTTCAAAAAATTATAGTAATTTTAGAACCTATATGGATCCAACGACACCAACGATCAAAATAATTGAATGCCCTCGAGATGCCATGCAAGGCATTAAGACGATGATCCCAAAGGCTCAAAAAGTCCAATACCTTCAATCGCTTTTACGGGTGGGGTTTGACACCATTGATTTTGGCAGTTTTGTGTCGCCGAGAGCCATCCCTCAAATGGCTGATACGTCCAAAGTGCTGGCACAGTTAGATCTTAGTAAAACCACAAGTAAATTATTAGCAATAGTCGCCAATAGCCGAGGTGCTTTAGCCGCCGCTTCTCATAAAGAAATTGATTTTTTAGGCTATCCGTTTTCGATTTCCGAAAATTTTCAGATGCGAAATACGCACAAAACAATTACCCAATCTATTGATACCCTACAAGAAATCTTAAACATCGCACAGGCTCATAACAAACGGGTGGTGGTGTATCTTTCAATGGCTTTTGGAAATCCGTATGGCGATCCATGGAATGTGGATGTAGTAGGCGAGTGGACCCAACGCTTAAATGCGATGGGGGTCGAAATCCTTTCGTTGAGTGATACCATTGGGAGTTCCACATCAGAATCTATTTCTTATTTATTTTCAAATTTAATCCCTGCTTACCCACATATTGAATTTGGAGCCCATTTACATACCAATCCTTTACACTGGCACCCCAAAGTTGAGGCTGCATACATAGCCGGATGCCGTCGTTTTGATGGTGCTATACAGGGCTTTGGAGGCTGTCCGATGGCTAAAGATAAATTAACGGGCAACATGCCAACAGAAAAACTACTTTCGTATTTTACGACTCAAAAGGAAGTGACCAATTTAAATGCGCTAAGCTTTGAAAGTGCCTATAACGAAGCCACAAAAATATTTTCAGTGTACCATTAAAAAAAAAGAGCCGTTAGTTGCCAAACAACACTTTAATAGGTGTTTTTTTTAGAACCTAAAGTCTAAACCTCCATAGATCCCAAAAGGATGTCCTGGGCGTAATCCAGCAGGCACTTTAGCCACGGCATAAGTTTCATCTAAAACATTGATCATTTTTGAAGTAATACTCAATGTTTTTGAAACATGGTATTTTCCTGCAAAATCGATGATAAAATTTGACGTAATACCATTCGTAGAGTTGACTGCAACAGCACTTGCCTCGGTCTTAAAGGCACCATTTAAACGGCCACTCAAGTTGAGCTCAAACTTCGCATGTTCTAAGGATATAGAGGTGTTAAATTGATGCTTAGCAATATAAGGTAACTCGTCACCACTTTGAACTTCGCCCCACAAACCGTCATCACTTCCAAAACTATTTAGAAATTCAGTATCTGTAAACGTGTATCCAAAAGTAATAGGTAAGGCATAAAACGAGTTATTTTGGAGTAGATCATAATTTAAAAGGAGTTCAATTCCTTTCACACTCACTTCTCCAGCGTTAAATTGCTCTAAGGATCCAGTACCTCCAGAAGCGGCTAAGTCACTTCCCAATAAGTTGCTGTAATCGTTATAAAACCCAACAACTTCACCTCTCAAGCCTTTGATATTGAACCTTGATCCAAGTTCGTAATTGATGCTTTCTTCCGATTCTTGTCCAACTGTATTTCCAGGAGGCGAAAAGCCTTTATGTACACCACCAAATAAAGACGTTGAATTATTGAATTTATAATTAAACCCTATTCCAGGAATAAAAATAGAAACTTTATTTTCTCGAGTCGAAAGATCACTTCCTGTTCTATCAAAATCATTTGATCCAAAATCATCTCTCCCTAACACAATATCTTCATAACGTAAGCCAGGAGTTATCGTGATATTATTGAATTTTAATTTATACAAAATAGACCCTGCAAATGCACTTGCTTTACTAATTCGATTGGCGTCACTTCCGGGAGTTCCGGCGGAAGTTAAATTCATCTGGCCATCCGTAATACTGTATCCATCTTTCCACTGAAAACGGTCTTCTTCATCATAATGATATCGTAAACTAATTTCAACATCATGAAAGATAGTATTACTGTTCCAATGGAAGTCTAATTTAGTTTGAATTCCTTTTGATACATACGTTCGATTGTTTGCTTTTAGAACTAATGCGTCCGCATTTGAATCCGAAGCCCCAGTCATAAGATTCATATAGCTTGAGTAGTCCATAGGAGTTTCAAGTATTTTAGAAATTTTCTCTTTGTTACCATCAAAAACCACATCATTCAGTTTGTACCAATTTCGTGAAAAATCGTTATGATACGCATTGTTTGTAATTCTCAACACTTTAGAAACATCTACTTTATGGGTTATCATAAATTGAAGATGCTCATTTGTCATTTGATCTTTTTGAGACGCTGCATATCGATCGAATGGATTGGTCTCGAAATCTTCAGTAGTTAAACCTAGGTAAGTCTCATTAGAGGTTTCATCGGAATATTGAAATTTAAATTCTAGAGACTGTTTATATTTAGCGTCTTGATTACTTTTGAGCTTTAACTTAGCCACAACATCAGTTTTATCAAAACCTGTATTGCCGCCTTTCGGTAAGTTTTTAAAGCCATCCGAGTTGTTATTTAGATATTCAACTAAATACCCAATATTGGTTTTAGAACCTCCTATTTTTATGTGGGTTTGACTTGTGTTGAAACTTCCATAATTTGTTTCGATACGCCCACTAAATTGGTTCGGTATTTGAGTGCTTACCAGATTTAGAGCACCACCTGTCGTAAAAGGTCCGTACTGTATTTGACTGCTTCCTTTTAAAATTTCTACAGCTTGCATCCTGGCAACGGAAGGAAAATAATAGGCGGCAGGTGCACTGTAGGGTGCAGGTGCAATTAAGACACCATCTTCCATGATAGATATTTTTGCACTCCGCTCTGGAGAGGTGCCACGAAGGCTGATATTTGGACGTAAACCAAAACCATCTTCTTCATAAATATTCACCCCAGGGACCAAACGCAAAACTCTATTAATATCAGAATGTGAAAATTTTTCTAATTCTTTTGGTGAAATATAGAATGACGATCCTGTTCTGTTTTTAGCCTCATATTTACTCCCAAAGATGACTTGAGAGTTAATAAACACTGGATCTAGGCTTTGTATAGAATCATTTAAGCTTGTAGTTTTGGATTCTTGGGCGTTTAAAATCCCGATGCTTATGAGGGATAATAGTTTGATTAGATGCTTCATTTTATTTAGACTGACTAAAAATAAGGTTAAATTTCAGCCGCAAAGTTACAAACGAATTTTAGATTCACAAAGCTTATTTAGAATAAATAAAGATAAAAAAATAACAACCTGATTTAAAGAGTTTTAGGTTATAAAAAAACATAAAAAACAGATCTTTTATTGAATAAAGGACCTCCATAAAATCGAAATTCCTGCAAATAATAAGAGGGCAAAATCTTTATTTTTTAAAAAATAGAAGGATATCTACTATTCAACTGAAAAAAGCCTTAAATTTGCTTGCAATTATAAGCTAATTGCTATGAATGCACATCTATCCAAAATTGTCGGCGAAGGTCTTACTTACGACGACGTCCTTTTAATTCCAGCATATTCCGAAGTTTTGCCACGTGAAGTGAGTATTAAATCGAAATTCACTAAAAACATAGCGTTGAATATCCCTATTAGTTCTGCGGCAATGGATACGGTTACCGAAAGTAAAATGGCGATAGCCATGGCGCGTGAAGGTGGAATAGGCGTGTTGCACAAAAACATGACCATAGAGCAACAAGCCATAAAGGTTCGGAAAGTGAAACGTGCCGAAAGTGGGATGATTATAGATCCAGTGACCTTACCCTTAACAGCCACTGTGAGAGATGCTCAAATGAGTATGAAAGAACATAGTATTGGAGGAATTCCAATCATTGATAAAGAAGGTTATTTAAAAGGGATCGTCACCAATCGTGATTTAAGATTCGAGAAAGAAAGCGATCGCCTGATTACAGAAATTATGACTTCTGAAAATTTAGTAACTACTTCTGAAGGCACCTCCTTGCAACAAGCGGAAGTCATTCTTCAAAAGAAAAAAATTGAAAAATTACCAGTAGTTGATGCCAATTTTAAACTCGTTGGCCTCATTACATTTAGAGACATTACAAAATTAACTCAGAAACCAATTTCCAATAAAGACCACTATGGTCGCTTACGAGTGGCTGCCGCTATTGGGGTGACCCAAGATGCCGTAGAACGGACGACTGCTTTAGTAAAAGCGGGCGTAGATGCCGTTATTATTGATACCGCACATGGACATACCAAAGGCGTGGTAGCAGTCTTGAAATCGATCAAATCAAAATTTCCAGATCTCGATGTAGTGGTTGGAAATATTGCTACTGCAGAAGCGGCTAAATATTTGGCCGATGCTGGAGCGGATGCAGTCAAAGTTGGAATTGGACCAGGCTCTATTTGCACGACTCGAGTTGTTGCAGGGGTTGGATTTCCACAATTTTCTGCCGTATTAGAAGTTGCCGCCGCCCTAAAAGGATCTGGTGTTCCTGTCATTGCAGATGGTGGGATTCGATACACAGGCGATATTCCAAAAGCAATCGCCGCAGGCGCAGACTGTGTGATGCTCGGATCGCTGCTCGCTGGAACCAAAGAATCTCCTGGAGAAACGATTATATATGAAGGTCGTAAATTCAAATCGTATAGAGGAATGGGATCCGTAGAAGCCATGAAAGAAGGAAGTAAAGATCGATATTTTCAGGATGTTGAAGATGATATTAAAAAATTGGTTCCCGAAGGAATTGTTGGACGTGTCCCTTACAAAGGAGACCTTTATGAAAGTGTACATCAATTTATTGGTGGACTTCGTGCTGGAATGGGGTATTGTGGCGCAAAAGACATTCAGACCTTAAAAGAGACAGGTCGATTTGTAAAAATCACCTCCTCAGGGATTAGCGAAAGTCACCCTCATAATGTGATGATTACGAAAGAATCTCCTAACTATTCGAGATAATAAATTCATTTTTTAAGACATCGGAATTATACACTTGTATTCTTCCTTATATTTAGTATTTTTGCTAAACTCAAAAATCATATCATGCAAAAATATTTTATCTCATTAAGTATATTCTGCGTTTCATTTTTCATTTCAAACGCGCAAATTTCAGATACCGATTCCCTACTTACAATCTCTGATCAAGCAGTGTTGGCGGATGAATTTGTCAGAGTTTACAATAAAAATTTAAATCTTGTACAAGACGCTTCCCAAAAGGATTTAGATTCGTATTTAGAGCTGTTTATTAACTACAAATTAAAATTAGTTGAAGCAAAAGCTTTGGACTACGATAAAGATCCTACCTATTTAAAGGAATTTAATTCCTATAAAAACCAACTAACAGACGCTTATTTAACAGATAAAAAAGTAACTGATGCTTTAGTGCGTGAAGCCTATGAGCGTACCACTAACGAAGTCAAAGCCCAGCATATATTAATTTTGTTGGATGAGGTCGAAACGGATACTTTGGAAGCGTACTCGAAAATTGAAAAGCTAAGAGAACGCTTTATAAACGAAGATTTTGAGTCTCTGAGAAAGGAGCTCCACAATGGGAAATCTATTTTTGTGGAAGATTTAGGCTATTTTTCTGCCTTTAAAATGGTGTATAATTTTGAATCGGCAGCTTACACAACTAAGATTGGCGAAGTTTCTAGACCATTTCGAACCCGATTTGGATTTCATGTTGTAAAAGTATTAGACAAACGAAAGTCAAGAGGGCAGGTTGAGGTCGCTCATATTATGATTACAAACAAACAAAAAGATAGCACCTTAGTTCCTAAAGATCGCATCCAAGAATTACATCGATTATTGCTTCAAGGTGAAGATTTTTCAGAGCTTGCAAAACAATTTTCTGATGATAAAAGCTCTTCAAATCTTGGGGGTAAACTCAAACCATTTAAGTCGGGTCAAATCAACTCTGAAATTTTTGAAAATACGGCTTTTGGATTGACCAATAAAGAGGATTTATCACAACCAATACAAACTAAGTTTGGATGGCACATTCTCAAACTTATAGATCGTAAACCGGTAGAATCCTTTGAAACTTTAAAACCTGAGTTAGAAAATCAAGTGGGTAAAGATTCACGTTCTCAGCTTGTAAAAGCCAAAATGCTTGAACAATTGCTGGCGGACTATCAGCTTTCAAATCAAAATTCAAATGTAGCAGAGATTGAATCGAACCTATCTTTTGATTCAACACAAAACGTGTGGAAGTTTTCTGATAATTTTGAGGCGACTCAACCGTTTTTAACCATTCAAAATACAACCCATACAGCTCAAGACTTTTTAGAGTTTTTGAATAAAAACCAAAGAGCGGTTAAGAAAGAATGGCCAGTGTCTGTAATTGTCAAAAAACAATATGCTTCGTTTTTAGAACAATCGGTGTTTCAATACAAAAGAGATAACCTTGAAAATGAAAACCAAGAATTTGCAAATATCCTTAATGAATACAGAGAAGGTTTGTTGTTGTTTGAATTGATGCAAGATAAAATTTGGGATGGTGCTAAAAATGATAGCATCGGTTTGCAAACGTTTTATAACGATAACAAAGCAAATTATGTTTGGCCCGATAGAATTGAGGGGTCTGTAGCGCGTTCTAGTGATTCTAAATACACCAAAAAAGTTTTGAAGTATTGGAGAAAGAATAGTTCAAATAACGAGATTGCCGAAGTGCTTAATAAAACGAAACAAAATGTCATATTTTCTAATGGCGAATTTGAAATAGGACACCCGGCATTGCCAAAAGGTTTAGACTATAAAGCTGGACTTTCAAAAGTAATTCAGGAAAACTCTAATTATTTTGTTGTCAATGTGACCGCCTTAAAACCAAGCAAACAAAAATCATTTGAGGAAGCCAAAGGGCAATTAATTTCAGATTATCAAACCGAATTAGAATTGAATTGGATCCAAGAATTACGCTCTAAGTACAGCGTTAAAGTAAACGAAGAAGTGTTGTCGAAAGTGAAATTAATAATCTCAAACTAATTTGAAATATATTATAAGTCTTAGTTGTTTGCTTATTTTTGGATGTCAGAACCCCAAAAACAATGGTGAAGAAATTCCATTGGCTCGGGTTAATGATACTTTTCTCTATAACTCAGACATCGATTTTAGTTTTGTTCAAGGGCTTTCAAAAGAAGACAGTCTTTTTCAAGTACAAACATTGATCAATAATTGGGCTACCAAACAATTACTCATTGATGGAGCTGTTTTAAACTTGGGACAAGAAACGCAACAAGAATTTGAACAACTTGTTGAACAATATAAAAGTGATTTATATACATCCTCTTATTTAGAGGCTTTGGTGAAACAAAATATTGACACTCAAGTTTCAGAATCAGAATTAAAAGATATATATGACCAAAATAGAGAGCTTTTTATTTTAAAAGAAGATCTAGTCAAACTACGTTATATCAATGTGAATGCCTCGGTCTCAAATATTAAAGAAGTTACCAAGCGATTTAAACGTTTTAATAATGAAGATAAAACCATTTTAGATTCCATTTCGTTGGGGTACACTTCCTATTTTTTGAATGATTCAACATGGATAAAATCAGATTTAGCAATTTCTAAAATAAAACCATTACAACGAGGGTTTAATAGGTTACTGTTAAAAAAACCTAATTTTGTACAACTCAAAGATTCTTTAGGCCTATATTTGATGGGGATAAATACGTACCTCGAACGTGGCAATTTAGCTCCTTTAGAATATGTTTTGCCAACCTTAAAACAAATTGTAATTAATAAACGAAAGCTGAAACTTATTAAGCAGCTTAAAAGTGATATTGTCAATGATGCCATTAAAAATAAAAAATTTGAAATATATAATTAAGTCTTACGTCTTAGGATTTTGTTTTTTAACAACCCTTTCTTCTTTTTCACAAGAAATTATTGAAGATGAGAAAGTTGAAACCCCACAAACAACAGTGATTGATTCGGTTCAACGCATCAAATTAGATGGTGTGAATGCCGTGATCGGGGATTTTGTAATCCTTAACTCCGATATTGATAAACAATTCACCCAATTAGAAGCCGGAGGAATTTCTATTGAAGACATTTCTCGTTGTCAATTATTTGGTAAACTTTTAGAGGATAAGCTCTATATGCACCATGCCATTCAAGACAGTCTTGAGGTAAGTGATGTTGAAATTAAATCCTATGTCGATCAGCAATTGCAAGGCTTCGCCGAGCAAATTGGATCTATGGAAAAGTTGGTGGCTTATTATAAAAAATCATCTGAAAAACAACTCAGAGATGATATGTTTGAGCTGAACAAAAATAATAAATTAGCAGCGCTGATGCAACAAAAAATTGTCGAAGAGATTGAAGTGACTCCAGAAGAAGTTCGTCAGTTTTTTAATACGATTCCAGAAGATCAACGACCACTTTTTGGAACCGAATTGCGTGTAGCACAAATTGTAGTGATCCCAAAAACAACCAAAGTTGAAGTTGATAAAGTCATCAATCGCCTCAAAGAATTTAGAGCTGATGTTTTAGATAACGGTGCCAGTTTCACTACCAAAGCCGTGCTCTACACCGAAGACCCAGGGTCTAAACGAACTGGTGGAAAATACACTCTCAATAGGAAACGCCCTGTAATGGCCAAAGAATTTAGAGAAGTCGCATTTTCGCTACAAGAAGGAGAAGTATCGGAGCCTTTCAAAACCGATTTTGGGTATCACATCATTCAACTCGAAAAAATTAGAGGGCAAGAATATGATGTAAGACATATATTATTACGTCCTAAAATAACTGCAGAAGCTATTAAAGCAGCCAAAGAAAAACTTGAAAAAGTTAGAAAAAGTATAGTTGCAGGTGATATTACTTTCGAAGATGCAGCTAAAGAAGTGAGTGACGAGAAAGAAACAAAATTTGATGGAGGACAGCTTCGTAATCCAGAAACACAAGATTATAATTTTGAACTCACAAAAATGGATCCTGAGTTATACTCGCAAATTCAAAACCTAAAAGACAACGAAGTTAGTCCTGTTTTAAATGATGAAGATCGTATCAATCCAATCAAATTTAAAATTGTTACAGTGACTGGAAGAGTAGATGAGCATGAAGCCAATTTTGCTCAAGATTACCTTAAAATTAAAGCACTTGCACTCCAAGAAAAACAATTAAATGCCATTGCAAAGTGGCAAGAAGAAAAAATACTAGATACCTATATCAAAATTAACGGTGCACTTCGCGATTGTGATTTTAATAACAACTGGTTTAAAAATTAAATAGTTACAAGATGTCAGATGTTGGGTCTTTAAAAGAATTACTTAAAAAATACCAGACTTTAAAACAAGAAATTTCTAAAGTCATTGTTGGACAAGACGCTGTTGTTGAACAAATTTTAATTTCTATATTTTCAGGCGGTCACTCCTTATTAGTTGGCGTTCCAGGATTGGCAAAAACCCTCATGGTAAACACAATATCGAAAGCCCTTGGGTTGGATTTTAAACGCATTCAATTCACACCCGATTTAATGCCGAGTGATATTTTGGGGAGCGAAATATTGGATAACGATCGTCAGTTTAAATTCATAAAAGGGCCTATTTTTTCAAATATCATACTCGCCGATGAAATTAATAGAACGCCCCCAAAAACCCAAGCAGCGCTTTTAGAAGCGATGCAAGAGCGGTCGGTGACTGTGGCAGGACACCATTATAAACTCGATGCACCTTATTTTGTATTGGCAACCCAAAACCCCATTGAGCAAGAGGGAACCTATCCGCTGCCAGAAGCTCAGTTGGATCGTTTTATGTTTTCAATTAACCTTACTTATCCAAGTTTTGAAGAAGAGGTTCAGGTTGTTAAATTAACAACTTCGAGTGCACAGTCTGATGTTGAGGTTGTGTTTACTGTGAAAGAAATTTTGGAATTTCAGGCACTTATTCGAAAAATACCTGTGGCTGATAATGTGATTGAATATGCCGTTAAAATGGTAGGAAAAACCCGTCCAAATTCTTCAGAAGCACTGCCAATAATTAAGCAGTATGTGGATTGGGGAGCTGGCCCAAGAGCGTCTCAAAATCTAATTTTAGCTGCTAAAACTTTTTCAGTTATTAAAGGGAAATTCTCTCCAGACATTGAAGATGTGCAAGCCGTAGCCATTAGTATTCTTCGTCACAGAATTATCAAAAACTATAAGGCAGAAGCCGATGGTATTTCAGTAGAGACCATTATTGAAAGTTTATTTTAAACGTAGTTTTATCTTATTTTTTGCAATTTAAAGCCTTTTTTTTACTAATAATTTATTTTTTTAAACTGAATTCTGATTTTAATTAAATTATAATCATTACCACGTCTTATTCACTTTTAAATTGAATATAATTTTATTTAATTCGTACTTTTACGAACGATTATTACGAAATAAAATTATTCATTATTATGGCTTTCGATATAAATATTATTAAAGAAGTGTACCGTCAAATGCCGGGACGCATCGAAAAAGCACGTCAACTCGTTGGACGTCCACTTACCTTATCTGAAAAAATTCTTTACAGTCATCTTTGGGATGATAATGCTACAAAAGCATATGAACGTGGAAAAGATTATGTAGACTTTGCCCCTGATAGAATAGCCTTACAAGATGCAACGGCACAAATGGCGTTATTGCAGTTTATGCAAGCTGGTAAAAGTAAAGTAGCGGTACCTACAACGACACACTGTGATCACCTAATTCAAGCAAAAAATGGAGCTGGAACCGATTTACAAAGCGCTTTAAATACTAGTAATGAAGTTTTTAACTTTTTAGAATCAGTCTCAAATAAATACGGATTAGGATTTTGGAAACCAGGTGCAGGTATTATTCACCAAGTGGTCTTAGAAAATTATGCGTTTCCTGGCGGAATGATGATTGGAACCGATTCGCATACCGTGAATGCGGGTGGATTGGGAATGATTGCTATTGGAGTTGGTGGTGCAGATGCTGTGGATGTCATGGCAGGAATGGCTTGGGAACTTAAATTCCCAAAACTAATAGGTGTAAAATTAACCGGAAAACTTTCTGGTTGGACGGCGCCCAAAGATGTCATTTTAAAAGTCGCAGGAATTGTTTCTGCAAAAGGTGGAACTGGAGCCGTTGTAGAATATTTTGGTGAAGGTGCTGTCGGAATGTCTTGTACAGGAAAAGGAACCATTTGTAATATGGGAGCAGAAATAGGAGCTACCACTTCTACGTTTGGATATGACGAATCGATGGAACGTTATTTACGTGCTACCGATAGAGCAGATGTTGCAGATGCTGCAAATACAGTCAAAGAACATTTAACTGGAGATGCTGAAGTCTATGCAAATCCAGAACACTATTTTGATCAAGTCATTGAAATTAATTTATCAGACTTAAGTCCTTTATTAAACGGTCCTTTTACGCCAGATTTATCTACAAAAGTAGGTGCAGACATGAAGCTATTGCAACTAAAAATGAATGGCCTTTAAAAGTTGAATGGGGATTGATTGGATCTTGTACCAATTCTTCATACGAAGATTTATCTAGAGCTGCTTCTATCGCACAACAAGCCTTAGACAAAGGTTTAGGGATCAAAGCTGAATTTGGAATCAATCCAGGTTCTGAAAAAGTACGTTATACAGCAGATAGAGACGGAATTTTAAGTGTTTTTGAACAATTAGATGCGAAGATTTTCACCAATGCTTGTGGTCCTTGTATTGGGCAATGGGCACGCTATGAAGATCCTAAAAATGCACCAAAAAACTCAATCATTCATTCTTTCAATAGAAACTTTGCAAAACGTGCAGATGGAAATCCAAACACGCATGCATTTGTTGCTTCGCCAGAAATGGTGGCTGCAATTACCATTGCAGGTCGTTTAGATTTTAATCCAATGACAGATACTCTTATCAATAACCAAGGTGAAAAGGTGATGTTAGACGAGCCAACGGGATGGGAATTACCACCAAAAGGTTTCGAAGTAAAAGACGACGGATACCTAGCTCCCGAAGAAGATGGAAGTGGAGTTGTGATCAATGTGAGTCCAGAATCTGAAAGATTACAATTATTAGCGCCTTTTGAGCCGATTAGGAATACAATTGATCGGTGCAAAATTGTTAATTAAAGCCCACGGAAAATGTACGACCGACCATATTTCTATGGCGGGACCTTGGTTGCGTTTTAGAGGGCATTTAGATAATATATCCAACAACTGTTTGATTGGTGCTGTAAATGCATTCAATATGAAAACTAATTTCGTGAAAAATCAGTTGGATGGGGAGTATGATGCAGTCCCTTTAACGGCAAGAGCTTACAAAGCAGCCAATATAAAAACAATTGTTGTTGGTGATCATAACTATGGTGAAGGTTCTTCAAGAGAACATGCGGCGATGGAGCCACGTCATCTTGGAGTTGCTGCAGTGCTTGTAAAATCATTTGCGCGTATTCATGAAACCAACCTTAAAAAACAAGGAATGTTAGGATTGACGTTTGCAACGGAATCAGATTACGATTTAATTCAAGAAGATGATACTTTTAATTTTGTGGACCTGAATGCATTTGCACCAGGAAAACCTCTAACCATTGAAGCGGTTCACGCGGACGGTTCTAAAGATATTATCATTGCAAATCATACCTACAACGACTCTCAAATAGAATGGTATAATGAAGGTTCTGCATTGAACCTGATCAAAAAACAAAACTGCTAAGAAGTGAATTAACTGACCTTAGTATTCCGAAAGTTAGTTGTGACTTTCGATAAAAATTAAATCGAGACCTCTTTTTAAAATAAGAAAGGTCTCGATTTTTTTTGTGCACTCGTCATTGCGAGCGTAGCGCGGCAATCTGTTGATGTGAAAAGTGAAAAGTGGAAAGTGAAAAGTGGAAAGTGAAAAAAGACTAACGAGTATTAAGTATAGAGTACAAAGTATTAAGAAATTAGAAAAAAGACAATTAGGACTTCCTATATCACACTGAGCTTGCCTATCTGCATACAGGTTTACCAGCCGTAGGTGGGCGCAGTCAAAGTATAAGTATTCAAGCGTAAATTCTCCTACGGTCCATGGCAGCTTATCGTCATTGCGAGCGAAGCGATGCTATCTCATGAACTTCTCGATAAAAATTTGTACAACCTTAAAAATTCACTCGAATTGACATTCCCTTTGTCAGTTCGAGTGTTTTTTGTTTACAAAAAATGTATCGAGAACTAGGAAGCATAATCAATAAATTCTTGTAGTATTAAGCATTTTGTTTATGAAATCTCTTCACAAAAATCTCTGTCAAAAATAAATTACAAAGAATCATGGTATAGGCATAAATTGTATCTTCAACAGGAATAGTCCCCATACGAATGCCTAAGTTTTCGGCATTGTTATACCAAACCACTTGGTCTTCAATAAAACTTCCAGTTAAGATGCCATTCACAATAAAAAACGGAATCAGCATCACCAAAAAGGTCAAGAAAAAATGCTGAAGCAATTTGGTGTTGTATTTATATACAAGAACCGTTAACGGAATCGCCAAGCCAAAATTAATCACTGTGTACCATTTGTCATAATTAACAACCGCGAGGATGAACAACAGAAATACAAGAACAATACTGATCTTTTTTGTGGGTATTTTATTGACTTTTAAATTTGGAAAATAGAGCAGGAGAGCATAGTGAGTAAACACACAAGCAAAAGGAATGCAAATGAAAAACAACCATTCTTCGATAGGAAGGCTAAAAAGTTTGATCCCTAAAAAGTAGGTATCATTAAACCCCCAGATTCCATTCATTGTAAAAATAACATCCCACGGAATAAAAACCGCCATGGTTAAAAGGATCGAAATGAAAATCCATAAAAACCGTTTGTGGAGTTGTAGCCTCGGATGAAAACTGTACAAAAATGGCACTGAAACTGACCCTAAGTTTAACAAAAGATAGAGTGTATTCATGTGTTAGCGTTTAAAATATTTGAACGGTACAAACAACATTCCAAAACATTCTCCATCGCCTTTTCCAAGATGTTTATGATGAATTTTGTGAGCTCGTCTCACGCCACTAGCATACCAGTTATTAGCGATTTCTAAACCATTTAAAACGCTGATGAATAAAAATATCATGGACAATAAAATAGGCGCAGCCATAAGCCATTATCCCTAAGACCAATTGGGAGACAATACCACAATAGCTTCAACTCCACAAATAAAAACAGGTCATACTTACTACAGCATAGAAAATAAAAAAGGCATCATTACGCTCAAACCAACTATCGTGGTCTTTGTTGATGATGGTCTTTGTGAAGGCTCCATAAAAAACCATGCATAATATATTTATGTGTAAACCACGCCATAAATTCCATGTATAAAGAAGTGCCTAAAAAAATAGATATCCAAATAAATGTATTGCATATATGAGGTTAGAATAGATTGAGATTGATATTTCACATAGCTACTGGTTAGAAGCTCTACTTTTTTATAATCAGGAACTCGAATTCGAGAGCTTTTATTTCGAGAGCTGGCGTCGTTTTAAGTTTATCTAGAAGTTGACTGTAATATCTGATACGCCATAAAACACCCCAAACTTGCTTCTAAAGGCAATTTTTTAATTCCCGCTAAACCTTCTGAGAAATCCTCTTCAATATCAGTAATAATAGCTTTTTTAGAAGCTTCATCTCAATTATTTAAATCTGTATTTGGAAAATAAGTACGATTAAGTTCATCATGATCGGCTTTTAAATCTCTCAAGAAATTTACTTTTTGAAAAGCCGAACCTAACGCCATTGCGGTCTGCTTGAGTTCGTTATATTTCTTTTCATCTCCTTTAACAAACACCTTTAAACACATTAAGCCAACTACATCTGCTGAACCATATATGTAATCTTTATATTCTCTCGGTAGTGATATACTGTTGTTATAAAGTCTTGATCGCATAGCTCTTCATAAAAGCATCTACCATGTGTTTTTCGATATTGATAGTTGTGATAAGTTTCTTGAAATGAATTAAGGATTGGGTTTAAACTTATTTTATTTCAAGTGCCGTTCTAAATCATTTCAAATTTATCAAATAGAACTTCTTTGTCATAATCATGAAACGAATCAACAATTTCATCAGCAAATCGTACAAATCCATAAATGTTATAAATATCTTGCCGTATATATTCAGAAAGCATTTTCGTAGCCATCGAAAACGAGGTACTATAGAGTTTGTAACAACTTACTACAGTCTCTGGATACAGCATCAAAGATTGACTTCATAAACTTATTTTTTTAATTTCATAACTAAGTTACTTAACATTTGTCTAGCATCTTTTGATATAAGTCTGAGGCGAGTTTACCGGAGATTAAAGAAGGTGGCACTCCTGGTCCTGGGACTGTTAATTGTCCAGTAAAAAAGAATTTTTCACTTTCTTACTCTTTAATTTAGGTCTTAAAAAAGCAGTTTGAGAATAGCGTCTTTGCCATACCATATGCATTTCCTTTGTATGAATTATACTCTGTTTTAAAGTCCTTAACACAAAAGGACTCATTAAAGATAATATTATTTGAACCTTTTGGTTAGTTTTCTTCTTCAAATCTTTCTATAATTTTATCAAAGATAGTGGTTCTGAAGTTCTGGAGTGTCTTCAAGATTTGGTGCAATTGGCATTAAAAAGAAACCGGCTTCACAACCTTCTGGTGCCATAGAAGCGATCCGTAATTGAAGGAAAATTAGCATAAAACAAGGGATGTTCAGGCCACTTTGGATTGTCATATATTTCTTCGGCATGAGCTTCAAAATCGGCATCAAAAAATAAATTATGATGTTCGATATTTTTAAGTTTTTTGTCAAATCCAACATAAAAATAGAAGAGAAGAAGGTGCAAATATCTTTTTATCCCAATAAGCTTCCGAATACTGTCTGTATTCTTTGTCTAAGCAAAGTTTCTGAGTGGTGATAATCTGCACCACTCAATACAATGTCAGATTCTATGAAAACATCTTTTGTACGATTCCGTTACATAATGCCATTATCCACCACAATTTTATCAACAGGATGTTGGTATGTATTTCGACACCTAATTCTTGTCGCTAAGGCTTCCATAGCTTTAATAACTTCATACATACCACCTCTTAGGATGCCAAGTTCCTAATCCGAAATCAGCATAATTCATAAAGCTAAAAAACGAAGGTGTATTTATTGGTTTAGCGCCTAAGAAAAAGGAAGGGAATTCAAGAGTCGAGATTAATTTTGGATTGCTAAAGTTTTGTCGAACTTCACTGACTGATCGTTTTAAAAAATTGATCCAAGCGCATTACAGTATCTTTTGTAACTAATTCTAATGGCGATACACCAGGTTTTAAGACTATCTTATTGACAGCAATGTCGTAATTAGTTTGAGCTTTTGATATGAAATTTCTTCAGCTTGGTCCAGAACTTCCTTTTTCTATGCGTTCAAACTCATCACAAATTTTATCCATGGAATCTCCGATGGTTATATTCATCATCAGAGAAAAGATTTTATATGCAGGGCTTAATTTATCTAGCTTATAATAATCTGAAGTAGTTTATTGAAAATCGCAAAAAATCGATCAAATACATCTGGCATCCAATACCAACTTGGACCGATATCAAAAGTAAAACCATCTTTTTTTAGTTGTCTAGCCCTTCCACCTACAGAGCTGTTTTTCTCAAAGATAGACACTTCGTAACCAGCTTGTGCTAAGATAGCAAGCTGCAGACAAGCGAAGAAAACCCAGAACCTATGATTAGATATGTCTTTTTCATTTGCTTATAAAAATAGGTAAAAGACAATACATTAGTATGTGTAACGTTTTTTACAAATCTTTAACTAAATTTTCTATGAAGGAATAGTTTCATTTGTTTTGAGCTATTTAGCATTGAAATCCTTAAATGTTTCCAATAAAACAGCATTATCGGATTTTTATTAGAGGTATTACTAAAATCATCAAGTAATTATCAATCTCTTCTTTCAATGGCTTAATAGTAAAATATGATAAAAAGGTAATTCATCGTAATAAGTTAAGAATATCAGCAAGGCTCTTCCATTGGGACGCTTTCGCCTAAAAATATCGTGTGAGTATGCCTTACTAATCTGGTCATAGTTTAAAAATAAAAGACCAATATCATGTATTTCATTTATCGGTAAAAAGAGACAAATGTTTTGGTTAGGATTTGGTTTAAACTTTGGAGCTGTTCAATATTAATTAATATTTTTTGACGTATATCAGTGTATATAAAATGTTCATGGGCAGGTGTAATAGTGTGTGTTTGCCATAACAATCCTAATTCTTGTAAGTAAGAGGAATAAATATATCATAAAATATATTCCCGAAAGACTTATTTCTTCTACAAAGATTATAGGTGTTGTAAAAAAGAGCTTGATCAAAATTAAGCATTGATAGTTTAAAGGCATTAATGGCATGATTTTCAACATTTGCCTGTAGATGCAATTTCTCTTACTAAAGCAGGAATATCAGATTCTTAAGCGTTGCTATTTTGGATATTTTAAACCATTAGTGTATTAAGATAGTAACGTTTAGAAGTTTTCGAAAGCTGGCTAAAGTCGTAACTTCTTATATTAGTGTCCGATCGTTTGGGGCTAAGAAGATTGTAACGTTTTTCCCAAATACGAATCGTATGTGCTTTAATACCAGTAAGATTTTCGAGATCTTTAATACTAAACGGTTTAATGTGTTCATGTTATTCATAGATTTGGTTAAACTAAATTAACCTAAAAAAAATTAAAAACAAAGCAGAATGTGTAAAAACGTCAAAAAGTGCGCACGAGAAGACTCGAACTTCCACGGACTAATGTCCACTAGCCCCTCAAGCTAGCGCGTCTACCAATTCCGCCACGTGCGCATAATGAATGTATAAATGTAAAAAAAAAGTTAAGCAATTTGCTTAACTTTTTGTGACCTGGCTGGGGCTCGAACCCAGGACCCTCTCCTTAAAAGGGAGATGCTCTACCAACTGAGCTACCAGGTCATTTGATTTCTCTAATGCGGCTGCAAATATAGAGGGATTAATTAATTAAACAATGCTTTTTTAAATTATTTTTTGTTTTTTTGTTGTAGTTAAATTTAGGAGGCTTATAATCAAATTTTTAGAGAATTATGATCGTTGTTTTATTAGGGTATATGGGTTCTGGAAAGTCTACTACTGGACGAATCTTGCAAAAAAATTAGAGTTTAAGATTTTTGGATTTAGATGATACATTGAACAAAAGAAAAGTATACAGTTGCCAGAGTTTTTAATTCTAAAGGAGAAATTTATTTTCGATCATTGAAGCCAAAGCCAGTGAAACAACTTTGTAATCATTCGATTCTTAGTATTAGCATTGGGAGGAGGAACGCCTTGTTTTGGTGATACCATGGCTTTTTGAATGAACACCCTAATGTAATGACGGTTATCTTAAAAGCATCCGTAGTCGGAATTAACACAACGCTTGTCAACGAAAAATCGACTCGACCTTTAATTGCACATCTCGAAGAAGAAGCTATTCCAGAGTTTATAGCCAAACATTTATTTGAACGTTCGTTTTATTACAATCAATCAAAAGTAAGTGTCAAACAGACAATCAAACAATGGAAGCTAATGTTGAGGCCACAAGAATCAAAATTAGTTTAGGACAACTTTATTCGATTTTTCCTTTAAAAATGACATCCACATGCTCATTTAAAGAAGTGGATAATGAGATCCCTTTAAAATCGGCTTTGACAGGGTATTTCTTGTGATTTCGATTTACCAAAACGGCTGTTTTAAATTGCTTTAATGGCACATCTAAAAAATGTTTCACGCCATAAATTAAAGTGGTTCCTGAATTTAAAACATCATCCACTAAAACTAATGATTTATGGGTGTATTCTTCTTTAGTTAGAGACGTTGTTATGGGGTTTGTTGGATTTTTCTTATCAATTTCAACCTTACAAAGTACTGGTTTGATATCGCAAATTTCCTCCAAAGAGGCGCACAGCTTTTCAGCAAACAAATAACCATTAGACGCTATTCCAGCAATAATAATTTCTTGTTCTTCCACATTTGACTCATAAATCTGATAAGCAATTCGTTTTACTTTATGATTTATTTCGTCGTGGTTTAAAATACAATTTTCAGTTAAAGCCATAGTGTTCATTTGTTCAAAGATAAAAAAACTGATTTTATTCTATTGGGATTAATCCTCTTTTTCATCGCTTTCAAGATAGCCATCAATTTCGCGACGGTCTTTTTTGGTGGGGCGTCCTTCGCCTTTTTGGCGGTAATAATCTTTAGAATATTTTAATAACTCTTGTGCTTCAAACTCCGATTTTGGAGTGGTATCAGTCCGGTAAATATCAACCAGTTTAGCCCCAACTCGGCTGGGAGGAATGTCCTGAACCGTTAATTGATAATTCACTTGATTAATACGGACGATTAGTTGGTCCGTTGGATAGACCTCTCTACTGGGTTTTACAGCGGCATCATTGACCTTTACATGTCCTTTTTTACAAGCAGTAGTTGCGATATTACGGGTCTTGAAATATCGAACACACCATAAATATTTATCAATTCTCATAAAATGTTTAAAACAACGTTAATGTTCCTTACAAAAATAGTATAAAATTGTATCTTGCGCCATCAAATATAGCTTTATGAAATTTAATTATAACATTCTTTTTATTTCTTTAATGATTGTGGCGTCATGTCTTGTGACGATGATGATAATGCGAGGTGATGCCCCTGCGGTAGTAGAAAACGATCGTACGGAACAACAAGTTGTAGATGGAGATGCATTACTAATTTATTTGAACACTCATTATTACAACTCGACTGAAATAAATGCTTTAGAAAATCCTACGGTTGACGATTTGGTTTTTACAACGCTTTTAGAAGGCGAAACAGTTCCTTCGGATGCTACCAAATTAATAGAGCGGTTGAAACTAAAACAACGACTTACAAGGATGTTAAATATGTATATTATATTTTAAAAATTAATCAAGGAGGTGGCGCATCGTCTCCTGTGTTTTCTGATAAAGTCCGAGTCAATTACTCGGGGTCATTAGAAGATGGCACAACGTTTGATAGCTCTTCTAACCCTGTTAATTTTGACTTAGTTTATGTTGTTGCTGGTTGGAATCGAGTCCTGCCGGAGTTTAATGTCGCGAGTTCTTTTGGCTCAAATCCAGATGGTACCGTCGGGTTCTTTGATTATGGAATGGGGGCAATGTTCTTACCCTCCGGACTAGGATATTTTGCCGATTACTTACCCTCGATCCCTTCTTATTCTAATTTGATTTTCAAGTTCGAACTATTACAAGCCGAAGTGAATGATCACGATGGGGATTATGTATCTTCTTATCTTGAAGATATTTCTTATCCTGCAAATGAAGATGTTGATGGTGATTTTGATTTGTTTAATAATGATACCGATGGCGATTTAACGCCCGATTTCGCAGATCCTGACGATGATGGTGATGGCACAAATACGGCTAATGAAGTTGAAGTTACCAAATACACTAATACATCTTTAGCGGATCTTAAAAATGAAATTCAGGAGGTTTCGTTGAACAATATGCAGTTTTTTACAGCTATTAAGGAAAAAAATGACGGTACTTACTATGCACACCTTGTTACCTTGGTTGACACCAACGGCAATGGAATCCCAAATTATTTAGATGCGACTGAGTCTCAAAAGGTCAATTAAACATTAACAGATACACATAAAAAAAGAGTCGCAATTGCGACTCTTTTTTAGTTAAAATAGTTTGTAAAGCGTATTACTTTCTCTTTATAACTTTAAGGACTTTCTCAACAATGCTATCACTGTTTAAGCCGTATTTTTCCATCAGTTGCGCAGGCGTCCCAGATTCGCCAAACGTATCATTCGTCGCCACAAATTCTTGTGGAGTTGGATGGTGAAGTGCCAAGACTCTCGCTACACTTTCGCCCAAACCTCCTAAGAAGTTGTGTTCTTCGGCAGTGACAATACAGCCTGTTTTGGCAACAGAATCTATTATAGCTTTATCGTCTAAAGGTTTAATGGTGTGGATGTTGATCACTTCTGCAGAAATGCCTTGTTCGTGCAATACTTTAGCCGCTTCAAGTGCTTCCCAAACAAGATGTCCTGTTGCTACAATTGTGACATCAGAACCTTCTTGAAGTTGAATGGCTTTCCCGATTTCAAAGACTTGATCTGCAGGTGTGAAGACAGGCACTGCAGGTCGTCCAAATCTTAGATACGACAGGCCCTTCATAATCGGCGATCGCTATAGTAGCTGCTTTGGTTTGGTTATAATCACAGGTATTAATGACCACCATTCCAGGAAGCATTTTCATAAGACCAATGTCTTCTAAAATTTGATGCGTTGCCCCATCTTCTCCTAAAGTTAATCCGGCATGCGATGCACAGATTTTTACATTTTTATCAGAATACGCAATAGACTGTCTGATTTGATCATAAACACGTCCGGTAGAAAAATTAGCAAAAGTTCCCGTGAAAGGTATTTTACCTCCAATGGTTAATCCTGCTGCAATGCCCATCATATTGGCTTCAGCAATTCCAATTTGAAAGAAACGCTCTGGATTTTCGTCAATAAATTGATTCATTTTCAAGGATCCAATCAAATCTGCACAAAGTGCGACGACATTTGGATTGGTTCTTCCAAGTTCTGCAAGACCTGCTCCAAAACCACTTCTCGTATCTTTTTTCTCTGTATATGTGTAAGTTTTCATTTTTTCTTGGTTTTGAATTTAATAGTCTCCTAAGGTTTCTGGGTTTTGATTTAAGGCGTCAGCCAATTGTTCGTCGTTAGGCGCTTTTCCATGCCATGCATGTGTATGCATCATAAAATCGACTCCATTGCCCATCATCGTTTTAAGGAGGACACATACGGGCTTTCCTTTTCCAGTCGCAGCTTTGGCTGTTGCCATCCCTGCCAAAATAGCCTCTATATCATTCCCGTTTTCAATTTCGATAACCGTCCAATCAAAAGCTTCAAACTTTCCTTTGATACTTCCCATTGGAAGCACATCGTCTGTAGCGCCATCAATTTGTTTGCCGTTTAAATCGATGGTTGCTATTAAGTTGTCAATATTTTTTGCAGAAGCATACATAATCGCTTCCCAATTTTGACCTTCTTGTAATTCACCATCGCCGTGAAGCGTATAAATAAGACTCGAATCGTTATTTAGTTTTTTTGTTTGTGCAGCTCCTAAAGCCACAGAAAGCCCTTGACCCAAAGATCCAGAAGCAATTCGTACACCTGGAAGTCCTTCATGTGTTGTAGGATGTCCTTGTAACCTTGAGTTTAATAATCTAAAGGTGTTTAATTCTTCCACAGGAAAATAACCTGAATGTGCTAAAACGCTGTAAAAGACAGGTGAAATATGCCCATTTGATAGAAAAAATAAATCCTCATTGATGCCATCCATGTCAAATCCTTCTTTGCGATCCATGATGTTCGTATAAAGAGCAACTAGAAATTCTGCACAGCCCAATGAACCACCTGGATGACCAGAGTTTACTTTGTGAACCATTCGTAAAATATCTCTACGAACTTGGGTTGTTAAATCTTTTAAATTTTCATTCGACATTGGCTAGGTTTTAGATGTTAAAAAATCGATTTTCAAAGATAATTCTAATTTTAAATAGACAAAATATTTAGTCTTGTAAATTTCATAAAATAACTAACAATTTATAAAAAGATGTTCCTTGCATTTATATGTGTAATTTCTTTTCTATTTTTACACTTATTTTTGAACTATTTTTTAATTTTTTTTGATGCTACAATTCTTCAGATTACACGAGTATAAAGTAATGATATATAGACTGTTACTTGTTTATTTGTTTTATGCAGTAAGTCGTTTTTTATTTTTTTTATACAATTTTTCTCTTTTAGAAATTGATTCGCTTGGCGAGTATCTAAGATTGAGTTATCATGGACTGGCCTTTGACACGACAGCCATATTCTACTTAAACAGTTTATTTGTAGTGCTTTCCATGCTACCGTTTTGGATAAACACCCATAAAACCTATCAAAAGGTTTTGTTTTTTATCTACTTCCTCACCAATTTGATTGGAATGGCTTTTAATTTTGTGGATTTAATTTATTATAAATACAACTATAACAGAACCACCGTTTCCGAATGGGCAGTGATTGAAAACGAACAGAATAAAGTACAAATGCTGCTTCGCTTTGCGGTGAGTTATTGGCATGTTTTTCTTTTGTTTTTTCTGGTTACAATCGTATGGATTTACCTCTATAAAAAAATCTCCGTAAAATCTAAACCCTATCCAAAGGGCCTTATTTCATACCTAATCACCTCTGTAGTTTCATTTTTGATTATGGCAACGCTGATGATCGGAGGGATACGAAGTGATTTTAAAAAGAGTACTCGCCCCATTAATTTGGTAGACGCGAATCGTCATGTTACTAAAATTCAACATGCAGATTTTGTACTAAACACACCTTTTGCAATTATTAGAACCTTCAATAAAATAACCTTTAAAAAAGTACCTTTCGAAATTTCGCAATCAGAAATTGATCGTTTAATCCAACCCATAAAGCAATACACCAACGAAGTAAAGACAAAGCCAAATATTGTTGTTTTTATTACAGAAAGCTTTAGCAGAGAATATATGGGTGCTTTTAATAATCCAACTCAAATCCCTGACTATGTGAGTTATACGCCCTTTTTAGATTCATTAGCGACAAAAAGTTTGATTTTCAATAATGCCTTTGCCAACGGAAGGAAGTCCATACACGGCATGTCTTCTGTGTTGGCAGGAATCCCGTCTTTTAAAGATGCTTTTACGTCTTCCCCCTATACAAAACAAACTGTAGAATCGGTGGTTTCGGTATTAAATTCAGAAGGCTACGACACCTCCTTTTTCCATGGCGCACCCAATGGTTCTATGGGATTTTTAGGGTTTTCAAATATTTTAGGATTTGATCATTATTATGGTAAAACAGAATTTAATAACGACGCCTTGTTTGATGGGTTTTGGGGGATTTGGGACGCTCCATTTTTTCAGTTTACCAAAGATATTTTAGACGCTAAAACCGAACCATTTTTTGCGACCATTTTCACCGTAACGTCTCATGAACCTTATATTATTCCGGAGGAATTTGAAGGTCAATTTCCTAAAGGCGATGTGCAAATGCATCAATGTGTAGGCTATACTGATTTTGCCTTTAAACAATTTTTTGAAGCCTCTAAAAAGGAGCCTTGGTTTGAGAACACCATTTTTATCATTACAGCCGATCATACAAATCAAGTGAATTATAAAGAATACTATAAGATGATGAATCGCTATGCCGTTCCTATTATGATTTATAGTCCAAACGAGGAATTTATCGGCGTAAATAATGAATTGGCGCAACAAATAGACATCTATCCTACCATTTTGGATTTAGTTGGATATCAGAAGCCATTTAGAAGTTGGGGACGTAGTTTAGTTGATTCGAGCGAGCACAAAATGCAGCCCTACGTTATCAACCATAACGGCCAAAATTATCAATACAGCAAAGGGAATATAATTTGTATCTTTGATGGCGTACAAGCCATTGGTTTTTATGATATAAATGATTTAGGATTGGAACGGAATTTAATTTCCAACCGTACAGAAGAAATGAACGAGGTCGAGTTGGCTTGTAAGGCATTTTTAAAAGATTATTTTGATAGAATTATTGACAGAAACTTATAATTAAATTTTAATTTCGATGAAAAAAAAAATAGGACTTCTTCTTTTGAGTGTGATACTTATAGGTGTTTCTAAATACGTTTATGAGGTCCACTTCAATTATAACTTTAAAGAAATTTCAGAAAATAAGGTGTACAAATCGGGCGTAATTCCGCCTGAAAAAATCGCTGATTATGTAGAAGATCACCAACTAAAAAGTGTTATTGATTTACGATTTCCACATACACTCGACAAAGTAAATAACCCCGAAATCCCACAGGAACTGACAGACGAAAAAGAAGCGGTTGAGCTGTTAGAAGGGGTCACGTATTTCAACCTAGGCACCGATCAAGTTCCTACCCAAGAAACCGTCGATAAATTTCTAGAAATTATGGACGATTCTTCTAACTATCCGGTCTTAATTCATTGTTACCATGGCGTGGGCCGTGCGCAAATGTTTTCGGCACTTTACAGAATTGAATATGAAGGGTGGACCAATCAAGAAGCGCGCGAAAAAACACGATTGTTATTAAAAGGAAGTTCGTTTGATGAAGGTGCTCCCAAAGGCGATTATTTAATCAACTACAAGCCACGATCAAGTAAAGAATAGCGTGCAGAAATTTTGTGCTTAGGGTATTAAAGTTACTTTTACACATTAAAATAGTGTTTCCATTAACCATGTAATTTTAAGAGTTTGAAATTCGATTTACTAAAAAAAGACCCAGCCACAAGAGCGAGAGCTGCCACCTTAACCACAGATCATGGCGTGATCGAAACTCCTATTTTTATGCCCGTTGGCACTGTGGGGACTGTAAAAGGCGTGCATCAACGAGAACTTAAAAATGATATCAACCCCGATGTGATTTTAGCCAACACCTATCATTTATTTCTGCGACCACAAATAGATATATTAGAAAAAGCAGGCGGACTTCATAAATTCATGAATTGGGATCGCAATATTCTGACCGATTCTGGGGGCTATCAAGTGTATTCACTTTCTGCCAATCGCAAAATTAAAGAAGAAGGGGTTAAATTTAAAAGTCATATAGATGGGAGTATGCATACGTTTACCCCTGAAAATGTCATGGAAATTCAACGAAGTATTGGCGCTGATATCATCATGGCTTTTGACGAATGTACGCCTTACCCCTGTGATTATAATTATGCAAAACGGTCAATGCATATGACCCATCGCTGGTTAGACCGCTGTATCAATCATCTCGATAAAACGCCTCTAAAATACGATCATAGTCAAGCATTTTTCCCAATTGTTCAGGGAAGTACTTATACAGACTTAAGAAAACAATCCGCTGAATACATCGCCAATGCTGGCGCCGTCGGAAACGCCATTGGCGGCCTTTCGGTAGGAGAGCCTGCCGAAGAAATGTACGCCATGACCGATGTAGTTTGTGAAATCCTTCCCGAAGATAAACCACGTTATTTGATGGGTGTTGGAACGCCTATAAATATTCTCGAAAACATTGCACTCGGAATCGATATGTTCGACTGTGTCATGCCAACTCGTAATGCCAGAAATGGAATGTTGTTTACCGCCTATGGATCCATAAATATTAAAAATCACAAATGGAAAGACGATTTTTCTGCTATTGATGAAATGGGAATCACGTTTGTAGATACCGAGTATTCAAAAGCATATTTAAAACATTTGTTCAGTGTTAACGAATTATTAGGAAAACAAATCGCAACAATTCATAACTTAGGCTTTTATTTATGGCTAACACGCGAAGCTAGAAAACATATTTTAGCAGGTGATTTTGGAACGTGGAAAGCTATGATGGTCAAACAAATGGATAATCGTTTATAACAAATGAAAATTTTAGATTGGTACATATTAAAGCGGTATTTGTTTACATTTTTCATGATGTTACTCCTGTTTATACCCATAGGAATTACGGTGAATCTTGCCGAAAAAATAGACAGTATATCTAGAGCATCAAGTGCCTTTTGAGGATGTCGCTTCCTATTACTTTGATTTTACCATTTATTTCGCGACGCTTTTATTTCCATTATTTTTATTCTTATCGGTGATTTGGTTTACCTCCAAATTAGCCAATAACACCGAAGTGGTCGCCTTTCTAAGTTCGGGAGTGTCGTTTTCAAGATTTTTAAGACCCTACTATGATTGGTGCCACTATTGTGGCTGCTTTGGCATCTAATGCTTAGGGATGTATTGGACGCCTATGGCGAGTAAAGGCTTTAATGAGTTTACCTACAAATATCTTAGTAACAGAAAGGTTGTTGATACTCAGCAAATTTACAGACAGATTAATGAAGACGAGTATATCTACGTCAGTAATTTTGATATCTCAACAATAACGAGGAAATAATTTCACTCTAGAGCATTTTGAATGGTAACAAGCTATTAGAATATAAAATCCATGCCTCTTCAATTCGATACGTTGAAAAAGACAGTTCGTATTTGCTAACAAATTATAATTAACGAGCTATAGGAGCTGAGGATGATGAAATTAGTTTTAAGCGTCAAAAAGACACCCTTTTAAGTTTTGATTTGGAAGACTTAACACCGCCAAAATACGTAGCCGAAACCTTGACATATAGTGAGTTAACGCGTTTCATTGCACGAGAAGAAGTTCGTGGCTCGTCTAATATCAACCGATATAAAGTAGTATTATACAAAAAATGGAGTTTACCAGCATCGGTATTTATACTCACTATAATAGCTGTTGCAGTGTCTTCGATTAAACGAAGAGGAGGGATGGGCGTTAACTTGGCTTTTGGAGTCGTAATCGCCATGATCTATGTCTTTTTTGATAAGGTTTTTGGAGTCATGGCAGCACAGTCTGATTTTTCGCCACTTCTGGCCGTTTGGTTTCCAAACATCGTTTTTGGGGGTTTAGCCATTTATCTATTGTACAATGCCAAGCGTTAAATTCAAAAACCAACTACACCTTCATTTACTTGGTGTTCATCGCTGGATTTACGGCGATTTTAGGAGAGTTGATATCCATAGATGCAATTCGCATTAGTTTGGTTTCGAATGGTCATTGCGGCCGTGCTGATGTTCGTGTATATCAAAATTAAAAGAGTTGATCTCAAAATCCCTTTCAAAAGCATTCTTAAATTTTTTGTTGCAGGGTATTATTATCGCACTCCATTGGATTACCTTTTTTGCAGCGATAAAAGCGTCTCAATATTTCTATTACATTAGCCATGTTTTCGACAGGTGCCTTTTTTGCCGCCTTTATAGAGCCATTGTTTTTTCGACGTAAAATAATTGGCTATGAAATATTCTTTGGTTATGGTAGTCATATTAGGAGTTGTGTTAATCACTCAAACAGAATTACGATATCTTACAGGCATTATTTTGGGGATTTCTTCGGCACTATTTTCGACTCTTTTCGCCGTTCTTAACGGAAAATTTGTTGAGCAGTAACGGCGCAACCGTTATTTCTTTCTATGAGTTCATTGGAGGAGTTGCTTTTATATCTCTATATCTTATGGTTTCAGATCAAGGCTTCAGTGAGGACTTCTTTATTTTAAATAGCACAGATTGGATGTGTCTATTTGTTTTGGCATCGATCTGTACAGCCTATGCCTTTATAGCATCCATTCATGTCATGAAACAAATTAGCCCTTTTTCGGTCGTGTTAACCTACAACCTAGAACCCATTTACGGAATTGTATTAGCATTAGTCCTGTTCCCTGAAACGGAAACGATGACTCCTATGTTTTATGTTGGGGCTATACTCATTATTTGCACCGTACTTTTCAATGCCGTGTATAAAAAAACGTTAAACTAACGGCCGATCTTCGGTATATAACTATTAAAGTTTATATATTTGTGGACTAACCAAAACACTAATCTTGAATTTCTATGGAATATCTAGAATTTGAGTTGCCTATTAAGGAACTAGAAGATCAATTACAAAAATGTCAAATTATTGGAAAGGAAAGTGATGTCGATGTCTCTGAAACCTGTGTTCAGATTCAAAAGAAATTAGACCTTGCCAAAAAAGAAATTTATAAAAACTTAACACCCTGGCAGCGCGTACAGTTGTCCAGACATCCAAACAGACCCTATACCTTAGATTATATCAATGCGATCTGCGGCGATACGTTTTTGGAACTTCATGGCGATCGAAACTTTAAGGACGATAAAGCAATGATAGGCGGATTAGGGAAAATTGGAGACCAAAGTTTTATGTTTATTGGTCAACAAAAGGGATATAACACCAAAACGCGCCAATATCGAAACTTTGGAATGGCAAACCCAGAAGGCTACAGAAAAGCACTTACGTTTGATGAAATCTGCCGAAAAATTTGGCATTCCTGTGGTAACCTTAATTGATACACCTGGTGCATATCCTGGTTTAGAAGCAGAAGAACGGGGACAAGGGGAAGCAATCGCTCGAAATATTCTTGAAATGACTCGTCTAAAAGTGCCAATCATTACCATTATCATTGGTGAAGGCGCTTCTGGTGGAGCCCTCGGAATAGGCGTTGGCGATAAAGTTTTGATGTTAGAAAACACTTGGTATTCTGTAATTTCACCAGAATCTTGTTCCTCTATTTTATGGAGAAGCTGGGAATATAAAGAACAAGCTGCGGAAGCTTTAAAGCTCACAGCTAAAGATATGAAGCGAATGAAGTTGGTGGACGAAATTGTAAAAGAACCCTTAGGTGGTGCGCATAAAGATCGCGAACAAACCTTTAAAACTGTTGCCAGTACGATTGTCAATTCATACAACGAATTTAAAAACTTATCACCAAAAGAATTGGTTGATCAACGCATGGATAAGTATTCTCAAATGGGGGTCTTTAAAGATTAAACTTTAAGTCCCTTCCTATAAAAAATAAAGTCAAGTGTTTCACTTGACTTTTTTAATGCTTATTAACAATAATTTAGACTTATAAACAGTTAGATTGTTGATTGACAGTTAACAACGCAAAATCCCTTTTGCTAATAATTTAAGTACTTTCGTAATCATGAAACAACCAGAACCAGTTAAAGTCTATAAAAACGATAAAAGCACGCTCATAAGCTTGGAAAAAGGGAAAATACCACCTCAAGCCACTGATTTAGAGGAGGTTGTCTTGGAGCGATGATGATTGATAAAAAAGGAGTCGATGAAGTTATCGATATTCTTAGCAAGGATGCATTCTATAAAGATGCCCATCAACACATCTTTGAAGCAATTCTACAATTGTTTGAAAATAGTGAACCAGTCGATTTATTAACAGTTTCAACTCAATTACGTAAAAACTCTAAACTTGATATCATTGGAGGCGATTTTTATCTAATTTCATTGACCCAAAAAGTGTCCTCATCCGCACATATTGAGTTTCATGCGCGGATCATTTTACAAAAATTTATTCAGCGAAGTTTAATCAAAATTTCTAACGAAATTATAGAAGATGCATTCGATGAAACCAAAGATGTTTTTGACTTACTTGATAAGGCGGAGTCACGTCTCTATGAAGTCACTCAAGGAAATATAAAAAAATCGACGGAAACGGCTCAAGATTTAGTTTTTCAAGCCAAGAAAAAAATTGAAGAAATCTCCAATAAGGAAGGACTTTCTGGAGTGCCTTCAGGTTTTGATAAATTAGATAAACTAACTTCCGGATGGCAAGAAAGTGATTTGATTATTATCGCTGCCCGTCCAGGGATGGGGAAAACAGCATTGACACTTTCCATGGCGCGTAACATTGCAGTGACTCAAAATATCCCTGTTGCATTCTTTTCATTAGAAATGTCGTCCGTTCAATTAATTACACGTTTAATTTCTTCTGAAACAGGACTAAATTCCGAAAAACTAAGAACAGGACGTCTCGAAAAACACGAATGGGAACAGTTAAATGTCAAAGTAAAAGCACTTGAAAAAGCACCTTTATACATCGATGATACACCTTCTTTATCTATTTTTGATTTACGTGCCAAAGCCAGACGTTTAGCGTCTCAAAACGGCATTAAACTCATTGTGGTGGATTACTTACAATTAATGACCGCTGGGGGAACTCAGAAAAGTGGAAACCGTGAACAAGAAATTTCTATGATTTCTCGAAACCTTAAAGCCTTAGCCAAAGAATTAAGTATCCCTGTGATTGCTTTGTCGCAATTATCAAGAGCCGTGGAAACACGTGGTGGAAGCAAGCGTCCGTTGCTATCGGATTTGAGAGAATCTGGTGCCATTGAGCAAGATGCCGATATTGTGTCGTTTATCTACCGACCAGAATATTATAAAATTGATGAGTGGGATGATGAACAACATACGCCATCAGAAGGGCAGGCTGAATTTATCATCGCAAAACACCGTAATGGTGGGCTTGAAAATATCCGTTTGAAATTCATTGGACATTTAGGGAAATTTGATAATCTTGATGATTTTGATTCGCCATTTGATACCGAATTTCATTCTAAAATGAATGCCGCCGCGAATGATGATACTTTTAAACAAGAAAATTACAGAGTTGACCCAACCGATGCATTTGGCGATTCGGATGACGATACACCATATTAAATCTTTTAAATAAATTTTTTGAGTATATTTAGGGAATGAAACACCTACTACTGAGTCTTTTTTTAGTTATCTCCTTTCAGATCCATGCCTCCTATATTCTCATTCCTATGGACGCAGAGGGTCAAAAAAATCATTTGAAAGCCTATGGAATTACGTATTGGACCTTAAATAAACAACAAAACGTAAAATGGCTCCTTAATTACAGAGGCGGCTCTTTTTTATTGCCACATATTGATGCTATTGAAAAAGAATGCAGGATTAGAGGTGTATCTTATGAACTAATTAGTGATTCTGAAGCCGAAGCCATCCTTTTAGAAATTAGCAGTCCAAGTAAAAACATGGACGCCGTCATCCTCGAAAAAGCGCCTAAAATTGCTGTTTACTCTCCCAGTGGAAAACAACCTTGGGACGATGCAGTAACCATGGTTTTGACCTATGCAGAAATTCCCTATGAAACCATTTATGATACCGAAGTATTAAGTGATGCTTTGTTGCTTTATGATTGGCTACACCTTCATCACGAAGATTTTACAGGTCAATACGGGAAATTTTATAGTGCTTATAGAAATGCAGCTTGGTACATTGAGCAACAACAAAACGCCGAAGCGCTTGCAGCTACTTTAGGATATGAAAAAGTTTCTGAACAAAAATTAGCAGTCGCCCAGAAAATCAGAGAGTATGTTTTGGGAGGTGGTTTTATGTTTGCCATGTGTAGCGCTACCGATAGTTTTGACATTGCTTTGGCGGCTCAAGCGCTCGATATCTGTGAGCCTATGTTTGATGGCGATGGAAGTTCGCCTAACTACCAAGCTCAATTAGATTATTCTAAAACGTTTGCATTTAAAGATTTTATTTTGGAACGCAATCCAAATGTGTATGAATTTTCGAGTATCGATATGACCCAAAAACGTAAGATATCAAAAGAATTAGACTACTTCACTTTAATGGAGTATTCTGCAAAATGGGATCCAATTCCAACGATGTTGAATCAAAATCATACAGTCCTCGTGAAAGGATTCATGGGACAAACAACGGCCTATTCAAGAGATCAAGTCAAATCAAATGTATTGGTGATGGGTGAGAATAAATCCAATGGAGAAGCTCGATACATACACGGAATTAAAGGGCAAGGGTTTTTTACGTTCTATGGCGGTCATGATCCAGAAGATTACACCCATAGAGTAGGGGATCCTAAAACCGAATTGGATCTCCATCCAACATCGCCGGGCTATCGACTGATTTTAAACAACGTCTTATTTCCAGCCGCCCGTAAGAAAAAGAAAAAGACGTAGTGTTTACTCCAGAGTTTAAAGTTTCATAATCCTATCTAGCGCGAGCGTCCCGCTTGTGTCAGCAAGACTAAGAAGAAAAAATAGAATAAACAATGAGTAGAAAATATAATACGTGTGTATGAATAATTTTAGTTTGTTTAACGGCACCTCGCTTTAGCGTGGCATTAGCAGGGTAAATAAGTTTAACACATCATAAATTTTTTTAACTTTGATATTTTACAAATAATGAAACATTTAACCTAAAATTTTCAACTATGCTCCGTTACCTTTCAGTATTTCTTACCGTATTTCAATTATCATCTTGTGCCGAACTGCAACAGGTGGTTAATAATCTTCCTCAAGTGGAATCATACACGCCAGATATTGCTTCTGGACTTCGTGAAGCCCTAAATCTTGGTATTGATAAGCAAGTCACTAAACTAACTCAAAAAGACGGTTTTTTTAAAAATGAATCGGTTAAAATACTACTCCCAGAAGAGTTAAGAAAAGTAGATAAAGCCCTGAGAGATAGTGGTCTGAGTCGTTTAGCAGATGATGGTTTAAAAATTTTGAATCGTGCCGCAGAAGATGCGGTCAAAGAAGCCACTCCCATATTTATTTCTGCAGTAAAAGACATCACATTTGACGATGCAAAAACCATTTTATTAGGAAATGATTCGGCTGCTACCGAATATTTAACATCTAAAACGCAAGCTGCGTTATATCAAAAATTTCAACCCGTAATTGAAAATTCATTTTCCAAAGTGGGCGCTGATAAGGTTTGGAGTAATTTAATTCAAAAATATAACAGCCTTCCGTTTACAAAATCAGTCAACACAAATTTGACAGATTATGTGACAACGGAAGCATTAAAAGGCGTTTATAAAATGATTGCTGTAGAGGAAACACAAATTCGAACAAAGGTATCTTCTCGATCAACAGACTTGCTTCGTCGTGTATTTGCAATTCAAGATGAATAAAAAAAGCCCACTCAATTGAGTGGGCTTTTATAATATAAGCGAATATTATACAATAGGCGAATGCCTTATTTTACTTTGTCTACAATAGCTTTAAAAGCTTCTGGGTTGTTCATGGCTAAATCAGCTAAAACCTTACGGTTTAATTCGATGTTATGCGTTTTGAGTTTCCCAATAAATTGTGAGTACGACAATCCATGAGCTCTGGTTCCTGCGTTGATACGCATGATCCACAAGGCACGGAAGGTTCTTTTCTTGTTTCTACGGTCTCTGTAAGCGTAAAGCATGGCTTTGTCAACTGCATTTTTTGCAATAGTCCATACATTTTTACGACGTCCAAAGTAACCTTTGGCTTGTTTTAATACTTTTTTTCTACGGGCTCTTTTGGCCACTGAGTTTACTGATCTTGGCATTTCTTAATGTTTTTTGTAGTAGGCGATTCAATGTTATTGAATACTTTTACGGCCTAACTCCATGGTTTATAAAAATAATTTTTAACCTAAACAACGTTTACTTTAAACGTAATTGTTGTTTAATGTTCGCTTCATCACTCTGCATGTACTAATGTACTGTGAGTAAGAGCAAGCTTACGTTTTTTAGACTTCTTCGTTAGAATGTGGCTTTTGAACGCATGCTTTCTTTTGATTTTTCCAGTACCCGTTACTTTAAAACGTTTCTTGGCACTAGACTTGGTTTTCATTTTAGGCATTTTCTCCTTTTATTTAGTTGCTTCGCTTATTTTACTTTTTTTGGGGATATGAACATAATCATACGTTTCCCTTCTAATTTTGGCATTTGCTCTACCTTTCCTAAGTCTTCTAAATCTTGCGCTAAACGCAATAATAAAATTTGACCTTGTTCTTGATAAATGATTGATCGTCCTTTGAAAAATACAAAAGCTTTCAATTTTGCGCCTTCTTTTAAAAACTTTTCGGCGTGTTTTTTCTTAAAAGCATAATCATGATCATCGGTTTGTGGTCCAAAACGAATCTCTTTTACCACGACTTTAGTGGCTTTTGATTTGATGGCTTTATCACGCTTCTTTTGTTCGTAAAGAAACTTTTTATAATCCATGACCTTACATACAGGAGGAACAGCATTAGGTGAAATTTCAACCAAATCAACCTCTTGCTCTCTAGCAATTGCTAAGGCTTGAGATAAACTGTAAACACCGACTTCAACATTATCACCAACGAGTCTTAACTCTAGTGCAGTAATTTTTCTGTTGATCTTGTGTTGATCTTCTTTAATAATTCTTAGAGGACCTCTGTCTCTTCTTCTACGTATTGCTATGGCTTTATATTTTAGTTAAACTTAAAATTCTTTTAATGTTTTTTTAATCTCTTTGTCAATAATTGATGAAAATGATTCCACACTAATCGTGCCTAAATCTTCTCCACCATGTTTTCTAACACTTATTGTACCATCGATTTCTTCTTGCTCTCCAACGATAATCATATAAGGGACTTTTTGCATTTCTGCATCCCGAATTTTCTTACCCATTGTTTCACTTCTGTTATCAACCAGGGCGCGAATTTCGTTATTTTCTAGCGAATTTAAAACTTTTCGAGCGTATTTTTCATATTTCTCACTAATTGAGAGGATAATAACTTGTTCTGGCATTAGCCAAAGCGGGAAATTACCACCAGTATGCTCTATTAATATCGCCACAAATCGTTCCATACTTCCAAAAGGCGCACGGTGAATCATTACCGGTCTATGGAGTTCATTATCAGCACCTTTGTAAGTCAAATCGAACCGTTCAGGGAGGTTGTAATCCACTTGAATTGTTCCGAGTTGCCATTGTCTTCCTAGCGCATCTTTGACCATGAAATCTAATTTTGGACCGTAAAACGCAGCTTCCCCTGTTTCTATAATATAATCCAAGCCTTTGGCTTTTGCAGCATTGATAATTGCTTGTTCGGCTTTGTCCCAAACGTCAGAATCTCCAATATACTTTTCTAAATTTTCTGGATCTCGAACGGAAACTTGAGTAGAAAAATTTTCAAACCCTAAGGACGCTAAAGACATAAAGCACAAGGTCGATCACATCTTGAAATTCTTGATCTAATTGATCGGGCATACAAAAAATATGAGCGTCATCCTGCGTAAACCCACGAACTCTAGTCAGACCGTGTAATTCGCCACTTTGCTCGTATCGATAGACAGTTCCAAATTCGGCATATCGTTTAGGTAATTCTTTATAACTAAATGGTTTGGCGTTATAAATCTCACAATGGTGAGGGCAGTTCATTGGTTTTAATAAAAACTCCTCGTCATCTTTTGGTGTTTTGATGCTTTGAAAACTATCGGCGCCATATTTTTCATAATGACCCGAAGTGACATACAATTCTTTTTGACCAATATGAGGCGTGATTACCATTTCATAACCCGCTTTTTGTTGTGCTTTCTTTAAAAAGTCTTCCAAACGCGATCGCAAGGCGGCGCCTTTTGGCAACCATAAGGGCAATCCTTGGCCCACTTTTTTTGAAAATGTGAACAATTCAAGTTGTTTCCCTAACTTTCGATGGTCTCTTTTTTTAGCTTCTTCTAAAAGTGCTAAATATTCGGTGAGTTCTTTTTGTTTTGGAAATGAAATTCCATACACTCTGGTCAATTGTGTGTTGTTTTCATCCCCTCGCCAGTAAGCCCCAGCGACACTCAAAATTTTGACTGCTTTCACAATTCCCGTGTTTGGGATGTGGCCACCTCTACATAAATCCGTAAAAGATGAATGATCGCAAAACGTAATTTCGCCGTCTGTAAGGTTTTCAATCAGCTCAACCTTATACGTGTTTTCTTCGTTTTTGTACTTTGTAAGGGCATCCGCCTTTGAAACTGATTTTATAGAAAATTCATGTTTGCCGCGTGCAATCTCAATCATTTTATCTTCAATACGTTTAAAGTCTTTATCGGAGATGACTTGATCCCCCAAATCGACATCGTAATAAAACCCGTTTTCGATGGCTGGCCCAATAGATAGTTTTACTCCTGGAAATAATTCTTCTAAAGCCTGCGCAAGTATGTGAGAGGACGAATGCCAAAAGGCTTTTTTTCCAGCAACATCATTCCATGTATATAAGGTAAGACTTCCGTCGGTCGTTAATAGGGTAGAGGTTTCAACGGTGACCTCGTTAAACTTTGCCGAAATAACATTTCGTGCGAATCCCTCACTAATATCCTTAGCAACGTCCAATACAGTAAGGTTTTTTTCAAAAGACCTTATACTTCCATCAGGTAACGTAATGTGAATCATAATTCATTTAATAATAAAGAGGCAAATATAAGTGTATATAAGGAGTCTAACAATAACTATTTATATATTTTAAAAAATAACATTTCATATGTGTATAATTTTATTTTATCATCTAACATCTTGTGATTCAGGTTATAAAAGCGGGTTAAAAAAATAAAGTTAAAAACGTTTCAAATAAGTCTTGTTTAGGTAATAAAAGGTTGTATGTTTGCAGCCGCTAAAAACGGAACATGTTTTTGGTAAACGATCTTGAGTTATTATGGTGTTTTAAGGTTTGAGAAATAAATAAATTTTATTTTCAAAAATCATTGTGATAAACAAAAAAGGTTTTATATTTGCAGCCGCTTAGGTTCTTAGGAATTGGCGAAACAAAAAAAGAAGTTCATTAAACATATTGATTGACAGCGTAAATAATTAATTGGAAACGATTAATTAAATACAGAGAATAGACCATTTTGAGTACAACACATTAAATTTCCTTTAGTTGTTAAGAGTACTAGTTTCTTAAGAGAAGCTTAAAAATTAACGATGAAGAGTTTGATCCTGGCTCAGGATGAACGCTAGCGGCAGGCTTAACACATGCAAGTCGAGGGGTAACGGGGAAGCTTGCTTCCGCCGACGACCGGCGCACGGGTGCGTAACGCGTATACAATCTACCTTATACTGGGGTATAGCCTTTAGAAATGAAGATTAATCCCCCATAGTCTCTTAGAGTGGCATCACTTCTAGAGTAAAGGTTACGGTATAAGATGAGTATGCGTTCTATTAGTTTGTTGGTGTGGTAACGGCACACCAAGACTACGATAGATAGGGGCCCTGAGAGGGGGATCCCCCACACTGGTACTGAGACACGGACCAGACTCCTACGGGAGGCAGCAGTGAGGAATATTGGACAATGGAGGCAACTCTGATCCAGCCATGCCGCGTGTAGGATGACTGCCCTATGGGTTGTAAACTACTTTTATACAGGAAGAAACACCGCTACGTGTAGAGGCTTGACGGTACTGTAAGAATAAGGATCGGCTAACTCCGTGCCAGCAGCCGCGGTAATACGGAGGATCCAAGCGTTATCCGGAATCATTGGGTTTAAAGGGTCCGTAGGTGGATAATTAAGTCAGAGGTGAAATCTTGCAGCTCAACTGTAAAATTGCCTTTGATACTGGTTATCTTGAGTTATTATGAAGTAGTTAGAATATGTAGTGTAGCGGTGAAATGCATAGATATTACATAGAATACCAATTGCGAAGGCAGATTACTAATAATCAACTGACACTGATGGACGAAAGCGTGGGTAGCGAACAGGATTAGATACCCTGGTAGTCCACGCCGTAAACGATGGTTACTAGCTGTTTGGACCTTGTGTCTGAGTGGCTAAGCGAAAGTGATAAGTAACCCACCTGGGGAGTACGTTCGCAAGAATGAAACTCAAAGGAATTGACGGGGGCCCGCACAAGCGGTGGAGCATGTGGTTTAATTCGATGATACGCGAGGAACCTTACCAGGGCTTAAATGTAAGTTGCATTAGTTAGAGATAGCTATTTCTTCGGACCACTTACAAGGTGCTGCATGGTTGTCGTCAGCTCGTGCCGTGAGGTGTCAGGTTAAGTCCTATAACGAGCGCAACCCCTGTTGTTAGTTGCCAGCGAGTCATGTCGGGAACTCTAACAAGACTGCCAGTGCAAACTGTGAGGAAGGTGGGGATGACGTCAAATCATCACGGCCCTTACGTCCTGGGCTACACACGTGCTACAATGGTAGGGACAGAGAGCAGCCACTGGGCGACCAGGAGCGAATCTATAAACCCTATCACAGTTCGGATCGGAGTCTGCAACTCGACTCCGTGAAGCTGGAATCGCTAGTAATCGGATATCAGCCATGATCCGGTGAATACGTTCCCGGGCCTTGTACACACCGCCCGTCAAGCCATGGAAGTTGGAAGTGCCTGAAGTCCGTCACCGCAAGGAGCGGCCTAGGGTAAAGTCGATAACTAGGGCTAAGTCGTAACAAGGTAGCCGTACCGGAAGGTGCGGCTGGAACACCTCCTTTCTAGAGAAAGACGACTAAAGGTAAATTGTAGAAGGAAAAGAATTGTTTATTCTCAAAGCTGTTAATTAAAAAAGATACCAATAAGAAAAAGTAGAGTCTCATAGCTCAGCTGGTTAGAGCGCTACACTGATAATGTAGAGGTCGGCAGTTCGAGTCTGCCTGAGACTACTAGTTTTCACAAAGGGCAGAGAGATTTGCCTGCTTGCCACGAGGCAGGCGTGGAGACTACTCATTTTGCTTATTTATTGGAAATTCTAGAAGTTGGGTTAGTTGCGGGTTTTCACTCATAACTCATAACTAATAACTCATAACTGAAAGACATGGGGGATTAGCTCAGCTGGCTAGAGCGCCTGCCTTGCACGCAGGAGGTCATCGGTTCGACTCCGATATTCTCCACTAGGATATTGTTACTGATATTAATTATCAGTGGCGATACGCCACACGATCATTGACATATTGAAAAAGATACATGAAAATTAGATATATATTTAGGTATATAT
>CALSOZ010000006.1 GCA_943788095.1 uncultured Flavobacteriaceae bacterium | reverse complement strand
CTTGATACAAATTTTAAAACGATTTGCAGACCGTGTTCACTTTTTGCACTTAAGAAGCACAAAGCGGGATGAACAAGGTAATTTTTATGAAGCCAATCACCTTGAAGGTGATGTAGATATGTATGCTGTAATAAAGGAAGTATTGACGGAACAAAAAAGACGTTTAGAAACAGGTAGAAAAGATACGAAAATCCCCATGCGTCCGGATCATGGCCACCAAATGTTAGATGATTTGCATAAAAAAACCAATCCGGGATATTCAGGGATTGGAAGGTTAAGAGGTTTAGCAGAGCTTAGAGGTTTGGAATTAGGAATTAAAACCAGTTTGAACTTATGAGCCAAATAAATTCAAAAAACTTTATAACAGACAATTTTCTCTTAAACTCCCAGGAGGCAGAAGTGCTGTATCATGAATATGCAAAAGATTTGCCTATCATAGATTATCACAATCATTTGTCGGCTCAACAAATTGCAGAAAACAAACCAGTAAATAACATAACCAATGCTTGGTTGAGTGAAGATCATTATAAATGGCGGGGAATGCGTGCCAATGGAGTTGAAGAAAACTTTATTTCCGGAGATGCTTCTAAAGAAAAAAAGTTTATGAAATGGGCAGAAACAGTTCCTAACACCTTAAGAAATCCATTATTTCACTGGACACAGTTAGAGTTGAAGCGTTATTTTAATATTGATGAAATATTACAACCCAATAATGCTTTGGAGATTTATTCAAAAACGAATAGGGTTTTAGAAACAAAGACACCTGCCCAATTGTTAGAGCAGATGAAGGTTGAAGTAATCTGCACAACAGATGATCCCACAGATGACTTAAGATATCATAAACAAATAGCAAAGGCTAGATTTTTCACAAAAGTTTACCCCACCTTCAGACCGGATAACTTGTTTTTTATTGGAGAACAAAAATTTGATACCTATTTAGGAAAACTTGAAGATTGTGTCAATTTCTCTATCAGTAATTATTCAAATCTTTTAAAAGCCATTGATAACAGAATAGATTTCTTCCATGAAAATGGCTGTAAACTATCAGATTACGGAATTAGTGGTGTTTTTTCTTTCGTGGATTTTAATGACGATGAAATACAATCGGTTTTTGATAAAAACCTAAGGGGAGTAAAACTGACAGAACTTGAAATACAACAATACAGGTCAAGTCTTTTAATGCATTTAAGCAAAAAGTATCACGAAAAAGGTTGGGTGCAACAATTTCATTTAGGAGTCATAAGAAACAATAATGATCGATTAAATGAACTTGTTGGTGCTGATGCTGGCTGTGACTCTATAGCAGATTATCCAATTATTGAATCATTGTCGAAGTTTTTAAATGCTTTGGATCGTACAGATCAATTGGCAAAAACCATTACCTACAATTTAAATCCAGCACAGAACGAAGTTTTTGCAACCATGATGGGAAATTTTAATACCGGAGGTGTTTCCGGTAAAATGCAATGGGGCGCTGCTTGGTGGTTTTTAGACCAAAAAGACGGTATTGAAAAACAACTCAATGTACTTTCAAATATGGGATTACTAAGTAAGTTTATAGGAATGCTCACAGACAGTAGAAGCTTTTTGTCTTTTCCAAGGCACGAATACTTTAGAAGAATATTGTGTGATTTGATGGCAGAAGACATTAGAAAAGGGTTGGTCCCCAATGACATTTCTTTTATTGGGAAAATGATCGAAAACATCTGTTATAACAATGCCGTCAATTATTTTCAATTTAATAATTACAAATAAATTTTCATGAACAAGAAGCAAGAAATAGGTAACTATCGCTATAGAATATTAGGACTTTTGATGTTTGCAACAACTATCAACTATTTTGATCGAAGTCTTATAGGTGTGATGGCGCCAACATTAGAAAAAATGTTTGAATGGACCAATAGTGATTATGCTAATATTATGATTTCTTTTAAAGTAGCCTATGCAATTGGACTTTTGACAATGGGTGGTATTATAGATCGCATAGGGACTAAAAAAGGATATACATTATCCATTGTAATCTGGAGTGTTTTTGGAATGTTACATGCATTGGTGCGTCCTGGGTTTAGTGTGATTGGGTTTGCTGCTGCACGATTTGGATTAGGAATTGGAGAGGCTGGAAGTTTTCCAGCTGCAATAAAAACTACTGCTGAATGGTTTCCAAAAAAAGATCGTGCTTTTGCAACAGGCCTTTTTAATGCTGCAACAAGTATTGGGGCTATTGCTGCTCCATTCGTAATTGGATGGATTGTTCACGAAAACGGTAAAAACTGGCAAATTCCATTTTTAATTACTGGAGTCTTAAGTACAATTTGGGTTGTTTTATGGCTTAGAACCTATAAAAAACCTGAAGTTCATCCAAATGTAACTAAAGAGGAGCTAGCGTATATTCAAGAAGATTTAGAAGTGGAAAATGAAGAAAAACTCCCATGGAAAAGTGTTCTTAACAAACGTCAGACTTGGGCTTTTTCTATAGCGAAAATTACAGATGCAGTATGGTGGTTTTATCTTTTTTGGGGAGCTAAATTCTTAGCAGACTCCTTTGGGGTGAACATTAAAAACATTGCCTTACCCTTTTTTATTATTTATATTTTGGCAGATGTTGGAAGTGTTTGGGGGGGGTATCTCTCAGGCGCTTTCATACGAAAAGGATGGACCGTCAATAAGGCCAGGAAAAGAACATTATTGATTTGTGCATTAATTATACTGCCGGTTAGTTTTGTGGCCTTTACAGAAAGTAAATGGGTAGCTGTTTTCCTTATAGGTCTTGCTGCGGCAGGTCATCAGGCTTGGTCTGCTAATGTATTTACATTAGTTTCTGACGTATTCCCTAAAAAGGCAATAGCCTCTGTAGTTGGTATAGGTGGTATGGTTGGCATGATAGCTGGTATTCTTGCAGACTTGGTATTGGGGTCGGTTTTAGATTCAGCGGGTAATAGTGGCTACTTCTGGGCATTTCTTATAGCCGGATCATCATATATCATAGTCTTAGGTATAGTGCATGCATTAATGCCGAAAATGATTCCTTTAGATGAGAATTTAAAACCTGTAAACAATTAAATATAATTTAAGTTGTTAATTAAATACTATTAAACAAATGGAAAAAGTAGTCACATTTGGTGAAATCATGTTGCGCTTAGCGCCCCCTGGATATTTGCGTTTCTCTCAAACCAATTCTTTCGATGTCATCTATGGTGGTGGCGAGTCCAACGTAGCGGTATCGCTTGCCAACTATGGCGTTCCTGTACGTTATGTCACGCGTGTTCCTAGAAACGATATTGGAGAATGTGCGCTTATGGAAATGCGAAAGCGTGGTGTTGAAACTGATTTTATGCTTCGTGGAGGAGACCGTTTGGGGATTTATTTTCTAGAGACAGGTGCTGTAAGTCGGGGCAGTAAAGTGGTATATGACAGAGCTCATTCGGCCATGTCTGAGATTGAGCCCGGAATGGTGGATTGGGACAAAGCCTTTGAGGGCGTGGAATGGTTCCATTGGACAGGGATTACGCCGGCCATTTCACAATCTGCAGCAGATGCTTGTCTTGAAGCAGTGAAGATCGCTAGTGAAAAAGGAATTACGATTTCTACGGACTTGAACTACCGTGCCAAGCTTTGGAAGTATTGCGACGATGCGCACCGTGAAAAAATCATGACAGAGCTTACCTCCTTCTGCGACATTGTATTGGGTAATGAAGAAGATGCGGAGATGCACTTTGGCATAAAGCCCGAAGGCTTAACAGTACAAACGCAAGGTCATGATGTAAAAGCAGAAGCTTTTTTGTCTGTGTGCAAGCAAATGATGGAGAAGTTCCCAAAGGCTAAAAAAGTAATAACAACCCTTCGCGGTTCAATATCGGCATCACACAATACATGGGCTGGGGTGTTATATGATGGAAAGACCATGTATGACTCCACGCAGTATCAAATCACAGACATTGTAGACCGTGTAGGTGGTGGCGACTCGTTTATGGGTGGTCTTATTTATGGACTACTAAAATATCCAGACAACGACCAACATGCACTGGACTTTGCTGTGGCAGCATCATGCTTGAAGCACACCATAAAAGGCGATGCCAACCTTGTGACAGTTGCAGAAGTAGAAAAACTCATGGGTGGCGACGCATCAGGTCGTGTAGCCCGATAAAACAAAAGATATGGCACAGTTTACAAGAATAGAAGTAGCACAAACGATGAAAGAGAGCGGCATGGTGCCCCTTTTCTTCCACAGCGATGTATCAGTAGCTAAAAAGGTGCTCAAAGCCTGTTATGACGGCGGTGCACGCTTAATGGAGTTTACCAACCGTGGTGATTTTGCTCTTGAGGTATTTACAGCGCTTACCAAATATGCCGTGAAAGAACTCCCTGGGATGATTATGGGTGTAGGCTCGGTTACAGATGCAGCTGCTGCATCCGCTTATATGCTTAACGGCGCAAATTTTGTAGTAACGCCTGTATTCAGAGAAGACATTGCGATTGTTTGCAACCGCAGAAAAGTGCTTTGGTCTCCAGGATGTGGCTCACTAACGGAGATTGCAAAGGCTGAAGAAATGGGCGCAGAAATTGTAAAGTTATTTCCCGGTAGCACTTATGGACCTAGCTTTGTCAAAGGAGTGCTAGCACCCCAACCATGGACCAGTATCATGCCAACAGGTGGCGTATCACCAACTGAAGAAAACCTCAAAAGCTGGTTTGAAGCTGGTGTTACTTGCGTTGGGATGGGCTCAAAACTCATGGCTAAACATACCGATGGTTCTTTTGATTATAATAAAATTGAACAACAGACTAAAAAAACATTGCTACTTATATCTTCTTTTCGAAAATAATCGATTAGGGTTCATGTTTGGTTTTGTTTATTCAAATCATCTTCAAAAGAGTTCGATTTTACTCCCTTATCTTCTTAATAAATTGCAAATTTTGTTTTGAATAAAGGTCAATAGAGTCTATAAGCGAACCCTCAACCCATAAAGTTGTGGGTTAATTTTTAACCTAAAATGAGTTTCAAAAATTAAATTGAGTTCTGCCATAAAGTTCGAACTTTTATAAGTTTGGGTCACGAATAAATAGTACAATAGGGAAAAACGCCAAGCTTGCTTGAGCGTTTTTCTGTTTGTGCTATTTTCAAAGCGGAGCTTTCTAGGATCACAAAGTAATCCTGCCGAGGTCACTTTTTATTCCCAAGAATAATTTTTTATTTTTGGGAATACTTTTTTTTTAAAAAATCAGATGATAAAATATGTTGAATATCTTCTAAAAAGTTAGACGTTTTACATGTAGAGGTCACTTAAAGCCTTACTAGAAATAGTAAGGCTTTTGTGTATCTTTTAAGTTTACTCATTTCCGTAGAAAATTTAGGAATAGTTAATTTAAAGGAAGAAGATATGCCTATGTTTTAGGTGGATTTTCTAGATTCTTAATAACTATCCCAAAGTGAAATATTTTTAAGTAAATAGTTCACTATATTCGTAGCATTAACCAATTTAACATATGCGCTATTTTATTTTAGCTTTTTTGCTAGTCAGTCTGTCAGCGTTCAATCCAAGTATTTCCAAACAAGTCATTGGTCTTGAAAGAACTACTTTTGACATTGGCTCAAAAACTCTTACTTCGCCTATTCAAAACCCTTCCAACTTTATTTCTACTTGGTCTGTTTCTTCTGGCTTTTTTGAACTGCCTTTAAAAGATTATACCAACATTACTATTGACTGGGGAGATGGAAGTGCGCCTACAACCCATACTGGTGGTGCCATGCAAAGCCATACTTACGCTTCTACTGAGACTTACACAATTAGCGTTACTGTAAATGACACAGATAAAGATATAGGGAAAATATATGTTAAAAATCATGTTTCTAGGACTCTATTAAGAACTATAGAACAATGGGGAGAAGGGAAATGGGAATCTTTTTACCAATCTTATTATGACGCTGCTAATCTAACCATTCCTGCAACTGACGAGCCAGATCTTTCTTTAGTAACTCAAATGAATTATGCTTTTAGAAACTGCACAAGTTTAGTGGGCTTAACTTTTAATGATTGGGATGTTTCTAATGTAACATCTTTAATGGGGACGTTTTATAATGCTGAAAGTTTTAATGGAGATATATCTTTATGGGATACAACTAATATTACTGACTTGGGCTCTATGTTTAGTGGTGCTTCTTCTTTTAATAGAGATATTAACACAAGTGGTTCTAGTTGGGTTACTTCTGCTGTTACTAGAACAAGTGGTATGTTTTTGGGGGCTACTCTTTTTAATCAAGATCTTAGTAATTGGGATACTTCTAATGTGACAGAAATGGATAATATGTTTAAACAGGCTACTGCTTTTAATGGAGATCTTAATGGTTGGGATGTAAGTAATGTATCTGATATGCATTATATGTTTGGTTATGCTACTTCTTTTAATCAAGATCTTAATAATTGGACACTTAGAACAGCAGGGGTGGATCTTTCATATATGTTTATTTCGTATAATTCTGGAAGTTCTTTTAATGGAAATATATCAACTTGGATTACTTCTTCTGTTACTAATATGAGCTTTATGTTTAATAATGCTACTTCTTTTAATGGAAATATATCAACTTGGGACACAAGTAATGTGACTACTATGAGAAGTATGTTTAATGGGGCTTCTGCTTTTGATGGAGATATATCTTTATGGGATACATCTAGTGTGACCACTATGATGCAGATGTTTGCGAATAATTCTGCTTTTGATGGAGATATATCTTTATGGGATACATCTGCAGTTACTTCGATGCACGGTATGTTTTGGCTTAATGATATTTTTAATGGAAATATATCAACTTGGGACACAAGTAATGTGACCAATATGATTTATATGTTTAATGAAGCTTCTGCTTTTAATCAAGATATATCCTCTTGGAATACCGCTGCAGTTAATTCCATGTATGCGATGTTTTATAATGCTTCTGCTTTTAATCAACCGCTTGCCCACAATGGGAATTCTTGGAACCTAACGAATGTGACTAATATGATAGATATGTTTTCTAATGCGGGATTATCTACAGAAAATTATGATGTTTTCCTTTACAGTCAAGCCAATAACAGTGCTATTAATTCAAATATTACGATTACTGTTTCTAGTAGATACATTGATGCTCCCTCAAGAACTTATCTCACAGGAACAAAAAACTGGAATATTACGGATCTTGGTCAAGTGCCCACTATTGGAATAGCAAGTAATATTAGTGGAGTAACGGATGGGTTTACCACAAATGCTGCTGCGATAACTTTGACCTTTACTACTGGATTATCAACTTCTAATTTTGAGGAAAACGATATTACTGTGAGTAATGGCACTTTAAGTTCCTTTGTTGGAAGTGGAACAACTTACACAGTTATCTTTACTCCAACTGAGCAGGGAGTTTGTACTATAGATGTTGCCGCAGGTACTTTTACAGACAGTTCTAATAACAACAATAATATTGCTGCTAGTCAATTTAACTGGACGTTTGATAGCGTAGCTCCAACGGTAAATAATGTAACTTCTACCAAGACAGACGGTTCTTACACAATAGATGAGGTCATACCAATTACGGTTACTTTTAGTGAAATAGTCAACGTAACACAAACTCCAACATTAACTTTAGAGACCGGAAGCAGTGATGCGGTTTTAAACTATAGTTCTGGATCAGGCAGTAATATATTAACTTTCAATTATACAGTAGCAGCTGGCCACAGCTCTATTGATTTAGAATATGTAGATACGAGCTCACTTGCATTAAACTCAGGCACTATTTTAGATGCAGCTACAAATAATGCTACTTTAACTTTAGTGAGTCCTGGAACCACAAATTCACTTGGCGAAAACAAATCGCTGGTTATAGATACAACTGCTCCAGAAATCACTTTGGTAGGAAACGACATTGAGACGATTGAAGTTGGAGCAACGTATACTGAGCAAGGCGCCACAGCGACAGACAACTACGACACTACACTCACGGTTGTTGTTGGAGGAGATACAGTAGATACAGCTATTGTAGGTACTTACTCCGTAACTTATAATGTTAGCGATGTCTCTGGCAATGAAGCCACTGAAGTAACACGTACGGTAACTGTCACAGAAGTTTTAGGGTTAGGTTCTACAGAAATTAATAGTGTGAGTATATATCCAAACCCAACAGCTTCTAAGTGGACTATTGAGTCTTCAAGGGTAATTAATACTCTCACACTTTTTAATTTATTAGGTCAAAAAGTATTAGATCAAACAGTCAATGACACGAAAGTAAACATTGACGCCAACAACTTGAAAGCAGGCGTTTATATGCTAAAAATGAATAAAAATATACTAAAAAGAGTGATTAAAAGATAGGGATAAAAACCTTGCTTAATTATTCTTGTGACGTCCTAGAGTAATCGCAATTAATTGGATTTTATTTTTTACAATTTTCAGACTTAAATAGCTTTTTTAAACTACTTAAAAAGTTCGAATTTTTATAACTTTGGGTCACGAATAAATAGTACAATAAGAAAAAACGCCAAGCTTGCTTGAGCGTTTTTTTTGTTTGATTTGGGTTGGGGAACAAGGGGTTCTTTCGTTTTTATGAAATCGATGATTTTAATATTCATCGAGGTATATTACGAACATTAAATAAAGAATACAAATAGACAGTAGACCCCATATAGACGCCATTATATACTTTTTCTCTTTATAATAGAGTCTCGTTAAAATGCCGTAGCCTATAAGTAATACCATGCAAGCAATTAATTTCATGTATTTATTTTTATAAATTTCAGCAAACTTAAATTTAAGTTATTTTGAAATCAGCCCAACGGCTTATGACAGAAAACAGGAGGATGTAAGTTTGTATTTGATATCCATCGCTATACTGTTTTTTGAATCATTAAAAATCACTAATTTTCAGTTTAGTTTTTTGGTTTTTTATAGATTAGCTTGTCTCTTTTTTTTTGGATATCTAAGCGATTTTCGAAAACCCTAAAAATAGCCGCTTCAATGACATTATGGCTTTCGCCGTTCATGACATTAGTGATATGTCCTGTAGAGTATGGCTCACCGTATTTATTGTATTCCTTACTATCAATTAATTCCTTTTGAATGATAGGGGCACACCGATGTCCAATAATTCTCTTTATGGACTCTTTTGCCGTTTTACTAATCATAGATGCTCTGTTTTGATATGTCGTTTTTTTCTATTAATTTTCTGTCACATTACTGTTATAAATTTAAAATAAATATCTAATAAAAAGCAATAATTATCTAGTTTTTTAATGACACATAAAGAAAAAATATTAAAATACCTTGAATATAAGAAGATAAAGCCTTCAGCATTTTACAGAACTTGTAAGTTTTCCAATGGGTTTTTAGACTCTGGAAAATCATTTGGAACAGATAAATTAGCCATTATTTTAGTTAATTATCTAGATTTAAACGTAAAATGGTTGCTGTTTGATGAAGGGGAAATGCTTTTGTCGGCCCCTAATCATTTAAATGAACCTAGATCTACGTATAGAAAAGATGTTAAGGATTTACTATATGAACAAATAGAAGAAAATTTAAAATTAAAGTCCGAAAATAAATTCTTGCTGAAAATTATGGAGGACTTAAAAAAAATGGACTAAGAAGTTCTTTATTCTCACAAATCCATTCGAATTAATGATTTTTCTTAAAAATGCAAAACGAGTTAGTTATATTTGATCTTTTAAATCAAACTAATGAAAGAAAAAATTATTGTTACTGGTGGTTGTGGATATATTGGCTCCCATACAGTAATCACATTGATTCATCATAATTTTGATGTGGTGATCCTTGATGATTTATCAAACTCAAGCCCTCAAATTTTAGATCGTATTGAAACTATTTCTGGCGTAAGGCCCCATTTTGAACAAGTCGATTTGAAATCATTTGAAGCAACTCAAGCGGTTTTTAAAACCCATAAAGATGCGAAGGCTGTGATTCATTTTGCTGCCCATAAAGCAGTGGCGGAATCCATTCAGAATCCATTGATGTATTATCAAAACAATCTTTTTTCATTATTAAATGTATTGAAAGCCCAGCAGGAAAATAGCATCAATCACCTTATTTTTTCTTCCTCAGCAACCGTTTATGGAAACCCTTCCAAAATGCCAATTACAGAAGATGCACCCACCCAGCGGTCCTCTTCCCCTTATGGAAACACCAAAAAAATTGCGGAAGAGATCTTAGAGGATTTCACAAAATCTCAGTCCGAAATATCCGTCATTTCATTGCGGTATTTTAACCCAATTGGCGCGCATGCTTCTGGGAAAATAGGGGAGTTTCCAAGCGGAGTTCCTAATAACTTAATGCCTTATATTACCCAAACTGCTGCAGGTATCAGAGAAAAACTGATGGTTTTTGGAAATGATTACCCAACCAAAGATGGCACGCCCATCAGAGATTATATCCACGTGGTGGATTTAGCGGAAGCCCACTTAAAAGCGCTCCAGAGACTTTTAGACCCAACGTTCACTCAACCCTTAGAAGTTTTTAATTTGGGAACTGGAAAAGGGTTTTCGGTACTCGAAATGATCAAAGCCTTTGAAGCGGTGAGCGGAAGCCCATTAAACTATGAAATCACAGAGCGAAGACCTGGCGATGTTCCTGAAATGTTTGCTTCCACAGCTCTGGCTAAAGACGTTTTAAAATGGGAAGCAAGTCGTAATTTAAAAGACATGATTCAATCCTCATGGACTTGGGAACAAAACCTTAGAAACGAGCTCAAATAATCAGTACAATAAGTTTATTTTCAACGACATTAATGACAGTCATAACGTGCATCGACTTGTGGCTTTGTGACCATATTTGATGGGGAGATGTATTTAATGCCGAGCCCCATGCCGCGTAAAATAAATAACAAACCGATGACGACCACAAACATTGGGATTGCTCTCATGATGTTTCGCTTCGCTTTTCCTTTTAAAAAATTTCCAAGATAAATGGCAACGGTCATTAACGGCACGGTCCCCAGTCCAAACAGCACAAGTTGTGCAGTGTAATTTTATTATGAAACTCGACTTTCTTGAAGGCTCAAAAAAAATAGAGCCCTTTCCTGTCTATGCGGCGGTTAGTTATTAATCCAACGCTTTTTTAGTTATATAGAGTCGCCATCCAAACAACGCCATTTGTATTTTAGTTGCTTTGCTGAGGTCTACTCGTTTTTTGGTCAAACTAGGAAGTATCAGTTGATTGACTTTTGCGATGATTTTAAAAACAGTTTTTGAATTCATAGTCCAAAAATAGAGATTCTTCTTCTAATTTTAGGAAAATTTCATATCTAAGATTTATCTTCGTAAAAAAATTTAGTTATGGATATTGTTTTGATGCTGCTTGGATTTGTATTATTGGTTATTGGAGGTGAGTTTTTGGTGCGAGCCTCTGTAGCATTATCGTTCAAACTCAACATCTCCAAGATGGTAGTTGGCTTAACGGTGGTTTCTTTTGCAACCTCTTTTCCGGAGCTTTGAGTCAGTTTAAATGCCGCATTTAACGGGTCTTCATCCATTGCAATCAATAATGTGATTGGATCTAACATCGCCAATATTGGGTTGGTCCTTGGAATCACAGCCTTTATAGGAACCATCTATGTGGATACCTCTTTTTATAAATTTAACTGGCCTGCATTGATGCTTTTTTCGCTTGCCTTTTATTATTTTTTAAGTAATGACCAGCAATTAACCGCATTTGAAGGCGCTATTTTATTTCTTGGATTAATAGTCTTTGTGATATTATTACTTAAAAAATCAAAAGGAGCAAAAGAGGATCATGATGAATCCTTGGAGGCCCTCACAATTACTTCTAATTTTAAACTAATGATTTGGTTTGTCATCGGTGGGGTCGCTTTGTATTTTGGGGCGGATTGGTTGGTCAATGGTGCGATTGTCATTGCAAAACAAATAGGCGTTAGTGAAGCGGTCATTTCGGTGTCCATAATTGCAGTGGGAACAAGTGTTCCAGAACTTGCCGCTTCTGTCATTGCAGTGATTCGAAAAGAAAAAGCCATCTCTTTAGGGAATCTAATTGGGTCCAATATTTTTAATATTGGCTCTGTACTTGGATTGACCGCAATGATTAAACCGATTATTGTCGAAGACACACAAATTCTATCGAGAGATATTATTTGGATGTTAGTGTTCGCAGTCATTTTAGCACCATTTGCATTGGTATTGAAACGGCATGAATTAAAAAAAACCGAAGGATTTGTCTTAATTTTTATGTACGGAATTTTTATTTATTTGGCCTTTATATCCTAAAAAATCACTAATTTTAGAATCATCAATTTAAATAAAAACAGTATGAATACTTATGAATGTAAACAATGTGGAATGGCAGTCAAAGCAACTTGTGGAAACTGCGATGTCCCTTTAGAAAATGGGAAGATAGACCTACCCGATGGCTCACAAGTACAAGTCTCTAAATGTCCAGAATGTGAAGGTAAAATTAAATCACCGATGTGCTGTGGAGCTGATATGAGTTGTAATTTGTAAAGGATTCTTATTCTTGTAGATTTTCTATATGACGATTTATCGAAGTTATCAATAGTATTATTGTATTAAATAATTTTATTATTGATTTTTCTTAAGTATAAATTATTTTTTATTAACGTTTTTGAGATACTTCTCCAGTGCCATGGTCATCGATGGCATTTCAATGGTTGGAGCTGAAATGTCGACACGAAGTCCTTTGTTTTCAACGGCTTTAACTGTTGTATTTCCAAAAACAGCGATACGCGTATCATTTTGTTTAAAGTCTGGAAAATTATGAAATAAGGAGTCAATTCCAGAAGGACTAAAAAAGACGAGGATGTCATAATACACATCAGCTAAGTCAGATAAATCACTTATGACAGTGTTATAAAACACGGCCTGTTTCCATTTAACGCCAAGTTCGTCCAGCATTTTAGGAACGATAGGCTTTAATTTATCGGACGATGGTAATAAAAACTTTTCTTCATTATATTTTTTAATTAATGGAGCAAGATCTTGGAAATTACGCTTTCCAACATAAATTTTCCGCTTACGGTAAACGACGTATTTTTGTAAATAAAACGCCACAGCTTCCGATTGACAGAAATACTTCATACTGTCTGGAACTTTAAAACGCATTTCTTCTGCAACTCTAAAAAAATGATCTACAGCATTTCTACTGGTCAAAATTATAGCAGAATAACTTGAAAAATCAACTTTTTGTAATCGAACCTGTTTAGCTGTGAGTCCTTCGACATGAATAAAAGGACGAAAATCAATTTTCACTTTTTGACTATCTTGTAAGTCAAAGTATGGAGAGTTTTCAACTTTTGGTTCGGGTTGAGACACCAAAATGGTTTTTACTTTCATAGATCAATTACTCTAAAATGTTAATTTATGTCTTACGAAAACAGCTTCCACATTAATATGTATGGTCCAATTTCGAGAGTGCAAAGATACAAAATAAAATAAAAGAAATTATCCATAAGTAGTTTTTGATAGAATTTGATTGATTTAATGAATCCGACTAAGAGAATTAGGCCGGAAAGTATTAAAATTCCAATTAAAAGAGCTCTGTTATTAGGAAAGCCAAAAATCATCAAAGAATTTAAAGGAAGTAAAACAACGCCTAAGAAGTTGATAAAACTAATTTGCTGAAACACATAACCATGAATCAATTTTTTAATTTCAAATAAATAGCCAACCCCTAGTTCTATTAAAATCTTCAGTAAGATGCCCCCCATAAAAAACACTAATAATCGAAAAAATAATGCCCCATTTAATTCGATGTTCCCTATAAAATTACTGTAAATGCATATGGCAATTAGTACCGCGTTTATGCAAAAATTTAAAAACAATAACACATCAAAAGGATCCAGAAATTTGTGATCTTTTAAATATATTCTCAAGTAATTTGAGTTTCCAATGAGTCTTAAAAAGTCTGAAAATCGATTTACATTGAGTAATTTTGCACTTACAACGATGGCTAAGCTAGCCACAATAACTGTAGTGTACCAATCGTTAAATAAGACTTCTCTAAGCATATACAAAGCTAAGAAGAATATTTATAAAATGAGTGAGCTAAAAATAACTTACTTTTGCTAAAATTTCTGCTGAATGAAAGACGCTGTTGTCATCATCCCTACTTACAACGAGATTGAAAATATTGAAGCAATTATACATGCTGTATTTTCCCAGAATAATCAGGTTCATGTTTTGATTGTGGATGATAATTCACCCGATCAAACGGCTCAAAAAGTAGAAGCGCTTCAACAAAAATACGCCAACCGTATCTTTTTACTAAAACGAAGTGGAAAGCAGGGTCTAGGAACTGCATATATTGAGGGTTTTAAATGGAGTTTAGAACGTGATTACGAATTTATTTTTGAGATGGACGCAGATTTTTCTCACGACCCGAAGGATTTAATTCGACTCTACAAAGCTTGTAAGGATCAAAAAGCAGATATGACGGTAGGTTCTCGATACATCAAAGGGGTGAATGTTGTTAATTGGCCTTTGTCTAGAGTCTTACTCTCCTATGGCGCCTCTTTATACGTTCGACTCATCACTGGAATGAAAATTCTCGACCCGACGGCCGGTTTTGTGTGTTATAAGCGTTCTGTTTTAGAAGCACTCGATTTAGAGGCGATCAAATTTATAGGCTATGCATTTCAAATTGAAATGAAATACAACGTTTACAAGAAAAACTTTAATATCCAAGAAATCCCAATTATCTTTACCGATCGACGCTACGGAGTTTCCAAGCTAAGTAAAGGCATAATATCAGAAGCTGTATTTGGCGTTGTTCAAATGCGATTAAAAACAATTTTAGGAACATCATAAATGCATAAACAAACACTACTCATAAAAAATGCGCGTATTGTTAACGAAGGAACCATTTTCGAAGGCGATGTGTTAATTGAGGATCAAATCATCAAAGAAATTTCAAGCTCTATTAGTGTCAAAAACTCCAACGTTACGGTGATTGATGCCGAGAATAATTATCTTATTCCTGGAGTCATTGATGACCAAGTGCACTTTAGAGAGCCTGGCTTAACGCACAAAGCTACGATTGAAACGGAATCTAGAGCAGCCATTGCAGGAGGAATCACTTCTTTTATCGAAATGCCAAATACCAATCCACAAGCCACTACGATTGATAAATTAGAAGCTAAATTTCAGATCGCCCAAAAAACATCCTCTGCAAACTATTCTTTTATGTTTGGTGGCACCAATGACAATTTGGACGAAATTCTAAAAGTAGACCCCCTAAAAGTTGCAGGATTAAAACTCTTTTTAGGATCTTCTACAGGGAACATGTTGGTCGATAATCCAGAAGTTTTAGAGAAAATTTTTAAAAGTACAGATTTATTAATTTCGGTGCATTGTGAGGATGAAGATACCATCAAACAAAACACGGCGCGCTATATGGAAACCTATGGTGATGACATTCCAGTGAAATTTCATCCCGAAATTAGAAGCGCTGAGGCTTGTTATATTTCATCGTCAAAAGCAATTGCCTTGGCAAAAAAAACAGGCGCTCGATTGCATGTTTTTCACCTGTCAACCGCCAAAGAGACGGCCTTGTTTTCAAATAAAAAAGCCTTAAAAGACAAAAAAATTACCGCTGAGGTTTGTATACACCACCTTTGGTTTTCTGATGAAGACTATGATAAAAAGGGCACTTTAATCAAGTGGAATCCAGCCGTAAAAACAGCCAAAGACAGAGCTGCGCTATGGAAGGCCCTTCTAAATGATAAAATTGATGTCATTGCAACCGATCATGCGCCGCATACATTAGAAGAAAAGTCAAATAATTATATCAAAGCACCGTCTGGTGGTCCTTTAGTGCAACATGGTTTAGTCGCTATGATGGAAGCCCATCATAATGGTAAAATTTCGATCGAAAAGATGGTTGAAAAAATGTGTCATAATCCAGCAATTTTATTTCAAATTGAAAAAAGAGGGTATATCAGAGAAGGGTATTTTGCCGATTTAGTTTTGATAAAACCAAACAACCCATGGACGGTCAATAAAGACAATATTCTATATAAATGTGGATGGTCGCCATTTGAAAGCTCGACCTTTAAATCGCGAGTGACTCATACCATTTTAAATGGGACGATTGTGTATGAAAACGGGAATTTTACAAATCAAAAAGCAGCTATGCGTTTAACATTTAACAGATGAAAAAATCGATTATCATAGGAAGTTTCTTCATTTTTATGTCTTGTGGAAATACAGCGATAAAAAAACCAAATAATTTGATTTCTGAGGATCAAATGGTCGATATTTTGTATGATGTCATGATTATAAATTCTGCCAAAGGCGTGAATAAACAACTGCTCGAAAATAACATCCAAAACCCCAAAGAGTATATTTACACTAAATATAAGATTGACAGTCTTCAGTTTGCTGAAAGTAATAATTATTACACTAATAAAAGAGAAGCCTATAAGTCTATTTACGATCGATTGGATTTGAAGTTGAACGCCAAGAAAACGGCTTATGAAACCATAATTGAAAATCAGAAACGCATAAAAGATTCTATCAAAAAAAGTATTGAAGAAAGTTCAGACAGTCTAAGACGTGATCGGAAACTAAAACTGGAATCTAAACTCAAACGTCCTCTAAAAAAATTTGACACACTTCTGAAACGGCCACTGAAATAGGTTTGAATTTAAAACCCCTCTGGTTTTCTAAAAATTTCTCAGCGCTGTAATAATTTTTCTGACCTAAAGTTTTACAAAGGTTTTTAGTTAAATGTCGCTTTTTACCTGTTAATTTATGCTTCAGCCAATCGAGATTCCATCCGATAGAAAGCATCCAACTAGGCACTATTTTTTTGGGAGGAATCATGCCAAATTCTTTTGAGATCAGCGCTGTGAAATCTAAAAACGAAATATTTTCACCTACCAAAATATAACGCTCATTTTCGATCTCGCTATTCATTAATAGCAACATGCTTTTTATGACATCAATCACATCGACATACCCAGAAACCCCGGCAGTATTGTATTTGAGTCCTTTGTGGACTAGCTTAAACAAAAGTCCACTTCCAGATTTGAAAAAGCCAGGCCCAATAATCACCCCTGGATTTACAATCACACTCGGAACTCCTTCTTGAATCCCTCGCCAAACTTCCATTTCGGCTTCCTGTTTTGTAATGGCATACACGTTTTTAATTTCGTCTGAATACCAGGTAGTTTCCTCTGTTATTTTCACAGGATCATGCCCCATCGTCGCTACTGAACTGACATAGCAAAGCTTTTGAATGGCGTTAAGGATGCAAAGATTGACAATGTTTTGTGTCCCAACAACATTGGTACTTCTCAGGAGATAATAATCGTTTGGCGCAAATGAAATCAGCGCCGCACAATGGTACACATGCGTGATGCCTACAAATGCTTCCGTAAGTTGTGGGATGTCATTTAAATCGGCTTCCACCCATTCAATCCTGTTAAATTGCTCGTCAATAGTATCCGTATAATAAGAGAAAATGGTTCGAACTTTTTCAATGGTTTCTTTACGACGATAGATGGCGCGAATTTTTTGTTGAGATTTGCTGAGTTCAAACAACAAATGACTTCCTACTAACCCTGTGCCTCCGGTGACTAATATCATACCACTAAATTACTATTTTTTCTTTTCTGATCACTAATGAATCTGTTATCTTTGTCTTAATTAAATATATGATAATGGCCAGTAATTTTATTGAAGTATTGCGTTGGAGAGGAATGATTCATGATGTGATGCCCGGCGCAGAAGCACATTTATTAGAACAAATGAGAAGTGCTTATGTGGGTTTTGACCCAACTGCCGATTCGCTACACATTGGAAACCTGGTCCCAATTATGCTCTTGGCACATTACCAACAATGTGGTCATAAGCCGTTTGCATTGGTTGGCGGTGCAACGGGAATGATTGGAGATCCCTCAGGAAAATCGACAGAACGCAACTTTTTGGATGAAAAAACACTGCGTCACAATCAAGAAGCCATCAAAAAACAACTCGCTCATTTTTTAGATTTTGATAACGGCGAAACCAATGCCGCTGTCCTTGTCAATAATTACGACTGGATGAAAGATTTTTCATTTTTAGAGTTTATTAGAGATGTTGGAAAACACATCACCGTCAATTATATGATGGCCAAAGATTCTGTTAAAAATAGAATTTCAGCCGAAAGTTCGGACGGAATGAGTTTTACCGAATTCACCTATCAATTGGTGCAAGGCTATGATTTTCTGCATTTATTCAAAGCGCATGACTGTACCATTCAAATGGGAGGAAGCGACCAATGGGGAAACATCACCACTGGAACAGAACTGATCAGACGGGTGGGGAATGGAAAAGGATTTGCCATTACTTGTCCTTTAATCACCAAATCGGATGGGTCTAAGTTTGGTAAAAGTGAAGGCGGAAACGTGTGGCTAGATGCCAAACGAACTTCGCCTTATAAATTTTATCAATATTGGTTAAACTCCAGCGATGATGATGCTGAAAAGTATATTAAAATATTTACGTTTTTAGGGGAAGAAGAGATCAAATCGCTTATTGAAACCCATACAGAACAACCGCATTTAAGACAGCTTCAAAAACGACTGGCTCAAGAAATCACCACCATGGTTCACAGTCAGGCAGATTTTGAAAATGCCGAAAAAGCATCCACTATTTTATACAGTAAATCGTTTAAAGCAGACATTCAAACTTTGGATGAAGCCACGTTTTTAGATGTTTTTGAAGGCGTGCCAACGGCCGATATTTCAAAATCACTTTTAGAATCTGGATTGGATATGATTGCTGCGTTGTCGGCAGAAACCAACTTTTTAGCCTCTAATGGCGAAGCACGTCGCGCCTTAAAAGAGAATTCGATTTCAGTAAACAAAGAAAAAGTAGGGGAGGCCTATAAAATTTCTAGCACGGACTTGATTAATGATACGTATGTGATTATCAATCGCGGAAAACGTAGCACTTTTATTATCCGAGTAGTTTAAAGCACCATCAAATTACAGCCTCTAATATCGGATTGATCAAATCGGCCTAAAACTTCAAAAGTCCCATCTGGCTTCATTTTACCTAAATCTTGCGTGGCAATAAACGCACACGAATTAATATTTGCCAAATCAATCACATTAATACCGCCCGATTTTCCAATCGGCTGAATGCAAAGTGCATCTTCGGGGTCTCTTGTTAAAATTTTCATCCATGGGGGCGTCTCAAACACGCCATTTCCTTTAGAGTAGGCTTGTGACAACAACTCCGTCATCCCGTATTCGCTATGAATCGTGTCCACGCCAAATCCATTTTTTAAAAGCGCATGTAACTCCGATTTTACCAGTTCTTTACGTTGGCCTTTCATGCCGCCGGTTTCCATGACAATGGTGTGTTTTAAGTTGAATGAATATGCTTCCATCAAATCTAATAAGGCATACGAAACTCCCACAAGTAAGGTTTTTTGACCTTTGGACTCCAGCTTCAATAAGGTGTTTTTTAAGGCTTCTAAATCATGCAAATAAAATCCGCTTTCAGGCTGTTTGGACTGTTCAATCATGTCATTTGCCATGTAAACCAAAGACGAGCCTTCTCGTTCCAAATAAGAAGGGAGTAAAGCCAATACAGTATAGTCTTTAATGGGGCCGTAAAACGATTCAAAACCTCGTCTAAAGCTCTGTTTGTAAATGGCTAAATCACTCACAAAATGCTTACTCACACGACTTCCAGTGGTGCCGCTGCTTGTAAAGGTAGCTTCTGCGAGTTGCTTGGTAGATACAATGTTACGAGTTTTAAAAAATTCAATTGGTAAAAATGGAATCTGTTCTATGGTGGTCACATCGCTCGGATGTTTGTAGAGTAAATCACAAAAGGAACGATACACTGTATTGTGTTCAAATTGAAATTTGAAAACGTTTAAAGCAACGGCTTTAAAATCGGCTTCGGATTGGATGTTAAAAATTGAATCGTTGATGCTCATATTGTGAAATAGTCCATCACAAAAATAGCTAAAAATAAAAAGAGCGTTACCATTTGGCAACGCTCTTTTTGAGTATTATAAAAATGAGATTATTGGATAATCAATTTTTTAGTCGTTGTTGCTGCCCCTTGCGTCAGCTTTACAATATAAATCCCTGTATGAAGCGTAGAAATATTTATACGCTTGTTTGATACCGTTGTATTGATCACTTGTTTTCCAAGAATGTCAAATATAGCGGCTTGCATTGCTCCGGAACCAGTTGAAGTGATGTTTACAAAATCACTTTTAGATGGGTTAGGGAATAAGTTAAATTTCGAAACTTCAAATTGTCCTGCAGATAGTGTTGTAAGGTCTGCAAGATTTCTAACATACAATTGTGCAGTTCCATTATATGCGCCAGCGATTCCTGAAACATTCGCAAGTTCTGTTGATGGGATGATCTCACCAATATAATCTGCGCCGTAAAATTCAGTACGAACAACAGTTTCTGCTTGTCCTTGAGCCAAAACGTAATTTTGTCCAGTTGCAAAAACAGCGGCACCATCTCCAGCACTAAACGTGACATTCTCAAAGTTAATGAATGTTGATTCATAATCGCTAGGAGCTGCATTGAAGCCTGCAATAGTGACTGTTTGTGCAACCACAGCATTATCAGAAGAAGCAATTACTCCAGAATCTTCTGTAGGATGTAATTGAAGGACTCCATTTACAATTACGGCCTTACCTTTTAATCCAGAAACCATGTCTCCTACGTTGTAAGTAGTTGCAATTACGTCTTCTGCATCATAAATATAAATTCCAGATGGCGTAGCATCTTGAAACCATTTTTTACCTTTATATCCATCTTTGTGTGTTAGTAACGACCCCTCGGTAATTTCATAAAAACCATCTGGACCGTTAGCGACTACATCTGCTCTTAGAGCTGTGATGTTTGCAACGACTTGTAGAACTCCGACGCTAAAGCTGGTAGTGTCCGTGTCAAGCACGTCTCCAAGACTGTTTTTTAACTCTGTAGTAACCGTATAAGCCCCACCTTCTTGAACAGTGATGCTAAAAGGACTGGTAGCGTTGGGAGTGTCCGTATACGACATACCCTCAATTACGGTTACAGTCACTGTATCGCTTGCAGAGGCGTTAAGAGAACTCCATGTAACTTCAACAGTGGAAGTCTCAGGGATATAAACTGTCGAGTCAGCTGGGGAAGTTATTACAATTGTTGGTGATGGTGTGCCTAATGTAAAAGGAGTATTTACAAACGGTAAAACTAATTCTCCATTAGAGGTTTCTGTTGTCCAGTTAGCTGGAATAGAAATTAGGTTGATATAATCTGTGAACGCTGCTTGGGTATCTCTATCTCCTGAGTAGTATCCTCCATCGGGACTACCAGAATTTGTGAAAGTAAAAAAAGTTGATCCATCAGTGAGTCCAGATCCTTCAAGTGTGCCTGCAACTCCAGATGCGTTTTGAACTCCTGCTAAAAATACAGTAGGGGTACTGGCGTCAGTTCCTAAGAACATAAAAACGGCATCTCCACCACCTGATAAATTAAATGAATTACCTTCTGAAATTGAACCGTGAGAGACCACAGAACTAGTTCCTGTGGATAAGTCTGTAAAAGTGACTACCGTTCCTGAAGTAATTATATCTGCACCTGTTACCCAAGTGAGTTCACCTTCGTTTGTGTCAGCGAGGGCTAGTCCATTAACTTCGTTGTCAGTAATGTAAATAGTTGTGTTTGCAGCGATATCAGCTAAGACTACAATAGCTATATCATCCGATCCATCTGCATTGAAGCCTATAAACGCGATGTCTCCAGTCGTCTGCCCAAAAGACAAGCTCGTAATAGTCAATGATAAAAGTAATACGTAAATTTTTTTCATAATTATTGGTTTAATTTTGTTTACCCAAATGTATGAAATATTAAACAAATATTAAATTAGTTTATACTTACTTATTAAGTAACTGTCAACAATTTATGAGATTCTGGGTTCGTTATATTAACATTACGAAGTTGTTACTAAATGGTTATTAAATTTATATGTTTCGTTACAGGATTTAATTTTTATATCTTTATGAACTAATTAGATACATTATAATGAGCAACGAATCCATTAAAATTTTGTTGGTTGATGACGAGCCAGACATCTTAGAAATTCTGAGTTATAATCTTTTGGCAGAAGGCTACACTGTTTTAACCGCTGCAAATGGTTTAGAAGCGGTAAAACAAGCCAAAAAAAACCAACCTCATTTAATTATCATGGATGTGATGATGCCTGAAATGGATGGCATTGAAGCGTGCGCACAAATCCGAACCATTCCCGAAATAAAAGAAACCATCATTACTTTTTTAACCGCACGTGGCGAAGATTATTCTCAAGTCGCTGGATTTGAAGCGGGTGCCGATGATTACATCACAAAGCCCATCAAGCCCAAAGTGTTGGTCAGTAAAATTAAGTCGTTATTAAGAAGACGCCATGGGTCACCGCCTGTTGAAAACTCGGAGGTTCTAACTCTTGGTGACCTCACAATTGATAGAGAAGCCTATAAAATTATACACAAAGACGTCGAAATTGTGTTGCCACGAAAAGAGTTTGAATTGCTGTCGTTACTCGCCTCTAAGCCTGGGAAAGTATTTAAAAGAGAAGAGATTCTCGATAAAGTCTGGGGAAATGAAGTCGTAGTAGGCGGCAGAACCATTGATGTGCACATCCGAAAACTACGTGAAAAAATCGGAGATGATTCCTTTAAAACAATCAAAGGGGTCGGCTATAAGTTTCAATTCTGATGACTAAAAATTCGCATAAATTCTCGATGGTTACCGCCTTATTCATCACAGGCTTACACACATTTTTATTGAGTATTTTTCTGTATATGTTTTATGAAATTGATGCATCCTTTCTTTTTTACTGGTTTATTTGTTCCTATATTTTCACCTTTTTCATCCTTCATTTACGACTCGAAACTTTTATCTTTAATAGCATTAAAAATATTTATAAAGATCTTACACTTTTAGAATCGGCTCCTTTTAACCAAAGTCCAATCACCACCGATATGGCCAGTTTGTCGAAGGAAATAGACTCCTATGCTAAAAATAAGAAATTAGAATTCGAAGCTTTAAAAATTCGAGAGGAATATCGAAAAGAGTTTATTGGCAATGTCTCTCATGAACTCAAAACCCCTCTTTTTACAGTTCAAGGCTATATTTCGACCTTAATAGAAGGCGCTGCCGACGATCCAAAAATAAGAGATAAATATCTAAAACGCGCCGATAAAGGGGTCGATCGATTGATTTATATTGTAAAGGATTTAGATATGATCACCAAGCTCGAAGTAGGAGATGCAAATCTGACAATTGAAACCTTTAATATTCTTGAGACGATCACCAATGTGTTTGATTTACTCGAAATTAAAGCAGAGAAAAAAAACATTTCCTTAATATTAGATAAAGACTATCCTGCTCCAGTGATGGTACATGCCGATCGCGATCGCATTCAGCAAGTGCTTTCCAATCTGGTGGTCAACTCTATTAAATATGGACATCAAAATGGCACCACCGAAATTAGTGTGGAAGATTTGAACTCGGAAAAAATGATTGTTCGTGTAACCGATAATGGGGAAGGGGTTGAAGCCAAGCATTTGACGCGTTTGTTTGAACGATTTTATCGAGTCGACAAAAGTGGTTCTAGAAAAGAAGGGGGTTCCGGTCTTGGATTGTCGATTGTGAAACATATCATCGAAGCACACGACGAAAAAATCTATGTCGAAAGTAAATTTGGTATTGGGAGTGAATTTTCTTTCACACTTCAAAAACAAAACCAATAATCCAGCGTTCTTTTCCGTATTTTTGACAAAAATCAATTCAAGTGGGCAGTAAAAATAAACTCAAACGATTCAACGAAAACAACACCTTTCACAATGTGTTTCAACCCAAACGCGAAGAATTGGTCGATGCAGAATATCCGTTAAAAGGGCAATGGAATGAGCAGTTTTTTAAAAACAAAAATCCATTAGTTTTAGAATTGGGTTGTGGGAAAGGCGAGTACACCGTTGGCCTAGCCGAGCGGTATCCAAACAAAAATTTTATCGGTATTGATATCAAAGGCGCTCGATTTTGGAGAGGAGCTAAGACCGCCATTGAAAATGAACTTCCCAATGTGGCTTTTATTCGTGCCCAAATAGAACTGGTTGAAAACCTATTTGCCACCAATGAAATTGATGAAATATGGATTACATTTCCAGATCCTCAAATAAAATACAAGCGAACCAAACATCGAATGACCAACGATTTGTTTTTGAAACGCTATAAAAATATTTTAAATGATGCCGGAATTGTGCATCTAAAAACGGACAGCGAATTTATGCATGGCTACACCTTGGGGCTTTTGCATGGTCAGGGGCATGAAGTGCAATATGCCAATCACGATGTGTACCGTCAGGAAGGCAGTCCCGAAGAAGTAACGGCCATTCAAACATTTTATGAAAATCAGTATTTAGCGACTCAAAAAGCAATTACGTATATTAGATTCAAAATTAAATAAAGCGTGTCGATTTCAATTGTATTTATGTTGGGCTTATGCATCGCCTTTATTGGAGTCATTCCACCTGGAATGCTCAATATGACGGCGGCTAAAATTAGTTTAAAAGAAGGCCATACTAGAGGCTTTGTCTTTTCAATCGGCGTTTGTTTGATTGTGGCTGTTCAAACCTATTTAGCAGCAGTTTTTGCGAAGTACTTAAGTCAACACCCCGATGTGATCGATATATTAAAGCGTGTTGCATTGGTTCTTTTTATTTTAATCTCAATTTACTTTTTTCTCGTCGCTAAAAGCGAGGATAATATCCATGAAATGGGGGCTTCAAAAAGTAAAAAAAGTCGTTTTTTTCAGGGGTTATTGATGTCTGCGTTAAACGTTTTTCCGATTCCTTACCAAGCCTATATGGTGACGACCTTGGTGTCGTATCAATGGCTTTATTTAGATAACATATCGATTTCTACCTATGTAGCCGGGGCCATGACGGGAACCTTTATCACCCTTTATATTTATATTTTGTTTTTTGACAAAATTAAAAATTCTAAAATATCATCTCAAAAATGGATGAATTACAGCATAGGAATTATTACAGCGGTGATTGCGATCACTACGTTGATAAATATTCTAAAAACCCCATAGTTTGTATGTCAAAGGCGCCTCATTTTTTTGATAAATGCTACGACGTTGCACGTCAAATTCCAGTGGGTCGTGTGACCAGTTATGGTGCTATTGCCACTTATCTTGGTGCAGCCCGTAGTGCTCGAATGGTTGGCTATGCAATGACGGCCTCCCATGGCAAAGACGTTCCGGCACACCGCGTAGTGAATCGCAAAGGACTGCTCACAGGGAAACATCATTTTGAGGGGACAAACCTGATGCAGCAGTTGTTAGAAAACGAAGGTGTTGAGGTTATTAAGAATCAAATTCAACAATTTGATTCTGTGTTTTGGGACCCTGCCAAAGAACTCTAGTCTCAAAGAGCATCATTTCCTATAATCCTCTTCTATTTTAAAACATTTCACAGTATATTTGTACTTTAGAATCCATCTAAATTAGTGACTTTGAAATTTAACAAACAAGACATAGAGCAAGCGCTCAAAACGATAACAGTCCCAGGCGAAGGTCAGAATATGATTGAAAGCCAGGCGGTCAAAAATATAATGGTTTTTGCCGATGAGGTAATCATTGACATCACCATTAGCAACCCAACTTTACAGGCCAAAAAACGAACGGAAGTAGACATCCTCAAAACAATTCACGAGTTGGTCTATGCCAAAGCTAAGGTGCAGGTCAACGTAAAAGTGGATGCTCCAACACAACCTAAAAATGAAATCAAAGGGAAATCAATTCCTGGGATTCAAAATATAATAGCGGTTGCTTCAGGTAAAGGCGGGGTTGGTAAATCGACCGTAACCTCTAACCTTGCGGTTACACTTTCCAAAATGGGATTTAAAGTAGGGATTTTAGATGCAGATATTTATGGGCCATCGATTCCCATTATGTTTGATGTTCAAAACGAAAAACCATTGGCAGTCAATGTAGATGGAAAATCTAAAATGAAACCCGTTGAAAATTATGGCGTTAAAATTTTATCCATTGGATTTTTCACCAAACCCGATCAAGCGGTGGTTTGGAGAGGACCCATGGCTTCCAAAGCATTAAATCAAATGATTTTTGATGCTGCTTGGGGAAACTTAGATTTCCTTCTCATCGATTTACCGCCGGGAACAGGAGATATTCATCTGAGTATCATGCAGTCCTTACCAATTACTGGTGCGGTAGTGGTGAGTACCCCACAAACAGTGGCGCTTGCCGATGCCCGAAAAGGGGTAGCTATGTTTCAGCAAGAAAGTATAAATGTACCTGTTTTAGGGATCATCGAAAATATGGCCTATTTTACTCCTAAGGAATTACCTGATAACAAATATTTCATATTCGGCAAAGAAGGTGCTAAGTATTTAGCAGACGATTTAAACATTCCTTTTTTAGGCGAAATTCCTTTAGTTCAGAGTGTTCGAGAAGCAGGCGATTTAGGCCGTCCTGCAGCCATGCAAACATCCACACCTATTGAAGAAGCCTTTAATAAAATCACTCAAAATGTAGCGCAAGAAGTCGTCCGTAGAAATACGGCATTACCTCCGACAGATGCAATTAAAATAACCACGATGGCAGGGTGTTCTGCGGTAAAAAAATAAAGCAAATGAGTTCAGAAGATCTTAGACTAAACGTTGAAAAAGCATTGGATGAAATCCGACCATTTCTGCAAAATGATGGCGGCAACATCAACCTTATTGCCATCGAAAATGACGAAATAGTTAAAGTGCAGTTAGTAGGTGCCTGCTCATCGTGTAGTGTCAATCAAATGACACTCAAATCGGGGGTAGAAATGACCATCAAAAAATATGCCCCACAAATACAATCTGTTATAAATATTGAAGTCTAAATGATTACGACCGATATCTTAATTATTGGAGCTGGCCCAACTGGGTTATTTACAGTTTTTGAAGCGGGTCTTCTAAAGTTAAAGTGCCACTTAATTGATGCTTTGCCACAAGCAGGTGGCCAATGTTCTGAAATTTATCCCAAAAAACCGATATACGATATTCCAGCTTATCCAGAAATTTTGGCGGGCGATCTCACTGAAAAACTATTGGAGCAATGCAAACAATTTGAGCCCGGTTTTACGTTGGGCGAACGCGCTGAAACCATTGAAAAACAAACCGACGGCTCTTTTATCGTCACGACCAATAAAGGCACGCAACACAACGCACCTGTGGTGACCATTGCTGGAGGACTTGGAAGTTTTGAGCCTCGTAAACCACTTCTTGAAAACATAGAATTTTATGAAGATAAAGGGGTGGCCTATATGATTAAAGACCCTGAAGTCTATCGCAACAAAAAAGTAGTTATTTCTGGTGGAGGCGACTCTGCATTGGATTGGGCTATTTTTTTGAGTGACGTTGCGAGTGATGTCACTCTAATCCACCGTCGAAACGAGTTTCGTGGTGCTTTGGATTCGGTAGATAAAGTTCAAGAGTTAAAAAATAAAGGACTCATTACCCTGATTACGCCTGCGGAAGTCACAGGATTGATAGGTGAGACACAACTCCAAGCGATCGAGGTGACCAAATCAGGAGAATCGCCTGTAACCATTGAAACAGATTGCTTTATACCGCTATTTGGGTTGTCTCCAAAATTGGGACCTATTGGCGATTGGGGTCTGGAAATTGAAAAAAATGCCATTAAAGTTAATAATGCGTTGGACTATCAAACCAATATTCCAGGCATCTTTGCGATTGGCGATGTGAATACCTATCCAGGAAAACTCAAACTGATTCTCTGCGGATTTCATGAAGCGACTCTCATGTGTCAAGCGGCTTATCAAATTATAAATCCTGGCAAACGCTATGTATTAAAATATACCACTGTAAGTGGGATTGATGGTTTTGATGGCACTCGTAAAGAAGCCCCCAAAGCCGTTGTAAAATCAATAAATTAATGGATCAAGACGTACAAATAAAAATCACAGATCGTGATGGGAAATTACACCAAATAGCAGCTCCAACGGATATGGCTTTGAACATCATGGAAGTGGTTCGGTTATATGAATTAGCTCCTGAAGGCACCATTGGGATTTGTGGCGGGATGGCCATGTGTGCTTCTTGTCAATGTTATGTTTTAACAGAGCATCCGTTGCGCGAAATGCAAGATGAAGAAGAAGCGATGCTCAGTGAAGCGTTTAATGTCAAACCCAACAGTCGTTTGGGATGTCAGATTCAAATCACCCCCGAAATGGAAGGTCTTGAAATTGAACTAGCGCCAGAGGACTAGTTATTGATAGGCGCTTAAATTCACGGGTCCTTCGAGGGTAGTTTTTATAATTTGTAAAATTCCTTCTTTATTAGCGGAAACATGCCACTTGATTAAGCTAATTGAACCTTTCACAATTTCGAGCCCAGTAATACTTCTTGGGTGTACACAACTACCATCATTAAAAAACGGAATGTCTCCGGGTTGTGGAAATCGTGGGCGGTGGGTATGTCCAGTAATGATGAAACTATTCTTGTTTTCGGTGATCCATTTTTTGGCTCGACGTTCTATTTTGATTAATTCTTTGTGATTTTTTGCTGGACTGGTCGGGTCAGATACTCCCATAAGATTCAGCGGTTTCCACAAAAATCGCACTAAAAACCGACTCCATCGCCAAAAAATATAGTTCCACCAATCGGCTTGATGTCCGTGGGTTAAAAATAGAATTTGTTTGGTTATTTTGTGTTCTAATCGAATGCTTTCATGGTATTCAATCCCTGGAAATAAATCGACTTTTTCTCCAGTTTCTTTATCAAAATAGGTTGATAAATTTTTTTGGACATACGATGGGTTTTTATAAACCATGTCATGATTTCCCCAAATCATGTGCAGCCGCTTGGCGTCATGAAATTTTTTCAATAACAGATAAACGTCTTTGTGGGCCTGAAAGATAGACTCAAACTTTTGAGTTTCCCAAAGTTCGTCGCCATCGCCTAATTCACAATAGCTAAATCCAGCTTCTAAATAATGCGTTAAAGCGTGTACATATACATCTCTGTTATGTGCAAAATCATCCGCAAAACTATTGTCACCACGTGGCAATCGCTGAATAAAATGAATTTACTGTCATCATCAAACGGGATGATTTTTGCAGTGTTATAGGCTTTATCTAATCGGTGTTTTGTGGACATTGAGATTTGGGTTGCTCAAGTTACTTAAATGCGTTTAAACCAGTGATGTCAAATCCGGTAATTAATAAATGGATATCGTGTGTGCCTTCGTATGTAATCACGCTTTCTAAATTCATAGAATGACGCATAATGCTGTATTCTCCGCTAATACCCATGCCGCCTAACATCTGACGGGCTTCACGTGCAATTTTTATCGCCATATCGACATTATTTCGTTTGGCCATTGATATTTGTGCGGTCGTTGCGCGATCCTCATTTCTTAAAACTCCTAAGCGCCATGTTAATAATTGGGCTTTGGTGATTTCGGTAATCATTTCTGAAAGTTTCTTTTGTTGTAATTGAAATTGACCGATGGGTTTGCCAAACTGAATCCGTTCTTTACTATATCTTAGAGGCGGTGTCATAACAGTCCATCGCGGCACCAATGGCACCCCAAGCGATTCCGTAACGTGCAGAATCTAAGCAGCCTAATGGTGCGCCGAGTCCAGATTTATTAGGGAGTAAATTTTCTTTTGGAATTTTGACATTATCAAAAATAAGTTCGCCTGTAGAGCTTGCTCTTAACGACCATTTGTTGTGTGTTTCAGGGGTTGTAAATCCTTCCATGCCACGTTCTACTAGGAGTCCGTGAATTCGACCTTCTTCATTTTTTGCCCACACGACGGCCACGTTGTGCAATTGGGGAATTTGAGATCCACATTTTAGCACCATTTAATAGATAATGGTCGCCCATATCCTTAAAATTTGTGGTCATACCACCTGGGTTACTCCCATGGTCGGGTTCAGTCAGTCCAAAACAACCAATCCATTCGCCGCTGGCGAGTTTTGGTAAATATTTTTGGCGTTGTGCTTCATTTCCATACTTCCAAATGGGATACATCACTAAGGACGATTGAACCGAAGCCGTACTTCGAACGCCCGAATCGCCACGTTCAATTTCTTGCATAATTAATCCATAGGATATTTGATCCAATCCTGCGCCACCATATTCGACGGGGATGTACGGGCCAAAGGCTCCAATTTCTGCTAAACCTCCAATAATTTGAGTTGGAAATTCGGCCCTTTGTGCATAGTCTTCTATAATTGGAGACACATCTCTTTTAACCCAATCCCGTGCGGCACTTCTGACGAGTTTGTGTTCTTCAGATAATAAATCATCTAAATTGTAATAATCGGGTGCTTCAAATAAATCTGCTTTCATCGTTCTTTTTTGGGTTTAATTCAATTTTATTCAAAATAAATGAGAATTACATACCATTTATACAAATTTACTTATTCCGCTTGATAATTTTACAATTTTAAATAAAAATCTTTCGTCAACGATGTATATTCTTGTGTGTACTGGTGGCGTGCGATTTCAATGGTGAGTTCGCTCCGTTCAATTGCCTTTTCTTGAAATGTAAAACGCATCAAACTTCGTTTTATAGGACTCGATTTTTGGCCTCTTATATGTAAGATATTATTCGGATAGAGCTGCTCTTTTTTTGCCAACTCGATAAACGAAGATTCTTCACTATATGGAACGATCACATTAAATTGACCCGTTTGTGAAAGTAGTCTTGAAACCGATTTCAGCAACTCATGGAAGGGCATCGCATCTTCAAAGCGCGCTCGATTTCGTTCGTCGTTGTCGGTTTTATAGGAGTCGGTATAAAAAGGCGGATTCGAAATGATGAGCTCATAGGTGTCCTCGATTTCTTCTGTAAATTCTTCTAAAGACGCATGGTAGCAAAATAACCGATCGCCCCAATCCGAAGCTTCAAAATTATGAACACATTGCTCATAGGCGGCATCGTCAAGTTCAATGGCATCAATTAGTTCGGCTGAGCTTCGTTGGGCCATCATGAGTGCCAAAATCCCAGTGCCTGCTCCAATATCTAAGATTGAGTTGGGATGCGAGTCTATATTTGCCCAAGCGCCTAATAATACAGCATCGGTTCCAATTTTCATCGCACAGCGATCTTGCGCAACGCTAAAGTGTTTAAATCGAAAAGGTTTCGACATTACTCTAAATATAATTCGATCAAACCAGGCGGGGTATTGACCGTGATTGTTTTGGTCGCGCGATCTAATTTTGTTATAAAATCGTCATTCATAGGAATCAGGATTTCGATTCCATCACGGTCCACCTCAAACAGGGCTTGAGAAGTGGTGTCATTCACGCCTTTCACAGTGCCTACAGGGCCAAAATTTTCATCGTTGAGTTGAAAGCCAATAATTTCATGAAAATAAAACTTCGTGCCCTCTAGTTTTGGAAGTAAATCTAAAGGTAAGTAGAGGTGGCATTTCATCAACGCATCGGCATCGGCTTCGTTGGTGACATCATCAAACTTGAGTCGGAGTAAATCCGATTTATGTAATTGCGATTTTTCAATAAAAAAAGGAATCAACGTACCATTGACTTCAATAAAAATGGCATCTAAGTTTTCATAGATGTCTGGTTGATCGGTGTCTAGTTTCGCCAAAAGTTCCCCTTTGAAACTATATTTTTTCACGATTTTCCCTAAATAAAAACAGTCTTCTTTTGTCATGATTCAATTCAAGTTTTCGTTATGGATGTTTCATAAAAAAAACCTGACAAAAAGTGCCAGGTTTTAAAGGTATAAAAAAAGTTTATTTTTTTTATTTTTCTTCCGCAGCTGGTGCTTCCGGAGTTGCTTCTTCAGCAGGAGCCGCTTCTTCAACAGCAGGTGCTGCTTCTTCCGCTACAACTTCCGTTGCTGCTTCTTCAACAATAGGAGCTGCTTCTTCAATTACTTCTTCTACAACAGGTGCAGCAGCAGCAATACGAGCTTCATTGGTTGCTTTTTCAGCTTCAAATATTTTAATAGCTTCAGCATCTTTAGCTTTTTCTAAATCACTTTTCTTAGCGTCTACTTTGTTGGTTTTATCTTCTAACCAAGCTTGAAACTTCGCTTCTGCTTGTTCTTCCGTTAAAGCGCCTTTACGAACTCCACCAACTAGGTGATTTTTCAACATGACCCCTTTGTAAGATAAAATTGACTTAGCAGTATCTGTAGGTTGTGCTCCATTTTGAAGCCATTTTACAGTACCATCTACATTTAGTTCAATTTGTGCAGGGTTGAAGTTTGGATTGTAAGTTCCTAATTTTTCAAGGTATTTACCATCTCTTTTTGATCGTGCATCAGCGGCAACGATCCAGTAAAAAGGTTTTCCTTTTTTACCGTGTCTTTGTAATCTAATTTTTACTGGCATAATAATTAATTTGTGAGGTTCTCGACCTCGGTTATTAATGAGAGCGCAAATATAGGATATTTTTCGATTCTACACGCTTTTGTAAATAAATTTTATAGGACCGTTTTTTTGCCCTATAAATGGGGTGTATAATGTTCCTCTAAGTCATGAAATTGAAGCCTCGACGACTTCAAAATTTGCAGGAGCAGGTTTCACGCGATAGGACTGAGGTCTTGGAAGCTTCAATTTTGCGCGTTACAGGGGGCGTTTAAAAATAATGAACCAAAAACGCTTAATTATAAAATTATGCCTGGCATATAGTGTCTAAAATTTTCAAGAAAAGAGTTTTTTTTTGCTCAGTTCTTTTTAAAAGAGGTGGTTTATTTTTTTTAGAAGGGTTGCGCAATGGATAACGGTGTTCTACGCAGTTTTTATTCTGAAATTCTTTTTTTTAAATCCATTCTTTCGTGTAATATTCTCGTTATCTCAACATATTCTTTGTTTAAAGTTCTGTAGAATATTATATGTCGATTTGATTTTATTCCCAAGAGTTTCTTTGATATTCCTTGATAATTTTTTCCTAAATCTGGATTTTCAGCAATTTCTTCACAATTAGAAATTAGTCCATCGTAATATTTATCGGCTTGTTTTTCCGACCAAACCTCAAATGTGTATTCCCAAATCTTTGATAAATCAACAACAGCTTTGTTGGTTAATTTATATTTAGGCATTCGAGTGTTTTTTCACTTTTAGTGATTCAAGATGTTTTTTTGGATCAAAATCGTGAGCAATTCCGCTGTCAATTCCTTCTTGAATTGCATTTTTCAAAGCAATCACTTTACTTTCTTCTTCTTCTAAAAGTCTTAATCCTGCACGAATAACTTCACTAACATTTTTAAATCGTCCATCGCTAATGCTACTTTGTACGAATTGGTCAAAATGATTCCCGAGTGATATTGATGTGTTTTTGTTCATTTTGATACTAATTTAATTCAAATATACCAAAAATTGGTATAAATGCAAAATTTTTCTCAAATTGCGTAGAACGGGAGACTTCGCAATACCCCCCATTTCAGTTAAAGATTAATATATTATAACGATTTACAGTACTTCTAAGCCGTTGTTTTCTTTCAAAAAAGTACTGTAATTGTATAATTTCTCTTTCAAAATAGTCCTTTAAATCGACTACAAATGCCTTGATTTGTGCCGATAGATTCAATAAGGTTCTTGATTTTTCAAGAGGAAGACTTTGGACAAACAGATCTACCAAACGTGCATAAGAGTTTTGATCTACCATAGATTCTAAATCCATCATGGAGAGTTGGAATCTATCAATTTCTTGATCGATAGGATGCATAGGTGTTGATTTTGAGGTGTCTACAAGATACAAAAAACAACTATTATTCACAAAAAAAGAATTGTTAAATCATGGGTTTTTGCGCAGTCTGACGGTCTCGTGTATGAGTAGTTGCGTGGTTTAGTACTTAACTTCGCAAGTACACACCAAGTTGGAAATTCCGTAGGAATTTCCTGCTACTCCATCTATTACCTGTCCAGTATTATGCATTTGAAACTGAAAAGGAAACAAAGGGTCATCTATTTGGTTCAACTCCATTGGAATATAAAAGTCTGGAATTGAAAATTCTGCGATACCTGACTCGTAAATTTTATTAGCAATTTCCAAAACTTTATGAATATTCTTTACTTTTACTCGCAAAATTCCATATTTTTCTTTAGTTTCTATAATATCATCATTTTTTAAAAGTTTTGAAACATTATCGTTATTATGATTAGTCTTTAATTTTATACGAATGGTTTTTGTGGAAAACATTTTAAAATTACTATTGGAGTCCAATAGCAATGCAGGGATGGTTTGATTTAACTTTTTATCTCTTAACTTTCTTACTGAAATATCAGTTTTTCCGTCTTCGAGGATTGTAAACCCTTTTGATGAAAATGTTTTAACATCTTTAAACTCTTTTAGGAATGTTTGAGCAGGGTTGTCAAAGGAAATAAAGGAATTTTTAGATTCATAGATTTCTACTTTTTCACTACCATTATAATAGTAGTTTTGTGCATAAATTGAAAAGAAGAACAAGCACAAGATTATAGTAAGTAATTTTTTGATTGTTAAATTTTTTAAAATTATTGTTGCTCAATCGAAGTAAGCTTTATTTCTGAATAAAAATAATCAGCTGGTGTAACAAAAGGTTCTATGCATAAAAATTTAAGTTCTCCAGTAAAACTTATTGGTATTGAGTCATTTGTGTTTTTTAAATAATCATATTCTGTACCTAATAAGTTTTCATTACAAATGATGAAATGTCTTCGGCAATTGTAACAACCTTCCGTTCCTTGAAAAATCCAAAAACGATTGTTATATTGTCCATTATGTTCATCATCAAAAATAGGGTCTATATTTTCAGGAAGTTTATAAAATATTAAACCACTTTTTTGTTCTTCAATTGGAACTTCAGGGAAGTTTTCACTAGGTACTGTGTCCAAAGTAGCTGATTCACAGCCACAGTTAGGTGGTGAGTCATCGTTATTACAACTGCTAAAAATTAGTATTGTAAAAAGGAATAAATAAGATATAGTTTTTATCAAACTATTCTTTTTGTTTGTTAAGTTTTTCATTTTTCTTTTGTTTTATTCATTGGCACCGCTGTTTTTGGTTTAACGTAATTTTTGTTCAAAATTGGTTACAACGGGAGACTTCGCAATAAGCCCCATTTCAGTTAAATATTAATATATTATAACGATTTACAGCACTTTTAAGCCGTTGTTTTCTTTCAAAAAAGTACTGTAATTGTATAATTTCTCTTTCAAAATAGTCCTTTAAATCGACTACAAATGCCTTGATTTGTGCGGATAGATTCAATAAGGTTCTTGATTTTTCAAGAGGAAGACTTTGGACAAACAGATCTACCAAACGTGCGTAAGAGTTTTGATCTACCATAGATTCTAAATCCATCATGGAGAGTTGGAATCTATCAATTTCTTGATCGATATGATGCATAGGTGTTGATTTTGAGGTGTCTACAAGATACAAAAAACAACTATTATTCACAACGTGTTTGTGTAAGATTAGTTGCGTGTTTTAAGCAATAAAGTTAGCAAATAAATCACAGATAGAAAGTCCGAGAGGACTTTCGTAAATTGGCTAAAACCAGCAATTAATTTTACACGGTGTTGTGTGTAGTTTTTTATTTTTCAAAAGTCATATAAGTAGTTGGATTTATTCCTACACTTGGATAAAGGTTTTCAATCTCAAATTTCGAGTTAGTCATAATTTCAATTTCAAATTCTTGAGTTGTAGAATTGTCCAAAGTCGGTGTTAATCTAATCACGTTTCCGATTAACTCATAAGTAAATTCGTCTTCGGTTGAGTTGTCAGGTTCTGATTTAACAACTGTATTTCCGTTTATAAAATTCAATTGAGAACGTCCACTTACAGGTGAAGTTTCCGAATAAATTCCACTTAAAGTTTGAGTGATATTGTCGTCGTCATTATTACAAGAAAAGTAAATTCCGACTAAAAAGAGTAATGCGATTATTTTTAAATTTTTCATAATTCTATTTTTTTATTAGATGTTCAAATTCCGATTTGGTTGCGTTAAATTACACACAACTACTGTATATAAACCACTAGTGGTGTTTATTTCCTTTATATTTTGTGTCACTCGAATATTTATAAAACCCATCTAAAGGATTCTTTATGTTCCCAATTTCTTGCGTAGACACCTGTGTGTATATCTCCGTTGTTTTGGAGCTACCATGCCCTAAAAGTGTTTGAATATGTCTGAAACTCACCCCTTGCTCTAAAAGGTGAGTTGCAAAACTGTGTCGAAGCATATGAGGAGTAATCTTTCTTCGTATTCCTGCTATTTTGCTCGCTTTCGATAGTACTTTCGCTATACTTGACGGACTATATTGTCCTCCATTTGCTCCTTCAAAAAGCCAAGTTTTTGGCTTGTATTTTTTGTAGTATTCTCTTAGATGTTTAAATAATTCCTTAGAAATAATGCTTTGACGGTCTTTATTTCCTTTACCACCTCGAATCAAAATCAGGTTTCTAGAAGAGTCGAGATCAATGATTTTTAAATTCAGTAATTCACTTCTTCTCAATCCAGCAGAATAAATTAGTGAAATAATACAGCGGTGTTTTAGGTTTTTAATTGTGGATATAATAGCAAACACTTCTTCCTTTGAAAGTACTTTAGGAAGTAACTTCGCTTTCCTAGGGCGTTCAATGTTAAAAACCATTTTGGGCTGCTGCAATACTTTTTCGTAATAAAATTTAATAGCATTAATGGCTTGGTTCTGTGATGAAGCAGATACTTTCTGCTTTTGGATAAGATACTAGTAGGTAACCCTCGATATCATCTTTAGTCAAGATTGTTTCTAAATTACGTTCGGAATATAATAGGAACTAAATTTTTTAAATTCGGAGACATAGGACTTAATCGTGTTTTCGCTATACCGCTTCAGTCTTAAATGCTCAATATAGGCTGTTGGGGATCGGCGTCTCAGCGTATGACTTTTCGTTTAATACGTTCTTTGGGCAGAGTGCGGTCTTTTGTAGTTTTAAGCGCCGAGTAATCCACATAGGCGATGCTTTTAAAGACATTAAAAACACGATGTAAATCAAAATCTTTCTTTTTCACATACCATGAGCTTAAGGTCTGACTCCAGCGAGTATTTTCAATTGTTTTGACACAGCCAAGTAAGCTCCTTGTCAAAAGGAAACTGAACCATAATAATGGATTCATTTCTCAAATTATGCGGCCTTATTAGTATAGTTTTCATTCAATTTATCTAACTCTTAAACTTCCATTTTTTTATAAACCAAACAGAGCTTCGCTGGTGAGAGTCCCATTTATAAAATAAAGAAATCTCGCAAAGAGCGGTCATTTTTAGTCCTTCCTGTTCTTGCTTTTGGTCAAATGGTTTTTATGAAGATTCAGACTTGGGGGCTAAAACCACATAAACCTATAAAAGATATTTGAAATTCCCAAAAAAAATACAGATTTTAACATAAATAATTGATAGTGTTTAACTTATGACTTATATAACGAAACAAGATTGAATTAAAAACAAAATTTCATGAATAGCTCTATTTTTAAAATCCCTAGATAATTTTGTTCATAATTAAAATTATTTTTCAGGCTTCAAACGCCTAAATAGTTTTATATTTAGAGTTCTATTTTTCATGACATAACACACCTATGTATTTAATTTTTGATACCGAAACTACCGGCTTACCAAAGCGTTGGAATGCCCCCGTTACAGACGTGGACAACTGGCCTCGCTGTATTCAAATTGCCTGGCAATTGCACGACGATATGGGGCGTTGTGTGGAGCATCAAGATTATCTAATTCGTCCAGACGGCTTCAATATTCCGTATGATGCCGAAAAAATTCATGGCATCTCTACCGAGTTGGCCACCGAACAAGGATTGCCTATTGCATGAAGTATTAGAATTGTTTAATGTCGCCCTTTCCAAAACCACTTTTGTGGTTGGGCAAAATGTGGGCTTCGATTTAAATATTATGGGCTGTGAGTTTCACCGCCTGCAAGTTCAAACGGCCTTAAATCAATTGCCTGTTTTAGATACCTGTACCGAAAAAACAGCGTCCATGTGTCAAATTCCAGGGGGACGTGGCGGTAAATTTAAGCTGCCCACACTGACGGAATTACACCAGTTTTTATTTCATAAACCCTTTGGAGAAGCGCACAATGCCACCGCCGATGTGGAAGCCACCACCCGTTGTTTTTTGGAATTAATCCGTCGTCAGGAATTCACCATAGATCAATTGCAAGCTTCCAACGACTATTACCAACAATTTCAGTCTGAACATCCTGACGAAATCACTCCCATAGGTTTAAAGCATGTCAACCTTAAAAAAGAATCGGCTAAAATAGCGGCGACGCATTCAACAAGAAAAAGAAGCGTCACGCCACAGCAAATTACCACAGAAGTTCCGGCCATTCTCAATGATGCGAAAGTCGTGCATTTGCATAACCATTCGCAGTTTTCGGTACTACAATCGACCATAAGTATTAAAAATTTAGTAGCAGCTGCCTCCGATAATCAGATGCCAGCCGTAGCGCTTACCGATCATGGAAATATGATGGGTGCTTTTCATTTTGTCAAAGAAATGGCAATTATAACAGAGCCATTCGTCAAAAAAATAAAGACGCAGAAGCCGCCAATGAACCTGCGGATGCTCAGGAAATCAAAGGGATCGTCGGTTGTGAGTTTTTCGTCTGCGAAGACCATACCAATAAGTCCCAAAAAGACAATGGCTATCAGGTCGTTTTCTTAGCCAAAACCAAAAAAGGCTATCACAATTTAGTAAAAATGTCATCCAAGGCCTATACCGATGGCTTTTATTATTTGCCACGAATAGACCGCAAGATCGTCGAAACCTATAAAGAGGATTTAATCGTTCTGACAGGAAATTTATACGGCGAAGTGCCTTCCAAAATATTAAACGTTGGCGAGCGCCAAGCCGAAGAAGCCCTCTTGTGGTGGAAAACCATTTTTGGCGCCGATTTGTATGTGGAGATCATGCGTCACCACCAAGAAGATGAAGATCGAGTGAATCCGGTGCTGATCACGCTTGCTCAAAAGCATCAAGTGAAATTAGTTGCGACCAACAATACCTATTATATCGATCAGGAAGATGCCAATGCACATGATATTTTACTCTGTGTAAAAGATGGCGAAAAACAAGCCACACCCATTGGGCGCGGGCGCGGGTTATCGCTACGGACTACCCAATCAAGAGTATTATTTTAAGTCCTCTGAGGAAATGAAGCATTGCTTTTCAAAGACGTTCCAGAAGCGATTTTAAACATTCAAGAGGTGGTCGATAAAATTGAACCGTTTGAATTGGCTCGGGATGTACTGCTTACCAGCATTTGATATTCCAGAAGAATTTATAAACCCAGCTGATGAAGATAGCAAGGCAGTAATCGTGGAGAGAATGCCTATTTAAGACATTTGACCTATCAGGGTGCCGAAAAGCGTTATGGAGAACTCACAGACGCCATAAAAGAACGGCTCGATTTTGAGCTTAGAACCATTGAAAATACAGGATATCCAGGGTATTTCCTGATTGTAGAAGATTTCATCCGAGAGGCCAGAACCATGGATGTGTCGGTGGGTCCAGGACGAGGATCAGCCGCAGGTTCGGTAGTTGCCTATTGTCTGTGGATTACCAATATTGATCCCATCAAATACGATTTACTTTTTGAGCGTTTCTTAAACCCAGATCGTGTGAGTATGCCCGATATTGATATCGATTTTGATGATGAAGGTCGTGGGCGTGTTATGGATTATGTGATTGAAAAATATGGCGCCAATCAAGTGGCGCAGATTATTACGTATGGAACCATGGCGGCCAAATCGTCGATTCGAGATACAGCCAGAGTGTTGGATTTACCCTTAGGTGATGCCGATCGGATTGCGAAACTGATTCCGAACATGGCCAAGCTCAATAAAGATATTTAGACACCTCCGAAAAAGAGCTGCAAAGCGAAATTCAGATCCGAAGATATGGAGCTGATTAATCAATTGCTAAACCTATCGGAAGGGGACGACTTAGAGGCAGAAACGATCAACCAAGCACAAGTTTTAGAAGGCTCCCTTACGAAATACCGGAATTCATGCCTGTGGAGTCATTATCACCCCGGGAGATATCACCAATTATGTACCCATGTGCCACGGCCAAAGATTCCGATCTGTATGTGACCCAGTTTGATAACTCGGTAGTGGAAGATGCAGGACTGCTAAAGATGGATTTCTTAGGGTTGAAAACCTTAACATTAATCAAAGATACGGTCAAAATTGTCAAAGCCAAGCACGATATTTTGCTGGATCCCGATACGTTTCCGTTGGATGATGAAAAGACGTATGAGTTGTTCCAAAGAGGGGAGACGGTTGGGGTATTTCAGTACGAATCTCCAGGGATGCAAAAGCATCATGCGGGACTTGAAGCCCACCGTTTTTGCCGATTTAATTGCCATGAATGCCTTGTATCGTCCAGGACCAATGGAATATATCCCGAGTTTTATTCGTCGTAAACATGGCGATGAAGAGATTAGTTATGACCTTCCAGAAATGGAAGAATACCTCAAAGAAACCTATGGAATTACGGTCTATCAAGAGCAAGTAATGTTGCTGTCTCAAAAGCTGGCAGATTTCACCAAAGGTGAAGCCGATGTGTTGCGTAAGGCGATGGGTAAAAAGCAAATTGCGGTCCTTGATAAAATGAAACCGAAGTTTATCAAGCAAGCGGCCGCAAAAGGCATGGCAGCGATAAATTGGAGAAAATTTGGAAGGATTGGGAAGCATTTGCCAGTTATGCTTTTAATAAATCGCACTCTACTTGTTATGCTTGGATTGCCTATCAAACAGCCTATTTAAAAGCACATTATCCTGCCGAATATATGGCAGCGGTCTTGTCCAATAACATGAATGACATCAAGCAAGTGACGTTCTTTATGGAAGAATGTAAACGTATGAAATTAAATGTGTTAGGTCCCGATGTCAATGAGAGTTATTATAAATTTTCGGTCAACAAAGACAATGCCGTCCGCTTTGGAATGGGCGCCATAAAAGGTGTGGGGCATGGTGCTGTAAAAACCATTGTTGAGGAACGAAAAAAAGAAGGTCATTACAAGTCTATTTTTGATTTTGCAAAACGTATTGATTTACGAGCCGCCAATAAAAAAGCATTTGAAAATTTGGCCAATGCCGGCGGTTTTGATTGTTTTTCAAGACACCCACCGAGCACAATATTTTCAGGATGAAGGCGATGGGGTCACCTTTTTAGAAAAAACCATTAAATACGCCAACCGTTACCAAGAAAATGAAAACTCGGCGCAAGTCAGTTTGTTTGGAGAATCGAGTGATGTTCAAATCCAGAACCAGAAGTTCCGCCTTGTGAAGACTTGGGGAACCATGGAAAAACTGGCTCGCGAAAAAGAAGTAGTAGGGATCTATATTTCTGGCCATCCTTTGGATGATTTTAAACTCGAAATGCAGACATTTCTGTAATGGCGATATTTCGGTGTTTAGAGATATGCCCAACTTTATAAATAGAGAAATTTCCTTTGGTGGTGTCGTCACAGATGTACAGCATCGCGTGAGTAAACAAGGAAAAGGCTTGGGCACGTTTTCCATTGAAGATTATATGAATACCCACGAATTTCGGATTTTTGGCGAAGAGTATTTGAAGTTCAGACACTTTTTGATGCCCAATAATTTTGTCTTTGTACGCGCCTTAATTCGGGAAGGATGGACCAATAGAGATACGGGTGCTAAAGGAGAACCTCGATTGCAATTCAATAGTTTTCAGCTGCTACATGACATCATGGAATCCTATGCCAAAAAACTATCGATCCAATTAAATATCAAAGAAATCAACGAAGAAAAAGTGCAAAGCATCAAAGAACTCTTGCAAATGCACTCCGGTAATCACACCCTGAAATTTGTGGTTTATGATGACGAAGAGGAGTTGAAACTAGAAATGAGCAGTCGCTTACAAAAAATAAAGATTTCACAAGAACTGTTAGAAGAATTGAAAGCGCAAGAGGTGTATTATAAATTAAATTAAAGACTTATAACGATCAACAATCCAGTTATAAGTAAAACAAATCATAAGGGGTGTTGATTTGGTAATATTTTTAATTAATTTTGTCATTCAATCAATAATAAATAGTATTTAAAAAATAAAGAGTATGGCATTAGAAATCACAGACGCAACTTTTGAAGAAACCGTCTTAAAAAGCACAAAACCAGTTTTAGTTGATTTTTGGGCAGCATGGTGTGGTCCATGTCGAATGGTAGGGCCTATCATCGAAGAAATTAGTACTGAATACGGTGACAAAGCCGTTGTAGGAAAAGTAGATGTTGATGCAAACCAAGAATTTGCAGCTAAATATGGCGTACGAAATATTCCAACCGTGTTGGTGTTTCAAAACGGTGAAGTGGTAGGGCGTCAAGTTGGGGTTTCTCCAAAAAACGTATATACCGAAGCGATTGACGCATTACTATAAGTACTTCTTTTTGAAAAGAAGTTTAAAAAGGTTTGTCTTATTGATAAACCTTTTTTAGTTTAGGACCTATGGATATTCAAAAGGAATTACAAGAAGTCTCCGGGTTTTTAAACTTTGATTTATTAGCCAAATCCATTGTAGAGGGGTTTATTTCTGGCATGCATAAAAGTCCCTTTCATGGGTTTTCTGCGGAATTTGCCGAACATAAAATTTATAATAATGGCGAAAGTACCCGCCATATCGATTGGAAGTTGTTTGCCAAAACGGACAAATTATACACCAAACGTTATGATGAAGAAACTAACTTGCGGTGTCATCTGATTTTGGATAATAGCAGCTCGATGCATTATCCAAAATGCGACCAGCCTTCTATTGGTCATTTAAATAAAATTAGTTTTTCGGCCTTAGCTGCTGCTGCTATGATGCAGCTTTTAAAAAAACAACGCGATGCCGTCGGGTTGAGCATTTATTCGGATGCGATTGACTCCTATGCCCCAGAAAAGGGAAGTGAACGCCACCGTCAAATGCTGATGGACCGCTTAAACACGACTGTGAACCGACCTCAAAAAGATGTGGGAACCCAAACGTTTGAAGTCTTACATCAAATCGCAGAAAAATTACACCGTCGTTCGTTGATTTTTTTGTTTACAGACATGCTTCAGCCCGACCAAGACGCCCAAAAACTATTTGAAGCATTACGCCATTTGAAACACAATAAGCACGAATTGGTGTTGTTTCATGTGTATGACAAAGCCACAGAATATAATTTTAAGTTTGATAACACCCCAAAACGCTTTGTGGATGTCGAGTCTGGAGGGTCTGTAGATTTATATCCAGAAGCATTGCAAGCCAATTATGAAGCCGCTATAGCGACCTATTTCAAGGACTTACGTTTGAAGTGTGGGCAGTATAAAATCAACTATGTTGGGGTGGATATTCAACAAGGTTTTGATAAAATATTGACCACTTTTATGGTGGAGCGACAGAAATTTATTTAATTTTCATTTTACTTGAAAATAAAGTCAAAAATAGTTGTAAAATGAAAAATGCAGTGTATATTTGCACCGCAATAACGCAACGGTTTGGTAGTTCAGTTGGTTAGAATACCTGCCTGTCACGCAGGGGGTCGCGGGTTCGAGTCCCGTCCAGACCGCTAAGTATTTTTAAGTAAATACAATAGTAAAAAAGATGTTGTGTTGTGATAATCATATGATTATCCGTGGTTTGTGACAAAACCAGTGAGAAGCTTTCCTTAAAAGGAGGGCTTTTTTTATATCTAAATATTAAGGATTCGACGTGTTTTAAAGTTGTCTAGCCATCCAATCCTTCTAAATAGGCAACCTTGAAACAGTCAAATGACCGCCAATAGAGTTCGCATACACATTTCTTTTATTTAGAGACTCAACGTTCTCAGAAAGTCACAATCACTCTAACTTTTCTTTTATCACTTTAAACCTTTGTCCAAAATTGTAGTCAAATGGTTATTATAATTTTTTATCATATATTGTGTAAATTTTAATAGCAAAGGTTCAACAAAAAACAAATGGCATCATTAAATTCTTCAACGTCAATTTTAGGCGTCAGAAAAGCGAAGCACTTACTTAGACGCAGTTGTTTCCAATATTCTAAAGCCGTGTTAGATCAGTTCGCAATGCTGACTCCCGAGCAAGCATTGGTTCAACTCACGGTAGAACCAACTGTTTTTTGGGAAGATCCTTATGACTTGAAAGTAAATTCTCAAACCGGTGTATCGGATGATTTTTGGATACACACGCCTAATAAAGTACCTTCGGATTTTCCTTTTGGACAGTTTCGAAAGCGAGGAATACTCTCTGGATGGTGGTGGTACAACGCCTATAAACAAAATAACCTTAAGCATAAACTCATCTTTTTTTTACATACGACTTTTACGGTGTCAAAGGATAATGGCGTTGGGAAGTCTTCCTTTTTTTATGACTATCTAAAGTTGCTAGAGTTCTATGCTTTTGGAAACATTAAAACACTCGCCAAAAAAATTACTTATGACAATGGAATGCTAAATTATTTAGATAATACGGCTAATAATAAAAACAATCCAAATGAGAATTATGCCCGCGAATTTCTTGAGCTTTTTACAATTCTTAAAGGACCTCAAATAGGCGATGGAGATTACACGAATTATAACGAAACGGATATTCAAACTACCGCTAAAGTTTTTTCTGGAATTAAAATGAAACCCAACAGAGACGTCATCGATCCCGATACGGGAATTCCAATGGGGTATGCCTTAGTTTCTCAACATAATTCGGGTTCTAAAACGTTCAGTAATGCGTTTAACAATCAAACAATTGCAGGACAATCCAATGAGGCTGGCATCAAACAGGAGTTAGACGATTTTGTAGAAATGGTATTTGCGCAAGAGGCAACGGCGAAGGCATATGTTAGAAAACTTTACAGGTATTTTGTAAAAAGTGAATGGGATCAAGAAGTGGAAGATGATATCATTAGTCCGCTCTCAGCTCAGTTAATTGCATCTGATTACAACTTGTTAGAAGTTCTTAAAACGCTTTTAAAGTCAGAACATTTTTATGATGAAGACGATTCAGATAGTTCAAATGAAATTATAGGAAGTATTGTCAAAAACCCGATTCAACTTTTAAGTGAAACGTTGAGTTTGTTACAAATCGATTTACCAAACCCAGCCGCAAGCAGTGCAAATCCGCCATTGGCATGGACTACCGACCACGAACATTTTTATAAATTTTATTTTAATTTTTGCTATTTCGGATATTTCGCTGGGGCTGGAATGAATCCATTTTCGCCTGAAACAGTCGCCGGCTATCCGGGGATTACCAAACGCCCGACTTGGATCGTAGTTGGTTTTCGTCCAATACTATTATTTCAAGGTATAAACTTATAGAATGCTTTATCTCTGGAAAAAATAAAATTAGCAGCCCAAATACCAATATTTGGGTGTTGTTTAACAGCGTCGATTATGTTCATAATTCTGGAAATTTTTCCTTAGCAAGTGATGCTCAGACTTTAGTGACCGAAATTTCAGAATTGCTCTATTGCGAATCCATAGACCAAAGCAGAATCGACTATTTTATGACGGTCCTGAACGAATTGGATCCCTCATATTGGAACTCAGCTTGGATTAACTACCTCCAAACGGGTGTTGATGTGCAAGTCAAAATACGCCTCGATGCCCTATTTTCTAAAATGATTAATGCTCCAGAATTTCAATTGATGTAACTCGCAGACGAATGAAAAGAAGACAATTTATAAAACTATCATCAACGGCTTCCGCGATTGGACTTATGCCTTTTCAAGTGAATGCCTCTTTAAAATTAATGAATTCATTTTTTAATTGTGATGTCTCAAACAGAAAATTAGTTTTGATCGAACTCTCTGGTGGAAATGATGGACTTAACACGGTCATTCCTATCAGTGGTTTTACCGACTATCAAACCTTACGTCCAAACATTCATATTCCGTCATCTTTATACCTTCCCTTAAATCAGATTGACTCTAGTTTAGCAGGTACAAATCAAGATATTGCATTACATCCTGCGCTTTCAGGATTAAAAGATTTATATGCAGCAGATCAACTCAGAATTATTCAATCGGTAGGCTACCCATCTCAAAATAAAAGTCATTTTGCATCTCAAGATATTTATGCCACTGGCAACGATGGTAGTAATTGGACTAATGGAAAGGATAGTGGTTGGATTGGTCGTTTTATGGAGCAAACTTATGCGGACTTAATACCAGCAAACTATCCACTAGGAATTCAAATTGGATCACAAAACACAAACCTTGGGTTTCATGGCGTCGTCGAGCACGGACTGGCTTTAAATATCAATGGTCAAGATTCGGAAAATTTCTACTCGGTTTTGAGCGGTTTGGCAGGAAATCCACCAGAAAACATTCCAAATTCACACTACGGAATAGAACTTCAGCATATAATAGACGTCGATGCACTTTCTAATCAATACTCACAAGTTATTTCTAATTCATTTAGTGCGGGATCCAACAGTGCGGCTACGACCTACCCCGATTCAGATCTTGCAGATCAGCTAAAAACGGTCGCTAGATTGATGCGTGGCGGCATTCAGTCTAAAGTATTTATGGTTAAAATTGGAGGGTTTGATACGCATAACGATCAAAACCAAGCTTCCGGCGATGTGCAAGGAAAACACTATGAGTTAATGGCAGAATTATCGGGAGCTATTGAGGCATTTATGTCAGATTTGAATTCCGATAGTTTAGCAGATGATGTTTTGGGAATTACCTTCTCAGAATTTGGAAGAAAAGCCCAAGAAAATGGTAGTTTAGGAACAGATCATGGGGAAGTTGCGCCTGTTTTTGCTTTTGGAAAACCGGTTAAAAGTGGAGTTTCTGGGGTGAATGTTGATTTGAGTGAAGCGGTTTCATCTAATAATTTTCAAATACAATCGGTTCAATATGATTATAGGCAAACTTTTGCAACCATTATGCAAGATTTTCTAGGCTCTAATGATGCCATGGTAGACGCCACTTTTGTAGGGAATATGAACAGTGAAAGCTTTACAGATTCAAAAATTCCAGAGTTGATTAAATCAGAATTTTTGGTCCCTGAAAGTTGCTATGATGGCAGTTTAAATGTTCCGAACGAAACTCTTGCCGAATGGTCTGTATATCCAAATCCGTTTAAAATAGAGTTCTTTGTGAAGTCCGAAAATCAACATTTAGAGACCTCGTATGAATTAAGGAATTACCTCGGACAACGCGTTCTTAGAGGGACTCTTGAGTTTATAAACGGAAACGCAAAAGTGCAAACTCAAAATTTACAAAATGGACTCTATGTTTTAACGTTAACTAACGCCATAGAATCTTCTGTTCATAAACTAATCAAGTATTGATTTTAACAGTTTTAAATACAACAAAGGCGACCCATTGGATCGCCTTTGTTGATTAGGTTTTAATACCCAAGTTTAGTCTTTATTTATTCTTTCGTAAACTCAAATGATTGACCATCTGCGTCTAGTTTAAATTTATTTTTCTCTTCATTAAATTGAATCTTGAGTCTAGCCTCTTCCATCACAAATACACCACCACCTTCATTTTCTAAAGGCAACGGGGGTTGGCCTTCAAGTTGTAATTCAAGGACGTCATTGTTTTCAACAACAGTAACTTTCATTGGAAACACTGGAGAGCTGTAGTTACCTGTATATCCAGTCAATATTTCTACAATAGCGGTGCCGTCACTAGCCTTCCATTTGTTATTTTTTGAATTTGAATCGGGTAAGACATAATCGGGGTCAATGACCACTTTTGCCAATTCTTCAGTAGAATCGTGCTTAAAAGTCCATGAAGTATTACGCTTCCAAATTTCAACTGGAAGTGTTTGTCTTGTGACCTCACCACTTTTAGTTTTAAATTCTAAAACGACCGGCATTGGCATTTTTTCTAAGTTTTCTATGGTAATCAATGCGCCTTGAGTTGGATCATTTTTAACATATTTAACTTCGGTAATGGCTTGGTCAAGTTTCCAGCTGTTTACAAACCAGCCTCTCCAAAACCATCTTAAGTCTTCACCAGACTACATTCTCAATGGTTCTATAGAAATCATCTGGCGTTGGGTGTTTGTACGCCCAACGGTTAATGTAGGCCTTAAAAGCTTCATCAAAACGCTCAGGTCCTAAAATATGTTCGCGCAGGAGTGATAGTCCAGCGCCAGGCTTATAGTACGCTAAAATACCTAAGTTTCTTTCTTTTAAATTATCTGGGGATGTATAAACAGGTTCTAGATTGTTATTAACTAGGACACTCGAAAAACGGTGCATATTTCGTTCGGGATCCTTATATTCTCCGTCATTAAAAGCGGCGCTACTTAATGAGTTGATAAAGGTGTTAAAACCTTCATCCATCCAAGCGTGTAAACGCTCGTTTGAGCCCACAATCATTGGAAACCAAATGTGACCAAATTCGTGATCGGTTACACCCCACAAAGAAGCAGCTTTAGATTCATAATTACAAAATACAATACCTGGATATTCCATACCACCTTCATTCCCAGCAACATTAATCGCAGCAGGATACGGGTATTCGAGCCATTTCTCAGAGTAATGTTCAATAGAAGCTTTGGTGTATTCGGTAGAGCGTGTCCATGCATCTTGTCCCACACTTTCTACAGGGTATACAGACATGGCTAAGGTTGGTTTTCCACTCGGTAAGTTGATACGTGCAGCATCCAAAATAAAAGAAGCAGAGGAAGCCCAAGCGACATCTCTTGCATTTTCGATTCTAAACTTCCATGTTAAGGTAGATACGTGCGCGTTGGTCTTGAATTCGGATCAGTGACTTCTGCCTCCGATCGAATCATGACCGTGGCATCACTTGCTTTCTGCTTTTTTCAATCTATTTTGTTGTTCAGCCGTGTAAACCTCAGATGGGTTTAAAAGTGCTCCAGAACAAACAACGAGGTGGCTTGCAGGGGCTGTAATGTTAACATCAAAGGTTCCGTATTCTAAATAGAACTCGCCAGCACCAAGGTAAGGAAGAGTATTCCATCCGCTCACATCGTCATAAACACACATCCTTGGATACCATTGTGCAAGAGTAAAAATACGTCCATTTTTGGTTTCAAGAACGCCCATTCGATCCGAGCCATAATCTGGTGAAGTAAATGAGAAATCAATTTTTATGCCAACAGAACCACCATTTGCCTCTAAGGCTTTTGGAAGGTTAATTTTCATACGAGTATCAATAATGGAGTAGACGCATCAACTTCTGTAGAACGTCGCCCTTTTTGTAAAGAAGTTTAATGGTATTGATGCCATAGCCACCATCAAAATCTTGACCTTTAGCGCCGTTTCTGCTTCCACGTACTGGGATAATTGCATTTCCACGAGAGTCTTTTTTAAATAAATTTTGATCCAATTGCATCCATAAAAACTCTAGAGTATCGGGACTGTTATTGGTATAGGTAATAATTTCAGATCCTGAAATTTCTTTCGTCGTTTCATTTAAGTTAACATCGATTGAATAATCGGCGCTATTTTGCCAATAGGCATGGCCTGGTTTGCCACTAGCAGAGCGCGTAGCGGTTCCGTTTTTACTATAAAAATCGTGCCCAAAAGCATCGTTATAGTTGTAGTTAGAAGGTTCTTCCTCTTGCGCTATAACAGCAGTCGATAGGAGAAATAAACCACAAAATAGAATGGAAATATACTTGTTCATAGTGAAATAAATTATTAGGATTAGTTTGTGAAATTAAGATAAATTAGAAAAAAAACGATTAAAAATTTTGTTAAAAACTTTGAGTATTAGAATACAACAGATTTATGATCCCAAAGAATCGAAATAAAAAGTCCTAAATAAATCACGGCGACGATAAATTTTATAAATGCGGAGGTTAAAAACCCGAGTAAACTCCCAAACGCCGCTTTAACGGCTGTTTTGCTATCTGCCTTGTTTAGAAATTCACCGATAAGGGCTCCAAGAAAAGGGCCTATAATAATACCGCCAGGAATAGGAGCGAGGATTCCAATCACTAATCCAACAGTTGTGCCAATCATTCCCGCTTTTGATCCACCAAATTTTTTAGTGCCCATAGCTGGAATGATGTAGTCTAAAATCCAGATTAAAACAGCAATAATGAGTGTGATGATGATGGTTTTCTGACTAACTTCGATGATGGGTGTAAAATGTAACACCAAAAGCCCAACCCAACTCGTGAGTGGTCCCGGTAATACCGGAAGAATACTTCCAATGATTCCTAAAATCATTAGGAATGCAGCAATACAAATTAAAAAAATGTCCATAAGCTTTATGTATAAGACTGTAAATTTCAGTCAATGTTACAAAAAATTTAACAGATTGTTAAAAGTATAAAAAAGCCATTTTACTTTCAAAAGACTATTTTTGCCAAAATTCATTAAACTATGAAATCCCTATCTGAACTTATCGAGTTATTAACCCTCGAGAAAATGAACGATCACACTTTTATTGGTAAAAATTATAAAGCCCCTTGGGGGCGCGTATTTGGGGGGCAAGTTTTAGCGCAGTCGCTACACGCGGCCTATCAAACGGTTCCAGATGATCGAATTGCACATTCTATGCATGCCTACTTTATTTTGGGAGGAAATATTGATGTTCCAATAAAATATGAAGTGGATGTGATCAGAGATGGTGGAAGTTTTACCACCCGACGTGTGGTTGCTTTTCAAAATGAAAAGGCTATTTTTAATATGTCAGCATCCTTTCAATTAAAACAGGAAGGTGTCGATCACCAAATTTCAATGCCCAATGTATTTCCACCTGAAAAATTGATGGATAGTCATGTGCAAATTGAAGAATTTAAGAAGGTCATTCCAGACACTTATAAACGTTATAAATCGTTTTTACCAAAAATTTTCGAATTTAAACCCGTAGATAATATGCTGACGAAGTTGGTTAAAAACAGCCCACCTTATGATAATATATGGTTTAAAACTTGCGAGGATGTCATCACAAATATCCCACTTCAGCATCAGTTATTAGCCTATGCATCGGACTATAATATTTTGCGTCCAGCATCGATGCCACATCGCGAGTTTCTGAATACCAAAGAAGTATTTTATACGAGTTTAGACCACGCGCTTTGGTTTCATAGAGATTTTGATATTAGCGACTGGCTCTTGTATGCAATTGACAGCCCAAGCGCTTCAAACTCAAGAGGGTTTTCACGGGGTAGTATCTTTGATTCCAAAGGAAATTTAATCGCTTCAGTCGCACAAGAAGGTCTCATGCGTATTTTAGTAAATGGATCAAAACCTGGGACTATCTAATCCGAAACAGTTTTTTCAGTTGTTCCTCAAACGTCTCAAAATCTGCTTTTTCTGAAACCAAAATTAATGATTTCTCTACAACTTCCGAGACGATATGGTAATCAATTCCAAGGCCGATGGCCAACTTGGATAAAATTTTCACTTCATCCTCATTTTTAATATGATCCAAATAAACCATCCGAGCTAAATCGTAAAGACGCTCAATTCGACTTTCTTGTGTTGCGGGTGGATTGATCGGATGCGTATCGTAATCTTTTAAAATGGCTGCATAGCTTTCTTTTGAGATGTTTAAATTTCGAGCAAGCCGGTCTAAAAACAATTTTTCTTCTTCGTTTATAGAACCATCGCTCATGGCAACTCTGACTATGGAAGCAAAATGATCTTGATTTCGTTTATTGAAACCACTACTAAATAAATCTGATATCGACATAAGTATTAAAATTTGGGATACAAACCTACATTTTTTTTAAATCATAATAAAGAATTTTCATGTTTTATAACGCCTTAATACAGTCCACTCCTAAAGTATTATTATATATTTGCACAAAAATTTTTTTTGAGTAAAAAGATTCTTTCTCAGCGTTTTCAACAGTCTTTGATTCATCAAAAACTGAGCGCTCTCATATCCAAATCTAAAGAAAAAATACATTTGAAAGGTGCTTTAGGGTCGTCTGTATCGTTTACAATTTCGAGTGTGTTTAAAACAGTTAACCAGCCGTTTTTATTAATCTTTGATACCAAGGAAGAAGCTGCCTATCACCTAAATGATTTTGAGGTGTTATTGGATGATAAAGAGGTTTTGTTTTATCCTGGAAGCTATCGAAGGGCCTATCAAATTGAAGAAACAGACAATGCCAATGTTTTGATGCGTGCTGAGGTACTCAGTCGGATTAATTCTCAAAAAAAACCAGCTTTAATTGTCACCTATCCAGAAGCACTTTTTGAAAAAGTGTTATCTAGAAAAGAACTCGAAAAATCCACCTTTAGAGTGGCTGTTGGGGAAACACTTGTCCTTGATTTTTTCAATGAAGTTCTTTTTGAATACCATTTTAAACGAGTCGATTTTGTGACTGAACCTGGAGAATTTTCGGTTCGTGGTGGGATCGTAGATGTGTTTTCATTTTCGCACGACGAACCTTATAGAATTGAGTTTTTTGGGGATGAAGTCGATAGCATTCGCACCTTTGATATTGAATCGCAGTTATCTATAAAACCTCTTAAAAAGCTTCAAATCATCCCCAATATTGAGCATAAGTTACGCAACGAAACGCGTCAAAGTTTTTTAGAGTATAGTTCCTCGAACACAGTGATTTTTGCCAAAGATATTAAAGGACTGTTGTCGAAAACGGAAGCACTTCAAATAAAAGCAAAGGAAGCCTATGAGCAGCTTTCTAAAACCTTAAATCACAGTCGACCTGAAGATTTGTTTTGCACCCCAGAGCATTTTAAATCACAACTCTTAGATTTTTCAGTCGTTGAATTTGGGAGTAGTCCTGTATTAGTCTCCAAGGCTGAAAATCATCTGGAAGTTGAGGTGAGTCCTCAACCCTCATTTAACAAGCAGTTTAATCTAATTATTGAGGACTTAAATTCACACCACGATTCGGGTTATAAAAATTATATATGTTGTTCGAATGCCCAACAAGCGCAACGATTTTACGATATTTTTGAAACGGTCGACGAAGCCGTGCAATGTCAAACCATTGTATTATCCTTATACCAAGGGTTTATCGATCATGATAAAAAAATTGTGTGTTATACCGATCACCAAATATTTGAGCGGTATCATAAATTTCACCTTAAAAACGGGTTTTCCAAAAAGCAATCCATCACCCTTCAAGAATTAACCAAACTCGAAATAGGCGATTTTATCACTCACATTGACCACGGTATTGGAAAGTTTGGAGGCTTACAAAAAATTGATGTAGAGGGTAAAAAACAAGAAGCCATCAAGCTGTTTTACGGCGAACGCGATATTTTATATCTGAGCATTCATGCACTTCATAAAATTACTAAATTTAATGGTAAAGATGGAAAAACTCCAAAAGTTTATAAGTTAGGTAGTAAAGCTTGGAAAGTCTTAAAACAAAAGACCAAAACAAGAGTCAAAGAAATTGCGTTTAATCTGATTAAACTCTATGCAAAACGGAAACTTGAAACGGGATTTCAATACAAACCAGACACGTCTATGCAACTCGAATTAGAAGCCTCGTTTGTGTTTGAAGATACTCCTGATCAAGTGACGGCGACGGCCGATATCAAAGCTGATATGGAAAGTGAACGCCCGATGGATCGTTTGATTTGTGGAGATGTTGGATTTGGAAAAACAGAAGTGGCGCTAAGAGCCGCTTTTAAAGCGGTGGATAACGGCAAACAGGTCGCCGTTTTAGTCCCAACCACCATCTTGGCGTTTCAGCATGCCAAAACCTTTAAAGCGCGTTTAAAAGACTTCCCCGTTACGGTGGATCATATCAACCGTTTTAAAACGACCAAACAACGAAAAGAGACTTTGGAGAGCTTGGAGTCAGGACGTTTAGATATCATCATTGGAACGCATCAGCTCGTTAGTAAATCTGTTGTTTTTAAAGATTTAGGATTGTTGATTGTCGATGAAGAACAAAAATTTGGAGTTGCTGTTAAAGAAAAACTCAAAACTCTCAAAGACAACGTAGATGTGCTCACGCTCACTGCAACACCCATCCCGAGAACGCTTCAATTTAGTTTAATGGCGGCTCGTGATTTATCGGTGATTACAACGCCACCACCCAACCGTTTCCCGATTGAAAGTATCGTGATCCGATTGAATGAAGAAACCATTCGAGATGCCATTCAATATGAAATTCAACGGGCTGGGCAAGTCTATTTTATTCATAATCGTATTGAAAACATTAAAGAAGTTGCAGGGCTGTTGCAACGCTTGGTGCCAGACGCAAAAATTCGGGTGGGTCATGGACAAATGGAAGGACGAAAACTTGAACAATTGATGCTCGATTTTATGAGTGGAGAATTTGATGTTTTGGTCAGTACGACTATTGTTGAAAGTGGGTTGGATGTGCCAAATGCCAACACGATTTTTATCAATAATGCCAATAACTTTGGGCTGAGTGATTTGCACCAAATGCGAGGCCGTGTAGGACGAAGTAACAAGAAAGCTTTTTGCTATTTCATTACCCCAGATTTCCATGCCATGACCGATGAGGCACGCAAACGAATTTCGGCCCTAGAACAATACACCGCGCTGGGCAGTGGATTTAATATTGCTATGAAAGATTTAGAAATTCGAGGTGCGGGTGATTTATTAGGCGGTGAACAAAGTGGATTCATCAATGATATTGGGTTTGAAACCTATCAAAAAATTCTAAATGAAGCCATTGAAGAACTCAAAGAAACAGAGTTTAAGAGCCTTTATAATGAAGATATAAATACCAAAGAATTTGTAAGAGACGTGACGATTGACACGGATTTTTCACTTTTATTTCCTGATGATTACATCAATAATATCACAGAGCGATTAAGTCTTTATACCCAACTAAACACCTTGAAAAATGAAGATGAATTGCAGGTGTTTGAACGGGATTTAATTGATCGATTTGGAGCGGTGCCAACGCAAGTTGTGGATCTTTTAGACAGTGTTCGAATTAAGTGGTTGGCAACGAACTTAGGATTTGAAAAAATAGTACTGAAACAGCAAAAAATGGTTGGTTATTTTGTGAGTGATCAAGAGAGTCGTTTCTATCAAAGCATTCATTTTTCAAAAGTATTACAATACGTACAAACACACCCACAATCCTGTACCGTCAAAGAAAAACGAATGCGCATGGGACTGCGATTGTTAATGAGCTTCTCAGATATTCGGTCCGTTCAACAAGGTTTAGAAGCTTTGAGACCTATTTTGGCATAACTATTGGTTTTCTTTTGAAGATGATTATATTTGAATCTACAAAACACTTAACCTCATGATTAAACACCTTTTTTGTTTTAGTGTAATGCTTCCATTTTTGGGCTTCTCTCAACTCCAAATTAAAGGCACGTTTTCACCCCCAAATGAATTTAAAACTACGATGTTGTACCATCTCTCAGGGGGCAGTTCTGACTATGTAAGTTATGGCACCGTCAATGCACAAGGAGATATGCAAATTGAGCTTGATGCGTCTGTTCCATCAGGGATTTACAGGCTAGTGTATGCTCTGCCACAAGCCGATCATAATTTTGAATTTATATACGATGCAAACGAAGATGTTGTTTTTAATTTCGATATGGATTCAGGCGTTGAATTTATAGATTCTAAAGAAAATCAACTGTTTCACTCATATACTCAAGCCATCAACGCTGCTCAAAAGGAGTTGCTGCAAATGTATTCAAAATCGCCCATGGATTCTCAATTGTATAAGCTGCGTTCTCAAAAAATTGACAGTATTCAAAAGACCTATACGGCCCTTTCTAAAGGAACCATTGCAGCACAGTTTATAACCGCCAGCCAGCCGTATATCCCTTCCAATCCCGAAGATGCTAATACCTATACACAGAATGTCAAAGCGCATTATTTTAAGGCCATTGATTTTCAAGATTCAGTGCTTCAAAGCTCGAATTTTTTGATCGATAAGTCGTTTAACTATATCCTTCAACTGCACACGTCAAAAACGCCTTCTTTTCAAGATTTTAAGGCCAATGTTGATGCCGTATGCCAGCAGTTTTCAATCGCCAAACCTGAATTTCAACTCACGAGTTTAGTCGCCCTAAAGGATTTTTTGATAGCCTCTCAACTAGAATTCTTGGCTGTTTATCTCACCAAGACCTATATATTGCCATTGGCCCACCAATTAAAGGACTTAGATCAAGTTGTGAAATTAGAAGATTTTGTTCGAGTTGCAATTGGCGTTAAAGCCCCAGATTTTTTGATTGAGAATCAAACATCTCTGTATGATTTAGACGATGCTACCAACTATCTGTTGATTTTTTGGAGTAGCGACTGTGGCCATTGTTTAAATGAACTTCCTGAAGTTTATTCCTATTTTTTATCTCATCCCGAAAAAGACCTTAAAGTGATTGCAGTAGGTTTGGAAAAAACGACTGAAAAATGGCAAGAGATGATCAAACAGTGGCCGAAGTTTACACATGTACTCGCAGAAGGTAAATGGGAAAATGACCTTCCAAAACGGTATGTCGTTGAAGCCACCCCGAGTTATTTTATATTAGATGCCAATAAAGCCATCACATCCAAGCCCTATCTTTTAAAAGATCTTACAAGTGTATTAGATCAAAAGTGATAAAATGCATTTTCAATATGCTCTATTTTTGGTGTTTTAGAGGAAAGTATAATCGCAATAATATCAAACTGAACTTCCAAGTCTAAATCCTTTGAGACTACAAAATGATCGACTGCCTTAATGATGCGTTGTATTTGGGCGGGTTTTAAAAACTCTTCAGGAGATCCAAAGTCTGTTGAGCTTCGTGTTTTCACTTGTATCGCCACCAAACAAGACTCTTTTTGTGCCAATATATCAACTTCTGCTTTTTGAAAGCGATAATTCTGCACCAAAATTTTATACCCTTTCGAGATCAAATAATCGACTGCCAACCGTTCTCCAAAAACACCACGATTGTAGATATCAGACATTGGAAATTTTGTTTATTTTTTCAAAAACTCATATTCACGTTCTACTTTGGCAATACGGACTTTGTACTGGCTATACCAGAGTTGTTGACCTTTTTCTTGCGCCTCTTTATGCGCTAAATTTTCTTTCCATTTTTTGATGGCTTCTAAATCAGACCAATAAGAAATAGCAACACCAATTTCTGAGCGGGCTTCCTCCATGCCCAGGAAACCATCTTGTTTAAGTGCGAGCTGATTCATAAGGGCATTTGTTTCAGCATAGTTGTCGTTGTTTTTAGTTCTAAGAGAGCTAAAAATCACCGCATAATAAGGTGGTGGTGGAGTGTTTGATAGCATAGTAAAAAACTTAAATAATTACTCTATAAATATAGGACCCGTATTTTTGATTTGGTCACATGGAGTTCAATAGTACGTCCAAAATAAAGGGCGCGGTTCTCTAACTCATGCCCTGCTGGAAATCCAAATCCAACCGGAACAGAGGTGTCTTTTAGCACATTCAAAATCAACGTTTCAATAGAGTGCCCCCAAGCCGGCGAGTTCGTTTTGAGTTGACTCATGTCGCCAATGAGAACCCCAGCACAATGGTCAAAATAGCCTGCACGTTTTAAGCTATGTAATTGCCGATCGATATGGTACTTATGTTCGCCAATTTCTTCAATAAAAATAATTTTACCGTTGGTGTCAAGACTGGTTTTACTGCCCAATGTAGCGGTTAATAACGAGAGGTTTCCACCCACAAGTTGTCCGCTAGCGGTACCAACTTTATTGTCCGAATGTCCATCAATTTCATAGCTTTTTAGCTGCCCAAAAAGGGCTGCTTTTAAAGTTTCAACGGAGGGTTTTATGGCATCTTGATCTTCTGTTAGGTTGATGCACATCATGGCGTGCAGACTTTCGTAGCCCATATTGTTTAAGGCATTATGCAAGACGGTCACATCGGAGTAGCCAACGACCCATTTGGGATGGTTTTTAAAGCCTTCAAAATCTAAATCATCTATAATTCTGAGTGTGCCATAGCCGCCGCGTGCACACCAAATGGCTTTGATATTTGGGTGGTCTAAGGCTTTTTGTAAGTCGCTTATCCGCTGTTTGTCTGTGCCTGCAAAATGATTGGCTTTTGTTTCAAGGTGGTCGCTAAAGAGGACCTTTAGCCCCCAACTATTCAGAAGGGTTTTGGTTTTTTGAATTACTTCGGCGTCTTTTTTTAAAATGCTTGCAGTGGCAACAATGGCCACGGTGTCTCCAGCTTTTAAATATTGTGGACGGATCATTTTAGAAGAATTAAGTATGGAAGAAGGCTGTTTTTTAGAGTGTTTCATAAGCGTCTTGTTTGGACATGAATAGATCACCATTAAAAGGCACCATATTAAAGTATTAAGAGTCATTTTGAAGGGCTTTTTGTAAAGATAGCAATTTCTCCAAAATTCTGTTTCAAATTGGACGTAATATTGTGTATTTTTGCCTGCATAATTCACACACAATGTCAAAACGTTTTACCATAACTGCCGCTTTACCATATACCAATGGATCCATTCATATTGGGCATTTGGCCGGGGTCTATGTGCCTGCCGATATCTATGCGCGCTACTTGCGCTTGCAAGGGCATGATGTGGCTTTCATTTGTGGAAGTGATGAACATGGGGTGCCCATAACCATTAAAGCAAAAAAGGAAGGGGTGACGCCTCAAGATATTGTGGATCATTTTCATGCAAACATCAAAACGTCATTTGAAGACTTTGGGATTTCGTTTGATAATTATTCCAGAACCTCTGCAAAAATTCATCATGAAACCGCTTCTGAATTTTTTAAAACATTGTATGATAAAGGCGAATTTATTGAAGAAACAAATGCACAGTTGTACGATGCAGAAGCCGAGCAGTTTTTGGCCGATCGATTTGTCGTAGGTACTTGCCCAAAATGTGGCAATGAAGAAAGTTATGGCGATCAATGTGAAGCTTGTGGAACCTCTCATAATGCGTCGGATTTGATACAACCAAAATCTGCCATTACAGGGGCAACGCCAACCCTAAAAGAAACAAAACACTGGTTTTTACCGCTTGATAAACACGAAGCATTTTTAAAAGAATGGATTTTAGAAGGTCATAAAGCCGACTGGAAACCCAATGTGTATGGCCAATGCAAATCGTGGATTGACGACGGTCTGCGACCTCGTGCGGTGACTCGAGATTTGGATTGGGGCATTCCAGTGCCTGTGGAAGGCGGCGATGGAAAAGTCCTATATGTATGGTTTGATGCGCCAATCGGTTACATCTCGTCCACCAAGGAATGGGCTCAACGCGAAGGCAAGGATTGGGAACCGTATTGGAAAGATAATGACACCACTTTAGTTCATTTTATAGGAAAAGACAATATTGTATTTCACTGTATTATTTTTCCTGCGATGCTCAAAGCAGAAGGCAGTTATATTCTTCCTGAAAATATACCCGCCAACGAATTTTTAAACTTAGAAGGTCAAAAACTATCCACCTCCAAAAACTGGGCAGTTTGGTTGCCCGAGTATTTAAAAGAATTTCCTGAAAAACAAGATGTATTGCGGTATGTTTTAACCGCCACTGCACCAGAAACAAAAGACAACGATTTTACGTGGAAAGACTTTCAAGCGCGAAATAATAACGAATTGGTCGCTATTTTTGGAAATTTCATCAACCGAGTTCTCGTATTGACCAATAAATATTACAACGGTAGTGTACCAAGTCCGAATGCGTTGTCACCGATCGATACAGACACCTTAGAAAAAGTAAAGTCGTATCCAGCAATTTTATCAAACTCGATCGAGCGTTACCGTTTTCGTGAAGCCAGTCAGGAATTGATGAATTTGGCGCGACTTGGAAATAAATATTTGGCCGATGAAGAACCTTGGAAAGCGATCAAAACAGATCCTGAACGCGTACAAACGATTCTGTATGTGGCGCTTCAAATCGCAGCGGCTTTGGCTGTGGTGTCCGAGCCCTTTTTACCATGGTCTTCCAAAAAATTAAAAACCATGCTTCGTTTAGAATCGCCAACTTGGACTTCAGTTCAAGGGGGAGATTCCTTGTTAAAACCATCCCATCAAATTGGTGAAGCCTCGCTCTTATTTGCAAAAATTGAAGACTCAGAAATTGAATTTCAGTTGGAAAAATTAGCTCAAAGCAAATTAGCGAATCTCCTCGCCAAAAAAGTGGTAGAGCCTCAAAAAGAAACCGTTTCTTTTGAAGATTTTTCAAAGTTAGACATTCGAGTGGGAACGATTATTTCGGCCGAAAAAATGCCTAAAGCAAAAAAATTACTGGTACTTCAAGTCGATACAGGCGTGGATGTTCGCACCATTGTGTCTGGGATTGCCGAGACATTTACAGCTGAAGAGGTGGTTGGTAAACGTGTAACTGTGCTGATCAATTTAGCGCCTCGTGCCTTGCGTGGCGTTGAAAGTCAAGGGATGATTTTAATGACCGAAACTCCTGAGGGTAAGTTGGTTTTTGTCAGTCCCGATGCCGCTCATGAAACTACGAATGGTTTGAAAGTTAGCTAATGTTCTTGATCCTTTTGGTGTTGTGAGTTTTTAAGTGATAAGTGATGAGTGGAGAGTGATCGTTGTAAAGACTTTCTACTTTATTGATGCGTTTATAGAAGTTTAAACGAACCTCGCCTTTCTTGATACCGTCCCTCCACCAGATGCTGAACCAATTTAGTAATATAGGGTACGTTTGGACAGCAAGACAAGCATAGCGAATGTGAAATTCCGATGCATTCTAAAAATTCATTTACAAAACCTTAGGAGCACGTTGCGTATAAATTTCCAACAAAAAAACCGTTCCATACACAATTACCTTACTTAAATACATCAATTAGCCGTTTGTTACACGACATTTTTTGTTTAGGCATCTAATCACGAACTTATGCTTTCCTATATTATGTAAGGATTTATAGTCCTCATTTTCTTATAATGTATAATGTAGTTTTTTGCGCGTATTTATTATGTGGGGTCAATACGTGTCCTAGCATTTTTCTAGGTGAAACCCGTTCATTTATTTGGACGGGTTTTTTAGGGTTATGTGTTTGTTACCCAACTAAGCCTGTCTCCTATATCCACAGGGATTGGTTCGGAATGCCTATCTGCCTAAAGTTCATGATTTAGAAAATTTTCTACTAACGAACACAAGAAATAAAACCGTTCGTTCCTAAAACAACCCCTTTCCTTACGTTAATTAGCCGTTTGTTACATAGTGCTTTCAGGTCACGGATCTATTATTGAACTTCGCTGCATAATATACCCAAATAATACATGCGTCAATACCTCACCTCACTTTTATTTTTATGCAGCTTTTTTGGTTTTGCTCAGCTGTATGTTGCTAAAGACGCCGTGTTTTCATTGCCTTCATCCGAATCGACTTTTAACTCCCAAGAATCCATCAATACTATCAATGCTTCTGTTTCAGGACAAGGTGTTCTTTATTTGAATGGAGTGGATATACAGCATCTTAAGAGTTCTGAAACGGTACTCCAAATACCAAACTTAAGATTAAAAAACGCCGATTTGGTATCTATTGAAACATTACTTGAACTAAAACACGACTTAATGATAGAGTCGGGGACGCTTGTTCTTTCTAAGGATTTATATCTACAAGATGCGGCTGCCCTTCAACTTTCAAACGATGGGGCGTTAGTACCAACCCCTTCCGGTCAATTGATTTATAAGTCTCAGATTACAGAAAACCATTCTCCATTGGCGGTGGTTGTTCCCTCATTAGCACAGCCTTTTGTAACACCTACAATCCATACGATTGAGGTCATACAATGGTTAAGTCTCCCGCTTTCTAAATTTGAAAGCATTGCGTTTTGTTTTTATCAGACGCCTTACATGAATCTCAGCACGCCTCCTCCAGAAGCGGTTCTGTTTTCATGACCAACCACACACACAAAACACAGTTATAGGATTTAACACCGGTCAAGGCATCTTAACAGGAAGTGAAAACACAATAGTAGGTGCCAACGTAACAGAGCTTGATGCCAATTTGACAAGGAATATTATTCTAGCAAACGGAAATGGAAACATACGACTTCAAAACGACAATACGCGTTGGAAAACGACCCACGAATTACAAGCAGGCGGCTTTGATACTGCTTGGCAAAATGCGACCAATGGCGGTGTTTATGATCCGAACGACCTTGTAATTTATGAAGGAAGTCTTTATAAAAATATCACAGGAACCAATAGCAATACAAGCCCAAATAGCGATGCTGGAAACTGGGAAAAAATAACAGGGGTTTCGAGTATCGAAGCCAAATCAATGATTGATGGACCACTACACCATTGGGTTAGTACGACTTTTGATGGGGGATGGGAGCTGTATTTTTCAGGAAAAGACCAAATGATGATACGAAATGTCACCAACGATATTACAATGAATGGAACTGTAGGATATTTTAAGTCTTCTAATGGTGTGATTAATGTCACTTCAAGAACGATGTCTATGACTTCAGGTACATGGTACACGCTATGGCTTGATGAAACGCTTGATTATACATCAAGCGGGTCTCGTGAGTGGGCTCAATTTACGGATGGTTTGGGTAGGGAATATATGTTTAAAACCACATTGGGCAATACTAGGGTATTCATTGAATTTCAAAGAATAAAATAGCAAGAACTTATAGAAAAACAGATTAACTTACGCCATTTTAGTTGATAAAACTAGAGACTCTATTTAGTTTTATTAACCATTTTTAGATCTACAAATATGCGATGGATACATCTCTGAATTTGAAGTATCAAAAAACAGTATTAGACCTATTTATGGGGTTGAAAAAGTTGAATTTTATAAATTGAAAGAATAGGTCTCGAATCTTAATTTACAATTCCGTTAGAAAACGTATTGATAACTAATTAAATTTTGCTGAGACCTAAGCTTATAGTATATTTGGGTTTCAATAACTACATTGCTTATATGGCGGGATCCAATATTACATTAAAACAATTATCTTCTATTTTAGGAGTGTCTATTTCAACCATTTCAAAAGCACTAAAAGACAGTCACGAGATTAGTGATGCTACCAAAAATCGGATTGTAGAGTTAGCGAAATTACATAATTATCAACCTAATAAAATTGCGGTAGGTCTCAAATCTGGGAAAACCAATACCATTGCGGTGGTGATTCCGAGTGTTCAAAACAGCTTTTTTGCACGTGCATTGTACGGTATTGAAAGTTTGATTTCGGAAACGAATTTTAATATAATAGTGTGTCTCACCAAAGAATCACATGCCAAGGAAGTGGAGACATTTAATATGTTGTCCAATGGTGTGGTAGATGGTTTTATAGTAGCGGTTTGTGAAGAAACACAGAGTTTACAAAATTATGATCATTTTACGAATGTGATGGAAAATGGCAAATCGGTTGTGATGTTTGACCGTGTGATTGAATCTGTCAACTGTGGAAAAGTAACCACCAATGATTTTACGGCCTTGTCGGAAGCGACTCAAAAACTGATAAGCTCAGATCGAAAAAATATTGTTTTATTATCAACCATTCATAAGTTGAATGTAGGGAAACAGCGGACACAGGGGTATTTAAAAGCCATGAATGCTGGCGGTTTTTCGCCTACTATTTTGGAGTCGGACGAAAAGCAGGCAGGTGCCGTGATGTCCGAGTATTTAAAAGCCCATCCGGTTGATGCGATTATTGCCTTGGACACCGATGCGTCTTTGGCGGCCTTAAAAGCGGTGAAGATTTCTGGAAAACAGATTCCAAAGGACGTGGCGGTTATTGGTTATGTCAGTGAACGGATGGCACACAACCTTACGCCAGAATTAACGACCATCAACCAACACAGCTATACGATCGGGAATGCCGCAGCCCGTATGATTGTGGAGTCCATTAGAACCAAATCGAAAGAGATGCAGCAAGTGGTGGTCAGTTCTACATTATCGGTTCGAGATTCGTCTTAAAAAAAGGCTGTTTTCACAGGCTTAAAATTCCACGTTTATTAAAATTATTTATACGTTTCTAAAAGCTTGTATTGAGCTTCGATGGCCTGTTTAAACTCCGTTTTCATAGTAGCGATCAACTCCGCCACAGAAGGCGAGTCATGAATATTGGTCACGCCTTGTCCAGCCGACCAAATGGTGGCCCAAGCTTTTGCCTCACTTTCATGGGGCGTGAGTTCGCTTCCAAAATCAATTTTTTTATCCTGACTCAGCATGTCCTCGGTAATGCCCATGGCTTCCATGCTTGGGCGAAGGAAATTTGCTGCAACTCCAGAGATTGCAGCCGTATAAACGACATCATTGGCACCACTTGAAATAATCATATCCCTGTAAGCTTCAGGTGCTTTACTCTCTTTTGTATTGATAAATCGAGTGCCCATATAAGCAAGATCTGCACCCATTTGCATGGCCGATGCTATATCACGTCCATTACTAATACAGCCCGATAAAATGACAGTTTTCTTAAAAAAACTTTTAATTTCAGCCACCAAAGGCATTGGGTTCAGTGTTCCTGCATGTCCACCAGCACCGGCTGCCACCACAATAAGTCCATCGACCCCAGCTTCTAATGCTTTTTCGGCATGCCGTTTTTTGATCACATCATGAAATACCAAACCGCCATAACTATGGATGGCCTCTACCAATTGAGGCACAGCGCCCAACGATGTAATAATAATTGGAACTTGATGTTTGACACAGAGCGCTAAATCAGCTTGCACTCTTGGATTTGATTTATGAACAATCAAATTAACGCCAAATGGCGCGGGTTTGGTTCCTGTTTCTTTTTCAAAATCAACAAGTGCTGCCTTGATTTCAATCAACCATTCTTCAAAGCCTTCGCTTGTTCGCTGGTTGAGTGCAGGAAAGGTGCCTACAATTCCATTTTTACAACATTCAATGACCAGTTTTGGTCCTGAGATCAAAAACATTGGCGCTGCAATGGCCGGAATAGAGAGTTCGTTTATAAAGCTTGGTTTACTCATTGTGTATCGTTTTAGATGACTTAAAATTTTGCGGTTACTCGCTCATATTAAAAATAATAGTATCAATTTTTAATTTCTACTTGCAAGATAGCATTTGTATTTTAAATGGGTCTATATGTAGTTTTGTTATTTGGGTTCTCATTTATTGAAACCATAAAAATACTATAGTTCTAGAACTATAGTATTAAAATTGAATATAGAGCGCAGATCAACACTTCTAAATTCTTTCATAAATAATTTTCCAATTTTTTATTTCCCAAACATCAAGACTTCATTCACCACCACTTCAGTGATGTAACGTTTCTCGCCTTCTTTGGTTTCATAAGAACGATTGGTCAATTTTCCGTCAATCGCAATTTCTTTGCCTTTGGTGACATACTTTTCAATAATGTCAGCGGTTTTGTTCCAAGCGACGATGTTGTGCCAATCTGTTTTTGTTTGTTTCTCACCGTTTGCATCTTTGTAATTTTCATTAGTTGCTAACGAAAATTTTGCTAATTTTTTCCCACTTTCTAGTGTGATAATTTCAGGGTCATTCCCTAAGTTTCCAATTAACTGTACTTTGTTTCTAAGTGTGTTCATGATAAATAATTTTAAGGTTATTACAGTTTTACTATCGAATGATTCGACACTGCAAAGATGAGAAGACCTCCAAATGTTATTCGGTAATTACTTATTTAGTTTCGTTTGTAATTATTTGTAGTCGTTTGTAATTGGATAATTTTTAGTACATTTGTAGTGTGTAATATATAATTCTATCTCGAATGAAAAAGCAATGTCCAGAATGTAACGATCCTATTGTAGGTCGTACCGATAAGAAGTTCTGTAGCGATGGCTGTCGAAACAGTTTTAACAACCGTGTCAATAAAGATCAAAAGAATTTAATTCGAAATATCAACAACCGATTGCGAAAAAATTGGCGCATCCTAGAATCATTGAATCCGAACCAAAAAACAAAATCAACGCGTGATAAACTGATTTCAAAAGGGTTTGATTTTAATTATTTTACAAGTATTTATACCACTAAAACCGGCACAATCTATTATTTCGTGTATGATCAGGGCTATTTGCCACTCGAAAATAATTTTTATGCCATTGTCAAACGTGAATGACCCTTTTTGGTAATGAAGATCCTTTCCGATTAATGATAATTAAGCCCGCTTATTACGTCAATTGTCCGTTTATTACATGACCCTTGTTAGGGGTATTCTTCTAAGTTATATTTACCTAAGTAATTTAATATCTTACTTAAAAGTTAAATTGGTTAATTTTGGAAAAGCACTACTCTTGTAGTGCTTTTTTTATGGTTTGAACTATTCATTAGTGGTTTATTTCTTTAAAATCCCTTATTTTTGGATTCAAATTAATAAAAATGAAACACATAAAAACAACTCTAATTGTTGCATTGATAACATCCTTTCAAATGAATGCTCAAAGCGATTCTAATCTTGTAAATCATTATGAGGCTTATCGCATTCAAATGCAACAACAAGGCGATATTCAAGGCATTATAAATGCAATGACGCACTTGATTGTATTGCAGCCAAACGTGTATAGAAAAGACACCCTTGCTGCTATTTACATGAATGAAGGCAAGTATAAGCAAGCATTAAGCTTAGTGGGTATTGAAAAATCAGATTCAGATACCAGTATTTCTACAGAAGTCAAAGCGTATAGTTTAAAGGCGATAAATGAGCCCGCGCGTGCCATTGAATTTTTTGAGGTTTTATTCAAAAATAATCCTACACCTAATTTGGCCTATGAGTTAGCGGATCTTAAGATCCAAATTGGTGATATTACATCGGCAGCTCTCAATATTACTTACGGGATTGCCAATACATCTGCGGATATGATGAAGGCTTATTTCGAATCCAAACCAGCCTATCAGGTGCCCTTAAAAGCAGGTTTTTTATATTTAAAAGCAATTTCTAAATTTACAGAAAACACTGAATCCAATCATGATGCGTCTATATCGATTTTAGATGAAGCCTTGCAAATAGCGCCTAATTTTAATTTAGCAAATATAGCTAAGGAAGCGATCCTTTCTCAACGAGATGCAAAAAGTAGCGAGGAGTAATACCCTCAGATTAAAGTATAAAAAAACAGCGCTTAGGCGCTGTTTTTTTATACTTTAATCTATGAAGTTTTCTACCAAATTCGAACTCGATCTTCGGGAGCTAAGTACATGTCGTCTCCTTCTTTGATATCAAAAGCTTCATAAAAAGCATCAATATTTTTGAGGGGTTGGGTTGCACGTTGAATCCCTGGCGAATGTGGATCTGTTTTTACTTGTGTTCTCAAAGCATCTTCACGAGTCAAGGTTCTCCAAACGGTTGCCCATGACATGAAAAAGCGTTGTTCTGCAGTAAACCCATCAATATCTTCCGGTCGGCCATTCGTTTCAAAGAAAAGTTGAAGTCCATCATAGGCGCCAAGTACACCACCTAAATCGCCAATATTTTCGCCCAAAGTAAATTTCCCGTTGATATACACACTGTCCATTACTTCAATAGCACTGTATTGTTCAGCTAAGGCATTCCCGCGTTTTTCAAATTCTGCCAAATCTTTGTCGGTCCACCAGTTATTCACATTTCCATCGCCATCAAATCGGGCGCCAGAATCATCAAATGCATGAGAAATTTCATGTCCAATAACGGCTCCAATGCCGCCATAATTGACTGCTTCATCCGCTGTGTAATTATAAAATGGGGGTTGTAATATCGCCGCCGGAAATACAATTTCATTGTTCAATGGATTGAAATAAGCGTTCACCGTTTGTGGTGGCATGCCCCATTCGGATTTGTCTACAGGCTGCCCAATTTCAGAAATATTTTTACTGAGACTCCATTGGGAAACGGCCAACATGTTTTCTGCATAGCTGTTGCCTTCTTTAACTTGTAATTCAGAATAATCTTCCCATTCATCTGGATAGGCAATTTTTACCGTAAATTTATCTAATTTTTCAATCGCTTTTGCTTTGGTTTCATCACTCATCCAGTCTAATACTTGGATTCTGTTTTGAAATGCCTTGATTACGTTGGCAATCATTTTTTCAGCTTTTTCTTTTGCTTCTGGTGGGAATTTAGCCTCTACATATAACTTTCCGATAGCTTCACCAACCGATCTATTGACGGTTCCTAAGGCACGTTCTTCGGCATCTCGCTGTGCTTTTGATCCATTGAGCGTTTTGCTGTAAAATTCCCAATTTGCAGTTTCAATTTCAGGAGTTAAAAAGCCGGCAGCACTGTCTATTGTACTCCAAGTCATTAGCGTTTTTATATCCTCAATTGGCGTTGTGCTAAGGAAGATGTCTAAGGCTTTCATATATTTTGGTTGCATGACCAAAACGGTATCCAAAGCTGCAGTTACTCCCATATCTTTAATAAATTTATTCCAGTCAATTGTGGGAGTTATTGCGTTAAGTTCGCTCACCGAACGTGGATTATTTAAGTTTCGAATGTCACGTCTTTGTACTTTGTCTAAACGCGGTTTTGCCAGTTGTGTTTCCAACTCGAGCACTCGTTTTGCAGCTGCTTGGGCGGTTTCATCATCGTACTTAAGAAATTTAAACATTCGAGCGACATGATCCACATATTGCCCTCTAATTTCTTTTGATTTTGTATCTTGATCTAAGTAGTAATCGCGTTGTAATCCAAGCCCTCCAGGATATACCCAAGCGGTATTCATACTACTATCGTTCAGGTCTGCTTGTGCAGTGATTCCTGCAAAAGGGGCCGAAACTCCAACAGTTTTCGCATACACAGTTTGCATGTCTGCGATACTTTGAATGCTATTAATGGCCTCTAAAAGGGGGAGGATAGGCGTGATGCCAGCGTTGGTTCTAGCGACTGAATCTAATTCAGATTCAAACATTAATAGTGCTTTTTTCTGGTCGGAACCTTCTTCATAAGTGCCGAGTTCTTTAGAAGTTTTTATGATATCAAGCACGTCTTTTCGAGTTGATTTTCTAAGGACTCCAAAACCTCCCCATCGCGACTCTTCGTCTGGGATGGTGTTGGTTTTCATCCAATTGCCGTTCACATAATCATAGAAATTATCTTTTGGACTCACGTTCGGATCCATGTTTTCCAGAACGATTCCTGGAATTTTTTCACTTCCAGCTAGGGCGTTTTTGTCGGTTTTACAGCCGTTAAAGCTCAAAAAACTGATGGCATATAAAACGGTTAGGTGTTTTAAATTCATGATTTTAAAATTAGTTTGTATGTATTAGACGATATCATAGAGAAATTGTTACAAAAATAAATAAGAATATGAATGCTTTCTCAGTTTTGAGATTTCAAATGGAACTCTAAACTTGAGTTATTCTGGTTTTTCAATTAATTGCGCCTGTTTTTCGAGTGTTTTATTAATTTGAAATTTTAAATTCGAAAATGCCTCCAACACTTTGAGTTTGGTGCGTTTTATAACTTCGGTATTTGTTGTGTTTTTCAGATAGAGTTCGTTAAGTTGATAGCTAGAGGTGGCCAGTACAGCGATTCGGGCAATGATACTATTGGAGTTGATTTGTTCGGGAAGCTTTGAATTTAGATCTTTTAAAACCGCTGCCAAATCTTCAATAGGCCCATTAAATATGGACTGATCCCCTGTTTTTAGGTTGGTAATATTTTTATCAATTTCAAAAAACCCTGACCAATCCGCAATCTCTTTTAAAGTAGCCTTATTTAGAACAAACTCATTTTTTAAGCTTATTTTTTCTCTCTCAATTGATTCTTCTGCGGCTGTGTTTACAGGAATGTCTTGTGGCTGAGTCTCTGTTTTACAACCATACAAACTAATGGATGCCAATAACAAGAATGTGATATAATAAAAATTATTTTTCATGTGTTTCAGTTAATCCGACGCATTTTATAAATACAGTCTTAAGCTATGAGAACCTCATACAAATATCTAATAAATATTGTAATAAACCATCAGGATTGGATTTAAAAGGCATTTTTTAAAGATAGTGTTCACTTTTTTAGTTCCGCTAAGTCTGGAGACTTTGCGCTGCGGGGGCGGATATCCGAATCCTTCAAGTTATATTTATAGTAAAATAAGTGTTTACAGCTGGTTCAATTGGTTGTGAAAATTTTGACTTGGGGTCATCATCCGTGATAAAAGTAACAAAATAAAATGAGTTTCCTAACAATTATACTGAATTCAAAAATGAGCGCCGTGCTAGTCTTGCTTATAGGTTTATTTGCGCCTCAAAAATAGTTACAGCGTTTCCAATAATTTCAACCGTATCATCCACTAATTTTACGTGTAATTGCCCTGTTCTTTCGGAAATTTGTTCAGCGAAAAACTCGCTTTTTCCAGTTCTTAAATTCCAAACAGGAACCAATCCACATTGAGCAGATCCGGTCACTGGATCTTCGTCAATTCCATAGATGGTGACAAAGCAACGCACCACAAAATCGATGGAGTCCCTTTCTGAAAGCGCCGTGATCATCAAATGCCCAAGTCCATTTTCAATCATTTTATTAAAAACGGGTTTTGCGTCTTTGATGTCTTTTTCATTGTTGGCAATGGCGATGATCCACTCACTCGAACATTGATACACCTCCAAAGGGGTAAAGCCAATGAGTTCTTTAAATTTTTTTGGGGTTTCAGTTTTTGATATTTCATAGGCTGGAAACACCATTTTAATCCCAGAATCCACTTTCGAAATCTTTAAAAGGCCGCCTTTGGATTTAAACTCAATACGTTCATTTTCTGCGATCGTTTTGTTTTCATACAAAAGGTGGGCAGCGGCAAGGGTTGCATGTCCACACAACTCAATTTCGGATGTAGGTGTAAAAAATCGAATGCTAAAAGGGGCTTCTGAAATGTTTATAAAGGCCGTTTCAGACAAATTCATTTCCATGGCAATGTTCTGCATCAAGGCGTCCTCAAGATCTTCCTTAAGAATCATCACGCCAGCAGGATTGCCATGAAAGGCTTTTTTTGTGAACGCATCAACTTGAAAAATTGTTTGTTTCATTTTTTTAGGATTTAGGATTTAGGGTTTGGTTTTATGGTGTTTATTTCTAATTTTTAGAAGCAATGTATTCGTCTACAAAGTTCTCCAAAACATTTAACGGAATGGCACCTTGAGAAATGACGACTTCGTGAAACTCCCGAATATCAAATTGGTCTCCCAAGGCTTCTTTTGCTTTTGAACGCAGTTCTAAAATCTTTAACATCCCAATTTTATAGGCCGTTGCTTGACTCGGCATTACAATGTGTCTTTCGACCATTTTAACGGCGTCTAACTCCGCATTTGGAGTGTTGTCTGTATAATATTTAATACCGGTTTCGCGCGTCCATTTTTTGGTATGGATGCCGGTATCGACTACCAATCTGCAGGCTCTCCATAGTTCCATCGCTAAACGTCCAAAATCGGAATAAGGATCGGCATAAAAGCCCATTTCTTTTGGGATCAATTCCGAGTATAATCCCCAACCTTCAGTATAGGCGGTATACCCACTAAATTTTCTAAACATAGGAACGTCTTCTAATTCTTGTTGAATGGCCAATTGCATGTGATGTCCTGGAATTCCTTCGTGATACGCCAAAGCTTCCATTTGATAGGTCGGCATGGATTCCATATCATATAAGTTGGCATAATAAATTCCGGGTCGAGAGCCATCGGCAGCAGGACGGTTGTAAAAGGCTTTTCCAGCCGATTTTTCTCGAAAGGGCTCTACGGCTTTTACAATGATATCTGCTTTGGGCTTTGTGATAAAGAGTTCGTCCAATCGAGTTTTCATGCTGTCAATCAACTGCACGGCCTGTTTTAAATAGGCCTCTTTTCCTTTTTTGTCCTCACTATAATAAAATTGTTTATCGGTTTTCATAAATTGAAAAAAGTCTTGCAAGCTGCCTTCAAAACCAACGTTTTTGCGAATTGCATCCATTTCCCCGTGAATCCTGTCAACTTCATTTAATCCAATTTCATGGATTTCATCTGCTGTTAAATCGGTGGTGGTGGTTCTTTTTAAAGCAGTGTTAAAAAAGGCTTCACCATCTGGGAATTTCCAGGCACCATGATCAGAATTTGCGCGTTTTTTTTGTGCTTTCATAAAAGATATCAAACCGTTATAAGCAGGTTTTACAGACGTTAAGAGCGCTTGTTTGGCTTGCGTTTCTAAACGCGTTTTTGTTTTGGTATCAATTTCTAATTTGTTTATTTTTCCCAAGAAGTCTTTAAATAAAGTACTTTGTTTTTTAGAAGAATCAAAGGGTTGTCCCATTAATATGTTTTCCGAATCTTGGACGACTTTGTCAAACACAAATTTTGGTGGAACCACGCCAATTGCTTCTCGCGATTTTAGGTTTTCGACCAATTGATCGAAATAGGCCTTAAAACCATTTAGTCTAGAGATATAAGCTTCGGCATCTTTGACATCATCAATCCTGTGCATGTTGATCATAAATGCGGGTTTTCCTGATTGCGCTCCAAACATTTGATTGACAGGGTAGTTGTGAAGTCGGTATTTATAATCTTCAATATTATTTTCGACACTCTGTTTAAAGAGTTTATAGCTCAAAAGGGCCTCTTTAGAAAGTGCAGCTACATTGACAGAGTCAACCAACCATACAAGCTCTTCTTTATTTATTTTTAAATTCTTTTCTTCCAAAGCAGGCGAGTTGTCATTCAATTTTCCGTAATCTTTTTTGATGCCAAGTCGGGTTTGAAATTCTGGATACATATCCACACTGTTATCAAAACTTTTCTGAAAAAAGTCATTGACTTTTTTTGATTCTGAAGCGATCTCTGCTTCGGAATATACTTTTGTGTTTTTTTCTTTACATGAAATCATCAAAAAAGAAATAAATAAAAGGAGTAGTGGTTTTAAAATAAAGGGTTTCATAGTTTATATTTTAGGGTTTAAAGAATTTATAAATGCATGGTTTTGAGTTCATGTGTAATTCGTTGGATCTTCCAATCGATAGACCGTTGGTTTAGCCACCAATTTAGCAAATTAAAACCGGTTATAAAAATTCAAAGCTTTTGAGGACGTTCAGCAACTTTTATAAAGTTTTGTTGAAAATATTCCACTTTGGTATGAAGACGTACAAAATTTTTGTAAGTACCAAAAATTTCCCTAAAGAATACAAGTATGGTTTGGGTAGAGATATGGAGCGCGATGTATTGGTATTAATGCGGTGTATACTTTGTGCTCTTTTAGAACGTAACTTTAGTTTCCAGTAACTTAACTTTAGGTGTTATAGTATAACCAATTTCCAGTTATCTTTTTATACCTCCCGAGCAACCTCTCGATCAACTCTAAAAAACAAAAAACTCATAACTTTCTATTAAATAGATTGTTATGAGTTTTAAAAGTGGTGCCTCCAGGAATCGAACCAGGGACACATGGATTTTCAGTCCATTGCTCTACCAACTGAGCTAAGGCACCTCCTCGCTTATTGCGGCTGCAAATATAGTGGAATTTTAATATTCGCAAAGTAAAATTTTATAAAAAATGGTTTTGTAAATTTACAAACTAAATGGGAGAGATGAATCTAATAATAGACATTGGAAATACAGCGACTAAACTAGCTGTTTTTCAAGCAGGTAAAATAAAAAACACACAAATAATAACAACCATTGTATTGGTTGAAGAAGTTGAGAAACTTCTTGCTATTTTTCCTGAAATTAAACAAGGAATCCTATCAACAGTGGTAGCGTTAGAGACTTCGGACGTCGATTCCCTTCAAAAAATGCTGCCAATCAAAGTTTTGACACGACTTTTAAGATGCCTTTTATAAACGAATACGACACTCCTCTTACCTTGGGCGAAGATCGGTTGGCGCTCATGGCTGCGGCAGTCAAGCATTTTCCTAACAATAATGTTTTAGTGATTGATGTCGGAAGTTGTATCACCTATGACTTTTTAGATGCACACCAACACTATTTGGGAGGAGCCATTTCTCCAGGATTAAGCATGCGTTATAAATCCTTAAAAACGTTTACGTCCCGTTTACCGCTTTTGTCGCCCAAAGTACCAGATTCACTGACAGGAACATCGACCGAAGCGTCAATTCATTCGGGAGTGGTTCATGGCGTTTTACTCGAAATCGAAGGAACTATTGAGGCATATCAAAATAAATATTCAGATTTAACAGTTATTTTAACAGGAGGAGATGCAGATTTCTTGTGTAAGCAATTTAAAATTAGCATATTTGCGCATTCAAATTTTCTTTTAGAAGGGCTCAATTTTTTATTAGAATTTAATTCAAACGAATGATAAAAAAGTTTATAGTACTCATCATGGTTGTTTTTACATGCAACTCTTTTGCGCAACAAGGGACTAGTTCGCCTTACTCATTTTATGGGTTAGGAAGTTTAAAATTTAAAGGAACTGTAGAAAATCAATCTATGGGAGGTATAAGTGTTTATTCCGATAGTATTCATTTGAATTTGAGAAACCCAGCGTCCTATGCCGGCAGTAATTTGAAATTTTACAACAACGAAGCTCGTCCTATAAAATTTACAGTAGGAGGAAGCCAGTCCTCGGTCAAGCTTAAAACAGAATCTGCGAATGACAACTCCAATACAACTACCTTTGATTATTTAGCCCTTGCGGTTCCATTGGGTAAATTTGGTGCGGGTTTTGGAATCATTCCATACTCTTCAGTAGGTTACAAGTTACAATCTATTGATGCAGACGATGTCCTTCGTTATAAATACAGAGGTGAAGGTGGATTAAATAAAGTATTTGTAGGAGTCGGATATCAGCTTACAAAAGACCTTCGGCTTGGAGTGGACACACACTACAATTTTGGAAACATCACCAATACAAATATTGCTTACGGATATAATGATGAGGGCGAATTTTTGCAATACCACAGTCGTGAAGTAAATCGTTCTGATTTAGGGGGACTTTCTTTTAATTTTGGAATTATATACTCTAAGTTAATACAAGATAATTTGGAATTAACGGCATCTGCAACGTTTTCACCTGCGTCTAATTTGTCATCTGAAAATGAACGGTCATTTTCATCAATTGCAATAAATGAGGCTACAGATCAAGATTTTGCGTTTTATACAATAGATATTGATTTAGAGGCTCAAAACTTAAAAAACACAACCCTTAAGATTCCTGCTAAATCCTCCATCGGGGTTGGTGTTGGGAATCCAAGAAAATGGTTTGCGGGAATAGAATACACCCTTCTAAAGGCCAGCCAGTACACAAATCGATTAGTGACGATTGATAATGCCGTTTTTGAAGATGCATCGACCATCTCATTAGGGGGTTTTTATATACCAAGATACGATTCGTTTAACAACTATTTAAAACGCGTTGTTTACCGAGCTGGGCTTCGTTTTGAAAACACAGGATTAATTGTAAACGATCAAGCAATTAAAGAGTTTGGCATATCTTTTGGTATGGGTTTACCAGTGGGACGTATTTTTTCTAATGCCAACGTTGGAGTTGAAATCGGAAAACGCGGCACCACCAATGCGAATTTAGTGCAAGAAAATTTTATAAATTTTCAAGTTAGTTTATCATTAAATGATCGCTGGTTTGAAAAACGAAAATTTAATTAAACAACAAAACCAGCTTTATTATTTAAGCATAAATTATATATTCAATTAAATCATTAAAGATGAAAACAAAAATCTACTTAATTTTAACTCTTATTTTTTTTAGCCTCATTTCGGTCGCTCAAAATGATAAAGACATGGAAACGCTGTCTATTTTTAGCGAGTATGTAAAATCTAAAAATTACGATGCAGCTTACACTCCTTGGATGGAATTACGTAATCGTAATCCAAAATTCAACAAAGCGGTGTTTGTTTATGGAGAACGTATTTTAGAGGATAAAATTGAAAATTCTGAGGGAGAGGAGAAAATAGCATTTATTAATGACCTGATAAAACTGTGGAGCGAAAGAAGTAACGTATTTCCAAACATTACTCCACAAGGGGCATACCTTGCCAAAGCTTGTCAGTTAGAATATAACAATAGAGAACTATTAAATAAAACAGATGACGAATTATATGCAGCATTTGATACTGCATATACAACCGATTCAAAAACGTTTACAAATCCTAAGAGTTTGTATACCTATTTTTCTTTAATGGTTGACTTGTATGATGCTTCATCAAAAACGGCTCAAGAGTTATTTAATAAGTATGACGATATTAGTGAGAAAGTAGATTTTGAAGTTAAAAACTATACCAATAAGCGAAATGCATTTTTAGATGAAGAAGGAGAAGTTAAGGAATTAAACAGAAAAGATGCTTCACGTCTTAAATCGTATGACAGTTATTTAAAAGCTTATGACCAAATTGCGAGTAGTATCGATACAAAACTAGGTTCAAGAGCTAACTGTGAAAACTTAATTCCATTATACACTAGAGACTTTGAAGCCTACAAAAATGATGGAGTTTGGTTACAAAGAGCCATGAACAGAATGTATGCAAAAGGCTGTAATGACGATGCATTATTTGTTCAAATTGTAGAGCAAAAAAACGCACTTGAACCGAACGCTGATACGGCCTTTTATTTAGGTATTTTAAAAGAAAAGACTGGAAACACTTCTGAAGCACTTTCCTTTTACAACCAAGCAGTTGAATTGGAAGTTGATAATTTCGAAAAATCTAAAATTTTATACAAGATTGCAACCAATTTCAAAAAGAAAGGACGCTTTAGTCAAGCAAGATCCTATTACATGAAAACGCTTAAAACGAACCCTAGTATGGGAAAAGCATACCTAGCCATTGCTGCAATGTATGCTAAAAGTGCCAATGATTGTGGGACAGATAACTTCTCTAAACGAGCGGTCTATTGGTTAGCTGCAAAAGAAGCCGCTAAAGCAGGTAGAGTGGATCCTACCATGAAAAAAAATGCAGGAAAATCAATTGCAAATTATACTGCCAAAGCACCTCAAAAAAGTGAAATCTTTTCCTCAGGTCGTGCAGGTCAAGAGATTAATGTTGGGTGTTGGATTCAGCGTAGTGTATCAGTTCCTTCGCTTTAATGAACTTAAATAGTAACATATCAATAAAAAACATCGTTATCCCAATTGTGGTAACGATGTTTTTTTCTTGTAATAACACATTAAAAGAAGTTCAAAACGTAGGGATTGAAACCTATGTACCCATGTCAATAGCAGAAAACATCAATACAAAATACACAGATTCGGGGCGTTTAACCTCTATTTTAATTAGCCCAAAAATGCTAAATTTTTCTAATAGAGATTTTCCGTTTTATGAATTTCCAGAGGGCGTTGACCTCACGATGTTTGACCAAGCAAATCAAAAAAGCACCATCAAATCAGACTTTGCCATTGTATACAGCAAAACAGATATTATTGACCTTCAGGGGAATGTGGTTTTGACGACCTCTACTAATGACACTCTGTTCACTGAGCAACTGTTCTATGATCAAAAAAAAGAGTGGCTTTTTACCAACTACCCCGTAAAATTTAGAACCAAAGACTATATCACCAATGGAAATGGATTTGACTCAAATAAAGATTTCACCAATGCGCAAGTGCTGGAAGTGAAGGGTCGAATTTTTGTTGACGAATAATTTGTATATTTACTAACAAAATTTAACTTAAATTTTAAAATGAAAATTCTTTCACTTTTACAATATTTATATTTAGTATTTGCAGTTCTTTTTTTAGTAGACATGTCAAGTAAATGGAATAGCGACCGAAATGCTGCTTACTTATCTTTGTTTTTTGCAGTTCTTGCCGTTTTTATGTTTTTTTTCCGTAAAAAATTCAGAAAGCGTTTTGAAGATCGCGGTAAATTATAACCATGACTCTAGACCTTCTTGTTATTGTTTTAAGTTTAATTTTATCGGCCTTTTTTTCCGGGATGGAGATTGCTTATGTGTCTTCAAATAAAATTCATATTGAGATTGAAAAAAAACAAGGGGATCTTCTCTCCAATTTACTCACTAAAATAACGGCAAAACCTTCTAAGTTTATAGCAACCATGCTCATTGGAAACAACATTGCCCTTGTAGTCTATGGATTCTATATGGGAGATGTGCTGGTAGACTGGTTTGCAACGCATTTACCGTCTTCTAATACACTTGTCAACTACCTCCTTAACGAACTGTCATTGCTCACACAAACTGTGATCTCGACGCTTGTGATATTGGTAACCGCCGAATTTTTGCCAAAAGTATTTTTTCAAATTTATGCCAATTCACTACTCAAGTTGTTTGCAGTTCCTGCGTATATATTTTATGTTTTATTTTCATTTGTTTCTGAGTTTGTAATTTGGATTTCAGACGTGGTTTTAAAATCGTTATTTAGGACTGAAGGGGATGAGGTTCAACTTGCTTTTTCTAAAGTCGAACTAGGAAATTACATAAGCGAACAAATGGAATCTGTGGACGTTCATGACACCATAGACAGTGAAATTCAGATTTTTCAAAATGCACTCGAATTTTCCGAAGTAAAATCAAGAGAAGTGATGGTACCTCGAACAGAGCTGACCGCGATTGAAATTCACGATACCATCCAAAGTCTAAGTGAATCCTTCACCCAAACAGGCCATTCAAAAATACTCGTTTATAAAACCACAATCGATGATATTTTAGGATATGTCCATTCGTTTGATTTATTTAAACATCCTAAAAATATTAAATCAATGTTAAGGCCTGTAGAATATGTGCCTGAAACAATGTTGGCAAAAGATGTTTTGAATGTTCTTATTAAAAAGCGTAAAAGTTTAGCCGTTGTTTTGGACGAATATGGCGGCACCTCTGGGATTATAACCGTCGAAGATATTGTTGAAGAACTTGTTGGTGAAATTGAAGATGAACACGATACGATGGATTTGATTGAAGAAAAATTAAAAGACAACACCTATCTGTTCTCTGCTAGGTTAGAAGTTGATTATATCAATGAAACTTACAAACTTCAACTTCCCGAAAGTGAAAATTATGAAACACTTGGTGGTTTTATTGTAAATTATACCGAAGAAATTCCTGAACAAAATCAAGAAATCAGAATTAATGAATTTCATGTGACAATCAAGGAAGTTTCCAATACCAAAATCGAATTAGTAACCCTTAAAATCGATGAAGTGTCTTAAATTCTGCACTTGCTTCGAATTATATTCTTTTCTCCTTTCATTATTTCAAAGAAATTGGTATTTTCGTCCACTATATTCAAAAAAATAACACACTCTACAAATGGCAGTTTTAAATAAAATTAGACAACGTTCTATATTCTTAATCATTATCATCGCATTAGCGTTGTTTTCATTCATTATTGGTGACATTTTTCAAAACTTAGGATCGTCTTCAAAATCCCAAACCGTTGTTGCAACAATTAACGGCGAGGATATTGAAAGAGATGCTTTTATGAATCAGGTAGAAAATATACAACGTCAATCGGGAGGTTCTGTTACCAATACACAAGCAATGAATCGTGTTTGGGATCAAGAAGTAAGAAACATAGTGATGCAAACCCAATACGATGCACTTGGAATCTCTATCGAAAGAGATTATATGCGTCAACTATTGAAACAAAATTTAGGTACTTTCGATGAGTTTAAAAATGAAGCAGGGTTATTTGATGAAGATAAGCTCAATGAGTTTATCGCAAATCTAAAAGCCATCGCTCCAGAATCGACAACTCTAAACGGAAACCCAGTGAATTATAAAGCATGGACCGACTTTGAGCAAAGTATTTCTCAAACGGGAGTTCAACAAACGTATTTTAATCTTGTAAAAGCAGGCGTTGTTGGAACATTGACAGAAGGTGAATTAGAATATCAACTCGAAAATGATAAAGTAGATTTGAAGTATGTTCAAATTCCTTATTCTTCAATTCCGGATAGTGTGGTGACCGTTAAAAAATCGGACATTACAAATTACATTAAAAAATTTCCTAAAAAATACAAAGTAGAAGCATCAAGAAACTTGGTGTATGTTCAGTTTAAAGAGACCGCCTCTTTAGAAGATGAGCAAACAATTCAAGCTAATTTAACAGGACTGATTGAAGATAAAGTAGAGTTTAACGAAGCGGCCAAAGCCAATGAAACAGTGGTTGGTTTTAAAAACACTTCTGATTCAAAGGCTTTTGTAAATGCGAATTCTTTATCTAAATTTAACGATGATTTTGTCTTTGAATCGAAACTACCAAATGCACAAGCTGATTCTCTCAAAGCGTTAAGTTTAAATGAAGTATTCGGCCCATATAAAGATGGAACTTCTTATAAGTTATCAAAATTAATCGCTAAAAAAATGATTGCTGATTCAGCCAAGGTACGTCACATCCTGATTCCTTTTATTGGGTCTACGCGTGCCGATGCTTCAGTGACTAAAACAGATGCTCAAGCGAAAACAACGGCAGATAGTATTTATAAAGTGCTTCGATCTAAACGTTCAAAATTTAAAAGCTTATTGTCCTTATCATCCGATAAAGTAAGTAATGAAAAAGAGGGTGAAATTGAATTCGCTTATACTGATGGATTTGCAAAAGAATTTAAAGCCTATGCTTTTGAAAACCCTAAAGGAAGCTTAGGGGTTGTGAAAACAGATTTTGGATATCATATTATTGAAGTTCTTAGCCAAGGTGCCAAAAAACAAGCTTACAAAATCGCTACGATTGTACAAGAGATTGAACCATCAATAAAAACCATTGATGATGTGTTTAAGAATAAATCTAAATTTGAAATTGCGGTTGCAAATGCCGATTTCAACGACGTTGCAAAAGAAAATAACTACACAACCGTACCAGTGAGTAGCATCAAAGAATTGGATGAAACGATTCCTGGTTTAGGGGTTCAAAGATCCATTGTAAAATGGGCCTTTGAAGACGGCGTTGAAGTAGGCGATTTTAAAAGCTTCAATACTTCTGGTGGTGGTTTTGTGGTTGCTAAAATTACTGCAGTCAATGAAGCTGGACTCATGAGTACAGAAAACGCTTCTGTGACGGCACTTCCTGAAATCAGAAAAGAAATGAAATCGGCCCTAATCAAGAACCGTGTGACTGCTACGACCCTTGACGCGATTGCATCGGCTGAAAATCAAACCGTAAAAACGGCTTCGGCAGTCAATATGAAAAACCCAACATTGTCCGGTGCAGGAAGAGAGCCTAGGGTTGTTGGAACTGCTTTTGGACTAGAAGAAGGAGAAACCTCTAAGTTAATTGTAGGTTATAATGGCGTGTATGCAGTTCAATTGATCAAATCGACGCCTGCTGATGCGTTGCCAAATTACCAAGCGGCTGCAAATCGTGTTGGTCAGGCAAAATCAAATGCCGTGAATTCACAATTATACAACGCACTGAAAGATGCTGCTGAGATCGAAGATTACAGAGCCACGTTTTACTAAGGAATATATTAAAATATTAAATATAAAAGGATTCAGAAATGAATCCTTTTTTTTGTGCTTTTCAGGGTAATTCAGAACACAAGAGGCTTCGTTTTTACAAAACCATTTTCGGATTCACTTCTTAAAATTAGCTCCGATTTTTTTTGTCATTTCAATAAATCCTGTAAATTTTTAGCAACATTACAAGAAAAAGCAGATCCAAGTGGTTTATACGCGCTGTATGTAACAAAAGGGGCTGGTCATCGTGGCACTCTTACTCAGAAGGATTTTGAAGATTTATTACTTTTTAAATATTATTTTATTTTTGACAATCTTGGAATTAAATTTTATTAACCCCATTACAACAGTCCTAAAACCAAACCCTAATAAAACCTAAAGGTTAGATATCATATCTTTTAAAAGATTAATACCTTCTTAACGCTTTTAAGAAATCTATATTCCGATATTTGTAGTAATGACAGGAGCAGATTTCAATTATGGAAAAGGGTTTACGTTTAGTAAACACATCGAAAAAACCGTCTCGGATTTCGACCGGGTGTTTGGGGTGTTCAAAGAATTACTCACACACACCTCTGGTGATATCGAAGAAGCGTTTGAATGGTTAAAAACCCTCGATGCCGAATACAATATCTTTAACGAAAACTATTCGTTAGAAGATTTTGAAGACGACCTAAAAAAGCGAGGGTACATTAAAGAAGAAGTTGATCCGGAAAAGATGAAATCTGGTAACGGAACCGGAAAAGGAAAAAACAGACTGACTGCCAAGCTAGAATCGGCCTTGCGAGACTATGCCCTGAATCAGATTTTTGGAAAATTAAAAAAGAGCGGTCTCGGAAATCACAACACCACAAAAGTGGGCGTTGGTGATGAACGTGATGGCGAAAATCGGTCGTTTCAATTTGGTGACGATTTATCAATGGTGAACATGACCGAGAGTTTGAAAAATGCACAAATCAACAATGGCATATCTGACTTACGTTTAACAGAAAATGATTTAATAGTCGAAGAAACAAAGCACAAAGCTCAAATGAGTACGGTGTTGATGATTGATATTAGTCACTCCATGATTTTATACGGCGAAGACCGCATCACACCTGCAAAAAAAGTTGCCATGGCATTGGTGGAATTAATCCACAGAAAATACCCAAAGGACTCTATCGATATTATTGTGTTTGGAAATGAAGCATGGCCCATTAAAGTGAAAGATCTCCCTTATTTAAAAGTAGGGCCTTACCACACCAACACGGTTGCTGGGTTGGAATTGGCCATGGATATTTTGCGTCGAAAACGTAATACAAACAAACAAATTTTTATGATTACCGATGGTAAACCGAGTTGTATTCAGCTGCCATCAGGTGAGTTTTATAAAAACAGTAACGGCTTAGATGATATGATCGTTTCTAAATGCCTCAATAAAGCTGCGCAAGCACGAAAATTAAAAATTCCAATTACCACTTTTATGATTGCCCAAGATCCATATCTTCGAAAATTTGTGGAGTTATTTACGGCGCAAAACCAAGGAAAAGCATTTCTAACAGGTTTAGATGGTTTAGGAGAAATGATATTTGAAGATTACGAAAAAAATAGAATTAAAAGAATATGAGCAAAGAAATAACTTTTAAAGAATTGAAAAATTCTGATTATAAAGACCAAACCATTAACGAAGAAATTCAGGCAAATTTAATTGCGCGAATCAAAGCGAAGCAACCTGTATTTGAAGGGCTTTATGGCTATGAAGATACAGTAGTGCCTCAATTAAAAAAGGCGATTATCGCTGGGCATCATATTAATTTATTGGGATTACGTGGGCAAGCAAAAACTAAAATCGCCAGAAGTATGGTGGATTTGCTCGATGACTACATGCCGATTGTGAAAGGGTCAGAAATCAACGACAGTCCTTTTCAACCAATTTCAAAATATGCACGTGATTTAGTGGCCGAAATGGGCGATGAAACGCCAATTTCATGGGTACACCGATCCAATCGGTTCTTTGAAAAACTGGCGACTCCAGACGTGAATGTGTCGGATTTAATTGGCGATATCGACCCGATTAAAGCAGCGACTTTAAAGTTGCCTTATTCCGATGAGCGCGTGTTGCATTACGGCATGATTCCCCGAGCCAATCGATGCATCTTTGTGTTAAACGAGCTCCCAGATTTACAAGCACGAATTCAAGTTTCTTTGTTTAATATTTTACAAGAAGGGGATATTCAAATACGTGGGTTCCAGCTTAGAATGCCACTTGATATTCAATTTGTATTTACCGCAAACCCCGAAGATTACACCAATCGAGGGAGTATTGTAACGCCTTTAAAAGACCGAATTGGATCTCAAATTTTCACACACTATCCAAAATCAATTGCACTGGCTCGAGAAATTACAGAACAGGAAGCCAATATTTCCAAAGACGATAAATTGAGTATTCGAGTTCCTGACTTGGCCAAAGATCTTTTGGAAGAAGTGGCCTTCACAGCACGAAAAAGCGAATATGTCGATGCCAAAAGTGGCGTGAGTGCGCGTCTAACGATCAGTGCGATGGAAAACCTTATGGCGGCCGCAAAATTACGATTGATTGAAAAAGACGCTGCGAAAACGACCATTCGATTGGTAGATTTTATGTCTATTATTCCGTCTATCACTGGTAAAATTGAATTGGTATATGAAGGCGAACAAGAAGGTGCTGACGAAGTCGCTAAACTACTTATTGATAGCGCAGTGATGGCACAGTTTGACATGCTCTTTCCACGTATTTCAAAACTCGAAAAAGAAGGTCTTAAAACCCCTTATTCCGACTTGATTCATTGGTTTGATGACAACTTTCTTGAATTGAATTACACGGATACAGATGATGAATTCTATACCAATCTTAAGTCAGTAAAACCGTTAGTGACCTTCGTGGAAGAAAACGCCTCTAAATTAAGTGACGAAGATCAGGTGTTTTGTATGGAGCTGGTTTTGTGGGGCTTAACTATCCATAATAAATTAGATAAATCAGAAAACAACACGTCATTTAAATTCGATTCTGCTGGGATCAATCAGTATTTCAATAGAAATATCTAGTTGAAAAATGAAGTTCCTTTAAAGAAAAAATCATTTCTTACAGTAGAGCCACCAGTTCATGTCACGGGTATACTTAAAACCTAATTTTTCGTAAAGAGGAATGGCTGTATTTCCTTTATTGGTATGTAGAATAGGTAGTTTGTTCTCTTTTAAAATCTCTTTTGTCGTATGTGCAATGAGTTGTTTGGCATAGCCTTTACGAGTATGATCTGGATGTGTCACCACTGAGCTCACTTCTATAAAATCGTTGGCTTGCATCCGTTGTCCAGAAATAGCAATTAGCTGCTCATTTTTAAAGATGCCAAAAAATTGCCCCATTTCAAAGCCTCTTTTTCGATAAAAACCCGGCATAACCAACCGAATTAAATCATAAACTTCATCAATGTGTTTCTCAGTAAGCAGTACAATTTTTTCGGTCATTTCAACTGGATTCAGATGTTCTAAAACCATTTGGCAACCTTCAATTTTTTTTTCTAAAACAGTCGTATTTGAATCTATGATAGGTGTTTGGTTTTCTGACACTAAAAAGAAATTTTTAACAGTTTTTGAATATTCATTTGAAGCTGTACGGGTTTTAGAAGCATCGTAAAAAGATCCGAAAATACAAATGTCTGGATGGTAAAACAGAACCCCATCATATTCGATTCTAAATTTTTTATGTGTCTCTTTTAAGGAGTACCAAACAGGATTTTTTAATTTTTTTTCTAAAGACGTCATTTCTAAATATAAACACACCAAAATTGTAAGCTCACAAATATATACCTTTTTAAAAACAACTAATGCTCACATAGGAATTGTTTTGGATGATTGATGATAGTCCTGAAAGAAATTGAGTATAAAAAACCTGATAACAATTCAGATAAAAACGGAATATGATTATGGATGTCTATCCATTTTAGCGCTATATTCTATCAAATACAATCACAAATTAAAATCCAAAAAATGATTGTACCTTTGCAAGCTTATATAATCAACCAATTTTCAACCAGCTGGAATGGCAAAACTTCCAAAACAATATCAGTTTTTAGATTTATCGGACTATGGTCGTCGTGGAGGTCATTGGATTGCGAACCAACTCAAACACACCCATTTTACGCCAATTCATGTCACAACCCTGTTTATTGTTGCGGGACTCATTGCTATAGGATGTATGCTCAATGGTTACTATAAAACGGCCGCATTTTTCATCATTTTAAAATCTGTTTTAGATGCCGCTGATGGTGAATTATCACGTTTAAAAAACACCCCTTCCTATACAGGTAGGTATTATGATTCTATTGCTGATTTTATACTTAATTTTTGTTTTTTATTAGCCTTTTGGCACATTAGTAATGGCTCTATTGTGTTGATGTTAATCGCGTTTTTTGGGATACAACTTCAAGGGACAGTCTATAACTATTATTATGTCATTTTAAGAAATGCAGTTGAAGGGGATTCTACCAGTCGAATCTTTGAAGATGCCGCTCCAAAAGCACTCAAAGGCGAGAGCCAACGAACCGTGAATATATTTTATAAAATCTACGATATTTTATACATCACCTTTGACAAAATCATGTATTATATGGACAAAAACGCAAGTGACAGCCCGCCTTTTCCAAAGTGGTTCATGACGCTTGTGTCCATGTACGGACTCGGATTCCAACTTTTGTTTATGGCAGCCATGTTAGCGTTGAAACTCGAAGCGTATGTCATTCCATTTTTTATTGGCTACTCCGCCTTAATTCTGGTTTTTGTTGGCATTCGAAAATTGATCCTAAAACCATTATAAGCTTGGCGCAATTTTAGCAACCGCCGCAATCGTTTCATCCAAATCTTCATACGTTAAAGCATCCGTAATAAACCAAGTTTCAAAAGCGCTGGGAGCAATATAAATTCCTGCATTCAAAAGCCCGTGAAAAAAGGTTTTAAAACGCTCATTATTTCCTTCTGCAGCCGTTTCAAAATCGACCACTGGAGTCTCAGAAAAATGTACTGATATCATAGATCCAATTCTATTAATTGTATGCGTAATTTGATGCTCCTTTAAAGTTTTTGAAATTCCTTGGTGTAAATAGGCTGTTTTCTGCGCCAGTCGGTCAAAAACCTCAGCATCCGATTCTAAGGCTTGAAGCATGGCATAGCCTGCCGCCATCGCTAAAGGATTTCCACTCAAGGTTCCTGCCTGATATACGGGTCCCAAAGGCGCTAAATGTGCCATAATTTCGTAACGGGCAGCAAAAGCCCCCACTGGCAAACCACCACCAATCACTTTTCCAAAACATACGATATCTGCATTCACCCCATAGAGTTCTTGAACTCCGCCTCGAGCCAATCGAAAACCAGTCATGACCTCATCGAAAATCAAAACCGCTTGATGGGCATCACACAACGCTCTTAAACCTTCCAAAAATCCAGATTGTGGTGGAATACACCCCATGTTACCAGCAACAGGCTCCACAATAATACAAGCGATTTCTGAAGGGTTAGCTTCAAAAATAGCAGCAACGGCTTCTAAGTTATTATAAGGCGCTAAAAGGGTGTCTTTAGCGGTCCCTTCCGTCACACCCGGACTGTTTGGACTTCCAAACGTGACTGCTCCACTCCCTGCTTGAATCAAAAAAGAATCCGAATGCCCATGATAGCATCCTGCAAATTTGATGATTTTTTCTTTCCCTGTAAATCCACGTGCCAATCGCACGGCACTCATACAGGCCTCAGTTCCAGAGTTTACAAATCGAATTTGATCAATATTTGGAACCATCGAAACGGCCAATTCTGCAATTTTAGTTTCAATTTCGGTTGGCATGCCAAAAGAGGTTCCTAGTTGGGCTTTTTCGATGACGGCTTCAATTACGGGTGGATACGCATGACCCAAAATCATGGGGCCCCAAGAATTGATGTAATCAATAAGACGATTCCCATCGGCATCATATAAATAAGCGCCCTTTGCTTTAGATACAAAAACGGGTGTCCCGCCCACGGCTTTAAAAGCACGAACTGGTGAATTAACCCCTCCAGGAATAACAGCCGAAGCGGCTTTAAATAATTGACTGCTGCGTTGGTATCTCATGAAATTAGTTTGAAGAAATTTTAAGTTGCTGCCCGATGCTTAACTCTATAGATTTCAGATTATTTTGTTGTTTTATGGCATCTACCGTGGTATTGTATAATTTTGAAAGTGAATACAGCGTATCTCCTTTTCGAACGGTATGACGAATTGTATAGGTTGACGCTTGTTTTTCGGTGCGTCTATTTTTAGTTTTAGTATCAAATTTATATAGTTGATAACGCTCTATCAAGCTAATCAGTTTTTGAGGATATTTTGGATCGGTCGCATAGCCTGCTTTACGAAGGCCTTTGGCCCATCCTTTATAATCATCTTTTTTTAATTTAAACAAGCCCTCATAGCGTTTGCGATTGGCTAAAAATTCCGAATGATCTCTAAAAGATTGGCTCGGATCTTTATACTTTCTAAAACACTCTTGATCTTTATCGTCATCGTGATAAACGCGTGGACCTGTCCATTCATGACACTTGATTCCAAAATGATTATTGGCATCGCGCGCCAAACGGCCTTTTCCAGAGCCCGATTCTAAGATTCCTTGTGCCAAAGTAATACTCGCAGGAATATCATACAATCGCATTTCGTTGACAGCTGATTCTTTAAAATATGAAATATAGTCGAGTGTCGAATTGATAACTGGAGTCTTTTTTGAAGGTTTCGTCACCACTACTTTTGGAGTGGATTTGCGTTGCTTAGCCTTTCGTCTCGATCCACAACTCGTGACTAATAGGCACAAGAAAAATAAAAATAATAATACGTTTCATATCTAAACTATAGTTTGTAATTGTTTTTGTTTCAACCTTAAATTCATTCCCTCAATCCCTTGCAATCCTCCGGTGTGAATGGCCAATACTTTGGCGTCTTTTGGAATTTGACCCGTTTGAATTGCATCAAAAATACCATACATCATTTTTGCGGTATACACGGGATCTAATGGAATGTTGTAGGTAGTTTTAAAATTATTCATAAATGTAATTAACTTTGAATCCACTTTGGCATACCCACCAAAATGATAGGCTTCCCACAACTCCCAATTGGATTGTGTTGCGAATTTACAAATATCTTCGTTTAAAAAACTCGCCTTTCAAGGCTGGAAATCCAATAATTTTTTGGGAGGGCACACTCGAATTTATAAGCCCCGCCATGGTGCCTCCAGTGCCAACTGCACAACAGATCAAATCAAACCGCTGGTCTGTTTCCGTGAGGATTTCTTGACAACCTTTTATGGCGAGAGCATTGGTGCCACCTTCAGGAATGATGTAAAAATTTTTATACACTTCCAAAAGCGTCTTTAAATATTCTGTTGTGGTTTTATCTTTATAGGCAGATCGCGATACAAATTCTAAATGCATTCCACAGGATTTCGCATAGCGAAGTGTTGGGTTTTGATCGATTTTAGAGGCTAATTCCTCTCCTCTAATAATTCCAACGGTTGGGATGTTTAAGGCCTGTCCTGCGCGGCAGTCGCTGCAATATGATTTGAAAACGCCCCCCCAAACGTGAGAATTCCTTGATAATTTTCGGACTTTACTTTTTGTAAATTATACTTTAATTTTCTGTATTTGTTTCCAGAAACCGCAGGGTGAATCAAATACTCTGGCTTCAAAGAAACTTGAGCATTTAAACGAATATTTTCTAACGTATGAATGGTTAACATTGCGATATAAACTAGAATGTAAAAATACTAAATACTTTACTGATTTTAATCAAGACACTTACGATAAAGCAAAAACACGAGATTAAATTGTTTGTCAAAAATTACATTATATTTGTTAGGTATGAAAAAACACGTTCCAATTGAAGAAGGCGATTTCTACTTAACTCCAGAAGGATACCGTTGTTTTACCGAACAATACCACCTCAAACGTGGCTATTGTTGTGAGAGTGGGTGCAAACATTGTCCATATGGTTATAACACCCAAACTAACAGATAAAACGAATCATATTGAGCACAACCGAACCTACATTTGAAAGTGAAATTCGAGAAGGAATTCCAGCGACATTACCGCCAAAACGGATGTATGATCGCAACTATAACCATGCTCCAAAACGTAAATCGATTTTAAGTTCTGAGGAGACTAAATTGGCTTTAAAAAATGCCTTGCGGTATTTTGATAAAAAGCACCATGCAATCCTTATTGAAGAATTTAAAAAAGAGTTGGATGATTATGGTAGAATTTATATGTATCGCTTTCGACCTACTCATAAAATTGTAGCTCGCCCCATAGATGACTATCCAGCAAAAAGTAAGCAAGCTGCTGCTATCATGTTAATGATTCAAAATAATTTGGATGATGCAATCGCGCAGCACCCACACGAATTAATTACCTACGGAGGAAATGGGAGTGTGTTTTCAAATTGGGCACAATACCGCCTCACGATGCAGTATTTATCTCAAATGACTGACACTCAAACTTTGGTCATGTATTCCGGGCATCCCATGGGACTTTTTCCGTCTCATAAAGAAGCTCCTAGAGTAGTGGTCAGCAATGGCATGGTCATTCCAAATTATTCAAAACCGGATGATTGGGAAAAATTTAATGCCTTAGGCGTCTCTCAATATGGTCAAATGACAGCTGGCAGTTATATGTATATCGGACCTCAGGGCATTGTTCATGGAACCACAATCACGGTGCTCAATGCCTTTAGAAAAATAAAAAAATCGCCTAAAGGAAATATCTTTTTAACAGCAGGCTTAGGCGGCATGAGTGGCGCGCAACCAAAAGCAGGCAACATTGCAGGGTGTATTACTGTTTGCGCTGAAGTCAATGCAAAAGCGCTTTACACCCGCCATTCACAAGGTTGGGTTGATGAAGTGTTTACCGATTTAAAATCGCTTGTAAATCGTGTTCGAAAAGCAAAAATGGAAAAAGAAGTGGTGTCTCTAGCCTATCTGGGAAACGTGGTCGATGTGTGGGAAGAATTTTACACGGCTGAGATTCATATAGATTTAGGAAGCGATCAAACCTCCCTTCACAATCCATGGGCTGGTGGATATTATCCTGCTGGAATGAGCTACGAAGAGGCCAACGCCATGATGGGGGCTGATCCGGATCTTTTCAAAGAAAATGTAAAAATATCGTTGCGACGTCATGCGGCGATTGTTCAAAAACACACGGATAAAGGCACCTATTTTTTTGATTATGGAAATGCGTTTCTTCTAGAAGCTTCACGTGCGGGTGCCGATATTATGGCTGAAAATGGAATAGATTTTAAATACCCGAGTTATGTTCAGGATATAATGGGGCCTATGTGTTTTGACTATGGGTTTGGTCCATTTCGATGGGTGTGTGCTTCTGGAAACCCAGAAGATCTCGATAAAACTGATGCAATCGCCTGCAAGGTTTTAGAGGCACTTAAAAAAGAATCGCCAAAAGAGATTCAGCAACAGATGACCGATAATATTCAGTGGATTAAAGGTGCAAAAAAGCACAAATTGGTAGTTGGATCTCAGGCTCGTATTTTATATGCCGATGCCGAAGGTCGAATGAAAATTGCAGAAGCATTTAATAAAGCCATTGAAAACAAAGAGATTGGCCTGATGATCTTGGGACGGGATCACCACGATGTCTCAGGAACAGACTCTCCATACAGAGAAACCAGCAATATCCATGATGGCTCTCAATTTACAGCAGACATGGCCATTCAAAATGTAATTGGAGATAGCTTTCGAGGGGCGACTTGGGTGAGCATCCATAATGGCGGTGGTGTTGGCTGGGGCGAGGTCATAAATGGTGGCTTTGGTATGGTTATTGATGGTACATCAGAAGCTGAAAGACGCTTAAAATCCATGTTGTTTTGGGATGTCAATAATGGTATTGCCCGACGAAATTGGGCTCGGAATGAAGGCGCTATTTTTGCCATCAAACGTGCGATGGCTTCCGAACCGCTTCTTAAAATAACAATCCCAAACAGCGTTGACGAAACGCTTTTAAAAAAACTATAAACACAAGAAAAAAATAACCGATAAACATAAAGAAATGAAAACTAAAATACACTCATTAATAATCGCCCTTCTTTTTTTAACATCCTGTCAATCCGTAAGAGTTGTAACAGACTATGACAAAACGACTCAATTTAATACTTACAAAACGTTTGGATTCCTAAAAGACGGTGTCGATCGAGCAGAAATTAGTGACCTAGATAAGCGTCGTATTTTACGCGCCCTTGAAACCACACTCCTTGAAAAAGGATTCACGAAATCTGAGACCCCTGATTTACTTGTCAACTTTTTCACCAAAGAAAAACAACAAGTCAATGTCTATAATAATAGTTTTGGAGGTTTTGGCTACGGTTGGGGCTGGGGCTGGGGTGGAGGTCCATTTTTTGGGACTCAATTTAATGTGTCCAATTCCTCCCAAGGAACATTATATATTGATTTAATTGATGCAAAACGAAAAGAACTTATTTGGCAAGGCATTGGCGCAGGCTATTTAACACAATCCGTCAAACATAAAGAGGAAAGAATCAACTCATTTGTGTCTTCTATATTAGGTAAGTTTCCGCCAGAAATAACCCCTTAATTTTTTACATCTAAGGCGTCTCTTAAAGTATTGCCAATAAGCATAAATGCCATTACCAGACTCATAATACAGAACCCAGGAATGAGTGCTAAGTAGGGTTTGCCTAAAATGATATAATTATAGTGATCTTTAATCATTGCCCCCCAACTAGACATTGGTGGTTGTGCACCAATCCCTAAAAAACTAAGCCCACTTTCGATGAGAATTGCCGCAGCAAAATTTGCGGCAGATATCACGATCACTGGCGCGAGAATATTGGGTAAAATATGCTTACGGATGATTCTAAAATCTGAAAAACCCAAAGCCTCAGCGGCGGTAACGTATTGCATTTCTTTGACACTCATCACCTGTCCTCTCACAATTCGGGCGACTTCTACCCACATGGTGAGTCCAACTGCAATAAAGACTTGCCAGAACCCTTTACCCAAAGCGAGTGTGATTGCAATTACCAAAAGCAATGTTGGGATGGACCAAGTGACATTAATGAGCCACATGATCAGTGTATCCCATTTGCCTCCAAAATAGCCGGCAATACTTCCCAACAACACCCCAATCAGTAGTGAAATAAAAACCGCTACAAAACCAATTGAAAATGAAATTCGAGCCCCAACTAAAATTCGACTGAGAAGATCTCTTCCATATTTATCTGTTCCAAAATAAAATGTTTTTGAAATCACATAAGGTCGTAACGAAGAGGCTATTTCTGAGGGAAAGTTAATACGTTTCTCCAACCCTTCAAGCCCTTCTGAAGCGTATTCAATATAACTAACCTGATTATTTTCGATCTGATATCTTGTTATAGGAATTTCGGTAGGTGGATTTGAATTCCCAAAAAACACTCGATTAAAAAAATTTTGATCCGTTTTTAAGGCGATTTGGAATCACCAACATTTGAACTTTAAACCCTGGTTGCTTCGAATGAATTGACACATGCATTTGATTGGCAAATTGAGAATCATCAGGTGCTAAAACATAGGCAAAAACAGAGATGAAGGCCATCAAAGATAATAAACCAAAAACTAAAAACGCCCCAAAAGCTTCTTTTAAATTTTTGGAGCGCTAAGGTGGTTAATCCCTGTTTGAACATGTATAATTAATCTTTTATCTGTGCTGTTTTATTACTCTGATACGAGTTTTTTAAATCCCTTAAAACATTTACAGCTTCTTCCATATAGATGTCTTTGCTGAGATTTTCATGCCAACGCGTTCTGTTTATTTTGAAAACCGAATCTTGTTCCATTATTGGTAATTCATACGGCAATGACTCAAATGTTAAATCGGTTTGATAATCCGATAATGCATCAAAACGTTTTGATTCCGCTTCTTTCATTTCTATATCTTGAGAGTATTTTTCAAAATTAAGTTGATAAGTTGTTTCATCTCTAATGGTTTTTATCCATCGTGCATTATCGTCAATGAGCTTGATTTCATCATTATTATGCATACGAATTTTACTGTTTTGAATTGTGGTTTTATAATCAAAAGTGCTTTCCCACACATTGTAATTGGCTGGTGCAATTTCATCCCAAGCAAGCGGATTGTCTTGATCTTTTTCACCAATATCAATATAACTGTAACGGTCTGGCACAACCACGTCACTTTTAACCCCTTCTAACTGAGTTGAACCTCCATTGATTCGGTAATATTTTTGAGTAGTAAATTTAAACGCTCCCATATCACCATTGGTGTTACTTCGAATCATTCGGTTTAAATCTACAATATTTTGAACAGTTCCTTTTCCATAGGTTTGTTTACTCCCAATCACGATAGCGCGCTTATAATCTTGCATTGCAGCGGCTAAGATTTCTGAAGCGGAAGCCGATAATTCATTTACTAAAATCACTAACGGACCGTCCCATTCAATCCCTCGATCTGTATCTTTTAAAACCTCTTTATCTTGTCCTGTAGAACGGACTTGTACAATGGGGCCTTCCTCTATAAATAAACCGCCCATTTCAACAACGGTTTTTAAAGAACCACCGCCGTTATTTCGGAGATCTAATACAAGACCTTCCATGCCTTCAGCTTTTAAACGCTCAATTTCTTTTTTGACATCTCCAGCAGCATTTCGACTGTTATAGTCCTCAAAATCAATGTAAAACTTCGGGAGATTTATCACGCCAAATGTGCTGCCTTCTTTTTTGACAATAGTTGATTTTGCATAGGTTTCCTCAAGCTCAATTTCGTCTCTAGGAATCTTTAAATCTTCGATGGTGCCATCGACCTTTTTTAGGGTCAAAATCACATTAGTTCCTTTTGGGCCTTTGATAAGTTTAACCGCATCCGAGAGACGCATACCAACCACATTCACAGCTTCAGTTTCATCTTCTTGACGCACTTTCATGATGACATCTCCTACTTCTAATTTATTTTGACGCCAGGCAGATCCACCAGAAATCAACTCCGTAATGAAAATTTCATCCATCCGTTTTTGAAGACGCGCCCCAATTCCTTCGTATTTTCCAGACATTTGAGCATCAAAAGTATCCTTATCATTTGGTGCAAAATAAAACGTATGTGGATCAAATTCTTCGGCAATCGCATTGATGTACATAGACATCCAATCGTCGCGTCTCAAATCATCATAAACCGAAGCGTTTTCAGACATTGTTTTTAAAATTGAAGCTCTCGCTTCACTTTCTAATGTGGCAAGTGATTTGGAAACATACGCAGTATCTTCTTCTTTTAACTTGTTTTCTAACTCGATTAAATCGTGGTAGTTAGAAATTGTATAAAATTTTAATTGTTTACGCCACTTGTCTAACAACTCTGAATTGGAATTGGCGTAACTGCTATTTTCATAGTCCGTAGAATAGACTTCTTCAATCTCAAAATCAAAGGGCTGCTCCAAAACTTTGGAATGGAGCTTTTTAGAGGCTTCAATCCGAATTAATAATCGCTCATAAACGAGATCAAAAAAACTTAGATCGTACTTTAGGATTTGATCATCTAACTGTGTTTTAAAACGCTCAAATTCATCAATATCTGATTGATAAAAATAATTTTTAAACGGATCTACTTGTGTTAAAAAACTGGTATAAACACCTTCTGAAAAATCATCGTTTATATCCTTAGGCTCAAAATGGCCTTGTTCTAATAAATAGGTGATCAGTTGCATTAAAAGCTTGTCTTTATCTGGGTCATCAAAAGACTTCGAAGTAAAACTACAAGATGCAAAAGCAACGAGAATTGAAAGTAAAAAAATATTAAAATTTCGTTTCATAAAAATGAGTTGTTTTGGAACTAATAAATAATAATCTAAAATATGAGAAAAAATTATGCCAACCTTAGTGAATGGTAATAATTTTTTGTTAAAGCGCCCTAAATCATCAAATACGCTACAAATTACTTACTTTTGCAGGAACTTAAACGCATCACAAATGACAAAAAGACCTTTGATTTTGGTTACCAATGATGATGGCATCACTGCACCAGGAATTCGTACTTTAATTAAAGTGATGAATTCGATCGGAGATGTGGTCGTTGTTGCACCTGATAGTCCGCAAAGCGCCATGGGACATGCAATTACTATTAACGATACTTTATATTGCAAAAAAGAACACATTGATGGTGGCCCACAAACCGAATACAGTTGCTCGGGGACCCCAGCAGACTGTGTGAAGTTAGCCGTTCATGAGCTTTTAGATCGCAAGCCAGATCTATGTGTTTCCGGAGTGAACCATGGTTCAAACTCATCGGTTAATGTGATTTATTCTGGAACAATGAGTGCTGCTATTGAGGCTGGAATTGAAGGGGTTCCTGCCATTGGATTTTCGCTTCTTGACTATAATTGGGAAGCCGATTTTAGTCAAATTGAATCGTTTATCAAAACCATTACTTTACAGGTTTTAACTCAAGGTTTACAAAAAGGAATTATTCTAAATGTTAATTTTCCAAAGCTTGTAGAATCGGACATAAAAGGCATTCGCGTTAGCCGACAAGCCAATGCCAATTGGATTGAAAAATTTGACAAACGTCAAACCCCCTTAGGGCGTGATTATTATTGGCTAACCGGTGAGTTTAACAATTTAGATAAAGGGGAAGATACCGACGAGTGGGCTCTTGAAAACGGATATGTATCGGTGGTTCCTGTGCAGTACGACCTGACCGCTCATCATTACATTCAAGAATTAAATAAATGGAGTTTTAATGAATAAAAAAGAAGTTTTACAAGGAGTTATAATGGGCTTTTTAGCAACGGTTATTGGAGTATTCATGGCATCCATTTTCTTAGGGAAGTTGTCGGGGCGCTCCGATAGTATTTTAGAAGTTCTAGAAACTGCTCAATTTGAAGGTTTTCTGGGAAAACTAATAAGTTTAGGGGCCATTCTAAATTTGATTTGTTTCTTTTATTTTATTAGAAAAAGGCAGGATTCTCGTGCTGCAGGGATTTTGGCAGCCACTATATTGATTGCACTCGGAACGTTTTTAATTAGATTATAAATGAAGTATTATATTATTGCTGGTGAAGCTTCAGGAGATTTGCATGCTGCAAACATGATGAAAGCTCTTTTAAAGACAGACACAAAAGCTGAATTTAGATTTTGGGGTGGTGACTTGATGCAAAATGTAGGAGGCACATTAGTAAAACACTACAAAGAATTGGCCTTTATGGGCTTTTTGGAAGTGGTTATGAATCTAAGAACAATTACCAAAAACTTGGCCTTTTGCAAAAAAGATATTGAAGCCTACCAGCCCGATTGTTTGATTTTTATTGATTATCCTGGTTTCAATATGCGCATTGCAAAGTGGGCAAAGATTGAAGGCTTTAAAACCCATTATTATATTTCTCCACAAATCTGGGCCTGGAAAGAAAATCGCATCACTGCGATCAAGCGCGATGTCGATAAAATGTATGTCATTCTGCCTTTTGAAAAAGAATTTTACGAAGAAAAACACGGCATGCCCGTAACGTTTGTAGGGCATCCACTTATCGATGCCATTGCAAATCGCACTCCACTAGACGAACATACATTTCGTAAAACACATCGGTTAGACGACCGACCTATTATAGCTCTCCTTCCTGGCAGTCGCAAACAGGAAATTAATAAGATGCTTACAGTAATGCTGAGCATCGTAAAAACATTTACAGACTATCAATTTGTAATTGCAGGGGCTCCGAGTCAGGATTCTGAGTTCTATAAACCCTTTATCAAGAAAGAAAAAATACATTTTGTTGAAAATTGCACCTACGATTTACTAAGTATATCCCATGCCGCACTGGTGACCTCTGGAACAGCCACCCTCGAAACAGCCTTGTTTAAAGTCCCCGAAGTGGTGTGCTATAAGACCAGTTGGATCTCCTATCAAATTGGACGACAAGTAGTGAAATTAAAATTTATTTCATTAGTAAATTTGATTTTAAACAAAGAAGAAGTCCCCGAATTAATCCAAGGGGAGTTTAACACAAATCGATTAACAAAAGAATTGTCTTCCATTTTAAAAGGCCCTAAGCGAGAAGCACAATTAGCGGCTTATCAAACCCTTGAAACAACCCTCGGAGGTCCAGGTGCCAGTCAAAATGTTGCAAAATTAGTATATAATTCATTAAATTAGAGGTTTATTAATAACCCCTAAACCAATCCTGCTTCAGATCCATTTTACAATGGATCGGCTTTTCTTTATATGAAAGCCTTTTCATATCCCATATTAAAACTGACTATTTCTCTTGCCATAGGCATTATCGCTAGTGATTATATAGAGCAGTCTGTGCAAACACTTTTATGCTGTATTGGCTTAGGAATTGTGGCGTTAATCTTAACGAATTATTATTGCAAAAAACGAAAGAAAATCCTTTTCTGGCCGTCATTGATCGTGCTTTTTATATCCGTATTTCTAGGGCTATTTGTTTCAAAAATTCAATCTCCTACATTTTCAAATTCCCACTATTTGCATCAAATTAAATCAACGACTGACGATTTACATGAACTGGAATTTGTAGTACAAAAACGATTAAAGTCAAACCTTTATAACCACCGCTATTATGTTGAACTCATAAGAATTGATTCTGTATATGGATCTGGAACGCTATTGTTAAATGTCAGTAAAGAATCTGTTGAAACCGAATTTAAAAATAACAGCCGCGTGATTACCTCAACAGCCATTCAAGAGGTGAAAAAATCTTTAAACCCATATCAATTTGATTATAGAAACTATCTCAAACGGCATGGTATTTATAATCAAATCTCGATTCGAAACGAGCCTGTTTTAGTCATTGAACAGGCTCCCAAAACAGTGAGAGCGTATGCTGAAACATTTCGTGAACAACTCATCCATAAACTACAAAAACAACCGTTTTCCCCCTCAGAAAGTGCCATTTTGAAAGCGTTACTTCTAGGGCAACGCCAAGACATTTCGTCTGATACTTATGAAGATTATGCCAAAGCAGGTGCCATCCATATTCTTGCCATTTCGGGACTTCATGTCGGAATCATCTTAATAATACTTCAATTTTTATTGAAACCTTTGAGGTTTTTTAGATACGGAAAATTTCTTCAAACAGTGCTCATTCTCTGTGTTTTATGGGGGTTTGCGATGCTGGCTGGACTGTCGCCTTCGGTGGTCAGAGCGGTGACCATGTTTAGTTTATTTGCGATTTCGAAGGGCTTGAAGCGAACCACAAATCCATTAAACACATTGGCTATTTCGGCATTTATACTCCTGCTCATACGCCCTGGATTTTGTTTTGATGTCGGATTTCAACTAAGTTATGCTGCCGTGGCGTCGATTGTAATCGTTAAACCTATTTTTGATACGTGGTGGAGCTTTAAAAATCGAATTACTAATTGGGTACTTGATTTATTAAAAGTATCCATTGCTGCCCAAATTGGAGTGTTACCTTTGAGTCTTTTCTATTTCCATCAATTTCCAGGTTTGTTTTTTGTGACTAATCTCATCATTATCCCTTGTTTAATCCTCGTGCTAGGCTTAGGTATTTTAGCATTGGTATTAATGCTAATAGATAAACTGCCTGAATTTTTAGTTGAAATTTTAGGGAAATTGATTCAGTTTATGAATGAATTTGTGGCGTGGGTTGCTTCCAAAGAATCTCTTCTTTTTGATCAAATTTCGTTCGATTTCAAAGCGCTTGTATTGAGTTATTTGATCCTGTTTTTTGGACATCTATTTTATCATAAAAAATCGTTTAAAAATTTGATGATTTTAGGGATAGCTGTTCTTAGTTTTCAACTATTTGCAAGACAACTTCCGTCCATCGTTCCAAAACATACACTCGTTGTTTTTCACAAAACAAAACACAGCTTGATTGGGTTTCAGACCAATCAACATTTAGAAATTCACCACGACCTAGACACTATCGAAAATAACCGAACGGTCAACGATTTTAAAATTGGCGCTGCAATATGCTTGATATCATAGTTTTCAGGACTTAAATCTTGATTCCCTGACTTTCCTACAACTCGGATTTCTATGCCACCTATTTTATTCACAATTCAAAGATACAAATATTTTAGATTTGTTACGTCAAGTTCCTAAATTCAGGATATTTTAATATTAACTATGGCATAAACGTGGGTACAAATGCTTTGTAATACCCATTAAATGCCTCTTGATTATTCATTTTTTTATAGGTATCGTCTTTAAATAATCTTAAATATAACTCGAGCTGTTGAGCCGTTTGATAGCCAGGAATAGGTGCCAATACCTCTGCTTCTAACCCTAAAAACACCATTGTTGGATAGGCTCTGACTCCTAAATATTGAGAGAATTGATGTGGGCTATTGCGACGTTTGGCCATTTCGGGTTTGTAATTGGGGTTTGAAAATTCTTGACCTTTATAATGAACCGTTTCATTTCCTTCGGCGTTGAATTTAACTGCATAATAATGTGTGTTCACAAACGCAATTAAATCGGTATTTGTAAAGGTGTTTCTATCCAACATTTTACACGGCCCGCACCAAGTTGTATACATATCTATAAGAATTTTTTTGGGAGCTTTCTCTTGCAACGAAAGTGCTTCATCCATGGTGACCCAATTAATTTTTTGGGCATGAATCATGATTGAACCTAAGAGGAAAAACACAACTACAACATATGACTTCATTCAATTAATATTTTATATTACTAATAAACAAAAATTATGCCTTATTAACGAATACCATGCATTAATTTTTTAATAACAGGATGAAATAAAGCGGAAAACACGCCGAGTCCAACAGCTATAGCGGTTAAGATCCAAAAGAAGTTACTCAATCCTTGCGTTTCGGCGATTCCTTCAGAAACTTCGCCAAAAACGCCTGCTAATTTCATACCGATGGCAATGGCTAAATACCAAATTCCAAACATCATGGCAATCATTCGTCCGGGCACTAATTTACTAACGTAAGATAAGGCCACTGGCGAAATACACAATTCGCCCATCGTATGAAAAAAGTAAACTAATATCAACCAAATCATACTCACAGAAGCGGTTTTAGCTCCTGGCTCAATAGATGAAGCTCCAATGGCAACGCAGGCCATTCCAGCTCCTAACAACACCATTCCAATGGCGTATTTCATATTGGCATTTGGATTGTATTTACTTTCCCACCATCTCGAAAACAGGGGCGCAAATGCAATGATAAATAAGGAGTTTAGAACGCCAAACCAAGAGGCGGGTACTTCTGCAATTTCTTTTCCAAATTCTATCGATAACATCCAAATAGCAATGCCCCAAATGATGATAAAACTGATGGCTAAAAAGATGTTTGAGAGTGCGTATTTTGAAAATGTTTTTTTAAACAACAACCATAAGACCCATGTAATGATTCCTAGTGGAATAACAGTCATCATAGAATTTACAATTTTAAATACTAATGCTGCATTTCCTTCAAGAATTCGTTGGGTATAATCGCGTGCAAAAATGGTTAATGAACTTGGTGCTTGTTCAAAAATAGCCCAAAAGAAAATGGTGATAAAAGCAAAAAAGATGACTGCTAACATTCGGTCGCGAGTAACTCGGTCATACTTTGGAATTCGAATCACTAACAGAAAGATAAACAGCACTAAAGCAGTAAGAATTGCTAAATTGGAACCTTCGATTCCAAACATATTGAAGTCAAATAAATTGTACGCGCCTTCTGAAATTTTAGATATTGGATCATTAAAAATCCATGAAATCCCCAAAATTCCTGCCACTGCGATCAATCCTAAATGAAGTGAGGTAAACGGATTTAATTTGGGCTTTTCTGTACTTAGATCGATTTCGTCTGCCTCTACTTTTACAGGCTTTTTACCAATGTCTCCAAAAATATTTTGAGCAAACCAAAATTGAAGCAGTCCAAACAACATAAATATGCCAGCCAAGCCAAAGCCCCAACGCCAACCTACTTGTTCTCCAAGATACCCACACAACAGAATTCCTAAAAACGCACCCGCGTTAACGCCCATGTAAAAAATCGTATAAGCGCCATCTTTTTTCTCATTCTTGCCTTTATACATTTCAGAAATGATAGACGTCATATTTGGTTTGAAAAATCCACTTCCAAAAACTAATAAGGTCAAACCTAAATAAATGAAAAATGGGGTTTCAACAGCCATCGCGCCATGTCCCAACGTCATCAGTAATGCACCAATGACAACTGCATAGCGATAGCCAATTTTTTTATCGGCATAATAGCCTCCTAAGAGCGTGGATAAATAGACTAATGAGGTGTAAGTTCCAAAAATAGCATAGGCATGTTCTCGAGGCCAGCCCCAGCCGCCATCCAAGAGTGATGCAGTAAAAAACATGACGAGCAAGGCCCGCATTCCGTAGTAAGAAAAACGCTCCCACATCTCCGTGAAAAATAATACAAAAAGCCCGGCGGGATGTCCTAAGACTTTGTCTTTGAACATGTCATTAATATCTATACTCATTATTGTTTAATTTACTAAATTCGGAAAAAATTTGAGACTTTAAAGGTTTTTAGTTAAGTTTCTTTCCTACCTTGAAATACCTTAATATAAAATTAAAAAAAAACTCATAAATTGTTATGAGGTTTTGATGTGTTGTGTCAATCTGTTATACTGCGCTTGAAGCGTCTAATATTCTTTCGTTGTCTTCGGCTCCATGGGTCAGAGATTTTAATTTTTTTAGGAAGACAAATACTAAAAGAGCAAAAATCACACAGAAAAGAGCAATTCCTGTGAAAACTTTAAACTCGCCAAAAACAGAGGACGATTCTCCTAGTAACCCAGCAGCTTTATTCCCTAGTCCTGTTGTAGCAAAATAAATCCCCATCATTATAGATGCATATTTAGCAGGTGCTAGTTTTGTTACAAATGAGAGTGAGACCGGTGATAAACATAATTCGCCTACCGTATGAAATAAATAGGCTAAGACTAACCAATACATAGCAGAAGTCCCTGTACTATCAAATTCAGTAACAGCTGCCGACATAAATAGAAATCCAAGGCCCACTAAACCTAATCCTATAATCATTTTATATAAAGATGAAGCTTCTGTACCTTTTAATTTTCTTTTAGCCCAGAAAGCAGCTACAGAAACACCAAGAGTGATTATAAAAAATGAGTTTAATGATTGAAACCAAGTAGCAGGAACTTGCCATCCCAATAACATTCTATCCGTTTTTTCACTGGCATAAATATTCATCAAACCACCAGCTTGTTCGAATGCAGCAAAAAATGCGATGATTAGTAAGAAAGAAATTAGCAACACAATAACTCTATCTTTTTCAATTTTGTTAAGAGGTCTTTTGTATGCTTCTTGATCTTCTACTTTATTGGATTTACCCAAGTAGTTTCCCACATGGACGAGATGCTTTTGACCCACTAAAAATTGAATTAAACCAAAAACCATTAATATCCCTGCTAATCCAAAACCATAATGCCACCCATGAACTTCGCCAATATACCCCACTATCAATCCCGATAAAAAAGCACCGATGTTAATACCAATATAAAAAATAGTGAATCCTTGATCTCTTCGTATATCTCCTTTTTTATAAAGCCCGCCTACCATGGTAGAAATATTAGGCTTCAAACACCCAACACCAAGAATTATAAAAACAAGTCCTGTATAGAATGCCCACATAGCTTCAATGGCAAGAACACTATGTCCGATAACTAAGAGGACTGCCCCAAGGGTTACTGCTTTTTTCTGCCCCAGAAACTTATCTGCTAAAATACCTCCTGGAATCGACATTATATACACTAATGCAGTATACCAACCATAAAGCGATAATGCTTCGACTTGAGTCCAACCTACTCCAGGGTTTATGTCTGTAGTTTTAGAAGTTAAATAAAGAACTAAAAGGGCGCGCATCCCATAATAAGAAAACCGTTCCCACATTTCCGTAAAAAAAAGGACATATAATCCAACTGGGTGTCCCCAAAGTTCTTTTTGTGCAGTCGTTGTAGTAGTTGTTGTTGACATAAATTTAATATTAGTTAATAAATTAGTATTGGTTAGTTTTAATTGTGTCGTTTGTCACCCAATTTTTCATGTAAAAAGTTGGTCATTTTCGTATATAAATGCTTGGTGGTATTTCCACCATAAATACCGTGGTTTTTATCAGGGTAAATCGCCCAGTCAAATTGTTTGTCTGCTTGGATCAAGGCTTCTACCATTCGCATGGTGTGTTGTACATGAACGTTGTCATCACCAGATCCATGCACTAAAAGGTAATCGCCTTTTAGTAATTCTGGATAATTAAATGGGGAATTATCGTCATAGCCAATAGGATTTTCTTGTGGGGTTCGCATAAAACGTTCGGTATAAATGGTATCATAAAAACGCCAGCTGGTCACCGGTGCCACAGCTATGGCCATTTTGAAAACATCATTTCCTTTGAGCAAACAGTTGGTACTCATATGGCCGCCGAAACTCCAACCCCAAATGCCAATTCGACTGGCATCGATATAAGGTAGTTCACTGATTTGTTTGGCCGCTTGGATTTGATCTTCGGTTTCGTATTTAACGAGGTTTAAGTACGTTATTTTTTTAAAATCTGCACCTTTAAACCCTGTGCCTCTACCATCTACACAGGCCACAATATAGCCTTGTTGTGCTAAATATTGGTGCCAATAATCACGAGCAGTAAACCATGAGTTTGCTACTTTTTGTGAACCAGGTCCTGAATATTGAAACATCAAAAGGGGATAGGTTTTAGACGCCTCAAAATCGGCGGGTTTGAGCATCCACATATTCAAATCGTTTCCATTGACATTGATGGTGCTAAATTCTTTATTCGAAAATTTATAGTTTGATAAGGTTTTTAAAAGTGCCGAATTGTCTTTGATGTTTTTTAACAATCGACCGGTCTTAGAATCGTTTAATGTATATTTTGGTGGGGTGCTTGCGTTCGAATATGTTTTGATAAAATAGGTAAAATCCGCACTAAAAGAGGCATCACTGGTTCCTTCTGCTAATGACAATCGTTTTTTTCTTTTACCATTTAAACGAATTGAATACACATCACGATTGGTTGAGCCGTTCTCTACCGATTGGTAATAAATTGAATGTGCAGATTCATTATAACCATAATAGTTAGTAACTTCCCAATCTCCTTTAGTAATTTGGGTTATAAGCTTTCCTTCTTTAGAATAGTGATAAATATGGTTGAATCCATCTTTTTCGCTAGTCCAAATAAAGCTATTATCTTGTAGAAATGTCAAGTTATCGGTGACATCTACATAGGCCTCATCATGTTCAGAAAGCACTAAATTGGATTGATTGGATCTAGGGTTAATCATCCAAAGGTCTAAAGTATTTTGATGTCTATTTAGGAATTGAGCAGACAGAATATTTGGATCATTCGTCCATTTAATTCTAGGAATATAAAAATCCTGATACTTTTTGGAAAGCGAAACGGTTGAAGTATTCTCTGAATTTAGATCGTAAAAATGAAGTGAAACGATTGCATTTTTTTCCCCTGCTTTTGGATATTTAAAGACTTCTTGGGTTTGATATAAATCCGTTCCATAAATATCCATTGAAAACTCGGGCACTTGCGTTTCATCAAATCGAATAAAAGCGATGGTATCACTGCTTGCATTCCATTCAAATGCTCTCACAAACGCAAATTCTTCTTCGTAAACCCAGTCTGTGATCCCGTTAATGATTTTGTTTTTTTCACCATCAAAAGTAATTTGTTTAGTGATTCCAGAGAGTAAGTCTTTTATGAATACGTTATTATTATGGCCGTAAGCAACTTTGGTGCCATCAGGCGAAAAGGTTGGTTCTTGGATTTTGTCTTCTGAAATCATTTCTAAACTTTCAGAGTTGACATCGTACACATAATAATGTCCCAACACAGAATGACGGTATATGGTTTCTGTATTCGTTTCTAAAATAACTTTACGCTCATCTTCGCTAAAGATGTAATTTGAAAAATATGGAATTGCGTCCATTGTTTTAGAACTAGCAATGGTCTTTACTTTAGACAAGGTTTTGTAATCATACAAATCAATGGACGTGGATCGAGTCGCTCTGTCAAAATTTAATACAGAATACTGCTGACCGTTATTCATAGAATGCAGAGCAGATAGTCCTTGTGTTCGAAAGGAACCATCCCATATTTGATCGAGTGAAAAGGAAGTTTTTTGAGAAGTTGCTGTAAAAACGAACAAACAACTAAAAAGGTAGATTAAGGAAGTTTTCATTTAAAATCAAATTATTCAATAATATTATTCCAAGTTTAGTGAAAATTTAGCAGAAAGTAGCCAATATTTAAAGATAAATACGGATTTAGAAAAATTGAAGTTCCAAAATAATTCGGATAATAGTATCTTTGTCTTTTTAAAAATAGATACACATGGTGAATTCCGTTTCTGGATTTTCAAAGTTTACAAAAGCTGAAAAAATTGATTGGTTAATTTCGAATCATTTTTTAAACAATGCAATGGCGAAAGCCAATTTGGAGCGGTACTGGAATACCAATGAAGGACTTCAAAAGCTGCATGATGAATTTACTGAAAATACGATTTCTAATTTTTACCTTCCTTTTGGAATTGCACCTAATTTTTTAATTAACGATAAAATTCATGTCATTCCCATGACTATTGAAGAAAGTTCGGTAGTCGCAGCCGCCAGTAATGCTGCAAAATTTTGGATGCGAAGAGGCGGCTTCAAAGCAGAAGTTCTTTCGACAACCAAAGTAGGTCAAGTGCACTTTATGTTTCACGGCACTTCATCTGAAATAGACGCTATTTTCAATAAAATTAAGCCTCAGTTTTTTGAGCAAACAAAAGCCATAACTAAAAACATGGACGCTAGAGGCGGCGGTATTTTAGATATAAAATTAGTTGACAAAACAGCCAAGATTTCAGGGTATTATCAACTTCAAGTTACGTTTGAGACGATGGATGCTATGGGTGCCAATTTTATTAATTCATGTTTAGAACAAATTGCAACAACGTTTAAAACGTGTTCCGACGACATTCAGGTGATCATGAGTATTTTGTCGAACTACGTTCCAAATTGTCTGGTCCGCGCCGAAGTGAGTTGTAAGGTTGAAGACCTCGCCTTTGAGGCGTCAATTTCTGGTCAAGAATTTGCAGATAGGTTTATTCAAGCGGTGCGCATTGCTGAAGTAGAACCTTACCGTGCGGTCACTCACAACAAAGGAATAATGAATGGTATAGACGCTGTGGTTTTAGCGACTGGAAATGATTTTAGAGCCGTGGAAGCTGGCGTACATGCCTATGCTGCCCGCGGCGGAAGTTATTCGAGTTTAACGCATGCTTCTATCGAAAATGGGGTGTTTAAATTCTGGATCGAAATACCACTTGCTTTAGGAACCGTTGGTGGACTCACTGGCTTACATCCAATGGTAAAAACAGCTTTAGAACTTCTTGGAAATCCATCGGCTAAAGAATTGATGAAAATTGTTGCAGTGGCTGGATTGGCTCAAAATTTTGCCGCCTTAAAATCACTTACGACGACGGGCATTCAGCAAGGCCATATGAAAATGCATCTTTTTAATATTTTGAATCAATTTGAAGCGACTGAGCCTGAAAAACAAATTTTATTAGCACATTTTAAAACCCATACCGTTACTCACAGCGCTGTTGTTAAAGCCATTGAAAACTTGAGAGCCTAATGCAAACGTTTTATAGTCACGGAAAATTATTACTAAGTGCCGAATATGCGGTTTTAGATGGCGCGCTGGCATTGGCGTTGCCTACAAAATTTGGACAATCCTTAGAAATTGAAACGACGCCTAATCAAAAAATAGTTTGGAAAAGTATTACCAACAAAGGCATTGTTTGGTTTGAAACCGAATGCATAGTAGATACGTCTCTAAAAATAAGTTCGAAAGACTCTTCTGATATTGCGCTTCGATTAGTTCAAATTTTGGAAGCAATTCAACGATTAAATCCTGCACATTTCAAAGCTGATGAGGGTTTATCAATCTCCTCAACGTTGGAATTTCCCGAAAATTGGGGGCTTGGTTCCTCTTCTACTTTAATCACTAATTTAGCGGCATGGGCAAAAGTTGATCCGTTTAAACTTCTCGAACTAACCTTTGGTGGCAGTGGATTTGACATTGCATGTGCACAGCAAGACTCGGCTATTTTGTATCAGTTAGAAAAAGGGAAACCAAGCATTCAACCGGTGGAATTTTCTCCTTCTTTTTCAGAGTCTTTGTTTTTTGTACACCGCAATCAAAAACAAAACAGTAGAGAGGGGATTGCAGCCTACAAATCACTGACTGCAGATACATCGCTTGATTTTTCGGAGCTAAACAGCCTCACTTTAGACCTTTTGAATTGCAGCGACTTGAACTCCTTTGAATCGCTGATTGAAACACACGAACGTTACATCTCTACACTCCTCCAACAACCGCCTTTAAAAGAGGTTTTGTTTTCGGATTACAAGGGGGCTGTTAAGAGCTTGGGCGCTTGGGGTGGCGACTTCTTCCTCGCCACCGGAAACCCAGCAGACATGGCCTATTTTAAGTCTAAGGGCTATGCGACGGTTGTTCCTTTTTCAGATATGATTTTGTGAAAACGTATTTTTTCTTGATTTCGTATACGCTTTAATTTAGAGGACTTTCGCTAGTAGGCAAAAAGTCAGTAATAAAGTTTATACGGAATTGGCAACTGTAATTTTTCCGCGTTATAAAATATTCTTTAAATCTTGTTTTCCAATTATTGCCATAATTTCAACGCAATTATTATCACCTATTTTGTAATAAATACTATCAGAACCACAAATACACCGCCTATAACCGATCTTTATATACTCGACTGATTCAAATGAAAATGGATTTTTTGCTATACTATCAAAATATTCAAAGAATGAATCAAAATATTTATCAGCTTGAGTCATTCCAAATTTGTCAACTCCATATCGGTGAATTCTTATTAAGTCTTCTTTCGCTAAATTACTTAATCTATAATCTGCCATTAAATCACGGATTTCGATTCCGCTAATATTTGTTCTTTACTCAAATTCGTAAATCCGCTATTTTCAGCTTTCTCCAATTTAGCACTTATCCAATCAATTTTCCTTTGCTGTTTTCTTGCTTGCCTAATTAAATCGTTCACCAATTCGCTTTTAGTAGAATATTCTTTTTTGTCCACTTGATTTTTTAACCACTCATCATTTGGTTCAGTGAAAGAAATACTTTGCCTTGCCATACTGTTTTGTTTTGGTGCTAATATGCACCAAAAAAGTTAGTTTAGCAAATTAATCTTCAATTTAAGACTTGGTTTTTATAGTTGCCAACGTATTTTATGGTTTGTTGCGGTTAGCCTAAGCTGGCGCCACGCTTTTGCGTGATGCCGTTAACAAATTCATTAGTATATGTTCTACTCATTTATTTCTCTTTTCTCGTTTTGTTTCCCCCGCTAGCGCGAGCGTCCCGCTCGTGCCCTTAAACAAACTAAAGTTAGTATTTCTTCTCATATATCAATTTCTAAAACTGTTTGGTCTTCTTGATAATTTCTTGCACTACTATACTTCCAGTCTATTGGGTCGGTAACAAAACCGCTTTCAACAGGGTTGTTATGTATATAATCTATTTTTTGTTGTATTACTTTTTCACTCCATAATTCTATTGGTTTATTGTGTTGTTGCCAAAACTGACGTTGTTTAACATTACTCTTCTTTTTACCTGCTCGTTCCATCATCCATAGCAACCACTCTTTTCTACTTTCTTGTGGGTTTTCTTCTATGGATTTTATTAGTTTTCTTGCTGTAAAACCTTTAAAATCTCTTATTAGACCTGAAGGATCTTCATTACCTGACCTAAATATTAAATGCACGTGACTTGGCATAAAACAATAAGCAAATACTTCCATACCTTTTTCTTCTCTGCAATAATCTATACTTTCTTCTAAAACATTAAAATATACTTGACGAGTAAAAACATCTAACCAATACACGGTAGCAAAACTTATAAAGTATGCTCCTGATTCGTTATGAAATTTGTATTTTCTGCTCATAATATCTATTTCTTTCTTATCTTCTTACTCGTGCTGGGCACGAGCGGGACGCTCGCGCTAGCGGGGAATAGATCCACTAAATGGGGTTTTTAAGTTGTCAGTTTTATAAACTGTAAGACAATCCAATAATAAACTGGTTGGGTCTGGTGTCAAAACTCACTTCGGTCCCCGTTGCTGCGGCGATGTATTTAGATTTTGAGTTTGAGATTCCTTTTTCCCAACGAGCATCAATTCCTAATTTGCCAAATTTTAAGCCAACTCCTAACTGGATCCCCACAGAAAGATCGTCCTTTTCAGCCTCACCAAACTCATTAAGATCAAAGCTTGAATCTATGATGTACTGGAAGGATGGTCCTGCAAACACACGTACCGTTCTTAGAAAACTTTTTCCAATTAAAATGGGAACATCTATTTTATTA
>CALSOZ010000005.1 GCA_943788095.1 uncultured Flavobacteriaceae bacterium | reverse complement strand
AGGGCCAAAATTTTCTTCGCCAACGTCAAAAATCCACACATAACCTAAAAGCTGATTGTCAATCGAGTTACACTTTCTTTTGAGTTTTTTGATGATGACACTCAAATTTTCAGAAATGTAAAAGGGAACACCAAACTCAAATAGCTGATACTTGTTCTTATCAGAATATGTTTCAAAAAATAGATTTACAGTTCTGTTTCTTTTGTATCGTATGATTTGAATATCTTCCAATTCAAAATAATTACCATTGTTCTCGTTTTGAAAAACACTTGAAAAGATGGCTTTTCTCTCAACAGCTACTGAATTGACCAATTTAGTGTCTTTTCTTGACCTCCTCCCAATACGCTTTTTGTAAATAAATTTTGCCATAGTTTAGAACTCGTTGTTAAATTTTGGTTTTGAAGCAAACATATTTTCGATGTTTACACTGTCGCTTTTAATAAAAACAGTATGACCACCCTTCATAGCCTTTATGTAACCATCTTGGATTTTTCTATCAACAGTTCTTAGAGAAATACCAAACATTTCAGCGACCTCTTTTCTGCGATAGTATAGCCTTTGTTTTATGTTTTTACTTTGCATATTGCAAATCTATGCTACTATAGCTATACGAGAGATAAAAAAATTGCGAACTAAATACGAACTTTTGCGACTTTGTATGGAATCACAAAAGTAAAGGCATTAAACCTGAGAAGTAAGATAATTGGAAAGCCAATCTTTTATTAAGCTAATTTCATCTTGAAGAATTCGTTTATTATCTTCTCCAAACTCATCTTTAACACTATTTTCCAATTTATTTGGGAAATGTTTTTTGAAGTTTTTGTAGTCTTTTTCATTTTCAAAAACTAATTCAATAGCACTATGAAAATTTTTCCCCTCTCTTGATGGGTATAAAATTATTTTCTCTGAATATAGAATATTGAATACATTGGCTAACTTTTTGCCTTTACAACTCCCAAATTCACGAACTAAAGCTAAAATAAAATGTTCTTTATTATTCACTTTTTCTCCACTAATAAATCTTTGTAAGTCGTTTGTTCTACGGACTTTACCTACTTTAATTTTAAGTAATGTTTCATCAAAACAATCTATGGTATTAAATAAAGAATCTCTCAAAGATGTGCTTTCTAAATTGATTCTTGAAAACTTATTAAAATAAAGAACCATCTCTTTTAAACCTGCTATCATAAAATTGATTGTATAAACTACTTCATCATTGTTTATTACCAGTTGTTGGTTTAAAATATCTTTACTGTAAAGCTCTACTTGTTTTAATGAATTGAAATAATTATGCAGAGAAGTATCAACATCCTTCACGCTATCATAATGAATATGCACGAAAATTAAAACAATGTCTTGAAATAAATTCGTTAGGCTTGAAACATAATTATTTAAAATTAATGATGTTTTACTTGTTTTGACTATCCTTTCTTCAAGTGTTTTTTTAAAGCCAAAGATATTTTCTTGATAGTACAATGGGTTAGGCTCAGAATTACCTACATTGCTTAATAATGGAGTAATGATTCTACCAAAATGTGATGGAATTATACGTCTTGTTTCTTCAATAAATTCCTTTAATCCTTGTTCCATATTCTATTGTTTTTAGGAGTAAAACAAAATAATTTGCTGGTTCAAATTAATTCTATAAATTGAAATTACAAAATTTGTAGCCACAGATATGTCACACTTAAAAGAAAAAAAGCCTCTAAATCACTGAAAATTAATGATTTAGAGACTATTGATGTGACCTCGGCAGGATTCAAACCTGCAACCTCTTGAGCCGTAATCAAGTGCACTATTCAGTTATGCTACGAGGCCATTTTGAGGGTGCAAATATAAGGTAATAATCTTTTTATCAAAAGAATATCTTAGCTATTTCAAAAAACTTACTTTTGTAAAGATCTAATATTTTATATTATTATGAAAATAGAACAAATCTACACCAGCTGTTTGGCACAAGGTGCCTACTATATCGAATCTAATGGCGAGGTCGCTATCATTGATCCGCTACGAGAAACCCAGCACTACATTGACAAAGCGACGGCCAATAAGGCGACCATTAAATATATTTTTGAAACGCATATTCATGCTGATTTTGTGTCGGGACATTTAGATTTAGCCAAAAAAACAGGCGCAACGATTGTCTTTGGCCCAAATGCCAATACAACCTTTGATTGTCACAATGCCACTGATAATGAAGAATTCAAAATTGGTGACCTTACCATTAAAGTCCTACATACACCAGGTCATACCTTAGAATCAGTAACCTATTTACTAATTGATGAAAAAGGGAAAGACCATGCGATTTTTACGGGAGACACCTTATTTCTTGGTGATGTTGGCAGACCAGATTTGGCCGTTAAATCGGACCTCACCGAAAAAGATTTAGCCGGAATGTTGTTCACTTCATTACGTTCAAAAATCATGACATTGGATGATGCCGTTATTGTATATCCTGCGCATGGTGCCGGTTCTGCTTGTGGAAAAAATTTAAGTAAAGAAACAGTTGGTACCATTGGAGATCAGAAAAAAACAAATTATGCATTGCGATCTGATATGACCAAAGATGAATTTATCAAAGAGGTTTTGGATGGCATCAGTGCTCCGCCACAATATTTTGCGAAAAATGCAAAACTAAATCAAACAGGTTATTCCGAACTTGAGGCCGTTTTATCAAATGGGAATACACCACTTTCTGTGGACGCTTTTAAACAGCTTGCTCTAACCAAAGAAGTGTTAATTTTAGATGTACGAACCCAACAAGATTTTATAAAAAATCACATTCCGGGCTCTATTTTCATAGGACTTAATGGCGGATTTGCACCATGGGTCGGTGCCTTAATCACCAACATCCAACAACCCATCCTTTTAGTGGTTCCTGAGGGAGCTTCCGAAGAAGCTATCACGCGTCTTGCTCGTGTAGGCTATGATAACACGCTTGGCTATTTAGAAGGTGGTATAGAAGCGTGGATCGCTTCGGGAAAACCAACGGATCAAATCCAGTCTATTTCTGCGGAAGCTTTTGCCGCAAAAACCAAAAAAGAATCACTTCCTATTTTGGATGTTCGAAAAGAAGGCGAATTTGCCTCGTTGCATTTAAACCTAGACGGAGTTCTACATTTTGCTTTGGATTACATCAACCATCAAATGGATCAAATAGATGCCAACAAAACATATTATATCCATTGTGCAGGCGGCTACCGCTCTGTGATCGCTGCATCCATATTAAAAGCACGAGGATTTCATAATCTTGTAGATATAGACGGTGGATTTGCGGCGCTTAAAAAGACAAGCATTTCAATGTCTGAATTTGTATGTCCTTCAACCCTTTAATATATAAACACATGACTACAACACTTGAAATTCAAAATTTAAAATGTGGCGGCTGTGCCCATACGATTATTACCAAACTCAATGAATTAGAAGGTATTCAGAGCGTAGCTGTCGATAACGATGCACATACTGTGACGTTTGAAAGTGCAACTAAAAATGGGATTGAAAGGGCTACAAAATTGCTCTCTAAACTAGGATATCCTGTGAATGGCAATGCCAATTCTATCGGAAAAAAAGCAAAATCGTTTGTAAGTTGTGCTCTTGGAAGATTGGAGAAATCTTAAATTATCTCAGCGCTCAAACCTGCTTCTAATAGTTTCCCGCATTGCGGCTCTAAATCCTCATATTGTCCTGTTTTGACAATACATTTCCCTTTATAATGAACTAATAACGCACATTGTTCGGCCTGTTCATAGGTGTGACTACAAACATCGACCAATGTTTCTATCACATGGTCAAAAGTATTCACTTCATCATTGAACAAGACAATTTCATTCAGGTGACTTTCCTCAACTGAAATCTCTAATTCTTCTTTGATTTTTTCTTTTGTACTCATAATTGTTGAACAAATTTCAAAGCAACCCAATTGTTTCGCTTTAATTTTTTTTCGAGTTTCAAATGAAGTTGATTACAGGTTGATTCAATCAACTCACAATCACTGTCATAAAAACCACTTAAAAATAGGGAACCCTTTTTATTTAAACAAGCAACATATGTACTTAAGTCGTTTAGTAGAATGTTTCTATTAATATTTGCGATGATTACATCATAGTATTTGCCCTGTAATATGGACGCATCCCCTTCTAAAACATTGATATGGTGACAGTCATTTCTGGAAACATTCTCTAAACTATTTAAATAGCACCAATTATCAATATCGATGGCATCGAGTGTTTTAGCGCCTCTTTTTTCGGCCAAAATTGCAAGAACGCCTGTTCCACAACCCATATCCAACACCGATTTATTCGTGAAATCTGACACTAAAATATGCTGAATCATCATGTGAGTTGTTTCGTGATGTCCAGTTCCAAAGCTCATTTTAGGCTCGATAATAATATCATACTTCACATCAAAAGGCTCATGAAACGGTGCACGAATCGCGCACTGATCATCCACCAGTATTGGGTTGAAATTTTTCTCCCATTCTGCGTTCCAATTGGTCTGAGCTATCGTTTCAAAGTCATACGTAATTTCAAACTCCTCAGAATTTAAAATCTGAACGGAGTCAAGTATCGCTTCAAAATGATCTGATTTTTGAATATAAGCAATGACGCCGTCTGGCGTTTCTACAAAACTTTCAAACCCAGAAAAACCAAGCTCCGCAATTAAAATTTCGGCGCCTGGTTGAACGGGTTCAACTTTAAATGTGTAGCCTATATAAATAGAGTCTGCCAAATTTAAAATGCGTTTATGATGGCCAAAAATTGTTCAACATCCAATGCAGCGCCCCCAATAAGGCCACCATCTACATCTGGTTTAGAAAAAATTTCTTTTGCATTTGCAGGTTTTACACTCCCACCGTATAATATTGAAACGTCCTCCGCTAATTTTTTCGAATACTTTTTCGCAACCGTTTCACGGATAAAAGCATGCATATCTTGCGCTTGTTCTGGAGAAGCAGTTTCGCCGGTACCAATGGCCCAAACAGGCTCATAAGCCAAAACGATATGTTCCCATGCAGCAGCTGGTAAATGAAATAATGCATTCTTGATTTGTGCCCCTACAATCGCTTCTTCATTTCCAGATTTACGATCTTCTAATTCTTCACCAAAACAAAAAATTGAGCGCATCCCATGTGCTAATGCAGTGTTAACTTTTTTAGCAAGAAGATCATCGGATTCATTAAAATAAGCACGACGCTCACTGTGTCCTAAGATCACTGTTTTAACACCAACACTTTTTAGCATTGCAGCACTAACTTCGCCTGTGTAAGCTCCATTTTCGGCAAAATGCATGTTTTGAGCGGCCACGATAACTTGACTTCCTTTAACTGAATTAGAAGACGCTAAGAGACTCGTAAAAGGAGGCGCAATAATGACTTCTGTGGTGGTGTGTTTAAGTTCTTTAAGCAGTTTAGAAACGAATAATTCCGAATCAACATAATCATTGTTCATTTTCCAATTTCCTGCTACAATTTGTTTTCTCATTTTAAATTATTTAATAGTGTTATATCTGTGGTTTCAATGGCTTTAAAAACTTTTATACCGCCTTGTTTATCAATAATCATATAGCGTGGAATCCAATCCAAATCCAAAAAGGTGCCCATCGCCCCTTTCCAACCCGATTGCATAAAGTAATGTTCCCCTTGAATTTGAAGTCGATTAATGCCTTTTTTCCAGGCGACTTGCGATTTATCTAATGATAAATAAATAAAATCAACTTCAGGGTTATTGGCTTGCAGTTCTTTGACTCCAGGCAACCCTTTTAAACAATCTTTACACCAGGAGGCCCATACATCAATAAAAACCGTATTGCCTTCATGCTTTTCTAAAATAGATTTAAATGCGATTGAAGTTCCTTCTAAAGTGATGAATTCATCATTTAAGGCCTCAGTTGAAAATTGCGTTTCCACACGACTTTGACAACTTAAAACAGTGGTAAAAAAGAGCGTTAATACTAAAATTTTTTTCATCTTAAAATAGATTTAGTCGTTTAGTTTAATTTTAGGATCCAAATAGGTGTAAATAATATCAACCAAAATATTGATCAGCACAAAAGTAAGGGCAATTATTAAAACAGCCCCCATAATTACGGGTAAATCTAGAGTGTTTAATGCATTTACAATTTCTTTCCCTAAACCATTCCATGCAAATATGTATTCCACAAAAACAGCCCCCGCTAATAAGGAAGCAAACCAGCCCGAAACTGATGTTACCACTGGATTGAGCGCATTTTTCATAGCGTGCTTGGTAATAATTTGAAATTCGCTTAACCCTTTGGCTCGTGCCGTTCGAATGTAATCTTGATTAAATACTTCTAATAACGAGTTTCGCATCAGTTGTGTCACGACTGCTAAGGGACGAATTCCAAGGACCAAGGCTGGTAGTAGTAAGTTTTTTAGTTTTAACTGATAGACCTCTCCAAAATCGTCCAATTCATAGAGGCTTCCTGTCATTTCTAATCCAGTGTATTCATGCAATAAAAACCCAAAAATCCAAGCAGCCAAAATAGCGCTGAAAAACGACGGCAAACTCATCCCTAATGTACTCACTATCAAAATGGTTTTATCCATCCAATGATCTTTATAGAGCGCCGAAATCACCCCCAAAAACAACCCTAAAAGAAGCGCAATGCTAATCGAGGCTATCGCTAAAACAATGGTGTTAGGCAGCGTTTCTTTTAATATTTGACTGACTTTTTTTCCTTGTTTTGTAAACGACGTTCTCAGGTATGGATATTTTAAAACAACACTGGTGTTCGCTATTTTAAATACGGTTTTATAAGTGTAAGGATGCGATTCTAAAAACGTATAATCATTTGGATTTATGGAATGAAATGACAGGGGCGATAAGTCATTTAGGTAATACAAATACTGAGTCATGACTGGTTGATCAAATCCGTATTTTTGTTTTACAATCGCTAATTGAGCTTGATCTTCATTTTGTCCTAACATCATTTGAGCAGGATCGCCAGGCAACACATTAAAAAGAAAAAAAATAGCAGTAACAACCCCAAGTAGGGTCCAGAAAGCATGCTGTATTTTTTTTAGTATATATCTACCCAAAAGCAGTTAGAGATCTAAGTTTTCAATATCGTTCCAGTGTACTTTTTGTTGAACTGTACCCTTGTTTAATTGCAGAACCCCAGGATTGGACCGCACCACCGTTTTGAGTGCTTTTTCATCACAGAGATAAAATTCAAAATCAAGTCCATAATTGGCCTTTAGTTTCGATTTAGAATCGCCTCCAGAAGCACTTAGCCCAATTACGGTGTAGCCTTTGGAGAGTGCGTTTTCAGAAAATGCTTTCAGTTTTTGGAGCCCTTGCGCTTCAGCACTGTCTAAGTTATAAGACACAATTAAAATAAGTTTTTCCTCAGAAAGAAATTGAGTGGTTAAATCTTCATCCTCCGATTCAATTGAAAAATCCAAAATGGAAGGCTGATACCCCTCTTCAATAACTTTCGTTTCTACACTCACATACTCCCCTTGAACAGTTGGATAGGACCCATCGGTTACAATGGTTTGTGCTTCTCCATTAACATTAAAAACCCAAGTGAATTCTTGAATGGCTTTAGGCGCGTCATCTGGAGTACTCATATTTGTCAATAGGTTATCTCCAATTTTATAGGGTCTAAAATCAATACTTGGCAAATGCATCAACACATGGTATCCGAATCCGAGACTGAGAATAAAACTCAAAAGTGCTAAAATTGTATTTGGAAGGGGTTTAAAAATAGGAGTGATGTACGATTTTCCTACAAACAAAACCAACACAAACACAAGCAACACCACATCTTTTGTGAAGCTTTCCCAAGGAGTTAATTTTAAAGCATCTCCGAAACAGCCACAATCTTTTACTTTATCAAAATACGCAGAATAAAAGGTGAGAAAGGTAAAAAACACAATCATGAGCAACAAGCTCCAAACGGTGAATTTTGGCTTGTATCCTATCAATAAAAATACGCCTAGGACCACTTCAAGAACCACTACCAAAACTGAAATAACTAAAGCATAAGGTTCTAAAAAAGGAATATTTAAGACGTCTGCACTAAAATATTCTTGCAACTTATAAGAAAACCCTAAAGGGTCATTAAGCTTGATAAATCCTGAAATGATAAATAAAATGCCAACAAAAATGCGGGAAATAGGAACTAATATTTTCATTTTTTATTCGTTTAAGTGAATTAAAGCAAAGATGGCATAATTGATCATATCCTGATAATTAGCATCAATTCCTTCGCTAACTAGGGTATGACCAGCATTGTCTTCAATTTGTTTGACGCGTAATAATTTTTGTAAAATTAAATCGGTTAGTGAACTGACACGCATATCTCGCCAAGCTTCTCCATAGTCGTGATTTTTATCAAGCATTAACTGTTTTGTCTCTGCAATTTTGTCTTCATACTGCGCCACCGCCTCTGCGAAGGATAAATCGGGTTGTTCAACGACCCCTTTATCTATTTGAATCAGTGCCATCACACAATAATTAATAATTCCAACAAACTCGCTCGCAGCTCCTTCATCAACTTTCTGAACGGCGTTTTGTTGCAACCCTCGAATGCGTTGTGCTTTGATGAAAATTTGATCGGTTAACGAAGGTAATCTAAGAATTCGCCACGCACATCCGTAGTCTTTCATTTTTTTAGAAAACAGGTTCAGACAGACTTGTACAACGGCATCGTATTCTTTTGAAGTATTTTGCATGAAATAAATCGAATTTTCCGTAAATTTCGCTTAAAATATTCAAAACATCAAGATTTATGGTTTAAAGTTTTAAATCTTGGTAAAAACTATCGATTCTATATGAATATGACCCTGAACTGTAAAGGTAAACTTATTGATCTCAACACTCCAAAAGTAATGGGCATTTTGAATGTGACTCCCGATTCCTTTTATGATGGTGGCCAATTTAAAGACGAAAAAAGTATTTTATTACACGTTGAAAAACTTCTCACAGAAGGGGCTACATTTATAGATATTGGTGCCTACAGCTCCCGCCCTGGCGCAGATTTTGTTTCTGAAGAGGAAGAATTAAGACGGCTCATTCCGATTGTAAACTTAGTCATCGCAAGCTTTCCAGAAAGTATGATTTCGATTGACAGCTTTCGAAGTCGAGTGATTAAAGAAGCTATGGGAGCAGGCGCTGCAATGGCCAACGATATTTCGGGGGGACAGTTAGATCCGCAAATGTTTGAAACGGTGGGAGCACTCGGCGTGCCTTATATCATGATGCACATGCGAGGCACCCCACAAACTATGCAACAAATGACCAATTATTCGAACGTCGTTCAGGAACTTTACACCTATTTTTCCGAACGAGTACAACTCGCAAGAACACATCAAATAAAAGATATTATTTTAGATTTAGGGTTTGGGTTTTCAAAAAGGAGGGAGCAAAATTTTAAACTCTTATCGTCTTTCGATTTTTACAAACACTTAAACCTTCCCATTTTGGCTGGCCTTTCAAGGAAATCAATGATTTATAAAACCTTAAACACCACGGCAGACCAAGCGCTGAATGGCAGCTCGGCACTTCATATGGTGGCGCTTCAAAAAGGCGCAAAACTTCTGAGAGTACATGATGTTAAAGAAGCCGTTGAGTGTATTCAACTTCACAACGCCCTTCAAAAGTAGCGTTCATTTTATATTTATTATATTTATTCAAATTATTAGACCTAGTGGATATTTTTAAAGACTTATTAAACTTCAATATATTAGATATTATCGACATTGTTTTAGTCGCCTTTTTGCTGTATTATGTATACAAATTAATCAAAGGAACCGTTGCCATAAACATCTTTTTTGGGATTGTTATTTTTTACTTGTTTTACTTATTGGTTGATGTGCTTCAGATGCGCATGCTGAGTAATATTTTGGGCGGTTTTATGAGTGTTGGAATCATTGCATTAATTGTAGTTTTTCAACCAGAAATACGAAAATTTTTATTAATGATCGGCTCCACGAACCTGAGCAAAGGAGGCTCTTTTATACGACGATTTAGTTTCTTAAAAGCGCAGGCGCTTAATACGTCTGATGCTGATGTAATTGTCAAAGCTTGCACCAAAATGGGAAGCACCAAAACAGGAGCGCTTATTGTCATTGAGCGGAATAACAATTTAGACTTTCTAGTAGAAACTGGCGATGAAATGAATATTACAGTCACTCAGCCAATTTAGAAAGCATCTTTTTTAAAAACAGCCCACTTCATGATGGTGCCATTATCATTTCTAACAATACGGTCAAAGCAACTCGGGTGATTCTACCTGTTAATAACGAAAAAAAGATTCCGCCTCATTTGGATTACGACACAGAGCAGCGATTGGAATTTCTGAAAAAACAGATGCGATTGCATTGGTGGTCAGTGAAGAAACTGGACAGGTTTCTTATGTGAATAACGGAGAATTTGTAATTTATAAAGACTCCTTAGATTTGATCGAGAAAATCAAAGCAGATTTGTCTTAAAATTAACTGTTTTTGGTCAAAAATTGAGCGTCGTATAAATTCCGATACGCGCCGTTTTTGTTTTTAAGCAATTCAGCGTGAGTACCTTTTTCAACGATTTCGCCAGCCTCTAACACAATAATCATATCTGCGTTCTGGATGGTTGCCAGTCGATGGGCAATTACAATAGAGGTTCTGCCTTGAGTGATTTTCTGAGTCGCCTCTTGAATCAATTGTTCTGCGTAAGAATCTATGGAAGCGGTGGCTTCATCTAGAATTAAAATTTTTGGATTGGTAACGTAAGCTCTTAAAAATGAAATTAAGTTGACGCTGTCCAGACGATAACATCACCCCTCTTTCTTTGACATTATAATGATAGCCCTTTGGCAAACTCATTATAAAATCGTGAATACCAATTTCTTTAGCGGCTTCTTGGACTTGCGCTTCCGTGATCTCTGGATTTTTTAAGGTGATATTATTCAGAATCGTATCGGCAAACAAGAACACATCTTGGAGCACCACCGCAATGTTTTGTCTTAAGCTTTTAAGAGCAATGGTTTTTATATCTTTAGAATCTATCGTGATCTTTCCGGAGTTGATGTCATACAAACGATTCAACAAATTGATAATGGTGGATTTCCCGGCACCTGTTGATCCGACGATTGCGACCGTTTCTCCAGCAGAAACATTGAAAGACACGCCCTTTAAAACGGGTTCGTTTTCGACATACGAAAATTTAACATCTTTAAAATTCTAAGTCGCCTTTTATATTTTCAAGTACCACATCTCCATGATCTTGTATGTTAGAGGTGGTATCTAATACTTTAAAAACTCTATCGGCAGCAACCATGCCCATTTGTAGGGTGTTAAATTTATTTGCGATTTGATTGAGTGGTCTAAACATCATTGGCACCATCATTATAAAAGCGGTTAAATCGCCCACAGAAGCCGTCTGATCCAACACGGTATTTAGACCGCCTAGCCAGATCACAGTTCCTAAGGTTACCGACGATAATAAATCTGCAATTGGAAAAAAAACAGAATTATACCAAACCGTTTTAATCCATCCCTTTTTGTGACGGTCATTGATGGCCCTAAAGTTTTCGGATTCAATTTTTTCTCTCGCAAATATTTGAACGATTTTCATGCCGGTGATCCGTTCTTGAACAAACGAATTCAAATTAGACACTTCGGTTCGCACATCTTCAAACGCTTTTTTCATGTATTTCTGAAATATTTTGGTAGCAATCAAGACGATAGGCAGCGCACAAAAAACAATGACACTAAGTTGCCAGTTCATATAAAACATGACCACACCTACAACGCCCATTTTTAAAATATCGCTGAAAATCATAAATAATCCTTCCCCAAAAATATCGGCAATTCGCTCCATATCAGTCACGGTTCGGGTGATTAAAACGCCCACAGAAGAGTTGTCAAAATACGTCATTTTAAAACCAAGAATGTGCTTAAAAAGCTTCGTTCGAATGTCTCTTACCACCGACTGTCCAAGCCAACTTGCATAATAGATAAATAAAAGATTACACGTCACTTCTAAAATTAACAATCCGAGCATCGCAAGGATGTATTTTGAAAAGCCGGGCTCAAACTTTTGAGCAATATTTTGATCAATAGCTAATTGTAACACTTTGGGACGTAATGCCCCAAAAACGGCTAAGCCTATAACGGTCATTAGCGCAATAATAAAAATACCTGTGTAGGGTTTAATATAATGCAGCAACCTTTTAAATAACTGCGAGTCAAAAACCTTGTTTTTAGGGTTTTTCATCGATATAAATTGATTTAGAATAGTCTATATTAATAAGATAAAGTCCCTTAGCTGGTGCAGAAGTCCCCGCATTAGACCTGTTTTTGGAACGAATAATTTTCCGAAATTCTTCGAGCGTTCGTTTTTTTGCTCCGACTTCAATCATGGTACCCACAATAGCGCGTACCATATTTCTTAGAAAACGGTCGGCTTTAATTTTAAAATTAAGACTGTTTTGATCAACCTCCCACAGGGCTTCCATAATTTTACAATCATAGGTTTTAACATCCGTTTTTACTTTTGAAAAACATTGAAAATCAGTAAAGTCGAATAAAATTTTAGCTGCCTCATTCATTAAATCAACATCTAACGGAAGCGTATATGTATGTGCATTTTGATAATTAAAAGCATCTTTGGTTCTAGAAATTTTATAGATATAGGTACGACTCAATGCATCAAAACGGGCATGAATTTCAGGATGTACTTCTTTGATTGTGTTGATATGGATATCTTTAGGAAGGTACACATTGAGTTTATATACACTGTCTTTGACATCTATTGGTGTATCGATATCAAAATGTGCGACCATTTGTTGGGCATGAACTCCGGTGTCGGTTCGACCCGCACCCATGCATTCAAGCGGTGTCCTGAGTACTGTAGAAAGCGCATGATTGAGAGCCGCTTGTACCGTGGATACATCGGGTTGAATTTGCCAGCCATGATAGGCGCGACCATTATAAGATAAATCAATAAAATATCTCAAGCTAATTTGATACTTTTGTAGTTAGATAGACAAAGATAAATAGACTTTATCATTAATAGCTTTCACATTAACATTTTCTAATGACAAAAATTTTATTACTCTCAGATACGCACAGTTATATGGGAGAAGACATCCTTAAATATGTGAAACAAGCCGATGAAGTTTGGCATGCGGGCGATATTGGTGACTTGAGTGTCACAGATGCGATTAAAAAATTAAAACCTTTACGTGCTGTGTATGGAAATATTGACAATGCAGAAGCACGCTTAGAATTCCCCGAACATTTAAAATTTAGATGTGAAGGCGTCAAAGTATGGATTACGCATATAGGAGGGTATCCCGGTCGCTATGCACCAGCCGTGAGAGATCAAATAAAATCCACACCCCTAACCTTTTTATTTGTGGGCATTCGCATATCTTAAAAGTAATAAATGACAAAAAACTGAATTTATTACACATGAATCCAGGCGCCGCAGGAACGTATGGAATTCATAAAGTCAGAACTACTGTTACGGTTTGAAATATCTGGGAAAAAATTCAAAATCTTGAAGTGATCGAATTTAAAAGAAACCCATAAAAAAACCCCGAGAAATCTCGAGGGTTTTTTCGCACTAATACTACTAAAATCATAAGTTTATCTCAACCGATCGACAGATTTTACGAGTGCTTCATCCTTTTTTATGGCCTTATTGGAAACAACCAATAACACGATAGTAAAAATAGGAAGTAGCAACCCAATACCTTTCTCAGAATTCGCAGGTTCTCCAGATACAGTTAGCAGTCGGTATACAAATAACCCTAGTAAAATTAAGTTTAATATGATGTTTAGACGCCCCAAAACAAATTGAGTCTGTCTCGTTTTAAAAAGAACAATAGAAATTAGCGACAAGTAAGGCCGAAGCTTGAAATAAAATAAAGTATTGAATCGAATCTATGGCAAACTCTTCAATGCCGCTTACAACCCACAAGGACAATACATGAGAAAGTCCTCCTGATAAAACAGCAGCAGTTAACAAGTATAAAGTTTGAATTCTTTGAAGCATTGTTTTATAAGTAATAAGACAAAAATAATAGTTTCTTTTTTATTACATCTATAAAAAGTTTAAAAATAAAGTTGTATAATTGCATAAATAACAGCGAAACTATACTTTTTTTCGCCCTATCCATTTTCACAATAAATCACTTCTTCAAAATTATTTCACCAATTAGATCTTTAATTTAATTAAAGACTTTGACAATTAACTACCATACATAATGTTTGAAATTTCACAATTAAAAGAAAAAAAACTTCCTGAATTACAAGAACTTGCCAAAGAGCTAAACGTTCCTAAATTTAAAAGTTTAAAAAAAATTGATCTTGTATACCAAATACTCGATTTACAGGCAGCCAATCCTAACATCGTTGCACCAAGTGCACCACCCGTAGCAACCGTAAAAACACCAAGACCAAGAAGAGAACGTATTTCTAAACCGAAAGACGCAGACTCTCAAGCAACTAAAACTCCCGTAGCGCCAAAGCAAGTTAAAGCTGAAGCTCCTAAACAGAATCCATCAAAACCGGAACCTGTTACAGAAGCGGCAAAAGTAGATTCAGAAAACACTAAATCTAAAGAAGGATCGACACATCTAGCTGCAAATCCAAAAACAGATACACCTAATAAACCAAAGCCTCAAAAACAAAAAAACCCGAATCAAAATCCGAATTCTAAACAGAATCAAAATCCGAACCAAAAGCACCAAAATCAAAAACAAGGCAATAACGGTAATAAGGACACTAGAAATCGTTACAAAGAACCTGATTTTGAATTTGAAGCCATCATTGAAAGTGAAGGAGTTTTAGATGTGATGCAAGATGGATATGGTTTTTTAAGATCTTCTGATTACAACTACTTGTCGTCTCCTGACGATATTTATGTGTCTCAATCTCAAATTCGATTGTTTGGATTGAAAAATGGAGATACGGTGTTGGGTCATGTACGCCCTCCAAAAGAAGGCGAAAAATATTTCCCACTTATTAAAGTGAGTAAAATTAATGGATTCGACCCTCAAGCAGTGAGAGATCGTGTGGCATTTGAACACTTAACACCACTTTTTCCAAAAGAAAAATTTAATATCGCCGAAAAACAAAGCACCATTTCTACCCGAATTATGGACTTGTTTTCTCCCATCGGAAAAGGCCAACGTGGTATGATTGTGTCGCAACCAAAAACAGGTAAAACAATGCTTCTTAAAGATGTTGCCAACGGAATTGCTGCCAACCATCCAGAAGTGTATCAAATGATATTATTAATTGACGAACGTCCTGAAGAAGTCACCGACATGCAACGTAATGTACGTGGCGAAGTGATTGCTTCTACCTTTGACAAAGAAGCACATGAGCACGTAAAAATTGCGAACATCGTTTTGGAAAAAGCAAAACGTCTTGTAGAATGCGGTTATGATGTGGTGATTCTTTTAGATTCGATCACACGTTTGGCACGTGCTTACAACACCGTGCAACCCGCCTCTGGAAAGATTTTAAGTGGTGGTGTGGATGCGAATGCACTTCACAAACCAAAACGCTTTTTCGGAGCCGCCAGAAATATTGAAAATGGAGGTTCTTTAACCATTATCGCAACCGCCCTTACGGAAACTGGTTCTAAAATGGATGAGGTGATTTTTGAAGAATTCAAAGGAACAGGAAACATGGAACTACAATTGGATCGTAAGATCTCCAACCGTCGTATTTTCCCAGCTATTGACCTTACTTCATCAAGCACTCGTAGAGACGATCTGTTATTAGACGAAAAAACCATCCAACGTATGTGGGTAATGCGAAAGTACCTTGCAGACATGAACCCAGTAGAAGCGATGGAATTTATCAACGACCGTTTCAAACAAACACGCAACAACGAGGAGTTTTTAATCTCCATGAATGGGTAATTAATTATTCATTTTGAATTTATAAAAAAAAGCCTTTCGATCTCGAGAGGCTTTTTTTTTATGGAATAATTTTAATCTAAATAAATGGCGATTCCATTCACTTTAAGGCATAAAAAAAGTCGCCGCCCCCGCTGGCGCAAGCGTCTCGCTTGTGCTAAAAACAGGCTAAAACATTTCATTATCTAATTATAATTTCCCCCGCTGGCGCAAGCGTCTCGCTTGTGCTAAAAACAGACTAAAACATTTCATTATCTAATTATAATTTCTACTGATTAATTAATTTTTTACGTTTTTTTCTCTTACCGGGCACGAGCAAAAGATGCTCGCGCTAGCGGGGGCAAATTCCCCACAAATTACGCCTATGTTTTTAAACACAAAAAATCCTGTGAAGCGCGCTTCACAGGATTTTTAAATTTTATAGAATTACTAAAGTCAACCTATGTTAGGACGACAAAGTGTATTCGTTACAGTGCTGCAACAAATTTTGACAATCCAGACTTAAGGTTTGCCGCTTTGTTATCGTGAATAATATTGTTTTTGGCCAACTTATCAATCATAGAAGAAACCGTAGAAAACAACTTCTGAGCTTCTTTCTTGTCGGTTGTTTCACGTAACTTCTTAATCACATTACGTGTTGTTTTGTGCTGGTACTTATTTAGTACACGCTTAGACTCGTTACTTCTAATTCTTTTTAAAGCTGACTTATGATTTGCCATAATTCTTAATTTTATTATTATTAAATAATTGTAGCCCGTAGGGGAATCGAACCCCTCTTACATGGATGAAAACCATGCGTCCTAGCCGATAGACGAACGGGCCATTTTTTTTAATCAAAACCACAATAGTGATGAATCTGATTTTATTTCAAATAGCACACATTATTTCTAATGCGGTTGCAAAAATACAACTATTTTTAAATGTTACAACTTCTTACTAACTTTTTTTGAAAAAAGTTAAATTTAATAGGCTTTAGCAAATAAAACACGTTGTTTAGACGGTTTTCCTGAAAACACGCAAACACCAGTTTCAAGCTCCGAATCTATTGGAATACAACGGATTGTCGCTTTGGTGATGGTTTTAATTTTATCTTCCGTCTCAGAACTTCCGTCCCAATGCGCTAATATAAATCCTGTTTTGGTTTCTAAAACAGTCTTAAAGTCTTCAAATGTTTCCACTTTTGTGATGTGATTTGCTCTAAAATCAACTGCCTTTTGAAATAAACTGCTTTGAATCTCGGTGATTAAATCCGTTACAGTATTTGTTAGGTTTTCTAAAGCAACCACCTGTTTTGTCAACGTATCTCTTCGCGCCAACTCCACAGTGCCACTTTCAAGATCTTTTGGCCCAATAGCCAATCTTAAAGGCACGCCTTGTAATTCGTGCTGTGCAAATTTAGCTCCAGGACGTTGAGTGGTTCTATGGTCATATTTTACTGAAATATGTTGAGCTCTCAGGGATTTCATAATTGCCTCGGCTTGGGTTGTGATTTCAGCCAATTGCTCATCATTTCTATAAATTGGAACAATAACGACTTGATAGGGTGCTAAATTTGGAGGCAATACTAAGCCTTTGTCATCGCTATGGGTCATAATTAATGCGCCCATCAATCGGGTTGAGACGCCCCAAGAGGTGGCCCAAACATAGTCTTGTTTTCCTTCACTGTTAGCGAATTTAACATCAAATGCTTTGGCGAAATTTTGTCCTAAAAAGTGAGACGTGCCTGCTTGCAAGGCTTTTCCGTCTTGCATTAAGGCTTCAATACAATACGTCTCTTCGGCACCAGCAAAACGTTCGCTTTCTGTTTTAACCCCTTGAATAACAGGGATTGCCATGAAATTTTCAGCAAAATCAGCATAAATATTATTCATGAGTTTAGCTTCAGCGATGGCTTCACTTTTGGTAGCATGTGCCGTATGTCCTTCTTGCCATAAAAACTCTGCCGTTCTTAAAAATAAACGCGTTCGCATTTCCCAGCGCACCACATTGGCCCACTGGTTAATTAAAAGCGGTAAATCTCGGTAAGACTGCACCCATCCTTTAAACGTATTCCATATAATCGCTTCACTCGTTGGTCTGACAACCAACTCTTCTTCTAGTTTTGCTTCAGGATCCACTCGAAGTTTTCCAGGATTATCGGGGTCATTTTGTAAGCGATAATGCGTTACAACCGCACATTCTTTTGCAAAACCTTCGGCGTTTTTTTCTTCAGCTTCAAACAAACTTTTTGGTACAAACAGTGGGAAATAAGCGTTTTGATGGCCTGTCTCTTTAAACATGCGATCTAACTCTGCTTGCATTTTTTCCCAAATTGCATAGCCATAAGGCTTAATCACCATACAGCCTCTCACAGCCGAATTTTCCGCTAAATCAGCTTTAACAACAAGTTCGTTGTACCATTTTGAATAATCTTCAGATCTTGATGTTAGGTTTTTACTCATATTGTCGTAATTTGGCACAACTATTGTAGTTAGTGCTATATATAATTAGTTTGACAAAACTAAGTATTTTTGTGACGTTCAACAATTTAATTTAAACTCTTATGAAATTTATTAATTACTTAAAGAAACAATGGGCGCTTTCATTTATGGTTGGACTTCTTTTAAGTTTTACTTCTTGTGGATCTTTCCAGTATGCAGGAACCTATGAAGATGGAATTTATGCTGATTCTGAACCTGTAGTACGAACTAAAGACGCTGCTGACAACACCTCTAATTCCTCTGAATATTATAAAAATTATTTTAAAGAAAAATCGCTCCAACTAGAAGAAGATAACGCTGTTTTTACAGATGTTGATGCCTATCAAGGAGATTATCAAGAGGATTCCACAAACTCAACTAATTACGCAGGTTGGGGACAAAACAATGACAGTGATGTTACCATCAATATTTATGACAATACTCCTTTTTATGGTTATGGATGGGGACACCCTTATAACAACTTTTGGGGCTGGAACAATGGGTGGTCTATAGGATGGAATAGCTGGGGATACTCCAGGTATAACCCCTGGTGTAATCCGTTCATCGGGTTTGGATATAATAATTTCGGTTACAATAACTATGGTTACGGCTTCGGATACAACAACTATGGCTACAACAATTATAGAGGTCGATCAGTGGCCTACATAAATGGACGCAGAACGTATAATGGTTCAAGAAATAACAGCTTGAGCAGCCGAAGTGCTTTGAGTACAACTGCTCGAACACGATCTGCCGTTCGCTCAAGTCGCCCAACAAAATCGACTACAGAGACTCGAACACGATCTGCCGTTCGCTCAAGTCGTCCAACGCAATCGACCACTTCCAAAACAAGAACACGTACAACGCGTCCAACACAATCGAATACAACGACTAGATCGACAACAACCACACGACAAAGAAGCACTACCACTTCGAGACCAAGAACAACCACAACTCGAAGCAGAAGTTCAAGTCCTACCACTAGAAGGTCTAGCGCGCCCTCAAGAAGTAGCTCCAGAAGTTCAAGCAGTCGACGACGAAATTAGTAGAATTACTTTAAAAAAAATACAATGAAAAAAATAATTTTAGCACTCCTAGGGATTATTTCCCTCACAGCTTCCTATGGTCAAAACATTTCGGATGCGTTGCGCTATTCAACTGAAAACACACAAGGAACTGCGCGTTTTAAAGCCATGAGTGGTGCCTTTGGCGCCCTCGGCGGTGACATGTCTGCAGTTAGTGTTAACCCAGCTGGATCCGCACTTTTTAATCTCAGTCATGGTTCATTGTCCTTATCGAATAGGAGTATTTCTAATGTCGTTGGCTATAGCGGCAGTAGTACCAAAGAAAATAAAGATAATTTTGATTTGAATCAAATTGGAGCCGCATTTGTTTTTAAAAATAAAAATGACGCTTCCTTATGGAATAAATTTGTGCTAAGTATTTTTTATGAGCAACTCGACAATTATGATGACAATTTTTTAGCGGCGGGCGTGTCTTCTAATTCTATAGGGAGTTATTTTACCGACTATGCCAACGGGCTTAGACTTGATGAAATTTCGGCATTAACTGGTGAGTCTATTTCTGATGCATATAGTAATATTGGGTACGACTACGGTTCCCGATTTCAGCAAGCTTATTTAGGATATGAAAGTTATATTTTAGAACCCGAATCTGAAAATGACGACAACTCAGCTTACACCTCCAACATTGCTCCTGGTAATTTCGATCAGGAATACTATTACAGCTCCACCGGCTATAATGGTAAATTTTCTGTGAATGCTGGATTTCAGTATGACAAAAATATTTATTTTGGAATGACTTTAAATTCTCATTTTATTGATTATGAACGAATTACATACCTGAATGAGGAAAATACCAATATAGGTTCTACCGTAAATCAAGTTGATTTTGAAAACACCCTCCTCACAACTGGAGAGGGATTTTCACTACAACTAGGAACCATTATTAAACTGAGTGATGCTTTTAGAGTTGGCCTCACCTATGATAGTCCAACCTGGATTACGCTAAGAGATGAAACTACACAGTTTATTTCTACTGAAAACGACACTGACAACACTCGCACAGTGGTTAATCCTGATGTTATAAATTTATTTCAGGATTATAAAATTCAAACACCCGCCAAAATTACGGGGAGTGCTGCCTATATTATTGGAGAAACGGGACTCATTAGCATTGATTATTCTAGGAAAGATTATAGTAAAACCAAACTAAAACCAGAAAGCGAGATTGCATTTTCACAGCAAAACACATTGATTAGTAATGCTCTAAAAGCAGCCGACACATTTAGAATTGGTGGCGAATTAAGGCATCAGAAATACAGCTTTCGAGGGGGCTATAAAATTGAACAGAGTCCGTATTCAGACACTTCTGTTTATGGCGATTTAAAAGGATTTTCTCTTGGTTTAGGATACAATTTTGGAAACTCTAGGATAGACCTTGCGTATGAAAACTCTAAACGAGAAACTGATTACCAATTGTTTAATGCTGGCACATTAGGCGCTGCTAAAATAAACGCCACAAACACCCATGTTTCCATTACATTAAGTATGAATTTGTAAGAAATCATCTATATATCAAAAACAACCCATCGCAAAGCGATGGGTTGTTTTATTTTAAATACTCCAGTTTCAAATCTACTTGATAGACATTTAAGATGACATTCTATTTAAGAAAAAGAAATTATTAATCAAAAATTAAAAGTGTCTAACACTGAATTTAATTATCTTTGTACTCATAAAACATTGAAAAACTTTATTCCAAATTTCGAATGGGACTAAAAAACAATAATGAAAAGTTTGACACCATTGGTGACAATCACATCGGAACCTCTTCTGAAACTCCGATGCGATCCGATGCCTTTAAGTTGAATACTGACGAAAAAATAGACATCATTAAAGATGATGTCCGCCATATCATGGAAACCTTAGGCTTAGACTTGAGTGACGATAGCCTAAAAGGAACTCCCAACAGAGTTGCAAAAATGTTTGTCAATGAAATTTTTGGTGGCTTAGATCCGGCAAAAAAACCAAAAGCATCCACTTTTGAAAACAAATATCAGTACGGCGAAATGTTGGTGGAAAAAAACATCACCCTCTACTCGACATGTGAGCACCATTTCCTGCCGATTGTTGGAAAAGCCCACGTTGCATACATCTCTAATGGAACAGTCGTAGGACTTTCAAAAATGAACCGAATTGTGGATCATTTTTCTAAACGACCTCAAGTTCAAGAACGCCTGACCATTCAAATTGTTAAAGAACTTCAGAACGTCTTAAACACAAAGGATGTCGCTTGTGTTATAGATGCCAAGCATTTATGTGTCAATTCGAGAGGAATCAGAGATATCGAAAGTAGTACCGTTACAAGTGAATTTGGTGGTAAATTTAAAGACAAAGAAACCAAAAGAGAATTCTTGAACTACATACAATTAGAGACTAAATTTTAATCCTCTAACTCATGGGCAAACACGCTACAAACACCCTTCATATTTACAACACTTTATCTGGTAAAAAAGAAATTTTTAAGCCTATTAATGAAGGTTCGATTGGGATGTATGTTTGCGGCCCAACCGTTTACAGCAATGTCCACCTTGGAAATGTCCGTACATTCATGTCCTTTGATATGATTTTTAGATATTTTAAACACCTGGATTATAAAGTGCGTTATGTTCGTAACATCACCGATGCTGGACACTTAGAAAACGATGCTGATCAAGGCGAAGATCGCATTGCAAAAAAAGCTCGAATCGAGCAAATTGAACCGATGGAAGTCGTGCAACGCTATACCGTTGATTTTCACACCATATTAAATACCTTTAATTTTTTACCTCCAAGCATTGAACCGACTGCAACCGGTCATATTGTTGAACAAATAGAAATCATCAAATCCATTTTAGAAAAAGGCTTTGCTTATGAAGCCAATGGTTCTATTTATTTTGATGTTTTAAAATATAATGAATCCCATAATTATGGAATTTTAAGTGGTCGAAAAATTGAAGATCTCATACATAACACTCGCGTTTTAGACGGTCAAACCGATAAAAAAAATCCTCAAGATTTTGCACTTTGGAAAAAAGCAGAACCAGAACACATTATGCGCTGGCCTTCGCCATGGAGCGATGGGTTTCCTGGTTGGCACTTAGAATGTACGGCCATGAGCACGAAATATCTAGGTGAACATTTTGATATTCATGGTGGTGGGATGGATCTGAAATTTCCACATCACGAGTGTGAAATTGCTCAAGCGAAAGCTTGGCACAATCATACGCCTGTAAATTACTGGATGCATGCCAACATGCTGACGCTCAATGGCCAAAAAATGGCAAAATCGACTGGGAATAATATTTTACCTGCTGAGATTTTAAGCGGTAATACAAACCAATTGACCAAAGGTTTTTCGCCTTCGGTGGTACGGTTTTTCATGATGCAAGCGCACTACCGTAGCATCTTAGATTTTAGCAATGACGCCCTATTAGCCTCAGAAAAAGGATTTCTAAAACTTATGGAAGCGATTGCTACCTTAGATAAAATTGAGGCTACTTCAGATGCTAACGACTTTGATATCGCAACTTGGAAATCCAATTGTTATACGGCCATGAATGATGATTTTAACACACCTATTCTAATTGCAGAATTGTTTAGCGCTGTTAAGTATATCAACCAAATTAAGGATGGAAAAGCACACATTAACGCTTCAGATTTAGAAGCCTTAACCGAAGTAATGCATCAGTTTGTATTTGATATTTTAGGGCTTAAAAATGTGACTTCAAACAATCAAGATCAAAAACTGGGAGAGGCTGTAGAATTACTCATCAGAATGCGAAACGAAGCAAGATCTCAAAAAAACTTTGCGCTGTCTGATTCAATAAGAGATGAATTACTAGCCATTGGAATTCAGTTGAAAGACGGCAAGGACGGCACCACCTTTTTATTAGATTAATAGCCATGAAATCTATTTTGATTGCGCCTTTTTTGTTTATTATCAAGATCTATCAAAATCTCATTTCACCATTAACGCCTTCGACTTGTCGATTTCAACCGACCTGTTCTCATTACGCTAAAGATGCCTTACAATCCCATGGCCTTCTAAAGGGGAGCTATCTGAGTCTTAAACGTATTTTACGCTGTCATCCTTGGGGAGGTTCTGGACAGGATCCAGTCCCAAAGAATTAACGATCACAGTTAATAAAATTTGGATGGCCTAAGTTTCACATCAATTTTCTATATTTACATCCTAAACAAATGACTATGTATTTGCTACAAATCGTATGGGATCCTGCTTCTGATAGCATCGCCCTTTTTGGGGATTTTAAAATTCACTATTACAGTCTCATGTGGATGGCTGCGTTTATCACAGGTTGGTATCTGACGAAAAAGATTTATAAAAACGAAGGACAAACTGAAGACAAATTAGACAGTCTGTTCATGTATTCTGTTTTAGGAATTATGATTGGAGCGCGTTTGGGTCACGTCATTTTTTATCAATCTGAATTATTTAAAGACGACTTTTTTAGCATCTTCCTCCCCTTCCGCTTTAGTGGTGGGTTTGAGTTTACAGGGTTTAGGGGTTTGGCCAGTCATGGTGCAGCGATTGGAATGATTTTTTCGATGTGGCTCTACAATAAAAAAGTATTGAAAAAATCAGTGCTTTGGATTTTGGATCGCGTAGTCATTGCTTGTGCGTTAGGAGCTGTATTTATAAGAATCGGCAATTTCTTTAATTCCGAAATGATCGGTAAACCTGCTGAAGCCGATTTTCCTTTAGCGATCATATTCAAACAATTGGACACTATCCCAAGACACCCAGGACAATTGTACGAAGCCTTTGGCTATGTGTTTGTGTTTTTGATCCTGTTCTTCTTATACTGGAAAACGAAAAAAAGCACGCAAACGGGATTTCTGTTTGGTTTGTTTTTAGTGCTTTTAATGTCGGTGAGACTTGTGGTAGAACAATTTAAAATCGCACAAATAGACAGTCGTGAGGATTGGATTTTTGGTTTAAATACGGGACAAGTACTGAGTCTTCCTTTTGTGCTTTGTGGCTTGTATTTTATATTTGTTTATAAACCTAAAACAGTGTAAGTTCATTTGTTTTTTGAGAGAATTGAGCTGGTTTTTTAGAACTAATTTTAAAAGACCTTCCTTATCTGTTGTTTTATAATTCTTCCTCTATACTGTGGTCTTTAACGCCGCTTCCCAAGCCAGTTGCTAAAATAGTTTCAAAAATATCCCTTCTGTATCCAATCGTATCCAAATAGAAATTAATACGTTCAAATTTAAACCAAAAAAAGCCGCTCAATGAGTGGCTTTTTTGATATTTAATAATTAGCTATTATTCATTCTTTTTTGTCTAAACGCTTCAATGTATCGTGCATGATTGGCGTTGCAATAAATAACGATGAGTAAGTTCCCACTAACACCCCAACAATAAGCGCAAACAACAAGCCTCTTAAGGAATCTGCACCAAAGGTGAACATGGCTAATAATACGACTAAAGTTGTTAATGAGGTGTTTAAAGTACGACTCAACGTGCTACTCAATGCACTATTGACCACTTTTTCAAATTTCCAACTTGTATGTTCGTTTAAGTATTCTCTAATTCTATCAAAGACCACCACGGTATCATTCAATGAATATCCGATCACGGTTAAAATTGCTGCAATAAATGCTTGATCGATTTCCATGCTAAATGGCAAGAATCTCCAAGCAATTGAAAAGATCCCTAATACAATTAAGACATCATGAAATACTGCTGCGACGGCACCTAATGAAAATTGCCATTTTTTGAATCGTAATAAAATATATAAAAAGACAACGATCAATGAGCCTAAAATTGCCCAGATAGATGATTTTTTAATATCATCGGCAATGGTTGGACTTACTTTTCCTGAATACATTTTACCAACATTATTTTCAGCATCAATAAACTGCTTATAGGTTGTTGCATCTGGTAAAAATGGTATCAAGGCTTCATATAGTTTTTGTTGTACTTCCTGATCGACTTCCGCAGAATTTTCATCAACTTTATACTTGGTCGATATTTTTAATTGATTCGCACTCCCGATTGTTTTTACCTCAGCACTATTAAAAACGTCGTTTAATGCTGATTTTACTTCTTCAGTGTTCATGTCTTGTGCAAAACGAACTGTGTACGTTCGACCTCCGACAAAATCAATTCCTTGATCCAGACCGGTGGTAAACAAAGATCCAAGTCCTGCAATGATGATAGATCCCGAAATTAAGTAAGCAATTTTACGTTTTTTAAGAAATTCAATGTTGATCGAACGAAATAAACCTTTGGTCATCCCTGTAGAGAATTCTAATTTTCCACCTCGGCTCAAATGCCAATCGATCAATAATCTTGAAATAAAAATCGCTGTAAATAAAGAGGTTAAAATACCAATTAAAAGAGTTGTTGCAAATCCTTTGATTGGTCCTGTTCCAAATGTATATAAAATCAAAGCAGTTAAACCCGTTGTAATGTTGGCATCTAAAATTGAAGATAAAGCGTTATTAAATCCATCTTTAATAGATTCTTTTTGGCCTTTTCCTTTAAACAATTCCTCTCGAATCCGTTCGTAAATAAGAACGTTTGCATCTACCGCAATTCCGATGGTTAATACAATTCCCGCAATACCAGGTAAAGTTAACACAGCACCTAATCCCGATAGAATCCCGAAGATTAATAAGATGTTTAATACTAAAGCGATATCTGAATAGATACCTGCTTTTCCATAATAAAAAACCATCCATAAAAGCACTAACGCTAAAGCAATTAAGAATGATTTCATTCCACTGTCAATGGCTTCTTGTCCTAAAGAGGGTCCAACTTCTTCTGCTTGTACAATATCTGCAGAGGCTGGTAATTTACCAGCTCTTAGAACGTTCGCTAAATCGACCGCTTCATTTAAAGTAAAAGATCCTGATATTTCAGAGTTCCCTCCAGAAATCGGCCCCGTTGTAACTCCAGGAGCTGAATAGACAATTTCGTCTAATACAACCGCAATTTGACCTGCTGTATTAAAAGCATTACCCGTCATTTCTTCCCAGACCTTTGCACCTTGTAGGTTCATTTGCATGGATACACTTGGACTCCCATTTTGTTGGAATGATTGACGCGCGTCTGTAATGACAGCGCCACTAAGTGGTGGTTTATTGTCTCTATTTCCTTTTAAAGCATATAATTGTACGAGCTCAATACTTTCGGAATCTTCTCCTACAGTTTGTTGTACTTCTGGGATTCCCCACACAAATTTTGCATAACGTTGTTCTACCGACAGTAGCGCACGTACTCGTGGGTTGTTTAGATAGTCTGTAACGCGTTGCTTATCTTTTTGTTCAAAAGACGCAATGACAGGCCCTCCGTTGTAGCCAGGAGCACGTATTAAATCGATTAACGGATTCACTTCACCATCATCACCAGTTTCAGCATCGGTATCGCCAATAATATCAGAAATCGCATCGTCTGTAGATTCAGTTGCGTTGGGTTTTTCTTCGGCTGGTGTAACATCAACAATTTCTTTTAAAATTTCATTGGCTTGAAATATAAACGTTCCAAATTCTTCACCTTTAAAAGTATACCAAAACTCTAACTGAGCCGTACTTTGTAATAATCCTCTGACACGTTCAATTTCTCTAGCACCTGGCAATTCAACAAGAATACGTCCAGAGTCCCCCATACGTTGGATGTTTGGTTGGGTGACCCCAAATTTATCAATCCGTTTACGAAGTACTTCAAATGCCGATACAATCGACTCATCAATTTTAGTAGATAACACAGGCTTCACCTCATCATTTGTCATATCAAATGTAATCTCTTCGCTTAGCGTTCGATTCGCAAAAATATCTGGAGACGCTAATTTAGTGTCGCCTTCAATTGCTTCAAACGCTACAAAAAAGTCTTCTAAATAAGTGTTCTGACTGTCTTTTTGAAGTTCTTCGGCATCACTTAATGCTTTTCTAAAGACAGGGTCTTTACTTTCGTTTGCCAATCCAACTAGTATATCTTTTACAGATATTTGAAGAATTACATTGATTCCACCTTTAAGGTCTAAACCAAGGTTCATGGCTTTTTCCTTGACTTCATCAAAATTAAATTTTGCAATTCCGATATTATATACTTCTTCGTTTTTCAACGAATCTAAATACTTCCTTTGTTCAAGCGCACGTTTAGCGTCATAGTCTGTCTCGGTATCTGCTATTTTTTCAATAGCAAATTGCGTTGCATTATCTTCTATTTGGTTTGCTTTAAAACTAAATGATAATTGGTAAATACTTACCAAACCAAATAGAAGGGCAAATAATTTTACGAGTCCTTTATTTTGCATTGTTAGTTAATTTAATCTGTATTAATTTTATATAAACGAGCAAATATATGATTTACGAAGTGATTTGACAATAGATTCTTTTGTTTTCAATAAAAAGAGCCTGTAATAGGCTCCTTTGTAGTGAAAGACACAAATCTCACCACCAATCTAATTATACGTCTAGTAATGAATTTGTTTTTTTAACGCCTTCAGCACTTGTCTGTAAATGTGCTTTTTCGTTATCGCTTAGTTTGATTTCGACAATTTTTTCGATACCATTTGCTCCTAATACAACAGGAACTCCAATACATAAATCAGATAAACCATACTCACCGTTTAATAAAACTGAACACGGGAATATTTTTTTCTGATCGCAAGCAATTGCTTGAACCAATCCACTCACTGCCGCGCCTGGTGCATACCAAGCGGAAGTTCCCAAGAGTTTGGTGAGTGTCGCTCCACCAACTTTGGTGTCTTGTTTGACTTGCTCTAAACGTTCGCTTGAAATAAATTCTGAAACTTTGATACTATTTCGAGTGGCATGCGAGGTTAAAGGCACCATTCCTACATCGCTGTGTCCTCCGATCACCATGCCATCGACATCGCTAATTGGTGCGTTTAAAGCTTCGGCCAATCTGTATTTGAAACGTGCTGAATCTAATGCACCGCCCATTCCAATAATTTTATGTTTTGGAAGTCCTGTGACTTTATGCGCTAAGTACGTCATGGTATCCATTGGATTACTCACCACAATAAGCACCGTATTTGGAGAATGTTCAACCAAGTTGGTTGATACTGTTTTTACAATACCTGCATTGATACCAATTAATTCTTCACGAGTCATTCCTGGTTTTCTAGGAATTCCCGATGTAATGACACAAATGTGGCTATTCGCAGTTTTACTGTAATCATTGGTAGACCCCGTGATTTTTGTATCAAATCCATTAAGAGATGCACATTGCATCAAGTCCATCGCTTTTCCTTCGGCATAGCCTTCTTTGATGTCTAACAAAACAACTTCGGATGCAAAGTTTTTAATGGCAATATATTCTGCACAACTTGCTCCGACTGCTCCGGCACCTACTACTGTTATTTTCATGTTATTTTTAATTTATTAATGTAATTATTTATCTAAAACTAAATGCAACCCCAACAGTTGCAGTATTATATTCTTGTACGGTATAATCTGCAAAAATTTTGAAAAAGGCAAGATTTAATCGGGCGCCTACCGTCGCACGAGTTCCACTTGTTTTAAAATCTAAGTTAATAGGATCTTTTATTGTTTCTTCAAATGTTGATATTTTATTTTGACCGGCATCTTGAATATCATAAGTTAATGAATAATCGCCTTTAATATCAAAACTGGACGTTCCGCCATGATAACCAAGACCCCCATAAATGGTCACAATTTTAAAATCCAAAGACCCTAACGCTTGAACCGTCCAAGTCTTTAATTTAAATTGAGCCAGTCCATTGACTACGGATACTTGATCTGTTAAATCATCATTTTTAATCGCATATTCGACACTTGCGGTGGTGTAAGCGCCCAACAGAGAGACTGAAAATGGAAGCTTCCCAACAACCCCTAGATATTGTGTCAAATCGTGCTGAAGTCCAACTCCAATTAAATTAGCTTCAACATCTGAAGTAAAATTTGTTTTAGGCACATACCTTAACTTAACCGTTGTTTTGAATGGCAACCCAAGCCCAACTTGCACAAATGGTGCTGGTGTGGCATTGGCTGGTAAATCTTTTGCGATTCCTCCAGGCATTTTGAAGGAGCCGACTTTAAATTTATCTCCATCATAAGGAACCGTTACGTTAAGTTCGGTTTCTGTTTCATCTTTACTTAAAATGGTTGGAATACTTGTACCGCCATCAGTAACTGAAATGTAATTATATTGATCGGATACAAATTGAAACATTTGATCTTTATCGGGTGTAAAAGACGCACTGGCTCCAATCGTGATGTCAAATCCAAATTTTTTGTGCGTTTTTGCCGTTGAGTACCAACCGTTATTCATACTAGTCATTAATCCTTTCATTACAGGATTGAGATAATTTTCAAGAAGTTGATTGGCATCATCAGATGCCAGTAAAACACTTTCAAGTTCTTGTGCGTTGGTTGTATTCACACTAAGGAATATAGTGCAAATGAACATTAGGTTTTTCATTTTGATTATATTTAGGGATTAATTTTCTAGGCATCAATATTGGCGTAAATTGCGTTTTTTTCAATAAACTCTCTTCTTGGCGGTACATCATCTCCCATTAACATTGAGAAAATGCGGTCGGCTTCGGTTCCATTGTCAATATGAATTTGACGTAAGGTTCTAAACTCAGGATTCATTGTCGTGTCCCAAAGCTGGATAGCATTCATTTCACCAAGACCTTTATAACGTTGAATTTTTGCACCATCTCCATATTCTTCCATTAACTTTAAGCGCTCTTCATCATTCCAAGCATATTCTTTTTTGGCTCCTTTTTTAACTAAAAATAAAGGCGGAGTAGCAATGTAAATATGTCCATTCTCAATCAACTCTTTCATGTATCTAAAAAAGAAGGTTAAAATAAGTGTTTCAATGTGACTCCCATCAATATCGGCATCACACATAATCACAATTTTATGGTATCTTAATTTTGAAAGGTTTAAGGCTCTCGGATCTTCTTCGGTACCTATGGTTACACCTAAAGCTGTAAAGATATTTTTGATTTCTTCATTTTCAAAAACCTTATGCGTCATTGCTTTTTCCACATTCAAAATTTTACCTCTTAATGGCAAAATCGCTTGAAAGGCTCTATCTCGTCCCATCTTTGCAGTCCCACCTGCCGAATCTCCCTCAACGAGGTAAATTTCACATTTTATAGGGTCTTGTTCAGAACAGTCACTCAATTTCCCAGGCAAACCTCCAATACTCATTACGGATTTACGCTGTACCATATCTCGCGCCTTTTGAGCGGCATGACGAGCTTGCGCAGCAAGGATCACTTTTTGAACGATTATTTTGGCATCGTCCGGATTTTCTTCTAAATAATTTGTGAGCATTTCAGAAACGGCCTGACTTACTGATGCAGACACTTCTCTGTTTCCTAATTTGGTTTTAGTTTGTCCTTCAAATTGAGGCTCTTGAACTTTTACCGAGATTATAGCGGTCAATCCTTCACGGAAATCATCCCCTGCAATGTCAAACTTAAGTTTGTCTAACATGCCCGATTCATCGGCATATTTTTTTAAGGTATGTGTTAGTCCACGACGAAACCCAGATAAGTGCGTTCCACCTTCATGGGTATTAATATTGTTGACATACGAATGTAAATTTTCAGCATAAGACGTGTTATAAATCATAGCCACTTCTACAGGAACTCCATTTTTCTCGCCTTCAAAAGCAATGACATTTTTCATGATCGGATCTCTGTTACTGTCCAAGTATTTGATAAACTCAGAAAGCCCTTCGGTTGAATGAAATGTTTCTCCTAAAAACGCACCTTTTTCGTCTTTTTCTCTTTCATCAACAAGAACTATAGTAATACCTTTATTCAAGAAGGATAATTCTCGTAAACGACTCGCTAGAGTTTCATAAACATAAACCAAAGTCTGCGTAAATATTTGAGGATCAGGTCTAAACGTCACTGTGGTTCCTCTTTTATCCGTTTCACCAATTTGCTTCACAGGATACATGGCTTTTCCACGTTCGTATTCTTGTTCGTAAACTTTTCCATCTCTAAAAACGGTTGCTTTTAGATGCTCTGAAAGGGCATTCACACAACTCACACCAACGCCGTGTAAACCTCCAGAAACTTTATAAGAATCTTTATCAAATTTACCTCCAGCACCAATTTTAGTCATCACCACTTCTAAAGCAGAAACGCCTTCTTTTTTATGTATATCGACCGGAATACCACGCCCATTATCTTCGGTTGTGATGGAATTATCTTCGTTGATAATCACGGTGATTTTATCACAGTGACCCGCCAAAGCTTCATCGATCGAGTTATCGACCACCTCGTACACCAAGTGATGCAAACCTCTCAGTCCAACATCGCCAATATACATGGATGGTCGCATGCGGACATGCTCCATTCCTTCTAATGCCTGAATACTATCTGCGGAATAACTGTTTTTATTGACTTCTTCGCTCATTCTGTTCGTTGAATTATTTAGTTTATTTTAAATATAGCAGAGCTACATTCACACTAACAAAGATAATTAATCTCTAATCGAATTTAAAGTCTTTTTACGTATTTTAAGTGGAATTATTAACAATTGGCTATTTTTGAGAAATGCTCTTAAAACCACTAAAAACGCCCTTAAATTAAATTCAAGGACGTTGAAGTGTTGTAGTAAATTATAAAAAATAAAAAAAGGCTTCAGAAGTCTTTATTTGAGTTTTTAAAATTCTTTAATCGTATGCTTGGTCATGCACATTTAGAATTGCTCTTCCGGAAGGTTCGTTCATGTTTTTAAAGGCCTCATCCCATTCTAGAGCAGTCGCCGTACTACACGCTACACTTGCCTCTTGAGGCACACTTAAAGCTGCGGCATCACTTGGAAAATGGCCTTCGAAAATAGACCGGTAATAAAACTCTTCTTTGTTTTGAGGGGTTTGAATTGGAAACCTGAATTTAGCATTTGCTAACTGTTCATCAGAAATCTCTTTATCAACCACTTCTTTCAAAGTATCGATCCAACTATAGCCAACGCCGTCGCTAAATTGTTCTTTTTGACGCCACGCGACACTTTCTGGTAACATGTCTTCAAAGGCTTTTCTAATGACCCATTTTTCCATGCGCTCCCCATTGATCATTTTATCTTGTGGGTTGATGCGCATTGCGACATCCATAAATTCTTTATCTAAAAATGGCACACGCCCCTCAATACCCCAAGCCGCCAAACTTTTGTTGGCTCGTAAGCAATCGTACATGTGTAACTTATCTAATTTACGAACTGTTTCTTCGTGAAACTCTTGTGCATTTGGTGCTTTATGAAAGTACAAATACCCTCCAAAAATCTCATCTGCTCCTTCACCTGATAATACCATTTTAATCCCCATCGATTTTATAACACGTGCCATTAAATACATCGGCGTTGAAGAACGAATGGTGGTGATATCATAGGTTTCTATGTTATAAATCACATCTTTAATTGCATCCAATCCTTCTTGAATGGTGAATTTAATTTCGTGATGTACGGTTCCAATATGATCCGCAACCACTTGTGCTGCCGCTAAATCTGGTGAGCCCTCTAACCCGACCGCAAAGGAGTGTGTTTGCGGATACCAAGCATCGGTTTCATCGCCAGATTCCACACGCTTTTGTGCATATTTTTTTGCGATTGCAGATACCACTGATGAATCCAATCCACCAGACAGTAAAACACCATAAGGCACATCGGACATCAACTGTCTGTGCACAGCAGCTTCTAATGCTTCTTTAACTGTTGCAATACTTGTTTCGTTCTCTTTTACTGCATCGTAATCTCTCCAATCTCTTTTGTACCATTGCACAAACTTCCCATCTTTACTAGACATATAATGCCCTGGTGGAAATAACTCAATTTTAGAACACGTTCCTTCTAAAGCTTTTAATTCTGATGCCACATAAAAAGTGCCGTTTTGATCCCACCCTATGTATAAAGGAATGATGCCCATGTGATCGCGTGCAATAAAATATTCGTCGTTTTCGACGTCGTAAATTGCAAATCCGAAAATTCCGTTTAAGTCATCTACAAAATCAACGCCTTTTTCTTTATAAAGTGCCAAAATAACCTCACAGTCACTTTGGGTTTGAAAAGCATATTTTCCTTCGAATTGCTTTCTAATCTCTTGGTGGTTATAGATTTCGCCATTGGCTGCCAAAATAAGCTTTTTGTCTTCGCTGAACAGCGGTTGCATTCCAGAAGCAGGGTCCACAATTGCGAGACGCTCATGCGACATCACTGTTTTTTCATCACTATAGATACCGCTCCAGTCCGGTCCACGGTGTCTTATTTTTTTGGACATCTCAAGGACTTGAGGTCTTAAAATTTCTGATTTTTGTTTTAAATCAAAGGCACATACAATTCCACACATAATAGTTTATTGAATATTAAGCAGCAAAGATGGATTTTAAGTTATATATTATATATAATAATTAATAAAATGATTATAATTTATAATTAAATATATATAATTAATATATAAATGTAACTAGATGAATGCTAATCCAGCCAAAAAGTTATATATATTAAGTCCTTTGTTTATAATTAATTGAAATTATATTTGTTTAAGTCATAGAACACGGAGCGGAGACAAGAAAACTAATTCAAAAATTAAATCCATAAACTTTAGCATTTATTTACCACTATTTAGGCTATTAAAAAGTAATTTTAACGAAACACTAATACATCTCAATTATTATGAAAAAATCGAATTTTATGACCTCAATTGTATTTACATTTTTAATGTTAGTATCGTTTAATGTAAATGCTCAGAAATTTAAAGGGCTAGACAAAAGTCCTATGGATGCATCAGCCTTTCCTAGTTCTTACAAAAAATCAGAAAAGCTTATTAAAATAACATACAGCCGTCCGCAACTGAAAGGACGTTCGGTTGCTGAATTAGCTCCCAAAGGAAAGGTATGGAGAACTGGGGCAAATGAAGCTGCAGAGTTAACGTTATACACAGACATGATGTTAGGCAACACTAAAATTAAAGCTGGCACTTATACTTTTTATCTACTTCCTGGAGAGACAGAATGGACTGCGATTGTTAGTACGGACTTAAATGTTTGGGGAAGTTATTTCTATAACGAAAAAAATGATGTTGCACGTATTGATGTGCCAGTATCAAAAGGTGAAGAAAATTTAGAAGCATTTTCTATTGCTTTTGAAAAATCAGATGGCGGCATACATATGCACATAGGTTGGGGAGCCGTTAGAGTTGCCGTACCTTTTACAAAATAAGCTGACATTTATTTTTTAATTAAGGAATATTCAAATACTTATGCGTTTGAAGCGATACTTTCCATTTGGGGTGTTTCATGACGTAATCCACAATAAAAGGCGTGACTTTGTCGCGCTTGCTCCACTCGGGTTGGAGGTACAAAATACAGTTTGGATTTACCTTGGCGGCCTGTTCTTCTGCATACTTTAAATCATCAAGGTTGTAAACAATCACTTTAAGCTCGTGTGCTTTTTGATACACCTCATCTAAAGGGCCTTTTAATTTTTTAGGCGACAAACAAATCCAATCCCAATCGCCACTAAGCTTATACGCCCCAGAGGTTTCAATATGGGTTTGCATGCCCTTTGATTTTAATTCGGCGGTCAATGGATTCATGTCCCACATCAAGGGCTCACCACCCGTAACCACAATGGTTTGACTTTCTTTAGCAGCATCCTCAGCAATGGTGTCTATAGGTGTTGGCGGATGTAAATCGGCATTCCAGCTTTCTTTGACATCACACCAATGGCAACCAACATCACAACCTCCTATTCTTATAAAATAGGCAGCGGTTCCTTTGTGGAATCCTTCCCCCTGAATGGTATAAAACGCTTCCATAAGAGGGAGCATTTTTCCGGCATTTACTAGCGATTTAATTTCTGTCTTTAACATAATGCGCAAAAATAGTTCACTGTTTGTTGTTTCAGTAATAAAACTTCATTTATTTTTACTCAAATTTTAAATACCAACCAATACCAAAAATCATTAGTAACCAAAACAAGGCCATTAAATTACATTGATCCCAAAGCATTTGGAATTTCAATAAAAGTAATTTAGCATTGTTGCATACAAAACTAACCATGAAACACTATTTATTTATCGGATTATTGGCAGGCCTATTAATGGGATGCGAATCAAAAACCAACCCATTTGCCATTACCAAACACAGCATAGGACTCCTTACAGACTCTACAAAAATAAACCAACTGAAAGTCGTTTTCATAAACGATTCTATCAGTAAATACATTGGGGGCGATGAATTCACCGGAAGCACCAACACCATTAGTGTTTATGAAAAAGGAACCGGTACATTGTTATTAGAACTCAATCCAAATTATTCTCTCGACTCTTTATCCACCATCCGTACCGTGCGTGTGATGGACAAACGTTTTAAGAACAAAGACGGCTTAAACACACTCAGCACTTTTGGCGAGATCAATTCGAAATACACCATTTCGAGTATTCAAAACACACTGCGAAGCCTTATCATTTCGGTAGATGAACTCAATCTCTATTTTACGTTGAGTAAATCAGAACTACCGGAGGATATGCGCTACAATATGAATCAAAAAATTGAAGCCATTTCAATTCCAGAATCTGCAAAAATAAAGGACTTTTACATTCAATGGTATTAAACGATGAAATCTTATAAAATACAAACATCGCCTTTTGTCGTTCCGACGACTGACGGAAAATTAATTGAAGAGCATTTTGGCAATGCAACTGATGGCAATGCTGCACTAAGTATTGCCCATATGGTTGCGCCTCCAGGTTGGAGCGAACCCTTTCAGACACCTGAATTTGACGAATACACTTACATCATCAAAGGAAAAAAACAGTTTATAATTGACGGAGACACGCTTGTTTTAGAACAAGGACAATCCATTAAAATTCAAAAAAATACACGTGTTCAATATTCAAATCCATTTGATGCCCCATGTGAATATTTAGCGATCTGCACGCCTGCATTTTCAATGGATCGCGTTCACAGAGAAGCCCCTAAAAATTCATGAAAACACTTATCCCAAAGCTCGTTGGCGCCCTCATTAATTGTATTGGATTTTTCAATGCGTCGTATGCGTCCAAACTCGCCTTAAAATTATTCTCAAAACCAAGAAGAGGACAACTGACTCCACACATAAATTTATTTTTAGAAACTGCGACGTCCAAAACAACCTTACATTACGACAAACTACCCATTCAAACCTACCAATGGGAAGGCAATAAAGAAACGGTGTTACTAGCACACGGATGGGAAAGTAATTCAGGACGCTGGCGTGATAAAATTCAAAAACTTCATAAAGAAGGGTACAATGTGATTGCCTTGGACGGCCCTGCTCACGGCGGGTCTGGAAGCGCTACTTTTAATGCAATTCTCTATTCAGAATTTATAAATGTTGTGAGTGAAAGATTTAAACCTACAGCATTTATTGGACACTCTGTTGGTGGGATGGCTTTGGTTGTTTTTCTTAAAAAACAAACCTATGCGGATGGAAAAAAACTTGTACTTCTTGGAGCCCCTTCAGGATTCAAAGGTATCATGAAACGCTACAAAGAAATGATGGGCTACAGCCAAAATGTATCGGAAGGAATTGATAGATATATTGAGCTTAAATTTGGACACCCTCCTCATTATTTTTCTACAGCAGACTTCGCAAAAGACATCGATATAAAAGGCTTGCTAATCCACGATAAGAGAGATCGCATCATCCCATATCAAGATGCGCTTGATATAAACGCTCAATTTAAAAACGCACAACTGATTTCAACAGAAGGTCTTGGTCACTCGCTTAAAGGTGATTTTGTATCCGATGAATTAATTAAATTTTTGAGACAGTAAACTTTTGTAAATTTGCACGATGGAACCAACTTTAACACGACTGAATAAATACTTAAGCGAAGCCGGATATTGCTCGCGCCGTGCCGCCGACAAACTGATCGACGAAGGGCGTGTGACGATTAATGGTGTCGTTCCAGAAATGGGAACGAAAGTCGTACAAGGGGATACCGTAAAAGTGGATGGAAAAACTATCCTTAATAATGCCAAAAAACGAACGTATATTGCTTTTAATAAGCCTGTTGGAATTGTTTGCACAACCGATACCGGCGTTGAAAAAGATAATATTATTGATTTCATCAATTATCCAAGTCGAATTTTTCCAATTGGACGCTTAGATAAAGATAGTGAAGGGTTGATTTTATTGACCGATGACGGTGATATCGTAAACAAAATTCTTCGTGCCAGCAACAATCATGAAAAAGAATACATTGTCACAGTTGACAAACCCATCTCTCAAACGTTCATTCAACGCATGGCTGGAGGCATTCCATTAGAAGAACTTGGTAAAACCACCAAAGCCTGCCGTGTAGAAAAGCTCAGTACTTTTGAGTTTAAAATCATCCTTACACAAGGTCTCAACCGTCAAATTCGTCGCATGTGCGAATACCTTAATTACGAAGTGCAATCCTTGAAACGTACTCGTATTATGAACATCCACTTGAAAAGTGAGGTTGGTAGCTATCGCGATTTAACTGACCTAGAGATGGAAACTTTAAACGAAACCTTGAAACACTCTAAAAAAGTAATCTAATGAGTTCAGTCTCCCCTTTTCATTTAGCCATTCCGGTGTGGAATTTAGAAACCTGTCGTGTTTTTTATAGAGAAACTTTAGGATGCGAAGAAGGTCGCAGCAGTGACCATTGGGTTGATTTTAATTTTTTTGGACATCAACTCGTGATTCATTTCAAACCAAAAGAAACTGACAACGATTTACATACAAATAAGGTGGATGGAAAACAAGTACCTGTTCCTCATTTTGGGGTGATTCTTCCATGGAAACATTTTGAAACGTTTGCAGAGAATTTAAAACGTCAAAAAATCGACTTCATTATTGAACCTTATATCCGTTTTGAAGGTCAGGTTGGCGAACAAGCCACCATGTTTTTTTATGATCCCGCAGGGAATGCTTTAGAATTTAAAGCCTTTAAAGATACGTCTCAGATTTTTGCTAAATAGTGCCAGCTGCAGCGTGACGTTCACAGGCGAGCAGGGTGTTTTTAAGTAACATTGCAATGGTCATTGGCCCTACTCCACCAGGTACTGGCGTGATAAAACTTGCTTTTTTAGCGACACTTTCAAAATGAACATCGCCGGCAATACGATAGCCTCTTTTCTTGGTTTCATCTGGAACTCTTGTAATTCCCACATCAATAATAACTGCATCTTGTTTTACCATTTCAGCAGTTAAAAATTCTGGAATCCCTAAAGCTGCAACGATGATGTCTGCATCTAAAGTTAGCTCCGATAAATTTGTGGTACGACTGTGTGCTATGGTCACGGTCGCATCACCCGCTGGGCGTTTTTGACTCATTAAAATACTCATTGGGCGCCCCACTATATGACTTCTTCCTATGACGACCACATGCTTTCCTGAAGTTGGTACTTCATAGCGTTCTAAAAGCTCCATAATTCCATAGGGTGTAGCTGGTAAAAACGTTGGTAAATCCAACGCCATTCGCCCCACATTCATCGGATGAAAGCCATCCACATCTTTATCGGGATGTACCGCCATCAATACTTTTTGTTCATCGATATGTTTTGGCAAAGGTAACTGCACTATAAATCCATCAATCGCTGGATTGTCATTTAAGGCGTGTATTTCAGAAAGCAATTCGGCTTCGGTTGTTTCAACGGGTAAATCGATCAAGGTAGAATCAAATCCAACAAGCTCACAGGCTTTTACTTTAGCGCCGACATAGGTCATACTCGCGCCATTGGTTCCCACAAGAATCGCAGCCAAGTGTGGCGCACGTTTTCCTTGATTTTTTATTTTTAAAACTGCGTCTGAAATTTCAACTTTAATCGCTGCACTTGTTTGTTTCCCGTCTAGTAATTTCATTATAAACTGCTTATTAATTTAGAGTAGATCTATCGTGGCATATTTTTCATCATTTGCATCATTTTTTGACCGCCACCGCCTTGCATCATTTTCATCATTTTACTCATTTGATCAAACTGTTTCATCAATTGATTCACCTGTTGAATGGTCGTCCCTGATCCAGCTCCAATCCGTTTTTTACGGCTGGCATTTAGCAGGGTTGGTTTGCTCCGCTCTTCGGGAGTCATCGAATGAATAATGGCTTCAATGTGTTTAAATGCATCGTCATCAACATCGACATCTTTCATCATTTTTCCAACCCCAGGAATCATCCCCATGAGGTCTTTCATATTCCCCATTTTCTTAACCTGTTGAATTTGAGATAAAAAATCATCAAACCCAAATTGGTTTTTAGCAATTTTCTTTTGAATTTTCCGCGCTTCTTGCTCATCAAACTGCTCTTGAGCACGTTCTACTAAAGAAACCACATCTCCCATACCCAAAATTCGTTCGGCCATACGTGCTGGATAGAACACATCAATGGCTTCCATTTTTTCGCCAGTACCGATAAATTTAATCGGTTTATTGACAACTGATTTTATGGATATGGCGGCTCCACCACGGGTATCTCCATCTAATTTGGTCAGAATAACCCCATCAAAATTTAGAATATCATTGAATGCTTTGGCGGTATTTACGGCATCTTGCCCCGTCATTGCATCGACGACAAATAGCGTTTCTTGCGGTTGGATGGCTTTGTGAATATTAGCAATTTCGGTCATCATGACTTCATCCACGGCCAAACGACCAGCAGTATCAATAATCACTACATTACAGCCTTTGGCTTTGGCTTCTGCAATTCCAGCTTTGGCAATGGCGACAGGATCGGTATTCCCGCGGTCGCTATAGACCTCAACCCCAACTTGTTCTCCAACAATATGTAACTGGTCAATGGCCGCAGGACGGTACACATCACAAGCTACTAATAGTGGTTTTTTGGTTTTCTTTGTTTTTAGGTAATTGGCCAATTTTCCAGAGAAGGTCGTTTTACCGGATCCTTGTAACCCTGACATCAAAATGACACTTGGGGTTGCTGACATATTAATATCTTCGACATCTCCTCCCATTAAGGCGGTCAGTTCGTCTTTTACAATTTTGACCATCAATTGGCCCGGCTGAAGCGTCGTTAAAACGTTTTGGCCCAATGCTTTTTCCTTGACTCGATTGGTGAATTCTTTCGCAATTTTATAATTCACATCGGCATCCAGTAACGCGCGTCGGACTTCTTTGAGCGTCTCAGCAACGTTGATTTCTGAAATGCGCCCATGGCCTTTGAGGACGTGGAGGGCTTTATCTAATTTTTCACTTAAACTATTAAACATAAAAAGTCGTTTTTATCGAGGTACAAAAGTAAAGAAATATTTTATTTTAAATCCGTTAATAAGCTGTTAAACCTACGGTATTATTTTTTAAAAGAATGTGTTTATAGTTAGGGTGTCGAATTTGAAATTTGCAATAATTTTCCATTATAAAATTGAGTTCCATTAATCGAGAAATCAAAGATATAAGCCGCCATTTGAGCGGCTGTATTTGGTGCTTTATAGCCCGGAAAAGCTTCTGCAAGCATTTCTGTTTGTACGGCACCTAGCGCTAAGACATTAAAGGAAGGGCCGGTTTCTTTGTATTCTTCTGCTAAAAGTTCGGTGAGGGTAATCACTGCACCTTTGCTAGAACTGTAGGCTGCAAGACCAGGGAACTTGATAGAACCCTGAACGCCTCCCATGGAACTAATGGTCACCACATGGCCTTTTGAGGGCATGAATGGAATCATGCGGCGGGTGAGTTCTGCCACTCCAAAAACATTGGTATTATATACCTGTTGAAAGTCTTCGAAACTGGTGTCTGCAAACGGCTTATTTAAAAGAGTTCCTGCATTGTTAATCAGAATATCAACTTGTTTCCATTCTTTTTTTACAAAGGCTACTACCCGATCATAATCTTCGGATTTATTTAAGTCAAATGACAAAGCATTGATGTTTTCAAAATTTAAATTTGAAACGGGCTTTGCATTTCTGGACAGCGCCAAAACTTCGTAACCTGCATTGGCGAAAAGATGTACGAGTTCAAAACCGATGCCACGGCTGGTCCCTGTAATGATAACTGTTTTGGTTGGTTTCATATTTATATTTATTATTTTTTAAGGGTCACACGCTATTTGCCATGAACCATTCACTTAGGCGATACTGTTTTTTGCATGCTCGTTTCATACATTTGTATTTCTTTGGAGTCGCTGCTGCAAATTTGCATGATTCCAGGGATTAATTTATTTATAGTGGTTGCCATAAAAGCAAAATCTAGTTGATCTATTTCATCATCCACATGGTGATAAAAATCAAAATTAGTCAAATCACAAGAAGAAATGGTATGGCTTGGCACTTTAAATTCTTTATAAAATGCATAATTATCGGATCGTTTAAAAAGATTGTACTTTTTAGCAACCTTTGAAACCCCAACCATGGTAGAATTGGTATACGTATTTAATTTTTCACCCAAATCAGATAATTCATAACCCGTCAGAAAAATGTCGTAATCTCGATCTGTAAATGGGACGCCAATCATTTCAAAATTTAGCATAGCATATAAATCAATCTGTTGCTCATTTAGTTTTTTAGCTAACGATTTTGAGCCTAACAATCCTTTTTCTTCTCCTGAAAATAAAGCAATAACTATGGATCGTTTATTGGTTCCCAAGCGTGCTAAACGGTCGGCTATAGCCAAAACCGTCGCAGTCCCGGAAGCATTGTCATTGGCTCCATTGGCGATGGAGTCGTTATTGACTTTTTTTCCATAGCCTATATGATCATAATGCGCTCCTAAGAGTACCATTTCATGTTTTAACTTAGGATCATTTCCTTCAATAAACCCAACCACATTCACGCCCTTATCTCGTTTTGCCTCAAAAGGATCCATATAGGTTTCGAAATAGGGTTTGATCCCTGATTCGATGAATTTAGATATGATATACTGGGCTGCTATAAGCTCGCTTTCAGTGGCGACTTCCCGTCCTTTGAGTTCGTCAGAAGTCAGAAAACTAACCATCGCTTGTATTTCTTGAGGTTTTACCTTTTTATGGTCTTGTGAATGACCCATTTGAAAAAAAAGGCCAACTAAAAGTAGGATGTGAAGTTTCATGTGTTTAAGGTTTAATTCGATTCTTTAGCGAAGATAGTGAAGTCTCCTATAAACGCTATTTAGTTATTTCTATTTATATTAAATCTCAAAGTAGAAAGTTTATAAAAAATAGTCATCAACACCACAATAAATACTTCAAACCATAACAAATAATAGGGCCATTCCCCGATAACTAAAGGGTTCTCAACTTGTGGCGGTTCCGCCAAATACATGTAATTTGAGCCTAGGTAGAAATTCAAAGGCATTATAAAAATCAATAACACATTAATGATTATAAAGGAGGTAAGCACAGAATATTTAGAAGGTCTGATGTTTAAATTTTGAAGCATGTATAAGGGTAATAAAAAGATCAACACATGTCTTACATAATATTCCAAATACGCAAAATCACTGCCGTCATAGCCATTCATTTGAGGGGTAAGCACAGACATGATGCCTCCGATAACTCCAGTATAAAACACAAAATCAAACAGGGGTTGTTTTCGTTTCAAAAAGGGAAGAAAAGAACAGATTAGACCAGAGATTCCACACAAATGAAAGGGCAAATCAGTCACCACATTCCAATGCCCATTTATAGCGGTTCGCAAAGGCGTAATTACTGACGTAAAAAACAAAATCACCCCCATCAAGTAGGTGACTCTAATGTTATTTTGAGAGGACAAAAAACGACCCAATCCTAAGATAAAAACAATAACGACTAAAACAGCGATATTATTAACGATCCATTCTTCGGACATGAATTTGATAATGTAGTTGGGAAATGTTTGGTCGGTTAAAAGTATCAATAGTCTAAATATTGGTTAAAAATAATTTTTTTTAGAAATTAAAAAATAAAGATACATAATTAAAAGATATTAGTATTTTTACAGTCTAAGAAAGGGTCATTAACTCAGTTGGTTCAGAGTGTTACCTTGACAGGGTAGAAGTCACTGGTTCGAATCCAGTATGACCCACAAGTTAAAAGCCTTCAATTTTTGAGGGCTTTTTAAATCAACTCCAGGACGCGCTCCAAAGCCATCCCTCGCGACCCTTTTATTAAGACGCTGGTATTTGAAATAGTTGACTCTTCTAAATGTAATTGAAGGTCTTGAAACGTTTCAAAAAACAGGAGTCTTGGATGCACTGTATGCTGTTCAAAAAAATGAGAGCCTACAAAACAAAAACGACAGCCCTCGCTTAAAATTGCTTTGTTTACGATTGCTAAATGTTCTTTAGCGCTTGTGGTCCCCAACTCAAACATATCCCCTAGAATGGCAAGTTTGTTTGGGTTTTGAATGGCTTTAAAATTTTCCAAAGCAACTTCCATGCTGCTCGGATTGGCGTTGTAGGCATCTAATAGGATTTCATTGGAGTTTTGCTGAATGATTTGCGATCGGTTATTGGCTGGCACGTAGGCTTCAATTCCTTTTTTGAGTTGTAAGGGTGTCAGCTTGAAATAAGTTCCGATGGTCAGGGCGGCTACACTATTTTGAAAATTATAAGCCCCAACAAGGTGGGTTTGAATCGTACTATCTTTAAAGGCAACACTCAAGAAAGGCTGCGTTGCTATTAACTTTACATTCACGGATGTTTCAGAAGTTTCCGAAAACGTATAAACGTTGTTGTAAGTTCCAACTTGTTGGACTTGTTTTGCATCTTTAGTATTTAGAATAATCAATCCTGAGTTGGCTTTAAGATAGTCATACAACTCACTTTTAGCTTTTATAACTCCTTCTTCCGAGCCAAAGCCTTCTAAATGTGCTTTCCCAAAATTGGTGATATAACCGATATTGGGTTGGGCAATATCGCAAAGTTTGGCTATTTCATTTGCGTGGTTAGCACCCATTTCTACAATGCCAATTTCAGTTTCGGCCTTCATGCTTAAAAGCGTTAAGGGGACGCCTATGTGGTTGTTGAGGTTGCCAACTGTCGCTACGGTTTTGAAGTGTGGTTTTAAAACGGCATGGATTAACTCTTTGGTGGTTGTTTTGCCGTTACTCCCTGTGAGTGCAATAATAGGAAGACCTAAATAGGTTCTATGAAAACGAGCTAAATTCTGTAAGGTTTCTAAGACGTTTTCCACCAAAATAAAACGTTCATCTGTGGGATGCACATCCTGATCAATCACGGCATATTTTGCACCGCTTTTGAGGGCTTGAGGTGCAAAAGAATTGCCATTAAAATTAGGTCCTTTGAGCGCAAAAAACAGCGAATTCGATTGAATGTGACGCGTATCTGTAGAAGCCACTGAGCACTCTAAAAAAAGTTGATGAATTTGGTTTAATTCCATAACTTAAAATTAATAAAAAAGTCCTAACAATTAAAATTGTTAGGACTATATATGTTATCTGAACAACTAATTAGTTTTTCGTTTTCTTTTTAGAAGATGATTTAGAACCTACTCTAGACATAGCGCATCTAAATCCGATATAGTCGGTTGCTTTATCTTCTGGATAATAGCGTCTTTGGGCTGGATCGAGCCAATACTCTCTGTCTTTCCAAGAACCTCCTTTATAAACTCGTGAGGCGTCATTGATAAGTGAAGTTCTTGAATCCGATTTGTCGTATTTTCTTACTATACTAGCAGAATCTAATGAGACGCTGTGTTTTGGCGAATTATACATTTGTTGATCTTCATTATCTTCTAAATCATCAAAAAATCTTGAGGATCTATTATCTCCATCTCGGAAGTTTACGTTGTCACTAGTATCAAAATTAGTACGTAGATAGGTTTCGTTTTCATCTACAGGTACTTGGGCAATTTCACCTGGAAATGCTCTTGCAACCAACTTCCCATTTGATAGGGTATCATATTGAATTTCATCGACTTCAATTATTTTAAAAGTCCCATCGCTTGAAATTTTATTTTTCATATATTGATTTCCCCTATAGTATCCGAAATCACTAAAATCGTCATCTACAATCGGTCTGTAAACATCTGCCACCCATTCGGCAACATTTCCTGCCATATCATATACACCATAGCCATTTGGCTCATAGGACATCACTTCATTGGTGATATCAGCACCGTCATCTGACCATCCTGCAATTCCACCGTAATCGCCTTTTCCTTGTTTAAAATTAGCCAATTGATCGCCTCTAGTTTTACGACTTCCAGAACGAGAGTATTGCCCATCCCAAGGATATTTTTTTCGACCTCTGTAGGAGTTAAAACTTCTCAGATCAGACATGCCAAGAGCCGCATATTCCCATTCTGTTTCTGTTGGGAGGCGGTATTTTAATTGAATCGCACCGGTTTCTCTGGTTGCATATAAATTTACTGAATCTTTTTCTGCAATGGACCTTCTTTTTCCTGGGAGTGTAATCGTATCGTTACCTCCAAAAGTTTTTGTTGGTGCAATGACATAGGTATTAATATTAAAGTTACTTTCTGCGTTTGTATGTGTAATTTGAGAATCTTTTTCAAGATAGCCTTCTTCCTGTAAGCCTTTTTCAGCAACTCTGTTCGACCTCCATTCGGCAAATCTTGTTGCTTGAATCCAACTGACTCCAACAACGGGGTAGTTTCTGTACGCAGGGTGACGAAGGTAATTTTCGACCATCATTTCACTGTAACCTAAGCGATTCCGCCATACTAATGTATCCGGGAGAAACCCCTTATAAATGGCTTTAAATCGAGGATCCGTAGGAGGATAAACACGTTTTTGATATTCTAAAAATTCTAAATACATTAAGTTTGTCACTTCTGTTTCGTCGATATAAAAAGACTGAACGTGCTGTTGGTTTGGAGAATTATTCCAGTCATGCATAACATCATCTTGCACTTTACCCATTGTAAAAGTTCCGCCTTCAATAAACACTAAACCAGGAGCCGTTTCTTGCTCCTTAAAACTGGTATTGTATTGAAAACCTCCAAGTTTGGAGTTTATTTGCCATCCTGTCGCTCTGGAAGTATTTCCACCGCTTGAGGATTTATTACACCCAACTAAGGACGTCGATACTGCTAATACTAGTAGTATTCTAAATGTGATGCTGTTTTTCATATTCAACTTATAATTAATAAAACACACTTGGATTTGGAGACGCAATATACTAATTTATAGATTATAATGCAATACAAATTCAGGCGATTTGAACAATTTTATAACGAATTATTTTGAGATTACTTTAGTTAAAAACGAGGATTTTAGAATTTTATTATTGTAATTTTGAAATTCTCTTATATTTATATAAAATAATGCTGTCCAGAATGCGTTTCTTCTGTATGAAAATAAATTTATTAGTTGTTTTATTGTTTTGTTCTTTCCTAGGAATATCTCAAACAAAAAACTTTGTCATTAACTGGGAGGAGGCATCCACAATTTCCACTAACAACACTACTATTGAAGTTCCTACATTTAGTATAGAACATTTTAACTACTCTTCTACCAACGGAATTACGTATGCGAATCAATGGGAGTCTAAAGGAACTGTGGATGAAAAATCGGTGGTCATCAAGTCTATGCAAACGGAGCAACTATCCGTTGCAGACTTAATAACGCTTTCTCAAAAATTAATTCCAACGAACCCTCAGTTAAAAGTTACCAATACAACTGCAAGAAATTCTTCTAAAACATATTTAGAAATTAGTCCGATTTTTAACGAAAATGGGATTCTAAAAAAAGTCCTAAGCTTCACCATTTCGTATCAACTAAAACCACAAGCAAAAGCCTTTAAAAAAACAAGCTCACTAACAAGTTCTGTCTTAAAATCTGGAGAATGGTATCGGTTTGCGGTAGACACGACTGGAGTTCATAAACTCAGTAAAAATTTCTTGAGCGACCTAGGGATTAATGTAAGCAATGTGAACCCTCAAAATATCAAAGTGTATGGACATGGAGGTGCCTCCTTGCCATTACTTAATTCCGAAACCGTCTCAAATGATTTGATTGAAAATTCCATTCAATTTATAGGAGAGTCAGATGGCATCATTAACGATGAAGACCATATTTTGATGTATGCCATTGGGCCTAAAAATTTTAATCCTGACAACAACTCTCACATCAATCCCTACTCTGATGTGGCTTACTATTACATCAATGTTGGCACAACTAAAGGCTTACGAATGCGTCCTGCCGCAGAACCAACGGCAGCACCAGTAACCACCATCACAACCTTTCATGATTATAAATTTGTAGAGTCGGACGATTATAATCTCTCAAAAATGGGAAGACGCTGGTTTGGGCATCGTTTTTATGTAGAAAACGTTCGGAAGTTTGATTTCGAATTCCCGAATTTAATCCCCTCAATCCCTATCAGATTAAAAATATATACTGCCGCCGTTTCAGAATCGACTAGCAGCATGCAAGTTAAACTAAACGGCGCCGACGTTGGCACCCTCACATTTGCAGCCATTGACAAACAAAATTTGGCGAGTGAACGCTTTTACAACAACTTAACAACGTCCAATTCTAATTCGATTTCAGTGGAGTTATCTTACAATAATAATGGCAACCCCTCAGCCTCTGGGTATTTAGATTATATTTCAATTGAAGCCGAATGCACCCTAGAAAGCCCCGGAACTCAATTTCAATTTAAAAACAACGCTACTGCTACACAATCTGGCGTTGGAGCTTTTGAGATTTCAAAGGCTGCTACCATATCAGAAGTTTGGGACATTACCAATCCTTACCAAATCTCTTATTACACGAACAACGAGGCCGCTGCACAATTTAGTTTTAAAACCAACTTAGGCACCCTTAAAAACTATCAGGCCGTATCCGCTTCCGATTATTATGCGCCAAAGCGGGTGCGTAATTCTACAGTATCAAATCAAGATATTAAAGGGACTGTTTTTTTAGACAATCAAGGAGGATTTAAAGATGTTGATTACCTGATAATTACGCCCGATTATTTGTACACACAAGCGGAACGACTCGCACAAATAAACCGAACCAATAACAACCTAAATGTAAAGGTGTACACCTTAAAATCCATCTATCAAGAATTCAGCTCTGGAATGCAAGATATTGCCGCCATCAGAAATTTTGTAAAATACGTTTATGACAACGCATCTTCGTCGGACAACAAACTCAAATACGTTTGCTTATTTGGCGACGCATCATTTGACTATAAAGACCGTGTTTCAAACAACACGAACATTGTACCTTCTTGGTATTCCTTAAACAGTTTTAGTTTAACAAACTCATTTATTTCGGATGATTTTTACGGGATGATGGATGCCAACGAAGGCACAATGGCTAATTCGGACAAACTCGACATTGCCGTCGGACGGATTCTCGCCGAAAACACACAACGTGCCAAAGACATGGTCGACAAAGTAGCATCCTATTATCAACCCGAAGCTTTTGGGAGTTGGCGGAACAATTTTCTTCTTATTTCTGATGATGTCGATAAATCGAGTGATGCTTTGATTCAACAAACAACCGATGCGATCGCTGAAAGCGTAAAAGCTCAAAAACCGTATTTGAATGTTTCAAAAATTCATGCAGATTCTTACGTTCAAGAAACGTCTGCTGGCGGCCCACGCTATTCATTAGTCAACAAAGCTATTTTTGATGCTCTTGAAGTTGGGGCGGTTGTGGTGAATTATTTTGGACACGGCGGCGAAGATGGATTAGCCGGCGAACGAATTTTTGATAAAATAAATGCCCAGGAAGTCAACAACCCAACAAAACTAAATTGTTTTGTCACCGTGACCTGTGAGTACACCAAATTTGACAATCCTTTTAGAGAAACCGCTGGGGAATACCTGTTTTGGAATAAAACAGGCGGTGCTATTGGTTTGATTACAACCACAAGACAAATTTATGTTAATGTTGGAATTAGTTTTAATGAAACTTTAGGTCAATATTTATTTGCTTTTGGGGCAAATCAAAAAACCAGTATTGCAGAAGCGCTGAGGCAAACAAAAAACGACCCAATGCTTACGAATAGTAGTCAAAGGCGTTTGGTGTTTTTCATCGGAGACCCTGCCTTAAAGCTCCCCATTGCAGATCCAGACATTCAAGTAACCAAAATTAATAACGAACCGATTAATACGACTACTCAAGTCCTAAAAGCATTGAGTAAAGCCAAAATTGAAGGCCATGTCACGAACGGACAGGGTGGTATATTAACGAATTATAATGGCATTTTAACTGCGACTATTTACGATAAAGACATTATACGCTCTACCCTTGGGAATGATGGCACAAAAAATGCCGACAATTCGTTAATTATTATTGATTTTGATGCTTTAGGCGAGGTGATTTTTAGAGGACAAGCCAGTGTGACTAACGGACAGTATGAACTTGAATTTGTGGTTCCAAAAGACATTAGTTTGCAAGAAGGCACTGGCAAAATCAGCCTCTATTCAAAAACAGAAACACTTTTACAAAACCGTGGTTATAATTTGGATGTTGTAATTGGTGGTCTGAATGCGGACGCCCCAGAAGATAATTTGGGCCCTACAATTGCGCTGTTCATGAACGACGAAAATTTTATTTCTGGTGGCATTACCAATGAAAACCCTACACTACTAGCCAATCTATTTGACGAAAACGGCATTAATACCGCCAGTGGAATTGGACATGATCTTGTGGCTACTTTAGACGGCGATGAAACAAATGTTTACAAATTAAACGATTACTACACCGCTGCAGTGGATGATTACAAACGCGGGACCTTGAGTTATCCATTTAGAGATTTAGCACCTGGCTTGCACACCCTTTCTGTAAAAGCATGGGATGTCTATAACAACTCATCCATTCAAGACATTCAATTTATGGTGTTTGATAAAGATGAAAGCCTGGAGCTTAGAAATGTGCTTAATTTCCCAAATCCGTTTGTAAATTACACTGAATTTTGGTTTAGCCACAATAGTTCGGAGGTTTTAGACGTTTCTATACAAATATTTACAATTTCTGGAAAACTAATCAAAACCATCAATCGCCAAACTAGCGGACTCCAAAGCTCCGTTACCAGAAACATTACATGGGATGGCACCGACGATTTTGGAAGCAAAATTGGGAAAGGCGTATATGTTTATAAATTAAGTGTCCGTTCCTCGAATTCTGGAATGACCGCAGAAAAAATTGAAAAACTTGTAATACTTTAATATTAACTTATATTTGTTAAAAATAAATTTAGAAATGACTCCATCCAAAAGAATTCAAAAAACAACACTACTCGCTTTTTTTTTAGTGTCTATTTTTTTTAATAACCTAACCGCTCAAACTACGGTTCTAACCCCTAACACTCAAGACTCTAGGGTCATCACCACTGGAGTGCCCTTTTTACTGATTGCTTCCGATGCACGAGCTGCCGCTTTGGGCGATATGGGTGTTGCAACCTCAGCTGATGCACATTCACAACAATGGAACCCTTCAAAATATGCCTTTTCTGAAGCCAAATCAGGGATTGCTTTTAGTTACACACCCTATTTAAGCAAATTGGTCAACGATATCTTTTTAGGTAATTTCACTTACTTTAACAGACTTAACGACCGTAGCGCATTTGCCGTCAGTTTTAAATATTTTTCACTCGGAGAAATTGAATTAAGAGCAGATGAATTTTCTGAAGCATTGATCGAAAAGCCAAATGAATTAAGTTTAGATGCTTCTTACTCTTTGCGTCTTTCGGACCAGTTTTCGATGGCCGTTGCCTTGCGATATTTACGTTCGGATTTAAAGATTCCTGCAGTAGATGCAAACGCTAAAGCTGCCGGATCTTTTGGTGTGGATATTGCCGGGTATTACCAAAGTGAAGAAGAAGCCTACGAGAGTTTTAATGGCCGTTGGAGAGGTGGATTTGCGATTCAAAACTTAGGGCCTAAAATTAAATATGATGATGCGGGTAGAGAGAATTTCTTACCAACCAATTTAAGACTTGGGGGTGGATTTGATTTTATCTTTGACCAATACAACAGAGTCAACGTCACGGCAGAAGTGACAAAACTATTAATCCCAACGCCTCCAATTCTTGGAACAGAAACCGTGTTTGAAGACCTCAATGGGAATGGAACTTACGAAGCTGACGATGATACCTTGATAAGCAAAACGGACGATGTAATAATTGAAGGACAAGATCCAGATGTTGGATTTATGGCAGGTGTATTTCAATCGTTTAACGATGCGCCAGGGGGTTTTAGTGAAGAAATAGATGAATTTACTTGGGCCTTGGGTGCGGAATATTTGTATCAAGATTCATTTGCTTTAAGACTCGGATATTTTAATGAAAATGAATTCAAAGGTGCCCGTAAATTTTTCGCCATGGGAGCAGGTTTCAAATACAGCACCATTGATATCGACCTGTCTTATTTGTTCTCAGCGTCCAAAGTACAAAGCCCTTTAGAAAATACGTTACGCTTCTCTTTATCATTTAATTTTGGAGATGGTGAATACAGCGAATACTAAGCAATTACTTTAATAAAAAACACTAATAAAAACTATTGCCCATTGCAATAGTTTTTTTGTCTGAACCAATAATGAAAAAAATAAAAATTGATACTGCGTTTGATGTATATGACACGTTGGACGAATTAGCGACTCCGATTCAAAATCTCCTTCAAAAAGCGTCTGAAGCTCGTGAAAAAGCCTATGCACCTTACTCTAAATTTTTAGTAGGTGCCGCTTTAGAACTGGAAAATGGTGAAATTATTTCTGGAAACAACCAAGAAAATGCCTCCTACCCTTCTGGATTATGTGCCGAACGAACCGCTATTTATTATGCGGGCGCAGAATTTCCAAACCAAAAAATTATCCGAATGGCAATTGTCGCAGGATCCACGCTAACTCCAACCACAAAACCCATCCCCCCTTGCGGTGCTTGCAGACAAGCATTATCAGAGTATGAGGTCAAACAAAACACCCCAATAGAGCTGTATTTCATGGGCACTTCTGGACAAATAGCACACTCAAAATCGGTTGAAAATATCCTTCCATGGATCTTTGACAAAACCGTACTGTAACGATTTTTTAAAAAATTAACTCTTACTCTTTTTAGGTTATCAATCAAAGTATTACTTTTGTCTTTACATTAAAAAAAATTACTGTAAGCGCATGCAGAAGATAACTAAAGAAGTCTACCTTGATTGGTACGAAAATATGATGCTCTGGCGAAAGTTTGAAGACAAACTTGCAGCGGTCTATATTCAACAAAAAGTAAGGGGATTCCTCCACTTATATAATGGACAAGAAGCTGTCCTAGCAGGTGCATTGCACGCCATGGATTTATCCAAGGACAAAATGATCACAGCCTATCGAAATCACGTACAACCCATTGGGATGGGCGTTGATCCACGTCGTGTGATGGCAGAACTTTTTGGGAAAGCCACTGGAACGTCTCAAGGATTGGGAGGCTCGATGCATATTTTCTCAAAAGAAAAAGGCTTTTATGGCGGACATGGAATTGTTGGAGGACAAATTCCTTTAGGCGCTGGAATGGCGTTTGGTGATAAATACCACGAAACTGGTGCGGTCACTCTTTGTTATTTTGGCGATGGTGCAGCCCGTCAAGGTTCATTACATGAAACTTTTAACATGGCGATGAACTGGAAACTTCCAGTGGTGTTTGTTTGTGAAAACAACGGCTATGCCATGGGAACCTCTGTAGACAGAACCGCCAACCATACCGATATTTGGAAATTAGGCTTAGGCTATGAAATGCCATGTGGCCCTGTAGATGGGATGAACCCGATCAAAGTGGCAGAAGCATTTGATGAAGCCATTCAACGTGCGCGACGCGGTGATGGTCCAACATTTTTAGAAATGAAAACCTATCGTTATAGAGGACATTCTATGAGTGATGCACAACACTACCGAACCAAGGACGAAGTCAAAGAATACAAAAAAATTGATCCAATCACACAAGTCTTAGATGTCATTCTTAGAGAAGAGTATGCCACGGAAGACGATATTAAAATCATTGATAAGCGTGTGAAAGAATTAGTTGCTGAATGTGAGAAATTCGCAGACGAATCGCCCTATCCAGAAAAAAGTTTGATGTACGATGTCGTATACGAACAAGAAGATTATCCATTTTTACAACATAAATTATAAGTTATGGCAATCATAGTTAACATGCCCCGACTAAGCGATACCATGGAAGAAGGCACCGTGGCGAGCTGGTTGAAAAAAGTAGGAGACAAAATTGAAGAAGGTGACATACTTGCGGAAATCGAAACCGATAAAGCAACGATGGAATTTGAATCCTTTAATGAAGGAACCTTACTTCACATTGGTGTTCAAGAAGGTGAAACGACGATGGTCGATGAACTTCTAGCCATTATTGGCGATGAAGGCGAAGATATTTCGGCACTCTTGAATCCAACAACTGCCGTAGAAGAAACAACTCCAGAACAAACAGAGGCTCCTGTTGAAGCCGCTGCAACCGTTGTGGAACCAAGCACAGCAAGCATTCCTGAAGACGTGATTGTAGTAACCATGCCACGCTTAAGCGATACCATGGAAGAAGGCACCGTGGCGAGCTGGTTGAAAAACGTTGGAGACGCCGTAGAAGAAGGTGATATTTTAGCGGAAATTGAAACAGACAAAGCAACGATGGAATTTGAATCCTTTAATGAAGGAACCTTATTATATATTGGCTTACAAGAAGGTGACTCTGCAAAAGTAGATGATCTTTTGGCTATTATTGGCCCTGCAGGAACGGATGTTTCAGCAGTAGCTGCTAACTTTTCTACGGGTGCAGCAGCCGTGGTAGAGGCAGCTCCACAAGAAACAGCAAAAGTAGCTGCCCCAGTAGTCAAAGAAACACCCAAAGCAGCCGCTGCACCAGTAGCAGTAGCAGTTCCAAATACAACAGGACGCTTGCATATTTCGCCACTAGCGCGAAAAATGGCGGACGAAAAAGGCATTGCCTTGAACCAATTGGTTGGAAGTGGCGAAAACGGACGCATCATCAAACGCGATGTTGAAAACTTCACACCCGCAGCTGCTAGTTCTGCTGCAGGCACAGCAAAATTTGTACCCACAGGTCAAGAAGATTTTGAAGAAATTAAGAATTCGCAAATGCGTAAAACCATTGCGAAACGTTTGGGCGAATCGAAGTTTTCTGCACCCCATTATTATTTGAATGTAGAGTTTGACATGGACAATGCCATGGCTTTTAGAGCACAATACAATACGGTTCCTGATACCAAAATATCATTTAACGACATCATTGTCAAAGCTTGTGCGTTGGCATTGCGTTTGCACCCACAAGTAAATTCACAGTGGTTTGCAGATCGCATGAAACTAAACAACCACGTACACGTTGGTGTGGCGGTGGCTGTTGAAGATGGTTTGGTCGTTCCTGTGGTGCGTTTTGCGAATGAGCAAAGCTTGCCGCAAATTGGCGCCGCCGTTAGAGATTTTGCTGGCCGTGCACGTACCAAAAAATTAACCCCTCAAGAAATGGACGGCAGTACCTTTACCGTGTCTAACTTAGGGATGTTTGGAATTGAAAGTTTTACATCCATCATCAACCAACCGAACTCAGCGATTTTATCGGTAGGAGCTATTGTTCAAAAACCAGTGGTTAAAAACGGACAGATTGTGGTTGGAAACACCATTAAACTCACCCTCGCTTGCGATCACCGAACGGTAGATGGCTCAACGGGCGCTCAGTTCTTACAAACCTTAAAAGGCTTTATTGAGAACCCTGTGACCATGCTTGTTTAACAATAAAGACGATCTAAATAAATTATAAAAAAACACTCAATTTGAGTGTTTTTTTATATAAACGGTACAACCTCATCTCGCTTTCAATATAAATTTATTTAAGCTCTAATTAATTTTAGAATATTTAATTTCTTGAAATTTTGTACATTTATAGAATGTATAACCAATTTAATTTTAATTATGATTTCACAAATAAAATTATTAAATATAAGAAACTTATTAATCCTCTTAACGTTCTTTTGTTTTGCAGGATGTAATGACGAACCAACTGGTGGCATAAATGACTCGAGCACACCAACTGCATCGATGACCTTAGCAGAAAGCTTTGGAAGTGCATCAAACAGCGATTTTATGGGACGTGTAGTCGATTTGCAAAATAACCCTGTAAGTGGAGCTACCGTTCAAATTGGAAACAGCACAATCGACACCGATATGAACGGTGTTTTTATCATAAGAGATGCACAAGTCTACGAGAAGTTTGCTTATGTTAAAGTAGAAAAAGCAGGGTTCCTAAACGGCTCAAGGTCTGTAGTACCAACTGCAGGGATCAATCAAGTTCAAATCATGTTATTACCGCAAACAGTGACTCAAACCGTGAACTCTGGAATCGCTGCCACAGTAAGTTTAAGCAATGGTGCAGCCGTTGATCTCTCTGGAGCATATAGTAATGCTGATGGAAGTGATTACACAGGAGATGTACAAGTAACGTTGCATTTATTAAACCCCACGGATGACGATATGCAACAACAAATGCCAGGAATGCTACTAGCAGAAAATTTGCAAAATGAGGCAAGAATGCTCGAAACTTTAGGGATGGTAGCTGTGGAACTACGCAGCGATGCTGGAGAAAAATTAAACCTTTCTGAAGGCACCACTGCAACCATATCCGTACCATTAGATCCCGAGACTTTGGCAGGAGCCCCCAATGAAATCCCACTTTGGTATTTTGACGAAGAAAAAGGGTATTGGATTGAAGAGGGCAGTGCCACACTTCAGGGCACAAATTATGTTGGAACGGTTAGTCATTTCTCCTTTTGGAATTGTGATATTCCAGCAGAATATATCAATATATGCATGAACATAACGAACTCCAATAACACTCCATTGAGTAATATTAAGGTTGATATTGAAAGTGAGTTCAACGGAACTCGATACGGAATTACGAATGACTCTGGAGAAGTTTGTGGTATTATCCCAGCAAACCAAACTTTGAATTTACAATACTTTTTATATAACATTTGTAATAACTTAGAAATTCCTAATTCATCCGAAACAGTCGGTCCTTTCAGTGAGGACACCACACTTGAAATTGTGCTTGATGCCCCTGAAATTGAAGACTATCTAGAAACCATTACAGGAGTTTTTAATACTTGTGATGGAGATGCGGTCGTTAATGGGTATGTTCAAGGTAAGATTGAAGATGGTCAATGGTTTTATAGTTTAGTCACAGATGGTGTGTTCGAAATCAATGTCCTTAGTTGTAATGAAAATGCTTCCATTAGTATTACGGGTTATGATTACGAAACACTTCAAACTACTTCTGAAATTAATTACACATTGACTAGTCCTGAAACGGACTTAGGAACCTTATCAGCCTGTGATAGTGTAGAAGAATTTATTCAATTTAGTATTGATGATGGTGAAGTTGAACAAATAGTCTTTAACGTAAGCTGTACTACATATCAAAGTGATTTCTCTGGTTTATATAGACTAGATATTGGAGGCAGCAATAAAAATACATGCATCTATCTTTCTGGATTTTTAAGTGACAATTACGTAAATTTTGAAGGCGCTTATGAATATGAAAATATATGGAATACAAATACGCCCTCAGCTGGAATGACGTTTGTAGAATGTCAAGACATCAGTTATGAAAATAACCAAATTATTTTTAATCTAACCGCATATGGCAACGCTATTGGAGAATATATTGACATTAATTTTGGTGGCGACTATGAAGACTATCAAGGAGTTGCACATACCATTTCAGGTGTAATTCATGTGAAACGTGACAATTAATTCCATAATTAATATACTAAAAAATCCACTCAAATGAGTGGATTTTTTTTTTTGCGACTCTAAACATACGATTGAACTCTTTGTTTAATCACATTTTAAGCTGGGCTTTAGTAACAATAAATCAAAAACTTTAATAAGTTATAAATAAAAAGTATTTTATTTATTTATTTTAAAAAAAGTATTAGTATTTTAGAAGAAAATTAACCAATTATGAAAAAATATCTCTTAGGACTCCTATGCCTTCCAGGCATGATGTTCAGTCAAATTTTAACCGTTTCAAACGGTGCTTCAATTACGATTCAAAATACAGCTTCTATTTCTTTAGATGGGCTGACTTTTACCCCCAGTGAAGCCTATATCATCCCTGATGGCTCAACTGTCACACTACTAACCGATGCTGAAGAGGTTAATGGCAATAGCAGTGTCTCCAGAGTGTATGAGGCTTCAACAGCGTTGAGTAGCTTTACAGGAACTCTTGTTTTTGCGTATGCAGATGATGATCTCAATGGTATTGATGAAACGAAATTAGTTCTAGAAACTCAAAGTGCAGATGGTACTTGGACAGCGCATTCACCAACTGTAAAGGATGCAACCAATAACTCCTTAAGCTATGATTTTACAGATTTAGAATTCACTAAAATCACAGCTAGTTCGGATGATGCGAGTCTTTCGGTTGAAGCAATCGCTATAAATGATTTTGTAAAAGTCTATCCAAATCCAACGACTGACAAGTTAGTCATTGTATCAAAAAACCTTCAGAAATCGATACTCTACAATGTCTCTGGACAAAAAGTAATAGAATCAAACCGCAACGAACTAAATGTGTCTAAACTTCCAACAGGAATCTATTTACTACATACTACCAATAAACAAAACCAATTATCAACTTTTAAGATTATTAAGAAATGAAAAAAATAATTTATCTTTTAACCTTTTTTCCAATACTGGCCATTGGACAAGAAGGGGATATTAAATTAAACGGAACTGTCAGTGCTGAAAACCACCAAGTCATAAACTTAGCCGAACCTACTGAGGCGCAAGATGCAGCAACAAAAAACTACGTGGATACTAATTTAAACAGTTTTAGTGGAAGCTATAATGATTTAACTGATATCCCAACACTTTACACACAATCTGAAATAGATGCGTTGATTTCAGAATTGAAACAACAAATAACTGCGCTTAGTGATAAAGTTGATGCTCTTCATCCTGAAATTAATTTTCAAAACAGTTTCCCACTTGCACTGAGTACAAATGGATATCAGTTTAATGGCTATTATCTATTTAATCTGAATGACAAAAGCACATCTCTAATTAACACAACTTTTGTACAATCCGATAGCTATAGGATTGGATTTGCGCTATACAACGAGTACATGTATGCATATGACCATTCTTCCCTTACGCTGAAAAAAATAAACCCTTTAAACGGCGTTACAACTTCAATTCCTCTTCCTGACGATTACTCGTCCCCAGGGTTTTCAGATCCTTATTATGATATGATGCAATATACTGTTCATGAGGGCGAAATGTATTTTACATCAAGAAATACTGTATCAAGTCAAACGCGATTGCTCAAAATAAACGATCAAGACGTTATAAGCGAAATTGAAAGTGATGGAGGAATTACTTCTGGAAATTCACCCCCTATTTTAATAGGTAATTATGTTGTTTTGATAAGTTCTACTGATTCCCCAACAACCATAACTTTTAAAAATCTTAATACAGGAGTCTCTAATACCGTGACTAATCATGATTTAAAATATGTATATGGCACTACAATTACCGATAATGGCGACTTCTATTTTAATGGGCCAATGCCAGATAACTCATATAAATTATATCGTGTTTCAGATTCTAACATAGCCAACAGTAATTTTGAAGCAACAGAACTTGTTTCAGGATCAGAGAACTTTAGAGATTTAACTACTGATGGAACAAATGTGTATTACAGCAAAAACATTAACAATACGTATCCTGTTTGTGTATATAATAGTGCTTTTGGAGGGGAAACTGTTTTACCTCTTCCTGAAAATGTTACAAATGTCCAATTTTTAAATCGACCTTACAGCCGAGTAACTCAATTTAATGGAAAAATATTTACTCAAATTTGGGGTGTGGGAGGTTCTTATTATGCTTTCTATGATCCAAGTGACGGAACGTACTCAGAAATTCCACTTCCCGAAAACTGTTATACCTCATTTTATGCAACAACGGGATTTTCTACGTTTACTTATGATAATAATTTCTATTTCAGAGCTTACAAATCAGGATTTGGCCTAGTAATATTGGAATACAACGGATCTTATACAACCCAAGTTAATCTTGATGGACAAAAATTATTAGATCCTGGTCCATAATATATGAATCGTCCTATTTAATTTATATTCTTGTGTAAACGCTGAATGAAAAATTAAAGACAATAAAAATAAAAAAGAGACTGCCCGAAAAGGCAGTTTTTTTGTTTTAGGAAACTATCAATTTAAAATAATTTCTCATTTATATGGTAAGTTTTTAGTTATGAATAGTTCATGAATTAACAAAAAAAATCCACTCAAATGAGTGGATTTTTTTGTTCTGTGGGCGCGAAGGGATTAGAGTTCCCGTGATGTCCACTCCTGCACATACAATCCTGAACCTTTACAGTCTTTTTTGTTTATTGAAAACACGAAATGATTTCGATTTTCTTCAAACAAAAAATCCTGATGAAAAATCATCAGGATTGTGAGTGATGTGGGCGCGAAGGGATTCGAACCCCTGACCCCCTGGGTGTAAACCAGGTGCTCTGAACCAACTGAGCTACGCGCCCTATTTATAGGACTGCAAATATAGTCTAGTTTTTCAATTCACAAAAGGTTTTTTATAAAAAGTTAAATTATTTCCGCCACCACAAATGTACTGCCGCCAACATAGATCAAATCGTCGTGGGACGCGCTTTGTTTGGCAGCTTTTAAAGCGTCTTTAACAGAGGTGTGAAGACTTCCTTCAAAACCATGTTCAGTGAAAATTTGTGCAAGTTGAGACGCCTCTAACCCTCTAGGAACATTGGGGCTGCAAAAATAATACTGCGCCTGCTTTGGAAACAGTTCTAAAAGAGACAAGACATCTTTATCATTCACCATGCCCACCACCACATGCAAGCGTTGAAATTTCTCAGTTAAGAGCTGTTTGAACACCAAACGCAGTCCTTCCCTATTGTGTGCCGTATCGCAAATGATTGTTGGCGAACTCCCCAAAACCTCCCAACGGCCACGAAGTCCGGTATTTTCAGTCACTTTTAAAAGCCCTTGTTGCACTGCTTCTGTAGGGATTGTAAACGCACCCAAATTTAAGATTTTAACAGTCTGAAGTACCGTCCGTACATTATGAATTTGATAAGCACCTTTTAAACTTGTGGAAAGTGTAGTTTCTATAAGTTGATCAGCAAAATAAATCGGTGCTTGTTCTTTAGTGGCTTTAGTTCTAAAAACGCCTTCTGTTTCTGACTGTGTTTCACCAATCACGATGGGCGTATTTGGTTTTATAATCCCTGCCTTCTCCCCTGCGATGGCTTCTAGAGTCGTGCCTAAAAACTGAGTATGATCCAACCCAATATTGGTAATCACCGACACTTCCGGATTTAGAATGTTTGTAGAATCCAAGCGGCCGCCAAGTCCGACCTCAACCACGGCAATATCGACTTGTTCATCTGCAAAATAGGCAAATGCCATCCCCACCGACATCTCAAAAAATGATAAGGCATTGCTTTCAAAAAACAATTTGTTATGCGCCACAAAATCCACCACAAAATCTTCGCTGATCATGGCGCCATTGATACGAATCCGTTCGCGGTAGTCTTTTAAATGTGGTGATGTATATAAACCCACCTTATAACCTGCTTCTTGCAACACCGATGCGAGCATGTGTGCCGTGGAACCTTTACCGTTGGTACCGCCGACATGAATGGATTTGAATTGATGTTCTGGATGGTTGAGCTGTTTAGCCAGTTTTAGGGTTTGACTTAAATCGGCTTTATAGGCCGATTTCCCCACATTTTGATAGAGGGGCAATTGAGAAAAGAGCCATTGGGTGGTTTCAAAATAATTCATTTATTGGCGGACGCTAAAATCAACAATCACAAAACCAATTTGTTTGGCAGGTGCTTTAGAATCTGCAGGCCATTTGTGGGTGAGGGCTGTTTTTTTAGCGGCCTCATACAAACAGATATCGCCCGTCGTACCCCGTTTTCCGGGGATGGCTTTGACCACATTCCCATTTTGATTCACATGAATTTCAACCACTACAGTGCCTTCTTCATCACAGTCAGGAATCACTTTCGATTTGGACGGACGGCCACGACCGTTCAGTCCATAGCCAACGCCTCCATTTCCGCTGCCTGGAGATCCAAAATAACTGGGTGCATAAGGATCGCCATTCAATTGGCCTTTATCGCCTGGAGTTTCATCATCGCCTTCAGACCCTGTGTCGGTTCCGTCATCTGCTCCAATACCTCCCATGAGCGCATCTAATTGTTGTTTCTTTTTCGCTTTAATATCGGCTTCTTTTTTGAGACGCTCTTCTTCTGCTTTGGCTTTGGCTTTGGCTTTGGCTTTGGCTATCGCGTCTGCTTCATTTTTTGCTTTGGCATCAGCGTCTGCTTTCAGCTTAGCCGTTGCGGCTTCTGCTTTTTTAATGGCAATGGATTCTAAATCTTTGGCGGTGAGCACCTCTTCTGAAGCCGTAGGCTCACTGGACTGTACAGGTGGTGCCGCTTTCACAGGTTCGACGATCTCGGGTTCAGTAACGGGCGTAGCTGCTGCTGCAATGGGTTTTTTAGGTTGCACAGCCCCGCTGCCCGTATCGGAAGTTCCAAAATTAACGGCAACACCATATTCTAAGGGTGGATCCATGTATCCAGGACCGACCACAAACAGCAATAAAAGTAACAACAGCATGATCACGGTGGTCAATCGTGCGGAATGTTTTTGATGTTTGGTTTTAAAATAGCCCATCTTAATTCGGATTTACGGCAAGTATGATTTTAAATTTATTTCGATTGGCAATGTCCATCACTTTAACGACATAGTCCACAGGAACAGATTTTTCGGCTCTCAATACAAGGGTTGGAGCGGTTTCTTTTTGGAGTAATTGAAGTAATTCGGCTTCTAAATTTTGAACCTCCACTTTCGATTGATCGATATAAAAGGACAGGTCTTTTTTGATACTGACGGCAATCGACTTTTTATTTTCTGTTTTCCCACTGGCTGTTGGGAGTAAAATATCAATCGCATTGGTAGTGACTAAAGTCGATGCAATCATGAAAAAAATCAACAATAGAAATACAATATCCGTCATGGATGACATATTAAATTCGGGAGATATTTTATTACGACCTCTAATATTCATCTTAAATAGGTTCGTTAAGTAGATCTAAAAACTCCACCGAATTGGCTTCCATTTGGTAGACCACTTTATTGGTGCGTCCGACGATATGGTTAAACGCAATGTAAGCGACAATCCCAACGACTAAACCGGCAACCGTAGTGGTCATGGCCGTGTACAGTCCATCGGCCAAAAGTTTAATATCAATTTGACCGCCAGAATTAGCAATTTCAAAAATGGATAAAATCATTCCAATCACCGTTCCTAAAAACCCAATCATGGGGGCAGCTCCAGAAATGGTTGCGAGGATGCTGACGTTTTTTTCTAAGCTATACACTTCTAATTTTCCAGCATTTTCAATGGCTGAATTGATATCGGCCAATGGGCGTCCGATTCTAGAAATTCCTTTATCAATCAATCGTGATACGGGCGAATTGACTTGTGCACAAACTGCTTTGGCGGCATCAATTTTTCCATTGACCACATGGTCTTTGATTTGATTCATGAAATTTGGATCCACTTTAGACGCCGCTTTTATAGTGAACAAGCGTTCAAAATAAATATAGAGTGCGACTACAAGGAGTACTGTTAACAGGGCTATAATGAGTTGCCCTGCGAGGCCTCCACTTTTAATCAATTCGACGATGGATAATGTTTTTTCGACAGATTCTGCATCTATTTGGATGGCGACTTCATCTTGAATACTGGTATTGATCATATGTGTTTAAGTATAACTTCGAAATTATAAACGCTACTATTAAGGAAAAATTATATTTAGATCAGGGTTCTTGTAAAGAAAAAGACAATTGCTCCTGCTAAAAATCCAACAAGGGCCAACCAAGAGATTTTTTTCAGGTACCAGAAAAAGTTGATTTTTTCCATGCCCATTGCAACCACGCCGGCAGCCGATCCAATGATCAGCATACTTCCGCCCGTTCCGGCCGAGTAGGCAATAAAATGCCAAAGTTCGTGATCTAAGGGTTCGGAAAACATACCCAAAGAAGCTGCTACGAGCGGGACATTATCAATCACTGCCGAGCCTACTCCCAATAACAAGACGACTAAATCAGAGACTTCTGAGCCCGCCATTTCGGTTCCTAGAGCTGGTGTGGCGACTTTAAGCCAATCGGCAAAACCAAATAAAACGCCTAAAGATTCCAATGCTGCCACTGCCATTAAAATTCCTAAGAAAAATAAGATGCTAGGCAATTCTATTTTTGATAAGGAGTGATGGACAGGACTGTGATGTACGATTCCTTCTGAGTTTTCTTTGTCTAATTCTTTCAAACTGAATTTTGAGGAACTATAGATTTCTGCAAAAATAGCGACTACTCCCAGAGAAAGCATCATCCCTACATAAGGCGGTAAGTGAGTGACCATTTTAAAAATAGGCACAAAAATAATTGCTGATAATCCTAAATAAAGCATGGTTCCACTAAAACGACCTGCAGGTTTTGACTCACTCGTCTCCAGTTCTAAAGACCCTTTAAATACAGATAATTGAGAGGCAATAAAAGTTGGGATCACCATACACACGATAGAAGGCAATAATAAGTATGCGAATAAATGCCCTGTGGACACTTTATTTGCGATCCATAACATAGTGGTGGTTACGTCGCCTATTGGCGAAAACGCCCCTCCCGCATTGGCAGCAATGACAATAAGTCCTGCAAACCAAAGACGCATTTTACGGTCATTAATTATTTTTTGAAGCAAAGAAATTAAAACGATCGTGGCGGTTAAGTTGTCAATAATCGCTGATAACACAAAGGCTAGGACGGTAAAAATCCAGAGTAGTTTGGTTTTCTTTTTGGTTTTAATAAAATTCTTTATCGTCGAAAATCCATTAAAATACGCAATAATCTCAACGATGGTCATTGCTCCTAATAAAAACACAAGGATTTCAGCGGTTTTCCCTAAATGGTGTAATAAGGTTTCTTCGAGAATGTGCATTTTTTCGGTATGACCCAACAATTCAAAATTGCTTAGAAGGGCATGTTTACTTGAATCAAACCAAGTGGTGAAGTCGTCAATCCCAAAAGAAATGAGCGCCCAACTGATGGCCATCATCACCAAAGCGGGGATTAATTTATCAATTTTCAGACTGTGTTCAAGTGTAATCGCTAAGTAACCTGCGATAAAGACAATAATAATTACGGCTTCCATAAGTTCTGTTTTTGAGGATTTGTTTTGAACGCTAAATTGATACCAACAAATATAAAAAACTAAACAAGTAATCTATAAAATTAATGTTATTTTTCGGGGAAATAAATATATCCGCTACTATGATCGTTTGAAGCGCCGGTCACCGATTGTAAACAATTGGGTTGATTTTTTAATCTGAGCACCCCTAAAAACCCAAATACCAGAGCCTCTTTATAGTCAATAATAGAGGGGTCTGCTTGTGGGAAATCCAATCCAGATAGTTCTGAAAAACGCTGCATTAAAAATGAATTAAACACGCCACCCCCAGTGATTAATCCGTTTTTTAAATGATAAGAATTTACAACCTTTGAAATTTGTAGAGCACTGTGTTCTACAACGGTTCTTAGAACCGTTGGCACTTCTAGATTATAACTTTCTATCATTGGAAAAATCTCGTTGTTCACCCACTCTAGCCCCAATGATTTTGGAGGTTGTAGCTTGTAAAATTCTAATTGATTTAAAGCTTCTAATAAGGGCAGACATAACGCTCCACTAGACGCGATTTTGCCGCCATCATCGTATGGGATTCCCAAAGATTTTACATAGTGATTTAGAATGATATTGACGGGGCAGATATCAAAAGCAATTCGATTGGCATGCTGCTCAAAAGAAATATTAGCGAAACCTCCTAGATTGAGACAAAAATCATAGTCAGAAAACAACAGTGCATCGCCAATAGGAACTAAAGGCGCGCCTTGGCCGCCGAGAGCGACATCTTGAGTGCGGAAATCACAAACTACAGTTTGATTTAAAGAGGTTGCTAAAACTGGTAAATTACCGATTTGGAGGGTTATTCCTTTGTCGGGTTGATGAAAAACGGTGTGTCCATGACTGCAAACCGCATCTACTTTACCGACTTGATTTGTATGGATAAAAGCAGCGATTTCTTTCGATAAAAGATGCGTGTAGTCTGTGTTTAAATTTTGTAAATCTAGTGGATTTAAATCGATCGCAGTTCGAAGACGGTCTTGCCAGTATTTGGAATAGTCAACTGTTTTAGAGCTTATAATTTGAAACCTCCAAGAGCCCTCAAACGCAAAGTGTGCATAACATAAATCGATGCCGTCTAGCGAAGTTCCAGACATGACTCCGATGACATAAAATGATATTTGATTGTTAAATTTTGTATTACTCATAGTATATTTTCACCTATTTACTATGCACGCATAGTAAGTTTTTATATATTTGAAAGAACTAAAACAATCCTTATGAATTTTTCTTTATCTGAAGAACACCTTATGGTCCGAAAGGCGGCGCGTGATTTTGCACAAACCGAATTACGTCCTGGCGTGATCCAACGAGATACACTTCAAGAATTCCCTGACAATTTAGTGAAAAAAATGGGAGCATTGGGGTTTATGGGCATCATGGTGGACCCAAAATATGGAGGTAGCGGGATGGACACCATTTCGTATGTATTAATCATGGAAGAACTCTCTAAAGTGGATGCCTCTGCCTCGGTGATTGTATCGGTTAATAACTCATTGGTCTGTTTCGGACTTGAAACCTATGGTTCAGAAATACAGAAAGAAAAATACCTCACCAAATTAGCGACTGGCGAGTATGTCGGTGCTTTTTGTTTGAGTGAACCCGAAGCCGGTAGTGATGCCACATCCCAACAAACCACCGCGATTGATCATGGGGATCATTATGTGATTAATGGGACCAAAAACTGGATTACTAGTGGCGGGCGTTCGGATGTGTATCTTGTAATTGCACAAACCGATCGCAGTAAAGGTTCTAAAGGCATTAATGCGTTTATCGTTGAAAAAGGGATGCCCGGTTTTGAAATTGGTCCTAAAGAAGATAAACTTGGAATTCGGGGCAGCGATACGCATACCTTGCAGTTTAATGATGTAAAAGTTCCTAAAGAAAATCGAATAGGTGCCGATGGTTTTGGGTTTAAATTTGCCATGAAAACCCTGTCGGGAGGGCGAATTGGGATTGCAGCGCAGGCACTCGGAATTGCGTCTGGTGCTTATGAATTGGCGTTGGCCTATTCTCAACAACGCAAAGCGTTTGGGACTGAGATTTGCAACCATCAGGCCATTGCGTTTAAATTGGCCGATATGGCGACTGATATTGAAGCGGCACGCCATATGGTAATGAAAGCAGCTTGGGATAAAGACCAAGGTATGTCCTATGATACTTCGAGTGCGATGGCCAAATTATTTGCTTCAAAAATTGCGATGGAACATACCGTGGAGGCGGTTCAAATTCATGGTGGTAATGGGTTTGTAAAGGACTATCATGTAGAGCGATTGATGCGGGATGCAAAAATTACACAGATTTATGAAGGCACTTCTGAGATTCAAAAGGTGGTGATTTCGAGGGCGATTCTTAAAAATTAAGTATTAAATCAGGATATATATGTAAATGTTTCTTCTTTTTTAATACATTTAGTTCTAATTAAAAGTATAGGCTTTAAAATTGAGAACAACGCCAATGAATTACAGAAAAGCAGAAAATAGAGATTTAGATAAAGTGACAAAATTATTTGATCAATACCGACTTTTTTATGGTAAAAAAACAGATCTAAAAGGCGCAAAAAAATTCTTAACAGAACGGGTTTCGAAAAACGATTCTGAAATTTATATAGCAGAAAATCCTGAAAATAAAATCATTGGTTTTGTGCAACTATACCCTTTATTCTCTTCTACAAGAATGCGAAAATTTTGGCTTCTAAATGATTTATTTGTAGATCCTGACCACCGTTCTGAAGGGATTGCTATAAAGTTAATAAATAAAGCCAAAGAGTTAGTAAGATCTACCGATGCATGCGGCATGTATTTAGAAACTGAAAAGTCAAACGTCATTGGAAATAAGTTATACCCAAAAACAGGGTTTAAATTAAATACAGATTGTAACTTTTACGAATGGGATTCTAATTGATAAAACCTAAATAAACGAATAAAGCGCCAGACTTATCCTCCTGCGCTTTTTTTTTATGATATCCAAAAACACTAGACAGAACCTTACAAAAATATCGTTCAACCCTTTATAAAATAAATCGGATTAATGTATCTTTCCGATCTATTTAAAAGGGAACTTATGGAAGGCAGTAAACTACTGAGTTATATTAAAGACGTCTTAAAAAATCGACCAACCGACTGGTTAAATTTAACGACCCATCGATTGGATGTTTTTGATGAAAAGCGCGCCAAAATGCAGTTTTTAGAACAACTTGAAGCCTTATTTAATTCAAACAATTCGGATGTATCGGCGCTTAAAAAATTACCAACAGCCTATGACTACATTCGATTGGGGCATCCTTTATCTAGCATCCTCGAATGGACGATTGCAAAGTTACAGGGCATACACCCAAAAAATGTCATTAGTTTTTCTTCACAGACCATTTCTGTTTTGGCGATTTTAAGAACCAATTTATTAAACCACAAAAACACACAAATCAATTATACAGGAGCGTTGCCAGATGCTTTTGATTCAGACGTCTTAAGACGGGTTTATGGCTATCAATTTGAATTAAAGCAGGTCGAAAATGCCGCAGCTGTTTCTCAATTTGACGGCAGTACCATTTTCATCTCACAACAAAAAGACCTTTCTAAAATCACTCTTTCAAATTCTATCGACTTTTATATAACTAGTCTGGCGCAACTGGGGAGCGTAGTGTTTGTAAATGGCATTCTAAATGAAGCTTACATCTCAGACATTCAACATGTCCGACGAAGAGAAACCATTGCCATGACACCCGCCAACTCTCTTTCTGCACTGCAATCCTTAATCAATACATCGCCTTTTGAAAATTCTACGAATCATCTAGAGGCCCATAAAAAAAAGGTTTTGAATTCCATTACGGATATTACAGGTGCAGATACCACGCCAATCGTAGGGTCTAGTGGCCTTTCGGTTCAATATGCAATCATGATGGGGCTCATTCACGATGCGCAAGAAAAGCATCCCGGAAAAGCGATCAAGTTTATTGTCCCTCCCAATTGTTATGGCGGTACCAATGACCAAGCACGACGCGTGGCAGCCTGTTTTAAAAATGTGGAAGTGGTAGATTTGCCTGTCGATGGCGACAACGAAATGGTGCAAAGTATTGAATCCATATTAGCCAAAATTGCGAGCGAAGATGCCGTTCCCTACATCATTGCAGAAATTCCTACCAATCCCAGAGTGGAAGTACCTGATTTGATCCAATTAAAAAACGTATTAAGTGCCGTCCGTAAAACAGAAAATGGCGCCATTGCAATCGACCCTGTGTTTATTTTAGATCAAACTTTTTGTCCAAATGTTCTCTTTTTGGGGGAAGGTGAAATACTCTCTTCGGTTCGAACAATTTCCTATGTCAGTGGGTCTAAGTTTCCGAGTGGTGGACAGTGTACAGCGGGCTATGTGGTTGGCAATAAAAAATCTGAAGCCTTGATGGACAAGATTGAATTACACCTCAAACTTTGTGATAACGAGGCAACAGCGCTTCAATATAAAATCTTGGCCACCCAATTGCCATCCATGAATCAACGCATTCAGGACGCTTATCAAAATACCCGAGACTTTGTCAACTTCATACAAGAGACTTTGCCAAGTGCAAAACTCAATTTTGTCTCTGAAGATTTGGCAGCGCAAGGCTTTACCCCTTCGGTGTTTTCACTAGACCTGCCCACCAAAGGCACTACGGATGCTGAAAGAGAATCTTACAAAAGGGCGCTAAATCTTAAATTAATTCATTTAATGATTGGCAAAATCCCCAACGAAAGTAAGTTCTGTGTGAGTTATGGCCAGCTAATGGGTTGCTATTGGACCATTCCTGCGACGTCCACACAAGGCACTACCAAAGAAGGCGATAAAGATTATATTGTACGAGTGTCGCTGTCGCCTGAGATGGATTTAGAACGTCATAAAACGGTGTTTTTGGACTTTGTGGCTTCTATTTAAGCACGTCATTGCGAGGACTTAGGACGCGGCAATCTGTAAAACTTCACTTCACACCAACAGATTACTTCGGTCATACCTGCCCGCCAAAGGAGGGCTTCCCTCGTAATGAC
>CALSOZ010000004.1 GCA_943788095.1 uncultured Flavobacteriaceae bacterium | reverse complement strand
TTACGATTTTTTCATCAGTCCTGAACGTATTTCAGTGGCCCTTTCAGGAACACCACTCGAAAATATTGTGCAGTATCGATATGATGTTCCCAATTATTATACAAAGGTAAATTTGATTCGATTTTTAATGGAAGATCGGGACGCTTATTATCGCGTGCTTATTTTTGTGTCCAACAAACGGATGGCCGATCGATTATTTGAATCTTTAGAAGCAGTTTTCCATGGAGAGTCTTGTGTGATTCATTCCAACAAAACGCAAAACTATCGTTTGCGAAGCATCGATCAATTTAGAAATGGATTTAATAGGATTTTAGTAGCTACGGATGTAATGGCTCGTGGATTGGATATTGATGACGTGTCTCATGTGATTAATTTTGATACTCCAGAATATCCTGAAAATTATATGCACCGAATCGGTCGAACCGGGCGTGCGAAACGAAAAGGGACGAGTTTACTTCTCTCCAAAGAAAATGAAACCGATTATAAGGACGCAATTGAAGCGCTTAATGAAAATGAAAATTGAAACATTAGACATCCCTGAAACTGTCGAAATTTCAAATGAACTCATTGAAGAAGAGCGTCCTCAATTAAGAGAACATTATAATCCTCATAAACAAACGGATGAAGATGCTCCTGGCCCAGCATTTCACGATAAAAAAGACAAAAACAAGAAGGAAAACTTAGGCGGTTCTTATAAATTCATTATTGCTAAGAAATATAAAAAACCGCAAACAAGAGGCGACAAGAATTACAATAAACGCCATAAAAAGTAGCGTTTAAAGGGTTGCTTCACACTGAAAAGTATCGAAAGCATTTAAAAGTTTTTGTTTAGCGCGTTTTAATCTCATTTTAATCGCACTTTCGCTTATGTTATAAAATACCCTTAATTCTTTAATGCTTTTAAACTCTTGATATTTTAAAATCAAAATTTGCTTATCATCTGTTGGTATTAAGTTCATGGCCTCATTCAACTTTTCTAATTTAAGTAGTTTTGTGAAGTTATCTTCATTTGTTTGACTTATGTCTTCATCACACATTTGCTCAATATTTGGAGCGTTTTTCTCAAATTTATTAAACTTATTTCTATGGTAATAATTTACACAATGGTTAAAAGTAAAAGCGTATAACCAAGTTGAAAATTTTGAAGTTCCATTAAAAGTAGAAATTTTCCCGAGTAATTTTAAAAATATATCTTGACAAAGGTCTTCTGCTTCTTGGCTGTTTTTGGAAAAACTCATGCATTTATTAAAAACCATTTGGCCGTAACGTTCGTACAAAACTTTAAACTGAGCCGGATCTTGCCTAGATACAATTAAATCCACTAGAACTTCATCTGTTAGTTTAGTTGATCGATAATTTTTCTTTCAAAGTTAGGTTTGGGTATTAGCATTGGGGCATTAAAAATGTCACAAATCTGTTATTATTAATTTTGTTTAGCTTTTTTACAAAAACATTAGTCAAAATATTGTAAATCAACTAGTTAAATATATTAAAAATTATTGACTAATAAGAACTTAACAACAGAAATTTTGGATTGAAACCAAAAAAAACCCTCCATTAAGGAGGGCTTATAAAAAGTGTCAACTAATTTTAGATATGCAAAGCACGATCTTCTGTAGCTGCTAAAGCAGCTTCTTTGATGGCTTCTGCAAAAGTTGGGTGTGCATGTGACATTCTCGAAATATCTTCAGCAGATGCTCTAAATTCCATCGCCACAACGGCTTCTGCAATTAAATCGGCACAACGTGCACCAATCATATGTACCCCTAAGACTTCGTCTGTAGTTTGATCGGCTAATATTTTAACAAAGCCATCTAGATCCATACTAGCACGACTTCGTCCCAATGCACGCATTGGAAACTGTCCTGATTTATAGGCAATACCAGCTTCTTTAAGCTGTTCTTCTGTTTTTCCAACAGCAGCAACTTCTGGCCAGGTATAAACGACACCAGGGATTAAATTGTAATCGATATGAGGTTTTTGACCCGCAATAGTTTCGGCCACAAAAACACCTTCTTCTTCGGCTTTATGCGCCAACATAGCCCCTTTAACGACATCGCCAATAGCATAGATGTTAGCGGCAGACGTTTGTAAAGACTCGTTTACTTCCACTTGTCCACGATCGGTAAGTTTTACGCCAGCAGAGTCAGCATTTAATCCAGCCGTATAAGGACTACGACCAACAGATACCAAACAATAATCGCCTTTAAATTCAACTAGGGCGCCTTTTTTGTTTTCTGCAGTTACCGTAATTTCGTCTCCATTTCGTTTGACAGAAGTGACCTTGTGAGAAACATTGATATTAAATTTCTGCTTTCTAAATACTTTATTTAATTCTTTAGACAAACCGGCATCCATGGTTGGAATGATTCGATCCATATATTCGATGACTGTTACTTCAGCCCCCAAACGTTTATAAACTTGTCCTAATTCTAATCCAATGACACCACCACCAATTATGATTAAGTGTTTTGGGATTTCTTTTAACTTTAATGCTTCCGTAGAAGTGATGATGCGTTCTTTATCAACCGTCGCAAATGGCAAGGTTGTTGGCTTACTTCCGGTTGCAATGATGCTGTGTTTTGCTTCAATTTCTTCGTTAGAATCGCCACTAATGGTAATGTGAGTAGCATCTTTAAAAGCGCCCATCCCATGATAAACATCAATTTTATTTTTGGTCATTAAAAAATCAATTCCTCCGGTGGTTTGATCCACAACAGCTTGCTTTCGACCAATCATTTTTTCAAGGTTGATTTTGATGTCTCCTGGAATTTCAATTCCGTGGGTTTCAAAATGCTTTACAGCATCTTCGTAGTGGTGCGATGAATCGAGTAAGGCTTTACTTGGGATACATCCAACATTTAAACACGTACCTCCTAGAGTGGCATATTTTTCAATAATTGCGGTTTTCAATCCTAATTGAGCACAACGGATGGCAGCGACATAACCGCCAGGCCCTGATCCTATGATAGCAACATCATATGATTTCATAATAATTTGGTTTTTAATTTATACAAAAGTACAAACATATAATCAATGGGAGAATAATTTAATGACTAAATATTAACAGCTGTGGTATGTTTTACTTCAGAAATCACAAACATACTGTTACTGCTACCGATATGATCAATATTTGTAAGTTTACTGACCATGAATTTTCTAAATGATGCCATATCTTCTACATGAACTTTAAGCAAGTAGTCGTAATCGCCACTCAGGTGATAAGCTTCTAAAACTTCATTGATTGTGGCCACTTCTTTTTCAAATTGATTTACCAATTCTTGAGAATGTTTTACCAATTTTATATGGCAAAACGCCACAAACGCTTTTCCAACGCTTTGTTTGTTAACTAGCGCCACGTATTTATCAATAATTCCCGCTTTTTCGAGCTTTTTAATACGTTCATATACAGCCGTTACCGACATATCTAATTTAGCAGACAGCTCTTTATTGGTTTGTTTTGCATCTTCCTGAAGAAAATTTAGCAGTTTCGTATCGATTGCGTCTAATTTCATTTTGATTAAATTTCTGATTCTATAAATATTAATTCAAAAATATAAATTTTTCATCTATATATAAATCAATTTATAGATTTATTTATGGAGATTACATAAAGTTATTGTTTATAATTCTAAATTTAATCAACTTTGATGCTCTATTAAATCTAACTAACCATGGCTTTTAAACCCGCAAACAACATACAAGACTTACAATATTTTGGAGAATTTGGAGGCGTCAACCCCTCCATTTCTGATGCAACAACCTTTACTTTTGTCTCAGCCAAAACCATGTCTGATACTTTTGAAGGCAATACAGACGGCTGTCATTTATATGCTCGACATACAACACCATCAAATTTATACTTAGGCGAAGCCCTGGCCGCGATGGAAGCTACCGAAACTGCCAATGTTTTTGGGTCAGGAATGGGCGCCATTACGGCGATACTGATGCAACTCTGTGGCGCGGGCGATCATGTGGTTTCGAGTCGTACAATCTATGGAGGCACCTATGCTTTTCTTAAAAACTTTGCACCCAAACTCAACATTCAAACAAGCTTTGTTGATATTACAAAACTGGAAAAGGTTGAAGCAGCCATTACTCCTAATACAAAAGTTCTGTACTGTGAATCTGTCAGTAATCCCCTTCTAGAAGTGGCAGATATTAAAGAGTTGGCCGCACTTGCGAAACAACACAACTTACAATTGGTGGTGGATAATACGTTTTCGCCACTATCCATTTCGCCAAAAGAATTGGGGGCCGATATTGTAATTCACAGTTTAACAAAATTCATCAATGGAACTAGTGATACCATTGGCGGCGTTGTTTGTGGAACACAAGAATTGATTAACAATTTAAGGAGTGTAATTGATGGTGCAGCCATGTTATTTGGATCTACAATGGACAGCCGTCCGGCATCATCTATCTTAAAAAACCTAAGAACCCTCCATATAAGAATCAAACAACACAGTACCAATGCGCTTTATTTGTCTGAAAAGTTTGAAAGTGATGGCATCACAACCGTGTACCCAGGATTACAATCGCACCCGTCTCATGAAAAGTTCAAACACATGATGAATCCTGAATACGGATTTGGAGGCATGATGACCATTGATGCTGGCAGTCTGGAAAAAGCCAATGCATTGATGGAACTCATGCAAAAAGAAAATTTAGGGTATTTGGCCGTTAGTTTAGGGTTTTACAAAACCTTGTTTAGTGCGCCAGGAAGTTCAACATCATCGGAAATTCCAGAAGACGAACAAAAAGAAATGGGACTAAGTGAAGGCCTGATTCGGTTTTCTATTGGGTTAGACAACGATATCGAACGAACGTATCAAAAGATGAAAGGCTGCATGAAAACAGTTGGAGTTATGCCTTAAATCCCTTTTATACGGGTCCAAAAAGAATCTATTGCATCCGAGGAAACATCGGATGCATAAAACGGTGACGCTTCCCAACGGTCGCCTTTTTTAGTTATTGTAAATTTGAAAATTGATGAATTTGGATCGCTTTCGTCCATCAGTGGATAGCGTAGATCTTTAAATAAAAACGTGTCTGGATCGGCCGTTTTGTTCAAGTTATAATATCCACTACTGAACCAAGCCAGCGTTTCTAAATCTTTTGGCATCCCTTCAATAAATTCATGGTTTTTAGGGAGTTTATGCCATTTACTCACGGACGCTTCGGTATCTAAAATCGAATAAAACCCCACATAATACGCATCGACGGTTTCGGCTGTTCCGTACCATAAAATATTGTTTAAAATCGTGGGTTGGGTTTGAAACCGTATATACTCAATTTGATGGTCTGCCAAAGATTGTTTGTAGACGCCATTTACATGGTATTTATTCACTAAGGTTAACAGCATGTATAGTGAACTCACCCCAAATCCTATCTGTAAAAACAAACGACGCTTCGTTGAGGTTCGATTGAAACACATCACCACAATTAAAGCAATCAAAAACGGGAGCGTATAGGTAGGGTCGGCAACCGATATGTTATTAAATGCGACTCGATAGTTAGAAAAGGGCGCAAACAATTGGGTGCCGTAGGCTGTAAATGAATCTAAAATCGGATGTGTGAAAATCGATGCAAAAAACAACCACATCCACTCCTTTTTTGTGGTCATACCAAAACGTTTTCCACGGTTGTAAATCCAAAACACTAGCATTCCAAATCCAACGGCCGCGAAAATAGCAAACAGAAATGAATGCATAAACCCGCGATGAAAGGCCATCGCATCAATTTCAGTATTGAAAAGTAGTTTTCCGACAAACACATCCAAATCTGGAATAGTGCCACCAATCGCCCCAAACAACAAGGCCCGATTACCTATTTTTTTTCCGAGAACAGCTTCGCCACAAGCGGCACCTAATACAATTTGAGTGATTGAATCCATAGAAATACAAAAATACAATTATTTAAAAAACGTATCCTTTTTTTTTATACATTTATACCGAAGCGATGCCCCAACACTCGTTTTCATAGCCAATTTTTTGTATCTAATAAAAAGTATTTCATGCTTGGGATCATCAATTATTATTTAAATCGATCACAATAAATAAATTAAAAACAAATTAATGATTTTAAATATCTAAAAAGGAGTAACTTTAAGTCTAACTAAAACAATTAATTATGGGATTTAAAAATTTTCAAGGAAAAAGGGATGCGTCTCAAGGGAAAGACAATGTACAATTTTTAGTGTCCGATTATATGACTAAAAAATTAATCACCTTTAAACCTGACGATTCTTTAGACGACGTCATTCATCTGTTAATCGCCCATAAAATCTCTGGTGGTCCAGTTGTCAATGAAAAAAATGAATTGATTGGAATTATTTCTGAAACTGATTGTATCAAGCATATTTCGGAAAGTAAATATTACAATATGCCTTCTGACAGCGACAATACAGTAGCAAAAAAAATGATTACCGATGTTGATACCATCGACAAAGACATGAATATTTTTGATGCAGCCACCAAATTCATCAACTCTAAAAGAAGACGATTCCCAGTCGTAGAAAACGGTAAACTAATCGGGCAAATCAGTCAAAAAGATGTACTAAAAGCGGCCTTAAATATTCGTGGGAATACCTGGAAAAAATAGATTATAACTATTCTTTTTTCTTTTTCTTCCCGCCAAGGAATCCTCCAAGAACGTCTTTAACAAGGTTGTTAGGTTCGGTAGTTATTGAGTCTTTTTTTGAGGTCTTCCCTCCTAGCAAGCCGCCCAATACATCTTTAACGGCATTGTTGGATTTGGAGTCTTTTGAATCACCGCCTAAAAGACCTCCAATCGCATCTTTGATTTGGTCAGTCCCTTTATTAATCAATTTTTGTTTTTGAATTTCGATGAGTTGTTTGGTTAGATTGGTAACCCCACTAGTTAAATCGGTGGATACGGTTGGACTTGTAAAACGCCCTCCAATCGAGGCTGTGACTGGAATGGTCAGATTGTTGGCTTCGTCAGTATTAATTTTAGCGATTAAACTATTAACTTCAGTTCCGAAATAGTTTGCAGGCACCTCAAAAACAGCCTTGTAATTCATAGTGTTATCAAAACTATGGGCACCAGAAACTGTAATTTTGATGTCTTCATAAGTGATATCAAACGGACTGACATTCACCTTTCCGTTTTTAAAATTAAGCTTAGTTTTGAGATCTTTTAAATCCAATTGATCAAAATCCACAAAGGATAAAGCCCCTTGTAATTGATCAAAAACAGCCGCATTTTTAGGCTCCACTTTGGTGGTTAATAATTCCGCAAAGGCATCCCCTGTGATGGAGTTTAATTGAGGGGTGAAATCATTCGATAAATCGCCCGAAATTTTAAAGGTGCTATTTAGTTTTCCTTGCAATGCTTTGGCGATGGGCGCCATGCTTTGAAACATTTCCAAATCGTTGAATGATTGTGAAATATTAAAACGATCAATCCCGAGATCCATATCAAACGTGGGCGTCTCGTTTTGTGTGTTGACAGTCCCATTGATGGTTAAATTCCCTTCAAATATTTTGGAAGACATATTTTTTAAAATTGCTTTTTCGTCTTTAATAATCACCGTTCCTTTTACATCTTGAAGCGTTAAATTATCATAGAGAACTGTTTTAACGTCTGCTGTAATAATGCAGTCTAAAAAAGCCGGTATTTTTAAGGATTCTGTGGGTTCTGTTTGGGTGGATTCTGCGCCACCTTCTACCATAAAATCGCTTACCGCAAAGGAGTTAGAGTTGACCTTAAAATCTCCTTGAAGTGTTTGATTACTTAAAAGGAATCCCAATAAATTATTGATGGTGCCTGTAGCGGCGAGGTCACTGCTGCCTGTGGTCGCATCAAAAGATTGAAGCGTCACAATTCCAGGTTTAAATTGAATGTCAACCTTCGAAATATTAATTGGATTGACAATATCTTTCGATGAGAAAATAAAATCGGTGATGGAAATTGTTCCATTGTTTTTGGTGCGTTCGTATGCATTCGTTTCAATGGCATTCATATCAAAAACAGTCTTCAATTTTCCTTTTAAGAGTCCGCTTAATTCATGCTCTAATTCAACGGGGTAGGCTTTGGAGATGTTTGCCAAATTTAAAGTCCCATCAATCGTGGCATCTACCAACATATTTGTGGACATATTTTTAATATTGGCCGAGGTTTTAAACGCATCTTCATCGATTTTGAATTTTAAATCTTTGATCGTCACATAGGTGTCATCGGCATTTCCAGAATCATTTTTCAGGCTTGCGTTGATCGAAATAGCCTCCACGCCTTTAGGAAGGTCAGGATATTTAAACGAAGCATTATTTGAAACAATGTTCACATCCATCGCCGGAATTGTGGTATCTGTGACCACTCCTTTGACCCATCCATCCACACTAAAACTACCTGTTGTGGACACACCTTCTATGTTTTTTGAATAGACTTCGGGCATCAATCCTAGAAAATCTTTGAAAGAGGAACTCGTGTTTTTAAAACTGATATCTATTTCCTGACCAGCATCCAACAGCTTAACATATCCATTAAACTCCAATGGTAATTGGTTGATAAATGCTTTGTTGTCTTTAAACGTATATTTGTGTTTTTTCAAATCTAAATCTAGAAGTGCGTCTAGTTTTATGGATGTTTTATTTAAATAGTTCGTACTATCTACATCCAAACGAACCTGTGTTTCTGTGATTGTATTTAATTCTGACATCTTATTTGAAAAAGCAGCAGTTCCAGAGTGGTTTAGTTCTGATAACTCCACAAAAGTCTTTGAGGCTACGTCATGATAGCTGATGTAGCTATTGGTAATCGCGTAATGATCAATATTAAATTCAAAGCCCGTATTGACAACCTCGGTTTCTGTGCTCGTACTTTCAGATTCTTTAGCAATATCATAATTGACATTCCCAGATTGGTCTGATTTTATGGCGATAAGCGCTTGGTCAATCGCAATTGAATTTACCACAATCGGACCCTCATCTGATGATTTAAATAATTCCATTATGGGCATCTCAAACGACATCAATTTAATCGTTGCTAAAGCATCGCCCTCAAAAGGCTTTAGGTTGATGACTTTTAAATTGTGAACGGACACATTTGCTTGCGGAAAACTGCTTATAAGACTTAAGTTAACGTCTTCAAAATCAATGTGTGCATGGACCGCATCGTTTAATACTGTTTTAACAGATTCTTTAATTTTACTTTGAAACAGAAAGGGCGTTGCTATTAGGATTAAGAGAACGACCGACAACGAAATACCAAGGATTTTAAATAGCTTTTTCAATTGAATACAATTTAAGATTTATAATACGATTGCAAAAATGATGCTAAAAGATGAAAAATTCATGAATATTAAATAAATTTTATTTCCAGCCTCTCTCTAAATTGGATTTTCAAGGCATACAGAAATGAAAAAGTGTACAAATTGAATATCATATTGTAAAAACAAAATCAATATAATTTCTAAAACCTTCGTAAGAATACCCCTTAAAATCTTAAAAAATCAACCAAATACGATTAAATTTAAAACAAAATACCTAGTGTTATAGAATAAACGCAAGTAATTTGTATTTTTGTTAAAACCGTCGATACAGCAATGGCCAAAACGTCCAAAAAAACAACACCAAAAAAACGATTTTCGATTTCTCAATTCGCCCTCAACAATTCACAACGATTGGTACTGGGTAGTTTTTTAATTATTCTTGGGATTCTCTTATTTATAGCACTTCTCTCCTATCTGTTTACTGGACAGAGCGACCAAAGTGTTTTAGGCGATTTTACAAGTCGCGATGCAACCGCCAACAACTGGTTAAGTAAAGTTGGGGCTTGGGTGAGTCATTTACTCATTTATAAAGGCTTTGGGATCGCATCCTTTTTAGTCTCGGGTTTAATTTTTCTTTCCGGAATTACTGTGGTGTCTAATTCTTCTCGCAAACGCTTATTTCGAAATTGGTTTTTGGGGCACCTTAATTATTATTTGGTCTGCTGTTTTGTTTGGATTTGCCTTTGAGAACTTCCCGAGTTTAGGCGGTATTATTGGTTACGAACTCAATCTTTTTTCTCAAGATTATATCGGGAAAATTGGAACCGCTCTGGTATTGGTGTTTTTGATGATTTCGTATATAGCCATCAGATTTAAAGTCACTCCACAACAAATCGGAGCCTTGTTTGCGAAAACCCAAAAAGAACTTCAATCAGAATTATCGGATTCAGATTCTATTTATAATGATAATACCGAGTCTAATAAATCGTCTTTCGAAATGCCCCTTGAAAACTTAGAACCAACCATTTCTAAGCACTCTAGTTTAGATGTCGATATGGAAGTCGAAATTCCTGAAACTGAGAACACCGAGAGGGTTGCAGAATCAATTGAAGATAACCTTGAAATGGAAATTAGAGTTTTAGAAGAAGAACCTTCTGAAACGGATAATCTGGCGGCCAAATTGGTGGAAGATTTTGGAGAAGTCGATCCAACCTTAGAACTCTCTAAATTTAAATTCCCCTCTTTAGACCTTCTTAAAAAATATGACACGGAAGGGATTACCATTAACCAAGAGGAACTCGAAGAAAATAAAAATAAAATTGTAGAAACACTCAACAACTACAAAATCGGTATTGACAGTATCAAAGCCACCATTGGACCCACGGTTACACTCTATGAAATTATTCCAGAAGCGGGCGTACGGATTTCGAAAATTAAAAACTTAGAAGACGATATTGCATTGTCGCTGTCGGCTTTAGGCATTCGAATCATTGCTCCAATTCCTGGACGTGGCACTATCGGAATCGAAGTGCCAAATAAAAATTCAACCATTGTGTCAATGCATTCTGTGATTGCATCTCAGAAGTTTCAACAATCTGAAATGGAACTTCCGATAGCCTTAGGTAAAAATATCAGCAATGAAACCTTTGTCGTCGATTTGGCTAAAATGCCACACCTTTTAATGGCAGGAGCAACAGGTCAAGGAAAATCTGTAGGATTAAATGCCGTTCTCACCTCATTACTCTATAAAAAACATCCTGCAGAAGTGAAATTTGTATTGGTAGATCCTAAAAAAGTGGAGCTGACCTTGTTTAATAAAATTGAACGCCATTACCTCGCAAAACTCCCAGACTGCGAAGAAGCCATTATTACCGATAATAAAAAAGTAATCAATACTCTGAATTCATTATGTATTGAGATGGACAATCGATATGAAATGCTCAAAAATGCATTTTGTAGAAATATTAAAGAATATAACGATAAGTTTAAGGCCCGTAAATTAAACCCGAATGACGGACATAAATACTTACCTTATATCGTGTTGGTTGTCGATGAATTTGCAGATTTAATTATGACGGCTGGTAAGGAAGTTGAAACACCCATTGCACGATTAGCACAGTTGGCAAGAGCCATTGGTATTCACCTTATTATTGCAACCCAACGTCCCTCAGTAAATGTAATTACAGGTATCATCAAAGCAAATTTCCCGGCGCGTATTGCGTTTCGTGTGACTTCTAAAATAGATTCTCGAACTATCTTAGACAGTTCGGGTGCTGATCAATTGATTGGTCGTGGAGATTTGTTATATACGCAAGGAAATGACATGGTTCGTATTCAGTGTGCGTTTGTGGACACCCCAGAAGTGGAAAAACTCACCGAATATATTGGCTCTCAAAAAGCGTATCCAGAGGCTTATATTTTACCTGAATATATTAGTGAAGATTCTGGCACAAGTCTTGATAATGATATCAACGAAAGAGATCTATTGTTTAGGGAAGCAGCAGAAGTAATTGTCAATGCACAGCAAGGGTCTGCATCTCTATTACAACGAAAGTTAAAATTGGGATACAATCGTGCGGGACGGTTAATCGATCAATTAGAAGCCGCTGGCATTGTCGGAAATTTTGAAGGCAGCAAAGCTCGACAAGTATTGATTCCAGACATTATTTCCTTGAATCAGTTTTTAGATCAAGAACAAAGCAGTTAAAAAACTATGAAACTATTAGTATCTATTCTATGTGTGTTTAGTTGGACTATCGGTCTGGCTCAAAATCGCGAACCAGAAGCCCAAACGCTTTTGGAAGCAGTGAGTGCCAAAGTTAAAAGCTATGACAATATGGTTCTTGAATTCAAATATGTCTTAGAGAATTCTGAAGAAAATATAAACCAAGAAACTCGTGGTAATATTACATTAGCCAATGAAAAATATTTTCTAAACATCTTAGGGTTAACGCGCATATTTGATGGAGAATCGCTTTATACTATCAGTCCAGAAGATGAAGAAGTCACCATATCAAGTTTCAATACTGCAGATGAAAACACAATTACCCCGAGTAAAATGCTGACCTTTTATGAAAATGGTTATAATTATAAAATGGATATCATTCAAAATATACAAGGGCGAAAAATTCAATACGTTCGTTTGGACCCAATAGATAGCACAACCGAAATTAAATATGTGTTATTAGGGGTTGATATTAATACTAAACATGTGTATCGACTTATAGAAATTGGTACCAACAGCACTAAAACCATTTTAACCGTAAATTCTTTTAAAACAAATCAGCCTTTGTCCGAAACCTTATTTACCTTTGATGCATCAAATTATAGTGATTTTTACATCAATAACTTAGATTAGGAATTTATATTGAAACTCTTAGACCGCTACATACTCACGACCTTTTTAAAAACATTTTTTAGTGTCTTTTTGATCCTAATGATGATTTTTTTGTTACAATCGGTATGGGTGTATATTTCAGAACTCGCTGGAAAGGAATTAGAAATTGAAGTCATCCTGAAATTTTTACTTTATGTATCTCCCAGAATTGTAGCGCTCGTATTACCGCTTACCATTTTATTGGCCTCCATTATGGTGTTTGGTGGGTTTTCCGAAAACTATGAGTTTGCGGCCATGAAATCTACCGGAATCTCTTTGCAAAGAGCCATGAAGAGTCTCAGTGTGTTTATTGTACTGCTTGCAGTAATTAGTTTTTTCTTTGCCAATAACGTCATTCCTGCCGCAGAATATAGCTTTTATAATCTTCGAAAAAATATAGCTAAGGTCAAACCTGCAATGGTGATCGCCGAGGGACAATTTAATCAACTCGCAGATATCAATATTAAAGTTGCCGAAAAAAGTGGAGAAAACGGCTCCTTTTTAAGAGATGTGATTATTCACCAGAAAAAAGGGAATTCTAATGTCAACAATACAGTTATCAAATCGAACACTGGACAATTTATTAGTAATGAGAACTCAGATATCCTTCAGCTGGTATTGATTGATGGGAATTATTATGATGACCTACAACCCAAAAATTACATCAAACGAACCAAAAACAAACCACAAGCCAAAAGTACCTTTGAAAAATATATCATCAATATAGATGTGTCTCAGTTTAATGACATCAACTATGAAGACAAACAGTCCGCTAAACGCTACACTATGCTGGGCGTGCAAGACCTGCGCACTACAATTGACTCTCTTAATATAACAAAAAATAAAGTCCTAGAAGGGTTTTCTAAAAAGATGCTAGACCGTTCTAATACTCAAAATTTAAATGTCGCTTACAACGTAAAAGAGGTTGATTCAATTCAAAATGAGTTTGTTATACTGGAGTTGTTTTCAGAAAAAAAGGCCATCCAATTACTCGACTTAGCTCTGAACTCTGTTACATCGGCCAAAGATGATTTAAAAATTAAATCAAAATCGCTCTTACTTTCAGAAGTTAATATAAATAAACATATTATTTCAATGCATGATAAATTTGTTTTAGGTCTCTCATGTATCATCCTGTTTTTTGTAGGAGCACCGTTGGGAGCTTTAATTCGAAAAGGGGGAATTGGATTGCCGCTCATCATTGCGATCCTCATATTTTTATCCTATCATTTTATCGGATTATTTGCTAAAAATAGTGCAGAAGACAGTAGTTTAAACCCCGTTTTTGCAACCTGGTTATCCACTTTAATTGTACTTCCTTTTAGTATTTATCTCACAAATAGAGCCACAAAGGATCGGGCTATGATTGATTTTGATAGTATCTTGATTCCTCTTAAAAACAGGGTCAACTCCAATACAGAAGTTTTGACGTCGTCGATATCATCCTCTGAAAACAGTGATGAATTAGAACACTCTAGCAACGAACAACTCATCGATATTGTTAAAAATTATCGACAATTTGGGCTTTCTTACAACTACAAATCTGTGGCCTTAGAGCATCTAAAAAACAGAGGCATTAGTGAACTGGAACTTAGAATGGGTGGTCAACTTTTAAATGAAAAATATGAAACGGGCATCCGTCATTTGACGGATTTCAAAGAAAACTCTAAACTAGCAGTCTATCTCTATTTTGTAGCGGTGGTCTTTGGATTGGGAGGTTCCTTATTTAATAACAACGGATTTCCTACTTTGGGATCCATTATGATTGTGGTCGCAATCATCGCTTTGATCCTCTTTATGATGTTGTTCAAAAAAACAGTGCTGAATCAATCTAATTTCTATACCCTTTTAAAGAAAAATTTCTTGACCAATTCGGTTGTTTTAATACTATTAGGACTCCCTCTCTTTGTTCTATATCGAATCTATTTTAGCAAAAAAATGACGGAAGATTTATCTAAAATTAGTTAAGGAATAGATTACTTATAATATCTTTACAAAAAAAATAAGTATGTCAATTACAGAACAACCTACACAAGGAAAAACGAAATTAAATAGTATTGAAGATGCTATAAATGACATTCGACTCGGAAAAGTAGTTGTGGTGGTTGATGATGAAAATAGAGAAAATGAAGGTGATTTTATTGCAGCTGCAGAAAAAGTAACTCCAGAAATGATCAACTTCATGGCTTTACACGGTCGTGGCTTGATCTGTGCTCCACTCACAGAAACTCGATGTGATGAACTCGGACTTAATATGATGGTTCAAAACAATACGGTGTTACACAACACACAGTTTACCGTTTCAGTGGATTTGATTGGAAATGGATGTACAACAGGTATTTCGACCTCAGATCGCTCAAAAACAATCAAAGCCTTGGTCGATTCTGCCACCAAACCCCACGATTTAGGACGTCCAGGTCATATTTTTCCTTTAAAAGCAAAAAATGGCGGCGTACTTAGACGTACCGGACATACAGAAGCAGCGGTCGATTTAGCTCGTTTGGCTGGGTTTCAACCGGCTGGAATTTTAGTTGAGATCTTAAATGATGATGGCTCCATGGCGCGTTTACCCGAATTGAGAGTGGTCGCAGATAAATTTGATTTAAAAATAATTTCGATTGAAGATTTGGTGGCATACCGAATGGAACACGATTCTTTAATCAAGAAAAAACAAGATTTCCAAATTGAAACTCGCTTTGGCGATTTCAGATTAAGAGCTTATCAACAAACCACAAATGATGCGGTTCATATTGCATTAACTAAAGGCACTTGGAGTACCGATGAAACGGTTCCAACGCGAATCAACTCAACCCTTGTCAATAATGATATTTTAGGAACGTTGACTAATAATGCGGACCACCAACTCGACGGTATGTTTAAGCTTATTAACAAACACAGAAAAGGCGCTATTATATTTATCAATCAGAGTATTCAACCGGCAAATCTTTTAAAACGCTTGGATATTGTAAAAAACACCCAAAAAGCAGGAATAGTAACCAAAGCACCAAGTATTGATATGGATTCTAAAGATTTTGGAATTGGGGCGCAAATCCTTCACGATCTGAATATTCACAAACTAGGATTGATTTCAAACAGCGAACAAAAAAAACGCGTTGGAATGATCGGCTATGGTTTAGAAATTGTGGAATACATCAACTACTAAGCAATCGATTCTCGAATAAGTGTAGCCATGGTTTTGGCTCTTTGGATTACCTCTGCTTCGGTCCAAGATAATTTGATCAAGCACGAAATATTTCGACCAATAAAATGATCTGACTTTTCAAACGTTTTATCTTTCAAATACGACAAACCTTCTTTCAATTCTTTGCTTAAAGGAAACAACGATTTTTGAGTTGTTAGATGGTCCCATTTACGAATGTAATGCCAATTGTTATCAAAATAATGAAAACAAACATCGATCCCATTGTCTTTAAACGAATGACTCACCTTTCGGGCCGTGTCCAAATCTTCTAAAAAGAAATTTAAAAACGCATAACTTTCTTCGCCACCTTCTGGAACGGTTCTAAAAGTAAGTCCTGCTATGTTAGATAATTCATTTCTAATAATTGTATAATGCTTTTTTTGAATTGCAATAAAATCATCTAAGCGACGAAATTGTGCTAAACCCACCGCTGCATTTAACTCCGAAATTCGGAAGTTATACCCTAAAAACGGATGCGTTTCAGCACCTCTATCTGATCCCTCATGATCGTGACCATGATCGGAATAATGGTCGGCATTTGTATAATACTTTTGATTGTTAGTGATCACAACGCCGCCTTCTCCACAAGTGACGGTTTTTACAAAGTCAAACGAAAAACAGCCTAAATCGCCAATGGTTCCCAGTGCTTTTCCATCGTACATCCCTCCTATTGCTTGACAGGCATCCTCGATTAGTATTAAATTGTTGGAATCACAAATGGTACGAAGCGCGTTTAAATTGGCCATACTCCCACACATATGCACTGGCATGATCGCTTTGGTTTTTGGCGTCACAGCGGCTTTTACTGCATCGATGTCTAAAGTCAGCGTGTCATCAATATCCACAATAATTGGCGTGGCTCCCAACATGATAATGGCTTCAAAACTAGCCACGAATGTAAAACATGGCATGATGACTTCATCTCCCGCTCCAATGCCAGCCGATGCAAGTGCTAAACTCACTGCAGCGGTTCCACTTGAAAGAAGTTGAGCATGGTTCACCTCAAATCGAGATTGGATGGCGTGTTCCAATTCCTTTGCTTTCCAATGACCCTGACGCATGCCATCAAAACCGTAACGCATTAAAACGCCACTATCAAGTACATCATGTACTTCTTTTCGTTCGGCATCACCAAATAATTCAAATCCAGGCATTTATAAATTATTTAAATTCTATAATTGATTCGTTGAGGGGTTTTCTCACTTTTTTCATCGTTCTAAACATGTCATCTTCGGCACGGTATCCGATAGGCATGATCAATGCAGATCTTAAGCCTTTTTCTTTTAAATTAAAAAAGCGATCGTATTGTTGTGGATCAAAACCTTCCATTGGACAGGCATCTATGCCTTGAGTCGCACAGACAGTGAGCATATTGCCAAGAGCCAAATACGCTTGTTTGATGCCCCAGTTAAACAAATCTTCTTCCGATTTTTTATCAAAACTACTAATGATGCTGTCTCTGAAGGAACTCAAAACTGCATCCGGAGTTTGTCGGATGGATTTGATCCGCTCAAAATAATCTCGAATGTATGCTTCATCAATACTCATATCGACACAAAACACACATAAATGAGAGGCTTGCCCAACCTGAGGTTGATTCATGGATAAGGGCACCAAGTCGTTTAGAGTTGTTTTATGACGAATCAACAACAACTTAACTGGCTGAAGGCCATAGGAAGTTGCAGTAAGGTTAAAAGCCTGTTTAAGTAATTCTATAGTGGCTTCTGGGATGATCGCCTCAGAATCAAATTTTTTGGTCGCGTAGCGCCATTCAAGCGCCTCAATAATATCCATAAATAAAAGTTTTTTCAAAAGTATAAAATATTAAAGTAGATAGCGAACTGTTTTTCTTAATTAATGCTTAAAAAGCAATATTATTATTTTTTAAAAATAAATACTAAAAGTATTTGCTAGAACTAAAAAGCCTTTTATATTTGCAGCCGACTGGAGAGTTGGCAGAGTGGTCGAATGCGGCAGTCTTGAAAACTGTTGAGGGTCACACCTCCAGGGGTTCGAATCCCTTACTCTCCGCACTAAGAAACCCATAACGAAAGTTATGGGTTTTTTGTTTAAAAAAAACTTCTATTAAACGCCGCATATTAGTGGTTTTTACTGTTAAACGTTTAAAATCATTTCAAATTAAATAAACTTTTAAACAAGCTGGTCGAGTTTTATTGCAACTAAACTGAATCTTTTTAAAATAAAAACTGTATTTTTGAAATTAAATTTAACTTTTAGAATTATGAAAAAATTACTTTATTTATGTGTCATTGTAGTCTTCTCCGCCTGTGGAAGTGATGACTCTGTCACTGTAGAAACAACCAATGGAATTACAACTTTAGATGCCACTGGGACGGTTTCTGAACAAACGCCAATAGAAGCTAAAAAAACTATTTACGGAAAATGGAATTTTTCTAATTCCGCTAGAATTACATCGAATACATGTATCTTCAGTTTTATTGAGTTTACAGACGATTATTACATTATTGGTTTTTATGTAAACCAAGAAATAGAAGCCGTTTTTGGAACCTATGTATTAAATACCGATGCTAACGGGTTTGTGACGAGTGTGGATTTAAATTTAGAAATGTCCAACACCACCATTGCTACCCTGACAAATATTGTTGTTAGCGAAACAAACGAGAGTCTCAATGCTACATTTACGATAGAGTTGAATATCCCCGAGGATTCTGAGTATATAATTTGTAATAATCTTGAGGGAGATTATTCAACAAACAAAGGAGATCCAATGGATGAAAGCGATCCTTCTGATACAGATTCTAATCATGCCAAATTAATATCAACTTGGACATTTGTTTCAATGACAGAAGATGGTGTAGATATATCAAACCAATGGTACGACGATGCATGTTATGAATATGAATACAACTACGGAGAGGAAATTTATATAGAAGGCTGTACGCCATCAACCAAAATAAAACTAACCTTTTCCGCTTATGGAACCTATACATTTGTTTTTTACGGAAGCTCAAATGGAACGAAAGTTTTAACAGAACCTTGGTCTTGGTCTGATGAAACTCAGACTTCTTTTTACGTAGGAGACGGCGATGAACTTATTAGCATTGAATCTCTAACCGATATGGAAGCAATATTTTCATCTAATCAAGAAGACGAGTATGAAGATGAAGGTGACTATATATACTCCTTTATTGCAGAATAAAAATTCTGAATCCAAACTATTATTAAAAAGAGGCTGCCCAAAAGCAGCCTCTTTTTTTTTTATAACTTTGTTAAAGAATTTAAAATTCGAACCTGTGAAATTTGCAATTAAATGAGTCTCAAAATATATTATAGCTTAAAAATATTAAGTACCTCTTATTGATTACTATTGAATCGAAATGAAAATCCAACGGCTGCGGCTCCAATAAACTGTTTTACACTTGGATGATCATAATAAGAAAAGGAGAAATCATAATTTCGGTGAGGGCCTATCTTCAAACCAATAGACCAAGGGATGTGTAAAAACACACCACTTTTCTCAATATTAGTAAATGGATTCACAGTCTCAAAAGAACCGATCGAAGCTCCTATTCTTATTTCAACATAAGGAGCAAACCACGGAATTGGTGCTATAATCCGAGCCTTTCCTCCAATTAACAAAGCATTCGCAGAAGACTTGAAGTCAGTGCCGTATTTATCGTTATAATCCGAATTTGTTTTGGTTAAAATTAATCCGGTATATGGACGGATATCAATCCATTTTTTGAGTGTGTGTACATATTCGCCTTGTACATAAAACCCAGACCCAGAAATATCAACATCATCTGTTGGGTAGCTAAACCCTAAGCCAATTGCTACATTAATATACGTGTTTTTTTCCTGTTGCGCACGGACTTGCATTGAAGCAACGATCATTAAAATTAGGATGGTTTGATTTTTCATAATGAATGATACTTAAAAAATTAATCCAGAAAATTATTCCCTAGGATAAAGCTTAAATGAGGGAAAAACCGTTATCTCAAAAAAATCAATTGGTTGTGAAGAATTAGACTTGGGATCTGAATTCTATGATAAATGTATTTTAAAAATCATAAAAAACCAAAGAAAGTATTGAAAGAATCATCCTTGTTTTATGTATTTATTTATTGCTTAAACAAAAACATCTATATGCGTTCTTAATTAATACGAGTCGAAACCTAAAGTTATAATATCAAAATACAACTGTTTTTAAGGGTAAGACCGCATTTATAAATTCACTTTGTTATATTTGTAATGCTAATAACTTACGTCCATTAAATACGAGTTTCATTATGAAGTCCAAATATTCATTTGTATTATCAGGTTCTATCCTACTTTTTTTCATCTGTTTTAGTTGTAAAAACAATAACAAAAATGAGTCCTCTAGAACTCCCGTTTACTCGATCCCTACTCCAGCGCCCAAAGGGATGGTGTGGGTGCCATCTAAAACATTTGTTCAAGGTGCAAAGGATGGAGATCCGTTTGCGATGCCACGTGAAAAACCTGGGCACCTCGTACAAGTCGATGGATTTTATATTGATATTACCGAAGTTACCAACGCACAATTTAGAACGTTTGTAGATGCGACTTCCTACAAGACTGTTGCCGAGCGCACTATTAATTGGGAAATGATGCAAACTCAACTACCTCCAAATACCCCTAAACCTCACGACTCTATTTTACAACCGGGAAGTTTGATTTTTAATAAAAATGTGAATGCTGTTCAGGACATGAATAATTATACCCAATGGTGGACTTGGAAAATTGGAGCGGATTGGAAACACCCCGAAGGCCCTCAAAGCAATATAGACGGTAAAGATCATTTCCCAGTAGTTCATGTAGCAATAGAAGATGCTTTAGCCTATTGTAAATGGGCAAACAGACGATTGCCTACAGAAGCCGAATGGGAAGCTGCTGCACAAGGTCAATATGATGAATCTATCTATACTTGGGGCGATAATTCAGATCTGCTCAACCAAAATTCGAATACATGGCAGGGCGTGTTTCCAGTCAAAAACATCCCTGAAGATGGCTTTGAGTTGATTGCCCCCGTGCGGTCTTTCCCCGCAAATTCTATTGGTCTTTATGACATGTTAGGAAATGTATGGGAGCTTACTAATGATTTATTCAATCTCAATTATTACAACGAAATAGATACCAAATCCGTACAAAACAATCCGAAAGGATCGGATAGATTTTACAATCCTAACAACCCCTATGAAACGGAATATGTTATAAAAGGTGGCTCGTTTTTATGCCATGAATCTTATTGTGCGAGCTTTCGAATTTCTGCGCGAATGGGCACAACCCAAGACTCTGGTTCCGATCATATTGGATTTAGAACCGTAGTCACAAAAGCGATGTTAAAAAAAAATAAAAACGAATCAATAAAAGCGTACAACACCAATCCAAATGAAGTGGAATGAGGCCTTAAAAGATTTTTCTTTATACTTAAAAATTGAGCGTGGCATGTCCATGCATACGGTTAACAACTACAATTTAGACGTTCAGAAATTGATTGTTTTTTTAGAAACCCATGCGATCAAATTGAGTCCGCTTAAAATTGAATCAGAAACGGTTCAACAGTTTATTTATGAACTGGCCAAAACCGTCAATCCCCGAACACAATCGCGTGTAATTTCTGGACTACGGAGTTTTTTTGATTACTTAATTTTTGAAAATTTACGCAATACAAATCCCTTAGAACGCATTGAAGCTCCCAAAATAGGAAGCAAATTACCCGATTCACTATCTGTAAATGATATTGATCGTATTGTAGCCGCGATTGATTTAAGTAATCCTCAAGGCGAACGCAACCGTGCCATTATAGAAACCTTGTACAGTTGTGGGCTGCGTGTGAGTGAACTTACAGAACTTAAAATTTCAGATTTATTTTTTGAGGAAGGTTTTATCAAAGTCACAGGCAAAGGCGATAAACAACGTTTTGTCCCGATTGGACCGTTAACTCAGAAATATATCAATTTATATAAAGACCACGTTCGTGTTCAAATGAAGATTGAACCCTCTTTTAACGATACCTTATTTTTAAACCGACGCGGCAAACAACTCTCCCGAGCGATGATTTTTACCATTGTAAAAAGCTTGGCGGTAAAAGCAGAAATTCAAAAAAAAATCTCTCCTCATACGTTTCGACATTCCTTCGCGACTCACCTTCTAGAAAATGGGGCCGATTTAAGAGCCATTCAACTGATGTTGGGGCATGAAAGCATCACAACTACCGAAATTTATATGCACGTTGATAAAAGCCACCTAAAAGACGTGATGTTTAAGTTTCACCCTAGAACCTAAAAAAGCAGCCCGAAAGCTGCTTTTTTTATGATAATAACCTTGGTTATTTTATTTTGCAATATTTACTGCACGAGTTTCACGTATCACGGTCACCTTCACTTGTCCTGGATAGGTCATATCCGTTTGGATTTTTTGTGAAATTTCAAAGGATAAATTTCCTGCTTTTTCATCAGTTACTTTTTCACTTTCAACAATCACACGAAGTTCACGACCGGCTTGAATCGCATAGGCTTTTTGAACTCCACTAAATCCAAAAGCAATCTCTTCAAGATCTTTAAGACGTTGTATATAAGAATCCAAGACTTGACGACGTGCGCCTGGACGTGCGCCAGAAATCGCATCACATACCTGTACAATTGGAGACATTAACGATTTCATTTCAATTTCGTCGTGATGCGCGCCAATGGCATTACATACTTCGGCATTTTCGCCATATTTTTCGGCCCACTGCATGCCTAAAATCGCATGTGGTGTTTCCATATCGGCTTCTGCATCTGGCACTTTTCCAATATCATGAAGCAGTCCTGCTCGTTTAGCTAATTTTGGATTAATTCCTAATTCTGCAGCCATCACGCCACACAGTTTTGCAACTTCTCTGGAGTGTTGTAATAAATTCTGACCATAAGACGAACGGTATTTCATACGTCCTACGGTTTTAATTAATTCCGGATGTAAACCATGAATTCCTAGATCAATAACGGTTCGTTTCCCAACTTCAATGATCTCTTGTTCGATTTGTTTTTGAGTTTTCTTTACAATTTCTTCAATACGCGCTGGGTGAATACGACCATCTGTGACTAGTTTGTGTAAGGATAAACGTGCCACTTCTCTTCGCACCGAGTCAAAACAGGATAGGATGATTGCTTCTGGCGTATCGTCGACTATAATTTCAACCCCAGTCGCCGCTTCAATCGCTCTAATGTTACGACCTTCACGTCCAATAATTCGCCCCTTAACATCGTCTGATTCAATATTAAACACGGATACACAATTATCAACCGCCTCTTCAGTTCCGATGCGTTGAATGGTGTTAATGATGATTTTCTTCGCATCCTGCTCGGCAGTCAACTTGGCTTCTTCCATAGTATCTTGGATAAAAACCATGGCGTCGTTTTTAGCTTCCGATTTTAAAGACTCTATCAATTGATGCTTGGCATCTTCCGCAGACAATCCAGAAATAACTTCCAATTGTTGTATTTGACTTTTGTGGGCTTTTTCTACTTCTTCTTTCCGTTTCTTAAGGATTTCGAGACGATGATCATAATCCTTGATTTTAGTTTCAAAGTCGGCGGATAGTTTTTTGTTTTTAGAAAGTTCTGAAGAAATTTGAGATTCTTTGTCACGAGTGCGTTTTTCGGCTTCGCTTATTTTCTTTTCTCTCGATAAAATGACTTGTTCATGTTCGGATTTTAACTCTAAAAACCGTTCTTTCGCTTGAAATATTTTATCTTTTTTTATTGATTCTCCTTCTGATTTTGCTTTAGAAAGAATAACGTTGGCTTCTCGTTTCGCATTTTTGGTGAGTTGAGACGCGTTGCTTTTTTCACGGATATTGGAGATGATGAGTCCTAAGACAAGTCCTAAGACTGCAGCTCCTAAGCCGATGAGTATAATGTTGGATTCCATAGTTGATAGTTTAATTTAAAAAAAAAGCCTACATCAATCGGGATTTTGTATAAACTCCATAAATACAAGATTTAGAGTTGAAAAGCTGATCAAGGATCTGTAACAAGACAGCATGCTTTTACAACTTAAACGCACTCCTTTTTAAGAATTTCCGTTGAGTTTATCAAAAAAATGATCAATATAGGCAGTAACCTAATGTTATTTAAAGAACGTTGTTGTCTAAATGAGCCTCTAATAATTCGTCTACAGCTATCAGACGCGTTTCTAAATCTTCATTTAAACTTGTATTATTAATAGTTTTTTGTTCGTTTTGAGTTGCAAATTGAAGGGCGCACATGGCCAATACATCTTGCTTGTCTTGAACAGAGTAACTCTTCTCAAATTGCTTAATCGTCGTCTCAATTTTCTGGGCGGCCATTCGAAGCCCCTCTTCTTGATCGGGAGTGATAGTCAATGGATATACTCGATTGCCTATAGATAATTTTATTTTTAACCGTTCACTCATATACTCTAAGCTTTAATCTGACAAATTTGATATGCAATCGTCAATCTCTTTGATTAAAGAGTTAATTTTAAGCTTCGTTTCTCTTTTACTGTCGTCACTGCCAAGGATTGAATTTGCAAATTTGAGTGTCTTATAATCGTCCTCATACTGCTTCAATGTTTGCATCTGCTTTGAACATAAAGCATTTGCTTTGAGTAATTCTTCTTTTAAAATTGCATTGTCTTTTTTTAATTCAGTCATTTTATGCAAAACTCGTTGCACTTTTTGTTCTAAAGAATTGACAATTAGCTCGATTTTACTCATTTGCAGTTACAATACCTATTTTACAAATTTAACATTCCATACTTAATAACCCAATTGTTTTAACGTAAATTTTAATTTATTTCTGTACCTCAATTGATATGTGTGTTTTATTTTTCTATTTACATTCAATTGTATAAATTAGCATCTCTATTAAATTTTATGAAAGCTGGTTTCTATTCCCTTATTTTTTTGATTTCATTTTGTAACGCTCAAAATCCATACCCTCAAGATTATTTTTCAAGCCCTCTCGATATCACATTGGTTTTATCTGGGACCTTTGCTGAGCTACGCTCCAATCATTTTCATTCAGGATTAGACATAAAAACACAAGGAAAAGAAGGTTTTAAAACCTATGCCTCTGCTGATGGCTACGTTAGTCGTATTAAAATTTCAAGGTATGGATATGGAAAAGCCTTGTACATTACCCATCCCAACGGCTACACAACGGTCTATGCGCATCTTCAAAAGTTTTCTCCAACTATTGAAGCCTATGTCAAACAACAACAGTATACAAAAGAAACGTTTGAACTGGAATTATTTCCAAAAGCCGAAACGCTCAAAGTAGCTGCTAAAGAAGTGATTGCTTATACCGGAAATACTGGAGGTTCTGGTGGACCTCACCTCCATTTTGAAATTAGAGATAAACAAGAACGCCCCATGAATCCCATGTTGTTTGGTTTGGATATAAAAGACACCACCAATCCTGTGGTGTATGAACTGTATGGATATCCCTTATCTGAAGGCAGTCACATCAATGGGCAGGACTCCAGAGTAAAAATTAGGTTGATAAAGTTACCTGATGGAACATATAAAACGGAGCAAATTACGGCCTTTGGGGAAATTGGTTTTGGAATTATTACTACCGATCGTCAAGATTATGCAGCCAACAAAAATGGAGTCAGCTTAATTGAATCCACTTTTAATGGTGCTAAAAGTTTAGAGGTTGATTTTAAACGTTTTTCATTTAATGAAACAAAACACCTGAATCGCTATATTGATTATGGCTATTTTTATGAAACAAAAAAACGGATTCAGAAATTATTTATTGAAAAAAACAACCCGTTAAAACTTTTTAAAAACCATCATAATCGTGGCATTGTAACCATAGAGGACAACACTAGTTCTGTTTATAAAGTTAGTGTGAGTGACTTTAAAGGCAACCAATCCAAATTGACCATCCCAATTCTAGGAATTCAAAAAGACGTGCCCAAAACAGCACCTAAATCTCAGCATTTACAACAGATCATTGCTTCTGAAGAAACACTTTTAGAAAAAGGTCCTGTGAAGGTTCAAATTTATAAAAACTCTTTTTATGAAGATGTAGCCATTGGTTTTGACGTTATGAATGACACTTTAAAACTTCACAAAGCAAACATTCCTTTGCAAAAATCCATGACTATTAATTTTGATATCAGTCAATACAAAGGAACCGATAAGGACAAGTTATTTATTGGAAGTGTATCACGCTATGGGAACAAACTCTACTACACCTCTACCAAAAAAAGAGGCAACATACTCACAGCACGCACCAAATATTTAGGCAACTACACCCTTGGCATCGATGCTGAAAAGCCAAAAATAAAGGCAATAAATTTTAAAAATAATAGTTGGCTAAGTAAGTATCGATATTTGAAAGTAAAAATTTCGGATGGCATAACGGGTGTGAAAAATTACAGAGCAACTCTAAATGGTCGTTGGATTTTAATGGAATACGACACTAAAACCGAAACTTTAACCCACGATTTTAATGATGGTGTGGTCACCGATACAAAAAATAATTTAAAAATCATTGTAACCGATAATGTTGGAAATAGTTCTACATTTGAATCTATATTTTACAGAAAATAATACTTTTATAATTTGAAATCAACTGCAACTTACCAATGTTTACTCCTAATTTTTATTTTACCATCCGTTGCTCTCTGTCAATCTGCAACCTTGCGCGGAGTCGTTCTCAACGAAAGTAACGAACCAATTGCGGGAGTCAATGTGATTACTAATAACAGAGGGACGACAACTAATATAAATGGATTTTATTTGTTAAAAATCCCTGCAAATGAAACTGCTAAAATTCGATTTTCACATCTTAATTACAAATATTTAGAAGCGCCATTTAATTTAAAAAATGGAGAAGAACTCGAATTTAACCCTGTTCTAAAAACAAATTATGAGCAGATTGAAACCATCGTCATTAGAGGCTCAAAACGAAAAGAATTGGAAGGCGTTACTACCATATCACCACAACTGATTCGTACGATCAAAGGGGCGCAGCCAGGTGTTGAAAATTTATTAAAAACGCTTCCTGGCGTAAATATCTCCAATGAATTAAGTACGCAATACTCGGTTCGAGGAGGGAATTTTGATGAAAATTTGGTGTATGTCAATGAAATTGAAGTCTACCGTCCGTTTTTGGTGCGTTCTGGTCAACAAGAAGGCCTTAATTTTGTGAATTCCGATATGGTTCAGAATTTAGATTTTTCTGCAGGCGGATTTCAAGCCAAATATGGCGATAAATTATCCTCTGTTTTAGACATTACTTATAGAACTCCAATAGAATTTGGTGTGCAGGCAGATTTAAGTTTATTAGGCGGCAGTGTAACAGCCGAAAGTGTGAGCAAAGACTCTAAGTTTTCAGCTTTGGTCGGACTTCGTTATCGCGATAACAGTTTGTTGGTGGATTCTAAAGAAACCGAAACGAATTTTACACCAAAATTTGCCGATGCTCAAACGTATTTGACCTATAAATTTTCAGATAAATTTCATTTAAGCTTTTTAGGGAATTTAGCCATCAACGATTATAACTACCAACCTCAAAGTCGTCAAACGAATTTTGGAACCTTGCAAGATCCCTTAGCGTTAATTGTGTTTTATGAAGGCCAAGAAAATGATAAATACCAGACCTATTTTGGGGCCTTTAAAGGGAGTTATTTTGTAAATGAAAATCTGACATTAAAACTAATTACTTCGACCTTTCATACGACCGAACAAGAGTATTTTGATATTTTAGCTCAATACCGCTTAGGCGAAGTGAACAGTAATATTGGAGATGAAGATTTAGGAGAAGTAGAGTTTTCGGAAGGGATTGGATCTCAAATTAACCATGCCCGAAACGATTTGGATGCCCTAATCACAAATGTAGAACACAAAGGACATTTAACTTCTGGTGACCATAATTTTGAATGGTCTATAAAATATACGCATGAGGACATTCGCGACCGGATCGTCGAATGGGAAGTGATTGATTCTGCGGGGTTTTCAATAAATCCACCAAAATTTTCTCGTGTGAACGATCAACCTTACAATCCTTATGAAGGGCCTTTAGTCCATTATAAAAACATCCGTTCGACCAACAATACCCAAATAAACCGCGTCCAAGCCTACGGACAATGGAACGTTAGAAGCATGCTTGGAGAGCATGAGGTTTATGCCAATATTGGGGTGCGCTACCATGAGTGGACGGTACAAGGCGTTGGTATTAAAAAAACCAAACAATCGGTTGGAAGACCAATATTACAACTGGCGCCACGCGTACAACTGGCAATTAAACCCGACTGGAACAAGGATATGTTATTTCGCTTGAGTGGTGGATTGTATTACCAACCGCCATTTTACCGTGAGCTTAGAAATAGTGATGGGCTCGTCAATACCAATGTTAAAGCACAAAAATCAGTGCATTTTGTTCTCGCTAATGATTATAGTTTTAAAATTTGGGACCGTCCTTTTAAACTGGTCTCCGAAGCATATTATAAGAACATATCAGATGTAAATCCGTACACCGTTGAAAACGTGCGCATTCGATACGCCGCAGATAATAATGCAAAAGCCTATGCCTATGGGTTGGATTTACGTCTCAATGGGGAGTTTGTTCCCGGCACTGAATCCTGGTTTTCTTTTGGATATTTAAACACTCAAGAGAACATTAGCAACCAAGGGTATATCGCGCGCGCCACCGATCAACGTTTGAAATTTGGAATTCTTTTTCAGGATTATGTACCTAAAATACCAAACCTAAAAATGTATCTAAACCTCGTTTACAATACTGGTGTTCCTGGAGGCTCTCCAAGTTATGCGAGTCCTTATAATTATCAAAATCGACTGCCCGATTATAAGCGTGCCGATGTTGGCATGTCTTATGTGATTATTGATACCAAGAGCACTTCTAAAAATGGATGGAAAAAACGATTTAAAGAATTATCTGTTGGAGTCGAAATTTTTAACATGTTTGATGTTCAAAATTCAATTACAAATACATGGGTAAGAGATGTGTATTCTAAACGTCAGTATGCGATTCCAAATTACTTGACGCCGCGTGTATTTAATGTGAGATTAGGGATGCGATTTTAAGACGTCGTTTCGTTGACTAAATCCTTCAAAATATCGACTACATGCTTTAATTCTTCTTTGGTATTATAAATACTAAATGAAAACCGGATGGAAGGCTTCATAAGGTCTTCGTCCGAAAGAATTTCTGCTAACACATGAGAGCCTTTTCCGCTTCCACTCTGGCAGGCACTTCCTTTGGAGCATGCAATCCCTTTTAAATCCAGTTGAAACAGAAACATCGGCGCATTTGCCGCTGAAACAGGCAAACATACATTAATAAGTGTATAGGTACTTTGGTCTAAATCATGACAACAACCATTGAACTTAAGCGATGGTAATTGAGTTGTAAGTTCCTCAATAAAATAGGATTTCAAGGCCTTAACCTTGGTTTTTTCAGCCTCAAGATGTGTATAGGAAAGCGACAAAGCTTCGTCTAATCCGACAATATCATGAATACTTTCAGTTCCGGCACGGAGGCCTCGTTCCTGCGTTCCTCCCAAGATTTGCGGCTTCAGCCCCAGATTTTTTCGAATGTAGGCAAAACCAATCCCTTTAGGTCCATGAAATTTATGTGCACTCGCCGCCAAAAAATCGAGAGGTATTTTTTGTAAATCAATTGGATAGTGTCCAACAGATTGAACGGAGTCCGTATGAAACAGCGCGGCATTCGATTGGCACAAATCAGCCACCTTTTGGAGGTCTAAAATAGTGCCTATTTCATTATTGACATGCATCAATGAAACCAAGGTTTTTTGAGTTGATTTTAACAGCGATTCAAGATGTTTATAATCAATTGTTCCATTGGCTAAAACTTCTACATAACTAATGCTGATTCCATATTCACTCGCTAATTGGTCAACGGTGTGAAGCACCGCATGGTGTTCAATTTTGGAGGTGATGATATGTGTCACTTTCAAATCTCTTACGGCCGATTGAAGTACTAAATTATCCGCTTCGGTCCCACCTGATGTAAACACTATTTCAGAAACCAACGCATTAAAATGAGCTGCAATACGTTTGCGACAACTTTCGATAATAGATTTAGAAGAACGCCCAAAACCATGGGTTGAAGAAGCATTTCCATAACAAGATTTTAAGACCGACGCCATCTTACCAATCACCTCATCTCTTACTTGTGTGGTTGCAGCGTTGTCTAAATAAATTGAATTCATAAGCGTTCTGGTTTGCAACAAATTTAATCAAATTAAATTATTGTCAAATAACTTTCAAACTAATTAACAAATCGGTTACTTTTGTATAAAATATGTTTGATATGCGATCCGTTTTAATTTTACTATTTAGTTGTAGTTTTTTTCTGTCCTGTGATGATGGGGATGTTCTTAATGTTGAATTTGATTTTGATCAAAACCTAACACTTTGCGAAATCAATACCAATAGTTATATATTATACGACACCAAAGAAGATCCTTACGAATCTCTCATGCTTTTGTTTCCGAAGAATGAAACCACCGAAGCTATTTTAAAACCTTCAACTCCTGAGGAGGTCACAGAAATGTCCCTCAATAGCAGCACTGTACGATTCAATTACCGAACCTATACAGGCGACCCAACGGACTATATTTGTCAAGTAATTCCAGATGCCTCAGTCTCTGTAAGTCAAGATTATAAGGCCGAAAGCGGTAGGGTTATTTTTACGTCCACTTTTGAAGATGATGATAATGATGGCGTGCCAAACGCTCTTGAGTATGATGGAGATTGGGATGGGGATGGTATTGATGATTATAAAGACAATGATGATGATGGCGACAATGTACTTACGTTAAATGAAAATCCAGACCCAAATGATGATGGCGACTTATCGGATGCTCAAGATACCGATGGCGACGGAACTCCCGATTATTTGGACGATAATGATGACGGAGATGCCACACTTACACGGTTAGAAGATGAAAACAATAATGGTAACCTGTTTGATGATGTCGCTTCCGGATCTAAAAAAGCTCGATTTTTAGATTCAACCTTTGAAGATGCGTATATAGTAACGGCTGTAAATGCAAATAAATTTGAACGAACGTATTCTATTAATATTTCCCTCGAAGAAATCGATCTCACCCTTTTGGCAACTGATAATTTTTTCTTTGGAACTTATGAATACATAGAAAAATTAGAAGGCGGTTTGGACTGAAAAACATAAACCTCTGTTGCCCCTTGTCCGTATTTTTGGTAATTGGCATCATAGAATTTTAAATTTTCATACCGTTTAAAAAGATACTCTAATTCTATTTTAAGGACTCCCTCCCCTACACCATGAATAAACACAATGCGTTGAATTCGTTTTTGAATCGCAAATTCTAAACGACGCTTCGCAGTTTCTAACTGTAAATTGAGCATTTCATGATTTTGCATCCCACGAGAAGATCGCACCAATTGATTGATATGTAAATCCACTTCCATGGCAGGCTGTGTCCGTTCTTTTGTAGAGGCTTTTGGTGGGTTCTGACGTTTTTTTGATTCTTTATCCGATAAAACACTTTCTAAAGAGGCGTTAGAAAACAGTGACTGATCCATGAGTTTATCTTGATTTGTTTTCACCAATTCATGGGCTTCAAACACCAATTCAAATCCGTTGGTAGTGGCCACCGTAATTTCCGAACCTTCTATCTTAGTAATCGTGCCAGACAAATCATCATCCAAGACAGCTACAGAATCATTGATTTTAAACTTCATTCTTCTTCATCATTTTCAATAAAAGAATCTTTTGGTGGGCGGTCTTCAATCCCTTTTGATAACTGATATAAGGACAGCATCAGTACACTCAAGCCTGAAATTTGTATGAGAATATTAGGCGTTTTTTGGAACTCAGAAACTAAAACTAAGGCAATTCCTAACACTAAACACAAATAATAAATGAACCGTTTGGACATAACTGTTTACTTAGAAGCTCAAAATTACAGCTTTTGAATTGATGATAAATAATAAACTCCATTTTTTATTTCGAAATTAATTCACTTATATTTGAATGTCCTACTTTAAGCTTGAGTTATGTCTCTAGAAAACTATATGATGCCTTGTCTTAACAAAACTCTTTTTGGGTTTGAATGTTTGGGATGTGGATTTCAAAGGTCAATTATTTTGATCTTAAGAGGCCATTTTCTTGAAGCCTTTTATATGTATGCCGCAATTTATCCTTTGTTAATTCTTTTGGCTTACCTAGTCATCACTCGATTTTATAAATTTAAAAACCATCAAAAAGGCATCAATTGGTTGTCAATAATATCCATCGCAACCATCCTACTAAGTTTTACTACTAAACAATTTTATAATTAAAAAACACTTCAATGAAAAAACAATTAAACACAACACTCATTTATGTTCTTAGTATTTTAGGGTTACTCTGCTGCTGCTTTGGTGGCCTTGGATTTTTAGTTTCTGGTCCTGCTTATTTCATCGCCAATAGTAAATTGAAAGGCGCTAAAGCAAATCCAGACGACTATGAAGGGAATATCAATGCGATGAATACTGCCAAAACAATCGCATTAATTATACTGATTATTAATGTCTTATACTTTGCATACACTCTATACATCTTTTTTACAGTTGGTTATGATGAAATTCAAGGAAGGTGGCAAGAAGCAATGGAAGCTATTAAAAATGTCTAAAATATTATGAAGCCCCCTATTAACTTGGGGGCTTTATTTATAATCAGTATTAATTGTCGCTCAACCATAGATTAGATTGACTCAATTTTTAAGATTAACGTTTCATTAGGATATTTATGGATGATATTTTCCTAAATTTCGCCAACAAAATAACAACCAATTATATGACTTTTATAACTATTCCAGAAGCGTTTAAAATTGACAGTCTTGTCAAACAAACTACTTATTTAGTAGATGGGGAATTAAAAGAATGGTCGGGTAAAATGACCAATGTATATTCTACAATTTCATCTACCGATGCTTATGAACCAACTCTATTAGGAAGCGTTCCTGAACTCACCAAAACAGAAGCTTTCGAGGCTTTAGATTCTGCCTCTCAAGCTTACAACAATGGTCAGGGATTGTGGCCTACAATGAAAGTTGGCGATCGAATAGCTTGCATGGAAAAATTTGCTGAGCAAATGAAAACCAAACGCGCCACGATTGTTAAATACTTGATGTGGGAAATTGGAAAAAACTTAGGAGATTCTGAAAAAGAATTTGACCGAACGGTCGATTATATATATGACACCATTGACGACTATAAACAGCTAGACAGAAATTCAGCTAAGTTTCAAAAACATTCTGGCGTTTATGCACACATCCGACGTGGCCCTATTGGTGTGGTTTTATGTTTAGGTCCCTACAACTATCCTTTAAACGAAACCTTTGCGTTGTTGATTCCTGCGCTTATCATGGGGAATACAACCGTTTTTAAACCTGCAAAATTAGGAGTGTTATTACTCTCTCCTTTAATGGAAGCGTTCCAAAATAGTTTTCCAAAAGGGGTGGTTAACGTTCTTTATGGACGGGGTCGTGTGCTTGCTTCACCAATTATGGAAACTGGGAAAATTGATGTCTTAGCGCTCATTGGTCACAGCAGCTCGGCCAATGCGCTACAAAATAGTCATCCAAAAGCCAACCGACTTCGATTGGTTTTAGGATTGGAAGCCAAAAATCCAGGTATTATTTTACCAGATGCTGATTTAGATTTGGCAATTAACGAATGTATTGCTGGCACCCTTTCTTTTAATGGACAACGTTGTACAGCGCTCAAAATATTGTATGTGCATGAAAGTATCTCAGAAGAATTTAACAAACGTTTCTGTGAAAAAGTAGATGCACTTAAATTTGGAAACCCTTGGGAAGATGGCGTTAAATTAACTCCACTTCCTGAACCAAACAAACCCTCATATATTCAAGGACTTATTGAAGACGCACAGTCTAAAGGGGCTAAAATATTAAATTCAAAAGGAGGCGAAGTTTCTGATAATTTCATATTTCCAGCAGTCCTTTATCCAGTCACCAAGGACATGGAAGTCTACAAAGAAGAACAATTTGGACCTGTCATCCCCATCATTACATTTACCGATGTTCAACAAGTATTGGATGATATGGCTGAATCTAATTATGGACAACAAGTGAGTGTTTTTGGAGAAGATGCTGACACTTTAGCACCTTTATTTGATGTACTCGTCAACCTTGTATGCCGAGTAAACTTAAACAGTTCATGTCAACGTGGACCCGATGTGTTTCCATTTACAGGAAGAAAAGATTCTGCATTTAGCACCTTAAGTGTGCGCGATGCATTGCGATCGTTCTCTATAAGAACTTTTGTAGCGACAAAAGAGAATGATGCTAATAAAGCCGTTTTAAAAGCACTATTAGAGTCTAGTAAATCAAATTTTGTCAGTACAGAATATTTATTATAAAGTAAATTCTAGTTATGAACTATTAACGATCAATTCCTACTAAATTTTAGTAGGAATTTTTTTTTTAGTACATTTAAATTTATTAATGCTTCAAACGCAACAACCTACTGTTCATTGTTTTCTGGAATAGCGTTGTGTATGAGCTTCAAACCCTGATCTATGAAAACACGCTTAGTTAGTACACCAATTTTCATTCTTTGTTTAATTAGTTTAATTAGTGCCTGCTTTGGTGGAGTTGGAATTGTTTTTTCTGTTCATAGCTTATTTTAAAGCACGTCAAAAAATTAAACAAGCCCAACACAACCCCTTGGGATATTCGGGTTCTTTAGAAACCATGAAATTGGGAAAAATTGCGAGCCTTATTACATTAGCAGTGAACCTGTTTTATCTCGGATACACTGCCATTTGGATATCAAATCATGGATATGAAGCCTTCCAAGACCGATGGCTAAACATGCTATTTTAAGGTAATCGCTTTTTTTGGCAGAGAACTGTTTAGTTTTTAATAAATTTAAGTGTTGTTGGTTGGCCATTGTCAAGAATCACAGACATCAGATAGATGCCTGGACTTAGTGCAGACGTATTAAATTTAATTTTTTTATTCTGAATACGAGACTCCGCCTTGCTTTAAATAATAAATTGATATTTGTTTTAAAACCTACTTAGTTTCAAAATTCTTTAATGAATTGGTAATGATATTCACACAGTCAATCAACTGATCTTCGGTCATGACCAATGGGGGTGCAAAACGAATGATGTTTCCATGAGTTGGTTTTGCCAACAGACCATTATCTCTAAGGTCTAAACAAATGTTCCAAGCGGTATCGCTGTCCTCGTGGTCATCAATGACAATTGCATTTAGCAACCCTTTTCCTCTAACCAGTTTTACAATTTTACTCGTCGAGATATAATCATTTAAAAGAGACCTAAATAGCTTACCAAGGCGATCTGCATTTTCGGTGAGCTGCTCATTTTTAACAACGTCCAAGTGCTGCCATTGCAACCGCCGCCGCAATTGGATTTCCTCCAAAAGTACTGCCGTGAGATCCCGGAGTGATGACGTTCATAATGGCATCATTTGCTAATACAGCGGACACAGGGTAGACTCCGCCACTCAAAGCTTTTCCAAGAATTAATATATCTGGTTTTGTTTCTGGTGTTCCAGAGCAATCCTTTTTGACACAGTCACAATTGCCACAAGTGGCCAATAAGCGTCCTGTACGCGCAATTCCAGTTTGTACTTCATCAGCGATGAACAATACATTATACGCTTCACACAAGGCTTTTGCTTTGGCTAAATAGCCTTCTGTTGGTACATATACACCAGCTTCTCCTTGTATGGGTTCTACTAAAAAACCGGCAACATTAGGATTATTTTTTAAAGTGGTTTCAAGTGCTTCCGTATCATCGTAAGGGATTTTTATAAATCCATCTGTAAAAGGTCCAAAATTAGTACGAGCAACGGGATCATTTGAAAATGAAATAATGGTAGTGGTTCTCCATGAAAATTATTTTCACAAACAATAATTTGTGCTTCGTTTTCAGGAATACCTTTAACTTCATACGCCCATTTACGTGAAATTTTAACAGCCGTTTCCACCGCTTCAGCTCCTGTATTCATGGGTAATACTTTGTCAAACCCAAAGTAATTGGTGACATACTCTTCATACGGCCCTAATTTGTCGTTATGGAAGGCACGAGACGTTAAGGTCAGAGTTTGAGCTTGCGCTATCATCGCATTTACAATCGCAGGATGACAATGCCCTTGATTAACAGAAGAATACGCTGATAAAAAATCGTAGTAGCGCCTTCCTTCTACATCCCAGACGTAAACGCCTTCTCCTTTCGCCAATACGACAGGCAGTGGATGGTAGTTGTGAGCCCCATATTGGTTCTCTAAATTGATTGCTTCTTGCGATGAAATTGTATCTAAAATAGCCATTTTAGTGAAAATTTGAAATGATAAAACAACTATTCCTTCTTAGTGGAGAGGAATCATCCATAATTGGATGCAATATAGTGAGATTTTTAGTTAGAAATTAAGAAGATGCTAAATTTCATTGTTTAATTGATGTGTGAAGAAAATGTGACTTTTCATATATACATGTGTCATATAAGTTGAAACCTACTTAAAAGGTTAAATTAACTCAAATTTAAATAACATTATTATGGACAAAGTCATTGACAGTACAAAAGAATTAGGATCAAAATTATGGGAGAGTTTTAGCTATTTCATGAATGAAATTGGTCAATTCATACCCAAATTAATTGGAGCACTCCTCTTTTGGTTCATTGGGAGAATCATAGCGAAACTTCTGAGAAGACTCGTTATTAAAGGCGCCAAACTTATTAAAATTGATTTCATTGCAGAGAAAGTCAAGTTAGATGAAATGTTAGAACAAATTGGCATCAAACATAACTTTTCTACAATCATTGGGAACCTTATTTATTATGTCTTGTTATTAGTTGTATTGTTAACGGTTTTTGATATTTTAGGACTTGAAATGGCAAAAGATTTATTTAACAACGTCATCGGATTAATTCCAGATATTTTTATCTCTATTGTCTTGTTTGTGTTTGGGATGTTCTTGGCAGATTTTGCAAAAGATTTTATCACTGGACGTTTAAACAATATGAATATAGAACAAGGCGGAATGATAGGTTCTATTGCTAAATTTGGAATTCTATTAATAGTATTTTCAATGATTTTATCTCAATTAAACATCGGCAACGATCTCGTATCAAAACTGACTCAATATTTGTTTGGAGCCATCGCCCTTGGCTTAGCTATTGCCATTGGATTAGGCGGAAAAGATGCTGCAAAAAGCTTTTTTGATAAACTCACTAAAAAATAAACTTAGTTAAAAATTAGTAAACTATTATTTTAAATGCTGCTCTCTATGGGCAGCATTATTTTTTGCCTTACTTTTGCGGCATGGGTAGACGAAATAAAAACAAAGTATTTACAAATCTAGAAGTGATTGATGCAGGCGCTAAAGGTAAAACGATTGCCAAAGCACCCGATGGAAAAGTGGTGTTTTTACCAAATGCCGTTCCTGGAGATGTTGTAGATGTTCAAACATTCAAACAACGTACTGGGTATTATGAAGGAAAAGCAACCGTTTTTCATGAATTATCAGACAAACGCACCGAACCCGCTTGCGAACATTTTGGAACTTGTGGAGGCTGCAAATGGCAACATATGGATTATTCACACCAACTTTTTTATAAAGAAAAAGAGGTTGTAAATAACCTAACACGCATTGGACATCTTGAATTGCCAGAAATAACACCAATTTTAGGCTCTAAAGATCAATACTTTTATCGCAATAAAATGGAATTTTCATTCAGTGACAGCCGTTGGTTAACCATTGATGAAATTGCTTCTACAGAAGATTTAGGGGACCGCAATGCCTTAGGATTTCATATTCCTGGTATGTGGGATAAAATATTGGATGTCAAAAAATGTTGGCTTCAAGGCGATCCTTCTAATGCTGTTAGAAATGCAGTTAAAGAATTTGCATTAAAACACCACATTCCTTTCTTTAACACACGACAACAAACAGGCGTTTTAAGAACCTTGATGATTCGGAATACAAGTATTGGAGAATTGATGATCGTGATTCAGTTTTTTAAAGATGATGAAACAAATAGAATCGCTCTTTTAGAGCATTTAAAAACAACCTTTCCAGAAATCACATCCTTACAATACATCATTAACGGCAAAGCCAATGATACTATTTATGATCAAGAAGTGGTATGCTATGCCGGTCGAGATCATATTTTTGAAGAGATGGAAGGCCTACGATTTAAAATTAATGCCAAATCATTCTATCAAACCAACTCTGACCAAGCGTATAATTTATATAAAATAACACGTGATTTTGCAGGCCTTACGGGCAAAGAATTGGTGTATGACTTATACACCGGAACCGGAACAATAGCACAATTTGTAGCTAAAAAGGCATTGAAAGTTATTGGAGTTGAATCTGTTCCAGATGCGATAAGTGCTGCTAAAGAAAATGCAGTATTAAATAAAATTGATAATGTTGATTTTTTTGTGGGTGATATGAAAAATGTTTTTAACAGAGAGTTTATCAACACCCACGGACATCCAGATGTGATTATTACAGACCCTCCTAGAGATGGAATGCACAAGGATGTGGTTGCCCAAATACTAGAAATTGCACCAGAAAAAATTGTTTATGTGAGTTGTAATAGTGCGACTCAAGCAAGAGATCTTGCGTTGTTAGATTCCGTGTATAAAATAAGTAAAACTCAAGCCGTTGATATGTTTCCACAAACACATCACGTCGAAAATGTTGTACTTTTGGAAAAACGTAACGCCTAACTAAATCCTATGAAGAAGTGTTTTCTTTTATTAATTCTAATCATTTGTAGTTGTGAAAAAGACGACGTATGTTCGGAAAACGCACCCACTACCCCCCGATTAGTGATTGAATTTTATGATATTACCGCCCCTGAAAAAACCAAAATTGTACCGGGGCTAAAAGCTTTTGGAATCGATGAAACTAATGAGATCGTTGAGATAATTAATGAAACCGTTTTGAATCGAACGATTCTAACACTCCCCCTCAACGTAAATAATACGCAATCAAAGTTTAAACTTTACGAACGCTATAAACTTGAAGATGGTGTTGAGAGTGGTAACCCTGATATTATAACCATTACCTACGACATTGAAAAAGTATATGTGTCGCGAGCCTGTGGATATAGCATCAACTTTGATATAAATACTTTCAAAATTTCTGAAGACAGTGAACTTTGGATGGATAATTATGATTTTACACTTAACAACCCTATTACAAATGAAAATGATGTCCATATCAAAATATTTCATTAGCCTAATCCTCATTTTAGTTTCTGGCATCTATTTACAGGCACAAGAGGAAAACACTCAGGAAACAGACAGTATCGTTATCATGCATCAATATGGATTACGTCTAGGAACTGACTTAAGCAAATTGGCACGAACCTTCTTAGAAACCGATTATTCGGGCTTTGAAATTAATGGCGATTATCGTCTCACTGAACTGATATTTATAGCCGGCGCGCTCGGCTCTGAGGAACGCACAATAGAAACGGATTATTTAAACTCAACGGCTACTGGATCCTATTTTAAAGGCGGTTTTGATATTAATTTGTATGACAATTGGGCTGGGATGGAAAATTTGATTTATTCTGGAGTACGCTTTGGCTTTTCTAATTTTAATCAAACTCTAAACAGTTACACCATTTATGATGTGAACAGTTTAACCTGGGGCCCGAAAAGCAGTACAGAAAGTGAAAAATTTTCGGGCCTAACAGCAGGTTGGATTGAAGTTTTATTAGGATTTAAAGCCGAGGTTTTAAACAACCTATTTTTAGGTTTTAATGTGCAAATCAAACGGCGAATTTTTGAGAGTGAACCAGAAAACTTTGAAAACCTATACATACCAGGGTTTGGCCGCACCTTTGACAGTGGGGTTTTTGGGGTCGGATTTGGTTACAATATTAGTTACCTAATTCCTCTTTATAAAAAAGCTAAGAAGTAGTTGTTTTAACAGGGCGCTTTTCAAATGTACCTCCGCAATTTGGACACTTGTTTTTCAAAATGGTTTCAACACAGCTACTACAAAACGTATATTCATAAGCACAAATCATCGCTTCTCCACTTTCTGGTGGTAATGCTTTTGTACAGTGCTCACAAACAGGACGCATTTCTAACAAACTTATCGAATTAACTTTTTATATTTGATTCGTTTTGGCATCAAATCGCCACCCAAACGTTGTTTTTTATTTTCTTCGTATTCACTGAAACTTCCTTCGTAAAAGTAAACTTCAGAATTGCCTTCAAACGCAAGGATATGAGTACAAACACGATCTAAAAACCAACGGTCGTGACTAATCACTACGGCACAACCCGCAAAATTCTCAAGACCTTCTTCCAAAGCTCGTAAGGTATTGACATCTAAATCATTGGTTGGCTCATCTAAAAGCAGCACATTCCCTTCTTCCTTAAGTGTCATAGCTAGGTGTAAGCGATTGCGTTCTCCTCCAGAAAGCATGTTTACTTTTTTATTTTGTTCACTCCCAGAAAAATTAAAACGACTTAGGTAAGCACGAGAATTTACTTGCCGCCCTCCCATCATAATTAACTCTTGTTCATCACTAAAATTTTGCCAAATAGATTTTTCAGGATCAATATTAGAATGACTTTGATCTACATAGGCAATTTTGGCAGTTTCACCAACTTTAAAACTTCCTTTGTCTGAGTTTTCTTCCCCCATAATCATACGGAAAATAGTGGTTTTACCAGCTCCATTGGGTCCAATAATTCCAACAATACCCGCTTGTGGAAGATTAAAGTTTAAATTGTCATATAATAATTTATCCTCATAAGCCTTGCTAACACCTTGGGCTTCAATAACATTGGTTCCTAAACGTGGGCCATTAGGAATGTATATTTCTAATTTTTCATCAAGTTGTTTTTGATCTTGATTCATTAATTTATCGTAATTTTTCAAACGCGCTTTTTGCTTTGTTTGACGGCCTTTAGCTCCTTGGCGCACCCAATCCAATTCACGTTCTAAAGTCTTTTGACGTTTAGAAGCAGTCTTGCTTTCTTGTGCCAAACGTTTTGATTTTTGATCTAACCAAGACGAATAATTTCCTTTCCACGGAATGCCTTCACCTCGATCCAATTCTAAAATCCAACCTGCTACATTGTCCAAGAAATAACGGTCATGCGTGACGGCAATGACTGTTCCTTTATATTGTGCTAAATGGTGTTCTAACCAATGAACCGATTCGGCATCCAAGTGGTTTGTTGGCTCATCTAATAATAAGACATCCGGTTCTTGTAACAATAATCGGCAAAGTGCTACACGTCGGCGTTCACCTCCAGATAATACAGCGATTTTTTTAGACCCTTCTGGGGTTCTTAAGGCATCCATCGCAATTTCTAATTTGGTGTCTAATTCCCAAGCATTTGCTGCATCAATTTGATCTTGTAATTCCGCTTGACGGTTCATTAACTTTTCCATTCTATCGGCATCAGAATACACTTCTTCTAACCCAAACATGTCATTGATTTTATTGTACTCATCAAGAATTGCTACCGTTTCAGCAGCTCCTTCACGCACAATTTCCATCACTGTTTTAGACTCGTCTAATTTTGGTTCTTGTTCTAAGTAGCCTACGGAGTAATCTTGTGAAAAAACAACATCCCCTTGGTAGTTTTTATCGACCCCAGCTATAATTTTAAGCAAGGTAGATTTACCAGAACCGTTTAGTCCTAAAATTCCAATTTTAGCCCCATAAAAGAAACTAAGATATATGTTTTTTAAAACGGGTGTATTTGCACTTTGGTAAGACTTGGTCACACCCGACATTGAAAAAATAATTTTTTTATCGTCACTCATTATACACGTCCTTTTAAAGCATTAAATACCCAAGCATTTGCTAAAAATCCAATCCCAACGGCAGCAAAACCCCAACCGGCAACCTCATTATATCTAAAAGCGCCTAATGCAATTAAAGATATCCCTGTGAATATCATTATATATGTGGCCCAAGCCAGTACTGTGTTTTTATTCATTGCCATAATTAAAATTTTTATAATTGCAAATATCGTTAATTTGAGTGTAATTTGTTTAGCTTTCATTGAAAGTTACAGGAACTTCAATAAATAAGAGTTGTGAAGCTTCTGAAGCTTCGATTTTAAAGTCATCTGTTTCAGAAATACCCACTGCATCTCTCGGTTGTAATTGTGTTGTATTAATTTTTGAGGTTCCATAAATCTGCATCACATAAACCCCATGACGCGATGATTTTACTGGATAGTCAAACGATGAATTTGCGGCTAAATTTAGTCTGGAGATTTGTGCATCCTGATGAATTTTCAAACTTCTTTGATCCGTTTCATCATCAATCGATGCTACTAAAACTTGAAGCTCTCCATCTGATAATTGTTCAAAATAGTGTTGATCATATCTTGGTGTGACATTTTTTTTATTGGGTAGAATCCAAATTTGAAACAGACTTAAAGACTCTGTAGCGGATCCATTTATTTCCGAATGCTGAATCCCTGTCCCAGCAGACATCACCTGAACTTCGCCAGCTTTGACTTCCTCCCAAACATTTCCCATAGAATCTTTATGTTTCAAAAGACCCGATAATGGAATGGTGATAATTTCCATATTGTCGTGTGGATGCGTTCCAAATCCCATACTAGGTGCAATTAAATCGTCATTTAAAACTCTTAACGCTCCAAAATTCATTTTTTTTGGATCGTAATATTGTGCAAAACTAAAAGAATGATTCGCTTGTAACCAGCCGTGATTTGCGGAACCTCTAGAAGTTGCACTATGGAAAAGTAATTTCATATCTAAATATAATTATAATTGTTCGTTAAACAAAAACTTGAAACCGAAGAATATTGTTATTTTTGTCTCACAAATATAAGTGTCATGGATTTAAACTTCAACAAAAACGAAGATTATAATAAACTACTCGTAAGAGAACTTAACAAGCGTTTTGCGCGTGTTAAATTGGGTGGTGGAACATCCAAAATTACAAAAGAACACACCAAAGGTAAGTTAACCGCTCGAGAACGTATTGATTATTTATTAGATCCAAAATCCAAATCCATTGAAATTGGAGCCTTTGCTGGAGATAAAATGTATGAATCACACGGTGGCTGTCCTTCGGGTGGTGTAGTTGTTAAAATTGGCTATATCAAAGAGAAACAATGCATTGTGGTTGCCAATGATGCTACGGTAAAAGCGGGTGCTTGGTTTCCAATCACCGCTAAAAAAAATCTCAGAGCTCAAGAAATTGCCATAGAAAATAAGTTGCCTATTATCTATTTAGTAGATTCTGCAGGTGTATATCTCCCATTGCAAGATGAAATATTCCCTGATAAAGAACACTTTGGACGAATTTTCAGAAACAATGCTCAAATGAGTAGTATGGGCATCACTCAAATTTCGGCCATCATGGGCAGCTGTGTGGCTGGTGGGGCTTATTTACCTATAATGAGTGACGAAGCCATTATTGTAGATAAGACGGCGAGTATCTTTTTGGCAGGGAGTTATTTAGTAAAAGCAGCGATTGGTGAATCTATTGATAATGAAACCCTTGGCGGTGCAACAACGCACTGCGAAATTAGCGGTGTAACCGACTATAAAGCAAAGAATGATACGGATGCTCTTGATAAAATCAGATCTATTATGGATAAGATTGGTGATTTTGACAAAGCGGGCTTTAATAAACAAACCCCTAAAAATCCCAAAGAAAACCCTGAAGAACTTTTTGGAATTCTCCCAAAATCTAGAGCAGATCAATATGATATGTACGAAATTATCAAACGATTGGTTGATGATTCTGAATTTGAAGAATATAAAGAAGATTACGGAAAAACAATCATTACCGCCTATGCACGCATTGATGGCTGGGCCGTTGGAATTGTCACGAATCAACGTAAATTGGTCAAAACAGCTTCAGGTGAAATGCAGTTTGGAGGTGTCATATACAATGACAGTGCCGATAAAGCCACCCGATTTATCGCAAACTGTAATCAGAAAAAAATACCTTTAGTTTTTATACAAGATGTCACCGGTTTTATGGTGGGCAGTAAAAGTGAACACAGTGGCATTATAAAAGATGGTGCGAAGATGGTCAATGCCGTGAGCAATAGTGTGGTACCAAAATTCACTATTATCATAGGAAATAGCTACGGAGCAGGAAATTATGCAATGTGTGGAAAAGCGTATGATCCTCGCCTCATTGTGGCTTGGCCAAGTGCCGAATTGGCTGTGATGAGTGGCAACAGTGCTGCAAAAGTATTATTACAAATCGAGAAAGCCTCTTTAAAGAAAACTGGTGAGACCCTTACACCCGAAAAAGAAGCAGAATTATTTGATGAAATTAAAGCGCGTTACGACGATCAAGTGTCTCCTTATTATGCGGCTGCCAGACTTTGGACAGATGCCATCATTGATCCTACTGATACACGTGATTGGATTAGTATGGGGATTGAAGCCGCCAACCATGCACCAATTAAAAAAGTATTTAATATGGGGGTGACGCAGGTTTAATTTGATTAAACGTTTCTTGACGTTTAATTTTCCCTGATAAAGTTTCCTTAAATTGATCTATATAATAAACATGCTTAGGACGTTTTAGCGGAGCAATGGCCTCAAAATTTAAAGTGTCATAAGGAGATGAACGTTCAATGACCATTACAACAACTTCACCTAAAGTATCGTCCTTTTGAGAGGTTATAAAAAATCGTGATTCAATAAAACCATCGAGTTGTTGCTCCAATTGTTCCGGAGATATTTTAATCCCGCCCGAATTGATAATCGTATCATAACGACCAATCCATTCAAAAGAAGTTTTAGAAATCAGTTTTACAATATCATTTGTTTGGATTGGAGTTGAAACTAAATTGGGCGCCTCAATACTTAAACAATTTCGAGAATCTACTTGGATGGAAACGGATGGTAAGACTTCAAAAAACGAGGATGAATTGCTTATTTTCTTAACTGCAATATGGCTCACCGTTTCAGTCATCCCAAAAGTTTCATAGCAATTTGCTGGTGAATTTTTTAATTTAATTCTCAAAGTATTAGAAAGTGTAGCACCGCCAACTATCAGTGTTTTTATCTGATGTAGATGTTGAATCGAATTTTCAAGCTGCAAGGGGACCATCGCACAAAAATCATAAGATTTAGTAAGTGCTTCTAAGGGGTTCGAATTCGGCTCAACCACGTCTAGTTCTAAGCCTAAAACATAGGCTCTTACAAACATCATTTTTGCGGCAATGAATTCATAGAGCAAACAAGACAAAGCAGAATCGCCTGGTTTTAATTTAAAATAATCTCCCGTTGCAATGGCCGAATTCACCATCGCATGTTTGGACATTAAAACCGTTTTTGGAGGGCCGGTTGACCCCGAAGTTTGAAGCGAAATGTCTGAATTTGAATCCATCCATTGGTGAATAAAACGTCCTAAAGAATTTTGAAAGCCAGCTCCTATTTTGAGATACTGATCTGCAAGAGTTGACAATTCAGAATTATTATAAAAAACGCCGTTCAATTTGAACGCGGAATGTGGTTGATTGTATGTTGTATTTCGACTCAACTACCTGCAATTAGTGTTTCCGTGGATGCAGCGTCTTTAATCACTTTGCCTGTTAATTTATCTTTCCAGTTGGTCCATTTATAAACTTTTGAAAAAATATAGATTAAAATGGGATATATAATTAATACCGAAGTAAATATTTCAGCCGATCCAATGTCGGGATCAGATATATCTTTTAATAGAGAGTTTGTTTGAAAGGCAGTCCAATCAGCAGTGACTAAAAGTGCTGTAAATAAATTGTTTGCCGCATGGAATCCTAAGGCCAGTTCTAGTCCCTCATCCATTAGAGTAATAATTCCTAAAAAGAAGCCCGTTCCAATGTAATGAACCAATAATATATAACCCAATTTTTCAATTTCAGGATTGAAAATATGAAGGAGTCCGAACGTAACCGAAGTAATAATTAAAGGCATCCATCTGTTCTTACAAAATACACCAATTCCTTGCATTAAATAGCCTCTAAATAAATACTCTTCAAAACTGGTTTGGAGCGGCACCAAAATAATGGCAATCGCTGCTAAAATCAAAAATGGAACCAATTTAAAATTCAATACATAATTTTCGGGAGACATATAATGATCTACTAAAACAAATCCACTTGAAATAATTCCCCAAAATAAAAATGCAAACCAAAAACGTTTCCAATCAATTTTATTTCTTGAAGTTGTTAAACTTCGAATCGATTGTTTATGAAGTGTTTTGACTACAAAAAGAATCGCTAAAAAGCCAACGACATAAGACAATAATAAGAGAAATAAATTCAAATTAGAATCTAAAAGCCCCATAGCTTCATTCATGTCTAATGTTGAAAGATCCATCCCAGCTTCAACTGCTTTAGCGATGAGTGCTACAGTGTATGGGATTTGCCCTAGAAGTACAGCAATAAAAATAATTGCTAAACCAGCAACGTAAAGCCACCAGTTGTGTTTGATATTAAATGCTTGTTTGATATACATAAATTAAAATTTTAAATTCCATGTTGTTTTTAAATCATAAAATAATTGTCCTGAACTGACCACTAAGGGTGCTTGAATATTGTTGGTAAACAATCCGCCCGTTCCTAATCCTTGAGGGAGCGGACTCTTTAGTCCATAGGTCCACTGCGCAATCGCGTTCAATCCAATATTACTTTCTAATGCACTGGTTACCCACCATCCAATGTTGTTTGATGTTGCTAAGTTAATCCATTCTTGACTGCCTTTAAAACCGCCCACCAAGGTAGGTTTTAAAATGATATATTGAGGCTTAATCGTTTGTAATAATAACTGCTTGTTTGGTACAGAAAACACTCCAATCAGCTCTTCATCTAAGGCTATAGGCAATGGTGTTTGAGCACATAATCTAGCCATTTCTTGATGTTGCCTTTGTTGAATTGGTTGCTCAATTGAATGTAAGCTATATTCTGAAAGTCGTTTTAATTTTTCTAAGGCTTCACCTGGTTTGAAAGCGCCATTGGCATCCACTCGAATTTCGATGGTTTGTGCATCAAATTCGTTACGAATTGATTTGATAAGCTCTAATTCTTTATCAAAATCGATGGCACCTATTTTTAGTTTTATACATGAAAATCCTGCATCTAGCTTGTCTTTTATTTGTTGTTTCATAAATGACTTATCGCCCATCCAAATTAATCCATTAATAGGAATTGAATCCTGACCTCTGGTAAAATCTGACGGAAATAATTCAAAGGAGACCTTCTTGTTTCAATGATAGAAACGCCATTTCTAATCCAAATTGAATCGATGGAAACTCGACTAGATTACTTAGTAAAAACGCAAGACCTAAATTGATGTTTTGGCAAGCCCAGTCAAGTTTTGCTTCAAAATCGTCACGATCGTCAATGCTCAATCCTCTGAACATTCCGCACTCTCCAATGCCCTTTAATGAATCCGCTTCGAGTTGGATGAACCAAGTGTCTTTATAAGTTAAAACTCCACGAGACGTGCCGCTAGGGTGTTTAAACTGAAGTTGATATTTAAAGAAATTTGCCTGCATCTAGGGAAATGAAAAATTGAATTAATTGATTTACAAATTACAAAATTAAAGGTTTACCTCTATAAAAGTGAGGCACAAAAAAGGAGCGCTAGAGCAACCGTCGAAAGGGCTAAGACTTTGAGTTGTGGATCATAGTCTTTCGGTGCTTTTATTTTATTGATAATATGAAGATGAAAAAAGAGTGGTATAAATGAAATTAACATCAAATACATTGAGCTATTTACACTCAAAAACGAATATACACTCATGAGTACCATCGCAATTACAATCAATAATTGGTGGTATGTTTTTGAGTTTATTGAACCCAAATAGCCTGCTAGGGTGTGTTTATCAGACAGCTTATCAGATTCTAAATCACGCATATTATTCAAATTGAGCACGCCAGCACTTAAAAGCCCGATAGCACTGGCTGGTAATATCATTAAAAAATCAAATTGTTTGGAGTATAAAAAATAGGTTCCCAAAACACTCAGCCATCCAAAAAACAAAAACACCATCAAATCACCCAATGCTTTATAGCCATAGGCAGAAGCCCCAACCGTATATTTAATTGCTGCCACAATGGCTAAAATTCCAAGAATAATGAACACCAATGACGTTAAAAATTGATCAGCTCCAAAAGCTTTATAGATTAGAGTTACGACTAAAATAAGACAAATAACAACATTAATAACAATCGCATTTCGCATCTGTTTTGGACTGATGACACCACTTTGTAAGGCCCGTTCTGGACCAATACGATTTTCATTGTCAGTACCTTTAACGCCATCGCCATAATCGTTGGCAAGATTTGATAATATCTGTAAACTTAGGGTTGTTATAATGGTTAAAACACATACCGTTAGATCAAAAAATCCATCTGAATAGGCAACTCCTGAGCCCACAATGGCGCCTGAAATTGACAGTGGCAATGTTCTGAGTCGACAGGCAGAAATCCATGCTTGAAATTTTTTCATTCTAAGGAATCCATTTTTTTTCGAAATTAGGGGGGCGTTTTTCTAAAAAAGCATCTCGTCCTTCTTTGGCTTCATCGGTCATATACGCGAGTCGCGTTGCTTCCCCAGCAAATACTTGCTGGCCTACCATACCATCATCGGTGAGGTTCATGGCAAACTTGAGCATTTTAATCGATATTGGTGATTTTGATAAAATTTCTTGTGCCCATTCATAGGCTGTTGCTTCTAAGTCTGCATGTGGCACCACCGCATTGACCATGCCCATATCAAAGGCTTCTTGAGCATTGTAATTTCTTCCTAAGAAAAATATTTCTCTGGCTTTTTTCTGTCCGACCATTTTAGCTAAATAGGCAGAGCCATAGCCACCATCGAAACTGGTAACATCGGCATCTGTTTGCTTAAAGATCGCATGTTCTTTACTTGCTAGAGTCAAATCACAAATCACATGTAAACTATGACCACCCCCAACAGCCCAACCGGGCACAACGGCAATGACCGCTTTAGGCATGAACCGAATAAGACGTTGAACTTCTAGAATATTTAAGCGGTGGTACCCATCGTCGCCTACATAGCCTTCATGGCCACGAGCTTTTTGATCGCCGCCACTACAAAATGAATAAATTCCATCTTTGGGCGAAGGGCCTTCGGCACTTAACAAAACCACGCCGATACTTGTATCTTCGTTGGCATCGTACAAGGCTTGGTATAATTCCAAGGTTGTTTTGGGTCTGAATGCATTTCTAACTTCAGGACGATTAAATGCAATACGGGCTACGCCATTACATTTTTTATAGGTGATGTCCTCATATTCTTTAACAGTTTTCCAGTGTATACTTGGCATAGGATGACAGTTTTATGTGGTTAAATAAATACCATCTAATTCGATTCGAATTTGACGTTGTTTGTAGAGTGTTCCAACTGCTTTTTTGAAGCTTTTTTTACTCATTTGCACCATTGATTTTATCGCTTCTGGAGATGATTTATCGGTTAGTTTCAAACAGCCGTCTTCATTGTTTTCCAAAAACTCAAGGATGACTTGAGCATTTGGCTCAATATTTCGATACCCGATTTTATCAAGCGTAATATCTAATTTGTTTCCAGGACGGATTTTTTTTACCATTCCTTTTAACTTATCACCAATGCTAAGGTCTTTAAATAAGTCTTGGTTAAAAATCAACCCTAGATGGGTTTTATTTACAATGACATTCATTCCTAAATCAGAGGGATGAGAGACAATCAAATCAACTTCATCAAAAGCCTCCACCGATAACTCTTTATTATCGAGAAAACGATTTGTTTTACTTGAAGCCACTAAGCGTTCAGATGTTTCATCTAAATAACAATAGACCAAATACCAGCCACCAGCTTTCATTGGAAAGGCTTGTTCTCTAAATGGACAAAATAATTCTTTGACTAAACCCCAATCCAAAAAGGCTCCAATTTCATTGACAGAATTACAACGAAGTAATGAAAATTCTCCTTTTATAATATAAGGATGATCTGTCACCGCAACCAATCGTTCTTCATTGTCTAAATAGACAAAAACCTCAATGTAGTCCCCTATCTCAAAGGTATCGGGAACATATCTATTTGGGAGTAAAACCTCTTGATCTTCTCCATCTCCCAAAAACAATCCTGGGTCAGTATCTCGTAGAATTGTGAGTGTATTGTAGTCTCCTATGTGTATCATGCCACAAAGGTAAGAATAATAGAGTGAGAAAATAAAAAAAGCGTCACAACAAATTGTGACGCTAAAGAATTAGATTTAATGGGATATTAATACACTGATTCTTTTCCAAAATGCTTTACTAATAAATAATAAACTACCGCACGGTATTTATTCCGATTAGAGCGTCCGTATTGTTCCAATACTTTGTCGATCCCTTCATTTAATTTGTCACTTTTTGAGAGTCCTAATTTTTTAATTAAAAAATTATTTCGAACCGTGTCCAATTCAGATTCATCCGTTCCAGAAACAGTACTAGAGTCTTTGTTGTAAATCGAAGGGCCACATCCAATAGTTACTTTTCTAAGTAAAGCAAGATCAGGAATTACATTGCATTTTTCTCTTAAATCTCTGGCATATTTCTCTATGAGTTCATCTCTTTTGTTCATAATACTTAATATTTAAATTAGATTTGGTATGGGTGTAATTTACATCCTTACTAATTGAGACACCGTCTTAAAAAAAAAGTCACATTTTAAATCAAAATAATATCTAAGTTTTATTTGACAAAATCAAAATAGGATAATAAAATTGGATCGTTTTCAGATGAAGGCGTAAATATTTCGAGGATTTTTGGGCGTGCGCTCGACTTGTAAAAATTTTTGAAATTAATGTCTAATTCGGCAACAGAGCTTGCAGAGGCATACTCAAAATCGAAAAGTCTTGAAATGGGCTCTGCAGTGAGAGAATGATTCGTTTCAAAAAACGTACTAAACGTTTCGGTATTTTTATTGCCTGGAAGGATTCTGAAAATCCCTCCGCCTCTATTATTTATAATTATAATTCTAAAGTTTGAAGGAATATAGTTGTTCCAAAGGGCGTTACTATCATAAAAAAAGCTCAAATCTCCGCTAATAAATACCGTGGGTTGTTTAGAAACACAAGCGGCGCCTATGGCGGTACTCGTTGAGCCGTCAATACCACTTGTTCCACGATTGCAAAATACGGAGAGCGTCTTGTTTAATTGAAATAATTGTAAATATCGTATCGTAGAACTATTTCCTGACTGTAAAATGTAGTCGTTAGGGATTTGTTTTAAAATACTATCAAATGCTTTAAAATCACTAAATGGAATCGATTTTACATATGCATCATGTCTTGAAAGTCGGTGCATTTTAACGGCATTCCACGTTTCAAAATAAGTACTCTCTGTCGCTGATTTATTTAAGTTTATGAGTTGACTAAAAAATGTATTCACTGTACATTTATGATGTTTGGTTAAGCAAAAAAAGGTGTCATTTGCTTGCACAGGATCAATATGCCAGTGGTTTTTTGGGGAATAAGATCGTAAAAATGTTTTGATTTTTTTTGAAACAACCATCCCACCAAAAGTGAGTAACAATTCAGGTTGAAGAGCCTCAAAATCCATTGAATCTAAAGGGGAAATTAATTGATCAATACTTGCGAAAAAAGTTTGGGTGATGTAAGTTTGAAGTCGTTTCTGTTAGTACGATCACAGAGGGATCCTCAGCCATCAATTTTAAATAAGCTTCCGTAACGTTTTCAGGTGGATTCACCCCGACTAGAATCATTTTCCGCTTTGACGACCTCCACGTTTTTAGGTCCGATTTTGACAGTGAAAATGAAACGTTAGGAGTTTTAATTTTAATAGGAGTCAGTAGCTCGGTGAACCCGTCTACTGTTTCATATAATGGATCCGAAAACGGTACATTTATATGAACTGGACCTTTTTCCTTTTTTGCAAGGCGTAGTGCCTTATGTATAAGTAAAGTATTGTTTTTGGGAAATTTGAATATTATTTTCTTGGACGGTTCTTTTAGATTTGCTTCGTATAAAATATGAGCGCCAAAAACATGAGGTTGGGTAATGGTTTGACCGTCTCCAATATTGATAAGATGTTCTGGACGGTCGGCAGAAATTACAATTAAAGGAATGCGACTATAAAACGCTTCTGTGACTGCAGGATAATAATTAACCAATGCACTTCCAGAAGTACAAACCAACGCCACAGGTTGTTGTAGTTGTTGAGCCATTCCCAATGCGAAAAAACCAGCACAACGCTCATCAACAATGCTATAACAATCAAAAAAATCATGATTGGCAAACCCTATTGTCAAGGGCGCATTTCGACTGCCTGGTGAAATCACAATATGTTTAATATTATGACTTTTACATAGTTGAATAATCGATTGTGCTAATGGCTGTTTTGGTTGTATCATTGCCTCACAAAGTTATTTAATTTTTAGGGTTTAAATTGAAATGAGCTACTAAATATTTCCTAAAGATTTAGAGTACCTTTTTAATCGTTTGTATCTTATTTTGAATTTCGATACATTCTGCCTCTGGATCAGAATCTTTGGTGATACCACCACCAGCGTATAAAACTGCTTGAGAATCTTCTAAAGACATGCAACGTAAGTTTACCGCAAGATGTGTGAATTTTCGTACTGTTTGATACGCTCTGTTTTCAATGTTTTTTTTGGAGTTTCTAAAAGTGGATGCTGTAGGAATATTTAATTCCCCAAAAAAACCAGCATAAAAAGCACGGTCATAGGATTCATTGGAATGGATGAATTTTAAGGCAGTTGTTCTTGGTGTACCACAAACAGCTGGGGTTGGATGCATAGCTCGTAATAACTGTTTTAGACTGTGATATGTCGATTTTAACCGCCCAGTGATATAGGTTTGAAGATGTAGTAATTCGCCCGCTCTAAACGTATGTGGACCTGATGTTTTTATAGAGTCTAAATACTCGGCCAAAATCTCCAATAAATAATCCGTAACAAAGGCATGTTCCTTTATGTTTTTGGCATCCCATTCGACTTGCTCTGAAGATTGAAATGCTTGGGTTCCTGCGAGTGCCATTGTGGAAAGCGACTGTCCTTCGAGCTTTAACAAACTTTCGGGAGAAGCACCAAACCAAAATCCTGTTTGGGGATGAAACCAACAATAGGTGAATGCAGACGGATAATTTTGTGATAGTTTTTTAAAAATTTCGATGGGATTTGTAACTTCTATTGAAAATTTAAATTCTTTTGAAAGCACCACTTTTTCTAAATCAGTAGAATTAATTTCTGTAATCGCTTTAGAGACCCTATTAAAATGATTGTCAGACGACTCCACTTCATTTAAAGAGCTCGTATTTGATAAAACCTCAACAGCGAGATTTTCTAATTCTAAAATTGTCGATCCTTCAAATGGAATATAATAACTGTCTTTTGAATGATCAAAAGGAGCAAATACAAATCCACTTTCAGAAAAATCATTTATAAGGCGTGATTCTAAATCAGATTGGATATACGCTTTTACCGCTTGTTGGTCGGGTTTAGAAAAAAGTACAAACGGATGTTTTGATGTTAAGGCGGATTCGATGTGATCGAAAAAATCAGTCGAAGTCATCTAACTCTTTTTAGGCAGTGAAACCGTTGTTAATTTACAAGACGATATTAATTGATGATCTCCATCTGTAACGTCGATATTAAAAATTTGCATGGTTCTTCCTCTGTGAATAAAGGTAGCTTTTGCATATACAAATCCTTCTTTTACACTTTTAATATGTTTGGCAGAAATATCAATCCCTCTTACAAAATAGTTTTTAGTATCTAAAAAAATATGAGCAGCAAAACTTCCAACGGTTTCAGCAAGTGCCGCTGTTGCACCGCCATGTAAAACGCCATCGGGCTGATATACCCGTTTTGTGACTGGCATCCTGGCGATTACAAAATCTTCTCCTGCATCTACAAATTCGATACGTAGCGTTTCCATTAAGGTGTCTTTGCAAGCCGCTGTTGCAGCTTTTATAATCTGGTCTTTGGTTGGACTCATTTAAAGTGTCATTAGGGTGTAAAGTTACAAAAAGCATCGATGAAGTCAATGATTCTATAACGTTAAAAAAGTGCAAAAAAAAACGCAACCCGAAGGTTGCGCTTTTAGAAAATTTAATATCTACTTGTAATACTTATGCAGTTTTCTTTACAGCTAAGCTATAAATTACTAAACCGAAACCGATTTTATTGATTGCATCCGCAATGTTGTATAATACATCCATGTCTAATCCAAGGTTCGCAAAAGAAGAATACCACTGTCCGTCAGCGGTCCCTACTAAGTATCCTAATGGATAAATGATCCATCCAACAAGTACAAACCAGCAAAGAATTTTGTGTGCTGCTAGAACGTCGCCACCAGCTTCTTTGGCTAATTTTGCTGCTCCACCTAACCATATTTCGTAAACGATAGCAAAGTATGCTACTGCAGAGAAAAAGCCCCAAAGAGCTGCGCTTCCTGTGTAAACAGCTTCCCCTAAGTAACCTGTTACTAGCATGATAACTGAAAGTACAATCATTTTAGTAAGAAGAGATTTTTTAGCACCTGCAACTTTTAGAATTAAGTAAAACTCAACACACATTAATGGCACAGTAAGAATCCAATCTACATAACGGAAAAAGGTTGGTGACTCCATGTTTGAAGCCCAATAATCTCTCATGTAGAAATAGTGTACTGCTGCAATAAATGTGATTAAACCAGAAACTAAAACAGAAGTTCTCCATTTTTTGTCAAATTGATTTAATGATAAAAAGAAAAAGGCAGAGGCTGCCATCATTGCCATACATCCTACAAAGAATGTAAAGCCTACGTAATCTGTAGGATCCATTTTGGCTACTAAAGGTAAAATTAAGTTTGTCATTTTTTTAAAATTTAGTTAGTTTTTGTTTAAACAAATATATAAAAAATTAAACTAATCACTGAACATTTCGTAAATTTATAGCCTAAAAAAACGTATTTAACACTATTTTATGAAGAATGTTTTCAATTTCTCAATCGTCGCTAGCTTCATTGGATTATGGATCACCACACATGTTCCAGAGAGTTTTGAACTCATCTTGGGATTTATTCTAATCTTTACTTTTGGGATGATTCATGGATCGAACGATTTATTAATTGTTAATAAAATTTTAAAAAACATTAAACATTATTCAAAATTCAAACTACTTACTGCTTACTTGTTTATAGTGTGTTTTGCCATTTTGATTTTTTATTGGGCGCCTGCCTTAGCAATGATTCTGTTTATGTTATTTAGTGCTTACCATTTTGGAGAGCAACATTGGGAACATCGTTTTTTTAAATTAAACTCCTTTCGTAAATCAATCTTCTATTTTTCATACGGAATGTTTATTCTGTATTTGTTGTTTGCATTTAACGATACAGTCGTAAAATCGATCGTGTTTGAAATTACTAGTTACGAGATCACTCATTTATACAGTCAAATCGTTCTCATTGTTTTGGGAAGTGTTATTGGACTTGTTTTGATAACAGAATTTCTTAGGAAACGACTTGCTATAGAGGCGATCCTTAAAGAACTATTTACCCTACTAGTGTTGGCTATGATTTTTTCATCCTCATCCCTTATATGGGGCTTTGCTATCTACTTCATCCTTTGGCATAGTATTCCTTCATTATTAGAACAAATTAAATTTATATACGGTGATGTCAAAACAGTCTCAGCTCTTAACTATTGTAAAGCAGCACTCCCCTATTGGGTTATTTCATTGGTTGGTATGGTGATTTTATATGCGATTTTTAGTAGTGAAAAACAGTTCTATTCGCTGTTCTTTGCCTTCATTGCGGCCGTCACATTTCCGCATGCGATTGTAATGGTGAAAATGTTTTCCAAAAAAAAAAGCACAACCATAAATTGATTGTGCTTTTCAGTATTAAACAAAACTAAGGTTTATTTCACTTCTTCGAAATCTACATCTTCAACATTGTCTTCTTGAGACGCTTCAGCATCTGGAGCGGCATCTGAAGGGGCACCTTGAGCACCTTCTTGAGCTTTGTACATCTCTTCACTAGCTGCTTTCCATGCTTCGTTGATTTTCTCTAAAGCAGGATCGATAACCGCAATGTCTTTAGATTCGTAGGCTGCTTTCAATTCTTCCAAAGCCGCTTCTATGGGTTGTTTTTTATCATCTGATAGTTTATCACCAAATTCTTTTAACTGATTCTCTGTTTGAAAAATCATACCATCTGCAGCGTTTAATTTATCTGCTGTTTCTTTAGCCTTCGCATCTGCTTCGGCATTCGCTTCAGCATCTTGTTTCATTTTTTGGATTTCTTCTTCCGTTAAGCCAGAAGATGCTTCAATACGAATGTCTTGTGTTTTATTCGTTGCTTTATCTGTCGCAGAAACCTTGATAATACCATTGGCATCAATATCAAACGTGACTTCAATTTGAGGCGTTCCACGTTGTGCTGGTGGAATACCATCTAAATGAAAACGTCCAATTGTTTTATTATCCGCAGCCATGGCACGCTCGCCTTGAAGGACGTGAATTTCAACCGACGGCTGATTGTCAGCAGCTGTTGAAAATACTTGAGATTTTTTGGTTGGAATGGTCGTGTTAGACTCAATTAATTTAGTCAAAACATTCCCCATTGTTTCAATCCCTAAAGATAATGGCGTAACATCTAATAATAAGACATCTTTTACATCTCCAGATAATACACCTCCTTGAATTGCAGCACCTACCGCGACAACCTCATCAGGGTTAACTCCTTTGTTTGGTTTTTTTCCAAAGAATTTCTCAACCGCTTCTTGAACTGCAGGAATTCGAGTTGAACCACCTACTAGGATAATTTCATCAATATCACTTGTTGATAAACCAGCTGCTTTTAAAGCAGTCTGACAAGGTTCTATTGTTCTTTTTACTAAATCGTCTATTAATTGCTCAAACTTTGCTTTTGAAAGTGACCGTACCAAGTGTTTTGGTCCACTCGCAGTTGCCGTAACATACGGTAAGTTAATTTCTGTTTGTGCAGAAGATGATAACTCTATTTTCGCTTTTTCAGCAGCTTCTTTTAAACGTTGAAGCGCCATAGGATCTTTACGTAGGTCTAAGTTTTCATCTGCTAAAAATTCTTCAGCTAACCAGTTGATGATTTTTTCATCAACATCATCTCCACCTAAGTGAGTATCCCCATCCGTAGACAATACTTCAAATACGCCATCTCCTAATTCCAATACAGAAACATCATGGGTTCCTCCACCAAAATCAAAAACAACAATAGTTTGGTCTTTTCCTTTTTTGTCCATTCCGTATGCCAATGCAGCCGCTGTCGGTTCATTGATAATACGTCGTACTTTTAAACCTGCAATTTCACCCGCTTCTTTTGTTGCTTGACGTTGTGCATCGTTAAAATAAGCAGGTACTGTAATTACCGCTTCAGTCACTTCTTGGTCTAAAAACTCTTCAGCTGTTTTTTTCATTTTTTGAAGCACCATCGCAGATAATTCTTGTGGCGTATACAAACGACCATCGATATCGACACGAGGTGTGTCATTATCTCCTTTCACTACCTTGTAAGGCACACGACCTACTTCTTGTTTGGATTCTGAGAATTTATTTCCCATAAAACGTTTGATCGAATAAACGGTTTTTGTTGGATTTGTGACCGCTTGACGCTTGGCAGGATCTCCTACTTTAATTTCACCACCTTCAACGAAAGCGATAACAGACGGCGTTGTACGTCGTCCTTCTGCATTAGTAATTACGACTGGCTCATTACCTTCCATGACGGAAACACAAGAGTTCGTAGTTCCTAAATCGATTCCAATTATTTTACTCATAATATAGTTATTGTTAAAATTGAATTTTTTATTTACAACTCTACATAGTCAATCATTATGCCAATACAATAGGACTGACATGATGGCAGATTCATGAAAAATTAAAAATTGTTTATTATAATCAAACTTTGGTACGTGCTTTGTATTTAAATAAGAAAATCAATAAATATATAACTAAAAACATCTTCATATGGATGTGCTATATTACCTTTGAAAACATTTAAACTATTTACACATGAAACGTATATTCTATTTTGTTACCCTGATTACTTTAGTATTGACCGCCTGTGAAGGGGTTCCAGGACCTCCTGGACTAGATGGCTTAAATGGTTTAGATGGAAAAGAAACTATAGCTGATGCTTTTCAATTATTAGATGTTGATTTTATATCCAGTGATGATTTTCAAGTTACCTATGAAGGTTTTGATTTTATAGAATCTGATGTGGCTTTGGTATATCTAAAATGGGAACTTGAAGATGGTACCATAACTTGGAGACAGTTGCCTCAAACTATATTTTTTGATAATGATATTCTCGTCTATAATTTTGACTTTACACAAGACACTGTTACGTTATTTTTAGATGGAACCATTGACTTTAACTCACTAGATAGTTCCTGGACTCAAAATCAAGAATTCAGAGTTGTAATTGTGCCAGCCAATCAAGTTAGTGGAATTGATACTTCTGATATAAGTATAATAATGGCGTTAGGAAATATTGAAACTTTTGAAGTGAGATAAAACCAAACTCCGACATATATATAGCTCGAAAATTATATTTTTCGAGCTTTTTTTTGCTTTATTTTCTTTTTCTAACTTCTTAATGTCCTAAATATCTATTTTGAGATTGTTATTTACGTTCCTAAGCTCAAAGACTTAGTTGTCACATAAAAAGCCAAAATCATATACTAATTTAGTACTTTTACATCCTATCATAAATTATACGATCATGTCTGCATCAAAAAAAGAATACAAAAGAGTGACGGTTAAATCGCTCATCGAAATGAAGTCATTAGGTGAAAAAATATCCATGCTAACAGCTTATGATTACACCATGGCTAAAATTGTTGATGGCGCAGGTATTGATGTCATATTGGTCGGAGATTCTGCCAGTAACGTGATGGCAGGTCATGAAACAACGCTTCCAATTACTTTAGACCAAATGATTTACCATGCATCCTCTGTGGTACGTGCTATAGATCGTTCACTTGTGGTGGTTGATTTGCCTTTTGGAACCTATCAAAGTGACCCAAAAGAAGCCCTTCGTTCTGCAATTCGCATCATGAAAGAAAGTGGCGGACATGCCGTTAAACTCGAGGGTGGAAAAGAAATTAAAGATTCAATTAAAAAAATATTAAATGCAGGAATTCCTGTCATGGGGCATTTAGGACTGACCCCACAATCAATCTATAAATTTGGAACCTATACGGTTAGAGCTAAAGAAGAAGAAGAGGCTTTACAACTAATTGAAGATGCCAAACTTTTGGAACGTTTGGGCTGTTTTGCTATTGTGCTTGAAAAAATACCAGCTTCTTTAGCGCAACAAGTCGCTGAGAATCTTCGCATCCCAGTCATTGGCATTGGTGCTGGCGGCGGCGTCGATGGACAAGTTCTGGTGTTACACGATATGCTCGGAATGATACAAGAATTTCACCCAAGATTTTTACGTCGCTATATGAGTTTACATGAAGAAATGACATCAGCGATCAATCAATACATTGTCGATGTAAAATCTTCTGATTTCCCAAGTGAAAATGAACAGTATTAAAGTGATGAATAAGATTGTTTCAACCAACACCAACCTTCAAGTCCTCCATGAAGACAATCATTTAATCATTATCAATAAACGTTCTGGTGACCTAGTTCAGGGCGATAAAACTGGAGATACGCCCCTCAGTGATGTTGTGAAGGAGTATATAAAACAGAAGTACAACAAACCTGGCGCTGTATATCTCGGAGTCACGCATCGGCTGGACCGACCCACTACCGGAATTGTTGTGTTTGCTAAAACCTCTAAAGCGCTCACGAGAATGAATGCGTTGTTTTTAAATAAAAAAATCACTAAAACCTATTGGGCGGTTGTGAAAAATAAGCCTTCAAAATTAAAAGACACGCTTATTAATTGGCTTAAAAAAAATCCAAAAAACAATAAATCTACAGCGTACCAAAAAGAAGTCGATCAAAGTAAAAAAGCGATTTTACATTATGAATTAATTCATAGCTTAGATCGCTACCATCTTCTAGAAGTGAATCTTGAAACTGGACGTCATCATCAAATTAGAAGTCAGCTGTCCAACATAGGAAGTCCCATTAAAGGGGATTTGAAATATGGATTTGACCGCAGCAATCTCGATGGTAGTATCCATCTTCACGCTCGTAATATTTCGTTCACACACCCTGTAAATAACCAAATAACAACCATTACTGCACCCCCTCCTAACGAGGTTTTATGGAACGAATGTATAAAGAAAATCGACCGATAATTATGGAAACAAAAATAATCATAGAAAACCAACGACAGTATTTTCAAACGCGTGCAACCCGCGATATTGAAATGCTAAAAGGCCGATTAGTTAAACTTCGGGTCGAAATTCTCAAAAGAGAAGATGCTATATATGAAGCTCTTTACAAGGATTTTAAAAAATCGAAGTTTGAATCTTTTTTTAGTGAAGTCGGTATCATCATTTCTGAAATTGATGCCACTTTAAAACATATTGATTCTTGGTCAAAACCCAAAAGAATAAGAGCTGCAGGACTCAACTTTCCTTCAAAAGATTACATTTATAGCGAACCTTACGGAACTGTATTAGTCATTGCGCCTTGGAATTATCCCTTTCAGTTGGCGGTTGCTCCTGTCATTGCAGCTATTGCAGCCGGCAATACGGTTGTTTTAAAACCTAGCGAGCATACGACACACACATCGCAGTTACTGGAAGACATCCTAAATGCTGTGTTTTTACCTGAACACCTCAAAGTTGTTCAAGGAGGCATTCCAGAAACGACCTTGCTTCTAAAAGAACGTTGGGATTACATCTTCTTTACAGGAAGTGTTCCCGTTGGGAAAATTGTAGCCAAAGCTGCAGCGCCTTTTTTAACACCTTTAACACTGGAATTAGGCGGTAAAAATCCTTGTATTATTGATGGCAGCATGTCAACACAACTGACCGCAAAACGGTTGGTATGGGGTAAATTTGTCAATGCAGGACAAACCTGTATCGCACCTGATTATTTGTTAGTGCATAGCTCAATAAAAGCACAGTTGATTTCTGATTTAAAAATTGAAATCACGAAGGCTTACGGAGAAGATCCACAAACATCAGAAGATTACCCTCGAATTGTCAACAATACCAACTTATTGAGACTCACAAAGATGCTTACCGATTCTGAAGTCGTATTTGGAGGCAGCTACGATACTACCGATTGCTACCTTGCTCCTACACTTATTGATGAACCTTCTATGGATTCAGAAGTGATGAAAGATGAAATTTTTGGTCCCATCTTGCCGATTTTAAGCTATGAAACTGAAGCTGATATACAATCTGTTTTGAGTCAATATGACAAACCACTTGGATTTTATGTGTTTTCAAACAACAAATCTTTTTACAAAAAGATGATTGAAACTTATAGTTTTGGAGGGGGTACAATCAATGATACCATGATTCATTTCGGGAACTCTAAATTACCTTTTGGAGGGGTTGGAGAAAGTGGAATTGGCGCCTATCACGGCCGCCTAGGTTTCGATACATTTTCGCACAAAAAAGGCATCGTGATTAAAGGAAATTGGTTGGACATCCCACTGCGATACGCACCCTATACAAATAAGCTTAAAAAGCTTAAAAGACTTTTTAAATTTTTAGGATAAAGGCTTCAAAACAGCTGATTTATCACCATAGTTTTTTCTTATAGTAAATATATAAAACATATAATATCAATTAATTACAGATTTTATGTGAAGTTTTAATTTAATAGTGTTAGATTACCCCAACCATCCCTCTCGATCCAAGCTTCTATATTGAATGGCTTCGCTAATATGAGCACTTTCAATAGATAAAGTCCCTTCTAAATCGGCAATGGTTCTGGCTACTTTTAGGATGCGATCGTAAGCACGTGCGGATAGATTTAAACGCTCCATCGCCGTTTTTAGAAGTTGCATTGATGCCGAATCTAACTTACAGTGCTTCCGAATTTGCTTCACATTCATTTGTGCGTTGTAATGCACTACTTCCGAATCTATAAAACGCTTGGTTTGCAGCTCACGAGCTGCTGCAATTCGGAAGTTACTTTCTTTAATAGCATTATCTGGTAATCCCACTAAATGGTAGCCAATACCTTTATCGACATTCACTTCGATTGTGATGGTATGGGCTTCCACGCCAAAGACGGCACTTCCGTAGATTTTTTTGAGCATGTTTGTAAATTTAGGTAGTTAAAAATACAAAAATTAGATTGTATCTTTGAAAAAAAAATGAAATGAAAAAATACCTTTCAGAAATCATAGGAACCTTTAGCATGATTTTTTGTGGCTGTGGCGCCATGGTGATCAACGATTTTACAGGTGGCATCATCACCCACCCTGGGGTGGCCATCACATGGGGATTGATTGTCATGACGATGATTTATGCGTTTGGAGATATTTCAGGAGCACATTTTAATCCTGCGGTAACAGTAGGGTTTGCAGTGGCAAAAAAATTTAGTTGGAAGGAAGTTCCAAAATATATAGTTGCGCAGTTTACTGGTGCGTTTGCAGCTTCACTACTACTTCTCTATCTATTTCCGGATAGTGATTTAGGAGCCACCATTCCCACTATTGAACCCATAAAAGTATTTATCATCGAATTGCTTCTTAGCTTTTTCTTGATGGTTGTTATTGTTAATGTGTCCACAGGAAGTAAAGAAATTGGCCCCATCGCTGGGATAGCCGTGGGAGGCGTAATTCTTTTAGAAGCCATGTTTGCCGGGCCATTAACAAAAGCATCTATGAATCCAATACGTTCGTTAGCACCTGCACTTGCTTCCGGAAATTTCACCGACTTGTGGGTGTATCTGACAGCACCATTCTTAGGGATGCTGCTAGCAGTCTTTAGCTGTAAAATTGTAAAAGAGGATAATTGTTGTGATGAAAAATGTTAATATTTGTTTAATTATATATATAATATTTTAAACAAAATGTATTTTTACGCTATCAACAAAAAATGTTATGGCAAAAAAGATACCTCTCTCACAAAACACAATTGTACAACTTTATATGAATTATGTTTTAGAACATAACCATCCTCCAAAATCTATTTACACCTTTTCAAAATCTAACGGATTTGAAGAAGCTGATTTTTATCAGTTTTTTGCAAACTTCGAAGTTTTAGAAAGTGCTATTTTTAGTTTATTCTTTACAAACACACTCAACACTTTAGAGACAAGTAAAGACTACCCTACTTACGATTCTAGAAATCAATTATTGAGTTTTTACTTTACATTTTTCGAGAACCTAACCGCCAACAGAAGTTATGTGGTCTATGCATTAAACGAAAGTTCTAACCAACTTGAAAATTTAAAAAAACTAAAAGGCTTACGTTCAAAGTTCTTGAATTATATCGATCAATTAGATATTGAAGTATTGCAAATCAAAAACAAGCAATTAGAGCAAATTAAAGATAGTGTCGTTCAAGAAACCTATTGGATTCAACTGATGCTAACCTTAAAGTTTTGGTTAGATGACACGTCTACTTCCTTTGAAAAAACAGATATTTTTATTGAAAAATCAATCAATGCTAGCTTTGATCTCATTAATATTTCCCCATTAAAAAGTTTCGTTGATTTCGGCAAATTTTTGATTAAGGAAAAAATCAGCATGAACTAATATGAAGTCTATCGACAAAATACCAACTTCAAAAATACAACGTGCTGGGAAACTTGTTTCTACAGGAGCAAAGGTTGGGGTAAATTATTTAAAATACTATGGTGAAAAACTCACCAAAACACAAGCGGTTGCAAAAGAAAATCTCAATAAAAATAATGCCGAAGATATTTACTCGGGATTAAAACAACTCAAAGGAAGTGCTTTGAAAGTAGCGCAAATGTTGAGCATGGAGAAAAGTATTTTACCTCAAGCTTACGTAGATAAATTTTCTTTAGCCCAATTTTCTGTTCCGCCACTATCTCCCCCATTAGTAATCAAAACATTTAAAAAATATTTTGGACAACACCCCAACGATATTTTTGATGAATTTGATTCAGAATCTGTGAATGCTGCTAGTATTGGGCAGGTTCATAAAGCAGAAAAAAACGGCAAAAAATTAGCTGTAAAAATTCAATACCCTGGCGTGGCAGACAGCATCAAATCTGACCTTTCATTGGTTAAACCGATTGCCATTAAAATGTTTAACATTAAAGGAACAGATTCAGACAAATATTTTCAAGAAGTAGAAGATAAATTGGTAGAAGAAACCAATTACGACCTTGAAATCTCTCAAAGTAAAGAAATAGCAAAAGCCTGCGTTCACATTCCAAATTTATTGTTCCCAGAATATTATGATGATTATTCCTCGGATCGCATCATTACAATGGATTTTATGAAAGGGGAGCATCTTTCAGAATTTGCAAAATACAATACCGATACGCAGAAAGCGAACCAACTTGGTCAAGCGCTTTGGGATTTTTATATGTTTCAAATTCATACCCTCAGAAAAGTACATGCCGATCCACATCCTGGAAATTTTCTAATTAATGATGATGCACAGTTGATTGCGTTAGATTTTGGTTGTATGAAATCGATTCCAGATGCGTTTTACATCCCTTACTTTGAATTGTCCGACAAAAAAATTATCGATACTCCCAAATTATTTAAGGAAAAATTATTTGAATTAGAAATATTAACCCCAACAGATACCCCAGAAGAATTAACCTTTTTCACCTCGATGTTTCACGATCTATTGAGCGTGTTTACGTTACCGTTTCACGAAGCAGTGTTCGACTTTTCTAATCCTGAATTTTTCAATAAAATTGGAGACTTAGCCAATCGTTACAGCAAAAGCACTGAGCTTAGAAAATTTAACGGAAATCGAGGATCAAAGCACTTTATATATATCAATCGAACCTTTTTTGGACTCTATAATTTGATGTTTGATTTAAAAGCATCATCTGTTAAAATTAACCAATTCAACAATTATTAAATGTTACACTTAAAACGCCAAGACTTTGATGATTTAGACCATGTTTACAGAATAAACATGATGAATAGTTGTTCGGGGTTTAAGTCGGCAAATCTCATCGGAACCAAATCAAATGATGGCGTTCCAAACGTGGCGGTTTTTAGTTCCGTAACCCATTTAGGATCCAATCCTCCACTGCTAGGAATTGTATTTAGACCCGTGAGTGATGTGCCCAGAAATACGTACGAAAACATCAAAGAAACAGGCCAATTCACAGTGAATCATATCCATTTAGATATTATTGAGCAGGCACACCATACCTCAGCTAAATATGATAAAGGGATCTCAGAATTTGACATTACAAAACTGGAGGAAGAATACAAAAATGATTGGCATGCGCCGTTTGTAAAAGGAGCCCCCATTCAAATGGCACTCACCTATTGTGAGGAATACATCATCAAAGCCAATAATACGGTTCAACTTATTGCGGAGATAAAGGATTTATATATCAAAGATGATATTGTAGAAGCGGATGGATTTGTCGATTTAGCGAAAGCAAATATAGTGGCGATCAACGGCCTGGACGGCTATGCCTTGCCATCGCTTAAACAACGAATCGAATACCAGCGCCCAAAAAAATAAAGATGCATTCACATTGAAAAAACAGTTTCTCCCCAGCAAAATTTGCATTCAATGCAATCGACCTTTCACATGGCGAAAAAAATGGGAGAAAAACTGGGAATCCGTTAAATATTGTAGTAAAAAATGCAGCAGTCTTCGAAAAAAACAAGCTTAGTTTGGTTTGGAAATGATTTAAGAACAGTCGATAATTACGTCCTTAATGCAGCCGTTGAATCGTCTGAAAAAGTCATCGGTGTTTATTTTTTAGATCCAAAATTTTTTATACCTACAAAATATGGGTTTAAAAAAACTGCCGTATTCCGCACTCAATTCCTTCTTGAATCCTTAGAAGATCTCAAACAACAATTACTACGCCTCAATATATCGTTAATTGTCTTGCATGAGGCACCAGAAAAGTGTCTCAACAAACTGATTTCTGAGCATGAAATTACCACCGTTTATCGTCAAAATGAATGGACAACTGAAGAAGTGAAAACTTATCAATCGAGCCTCAATACAATTTCAAAAACGGTTGATTTTAAATCTTATTACAATCAATTTTTATACCATCCAGAAGATCTTCATTTTGAAGCAAAGGATACGCCTCGAGTATTTACTCATTTTAGAAAAGCCATTGAGAAATCGGTTAAAATTCGTCCTTTGGTAGCTCCTGAAAAAATGCCAAAAACAAATCTTTTAGAAAATACACCTAACATACCGACTCTTGATTTTTTAGGCTATCAAACGCCCCATCAAGTCCCAGAATCGGCGTTTCCATTTAAAGGCGGAGAAACACAGGGAAACCTGCGAATTGAATCCTATTTTTTTGAAAGTAAAGCCTTAGGTGTTTATAAAAAAACTCGGAATGGATTGATCGGTGTCAATTATAGTTCTAAATTTTCTGCTTGGCTAGCCAATGGAAGTCTTTCCCCTCGAACTATTTACTGGAATGTTAAAAAATTTGAAGCAACTTATGGAGCAAATGATTCAACGTATTGGATGGTTTTCGAATTAATTTGGCGCGATTATTTTAAATATATTTCGTTAAAACATGGCTCTCATATTTTTAAAATCGAAGGGATTCTAGAAAAAACATACGACTGGAATCAGGACGTTGCGCTTGTAGATCAATGGATCAACGGTACCACTTCAAATGATTTTGTAAATGCAAACATGCTTGAATTACAAAAAACAGGTTGGATGAGCAATAGAGGTCGGCAAAATGTCGCTTCCTATTTTTCCAAAACACTGCAATTGGATTGGCGCATTGGTGCGGCGTACTTTGAAGCACTTTTGATCGATTATGATGTACATAGTAATTATGGCAATTGGATGTACGTCTCAGGAGTCGGAAACGACCCTCGAAATCGAACGTTTAATGTCAAACTTCAAGCCGAGCGCTATGACTCCAATGGAGCGTACCGAAAAAAATGGCTTCAAACTAAATTATTTTAAATGAAAACACTACGTCTTATTCTTGGAGATCAACTCAACGCACAACACTCTTGGTATTCATCTGTTTCAGAATCAACCGTGTATTGCATGTTTGAAATGCGGCAAGAAACCGATTATGTCAAACACCACATTCAAAAAGTGGTTGGGTTTTTCGCGGCCATGCGGGCGTTTTCAGAAGAGTTAAAATCGCAAGGGCATTCCGTAATTTATTTGACTTTGGAAGACGCTTCAAATCATCAGGACTTGAGAGAAAACATAACGGCACTGATCGCTTCTCAGAATGTTGAAACATTTGAATACCAATCGCCCGATGAATACCGATTGGATGAGCAACTTAAATCTATTTGCAAGTTAGTATCCATTCCGACTCAAGAATTTGATACGGAACATTTTTATACCACTCGCGATGAACTTTCGATATTCTTTGAAGGAAAAAAGCAGTTGTTAATGGAACGCTTTTATCGATATATGCGTAAAAAACATCATATTTTAATGGAAGGCGAACAGCCTGAAGGTGGTGAATGGAACTATGACCAAAGTAATCGGAATAAATGGAAAGGTTCTCCAGGAATCCCTCCCTTTATTCAGTTTGACACCAACGTAGATTCGATATTAACTGCGATTCAAACGTCTGGAGTTGAAACCATTGGTCGATTCAAAGGAACTACTTTTTCGTATCCGATAAACCGATCACAATCTCTACAACAACTCGAGTATTTTAATCAGTATTTATTAGTTCAATTTGGGGATTATCAGGACGCATTACATACCGACGAAGTGTATTTGTTTCACTCACGTTTGTCGTTTGCAATGAACCTTAAAATTATAAATCCCCAAGAAATTATAAGGTCTGTTTTAGCACATTATCGATCTCATAGTGATGAAATTTCTATTTCACAAGTTGAAGGATTCATCCGACAAGTGATTGGTTGGCGAGAGTATATGCGAGGAATGTATTGGGCACAAATGCCGGAGTATAAAACTTTAAATACGCTTGATAATCATCAGCCAATTCCAGAATTCTTTTGGACTGGAGAGACCAAAATGAATTGCCTAAACAAAACGATCAATAACTCACTTGACAATGCCTATGCACATCACATTCAGCGTTTGATGATTACGGGAAATTATTTGCTATTGACCCAAACCAATCCCGATGCCGTAGATGCTTGGTATTTGGGGATTTATATCGATGCCTTGGAATGGGTTCAGCTCCCCAATACTCGAGGGATGAGTCAGTTTGCCGATGGTGGATTGATTGCGACTAAACCCTATGTATCATCTGGAAGCTACATCAATAAAATGAGTAATTATTGTGGCGATTGTCAGTACAATGTCAAAGAACGCTTAGGAGAAAATGCCTGTCCATTTAATAGTTTGTACTGGAATTTTTTGGATGACAAACGTGCTCAATTATCAGGCAATTTTCGCATGAAAATGATGTATTCAGTCTTAAATAAATTTTCTACTGAAGAGCTCATTTCAATAAAATTACGAGCGTCCAAAATAATGGAGGCTCCAGAGAGTTTGTAGTCTTTATGATAATAAATGTTAATATTTGTTTAATTGTTAATGTAAATGACTCAACATTATGTATGTTTGATACTTAAACACTACTATTGGTTCTAGATACAACATACTACAACAAGGAACATCGGCAATTATTTGAAGATTTTGTTGGTAAACCCTACAGTTTTTTTGAAGCGATTAAACGTCGAGGTGTAGGCTCAAAACGGATGATTGTGGACAAAGTTAGTCCAAATTTAAATCCAATTTTAAATACGGTTTCCGATCTAAATTACGCCAATATTGAAATGCGTAAAAAAGGCATTTTAGTTCATGTCACAAAAGGGCAACAAAACTTCACTTGGGCAATTCCATTTTACCATTTGGTATTATACAAAACAGATGGAATGAGTATCCATGCTCAAGGAAAATTTATACATTTTAAAAAATCGAGAAATTTTTATGAAAATAAACGATTTTTAAGATCATTACTTGAAGAAAAAGTACAGTTCGACGAACGCTATAAGCTCCCTGTTTTATGAATTTTAATACCGTAGAATTAGATCGAATTATTGAAATGGCTTGGGAGGATCGCACCACTTTTGAAGCAATTGAACATCAGTTCAAACTAAGTGAACAAGAAGTGATCAAGGTCATGCGAACCTATATGAAACCAAAAAGTTTCCGACTATGGCGAGCACGTGTTCAAGGCAGAAAAACAAAACATCAAAAATTAAGATCATTTGAATCTGGAAGATTTAAATGTACCAGACAACGGCAAATAACACACAATAAAATATCTAAGCGATAAAATATTATATGAATAACAAAGTTACTATAGAAAATAAAGATCTGTTAAATGGGTTTTCAAATCATGAAATTGGAGATGATCATCTTTTTACGGGCTTAGAAACGCCAATGAAGAAAGACGCTTTTAAAGTTTCCGATCAAGAAAAGAAAAAGAAAATTGCTGTTTTATTTGAAGAAATAATGGATGTTTTAGGATTAGATCTTACAGATGATTCTCTTAAAGGAACTCCTGAACGTGTTGCAAAAATGTATATTGATGAAATTTTTTCTGGATTAAACCCTAAAAATAAACCAAAAGTTGCGTTATTTGAAAATAAATATCGATACAACCAGATGTTGGTAGAAAAAGATATTACTTTCTATTCGAACTGCGAACATCACTTTGTACCAATTATTGGGAAAGCGCATGTTGCCTACATTTCATCAGGAAGGGTAATTGGTCTATCTAAATTGAACCGAATTGTACAGTATTATGCCAAAAGGCCTCAAGTTCAAGAACGATTGACCAATCAAATTGCAGAAGAATTGAAAGGCATATTAGGAACCGAAGATGTAGCTGTCATTATTGACGCAAAGCATTTATGTGTGTCCTCTAGAGGAATTAAAGACGATACCTCTGCAACCGTTACCGCTTTTTATGGTGGTACATTTAATACCTCAGCAAAAATTGCTGAATTACAAAATTATTTAAAACTATAACTATGGATGTTATTAAACAAGCTGAAGCTTTTGAACTCAAACCCCTCACATTTAAAACGACGAGTGAGCGTATTGAGGCATCAAGAGAAGTAAAAGGATTAATATTAGGAATCAACGAGATTTATAAAACCAGTCAAGATCCTAAATTAATGGATCAAATGAAACGCTTAACTGCGATAAAACAAAAAATAGAAAAACGTTTAAAAGGACGTCCACTAAGAGCATGAAAAAAATTATTATTATTGGAGGCAGTAAAGGGATTGGAAAAGCAATTACTGAAAGTCTTCTTAAAGCGCATGAGGTTATCAATATTAGTCGAACTGCACCAGATTTCCAACATGCTAATTTATCGCACCATACCTGCGATATATTAACGGATGAATTGCCAGAAATTGAAGCAGCGGATAGCTTAATCTACTGTCCTGGAAGCATCAACTTAAAACCTTTTAATAGGCTAAAGTTAGATGATTTTAGAACGGATTTTGAAATCAATGTGATTGGTGCCGTTAAAGCAATTCAAGCCTATACTAAAGCTCTATCACAGAGTGAATCGGCTTCAATTGTGTTGTTTAGTACGGTTGCCACAAAATTAGGAATGCCTTTTCATGCAAGTGTTGCCACGGCAAAATCTGCCGTTGAAGGACTTACCAAATCGGTGGCTGCAGACTTAGCCCCTACCATTCGAGTGAATGCAATTGCGCCTACAATTACTGACACCGAATTAGCATCTAAATTTCTTCGAAATGAACGCATGATAGAAAGTACCATTCAAAGACACCCTCTGAAAAAATATCTTGCACCTTCAGAAGTCGCTGCAATGGCTGAATACCTAATTTCGGATGTTTCTAAATCAATTTCCGGACAGATATTTAACTTAGATTGTGGTATTGTATCACTTAAATTATAAAAAAATTAAAACTTTAATTGCCGTGGTTTTAGCTGCCATACTAACATTTTCAATTCAATCTAAATCGCAATCAAAAATCATCCAAAGTATGTCTTTATATAATATTGAAATTAATAATATTGATGGAAGTCCTATCGATTTAAACAAGTACAAAGGAAAACACCTTCTGTTTGTGAATGTTGCATCTGAATGTGGCTTTACTGGACAATATGAAGACCTTCAAAAACTATACGATACCTATCAAGATAAGTTGATGGTAATAGGAGTTCCTTGCAATCAGTTTGGTGGCCAAGAACCTGGTAGTTCTGATGAGATTCAATCCTTTTGTCAAAAAAACTACGGCGTTACTTTTCTAATGACCGAGAAAGTTGATGTCAAAGGAGACAGGCAGCATCCTCTTTATCAGTGGCTGACCAAAAAAGACTTGAATGGTGTTAAAAGCACTTCCGTTAAATGGAATTTTCAAAAGTATTTGGTTGATGGAAACGGACAATTTGTAGACTACTTCTATTCAATCACAAAACCATTAAGCAGTAAAATAACCCGCCAATTTAAATAAACATGTTTGGAATTTTTAAGAAAAAAACCCCAATAGAAAAACTTCAGGACCGTTATAAAAAATTAATGTCAGAATGGCATCAACTTTCATCTACAGATCGCTCTGCAAGTGATGCTAAATATGCCGAGGCTCAGACGGTTTTAAATGAAATTGAAAATCTTAGAGATTAAATGAAATTTTACAAAGGATTAGTCCTTTTTATAGTTATTAATTTTGGGGCACTTGCTATTGGTACTTTGCTCATGAATGAGGGTCCACGATCTGAATGGTACATCAATCTTAATCAAGCACCATGGACCCCACATGGGTGGGTTTTTGGGTTGGCTTGGAGTAGTATTATGCTGCTATTTTCGATTTATATGGCGTATTTAATTCAAACAGACCGATCTCAAAAAGTAATTCTATTATTTAGCTTACAATTTGCTTTGAACGTCTTTTGGAACTATTTGTTTTTCAACCAACACTTCATTATTTTAGGCTTACTCAATATCCTGTTTTTAACTCTATTGATGTTCTATTTTCTTGTCGCATTTAAACATTCGCTAAAAAACAAAACCTTTTATGTTCTCCCCTATTGCATCTGGTTATTACTAGCCACTTCTTTAAATCTATACATCGCATTATACAATTAAAATGAAATTATACCGATTACATAAAAAGCAAAATTTCCCTATTAGTGTGGAAACAGCTTGGGAATTTTTATCGAATCCAAAAAATCTAAAAACTATTACCCCAGAGTATATGAGTTTTGATATTATTTATGGAGCCGATCGCCCTATGTATGCAGGTCAAATTATCCAGTATATAGTAACGCCTATTTTAGGAATCAAAACCAAATGGGTCACAGAAATCACACAAGTGAAAGATCAGCACTATTTTGTTGATGAACAACGGTTTGGACCTTATGCACTTTGGCATCATAAGCATTTTATTAAAGCAATTGATGGTGGGGTAGAAATGGAAGATATTATTGATTATAAAGTCCCAATGGGATGGCTTGGACAGTTGGTACATCCCTTTATTGTGAAGCCTAAATTAGAAGAGATTTTCGCATACAGACAAAAGAAATTAATTGAATTATTTGGAAACTACTCATGAAAAAAGTAGCACTATTTTGGTTTAGAAGAGATTTAAGACTGTACGATAACCATGGATTATTTGAAGCTTTACAGGCCAACGAAGCGGTACTTCCTATTTTCATTTTTGATCCTGCTATTTTAGAATCGTTGCCTAAAAATGATGCGAGAGTTGAATTTATTCACCATCAGCTTTCTGAAATTAATGCACGTTTACAAACACACGGAAGTGGTGTGGCGGTTTACCACGGTTCACCTGTCGATGTATTGAATGAAATTACGATTCAATACGATGTGAGTACCGTGTATTACAATCATGATTATGAGCCCTATGCACTTGAAAGAGACACTGCTGTTTCAAAATTATTAGAATCAAAATCGATCGCTTTTAAATCCTATAAAGATCAAGTTATCTTTGAAAAAAATGAAATCACAAAAGACGATGGGCTGCCGTATAAAGTCTATACACCCTTTTCAAAAAAATGGTTAGCTGCCTTTAATTCAGAAGACTATAAGCCTTATGATTCGGAAAAATTATTGGACAACACCTATAAATCAAATTCATTGAGTTGGATCGATTTGAGTGCTATGGGATTTGAACCCAATCCCGTTAAAATTGCACCTTACAAGGTTGAAAAAGAAATCATAGAGAATTATGAAGCCACTCGAAATTTTCCAGCAGTTGATGGGACATCAAAACTAGGACCTCACTTACGATTTGGAACCGTGAGTGTTCGGGAAATCGTTACTAAGGCGGTTCAACATGATAATATCACTTTTTTAAAAGAACTGATTTGGCGGGAGTTTTTTATGCAGATTTTATGGCATTTTCCACATACCGTCACACGAAGTTTTAAACCACAATATGATGCTATTAAATGGCGTAATGATCCTGAAGAATTTAAAAAATGGTGTGATGGAACTACGGGCTATCCACTCGTCGATGCTGGCATGCGCGAACTAAATCAAACTGGATTTATGCACAACCGTGTTCGGATGTTGGTGGGAAGTTTTTTGTGTAAACATCTTTTGATCGATTGGCGTTTGGGGGAAGCTTATTTTGCAGAAAAGCTCCATGATTTTGAACTTTCTAGCAATGTGAGTAATTGGCAATGGGTCGCCGGTTGTGGCGTCGATGCGGCACCCTATTTTAGAATTTTTAACCCAACCACACAAGTCACTAACTTCGACAAAGCGCACACATACATTAAAAAATGGGTTCCAGAGTATCAGGAATTAACGTATCCTACGCCAATGGTAGATCATAAATTTGCAAGAGAACGTTGTCTTACAACCTACAAAGAAGCCTTGGCTAAATAGCTATAATTTTTTGACGTATTGGGTGATAATCACAATGTGTTTTCCATCCACTTTGCCTTCTATGTAAGTTTCATTTTCATGATCTAATGAAATCCGTCTTACGGCCGTTCCTTGTTTGGCAACCATACTGGTACCTTTCACTTTCAAATCTTTAATTAGAACCACACTATCCCCTGCTTTTAAAATGACGCCATTCACATCTCTATGAACAAGCTTGGCCGCTTCCTCCACACCATCGCCCAGCGCCTTCGCCAGTTCTAATGTTTCATCATCCAAATACATCATGTCTAACAAATCTTGAGACCATCCGGCAGAGGTAACCCGATTTAACATGCGCCATGCAATAATTTGAACCGGAAGAAATTCACTCCACATACTGTCGTTAAGACAGCGCCAATGGTTGGGATTAATTAAATCAGAATTTTCGATTTGTGAAGTACACGTTTGACAGGCATAAATACTATCTGTAAGATCTATTTTCTTGGAAGGTAGAAGCGTGTAAATGTTTAGGTTTTCAGTGGCTTTACAAAGTTCACAGGCTAGTTGGCTTCGGTCTTGAAGTGCTTTTCCTATGTTCATGAGTCAATGCGTTCAATCTTAGCGCCAATAGCACGCAAACGATCGTCTATGTTTTCATAACCACGATCAATTTGTTCGATATTGTGAATGGTTGAAGTCCCTTTGGCAGAAAGTGCCGCAATTAATAAGGAAACACCCGCTCTAATATCTGGAGAGGTCATCGTTGTCGCTTTCAGGCTCGATTTAAAATCGTGTCCAATTACAGAGGCACGGTGTGGATCACAAAGGATGATTTTTGCGCCCATATCAATCAATTTATCGACAAAGAATAAGCGACTTTCAAACATTTTTTGATGGATGAGAACACTGCCTCTTGCTTGTGTTGCAACCACCAGAATAATACTTAATAAATCTGGCGTAAACCCAGGCCACGGGGCATCCGAAATGGTTAAAATTGAACCATCAATATAATTTTGAATTTGATAACCGTCTGAATGAGCAGGGATAAAAATATCATCTCCTTTTCTTTCGATAGTAATTCCCAATTTTCCAAACACATTTGGAATCACACCCAAATCGTCCCAGCTGACATTTTTAATCGTTAATTCACTTTTGGTCATGGCCGCTAATCCAATCCAGCTTCCAATTTCAATCATATCTGGTAACATCGTATGTTCTGTGCCTCCCAAAGCTTTAACACCTTCGATAGTCAGCATATTTGAACCAATCCCCGATATTTTAGCGCCCATTCTATTGAGCATTTTACAAAGTTGCTGCAAATACGGTTCACAAGCTGCATTGTATATAGTGGTGGTTCCAGTGGCTAACACCGCTGCCATGACAATATTGGCGGTTCCTGTGACAGAGGCTTCGTCGAGCAACATATAAGTCCCCTTAAGTTCTTTTGCCTCGACCCCGTAGAAATGATCTTCTCTGTTGTATCTAAAGTTGGCCCCCAATTTGATGAATCCTTCGAAATGGGTATCTAAACGTCTACGTCCAATTTTATCGCCGCCTGGTTTTGGAATATATCCTTTTCCAAAGCGCGCCAAAAGTGGCCCTACAATCATTATAGACCCTCTTAGTCCACGACCATCGACTTTAAAAGCTTCTGTTTCTAAATACTCTAAATTAATTTCATCGGCCTGAAAAGAATAACTGCCTTTTGCTAACTTTTCAACTTTAACACCCAATTTTCCTAATAAAATAATAAGCTTATTGACGTCTATAATATCAGGGATATTGTGAATCGTGATTTTATCAGGGGATAAAATCACTGCACACAGTATTTGAAGCGCTTCGTTTTTAGCACCTTGTGGTTGAATCGCCCCTTTTAACTGGTATCCGCCTTCAATTTTAAAAGTTTTCAATGTTGATGAATTTAAATGAGTAGTAAGTGTACTAAAGTCCTAATTTAGCTAGAAATTAGTACCGTTTTCTATTTCTTTGATGGTTGTTATTCTTTTTGGCTGGTTTCTTTTGAGAGGTGAATTTTCGTTGTACTTTAAGCAAACTAGACACTTCACTTAAGGCTTCCTTACTGTTACGCAAGTCAATTTTTCCACCTGATAATTCAAAAAGGTGGCCAAAAATAACGACATCTTCTACCGTATCTTTATTCCAGTTTAAGAATGATTTTTTCATGTGATTGGCAATGGTATATTCCAAAGCTTCTTTCATTTCACCAGCTTCCCAAGTGTTGGCCACATCAATCATGGTTTTGATGTTGTTTCCATAAAACCGATATTTCGGAAAGTTTTGAGGATACTCTAAGGGTTCTGGGCGGATGCTTAACATTTCTTCTGTTGGCTTCTCAAAAGGAGAATCTGCATCTAACTTTAAATCAGACATGATAAATAATTGATCCCAAAGTTTATGTTGAAAATCTGGGACATCACGTAAATGTGGTTGCATGTTACCCATCACAGAAATAATCGCTTTTGCCAAGCGATTCCGTTCTTCCTTCGACTCTTGAGCCACGGCATGGTTGATCATTTTTTGTAAATGTCTCCCATATTCAGGTATGATTAAGTGTTCTCGTTCTGTATTATATTCTAGTTGATCTGTTAACGCTGTCATGTAGGCGATCTTTGTTTTTAAAAATTAAGTGTTTGCAAAATACAAAAAAATAGTGTCAGTTTAATAGTATTTTAAAAGTTGATTAAAAGCAGCATATTTACAGGGAAATAACACCTTCAACTTGGCTTCCAACTTCTTTATATTTTACTATTACAGACTCCGGAGTCTGCATCACCACGTTAATCGAAACGCTGGTGTAATTCCCTTTTCGAGAAGGAATCGTCTTGATAACTGCTCCCATATTGTCAAAAACAGATTCAATCGTTTTTATTTTTAAAAGGTCCGTTTTAACAATAAACTTATACAAATATTCAGAAGGCCAGATAGCAGTATCGTACAACTTTTCTTTTAAATTATTATAAAACGCTTCTGGGTTTGCGGGTGTATCCATGATTTGACTCTAAGACTACAAATATACATTATATCTGATTTTTTATTTCCCTTTTAAATCACGAATTTTACAAGAATTAAATAAAACAACTTGAATACTCAAAAAATAGCATTAATTGGTGGTCCTAGTACTGGAAAAACAACTTTAATTGGCGCCCTTATGGCCAAAGGCTATTGTTGTATGGAAGAGATTTCTAGACAAATTACGGTCGAAGCACAAGAAAAAGGCATTGAGCAATTGTTCCTAGAGGATCCTTTATTGTTTAGTAAACAACTCTTATTGGGTCGTCAAAAACAGTTTTTAGATGCAGACAAGAGTTCTAAAAAAGTGGTGTTTTTTGATCGTGGTCTCCCCGATGTTGTGGCGTATTTAGATTATTTGAAAAGTAGTTATCCAGACTCTTTTAAAACGATTTGTAATCAATATCAGTATCATAAGGTATTTATTTTAAAACCTTGGAAAGCTATTTATGAGCAAGACAATGAGCGCTATGAAACATTTGAGCAAGCTTTAATAATTCATGACTTCCTGGTTAAATCGTATACAGAATATGGATATACCATTATTGAGACCCCTTTTGGTACCATTGAAGAACGCGTTGAATTTATTGAAAATCATTTAAATTCTACTGAATGAAGCATCCAATTGAACTATTGGAACACTATTGGGGATTTTCAGAATTTAAACCCCAACAAGAAGCTATTATCGAAGCGGTTTTGGCAAAAGAGGACTGCATTGCACTGCTACCAACGGGAGGCGGAAAATCGGTTTGCTTTCAAATTCCTGCGCTAATCAAAGAGGGGATTTGTATTGTGGTCTCTCCACTCATTGCATTGATGCAAGATCAAGTCAATACACTCAAAGAGAAGGGCATCAAAGCCATGGCGTTAACCAGTGGATATACGTATGAGGACATCGATCGGATGTTGGATAATTGTATTTATGGAAACTATAAATTTCTCTACTTATCTCCCGAACGGCTTCAACAAGATTTAGTTCAAGAACGCATCAAACAAATGAATGTCAATCTAATTGCGGTGGACGAGGCGCATTGTATCAGTCAATGGGGGCACGATTTTAGACCTGCCTATCGAGATATTAAATCGCTCAGAGCCCTCCAGCCTAATGTAAATGTAATTGGTTTAACAGCCTCAGCAACTGCCAAAGTAGTTGAGGACATTTGTATTCAATTGGATTGTATTGCTCCACAGATTTTGAAGACCTCGTTTCAACGCCCAAATTTGGCGTATCTGACTTTAGAGTGCGAAGATAAATACTTTAAAACCGTTCAAATTTTAAAAAAATATTCTGGCACCTCAATTATCTATGTGCGAAATCGAAAAGCTACACTTGAGATAGCAGGGTATTTAAATAATATCGGAATTGCAAGTGGCTATTATCACGGCGGATTAAGCCCCAAAGAAAAAGACACACAATTTGATCTTTGGACGGCTAATAAAAATCAAGTTATGGTGGCGACAAATGCCTTTGGAATGGGAATTGACAAAGCAAATGTGCAAACCGTGATTCATCATAATTTGCCTGAAAGTTTAGAAAGTTATTACCAAGAAGCTGGCCGCGCAGGTCGAAATAATGAAAATGCATACGCTGTGATTCTTCGGAATACTTCGGATGACACAGATTCCAAAAATCAATTTATCAATGCGTTACCAGATGTAGATTTTTTAAAAACCATCTATAAGCGGTTGTGTAATTATTTCCAAATTTCTTATGGAGAAGGGGTCAATACGGTTCATAGTTTTAATTTTAAATTATTTTGCAGCACCTATAAACTCCCTTCCGCATTGACCTACAATGCACTCAGAATTTTAGATCGTACGAGCATTATTTCGTTGGAAGAACGATTTAAAAATACGGCCTATATACAGATTAAAATTGGAAATACGGCCTTGTTTAATTACATTGAAGAGCATCCAAAACAAGCCTTAATTATAAAGTTGATTTTAAGAACGTATGAAGGCGTTTTTGACCATTCTACAGAAATTTACACGCAGACCATCGCTAAAAAAACAAACCTTACAGAAGCTCAAGTCATTGCAGAACTAACCGCTTTAAACGCCGCTGAAATTGTAACGTTCGAATTTTCTAAAACCGATGCACAAATCACGTTTATAGAACCGCGAGAGGATGATAAAACAATTCATAGAATTTCAAAAATTGTAACCCAACAACACGATTTAAAAAAAGCACAGCTTCAATCCGTGTTTGATTACATTAAAAATGATGGCGTTTGTAAAAGTCAAAAGTTACTTTCATATTTTGAAGAAACTGACTCAAAAGCATGTGGAATTTGTTCGAGTTGTTTGGAACGATCCAAAAACAAATCATTTTCAAAAAAGGATACTCAAACAATCTTAACTTTACTGAAAAAAGATTCGCTCTCGTCTCGAAAACTTGAAACCTTAAGTTCTTTTGATAGCAACACATTAACCGCTATTTTAGCGAACCTCTTAGAAAGAGGAATAATCGAAATTACCGAAAGAAATACATACCAACTCAAAGCATTATGAAAAAAGAAGACATTCGTATTGTATTCATGGGCACGCCCGAATTTGCAGTGACTATATTAGACGGACTTTTACAAAAAAAGTATACAATTGCAGGGGTCATTACCGCTCCCGGTCGGCCTGCAGGAAGAGGTCAAAAAATTCATGAATCGGCCGTCAAAGTGTTTTCTAAGTCTAAAGGATTGACCGTTTTACAACCTGCAAATTTAAAAGAAGTTTCTTTTTTAAATGATTTAAAAAATTTAAAAGCCAATCTTCAAATTGTAGTAGCATTTAGAATGCTCCCAAAAGTTGTGTGGCAAATGCCCGCATTAGGAACTTTTAATTTACATGCTTCTTTACTTCCTGATTATCGCGGAGCTGCTCCGATTAACTGGGCAATTATCAACGGTGAAAAAGAAACGGGTGTTACCACCTTTTTTATTGATGAAAAAATTGATACAGGAGCGGTTATTTTACAGTCTAAAATCGATATTCATCCTACAGAAAATGCAGGTGAATTACATGATAAATTGATGCATTTAGGAAGTGAATTGGTCTTAAAAACCATCAAAACCATTGAAGATGAAAACGTAAAAACCACGACGCAACCTCTAAAAGAAACCAAAACGGCTTATAAATTAAATAAAGATAATTGTAAAGTGGATTGGACTAGTACAATGGATCGTATTTACAACCTAGTTCGGGGACTTCATCCCTATCCTGCGGCTTGGGGGCTTTTGGCCAATGGTGAGGATCTTTTAAATATTAAATTGTATGAGGTTGTGAAACATTCTGAAGCTCACGAATTTAAAGCTGGACATCTCATCATTTCTAAAAAAGCAATTAAAGTCGCCGTTAAGGGCGGATTTATTGAACTCATCAACTTTAAATTTCCTGGAAAACGACAAATGGATGCCGTGTCCTTTTTAAATGGATTCACATTTGATGAAAATGCTAAAATGATTTAATCACTAGAACCTATGACAAAAAATGACTTAATTGACCAAATGGCGCTAAACGCAGGTATATCTAGATCTGCTGCAAACAAGGCACTTGAAGCTCTGGTAGCTGGCGTTAGCGAGACTCTAAAAGAGGGGAAACGAATGAGTCTGCAAGGGTTCGGAAGTTGGTCCGTTTATGAAAGAGCGGCTCGAAATGGGAGAAACCCGAGAACCAATGATGCTATTTTTATTCCCGCCAAACAAGTGGTGCGTTTTAAGCCTAGTAGCCAACTCACCGAAAAGATTAATCCAAAGAAACTATAGAATTAAAGCGACTTTCAGCTGACCCAAAATCTAAACTATTTAAAATTATTAACCAATAAAATCCGGAGGTTCTGATTTTTTAATTAACTTTCGATAAAATAAATTTTTTAGATTATGAAAAAAATAATTTCCTTAATTACGCTTAGTATATTCGTCATCGCATGTAAATCTGAACCCAAAAAATCAGATTCAAAAACTAATAATAAAGCAGTAAGTGTTGAGAAAACTCAAGAATCGAAATCGCTTTCCATTCACTTAAATCCAAAAAGTGACAGTAATGTCAATGGGGTTGTTCATTTTACTGAAACGAATGGCATGGTTGAAATGAATGCCAAAATTTCAGGTTTATCAGAAGGCTTACATGCAATTCATATTCACCAAACAAGTGACTGTAGTTCTGTTGATGGAAAATCGGCTGGTGGCCATTGGAATCCCACCAACCAACCACATGGAAAATGGGGTGTTGAAACAGGCTATCACAAAGGCGATATTGGTAATTTCATGGTTAAAAACGCAGAAGAAACGATCGTACAATTTAGCACTGACGAATGGTGTATAGGTTGTGGCGATCCTGCTAAAGACATTCTTGGGAAAAGCGTCATCATCCATCAAGGGACTGATGATTACACTTCTCAACCTTCTGGTGCTGCTGGAAGCAGAGTCAGTTGTGCAGGAATTATCGAGTAAATGGAGTGATCTGTCAGAAGATAAATCTGTAAACTGACAAGAGCAGCCCTGAGTATTATTTTTAAATTAATTAAAGTCTTTTTAAATCGTTTACACGCTCTATTTGCCCCCAATAGAGTTGAAGAATACGTTTTAAAAATACGTACCTTTGTTAGTATGGGATTAAACAATAACGATATTTTCAAGAAACTTAGAGTCGCTCATAAATTAAGAGACGATGATATTGTAAAAATTTGCGGTTTAAAAGACTTCAAAATCACCAAGAGTGAACTCAATGCAATTTTCAGAAATGAGAAACACGAAAAATACATGGAATGTGGCGATCAATTTTTGAGAAATTTCTTAGACGGCTTGATTATTCACCTAAGAGGGCCTATGCCTCCTAAAGGGTCGAGTACGAAACCGAAATAATGATTATGAAAAAGTGTTTGATATTCAGCTTAATTGTAGCACTGCTTTTCAATTGTAATCATACCAACAAAAAAGTGGTAATGGATGCGGACTATCTGTCTATGCTGAACCAAAACCGAGAACTGAGATCCGAAAATCGTGTCAAGTATCTAGAATTAGCAGGTTTATTTAAATTAGATTCTATTTCTAACTCCTTTGGAAAAGCAGCTTCAAATCGATTTGTTTTGAATATTGATTACTTACCTCCCTCTATTGGTAGTATCCATTTATCAGAAAAAGGTCTTAAATTTCAAGCATCAAAAAATATAAAAGTGTCTACTGAAACTGGCGATCAAATCGAATCTTTAGCCCTGCCAATTGATGCGTTTGGAAATTCTGTTCAATTAACTTACAAAGCCCTAAAATGGCAAGTGATTACTCGTTCTGGTGCACTGTATCTACGAGTTTGGGATTCTAAAAACCCCGCTATAGATGCGTTTGAAGGATTTAAAAGTTATGATATAAATTCAGATTTTATTTTCGATGCCAACTTTAACTACTTTGAAACCGCTCAACAAGAAACAGTCGCTTCAAAATTAGGCGTTAATGAGGTTACTAACTTTATTGGACAAGTACATTTTACATATAAAAACACTCCTTATTCATTAGATATTGGCAGTCAAGGCTTCCTCATGGTTGGCGACCTTACTTCTGGAGAAACTACGTATGGCGGTGGACGTTATATGTATCTTGAGTTACCTGAGGTAGATGGTCGTCTAACACTAGATTTTAATTACCTATACAATCCGCCTTGTGCGTTCTCTGAATTCACAACCTGTTTATATCCCCCTCGTCAAAATCTAGTACCCTTCAAAATTGAAGCGGGAGAGCTTCTTGAAAAAGATTTATAATATTTAATAATAAGTGTAACAAATTAGTAAATTGAGATACTAATAATTCAACTAGATAACCAATTTGAAATCAGTAACAGAACAAAATTTTGTAACCCTTTTACAGGAACACCAGAACATTGTGCATAAGGTTTGTAGAATCTACACCTATGATTCTGACGCACACAAAGATTTGTTTCAGGAAATTTCAATCCAATTATGGAAAGCATTTCCAAAATTTAGAGGCGACTCAAAATTTAGTACTTGGATGTATCGGGTTGGGTTAAATACTGCCATTACCTTGTATCGAAAATCCTTACGCCAAGTACAAAGTCAACGGATCGAATCGGTGGAATTTAAATTATCTTATGAAGTATATGATGACACCAAGGATGAACAACTGAAACTTATATATGGTGCCGTACGAAAACTAAACGATATCGACAAAGGAATTGTTTTCTTGTATTTAGAAAACAAAAATTATAAAGAGATTAGTGAAACCCTAGGAATTAGCGAGATCAATGCGCGTGTACGAATGAACCGTATCAAAACAAAATTAAAAACCCAGTTAAATTCTTAATTATGGATGAATTAGAACTACTGAAAAAACATTGGAATAAGTCTTCGACAAACTATCCTAGCTTAAATAAGGCAGACCTTTACAAATTAATTAATATGAGATCTTCATCAATCGTGAAGTGGATTTTTATTATTAGTGTTTTAGAATTTGCTGTATGGACCCTGATTTCATTTCTATTGGATGGTGCTGAGAGTTTAGAAAAAATGAACAACTATAATGTTGAACATATTTTTTATCCCCTCACAATTATAGGATATGTAGTTTTATTTATTTTCATCTTTTTATTTTACAAAAACTACAAAAGTATTTCTGCAACCGACAACATAAAGACCTTGATGCAGCAAATATTAAAAACACGGAAAACCGTTAAACAGTACGTGATTTTTAATCTCGGATTCATGTGTGTATCTATTGTGATAGGCGTCTATATCGAATTGACAAACAACCCTGAAATTCAAACGATGCTCACTAGAATCGAATCTGAAGGTGCCAATAATATTTATATCTTTTATTTGATTGTTGTCGCTTTAAGTCTGCTCGCAATGGCCATCATTACAGTCATCCTATTAGGATTTTATTATCTGATTTATGGACTTTTATTAAAGCGATTAAAATTGAACTATAAAGAGTTAAAAACCCTATAAACAGATTGATCTAACTACCAATTTCGTTTTTTATTCAGCGATTCCGTTTCTAAAAGGTCTTTTTGAGAAATAACCTTTAAGAATGAAGGATGTTGCTCAATTGCAAACTCTATCTTTTCCACAATTTGATCAATCGATGTATTTTCATAATCAATTTCCAAAGGGGCTTTAATTTCCATGGTTTGAAGAATATTTTTCTTCTTTACACGAATCCCTTTTTTATCAAATGAACGTCGAAACCCATCAATTACAATCGGTACAACAATTGGTTTATAATGCTTGATAATATGAGCCGTTCCTTTTCGGATGGGCTTAAAAGGCGTGGTGGTTCCCTGAGGAAAAGTAATCACCCAACCATCAGTTAAAGCTTTATTAATATTAGAAATATCACTCATTTTAACCTGACGATTGACATTTTCGCCAGAAGCACGCCAAGTACGTTCTATACTGATCGAACCCGCATATGCGAATATTTTTGGAAGTAATCCTGACTTCATGGTTTCTTTCGCTGCTACAAAATAAACATTCAATTTTGGATCCCACAAATAGCCTACATTTTTAATATTGTCATCGCGTCCACTCAGCGCGGCATTAAACACATGAAACATCGCCATCACATCTGCAAAGTAGGTTTGATGATTAGAAATAAACAAAACCTTGTTCTGGGGTAAACTTCGTAAAATCTCTGAGCCTTCTATTTGAAGTTCGTTAAACCCTCGATAACGTCGGTGACTTAATACACCCGCAATGCGAATGACCCATTTTTTGAGAAACAAATATTGACCGAATATATTTTTTTTAAATAAACTCATATTGATTGTTAAAATTGGTTGTGCAAACCTACGCTATTTTTTTAAAAATTTTATTTAACATTGTTTTAATTTCCATAAGCATCATCGCTGTGGCGCCCCAAACAATATGGTTATTTAAATTAAAGGCCGGCACTTCATAAGATACACCATCCTCCGATAAAACATTCGACAAAACTTCAGAGTGGTCGTTCATAAAATCAGTTAAGGGTATTTCTAAAACCGCCTCAACTTCAGATGCCTGAAGCGTAAAACTTAACGTTTCATGTGAGAGGCCTATAAAAGGATGGACTTGAAAATTACTAGGCGGTATGTAAATGGATGACAAATCTCGTAAAACAGTAATTTTATCAGACGGAACGCCCACCTCTTCCGAAGTCTCACGCAATGCAGTTTCTTTAAAATTAGCATCTTCAGGTTCTGGTTTCCCACCAGGAAAACCAATCTGAGCCGAGTGAACGCCTTTGTAAGATTTTCGCATAATTAGCACTAAAAGTGTGTCACCTTCGTTGCTCGGATAAAATAAGGCGAGTACGGCCGCTAATTTTGCCGTTTTACGATCTTCTTTATACTGCTCCATTAATTGTTTACGAAACGAGGGTGCCATTTTTAATTGCGCCTCTAATCCTGGTAAACGGTGTTTATTTATTTCAGAAATCGCTTTTTCAAATGCCTTAAATCTCATATCTTTCAATTCTATAAATCTATACAACTCATGCGACTAGTTATACTTTTCTTTTTAAGCTGTGTTTTGTTGAGTTGTGAAGGTAAGAAAACAAAAACAATCACGCCAAAAAAAAGCGACTCTACTTCCATCACAAAAAAAGTGACTACTGAAAAAAAAGAACCAAATTTTCTTCTGAGCGATGCCAATGTGATGGAGTTTTTCTTGGACTATGATCAAAAACACAAAGAAAATAAGGTTCGAATTACGACCGATTTTGGCACTATTGATATCCAATTGTTTGAGGAAACAAAATTTCACCGTTCCAATTTCATTTACCTCATCAAAAAAAAATATTTCGACCAAACTCAGTTTTATAGAGTCATCCCAAATTTTGTGATTCAAGGCGGCAATAGCGATGACCGTCAGACCTTACGAAAACGTCAAAAAATTGGGAAATACTTACTTCCAAATGATCATGACAAAGGGTTTAAACACCATCGTGGCATGCTAAGCATGCCGAGCAAAAACATAGAAAACCCTTATAAGAAAGCCTCCCCTTTTGAGTTTTTTATTGTACAACAACGCGGCGGCGCGCATCATTTGGATGGCGATTATACCATTTTTGGAAACGTAATTCGCGGTATGGAGGTCGTTGATAAAATTGCAGCCGTTCCCACCGATGACTCCGATTGGCCACTTCAAAATGTATTCATTCGGAAAGTAGAAATTTTAGAATAAACACTAATTATATTTTAAGTAAATTGTCAAACGATTCAAAATCTATAAAACTGTATCTTATGAAAACACTACCATTTACCTCGTACTCCAAAGTACTTGTTTTGAGTCTCATCACACTTATGACAAGTTGTAAAGAAACTATGAAACCAGAAGACAATTTATTATTACAAGAATGGAAAGGCCCATATGGGGGCGTTCCTGCTTTTGATCAAATGACAGTGAATGACATTCAAGAAGCTGTCGAAACGGGCATGGAACTCAACCTTTCTGAGATTGAAGCGATTGCCAATTCAAGTGACGTAGCAACGTTTGAAAACACCATCGCTGCGATGGAACGATCGGGAGCAGAATTGGACCGCGTTTTTTCGTATTACGGCATCATGAGTTCTAATATGTCTTCGCCAGAATTTAGAGACATACAAGCTATATTGGCTCCAAAGCTTTCTGAATTTTCGTCAAGCATCAGTCAAAACAAGGCGCTTTTCAATCGCATTAAATCGGTTTACGACGCCTCTTTAGAAACGCCCTTAGAAGCCGACCAACAACGGGTTGTAGAACTTACTTATAACAGTTTTGCCATGCGGGGTGCCGAACTAAATGCCGAAAAGAAAGCCCGTTATGCGGCGATCGACAAAGAGTTGTCAACCCTTTACAATACCTTTTCAGACAACGTACTTCACGATGAAGAAAATTATGTGACCTATTTAAATGACGATCAGTTGGATGGACTTTCAGATGGGTTTATTAAATCGGCTGCTGCCATCGCTACCGAAAAAGGAAAAGAAAACCTTTTTGCGATTACCAATACGCGATCTTCTATGGATCCCTTTTTGACGTATTCTACAAACAGAGCTTTAAGAAAACAGGTTTGGACTAATTATTACTCACGAGGTGACAATGGCGATGAATATGACAACAATAGTCTCATTGCTCAAATTCTAAAATTGCGCCGGGAGCGTGTAGAATTATTAGGGCATCAAAATTATGCCGAATGGCGTTTACAAGATCGCATGGCGAAAACACCCGAAAATGCCTTGGCTTTGATGGAAGCCGTTTGGCCAGCCTCCATTGCGCGCGTTCACGAAGAAGTGGCGGACATGCAAGCCGTGGCCAATGCAAATGGCGATAATATCACCATTGAACCTTGGGACTATCGATTTTATGCCGAAAAAGTTCGAGTCGCCAAATACGATTTAAACAGTGATGAAGTCAAACAATATCTACAACTTGATAAATTGACCGAAGCAATGTTTTACGTGGCTGGACGCTTATTTAATTATGAGTTTACGCCCGTTCCGGACGGCAGTGTCCCAGTGTTTCATGAAGACGTCAATGTTTGGGAAGTGACAGACAAAGATTCTGGAGCCCACATTGGACTTTGGTATTTAGATCCGTATGCCCGTCAAGGCAAACGTTCTGGAGCCTGGGCAACCACCTATCGCAGTCATACGACCTTTGACGGCAAAAAAACAGTATTGGCGTCTAACAACTCCAACTTTGTAAAACCCGCAGAAGGTGAAGCCTTGCTCGTTTCTTGGGACGATGCGACCACCTTTTTTCATGAATTTGGACATGCTTTGCACTTCTTTTCATCCAAAGTCAAATATCCAACCCTTAACGGAGGCGTGAGAGATTACACCGAATTTCAATCTCAATTGTTAGAGCGTTGGCTGTCCACAGACGAAGTGATCAACCAGTTTTTGGTGCATTACAAAACAGGGGCCGTCATTCCTCAAGAATTAGTTGCAAAAATTAAAAAAGCAGCGACTTTTAATCAAGGATTTGGAACCACTGAATATTTAGCTTCTGCCTTGATGGACATGAAACTCCACCTTGCAGACCCCGAAAACATTGATATTGATGCCTTTGAAAGAGACACTTTAGCAGAACTGAAAATGCCGACGGAACTTCCAATGCGTCACCGCACGCCTCATTTTGGACATGTATTTTCTGGAGAAGGCTATGCCACGGCTTACTATGGTTATATGTGGGCAGATGTACTGACTGCCGATGCAGCAGAAGCCTTTCAAGAAGCCCCAGGCGGGTTTTACGACAAAGACCTCGCCCAGCGTTTGGTAAAGTATTTGTTTGAACCTAGAAACTCTATAGACCCTGCAGAAGCTTATAGATTGTTTAGAGGCCGAGATGCTCAAAAAGAAGCTTTGATGCGCGACCGTGGTTTTCCGGTGAACTAAAAGAATTACATATCGTATTTAAAAAGCTTATCCAATTGGATAGGCTTTTTTTGTTTCAATAAATCAACTGTTAAAATCTATTTAAAAAAGTATTTTTAATAGTTTTTATTGATAGCTTTGCAGTCTCAATACGAACTATTATGACCATCACACAACTCAAATATGTCTTAGCAGTTGCTGAGCACCAAAATTTCACCAAAGCCGCAGAAAAATGTTTCGTCACACAACCGACGCTGAGCATGCAAATTCAAAAACTGGAAGACCAATTGTCAGTTCAAATTTTTGACCGCAGTAAGAAGCCCATTGAATTGACCGAAGTAGGCCGCAAAATTGTCAATCAAGCCAAGAATATCGTCAATGAAGCCGATCGAATTACTGATATTGTCGATCAACAAAAAGGGTTTATTGGTGGGGAGTTCAGATTGGGAATCATCCCAACCGTCATGCCAACGTTGCTGCCAATGTTTCTAAAAACGTTTATCAAGCGGTATCCAAAAATAAAGCTAAAGATCGAAGAACTAAATACCGAAGAAATCATTGAACGCATTGAGGATGGACATTTGGATGCTGCCATAGCGGCAACCCCTCTAAAAAATGAACACATTAAAGAACGCGTCTTATTTTTCGAACCCTTTGTAGGCTACATCCCTAGCAACCATCGATTAACCTCTAAAAAGACATTAGAAGTGTCGGATTTGGACATTGATGATATGTTGTTATTAGAAGATGGTCATTGTTTTAGAGATGGAGTTTTGAATTTATGTAAAGGACTAAAAACCAAAGATCACGATGAATTTCAATTAGAAAGTGGCAGTTTTGAAATGTTGGTAAAACTAGCCAATGAAGGCATGGGAATGACATTGCTCCCCTATTTACACACCTTAGATTTAAAAGAAAAAGAGCATGGAAACTTACATTTTTTCAACGAACCTTCGCCGGCTCGGGAAGTGAGCTTGATTTATCATAAAAGCGAATTAAAGATTCAAATTATTGATGCGTTACACATTATCATCTCAGGAATTATACGAGGCGCCATTGCATTTCAAAATGTTCAAATCATCAGCCCAGTCGCAACCTAAAAAAAGTGGCCTTTCGGCCACTTTAACACAGTTTAATTATTTTAAAAAGACTAACTCAAATAAACCATACATTGTTTCAAATCTGGATTTGTTTTAATCAAGTTTTGAATAAATAATTTCAATTCTTCAATTTCGTATGGTAATAAGCGTTTAACTGCCTTTTGTACTTCTTTACAAAAAAGATTAGCATCGAAGCTTACCTTATTTAGTACTGTTTTGGTGTACTCAAACATTGCTCTTGACATTCTAGAAAAATTTAAATTAATAAAAAGTAATGTTATTGAATAGGCTATATTTTTAAAGGTTATTTTATAAAAGTAATAAAAAACACCTACAACAAATAAACTTTAACAATTTTTTCTGATTTATTTAATGTTTCAATTTGATGGACCAATCGAAGTCGAACGAAGAGACAATATCTCCGTCTTGATCCATTCCAGAGGCAGTTAATATAAAGCGTTGCCCCTCGCCTGTTTCGAGGGCTTTTTCAATGGCGGCATCGATAAGAGTTCCTTGATCACAAGAAAAAGAGATGCGGCCTTTTGCTTTTTTGGAGAAGGATGCTTTAGTGTTTAGGACCAACATCGATATGTTTTTAGTGGAGGCTTTGATTTTCATCATTATTAGTGCACCCGTTGCAAATTCAGCAGCCATGCCTTGTACCGCCCAAAACATAGAATTAAAAGGATTCTGATTAATCCAGCGGTGTTTCACCACCACGACACATGTTTGTGCATCAATGGATTTGGTTCGGACACCCGTAAAATAGGCAGCTGGTAGTTTGAATAACGTAAATAAGTTTAGTTTTCTCGGTGTAAAGGTCATGTGGTCTCGCTTCTAGTTACATACAAATAAGGAAAAAATCGTTGATAAATATAGCCTTTTCAAAGAGATTTATAACTAATTTGTATTTATTTAGTTGCCAAAAGATACGGACTAGAAATTTGAGTTTCTTTAAATTATTCTAACCAAATGACACCCACTACATCTTTAAATTATACTAAAAATTTTCAATACATCGTTCTAGTAGCATTTAGTAATTTTTTAAAAAAAAAGTTCAGACTTGGTTTTTAAATTTTTATTATTATATTTGTCGCGTTATTAATATGTATTTTGACATATAAGTTTAAAATATGTAGTTAACACCATATAATAAAATAGTTTATTTATGACCCCAAGTCAAAAAAATCGCTATAAAAAGTCAAAGAATTTAAAATCGTACAACACTATTTCTTGTTGTGACGCTTCAATATATTATAAATTAATTTCACTCACTTAACCAATCTAACTCTTAAAAAAAAACTATAAACATTAACTAAAATAGCCCCAAGCTATCTGATAATAAAAAATTTGAAAACCCCAAACGTCAAATTTAAATCTACAAAAAACCCTAACCAAATATTGGTCAGTGTGTTTTTTATGCTGTTTTGCTTCCTAGTAAAAGGGCAGATTTATGTTTCTGAGGGCATGGTATTTTCTTTAAGGGAAGAAACAACTTTCCTAACCTCTACGGAATCTCTAAACCAATTTGAAGCCGATATTTTGGGCAAAGGAACGTTGTATTTAAACAGTTTATCCTTGCAACAAATTCTGAGTAACCAAACACTTTTAAAACTTCCAAATCTTGAATTAAAAAATGCACATTTGGTTCGTTTAGAAACCACCATTGCACTCCAATACCAATTGAAAATCCTAAACGGAGACCTCACTCTGTCCCATGATTTACAGCTCCATGACAAATCCGCTTTAGTACTGGGGAAAAATGCAGCTATACATACTTCCACTTCCGGACAACTTATATATACAACACACATAAAGGAATCGATTCCTTTTGCGACGGTTCCGACCCTTCAACTTTATAAATACAGCGTGCCACCCGCCGCTCAACAACACCCAACCGTGGTGTTTATAAACAAACAGAGTTCCAAATTTGGAGCGATCCGTATCAATGGATATCATACACACTTCAAACATCCGACACCCCCTCCAAAAAATGGCGTTAAAAATGCAATTAATCAATTATTAACACTTTTTTTTATCGCTGGTAGTTTAACCACTTTTGCACAAGTAGGGGTTGGAACTCAATCGCCTACAACCACTTTAGATGTGGTTGGTGCAGCCGGAGACACCCCTGGTGCCCTTAACACTGTTGACGGAATTGCAGTACCCATAGTAACGGACGACATGACAACAACGACAACTGATGGCTCAAAAATTAGCCAATTAGTTTATAGTAACAACCCCGCTAGTACTGGTTTCTATTTCTGGAGCGGCACCGCATGGACCGCTATGAGTGGTGGTGCAGCTGCTGGACCTGATTTTACAATAGGTTCTGGTGGTATCTTGGACGTTGATTTAATTGCAAATCCTGATTATTCAGCGAATACTGAGAATAATGTGTTTAATATCGTTAATAGTGGCGCTGGACCTGGTTATACAGACATAACTCTTCCTACGCCTTCAGAAAATGCAGGTCGTATAATAGTAATTATAAATGGTGGTGCAAAAGGGATAACTGTTGTAGGTGCACCTGCAGGTATTGTCAATTCATCTTTATCGGGAACTTTCATTTGTACTGGTGTCCAGTGGGTGAAATCTGCTAATTAAAATATAACCTTTTTAAATTTAAAATATGAAAAATATGAAAAATATAATATTGTCATTATCATTTATAGTGTCAATTTCGATTCACGCACAAATAATTCAAACCGAAGCTTCTAATACATCTGGAAGTAGTAGTATGGCGTTTATAGATGGTTCAAGTGCTATTAATTATAATTCTTTTAATGGTGCAGGTAAAGGAATTTTGTTTCCTAGTACAGATTTAACAAACATTATTGCCACAGATGTTTTTGATAGTGGAGCTGTAGGCACTCCGGCAAATAATCCAAATTATTATGATGGATTAGTGGTCTATAACACAGGAACAGGCGCAGTTATTGGAGAGATGGGCAGTGGTAGCCCAGATGTATCCCCTGGATTTTATTATTACGCTAACCCTACACGAGCAACTTGGGATGGTGGAACTTGAACTTCTATGGGAGGCGGTGGCGGTGCCGTAACCATTGCTGACGATACGCCTGTACCCTCGGCTTTGACAACCGCTAGTGGCGATGTAGAGCAAATCATCCGATTAACTGGAACGGCAAATGGGACAAGTACACATATAAATTTAGGTACAACCACATTAGCTGCAAATACAGTAAAACAATTTAGAAAAGCTGTTATTTATGATAGTACAGATAAATTAGTTTTAGAATCTACTGGAGATTATGATTCTCTTACAAATGAATTTGTTACGGGTAACGGGATGACTAATGTCCTTTTACCAGCTGGAGATTACTCAGTTGAACTATACTATACAGCCAATTAGAAATCAAAGCTGTTAAGGACTCTTAATCGAGGTATCTATATTAATTAGATACCTCGATTTTTTTTTGGACAAAAAAATTCACATTCTATCTCCACTATTGGTCGTTATCCATCGATTCCTATACCCTTCAATTTTAAAACAAATATAAAGTTGACCGCCTGAAAATTTTTTTTCTTGACATGCTTAACTTTTTTCGGCATCAGAATAAAAACCTCTTATAGCAAACGATTGTATCACATACTGCCTAATTTGCCACAGCGATTTGTGATCTCATTATCAAATCCTATCCATTTATTTGGGTGTTTTTTCCCCAAAACTGGATTCAAAGTCTGTTCAGTTCTCTCCTTATACTCTAGAGAAACGCCACCCTTTTTGTTAATTTTATGTTAAAATATAATACTATGTTATACATAATACCTTTTTATATATTAGATTTGTTAAAAATTAATATCTATGAAGATAGAAAACACAAAAGCGCAAATGCGAAAAGGTGTTTTAGAGTTCTGCATACTATCGGTCTTAAAAAATCAAGATGCGTATGTTGCTGAAATTTTAAAAACATTAAAAGAGGCGAAACTGTTAGTGGTCGAAGGCACCATCTATCCCCTACTCACCCGTCTAAAAAATGCTGGATTACTCAATTATCGTTGGGAAGAATCCACTACAGGTCCCCCAAGAAAATATTATGCTCTGACTGAAACAGGGCACTTATTTTTAGTTGAATTAACGACTACATGGAACGAACTTCACAATGCAGTCACTTTAGTAACCGTACCAAAAACCACAAAAAAATGAACAAAACTGTAAGTATAAATCTAGCTGGCATCTTTTTTCATATCGATGAAGATGCGTATGAAACACTTCAAAACTATTTTGAAGCGATCAAAACATCACTTAAAAACACCCAAGGTGCCTCTGAAATCATTGCAGATATCGAAGCCCGTGTCGCAGAGCTCTTTTCGGAACGTATCAAGACCAGTCAGCAAGTGATTTCGAACAAAGAAGTGGATGAAATTATCTCCATCATGGGGCAACCCGAAGATTATCAAATAGACGAAGATCCTTTAGATGAAGCCCCTAAAAGAAACAACTCCAACAACAATAAACGTCGCTTATTTAGAGATCCAGACAACGCCTATGTTGGCGGTGTCTCTGCAGGGTTTGGGCATTATTTTGGGATCGATCCTCTCATTCTTAGACTCCTTTGGATACTGTTAATTTTTGGCGCTGGGACTGGACTCGTCCTCTACTTAATTTTATGGGTTTTGATTCCAGCAGCCAATACAACTGCCGAAAAATTATCCATGATGGGAAAGCCTGTTAACATTTCCAATATAGAAAAAAAAATAAAAGAGGAGTTTGGGAATGTTAAAGACAGTCTAGAACGCATGAAAGACCGTGTCAATGATGGCCGATTAAATGATTTAGGGGCTAATATCCAATCTAAATCCCGTTCATTTTTTGAAGCGTTAGGCGATATTATTTTACTCTTATTTAATGTGTTTATCAAAGCCATCGGGTTGATTTTTGTGTTTGCTAGTATTATCGGCCTCATCGGATTTTTCATAAGCTTAGTAACCGTTGGCGTCGCCGACATTTTTCACTTTCCAGGACTTGACTTCGCCGATTTGGTAAACTCCTCTGGCTTACCCCTTTGGTTAGTCTCTATGTTAGCCTTACTAATCACCGGAATCCCCATTGTTCTTCTGTTATTTTTAGGATTGCATATGGTCTCCAAACGAACCTCTTTCTTAAATCGATATACAAAATTTTCACTCTTAGGGATTTGGTTGATTGCACTAATAACGCTCTTCATTTTTGGAATGAAGCAAGCCGCAGACTACAGAGTAGATGCGAGTGTGACCCAACAATCAGAATTACCAATCACTAAAATGGATACCTTATATCTGGAAATGAAAGGCAACCCTATCTACTCAAAATATCTGCACCGTGACAATAATTTAAATATCATATATGATGAAGCGAATACGAAACAAATTTACGGCTCTGATATCCGTCTAATTGTGAGATCCACCAAAGATTCTACCGCAACGATTTCAGTCGAAAAAATAGCTTTAGGTGTGAATTATATTAGTGCTCAAAAAAGAGCTCAAAACGTGGACTATTTGTACGAATTCAAAAATAATACCTTATCTCTTAATGGCTATTTTCTAACCGATATAGACCATAAATTCAGAGGTCAAAAGGTTGAAATCATATTGTACCTTCCAATTGGAAGTGTCTTGTACCCTGATGAAAACACCTATTCTTACCATCGAAACAGTTCAAGATATAATGACATCTTAGACAATGGAAGCGAAGAACATTATCTCAAAGTAGATCATAAATCCATGCGTTGTTTGGATTGCCCTAACCTAAATGAACAATAATAACCTAAAACCAAATTATCATGATGACACTTATCAAATTTATTAGTATTGCGATTGTGACGCTTGCTTTAAATTCCTGCCAACTCAACCCCATTTTTTCGTACACCAACGGCGTGGTAGTCACCGAGCAACGAACACCAACAGAATCCTTTAACAGCATCAAAGTGAGTTCCGGAATCGATCTTTTTTTAACCCAAAGTGAAACCCCTAGTATTTCGGTGCAAACCGATGAAAACATTCAAGAATTAATCATCACTGAAGTTGAAAACGGGACGCTTAAAATTTATCTTGATAAAAATACACACCATGTATCCGCAAAAAAAGTCATGGTTCATTTCAAAACAATTGAAGGAATCACGTCTTCGAGCGGCAGCTACGTGTATAGCACCAACACGCTTCAAGTTCCGAGTCTTGATCTAAAGTCATCGAGTGGAAGTGAGATGAAACTAACGGTTGAGACCGAAAAATTAACCAGTAGAAGTTCGAGTGGTGCGGTCATGAAACTAAAAGGTCATGCAAAAGATTTTTCTGGAAATTCTTCGAGTGGAAGTCAAATAAACGCTTCAAAATTAATTGCAGACTTTTGTGAAGCCGATGCGTCGAGCGGTGCCAATTTATCCGTAAATTGTATTGAATCTTTTAAGGCGAATGCCTCAAGTGGAGGACATATCAAAAATCATGAATCTTCTATAAAAACAGTCGTAAATTCTTCTTCGGGTGGTCGTATAGATACAAAAAATTAAACTCTATGGAATCTAATTATTCGAAACTATATGCTGGCAGTTTTATTGTGGTACAACTCATCACTCAAAATCTTGAAAAACAAGGCATCACACCCATAGTAAAAGATGAAACAGAATCCGCTCGATTGGCGGGTTTTGGAACTTCGACTTATGGATTTCAAGAACTGTATGTCCACACAAGTGAACAAGCAAAAGCCGAAGCCATAGTTGCAAGTACATTGGAACAATTTTAAATCAAAATTCTATATTTTATAATTAACGATTCAACTTTGTATTAAAGATTGTATTTTAGTGGCGCATAACACAAATACTAAATACAATGAAAAAAAGTTGTCTATATATAAGTTTAGTTTCGATATTCATTGGCTCAAGTCAATCGATTGAAATTCCAGTCGATACGATCGTTACGACCACACATTCTACCACCATCAAAGGGGTCAATATTGATTATACGGCAGAAACAGGTATGCAGCCTGTTTGGGATAAAGATGGCACACCAATTGCGAGTTTATTTTATACGTATTACACTCGAAATTATGTGAAAAGCAGCGCTGAGCGCCCGCTTATTATTTCCTTTAATGGTGGACCTGGATCTGCCTCTGTTTGGATGCATGTGGCCTATACCGGACCCCGAATTTTGAATGTAGATTCTGAAGGCTATCCCGTACAACCTTATGGTTTTAAGAACAATCCAAATTCTATTTTGGATGCCGCAGATATTGTGTTCGTAAATCCTGTAAACACAGCTTACTCCCGAATGCTCCCCAATAAAGAAGGAGCGCTGCCCGATCGAAAACAGTTTTTTGGGATCAATCAAGACATTAAGTATTTAGCCGAATGGATCAACACCTTTATCAGTCGGAAAAACAGATGGGAATCGCCAAAATATATCATTGGAGAAAGTTATGGCGGCACTCGTGTGATGGGATTATCGCTAAAATTACAACAAAATCAATGGATGTATTTAAATGGCGTCATCATGGTCTCGCCTGCAGATTACAAAGTACTACGTGTTGGAAGCCCGATTTCATCGGCTTTAAACCTTCCTTATTTTACAGCAACCGCTTGGTATCACAATCAATTACCAGAAGCACTTCAATCTAGAGACTTGTTAGAGATTCTTCCAGAATCAGAAAAATTTGCCCTCAACACACTTCTTCCTGCGCTTGCAAAAGGAGGCTTTATTGACCCTGCTGAAAAAATGGCGATCAGCGAAAAAATGGCCTATTATTCGGGCTTGAGCCAAAAAGTGATTTTACAACACAACTTAGCGGTTCCTAATTCCTTTTTCTGGAAAGAATTACTTCGAGATCAAACGGGTCAAACCATCGGACGTTTGGATTCTCGCTATATAGGAATTGACAAAAAAGAAGCGGGCGATCGCCCAGATTACAGTGCAGAGTTAACATCATGGCTTCACTCGTTTACCCCGGCAATTAACCACTACATTAAAAGTGAATTAAAATTTGAAACTGATTTAAAATATAACATGTTTGGCGATGTAAACCCATGGAACAAAGACGACGATAATACCCGTGATGATCTTCGCTTAGCGATGGCACAAAACCCTTACCTTAAAGTGTTAAATCAATCGGGATATTATGATGGTGCTACCACCTATTTTAATGCAAAATACACCCTATCACAAGTCGATCCAAGTGGAAAAATGAAAGATCGGTTCACCTTCAAAGGGTACCGAAGTGGCCACATGATGTATTTGCGAACTGAAGATTTAATCAAGGCCAATGATGATTTAAGGACCTTTCTAAAAGAATCGTCGGCCAATGGAAAGGCTGCAAAATACTAATGCAAACACCACTGATAAGTATTTTAGTACCCTTCAAAAACACGGAACGCTATTTAGTCGATTGTTTAGAATCGATTCTTCAGCAATCCTACACACAGTGGGAACTGCTTATTGTCGATGATGGCTCCACAGATTCAAGTTGTCAAATTGTACAGAAATACGCTGATAAGGAGGCTCGAATTCATTTGTTTTCGAATGATGGAAAAGGGATTATTGAGGCCCTACAGACTGCTTATAAACATGCTAAGGGCACTTTGATCACACGGATGGACAGTGATGACCTGATGGCGATCCATAAGCTCCAGAGCATGCAAAAACAGCTTTGTTTACATGGTGAAGGTCACATGGCACTAGGAGCGGTCCGTTACTTCTCAGAAAAAGGGATTGGAGACGGTTACAAGCGCTACGAAACATGGCTAAATTCGTTAACTTCTAAAGGCCGTAATTTTGAGGACATTTATAAGGAATGTGTCATTCCATCGCCTTGTTGGATGGTTTATAAATCTGATTTTGAGGACTGTGGAGGCTTTACGCCAACGAGTACCTACCCCGAAGATTATGACTTAGCATTTCGATTTTATAAAACACGAGATGAAAATGTATTCCCAGCAACGGAAGTCCTCCACCATCTGGCGCGATCACGCCAATCAGAACCTCGCGAATCGATGCGCACTATGCCGAAAATTCATTTTTAGAATTGAAAGTCTCTTACTTTTTAGAACTAACTCATGATACCGAAAAACAAATAGTAGTTTGGGGCGCCGGACGAAAAGGAAAAAAAGTAGCTCAATTACTTAAAAAAAATAATGTGCCCTTTGAGTGGGTTTGTGATAATCCTAATAAAATTGGAAAAACCATTTACGGTCAAACTTTAAAATCTTTTGAGTGTCTGAGTGAAATCAAAAGTCCTCAAAGCATAATTACTGTTGCAAATCAAGAGGCACAACAAGAAATAACACACTACTTACAAACACATAAAATGATGGCGATGCGCGATTATTTCTTCTTCTGTTAAGCAAATCAAAATTTAGTTTTTATATTTGAGCAATCAAATCATCAGATGCAGTTTTTACACCCAGAATTTTTTTACGCCCTTCCCGCACTGCTCATCCCTGTTTTAATTCATTTATTTCAACTCAGACGCTTCAAAATACAAGCGTTTACAAACGTTGCATTATTACAAAAAATACGATTACAAACTCGAAAAAGTTCGCAATTAAAAAAATGGCTGATTCTTATAGTACGACTCCTCGCAATTGGGTGTATTATTTTGGCATTTAGTCAACCCTTCCTATCAAATCAATTGGCTCAAAAAAACAGCTCTGAAACGGTTATTTATTTAGACAACTCCTTTAGCATGCAGGCAATTGGTCCCAAAGGCCCACTGCTTAGCAGAGCCGTTCAAGAGGTCATTACGGGCTTTGATGAACTTGAAAAAATAAGTGTTTTCACCAATGATCAAAGTTATAAATCAATCCCTCTAAAAGATTTAAAAACTGAGCTACTTTCTCTAGATTACAGTCAAAATCAATTGGATTTAAATCGTTTGATTTTAAAAGGAAAGACGCTCTTTTCAGAGGACAAGACCCGTTCTAAAAAACTCATTTTAGTGTCTGACTTTCAACAACATGAAGACAAAATTTTAACGAACACAGACACCACCATTCAAGTGTTGTTAGTGCCTTTAAAACCCATAAATACGGCCAATAATTATATTGATAACGTTCGTTTAGAATCCAGCTTAAATACCAACTACACATTGAATGTTTCTGGAAAAACTACCTCAGATACAAACGACAGTATTCCGGTGACATTATATCAAAATGCAAAGGTCATTGGGAAGTCGATTTTAGTGAAATCTAAAAATTTCAAAACTTCATTTGTATTGCCAAATACCCTTGAGTTTAAAGGGAAATTGTCTATTGATGATACGCAAATTCTTTACGATGACGACTTCTATTTTAATATCCCAAAAACCGAAAAAATTGCGGTTTTGGCGATTCATGAAAACTCAAGTTCTACATTTTTAAAGAACCTCTACTCTAATGACGAATTTATATTTAAAAACCAAAATTTAAAGACGTTGGATTATGGTCAAATAAAGATGCAAAATCTAATTATTTTAAATGGAATAAAACAGATTTCAATTGCCTTAAAAAACAGTCTTGACGTATTTATGAATACTGGAGGCACTGTCCTATTGATTCCGAACAAAACGGGAGATTTATCTTCTTATAACAAAGTACTGTCAACACAAACAACCCACCAACTTAAACCGATCAAAACGCAAGAAAAACGCATTACTAACATTGCGTTTAACCATCCTATTTTAAAAAATGTTTTTGAAGAAAAAATATCAAATTTTCAATACCCAAGCGTTCAGGTATTTTACCCGCTATCAACCACTACAAACCGAATTTTATCTTTTGAAAATCAACAGGCATTTTTAGTTCAATTTAAGTCGTTATTTGTCTTTACAGCACCAGTTGAATCTGAGGCGTCTAACTTTATACATTCGCCGCTAATTGTCCCGACCTTATATAATATCGGGCGATCAAGTTTAAAAACGCCTCCTTTACACTATTGGATTGGTGCCGAAAATAATTTTGATCTTAAAGTCAACTTACAACGCGATCGCATTTTAAAATTAAGCCATAAAGACTCCCAATTTATTCCTCTACAGACCAATTTTAATACCAAAGTGAGCATCACTACCAAAGAAAACCCTCGTGAACCTGGTCATTATGCAGTTTTAAAAAACAAAGACACATTAACCACTGTGAGTTATAATTACAATCGCGATGAAAGTCAACTTCGCTATCATGATCTGACACAAATGAAAGGAGTTTCTATAGAAAAATCACTCAACGACACACTAAATACCATAAAAATTGAGTCGAATGTGACGTGGTTATGGAAATGGTTTGTTATTTTTGCACTAACATTATTAGCTTTTGAAATGCTCATCTTAAAATATTTTAAATGAACGTACTTATAAAATCAGCTACCATACTTGATACCACAAGTGATTTCCACACTCAGACTCAAGATATTTTAGTTGAAAATGGTTTCATTACTCAAATTGCTAAAACGCTTAAAAATCCGAATAATTATCCCGTTCTAAAATTAGAAAATCTCCATATTTCAAGTGGTTGGTTTGATAGCAGTGTGTCTTTTGGTGAACCAGGCTATGAAGAACGAGAGACCATTACAAATGGATTAAACGTTGCTGCTGCTTCTGGATTTACAGACATTGCTCTCAATGCCAATACAAACCCAGTCCTAGATTCGCATGCAGACATTGCGTTTGTGATTTCGAAAGCGTCTACTGCTACAACCAACCTCCACCCTATTGGCGCCCTTACCAAAGGCAGTGAAGGCGTTGATTTGGCTGAATTATTTGATATGAAAACCGCCGGAAGCATTGCTTTTGGAGATTATAAAAAACCCATAGAAAATCCTAATTTACTTAAAATAGCACTGCAATACGCTGCTAATTTTGATGGACTGGTACAGTCTTTTCCTCACGAACCAAAGGTTGCGACAAATGGCGTCATGAATGAAAATATAACAAGCACACGTCTCGGACTAAAAGGACTTCCCACTCTTGCCGAAGAGTTACAAATCGCCCGCGATCTGTTTCTCTTAGAATATACCGGTGGTAAATTACATATCCCAACGATTTCTACTAAAAAATCTGTCGAATTAATTAGAGAAGCGAAAACTAAAAAATTAGACGTCAGTTGTAGTGTCGCGATTCATAACTTGATGTTTACCGATGAAAATCTATCGGACTATGACACAAACTTTAGAGTCAATCCCCCACTACGAACCGCAACTGATATAGAAGCTCTGATTGAAGCGGTAAAAGATGGCACAATTGACATGGTAACTTCGGATCACACCCCGATAGAAATTGAGTATAAGAAAATTGAATTTGAGTATGCTATGAATGGCACCTTAGGACTTGAAAGTGCGTTCGGCGCTTTAAATTCATTATTTTCAACCAAAAAAGCTGTGCAACTACTGACCAAAGGAAAACAACGGTTTGGTTTAAAAAATGAATCCATTAAAGTTGGAGCTACAGCGCATCTAACCTTATTTAATCCCTCTGGATCTTCTGTTTTTGAAGCAAAACATTTGCTGTCAAAATCTAAAAACTCACTTTTTATAGGGTCTAAATTAAAAGGATCTGTGTATGGAATCATTGCAAACAATAGAACCTCAATCGCTCTTTAATGCCAGACCATCAAGATATTAAATCCGGAAAAACAAGTGCTGTTATAAGTTATTTTTATCTTATTGGAGTGCTCATTGCTTATCTAACCAACACTGAGAAAAAAAGCAAATTTGCCTATTTTCATATTCGTCAATCTTTGGGATTATGGCTCTCATTTATGGCGCTTGGTTACCCAATTGGCTATTTTGATAATTGGCAAATTACACTCTCTTTTTGGATGTCATTTGGAATTCTATTTATCTATGGATTTTCGACCGCCTTATCTGGTAAAATGATTCCAATTCCTTTAGTTGGTAACCTCTATCAAAATGCTTTTAAAAAAATTAAATAAATGAGTGTTCAACTCCCATTAGTTCATATTACAAGACCCTCCACATTAACAGAAAAGGCTCCATTATTAGTGATGCTACATGGCTATGGCAGTGATGAAAACGATCTGTTTTCATTTGCAAATGAACTCCCAGAAGAATTATTCATCATATCAATTCGAGCCCCATATCCACTCCAACCGAGTGGAAATGCATGGTACGCGATTAATTTTGATGCCGAACAAAATAAATGGAATGATAATGAGCAAGCAATGTTATCGATGCAAGTTCTGATCGATTGTATTGATTTGGCCTGTGATCAGTACCCTGTAGATAAAACGAACGTTTCGTTATTAGGATTTAGTCAGGGCACCATTTTAGGAATGGCAACCGCACTGAATCATCCCACTAAAATTAAAAAAATCATTGGATTAAGTGGCTATGTCAACCATGATATTTTACCTGAAAATTTAGAATCCTTAGATTATTCGCATCTCAATTTTTATTGTTCTCATGGGACCGTCGATCAAGTAATCCCAATTGACTGGGCACGACAAACCCCTGTGTTTTTGAAGTCCTTAAACATCGCACATACCTACAGTGAATTTCCTGTTGGCCATGGTGTTTCGCCTCAAAATTTCTATGAACTAAGAGATTGGATTGTGACTAAAATATAGTGAGCTTATAATGAGACCTCTTTAGTTTCAGATTGTTTGGATGTTTAGAGTCATTCGACTTTATTGTTGTCGTTTTCTAAAAGAGAGGCTTCTGAGTTTGAGTTTTTTAAAACTTCAATTTTAGCTTTGAATTTTTTGATGTCTTTTTCATATTTATCAATAATCCCTTTAGAGTTCACATATTGAAACACATTGACTAAAAGAGAGAATACAAGTAAATATAGATAGATGTTTTTTTTCATTTTAAATAGATATTTGTAGTTGATCGTAAGCGAGTTTCACATTTGTAGGGAGGCTTTTTTCGACGGTTTCATGAAATCCTAAATGATGACTAATATGGGTTAGATAGGCTTTTTTGGGATTTACCAATTTGATAAACGCCAAGGCTTCCTCAAGGTTAAAATGAGATACATGAGGTTCTATTCGCAAGGCATTTACCACCAAAACATCTAAACCTTGAAGCTTTTCAATTTCAATCTCTGCAACTGTTTTAGCATCGGTGATATAAGCAAACCCACCCATTCGATATCCAAAAATCGGAAGTGCATTGTGCAGTACATTTATGGGGGTGATTTTATGAGGTCCAATTAAAAAAGGAGTGTCTGTAATTTGAGTCTCCTTCAAAGTCAGAACCCCCGGATATTTGTTATCTTTTTTAAAAATATAATCAAAACGTTTGTATAGCGATTTCAACACACGCTCTTGTGCAAATACATCAATAGCGCCTTGTCGATAGAAAAAAGGTCTTAAATCGTCCAGCCCTGCCGTATGATCACTGTGTTCGTGGGTAAAAAGAACGGCATCGATTTTGGTACAATTGGATCGTAACATTTGTTGCCTAAAATCGGGGCCACAATCTATTAAAACCGACAAATCACTCCACTCCACTAAGACCGAAACTCTAAGGCGTTTGTCCTTAAAATCTTCACTTAAACACACCGGATGTGTGCTTCCAATAATTGGAATTCCTTGTGATGTTCCCGTACCTAAAAATGTAATTTTCAATGAGTTAATAATTTCAACAAAAATAGGTTATTTTTTTTGTAAGCTTATCTAAAATGATACCTTTGTGTTGTAAACCTCCTTAATTTTAAAGATGGAAATAACGCTTAAAGGGGATGCTAAAATGGAAAGCATCCCATCCCTAAAAGACAAAGCATTACGAATAAATTTAAATGAAAATATTTACGGAACCTTCGCTGAGATTGGTGCCGGACAAGAAACAGTGCGGCAATTTTTTAGGGCCGGGGGAGCTTCTGGAACCATTGCAAAAGCGATGTCTGCCTATGACAAAGCCTTTAGTGATGCCATCTACGGAACTGAAAAAGAGAATCGGTATGTGACTGAAGATCGCTTAAAAAAAATGCTATCTCATGAAGTAAGACTTATTGAAAATCGTCTTTCTAGAGATGAGTATCCAAACAAAATGTTTTTTAGCTATGCAAATACCGTGGCTACGATTGATTTCGCAAAGCGATTTAAAGGCCATGGCTGGGTTGGAATTAGATATCAGATTGATTCTGAACAAGAGGAATACAATGAAATTACACTTCACATCCGTTTTAAAGAAACCGATGCTCGTTTACAACAAGAAACACTCGGTAAATTAGGAACCAACCTAATTTATGGTGCTTATTACAAATACAATCAGCCAAAAAAACTGTTGCGCTATTTATATGATCATATCGATAAAGATCAGTTAGAAATTGATACCATCAATTTTTCGGGCCCTGATTTCAAAGATGTTGACAATCGATTGATGAGCTTACAGTTATTAAAAAACGGGATGACAGACGCCGTTATGTTTGCTCCTGACGGTAATAATGTACTCCCTGCACGAGTCTTATACAAGAAAAATATCTTAGCTTTTCGAGGTAGTTTTCGACCTGTGACCAAAGTCAATATGGATATGTATGAGAGATCATACGACATGTTTTTAAAAGAAAATAAAGTTCTAAAAGAAAAGACACAGGTGATTTTTGAAATCACATTATCTAACCTGAGAGCTTCTGGTGGAGAGATTGATGAACAAGATTTTATGGACCGCGCTAGATTGCTGTGCTCGCTAGGACAAACGGTTCTAATTTCGAACTTTCAAGAGTATTATAAGCTTGTAGAATACTTCAACTTATATACCAAAAAACGGATGGGATTGGCCATGGGTATTAATAATTTAATTGATGTTTTTGACGAAAAATACTACCGACATTTGAGTGGTGGCGTCTTAGAAGCATTTGGAAAACTGTTTTACAAAGACATGAAAGTCTATCTCTATCCAATGCTCAATGAAAATAATACACTTACCACAAGCGATAACCTAAAAGTTCATCCACGGATGAAAGAGTTATACAAGTATTTTAAATACAATGGGAAGATGGTGGACATCACGAATTACGATCCCGAAATTCTAGACATATTCTCTCGGAAAGTTTTCAAAATGATCTCTACTGGAGAACCGGGTTGGGAGGAAATGATTCCAGAAGGCGTTTCTGAGTTGATTAAAGACCAAAAACTTTTTGGATACGAGGTGCAATAAATCTATTCATAAAAAAAGCGACCGATTGGTCGCTTTTTTTTATTTTAAAATTTGAGCTGTATGTTCTTTCGTTTTCACTTTTAGAATAACGTCTTCAATAACGCCTTGTTCATCAATGACAAAGGTGGTGCGGTGGATTCCGTCATACTCTTTCCCCATAAATTTTTTAGGACCCCAGACGCCAAAAGCAGTAATCACCGATTTGTCTTCATCGGCTAACAACGGATACGGAAATCCATATTTATCTTTAAAGTTAGACTGTCGCTTTGCACTGTCGGCACTCACGCCCAAAATATCGTAGCCTTGCGCCGTAAACCGACTGTAATTATCGCTTAAATTACAGGCTTCAACCGTGCAACCAGGTGTACTCGCTTTGGGATAGAAAAACAAAACGAGTTTTTTTTCTTTATAATCTGCTAAGGTGATGGTGTTTCCGCTTTCATCGACCGATTGAAAGTTTGGGGCTTGATCCCCTATTTGTAATGTAGTCATAATTAGTATCTTTGATTTTTTCAAAGATAAACGAATGACTAAAACTGAGAAGGTAAATTTTGTTATAAAAACCTTAAAAGATTTTTATCCCGAAATCCCGATCCCCCTAGATCACAAAGATCCATACACCCTTTTAATTGCGGTATTACTATCTGCGCAATGCACAGATGTACGGGTCAATAAAATTACACCGCTCTTATTCGCCAAAGCCGATAATCCGTACGACATGCTTAAGTTATCTGTTGATGAGATCAAACAAATCATACGCCCTTGTGGCTTATCGCCTATGAAAAGTAAAGGGATTTATGGCTTGTCAAAAATTATCATAGACTCCCATAACGGAGAGGTGCCTCAAAGTTTTAGTGCTTTGGAAGCCTTGCCAGCTGTGGGACATAAAACGGCGAGTGTGGTCATGGCACAAGCCTTTGGCGTGCCTGCATTTCCAGTGGATACGCATATTCATCGTTTGATGTACCGTTGGAACCTAACCAATGGTAAAAGTGTAGTACAGACAGAAAAAGATGCCAAACGACTGTTTCCAAAAGAATTCTGGAACGATTTGCACTTGCAAATTATTTGGTATGGCCGCGAATATTCCCCTGCCCGTGGGTGGAATTTAGACGCAGATATCATTACCAAAACCATTGGACGAAAATCGGTGATTGATGCCTATTATAAATAAACAGCCAGCTGCGCAAAATCGCGCAATTAAAAAAAAGCGTAAAATGAAATGTAAATTTTGAAGTGTTAAAATAAATTTTAAACTTAAAAATAACGAGAGTTATATAAACTCAAAGTCGGGAGACTTTGCGCAGCTGGGCAGCAAGAGTAAGAAGAAAAAATTGAATAGAAAATATATAATACGAGTATATGAATAGTATTAGTTTATTTTCGGCACCACGCAAATGTGAGGCGCCAGCAGGGGTTGAATTAATTAAATTAGGTTTTTAGCTTAATCCGAAAAATAACGCTTACAACTGCCCTCCTTTTCTTATACTAAACCGTTAGTTTAACGTGTGAATTTAGTTATATTTGAATTCAAAGGAATTTAATGAACTATTACATCTACTTATTAGGACTTATCGGATCGATTTTAATGGTAAATCAACATGCAATTGCACAAAAAACTGAGTCCCAAACAGAGCAATTTCAAAATCGGATAGTAGATTCCATATTTTCTAAAACTTTAAGTGAAAGTCGTGACTTTTGGGTAAGATTACCATCTAATTTTCAGCCAGATAATAATGAAAAATATGCCGTGATTTATCTAATGGATGGATTTTCACTAGAAGGCACTTTGGAAGCTGTTTATGGAAATTATTGGGGGCATTATCTACCACATATGATACTTGTTGGGGTTTCTAATCGCAGCAACCGGGTAAGAGATTTAACGACTTCGCAGATAAAAATGAGACGCGGTAGTGCATTTAATAGTGAAACAGGAGGTGCAGAAACCTTTACTAAATTTATGGAAGAGGAACTCATCCCATATATTGATAGTAAGTATCCAACCATGGCCTATCGTACCTTAATAGGGCATTCTTATGCCGGTTTATTTACTATAAATATGATGGTAAATCATGCACATATTTTTCAAAATTATATAGCGATAGATCCGAGTTTGGATTGGGACGACCAGAAATTATTGAAGGAGGTAAAAGAAAAGTTGAGTACAGAAAGTTATGAAGGCAAATCCCTTTTTGTGTCTTTAGCAGCAGAGCAACTACATATGTGGAATGAAGAAATAACCATGGAGAATATTATGGATGACTCTTCAGAGTTTACTTTGTTTCCACGTTCAATCATCGAGTTTTCAAATTATACTAAATCTCAAAAACAAAATGGATTAAATTTTTCATGGAAGGTTTATAATGAAGATTTACATGGTACAGTGCCGTTACCATCAATAAGAGATGGGCTGATTTTTCTTTTTGAATGGTATCAGTTTAAATCTCCTCAAAAATATAATAATCCAGAAACCCCTATAGAAGAATTGGTTTCGCTATTGAAGGAGCAGGAACAAATTTATACCGAACGTTTTGGTGTTCCCACTGCACCGATGATAGACGAAATGTTAAATGGCTATGGTTACATGAATATGCAAATGGGACAACCCAAGAAGGCATTTATTTTTTTTGAAATGAATATTAAGTATAATCCAACAAGTGCAAATGCTTATGATTCGATGGCTGAGTATTATGAATCTCAAAACGACAAAGAAAATGCCATAAAATACTTAAACAAAGCCTATGAAATAAGTGGTGGCAATTTTTATAAAAAAAGAATTGAAGCTCTAAATAAAAAATAACGAAAGGCTAACAATCTATAACCGCAATAACAAACGAACTCTCAAAAAAAAAACGAAAACTATTTAGTTTTCGTCTTCGGGTTTAATAAATTCTGAACGATATTTTTCTAAAAAATTTTTCTGTCTTGCATTCATCTGTTGCCATATTTTGTCAATATCCATAAAGTCTGAACCAAAATCACTTTCAAAAAAATCATCATTAAAGAAATGTTTACTAAAAAGTGAGTCTTTAGAAAAAACATCTTCAAACCCTCGGTTTTCAAATACCGAAAAATTGGTGAAAAATCTTGATTTAAAAGATTGCATCAAACTATCTCGCTCTGAAAATGATAGATTGTCGTATTTATCATCGGAAGACCAAGAATAAATACTATCATATCTAATTAAATTTCCATTTTCGTCAAATTCTTTATCTACTTTCCAAGAGCCCTTTGGTTCTTTAATTGATTTTTCTTCACTTTCCTTATTTTTTAGATCTTTATTTTGACTGTTGCAACTCACGCTTAACATACCAATCATGAATAATAAAACATATTTTTTCATCGCTTTAAATTTTAAGGATTAAACATTTTTAAGAGTATAGTTAGGAGACCGATTACTCGGTCCCCTACTATATACTTTACTCATCAATCAAAAATTTAAGTAAATCGATTATGAAATCTTAATGCTTCTAGCTGGCTTTTGTTTTGCCTCTTCTTTTTTGGGTAAGAGAATACTCAAAATGCCTTCGTTATAACTTGCATTAATTTTATCAGCATTTACACTTTCAGGCAGAGTAAAGGTTCTTTTGAAAGAAGAGTAACCAAACTCTCTACGAGTATAATTTTCTTCTTTGTGTTCATTGTCTTCCTTTGTCTCTGTCGAGATTGATAATACTTGATTGTCAATGTCAATTTGGAAATCTGATTTCTTAAGACCTGGAACTGCCATTTCTACTGCAAAATCATTTGCGGTTTCTATGATGTTAACTTTTGGCAAAGTAATTCCAGTATTAAAGTTTGAGGTAAATACTGAAGGTATTAGGTCACGATTAAAAATATCATCTAACCAATTTGACAAAGTTGGGAAGTTTTGATTTGAATTACTGTTCACTAAACTTCCTTTTTTAGGAACACTTACTAAATTGCTCATAATTACAAAATTTTAAATTAAACATTATTTCAAATTTGAAATCTCCATTGATTTCGACTTCAAAAAAAACAAAAAAAATGCCAAAATGGATTTACTGAATTTTATCCAGCAGATGTTATTAAAATTGCCTCCCTAACAGTCATTTTTTCAGTATAATTGTCATTTTGTCACTTAAACAAACACCACTAAATTTTTAATTTGGCTCAGAGCAAACCTGAAAGTGCAACAATTTTACTACCGAACTTGCCTTATACTAACCGAATCATAAATGCATTAATTAAAAACCCCATGCTAGCGCGATCATCATTTGCTCTTGTTCCGCCTTAGCGTGGCGCCAGCTCCAAAAAGCCTCTTACTATAAAGGATATAAAAAAATCCCAACAGCTGTTGGGATTTATAAGTTCTAAACTAATTGAGTATGGACTCAAATTTAAGTCCCTTATAAGTAGAAACTTTCAATGCTTTTGAGTAATTCAAAAGAAAATTTATGGTTTCTGTCTTGGGTTTAAATGTATTAGAATTAGAGGGTTTTTGAGTGTAAAGTTTTGCCATGAGCCTGTCATTGTTAGTTAGTTTGTTACTTACATTAACGACAAATTGCTCAATATATTTTAAAACGCCTTTAATTTGTTAAAATAATATTGTGTTTTTCGATTAATTTACGAAGATTGATCAAGGCATAACGCATCCGTCCCAGAGCGGTATTGATACTTACGCCTGTATTTTCGGAGATTTCTTTAAAACTCATGTCGTTATACATGCGCATGATCAAAACAGTTTTCTGATCGTCTGGCAATTCTTCCACAAGAGCTCTTATGTCTTGAACAATTTGAGATTGGACTAATTCGCCTTCGGCATTAAGAGTACCATCACTTAGTACCGAAAATATATCAAAATCGCCGCTGTTGTTAAATTTTGGCATCCGGTTATTTTTTCGAAAGTGATCAATGACTAAATTATGAGCGATCCGCATCACCCAAGGTAAAAACTTACCTTCCTCATTATACTTGCCTAATTTTAAAGTTTTGATGACTTTGATAAAGGTGTCCTGAAAGACATCTTCGGTCACATCACGGTCATACACTTTGGAGTATATAAAACTATAGAGCCGTTGTTGGTGACGATTGATTAAAATTGATAAAGAAGGTTCATCTCCTTTAATATAATTACTGACAAGGGTAGCATCACTTTGAGATTTTGAGATCATAACTTTACTTTTAATAACGCACAATATGGGTGTGCATGGTTGAAAAATTAAAAAAGTAATGTTATTCTATAAGCGTTTGCTTTAAATTAATTGATCAAATATAACAACAATCCATTCAATTTTACAAATTTATTTTAGTTTTTATGTATAAGTAGGTTTAAGTCTGCTTTAATATTTTTCATATTAATAGTATCTTTGCAAACTAATTTTAATTTAATAAATGCCACTAGACCTTTCAAAACTAAGTCCAAAACAGCACATTCTAATCAAGGGCGCAAAATTGCACAATCTAAAGAATATTGATGTTGCGATTCCACGACACAAATTGGTTGTGATTACAGGGCTTTCTGGATCTGGAAAATCAAGTTTGGCATTTGATACTTTATATGCAGAAGGGCAACGCCGTTATGTGGAGAGTTTATCGAGTTATGCCCGTCAATTTTTGGGACGACTCAACAAACCAAATGTCGATTACATCAAAGGAATTGCACCAGCGATCGCCATTGAACAAAAAGTGAATTCTACCAATCCACGATCGACGGTTGGAACGACGACCGAAATTTATGATTATTTAAAATTAGTTTTTGCGCGTATCGGAAAAACCTATTCCCCTACTTCTAATAATGTAGTGAAAAAAGATACGACTAGCGATGTGATCAACTACGTGAAAACCTTAGAAATCGGCGAAAAACTTCTTTTACTTGCTCCGATTATTTTAGAAGAAGGACGTACCATCGAAAATAAACTACAAGCGCTTCAACATCAGGGATATGCTCGAATCAAGATCGGTGATCGGGTTGAACGTATCGAACAAATAGAAAATTTTAAAAAACTTCCAAAAGCCATCAGTCTAGTCGTTGATCGGATCATTGTAAAAGACGAAGACGATTTTTATAACCGTTTAGCAGATGCGATTGAAATGGCCTTTTTTGAAGGCAATGGACGATGTCAAATTGAAAAACTAGAGAATTCTGACAGTCGTGAATTTAGTAATTCATTTGAACTTGATGGTCAAAAGTTTTTAGAACCAAACACCCATTTATTTAGCTTTAACAATCCCTATGGCGCCTGTCCAAAATGTGAAGGCTATGGCGATGTCATTGGGATTGATGAAACCTTAGTCATTCCAAACACCTCCCTCTCTATTTACGAAAACGCAGTGTTTCCGTGGCGGGGTGAAAGCATGAAATATTACAGAGATCAATTGGTTAATAATAGCCATAAGTTTGATTTCCCTATTCATAAACCTTACTTTGAATTTGAACAAAATCATCAACACTTATTATGGACAGGGAACACTCATTTTACAGGGTTAAATTCTTTTTTTGAAGACTTAGAATCTAAGGCCTATAAAGTTCAAAACCGCGTGATGTTATCCCGTTATAGAGGTAAAACAAAATGTGGAAATTGTCACGGAAAACGATTACGTGAAGAAGCTAATTTTGTAAAAGTTGGTGCGGCTTCCATCACTGATTTAGTTGAAATGTCGCTCAAAGATTTAAAAACATTTTTTAATGATTTAACTCTAGATTCTAAAGAACAAGAAATTGCAAAACGATTGCTCAAAGAAATTCATAATCGTTTGGATTTTTTGACCAATGTAGGGTTGGATTATTTAACCTTAAACAGAAAATCAAATACGTTATCTGGAGGCGAAAGTCAACGGATTAATCTAGCAACCTCACTCGGGAGCAGTCTGGTTGGTTCCATGTATATTTTAGATGAACCTAGTATTGGACTCCATTCAAAAGATACCGAACGGCTTGTCAATGTGCTAAATGCATTGCGAGATTTAGGCAATACCGTTATTGTTGTTGAACACGATGAAGCCATTATGGCGGCGGCCGATTACATCATTGATATAGGCCCCGAAGCTGGTACGTTTGGTGGTGAAGTAATGGCGAGTGGCACTTACAAATCGCTTTTAAAAAGTAATACACTTACCGCACAATATCTAAATGGATCTCTAGAAATTGAAGTTCCAAAAAAGCGTCGGACTTCAAAATACCATATAACGATTAAAGGCGCACGCGAGCATAATTTAAAAAATATAGATGTTACATTCCCATTAAACATGCTAACGGTTGTGACAGGTGTTTCTGGAAGTGGTAAAAGTACGCTCGTTAAACGCATCGTATATCCTGCGCTACTAAAATCTATTGGAGGTTATGGTGAGAAGGCTGGTGAATTTACGAGCATCGAAGGTAATTTTAGCACCGTTAAGTTTATCGAATTTGTTGATCAAAACCCAATTGGACGCTCCTCCCGATCGAATCCTGTGACTTATATCAAAGCCTATGATGATATTAGGGCTTTGTTTTCTAAACAAAAGTTAAGCGTATTAAGGAATTACCAACCCAAACATTTTTCATTCAATGTAGACGGCGGTCGCTGTGACACCTGTAAAGGCGAAGGTAATGTGACCATAGAAATGCAGTTTATGGCAGATGTGCAGCTAGAATGTGATGACTGTAACGGAAAACGCTTTAAAAAACAAGTGTTAGAAATCAAATTCCACGACAAAACAATCGATGATGTCCTTAATATGACCATTGACGATGCCATTGCCTTTTTTGAGACCCATAACGTGACTAAAATCAAAACAAAACTTCAACCACTTCAAGATGTCGGTTTGGGCTATGTTACGTTGGGGCAAAGTTCATCAACACTTTCTGGAGGAGAAGCACAACGAATAAAATTAGCTTCCTTTTTAGGCAAAGGATCCAAAGCAGAAACGGGGCTGTTTATTTTTGACGAACCCACGACTGGGCTTCATTTTCACGATATTAAAAAACTGCTTAAATCATTCAATGCTTTAATTGATAAAGGGCATTCTATAGTAGTGGTTGAGCATAATTTAGACCTTATTAAATGTGCCGATCATGTGATTGATTTGGGACCTGAAGGCGGTGCTAACGGCGGTTACATACTGGCTGAAGGCACACCAGAATCCGTTGCTAAATCCAAAACATCTTCCACTGGGCATTTTCTAAAAAGTAAATTACTTTAATATTACTTAAAACATAAGTAACTAACAATCAATTGTTTATTTGTTTATTTTATTTTTGGCACGTTGTTTGGTAATACAAAGTTGAGTTTAACTTTTAAAAACTTTGTATTATGAAAAAATTATTTTTAACCCTCGTTAGTATCGCCTTATTCGGGACTGTATATGCAACACCGTTTCCAAATCAATCGAGATCCCATAATTCTTTCATATTTAATGAACAAGGTGTTGAGTTTGCTATTTTTAAAGATGGCCAATTTGATTTTAATGTCCTTAGATACCGACAAGGTCGAAATAGGTATTCAAACCATCATGGTATAAATGTTAGTTTTAATACGGGTTATGATTATGGTGCCTATATTCAATACGATAATTATGGTGCCGTCATTCAAATTGAAAACCTCCCAATATTTTATGATTATTATGGACGAATCAGTCAAGCTGGAACTGTGCATATTAATTATGATTACCGAGGACAAATATCTTGGATTGGTGGCATGAATATTAGATATGACCATTACAACAACGCGCATTGTAATGGATATGTCAATCGTCAGCATCGTTTTTATACGCCAAGCATTTGGCATTCCTATTATAGAGCACCCAAATTAAATTTTTGTGTCAACTTCAACACGCCCTATAGAAGACACTACAAGCCTATTAGATATCGATACGAAAGTCCGTATAGAAACAATCGACGTCCTACTGTGTTTAGAAATCGACAGGGTCAAAATAGAGTTGCTACAACGCGATCGAACCATAGTGATCGATATAAAGTCAAACGAGATTCAAGAAAATCTGTCACTAATAGAACACGCTCAGATGTACGCATAGCAACACAATCAAGATCAAAAACAAGCGTTGCACGTTCATCAAACCCAACGGTTAGAACAAAAACCGTTAAACGTACAAAACGTACCAATCCCACAACACGCCCTTACGTCCGCAAAACAACATCAAAATCTACGGCAAATCGAGCAAAAGCGAGAACGACAAGTTCAAGCCCAAAAAAGAGAACGAAAATATCTAGCCGAATTCCAAATTCAAATGTTGTGGCACAAAGGAGTCCAAGAGCACGGACAGAGAAAACAGCCGCGAGACGAAGAAAATAATATTTTTAGTTTGTTAGTTAGTTAGTTGAAAGCTCCGTAGGTGAATATCCCACATCACTACGGAGTTTTTAATATTAAGTCAGAATTTTTTTAGCTAATTGTTTTGTCAAAAACTTTCGACTGTACATCTCTAATCCTTTGGAATTTGCTCTTAATTGTTGAGTCTTAAAAGCCTCAAAATGCGCCCTCAAGGTAGTTCGAAGCAAATCTTCATTATCATATCTGAAATAGGTCCCAGAATTTGTTTGGTTTATTATTTTTTCAATATCTGAAGTATTTGGACCTATCGCGATAATTGGACGTTTAGAGGCCATATATTCAAATAATTTCCCAGGGATAATGTATTCTGTTTCTTTTGAATTTTCTTCTATCAGTAATAACAGTTGAGCATTTTTTTGAAACTCTAAAGCATCTGTATGTGAGACATAGCCATGATTCTGGATATGATTTTCAAGACCAAAACTACCTATAGAATCCATGACGTTTGAACTAACAGACCCAATTAAATTTAATTGAAAAGCAGAAGAAAACTCGGTAGATTCTTTCACTAAATTTGACAACACTTTCCATAAAATTTGCGGATTTCGTCCCTCTAGTAAAGATCCGATATGAGATAAGGTAAACTTTGAATCTAATGTACTGCTGTTGGTAATCTCAAAATCAAAACCATTGGTGATGACTGTGATGGCTGTGTTTGTTAATTTAGAAAATAGCTGCTTCGTTTGTAAACTGGTAACGACTAATTCGTCGGCAGCGTTAAGTACCGTTGCCTCTAATGTCTGATGCTTTTTTTTAGCAAATGAACTTAGCATTAATTTTTTATGATAGCCGATTTGAGTCCAAGGATCTCTAAAATCTGCGATCCATCTAACAGGGTGTAATTGCTTTAATTTCAATCCGATTAGATGTAAACTATGTGGAGGACCCGTGGTAATAATTGTATCGATTTGGTGCACCTTAATATAGTCAGACAAAAATGAAACCGATGGACGAACCCATGAGACTCGCGCATCTGGAATGAAAAAATTTCCTCGTATAAATAGAAGTCCTTTTTCTAAAATAGATTGTTTTTTTTGATTCGAAATCAAGCCTTTAGATAGATGATCTGTTTTGGACTTCGAAAACAATTGAGCCCATTTATAAGGCTCATTAATGGGCGTTTTTAAAACGGTTATTTTAGAATTCACCTCAGATTCTAACGAGGGATCTAATGTTGGATAATTGGGGTTTTCTGGACAATAAACAATCGGTTGTATTCCAAAATCAGGAAGGTATTTAACAAATTTCAACCAACGTTGAACGCCCGGACCGCCTGCAGGTGGCCAATAGTAGGTGATGATTAAAACCTTTTTCACGATGGTTTTCTGGAATTAAGAATCGCTATCCCCAACATCAAAATCACGACTAAAACAGTACTGATTAAAGCAATCGTGGATCCTGTTTTGACTACCGTTGGATTAAATTGAAATACGACTCTATGTGAGCCCTTTGGAATTTCCATGCCGCGAAGCACATAATTAACGTTGTAATGATCTACAGGAGTTCCATCAAGGGTAGCAGACCAGCCATTCTTGTAATAAATTTCCGAAAATACCGCAAATCCATCTTCAGAACTCTTTGTTTCATAAACCAACTGATTGAGCTTGTAATCAACTAACTGAATTGAGGCGGTGGAATCTTTGGTAAAACGTCGCGAACTAAGTTCCGTACTATTGGCTATAGCTGTGGTGTTGGTTTTAATTTTATTTAAAGCTAAAATTTCTTCATCTGCAGAATCATAGCTTTCAATCGCATCTACAAACCAAGCATTGCCATTGGTTTTTTCATTTTCAAAATATCGGGTCTCCCCTTCTTTATCTTGATAGATGATGTATTTGGTATTTAGCATATTTAGAACTTCAAAATTGTTTTTATCAATATGAAATTCTTGCAACTCTTGGAATCGTCTTAATTTTGCTGCATGATATCCCCCAATTGAATTATGAAAATAGGAGGTTTTAGTCGAATTATCCGACATATCAAACACTCTAAAGTTCGTGGTATCTTTTAATAATTCTTTAGTAATAGAATTTGCTTGGTAGGGACGATCAACTTTGATGGCCGGCACAAAATCATCTGAATTTACATAGCGACGGTCGACGCCTACTAAATCAAAAACAAGGATAAGACCTAAAATAATAATGGTTGTATTTTGAGATAATTTTTGTTTGATGTAAGCAAAAATCAAGCTTGCAGCAGCTAAGACATACAGCAAAGTTCGCATGGAATCTGCGCTAAAAATTGCACTTCGGTCCGCACGAATCGCTTCTACAAATGATACGCCGTAATACTGTTGAAACTGGCCGTCACTGTTTCCAACAAAATCAAATAAACTATTTTTAAAAACTAAAAATAAGACCGTCAATCCCCCAACAATACTGAGAGATTTCTTGAGCGCATCTAACTTCATTTTTGAGCTTACATCTTTTTGAAACAATTGCGTTAATCCTAAAGTTGCTAAAAGTGGAATACACAGTTCCAAAATAACTTGAATAGAACTTACCGCCCTAAATTTGTTATATAGAGGAATATAATCAATGAAAAAGTTCGTTAAAAATGATAGGTTTTTTCCATAAGATAATAGTAAGGATGTTAAAACACCAGCAATCAGCCACCATTTGAAGCGGCCATTATATAAAAATAACGCCAAGACAAAAAGGAAAATCACCACTGCTCCAACATAGGCTGGCGCTTCTACAATAGGTTGATCGCCCCAATACATTGGTGCCTGTTCGGATTCTTGAAGGGCTTGAAGCGGCGTCGCTCCCAAAGCTCTGAAAGCTTTATAAGTTTCCGAATCTTTGCCGAGATTTTCTCTATTACCACCGCCCATAAATCTTGGGATGAACAAATTAAACGTTTCTAAAATCCCATAGCTATATTGCGTAATATAGGCGCTCTCTAAGCCTGTTGTTTGTTCTTTTACACTGCCATCCGCATTAATTGTTAATTCACTTTGACCACGTGTGCTTTCTTTGGTATATTCACTAGTTGCCAATAAATTGGTGGCATTCATACCAAATGCCAAAATCGCAGCAACGATCAAAATCCCTGAAGCTTTAAAAAAAGCTTTCAGTTGGTTTGATTTATAGGCTTGCACAAAATATGAAATCGCTAGAATTACAATTAAAAAACCGAGGTAATACGACATTTGAGGGTGGTTAGTTACCAATTCCAATCCAGAAGCAACCACCGTGATTATAAACCCTAAAAAATAACGTTTTTGATACGTCAAAATAATACCTGATAACACCAGCGGCATATAAGCAATTGCATGGGCTTTTGAATTATGCCCAACCCCTAGAATTATGATCAAATAGGTAGAAAACCCAAAGGCGAGCGCACCTAAAACGGCGACTTTATAGTCTACTTTTAAAACCAACAACAAAATGTAAAATCCGAAAAGATATAGAAAAAGATAATCTGCCGGTCTTGGTAAAAACCGAAGAGCTAAATCCAATTTTTTAATGTAGTTATGAGGGTATTTAGCGCCTAGTTGATAGGTTGGCATTCCACCATAAGCACTGTTGGTCCAATAGGATTCGGCATCATAAACATCTCGAAAATCGATCTGTTGTTTGGCCATGCCAGTATACTGTACAATGTCACTTTGATAAATTTTTTGCCCTTTTAACACTGGATTGAAATACAGCACAGCAACCAAAGCAAAGCCTAAAATTACTAAAAAGTGTATGCCAAATTTTTTTAAGCTAAAATTCATCGTTTGTCTTTTTATTCAACCTCTTCATAATCCACATATTCGCCCACATCTTTATTAGATGTTTTGGAATTTGGTATTTTATCAATACTAATCTCACCTTCTTTTTGAGTCGGTGGTTTTGGAGCTGATTGGTTTCTAAAATGTGCCTCCGCTTTTTTAGCGATCGATTTAACTATATACGGCGCAAATAGGCGCATCAAATACTTAAAAATGGTGTAAACCAAAACAAAAATTAGAATCGTTCTAAGGAATCCAATAATAGACGCAGTTTGTAACATCGGTAGATTATTTCTTCAAAAATACAATTCTTATTTTTATTAGATAAATTATTATATAAAATGATTCAAAGTAGAAGAAAAAAGGTGGAAATCAGTTAAGAAAATACTTCTAATTAATTATAAATATAAAAAAATTATGTAGGTTTGATGAAAGTGTTTTAAATGAAATTTTATTCTTACCTGATTATTTTTATCGCTGTTTTTGGGTTCTATCCAAATGCCCATGCGCAATATACCGATGTTATAAACTCGAATCGACCCGGCGCCTCACAAAGTGCGTTCGCTGTTGGTACTCAAGTGTTTCAGTTTGAAGTAGGGCCTTATATTGTGAAAGAAAAAAGAGCTATTCATCCCAAGTATGAAGTCTCTGGATATGGCGTAGATTTTGCGGCACATTATGGATTTTGGAAAGAAGCTTTGGAATTTAATGTCCAAGGAACGTTCCAGAGTGATGTTCAGTTGTACGATGCTCTTGGTGGAGTTGAAAATAAGCGCTCAAATTTTAAGACATTAAATGCTGGTGCAAAATATTTGGTGTACGATCCAAATAAAAAAAACTTAAACAAAAAACCCAATCTTTACAGCTATCATGCCAATAGAAGTTTTCAATTAAAAAACTTAATACCAGCTATTTCCGTTTCAGCAGGCGTAAATTTTGATAATGAAGACAACCCATATACAGCTCCTGGAGTGGAAGGCTTGAGTTATCGAGGTGCTTTAATCACTCAAAATAATTTTTCTGGTGGATGGGTGTTTGTAACCAATATCATTATGGATCGTATCACAAGCGAGCAACAAGAGTTCCAGTATATTGTGACATTAACCCACTCCTTTAATCCTAAGTGGGTGATTTTTGGAGAAACACAAGGGATTAAAAGCGATTTTTATGCTGATAATTTATTTAGATTTGGAGGGGGCTATTTGTGGAATCAAAATATACAATTGGATACAGCGTTTACACTCAATGTAAAAGACACACCATCTGTTTTAAGTATTAATTTTGGAGCTTCTTATAGATTAGATCGACATGTTGACAAAGAGAATATAGATAATAGTAACTCTGCAAAAAAATTAGGTGGTAGAAAATCTCGAAAAAAGAAAAAAAGGAAAAAATAAAAAGCAGAATGACTAACGATTTGACGATGGATAGCTTATGATTTTAATTAAAGAAGCCCTTACAAAAAAGGAACATAAAAAGTTTGTGAAATTTCCTTTTTCACTCTACAAAAACTCAAAATATTGGGTCCCTCCTATTATAAGTGAGGAAATAAAGATCTTCGACAAAGCGACAAATCCGGTTCTGCAAAATGCCGATGCTCGACTCTTTCTCGCTTATAAAGATGATAAAATTGTTGGACGTGTAGCAGCCATCACCAATTGGCTAGAAATCAAAGATCAAGGCGTGAATAAAATGCGTTTTGGATGGTTGGATATGATTGACGACCTCGAAGTTACCAAAGCATTATTAGACAAAGTAGAAGCCATTGGAAAAACTCATAAATTGGATCATATGGAAGGCCCTATTGGGTTTTCTAATTTAGATAAAGTAGGCGTGCTCACTTACGGATATGACGAAATTGGAACGATGGTTACATGGTATAATCATCCCTATTATGTCGATCACTTGAAACAATTAAATTTTCAAGTGGAAAAAGAATATATAGAACATAAACACCAGTTTAGTGATATTAAAATTGATAAATCTGACAAGTTAGAAAAAGTCGTAAGAGAGCGTTATAAACTAAAATCTTTAAGTTTTAAGAGTACAAAAGATTTGATGCCGTATGCGGATAAAATGTTCGATTTATTTAATGAAAGCTATGCCGCCTTATCGTCTTTTGTAAGAATTACCGACATTCAAAAAGATTTTTTAAAGAAGAAATTTTTAAGTTTTATCAATCCAGAATACATCAAATTTGTGATTGATGAGACGGATGAACTGATCGCATTTGGAATTGCAATGCCCTCTTTTTCAGAAGCATTACAAAAATCTAAAGGTAAATTATTTCCGTTTGGAATTTTTAATATTTTAAAAGCGAAGCAGTCCAAAAAGTTAAATTTTTACTTAATTGGAGTGCATCCCAAATACCAAAAAAAAGGAGTTCATTCCATAATTTTTAGCGCATTTCATAAAACCTTTGTTGAAAAAGGAATTGTAGAATGCCGTCGAACCCCAGAATTGGCTGACAATATAGCCATTCAAAAATTATGGTTAGATTTTAATCCCGTGTTAATTAAAAAGCGAAGTACGTTTCGAAAAGAGCTTTAACAGATTATTCACCCATTGCTGCTGCAACAGATGCTGATAGGCGTTTGTAAATTCCTTTTTCTAAGCGTTCTCTAATTACAGAAAAGGCGTTTAGTGTTTCATCTACATCCTCTAAAGTATGCATCGATGTTGGTATTAACCTCAACAAAATTAATCCTTTAGGGATTACTGGATACACCACAATAGAACAGAAAATTCCGTAATTCTCACGAAGGTCTTTGACCAAGGCCATCGCTTCGGGAATACTTCCTTTTAAATACACTGGTGTAACACAACTCTGCGTGCTTCCTAAATCGAATCCGCGGTCTCTTAATCCAGATTGCAAAGCATTTACAATGGTCCAGAGCTTTTCTTTGAGTTCGGGCATGGTTCGGATCATGTCTAAACGTTTCAAAGCGCCTTTAACCAATTGCATTTGCAGCGATTTTGCAAACATTTGTGAACGTAAGTTATATTTTAAATAGTCTATAATTTCTTTATCGGCAGCGATAAAAGCACCCGTACTTGCCATGGACTTCGCAAAGGTTGCAAAATACACATCAATATCGTCTTGAACGCCTTGTTCTTCACCGGCGCCAGCGCCCGTTTTCCCTAAGGTTCCAAAACCATGTGCATCATCGACTAAAAATCTAAAATTGAATTTTTCTTTTAAGGCTGCAATTTCTTTTAATTTTCCTTGTTCTCCACGCATTCCAAAAACACCTTCCGAAATTACAAGAATTCCACCGCCGGTATGTTCAGCCATTTTGGTAGCACGTTCGAGGTTTTTTTCTAAGCTTTCAATATCGTTATGTTTGTAGGTAAACCGTTTCCCCATGTGTAAACGAACGCCGTCAATGATACAGGCATGCGAATCTACATCGTAAACTATAATATCATCTTTACCAACCAGCGCATCAATGGTAGACATAATGCCTTGATATCCAAAATTTAGGAGATAGGTTGACTCTTTGCTTACAAATTCTGCTAATTCAGTTTGTAATTGTTCGTGAAGTGAGGTATGTCCAGACATCATCCGAGCACCCATTGGGTAGGCAGATCCGTAATCGTTTGCAGCTTCAGCGTCCACTTTTCTGACTTCGGGATGATTTGCAAGGCCTAAATAATCATTTATACTCCAAGTAATCACATCTTTACCCTGAAATTTCATTCGGTTTGAAATCTGACCTTCTAATTTTGGAAATACAAAATACCCTTCTGCTTGGCTTGCCCATTTCCCTAGTGGTCCTTTATCTTTATAGATTTTGTCGAATAAATCTCTTGTCATAATTCAATGTTAGTTTGCTTCACAAAATTATACAATAATATTATGAATACATAATATTAAGACAATTATGATGATGTCTATAGGAGTATTGGAAAATTTGTCTGAGAAATTATTTAATAAATTCGATGCTTTGAGCAGCATCTTGCTTTTGATGATCAAAAAAGCCTTGATCTTTCATCCATTGGTCATTATATACCTTACTCATATAACGAGAACCATGATCTGGAAAAATAAGAACGACTAGATCTGTCGGTTTAAATGCGGTAGTTTCTTGTAGTTGTTTAACCGCTTGTACAACTGCACCAGAAGTATAACCTACAAAGATACCTTCGGTTTTAGATATTTCACGAGCAGTGTGAGCACTATCTTCGTCATTCACTTTTATAAATTGATCGATGAGATCAAAATCGGTAACGGAAGGAATTAAATTTTTACCGAGTCCTTCAATGCGATATGGGTAAATTTCACTAGGGTCTAACTCTCGGGTTTCGTGATACTTTTTCAAAACAGATCCATAAGCATCAACGCCTATTATTTTAATATCTGGATTTTGTTCTTTTAAATATTTCGCAGTTCCCGAAATGGTGCCACCAGTCCCACTACACGCAATTAAATGCGTGATTTTTCCTTCTGTATTCTTCCATATTTCAGGCCCAGTACTTTTGTAATGTGCCTCTAAATTAAGGTGATTAAAATATTGATTGATATAGACAGAGCCTTCAATTTCTTCGTGTAAACGTTTGGCGACTTCGTAATACGAACGCGGATCATCCGCAGGGACGTTTGCTGGACAAACATATACCTTGGCGCCCATACTTTTTAGCATGTCAATTTTATCTAAAGACGATTTTGAACTCACCGCCAAAACACATTTGTACCCTTTGATAATACTGACCATCGCAATACTAAATCCAGTATTCCCAGAAGTGGTTTCGATGATGGTATCTCCAGGTTTAAGAACCCCTTTATTTTCTGCTTCTTCAATGATATGAAGCGCAATTCGGTCTTTTGAGGAATGTCCGGGATTGAAAGAATCCAGTTTCGCAACATAGGTGCCAGGGAAATCAGAAGTGACTATATTCAACTTAACTAATGGCGTATTCCCCACTAATTCTAAAACATTATTGAATATTAATTTTTCTTTATTTACCAAATCAAGTTTTTATATTTAAATAGATTTCAAACTTACAATTTTTTTTTTAATCTATTTTAAGATTGACTCAAGATCTAATAAAAATGCGTATTCTGATGCCACTTCTTTTAATGCTTCAAATCGTCCAGAGGCACCTCCATGACCTGCTTCCATGTTGGTTTTAAGGTAGAGTTGAGCTGTGTTTTTATTCTGCGCTCTTAAGCGAGCAACCCATTTTGCGGGTTCCCAGTATTGTACCTGAGAGTCGTGCAATCCTGTCGTAACCAACATATTTGGGTATAATTTATTGGACACATTATCATAAGGCGAATACGACTTCATGTACTCGTAATACTCTTTCTCATTTGGATTTCCCCACTCGTCATATTCTCCAGTTGTCAGCGGAATACTATCGTCTAACATCGTAGTGACGACATCGACAAACGGCACCTGAGCAACCACGCCATTGTATAACTCTGGCGCTAAATTGATGATCGCACCCATCAAAAGTCCTCCAGCACTGCCTCCCATCGAATAATGATGCTTGGCAGAAGTATAATTATTTTCAATTAAGTATTTTGAACAGTCCACAAAATCTGAAAACGTATTTTTCTTTTTAAATAGTTTTCCATCTTCATACCATTGACGACCTAAATATTGGCCACCCCGAATGTGAGCAATCGCAAAAATAAATCCTCGATCTAACAGACTCATTCGGACTGTCGAAAAATAGGGGTCAATTGTATTTCCATAAGATCCATAAGCATACAACAACAAAGGAGTGTCGGCTGATTTTTTAGTGTCTATACGACGAATTAACGAAATAGGAATTTGAGTCCCATCGGCAGCAGTTGCCCACAAGCGTTCGGATGTGTAATTTTCTTTTTTAAATTTTCCACCCAATACTTCTTGTTCTTTTTTTATGGTTTTAGACTTAGTAACCATATCAAAATCAATCACAGAAGAGGGCGTGGTCAGGGATTGATAGCCATATCGTAAAATCGTCGTATCAAAATCAATATTAGTCGTTGTATACGCCGTGTAGGTCTCACTTTCAAAAGGGAGGTAATAACTATCAGTGCCATCCCAACGTTTTATATGGATCTGATTCAAACCATTTTCACGTTCCGAAACCACTAAAAAGTCCTTGAAAATCTCGATATCTTCAAGTAACACTCCTTCTCTGTGTGGTATCACATCGCTCCAATATTTTTTTTCGGTTTGCGTTTCCGAGGTTTTGGATAGCTTAAAATTTTGAGCACCATCGGCATTCGAAACGATATAAAACGCATCTTCAAAATGAGAGATTCCATATTCTAAACCGCGGGTTCTGGGTTGAAATATCTTGAAATCTCCGTCAGGTGTATCTGCGTTTAAAATCTGATATTCGGTCGTCAACGTACTGTAACTGCCAATCACTAAATATTTTTTGGATTTGGTTTTATAAACCCCCACCGAAAAAGTGTCATCCATTTCTTCATAAATTAACGTGTCTAATTTGGGGTCGGTATCTAATCGGTGTTTGTAAATCGCTTCTGAACGTAGGGTAGTTTCGTCTTTAAGGGTATAAAAAAAGGTTTTATTATCATTGGCCCAAGTACTCCCACCAGTGGTGTTTGATATTTCCTCCTTAAAAACTTTATTGGTTGTAAGGTCTTTGATATGTAAGCTATATTGACGTCTGCCCGTGGTATCTATTCCATAAGAAATCAACTTATTATTTGGGCTTATGTTCAATCCAACCAATCTAAAATACGAATGGTCTTTGGCCATTTCATTACAATCAAACAGGAGCTCTTCAGCCGCTTTTAAGGTTCCTTTTTTTCGAGTATAGATCGGGTAATCTTTCCCTTTTTCATACTTGGTGATATACCAGTAACTATTGTACTTATAAGGCACAGAACTATCGTCTTCTTTGATTCTGGACTTCATTTCATCAAACAAAGACGCTTGAAAATCTTTGGTATGCGCCGTGTTCGCGTTATAGTAGTCGTTTTCTTTATTGAGATAATCGATTACTTCGGGATTTTCTTTATCGTTTAACCAATAAAACTCATCAACTCTCACATCGTCATGGATGGTTAAATTTTTAGGAATTTGAGTTGCTAATGGTGCATTCGGTAATTCTGACATTGATTTAGTTGTCTTAGTGTCACAGGAAGTTAGTGAGCATATTAAAATTAGAGAAAGGATATTAAGTTTCATAAAATTAGATTTTAAAAGAGTCTATAAAATTACGAAAAATATTAAGGTTTTTGCAAGATTTCTAAAAGTTTGGCATGCATCGCGTTGGTATAATCGAGATGTGTGACCATTCGTAACTTGCCGCCTCCCATATCACTGACAAGCACCTCATGTGCTTTTAATTTATTTAAAAATAATTCTTGAGGAAACTGAGGGTTTAATTTAAATATCACAATGTTTGTCTCTACAGGTTCCACTACAGAAACCGCCTCTAACTGCCGAAGAACACCTTCGATATCTTTGGCTTTCTGATGGTCCTCTTTAAGTCGATCAAACTGCGCATCCAACCCATAAGAAGCCGCCGCTGCAAGCATTCCAATTTGTCGCATTCCGCCACCCAACATTTTTCGAATCCGCAAAGCTTTGCTTATCAATGCGTCGTTTCCAAGCAAAACCGAACCTACGGGCGCCCCTAGTCCTTTGCTAAAACACACCGAGATCGTGTCAAAAATTTCTCCATACTGTTGAGGTGTTTCAGACTTCGCAACCAGAGCGTTCCACAATCGCGCACCATCTAAGTGAAGCCCCAAATTATGAACATTACAGACCGAACGAATTTTTAAAATTTCTTCAAAATCCCAGCAAGCACCGCCTCCTTTGTTGGTGGTGTTTTCTAAAGTTACCAAAGAGGTCAGTGGACTGTGATAAAAATCGGGTGGATTAATCGCAGCTTCAACTTGCGCCGCCGTCATCATACCACGATGTCCATCTACTAGTTGGCACGACACGCCACTGTTAAAAGAAACGCCACCACCTTCATAATTATAAACATGTGCATACTTATCACAAATCAATTGCTCTCCAGGTTGTGTATGTAATTTGATAGCAGTTTGATTGGCCATTGTTCCGGAAGGGAAAAATAATGCTTTCGGTTTTCCAAAAAGCGTGGCTACTTTAGCTTCCAAGGCATTCACCGTTGGATCTTCTGCATAGACATCATCTCCAAGCTTGGCGGTCATCATGGCGTTTAACATCCCTTTTGAGGGCCTTGTAACGGTATCACTTCGTAAATCTATTTGCATGAATTTTATTTTGGATATAAAACTACATATTATTTTAATTCTATACTATAAATTCTATTTTTGTAATTCGAAAAATAAATATGATAACACACGATCACATAAAAGATCTTTTTGAGCGCCTTGGAGCGTTGAGGAGGTATCTTTGACTTAGATGCCAAACGCATCGAAATTCAAAATGAAGAAGAAAAAACGTTTTCACCTGATTTTTGGAACGACTCCAAAGCAGCCGAGCTGCTCTTGAAATCTCTACGAGTTAACAAAAAATGGGTCTCCGATTTTGAAAAAGCGCAAGCATATATAGAAGATCTTGAAGTTTTGTATGACTTTTATAAAGAAGGTGAAACAACTGCTGAAGAGGTTGAAAAACAATTTGAACTCAGCGCCACGTTTTTAGAAGACATCGAATTTAGAAACATGCTATCTGAAGACGGAGATAGCCTTAGTGCAGTGTTACAAATTACGGCTGGTGCTGGTGGTACCGAAAGTTGCGATTGGGCGTATATGCTCATGCGGATGTATGTCATGTATGCAGAAAAAAATAATTTTAAAATTTCCGAACTCAATTTACAAAATGGCGATGTTGCTGGGATTAAAACCGTGACGCTCCAAATTGAAGGCGATTTTGCATTTGGATGGTTAAAAGGTGAAAATGGCGTCCACCGTTTGGTCCGTATTTCTCCTTTTGATAGCAATGCCAAACGCCATACCAGTTTTGCATCTGTTTATGTATATCCGCTTGTAGATGACAGTATTGAAATAGAAATCAACCCTGCAGACATCGAAATCACCACCGCGCGTTCGAGTGGAGCTGGAGGACAAAATGTAAACAAAGTAGAAACTAAAGTTCAACTGACTCATAAACCTTCAGGGATTCAAATTTCGTGTTCAGAGACGCGTTCACAACACGATAACCGATCGAGAGCAATGCAAATGTTGAAATCTCAATTGTATGAAATTGAACTCAAAAAACAACTGGCACAGCGCGAAGATATTGAAGCAGGGAAAATGAAAATTGAATGGGGTAGTCAAATTAGAAACTATGTCATGCACCCCTATAAACTTGTAAAAGATGTCCGAACATCCAAAGAAACGGGCAATGTTGATAATGTTATGAATGGAGAAATTACTCCTTTCCTAAAAGCCTATTTAATGTTGATGGGACAAAAAGAAAAAACGGATACGCTATGATAAAAATTTACCACAATAGTCGCTGTCGGAAATCTCGTGAGGGGCTTCAAATGATTCAAGAATCTAATCAGCCCTATGTCATTTTTGATTACATATCCGATCCATTAACCGCAAACGAATTGAAGGAAATTATCATAATTTTGGACATCCCTCCCATCGATCTGATCCGAAAAAATGAAGCGATATGGAAGTCTGATTTCAAAGGTAAAAAATTATCAGATCAACAATTGATTGATGCCATGGCGAAGCATCCTAAACTTATTGAACGCCCTATCGTCATCCATAATAACAAAGGAGTGATTGGGCGTCCAAAAGACCGAATTCTTGAAGTTTTATAAGCCAGTTTATCCCTGTTTTATTTAACAGAAGTTTAACCAAACCTACTATATATCCGTTTACTTTTGTGTTCAATTTCAATCAATTCGAATGCCAAAATATTTAGACGTAGCAATCTTAATTATATTTACAACCTCATCACTGTTTGCTCAAAAAACAGTGAATGAATTTGTGGTGACTGGAAAAATCATTGAAAAGCAAAGCCAGCAACCTCTTGAATATGCGACTATTGCATTTTTTAGTAAACCTGAAAATAAAATTGTTGGCGGTGGAATCTCCGATACAGAAGGAAATTTTAGTATTTCTATTTCAGAAGGTATTTATGATATTTCTATCGACTATTTTTCATTTGAAACGATTACAAAATTAAATTTCAATGTCAATCAAACTATCAATTTAGGAGTTATCAGTCTTGAAGAAGACCTTCAGGCCTTAGATGCTGTTGATATTATTTCCGAAAAAACGACGGTTGAAATAAAATTAGACAAAAAAATATACAATGTTGGAAAAGACCTCACTGTTAGAGGTGGAACGGTCAGTGATGTGTTGAACAATGTGCCCTCGGTTTCGGTAGATATTGAAGGGAATGTAGCCTTGAGAGGAAATGAAAATGTTCGGATATTAATCAATGGAAAACCTTCTGGATTAGTAGGTTTAAACGCATCCGACGCCCTGAGACAATTACCCGCAGAAGCCATTGCAAAAGTAGAAGTGATCACTTCGCCCTCAGCACGCTATGAGGCCGAAGGTACCGCTGGAATTTTAAACATCATTTTGAGACGAAACAAACTTCTTGGATTGAATGGTGCAATCATTCTAAATGCAGGCCACCCCGATCAATTAGGGGCTTCAGGGAATATTAATTTCCGTACTGGAGCTATAAATGTTTTTAATACTTCTGGCTATTCGTATCGAAATAACCCAGGAAATTCGACCACCAAAACAGAATATTTTAACACCAAATTTGATGCCGATGGGATTCTCATTCAAGACGATCCAAATACATTTCGGAATGAATACCGAACGTTTGAACGCATTCGAAAAGGGTTTAACTCCAACACAGGAATCGAATGGTATATCAACCCAACAACGTCCTTAACAACCGCCTTTTTAGCTAGTAAAAGTGACAATACTAATGAGACTTATAACCGAGCTGAGACCTTAGACTCTTCTGGGGTGCTCGTCAATGAATCCTTGCGCTATGACCCCGAATCTGAAACCGATCAAACCACGCAATTTTCTGTAAATTTTGATACACAGTTTCACGGTAATAGCGATCACCGTTTGACCTTTGATTTTCAAGCTGAAAATAATTCTGAGATTGAAAACTCTATAATTTACAATAATTCTGAAGTTGCAGAACGGGTTCAAACCATAGAAGCGCAAGAACGCCTATTGATCAAATCCGATTTCACCCTTCCATTGCGTGAAAACAGTCAATTTGAGGCGGGCTATAACGGCAGTTTTACTGAAAATAGGACCGATTATTCCTTAGAATTTGTTGAAGATGACAAATTTGTTTTAGATACTGATGTGAGTAATATATTGATTTATAAAGAAGATGTCAATGCGCTCTATTCCCAATATGGAAGCAAACTAAAAGATAAATTCTCCTTTTTATTAGGCTTGCGAATGGAATCAACAAGAGTGACCATCCAACAACTCAGTTCAAATGATTATTCTACCAATACTTATATTGGATTATTTCCAACAGTAAATTTAGGTTATGAATTTTCGGACACTCAAAGTATAACTTTAGGGTACAACCGTCGAATCAGTCGACCACGATCTCGATTTTTAAATCCCTTCCCGTCCAGAACGAGTGCCACAAACTTATTTAAAGGCAATCCAAACATCACGCCAAGTTATTCCGATGGATTTGATATTGGATATCTTAATAAATTTGGGGTTCTAACACTCAATACGTCTGTGTACTTTAAGCATGCAACCGATGTGTTTACCTATGTGAGCGAAGACACTGGAGAAGAAGTGGAGATCGATGGCGAAACAGTTCCTATCATTCGCAGAGGTCCTATTAACTTAGCTGAAAACAACCAATACGGTTTTGAGTTTACCTTGACCTATCGGCCTTCAAAAAAATGGAATATGAATGCGGATTTCAACCTCTTTGAATCCATTATACGGGGAAACTATAAAGGGTTGAATTATGATTCTGAAAATTTTAATTGGATCCTTCGTTTTAGTAATAAATATACTTTACCCGGTAACATAGAATGGCAAACGACTTTAAATTACACCGCCCCCAGAATTGATGCCGTCAACAAAAGAGAAGGCATGTTTTTATCTAATATGGCATTTAGTAAAGACCTGTTTAAAGAACAAGCTTCTATTACCTTTACGATTAATGATGTGTTAAACACGCAACGACGAAATTTAGAATCGACAACTCCCACGTTTTACAGTGACAGTTATTACCGATGGCGAGTGCGTTCTTTCGCACTGTCCTTTACCTATCGTTTTAATCAGAAGAAAAAACGCTCAGTCCGCGGTGGCTACGGCGGAGATTTTGAAGGGTAACCAACAAAAAAATCCAAAACAATTATGCTTTGGATTTTGATTGATAAGAAGGAAATTACTTAAGCCTCTTTTGCTTTAGCTTTTTTAGCGTCTCTTTTTTCTTTAAAATGTTCTAAAGCTGACCCTACAACCCAATACGGAATTGCAAAAGTCAATAAAAAAATCATTAACCAAAACCCTAAGGTTAAAATGGATAAAAAGGCTAAAAATCCTAAATACTGATCAAAATCAAACATAGTATATACTTTTATTTACGCCACAAATATACTATAAGAAAAATAGTTTTACAACATAAAATTTCAGATTTATCTATAAAAAAATGAGGTGTTTTTTTGATATTTAAAAAATTGGTGTAAATTTGAGTGTTGATAGACCCCAAGTCTAATTCTTCATAAGCAATTTAACCGAAGCTTAAGATCTAATTTCATTGGATATAGAACACTTGGAAAACATGAGTGACACAATACACGCCAATTTGGGATGTATTGAACCACTCCAAACAAGATATAAAGGAAATAAACACCATTAGTGGTTTATATACAGTAGTTGTAGGGCATACAAGAGCACGAAACCGACAGATTTAAACACATGAAAAGATTGATATACATATTGGGATTCTTAGCAATTATGATTTCTTGCGCTTTGAAAGTAAACCAAGAAAGAAATCTAAACTACAAGGAAACCCAAACTTCATTTTTTGATTTAGCTCATGGAGATTGGACTACAAATAAATGGATTCGTAAACTAGAGAATCTGAAAATGGTTAATGAAACGTTTAAAAGATTGGTTACCTTAATTTGATTCCGACTGACTTTATGAAATATGATGAGTTTCTTATTCGAGATGTTTATATAAAAAAGAATTTCATTCAGTTTTTTGACAGTTTAGAAATAACGTACAATCTTGATTCTATAGGAAGTAAATATTTCAGAGAGTTCTGGAATAGACGGCGAAATGAAAATAATGACAGTATTGTCTTCGAAATAGTTAAGGATATAAACTTGATTGGGAAACAGAAAATAATTATGCATAATCAAACTTTCGTAAATGACACATTGCATGATTTATTGAAAATTCAATTTAGGTATGACACTTTAACCAATGAATTAGCAAAGCAAGATTTTGAAACCTTAAAAAAATACGGATTTCATGAATCTGCATATAATTTGCTATACGAACGTTACAGCTACAATGACATTGATTGGAATAGAGATAGTTTGGTTGAAACTTTAGATACTGTGACAAATTATGTTGGTGCATGGTTTGAGGATAATACAAAATGATTGAAAATGAATAAAGTACGCCCTACAACACGCTATAAATTCCATTGCCTCAGTGCTTTGTGGATGCTGAATTGATAGATTGAAAATTTATTATCTTTGATTCAGTGCCTGTGGGAAGGCAACGGAAATTTATAGCCACCGTTGTAAACAATTAAAACCAGATTTACCAAATGAAAAAATTGACAATATTAATTATGATTTTAACCTTATTAATAAATTTTTCTTGTTCATCTAATGATGATAGTTCTAATTCAAATAATTTAATCGGAACTTGGAAACCTATAAAAGAAGTTGATGTATGTTCAACTGGAAGTGAACAAGTTTCTGAATACTCAGAATGCAGACAAACAGGAAGGCTAACTTTTTCATCAAATGAATCTATGACAGTAACAGTTTATGAAGTTGACTTAGGAATTTGCGAACAAGTTTATAATGCTAGTGGAATTTGGACTCTTAATGAAAATAATTTGACTATAACAATCGATAGTGAAACTGACACCCCTACTTTTTTTGAACTTACGAACAATACTTTACGTATTGGATACTATGATTCTGACCCAATTGACACTTGTGATGGAGGGAACTTACCCTCTCATTATTATACAGAATATATTAGAATTTAATAAAAACTGTTTACAATAAAGTATAAAAATAATGCTTAAGTTTAATCCCCCGCTAGCGCGAGCGTCCCGCTCGTGACAGCAAGAGTAAGAAGAAAAAAATGAATAGAAAATATATAATACGATTATATGAATAGTATTAGTTTGTTTTCGGCACAAGCGAGACGCTTGCGCTAGCAAGTGGAGTGGTATGTGAAAATGGAAGTCCATTTTTTAAATACTAAAACTACGCACAACTCCAGTAACCGTTGCACAAGCCCAGGAAAAAAATAAAAACCTTCCATTTTAACCCACTCTGCTAAGTCTCCTGACTTAGCGGAACATTAACAAAAGAAAAAACAAAACATCACAACCCTGCTCTATCAGAGTTTTAGGATCGTTAGGTATCAGTCGGAAACATTGAAAACTAACACTTGCCACCCAAGAAAATAATTTAATGGATGTAACATACTTGCACAGAGCGCAGTCGAAGTGTGAACGTTAAAGATCAATAAAATAAACAGCTGAAATTGAAGTTAAAAAATTGTAAATTTGTATTCAAATCAGAATGTTATGAAGTTTAGAATAGAGAAAGACACCATGGGAGATGTAAAGGTTCCCGCAGATAAATTATGGGGCGCTCAAACAGAACGCTCTCGAAACAACTTCAAAATTGGAGATTCGGCGTCCATGCCAATCGATATCATATACGGCTTTGCATACCTCAAAAAAGCAGCCGCCTATACCAATTGCGAACTCGGCGTTCTTGCAGCTGAAAAACGAGATTTGATAGCAGAAGTCTGTGATGAAATTCTGACTGGCAAACACGATGACCAATTTCCCTTAGTCATCTGGCAAACGGGCTCAGGAACTCAAAGCAATATGAACTTAAACGAGGTCATTGCAAATCGGGCACATCAACTCGCAGGAAAGGTTGTAGGAGAAGGCGAAAAAACCATTCAACCAAATGACGACGTTAATAAATCGCAATCCTCAAACGATACCTTTCCGACTGGCATGCACATTGCTGCTTATAAAAAGATCCTAGATACCACCATTCCTGGCATTCAACAATTACGAGATACACTGCAAGCTAAATCTGAAAAATTCAAATCGGTAGTCAAAATTGGACGCACACACCTCATGGATGCGACCCCTTTAACTTTAGGTCAAGAATTTTCGGGCTATGTTTCACAATTAGACCATGGTTTAAAAGCATTAAGAAATACACTGGAGCACTTAAGCGAAGTAGCTTTGGGCGGCACGGCTGTTGGGACAGGACTAAACACCCCAGAAGGCTATTCGGAATTAGTGGCCGATTACATTGCGAAATTTACGGGCTTACCCTTCATCACAGCCCCCAATAAATTTGAAGCCTTAGCAGCCCACGATGCGATAGTCGAAAGTCACGGGGCTTTAAAACAAATCGCCGTTTCATTATATAAAATAGCGAATGATATTCGGATGATGGCTTCAGGTCCTCGTTCTGGAATTGGAGAAATTACCATTCCTGCGAATGAACCAGGAAGTTCTATCATGCCCGGCAAAGTTAATCCGACCCAATGTGAAGCACTCACCATGGTTTGTGCTCAAGTGATGGGCAACGACGTTGCTATCTCAGTAGGCGGAACACAAGGGCATTATGAACTCAATGTTTTTAAACCTATGATGGCAGCCAATTTCTTACAATCTGCACAACTATTAGGCGATGCAGCAGTTAGTTTTGAAATGCATTGTGCTTCTGGAATTGAACCCAATCATGATGTCATCGAAAAGTTATTAAATAATTCGTTAATGTTGATTACGGCTTTAAATACTAAAATCGGGTATTATAAAGCGGCAGAAATTGCGAATACTGCGCATAAAAATGGGACAACTCTTAAAGAAGAAGCCATCAACTTGGGCTATGTTACCGCTGAAGATTATGATGACTGGGTGAAACCAGAAGACATGGTTGGAAACTTAAAATAAGTCTATGGACATCCTTTTTACGAACATTAAAGAATTACTTCAAACACGATCCGCGTCGGAAGTAAAAGTAAAGGGGAAATCGATGGGCGAATTGCCGCATATCAAAAATGCATTTCTAAGAATTAGAGGAGAAAACATCCTTGATTTTGGCCTCATGACAGATTTGATCCTTCATCAAACCGATGCTGTAGTGGATGTGACTGGAAAAATCATTCTCCCATCTTGGTGCGACAGTCATTCGCATGTGGTGTATGCAGGCGACCGGTCGCAAGAATTTGTAGATCGTCTCAATGGCTTGAGCTATCAAGAAATTGCTGCAAATGGCGGAGGCATTCTCCACTCCGCTGAAACCTTACAAAACACGAGTGAAACCGCTCTTTATGCACAATCCGTTCAGCGTGTGAAGGAATTAATCAAGCTTGGTACAGGGGCGTTGGAAATAAAATCTGGGTATGGATTAAGTACCGAGTCTGAACTTAAAATGCTTCGAGTCATTAAAACCATTGGAGAAAAATTGCCGCTCAAAGTTAAAGCGACGTTTTTAGGCGCACATGCCATTCCAAAAAAATATAAAACTGATAAAACCGTCTATATAGATTTGATTATTAACACGATGCTCCCTGAAATCCACCATCAAAAATTGGCTGATTTTATCGATGTGTTTTGTGAAAAAGGCTATTTCTCATTAGAAGATACCGAACAAATTTTAGAAGCTGCAACTCGCTATGGGCTGGTTCCAAAAATTCATGTGAATCAATTTAATGCGTTTGGTGGTGTCGGTTTAGGTGTTAGATACAAAGCCTTATCGGTCGATCATTTGGAAGTGCTTAACGACGACGATTTAGACGTGTTAAAAAACTCAGATACAATGCCGGTAGCTTTACCGGGCTGTTCCTTTTTCTTAGGCATTCCATACACCCCTGGTCGAAAACTTATAGATGCTGGATTACCACTGGCAATCGCATCCGATATGAATCCAGGGTCTGCGCCTAGCGGAAACATGAATTTTATAGTCAGTCTGGCCTGTATCAAAATGAAGATGACACCAGAAGAGGCGATTAATGCAGCCACGTTAAATGGGGCCTACGCCATGGATATTTCAGAACACTACGGAAGCATTTGCAAAGGAAAAAAAGCAAATCTTATCATCACAAAAAACATGTCCTCCTACCGTCAAATTCCCTATCTATATGGGAATACCCCAATATACAAAGTGATGCTTCATGGTAAATTTGTGGACTAGTCACTTTTATTTTAAAGTAAATGTTGAGTTTGAAATCAATTCACTTTGATCAAATACATTAACAATATAAACGCCCTTTTCATAATCACTCTCTTCAGGAGATACAAAATCACAAACGTCTAGAAGTGCATTTTCATAGTTAAAAACACTTACGTAACTATATTTTAAAGTCTCTTCGCCAAACTGAACCGGTGTATTGGATCCAATCACACTCAGATTAGGATCGATCACTTGTACGAAGTACCGTTTCTCTCCTGGTTCTGTTAACAGGTTTGAAGGTACAGAGTAGCATATTCTTAAATTATCAACTCTAGAGGCACGCGAGGTTGGTACTAATTTTCCTGATTTACGTTGAATGACTCCAAAAGCATTGAGACGCTCTAAATTTAATTTTTTAGCAATATCAACTGAGGCGGATAACTGGGAGTTCTGTTCTGTTAAAACCGTGTTCGAAGCCAATTGCGATGACAATTGTACTTGCGTACTATCTAAAATTGTTGTGAGTTGAGAATTTTGAAGTTTTAGGTTGGCATTTTCTTCAAGTAAGACTTCCATTTCAGACTCTAATTCGAAATATTTTTTCTTGAACTTGAATAAGGCTGATACGCTAGATTTAGAGTTTTTAAGCTCTTCTTTTAAAGCCTCTAAACTCTCTTGAGCTTCAACAAGTTTACCATTAACAACTTCATTATCCGAGATGGCTTCGCCATATAAAGAGGACATATTATCTAAATTTTTAAGAACCTCCGCTTTTTCAGTTTGAAGCTGTAACTCGGTAGCTGAATTTTTTTGATGCATTTGATAACCAAAAAATAAAGTTCCAATTAATAGTAGTGCTAAAATTAAAATAGCTGCTTTTGAATTTTTGTTAGAAGACGATGTATTCATAATTCTTGGATAATAAGGATTAATTTAAATGGTTCTTAAACTCCAAAAAAATATTGTAAGTTTAATGTCTTGCAAATGTATTATAAAAAATGAACAATCTTCAAGTAATTTCGAGTGAAACGTTCACAAAATTGACAAAAAAAAGAAACTGTGAAACTAAATTTTTTCAGGATGCCAACTATTTGACAGATTCAAATGATTTATCAACATCACTTTCTGATACAAATGTGAAGTTTGTTCTTTTTGGAATTAAAGAAGATATTGGAATTCTTGCAAACCATGGTCGGCCTGGGGCAAAAAATACTTGGGACTGTGTTTTAAAGTCTTTATTAAATCTTCAGAGTAATCAAACAACAAAAGCGTCTCAAATTCTGATCGTAGGCCATTTAGATTTTTCAGAGCTGTACACTGCATTAGCATCTACAAAACAAGACGAATTACTAAAAACCTATCGAAAACACGTTGAAATTATAGATCAAAGTGTGAATCAATTGGTGTATTCAATCGTCAAAGCTGGCAAAATTCCAATTCTAATTGGCGGGGGACACAATAACGCTTATTGTGCAATTAAAGGAAGTGCTCTCGCACTGAAGACTAAAATCAATACAATTAATTTTGATGCCCATACCGACTTGCGAGCCTTGGAAGGACGTCATAGTGGAAATGGTTTTAGTTACGCAATTGAAGAAGGGTTTTTGGACTGCTATTATATTTTTGGATTACACGAAAGCTATACTTCAAAAAAAATACTGAAACGCATTGATGCTGCTACATCAAGTGTGAAATTCTGTTCTTTTGAGGATCTTATGGTACGAAAAAAAATAAGCTTTAAAAAAGCATTAAAAAAAGGGTTATCCTACATTTCTAAGTCAAAATTTGGAATTGAAATTGATTGTGATGCCATTCAAAACATTGGGAGTAGCGCACAAACACCAAGTGGGTTTTCGGTGAATCAAACACGCCAATTTATACACCATTTTGGAAGTCACCGCAATGCAATTTATTTACATATTTGTGAAGCAGCAATTTGTGAGGATGATCCGAAAACTAATGAACAAATCGGGAAACTACTCTCCTACCTAATTATCGATTTTATAAATGCAAAAAGCGCGGTCTAAATTAATCGCCTTTTTTAAATCCATAAAACAACTGACCAAAAAACCCAGAAGGCATACGTTGGTCATCATGATACCCTAAAATAAGATTTTTGTCGGGTGTAGGTACATAGTTAGTTTTAAAAATATAATCCCATAAACTTAAACTTATTGCAAAATTAACCCCTGTTTTAAAATTTTCGGGAATCGCTTTTGCGTGATGGTATAAATGCATCACAGGATTATTAAAAACATATTTAAAAGGCCCATAATCTAACTTGACATTGGCATGATTCAGATGACCAATTGAAATGGCGATAAAATGAATAATAAATGCTTGTTCGGGTTCAAAACCACCTAACAACATCAACGCAATGACTTTGAAAGGTTTATAGAGAATATTCTCCATCCAATGGTAGCGTAAATGTGCGGCAAAGCCCATTTCTTTTACGGAGTGATGTACTTTGTGAAACTTCCATAAAAACGGATAACGGTGTAACAAAATATGGGTTAACCACTGTACAAAATCCAAAACAACGAAAAACAATAATAATTGAATCCCCGAAGAAAAGTTGGATAAATTAACGAGCGCGATGGCATTTGGATAAATCTGAAACTCCTCGATCGCTAGTTTTGTAATGATTTTGTAGATTCCACTAATAAACATACTAAAAACAAAGAAATTAAAGAATATATAGAATCCATCAAGAAAAAAATCTTTTCTAAAAGCAGACTGTTGTTTACGCCATGGAAACACTAACTCAACGGTCCATACAATGAGTGAAATCACTATAAGACTCCAAAAATAATTGCGGGTCCAAGGCACCTCAAAACAAATAGACTTCCAAGTCCATTGAACGGTGCCTAAAAAAGCGTTAAAAAATAATTCTAAATACTCCATTTAATAGTCTAAAAGTACTTTCAATTCTTGCTCAAAAGTACGTTTCGCAAGGTACTGATCTTCGAGCGCACTTGCAAATGGAATGGGTGTTTCTATACTGGCAACTCGTTTGACAGGGGCATCTAAGTACTCAAATGCTTGTTCCATCAATTGAGACGAAATATCAGAAGAAATACTACCAAACAACGAATCTTCTTGTAAGATAATGGCTTTGTTAGTTTTTTTAACGGAGGCTAATATCGATTCAAAATCTAAGGGTTGTAAGGTTCTCAAATCTAATACATCTGCTGAAATATGCGGGTTTTTATCTAAAATTTCAAGTGCCCAATGAACTGCAGCACCATAGGCAATAATGGTAATATCTGATCCTTCTCTCAGTTTTGAGGCCACTCCAAACGGGAGGGTGAAATAATCTGTAGGCAGGTCCTGTCGTATACTTCGATACAAGGCTTTGTGTTCAAAAAACAAGACGGGATTTGGGTCGTTGATGGCGGTTGCCAACAAGCCTTTTGCATCGTATGGAAATGCTGGATATACCACTTTCAGACCTGGCGTTTTGGTAAACCAAGCTTCGTTTGTTTGGGAATGAAACGGCCCGGCTGCAACCCTGCCCCACAAGGCATTCGCACTACAATATCTGCCGCCTGGCCCCAGCGATAATGGGATTTTGCTAAATAATTTACGATCGGATTAAATCCTGAGCTCACAAAATCGGCAAATTGCATTTCTACAACTGATTTAATCCCTGCAATAGATAAACCCATAGCAGCTTCAACAATGGCTGATTCGCATATAGGCGTATTTCGAACCCGTTCTTTTCCAAATAATTCAACAAAATTTTCAGTGATTTTAAAAACCCCTCCATATTCTGCGATGTCTTGGCCCATAATCACCAAGTCGGGGTGTAATTCCATGGACTGTTTTAAGCCCTCGGAAATTGCGTCAATAAAACGCTTTTCTTTCTGTTTTGATTCCGGATCGACTGCAATATATTCGAACGGTTTATACACATCAGATAACTCTGTTTCTAAATCAGGAATAATCAAAGGCTCATCAAAAGCAGTTTGTAAGCCTTCTTGAATTTCTGACGAAACTGATTGTTTAAAGTTTTCTATGTCTTGCTTACTAATGATTTTTTTATCGATCAAAAAGGATTCGAAGTTTGAAATCGGATCTTTTTTAGCCCAGGTATTCATCAACTTTTTAGATACATATTTAGTGCCGCTCGCCTCTTCATGACCACGCATTCTGAATGTTTTAAATTCAATTAATACGGGACGCGGGTTTTTTCGAACACTTTTAGCGATGGCATCAACTTTAGAAAACACTTCAATGACATTGTTCCCTTCAATCACATGCGCTTCCATCCCATAGCCCACACCACGGTCGGCAATCGACTCACAGTTATATTGCTCATTGCTAGGGGTTGAAAGTCCATAACCATTGTTTTCAATACAAAATAAAACAGGTAAATTCCAAACAGAAGCCACATTAAGTGCCTCGTGAAAATCGCCTTCACTGGTTCCTCCATCTCCAGAAAAAACAGCAGTTAATTTCGGTTCTTTTTTTAAAATATGAGCGAGAGCAATCCCATCTGCCACCCCAAGTTGAGGCCCCAAATGAGAAATCATTCCTATGATTTTATAGTCTTGTGTCCCAAAATGAAACGACCGGTCACGGCCTTTTGTAAATCCGTTGGCTTTGCCTTGCCACTGAGAAAACAATCGAAATAACGGAATTTCTCGTGTTGTAAAGACCCCCAAATTTCGATGCATTGGAAGGATGTATTCATCCGCATCTAAAGCAAGGGTCACTCCTACTGAAATTGCTTCTTGACCAATGCCAGAAAACCATTTGGATATTTTTCCTTGCCGTAATAAAATCAACATTTTCTCCTCAATAAGCCTGGACTTCAGCATATTGAAATACAAAGACTTTTGAGTTTCTTTATTGACGTCTTTGGAATCGAATAGAAATAAGGGTTTCAAATGTAATCAGTTTGTCTTTCAAAAATAGGAAAATATTAATTAGGAATCTTTAACTTTAATAAATTGCTTTTTTTAAAACCTTTGAATTGCTATATTTGTTAAGAACAAGATTAAACAATAATCATGAATAACATTCCAAGTGTCAATCTTTTAGAATTTTTATCCAACGATCCAATAGTCAAACAAAAATTTGTCGATGAAATTGGTAACGCTTATGAAACCATAGGGTTCGTAGCGCTTAAAGGACATTTTTTGGACGATACTTTAGTGAACACATTATATTCTGAAATAAAGAAATTTTTTGATTTACCGACGGAAATAAAACAAAGCTATGAAGTTCCAGGCATTGGTGGGCAACGTGGGTATGTATCCTTTGGTAAAGAAAGTGCCAAAGGCAGAAAAGAAGGAGATTTGAAAGAGTTTTGGCATTTTGGACAGTACGTCCAGGACAACCCCGAACTTGGAGGCAGAGTATCCATAAAAATGTAGAAGTTCACGGAGCTACCAGAATTTAATCGGGTCGGAAAAGAGACGTATCAAAATGCTTGGAAAAAACAGCTAAATATGTTTTGAGAGCGTTGTCCCTTCATTTAGGATTGGATGAATTTTATTTTGATAATTATATCCATAATGGAAATAGTATTCTTCGCCCCATTCACTATCCACCAATCACAGAAGAACCCAAAAATGCCGAACGTGCTGCAGCACATGGCGATATCAACCTCATTACATTACTAATGGGGGCTCAAGGAAAAGGGCTACAAGTTCAAAACCTTGATGGCGAATGGATTGACGCCATAGCAAACCCCGATGAATTAATGATCAATGTGGGCGATATGTTGTCGCGTCATACCAATAATAAATTAAAATCAACCATACACCGCGTGGTCAATCCGCCTCGTGAGTTGTGGGGAACCTCACGCTATTCCATTCCATTTTTTATGCACCCTATTAGTGCAATGAAGTTAGATGTTTTAGAGAGCTGTATTGATGCTGACAATCCAAAACAATTTGAGGATATCACGGCTGGAGACTATTTAAATCAACGAATCAAAGAATTGGGATTAGCCAAAAAATAATGGATTTAAAAGATCAACTTAAAACCCTATTTCCAGAGCATACCGAAAGTCCTGCACCCCAATCCGAAGTCAAACCAACTTCTATTTGGATGCAAGACACTCCTATGATTTGTAAATACGAAAAGCGAAAAGGAAAACCCATTACCATCATTGAAGGCTATACAGGCGCCGATAAAGATTTTAAAATTCTTGCAAAAGATCTCAAAAAAAAATTCAGTGTAGGTGGAAGTTTTAAGAATGACTCCATCATCATACAGGGCGATTACAGAGATAAAATTATGGGGTATTTGAAAGCACTTGGCTTCAATGTGAAACGAGTCGGAGGCTAAGCAAAAAAAAATATATGTCAATAAAAAATTCTGAACTCATACTCAATCCTGACGGAAGTATTTATCATCTTCATTTAAAACCTTCAGACATTGCAGACACCATTATTTTTGTGGGCGATCAAGATCGCGTAGCAGAAGTTACCAATCATTTTGATACTGTTGATTTTGAAACTCAAAGCCGCGAATTTAAAACACAAACTGGCACCTATAAAGGAAAACGACTCTCTGTAATTTCCACTGGAATTGGATCGGATAATATAGACATCGTGCTCAATGAATTAGATGCTTTGGTGAACATAGATTTCGAAACACGAGAGATTAAAGCCACCAAAACGAGTTTATCAATCATTCGCATTGGGACTTCGGGAGCACTACAACCCAATATCGAAGTTGATAGCTTTGTATTGAGTCGCTACGGGATGGATATTAATGGAATGCTTCAATCGTATAAAGTGGACGCCATTAAACATGCGGATATCGAAGCCGCTTTTGTGGATCACACCCAATGGAGTCCTCAAAAACCTTACCCAGTGATCATAAAAAATTCTCAAACATTAGAAGATCTTTTAAAGAGTGATCAAACAATTTTTGGCATGACGGCGACTTGTGGCGGGTTTTACGGCCCTCAGGGTCGTGTGTTGCGTTTAGAATTGCAAGATGAAAGTCTGAATCATAAAATGGATAGCTTTGAATATAAAGGCTTAAAAGTGACAAATTTTGAAATGGAAACCTCGGCCATTTATGGGTTGTCAAAGTTATTAGGGCATGAAGCCTGTTCCATGAATGCTATTTTGGCCAATAGAGCATTAGGGCTTTTTAGTAAAAACCCGCAAGCGACGATCGATAAACTAATTACTTATACCCTGAATAAACTTGTTTCTTAAATGAAAAATGTACGCATTGGTGGAGTTCCCGAACACTTCAATTACGCTTGGTATTTGGCTTTAAAACAAGGTCATTTTAAGCAACACGACATCAACGTTCGTTGGAAGGATTATTTTGGAGGAACGGGTCAAATGACTCAAGCGCTTCGGAATAATGAAATTGATATGGCAGTGATTCTGACAGAAGGCATCATCAAAGATATTTCCGAAGGAAATCCCAGTAAAATTGTGCAAGTTTTTGTTGAATCGCCTTTAATATGGGGAATTCATGTCGCAAACGATTCCTCTTTCAAGCAGTTGAGCGAACTAAAAGGACAACGTGCTGCAATCAGTAGATACGGTTCTGGCTCCCATTTGATGGCCTATGTCAATGCATTACACTTAGATTGGAATCCCACAACGGATTTACAGTTTGAAGTCGTAAAAAATCTCGATGGTGCTGTGGATGCTTTAAGTCAACGAGAAGCCGATTATTTTATGTGGGAGAAATTCACCACAAAACCTTTGGTCGATCAACAAATATTTAGACGTTTGGGCGACTGTCCTACACCTTGGCCCTGTTTTGTCATTGCGGTGCGCGATGAATTTATACTAAAAGAAAAAGAAACGCTTCAAACAATTCTAAAAATCATCAATACCATCACGGCTGATTTTAAACAAATTCCAGAAATTGATGCGATTATTTCTGAGCGTTATCAACAAAAAAATGAGGATGTAAAAGCGTGGCTAGAACTCACCGAATGGTCACAAGAAACGCTTAAAGCATCGACGGTTGACGCGGTTCAAAATCAATTGTTAGAATTAGAGATCATTTCCGAAAAATGGCCCTACGATCGATTGGTCACAAACTTGGACGACTAACCCCAATCTATAGGCGATTGTCCCTTTAATTTTAGGGCGGCATTTGTTTTACTAAAGTGCTTATTCCCGAACCAATGCCCTCTATTGGCGCTCATTGGAGATGGATGCCCACTTTCTAAAATTGTATGTTTTTTTGTATCGATTAAATTGGATTTGGTTTTAGCAAGGCTACCCCATAACAAAAAAATTAAATCTGATTTTTGATTGGACAGCATTTTGATCACCGCATTTGTAAATTCTTCCCACCCTTGTTTTTGATGGCTGCCCGCAAATTTAGCCCGCACACTCAAAGTGGCATTGAGTAATAAAACACCCTGATTAGCCCAGGAAGTTAAGTCGCCATTAGAGCGGTATGGAAGCCCGATATCGGATTCTAGTTCCTTGAAAATATTTTTTAATGAAGGTGGATGTGCTATGTTGTCATTCACAGAAAAACTCAAACCATTGGCTTGCCCTTCGCCATGATAGGGATCCTGTCCGATGATGACAACTTTTGTATTTTCAAATGTACAAGCATCAAAGGCGTTAAATAACTGATCAAAAGGAGGGTAACAAGTATGCAAGCCATACTCGACTCGTACAAAAATATCTAATTTTTCAAAATAAGATTTAGAAAATTCAACTTCTAAGGGAGGAAACCAAGTTCCTTTGAGCTTTAGCATACTTATTAAATTGGTTAAACAATCATCTCTAGTTCGCTAATTTAAACTATATTTTTTAAACATTAATACCTACATTTGTGGAGGCTTATGCACGACCGATATGATTAATATTTCCAAAAAAACCTTACAAGATTTAGAATTTGAATCCGTAATTCTTCAGGTAGCGACTCACAACGTAACCTTTTTGGGGAAACAAGAGGTCTTAGCTACTGCCCCATTTTCAGAGAGGGCGGACGTACTTGAAGCACTTCAATTGACCAATGAATTTGTAACGTCCTTTGATAATGAAAATCGAGTTCCTAATCATGGATTTGATGCCATTACGGAAGAATTAAAATTAGTTCGGATTGAAAATAATTATTTAGAAATTGATGGCTTTCGTAAAATTGCCGGTATCTGTGTCACCACCAATGTGTTGCTGAAATTCTTCAAAAAATTTCATGAATACTACCCGCTTTTAAAGGCACTTTCATCTGAGCTAGAACCCAATAAAGACATTTCAGAGACAATCAACGGCGTGATCGATAAATATGGAGACATTCGGAATGATGCTTCCGATACCTTGTATGGCTTACGGAAATCGATTCAAGCCGTACGAATCAAAATTAATAGTAGTTTTAATTCTGCTCTAAGTAGGTATAATAGTGCCGACTATTTGGACGATATTCGGGAAACGGTGATGGAAAACCGCCGTGTGTTGGCCGTAAAAGCCATGTATCGTCGTAAAGTCAAAGGCAGTATTTTGGGGGCAAGTAAAACAGGCAGTATTGTGTATATTGAACCTGACACGACCCAACAACACCAACGGGATCTAAATAATTTAGAGTTTGAAGAAACCGAAGAAATCAAGCGAATTTTGCTCGAACTCACTAGTTTTATTCGTGGGTATGCCCCACTTTTAGAAGACTACCAGTTATTTTTAACAAAAATTGATGTCATCTATGCCAAAGCAAAGTATGCAAAATCAATTTCGGGAGTGCTCCCCGAAATCACCAAACATCAAGAAATAGACTTGGTCAACGCCTACCATCCCTTGTTGTTAGTGGCGAATCAAAACGAAGGAATTACGACCTTTCCTCAAACCATCACCATGACAACCGAAAGTCGAATCATCGTGATTTCTGGTCCGAATGCTGGTGGAAAAAGCATCACCCTTAAAACCGTAGGATTGTTGCAACTCATGGTACAGTCTGGGATGCTTATCCCAGTTCATGAGCGTTCAAAACTCTGTTTATTTGATTCTATTCTAAGTGATATTGGCGATAATCAATCCATTGAAAATCATTTAAGTACCTACAGCTATCGCTTGAAACAAATGAATTACTTTTTAAAGAAATGTAATAAACATACGCTCTTTTTAATTGATGAATTTGGAACCGGTAGTGATCCTGAATTGGGAGGTGCGTTGGCCGAAACCTTCCTAGAAGTGTTTTATGAACGAGAAGCTTTTGGCATCATCACGACGCATTATAGCAATTTGAAACTTTTAGCAAACGAATTACCGCACATCCAAAATGCAAATATGTTGTTTGATGAAAAAACCTTGTTGCCCTTGTTTAAACTAGTCATTGGTCAGGCCGGGAGTTCTTTTACTTTTGAGGTGGCTCAAAAAAACGGCATTCCTTTTAGTTTGATCAATCGTTCCAAAAAGAAGATTGAACGCGGCAAAATACGGTTTGATAAAACCATCGCAAAACTGCAAAAAGAACGTTCTAAACTCGAAAAAACAGAACGGGCTCTGAAGCAAAACGAGATTAAAAAAAGTCAGGAAGCCGATAAATTAGAAACAACCAATGCCAAGGCTAAGAAAAAGCTGCAAAGCTATCAAGAGCTTTTTGATAGCAATCAACGCTTGGTGTATCTGGGGCAAAAAATTAGTGACTTAGGCGAGAAATACTTTGATGATAACCGGAAACGGGAGTTGATGGCAGAGCTTTTTAAATTGGTTCAGATCGAAAATTCGAAACGCCAAAAAGTAAGTCAAAAACAAAAAAAGGTGTTGATTGCCAAAGAAATTGAATTAAAAAAAGAAGTTGAGGAAAAAGTAGAAGTCATTCGTCAACAAAAAAAGAAACAAAAAGCAAAAGCGGCTTTAATTCCACCCAAACCAAAACGCGTTTTGGTTCTAGGAGATTCGGTCCGACTGGAAGATGGCCGTGCTGTAGGTACGATTGATAAACTCGAAAAAAATAAAGCCGTGGTCAACTATGGACTTTTTACGACAACCGTCAATGTGGATCGCCTCGACTATGTAAATTCTAAAAAATAATGCAAACTACGGTCTTTTTTGATGGCGTATGTAACCTCTGTAATCGCAGTGTTAACTTCCTCATAAAACAAGATAAAAAAAACGTTTTAAAATTTGCATCATTGCAAGGTGGTTATGCCCAAAAAGTGATTCCAAAAGCGCTGCTAAATCGAGAAAAATTAGACAGCATTCTAGTTTATACGGATGGTAAATTCTATGATCGAAGTACCGCGGTTTTGAAACTGTGCAAAATCTTAGGAGGGTTATATACCGTTTTTCTAATTGGGTACCTCCTACCGCGTTTTATACGTGATGGCTTGTACACCTTTATCGCGAATAACCGCTACCGCTGGTTTGGAGAAACAGACCAATGTAGAGTGCCTACGGAAGCCTTAAAAGAGCGATTTTTAGAATAAAGGTATTGAATAGCATATTGACAAAAGCCAAGCGCCTTTAACTGCAATTAAATTGTTTTTACTAAATTTAACCCAGTCTTAAATCTCTAATCTGATTTTTCATTTCAACCAATTCAATTTTTTAGTAAGCTATAAGGATATTGCTCTTGCAGATCGCTGTGGGGAAAGAATCGCGCACCAGCGGGGGTTGTTTTTAAAACAAATTGAACGCATCCTAAGCCTTGCAACGAACCCTAAACTTAGGTTTTGTAATGTAAAATGAGTGAAATGAAAAAACATTTAAATACGATTTATAAAACAAAATGTTCAACAATACACACCAATTTGGGATGTATTGAACCACTCCAAACAAAAATATAAAGGAAATAAACACCACTAGTGGTTTATATACAGTAGTTGTAAGTAATTTGACCAAATCTATAATGAAGTATCTAATTTTAATATTTTTTTGCTTATCAATACAGTCCTGCGCTCAAGATTGTGAAAATGTTTATTTCACCGAAAATGACAAAACTTGGTTCACTAATTATAATGTTGGAGAAAAATTAATTTTTAAATCTCAAGAGAACGATTTGGACACTATTTTCATAATTAACAAAGTAATGAAAGAACCTAATGGGAATTGTAAAACTTTTGTTTCTGGCGGATTTGATAGAGAGTTTGCAAGAATCGATTACAAAATGAAAAAAGACTCTCTGAAAACAATTGAGGATTATTTTATACAAATTAACGCAAATGAAAAAAAGAAAGATGCAAGTCCTGTCATTCGTTTATTGAATTTGGAGTTTAGTAGTTTTAATAATATTCTTCCTAAAACAAAGCAATCCGAATTAAAAACTGAATGGAAAAATGTTTACACATTTAACAAAGATAATTGCCCTTATTCCAATCTAAATGGAAAATTTGGACTGACCGAATTTGAATGGGATAAAGAATATGGACTTGTCTCATATACAAACGACAAAGGAGAGAGATGGATTTTAATAAAAAAAGAATAAAAACTACTTACAACACCGTATAAAATTAATTGCTAGTGCAAGCCTACTTACGAAAATCCTCGCGGATTTTCTATTCGGTTTGTATTTGCTAAATTAGTTGCTTAAACCACGCAACTATTCTTATACAAAACCGTTGTACATAATTAATGGAACTGATGAACGAAATAAAAGCCATATTTGACCTAAAAAAGCTACCAACGAAGTTTTTCCTGGTCTTTTCTATAGTATCAGGCTTCATTTTATTTTCAGATGAAGACCTTTTGAAAAAGCTGAATCTTGCAAAAATTGACGAGAACTATGGGACTTTTATTGGACTTGTTTTTCTATTGTCATCTGGATTAGTTATTGTAAACTTAATAATCTGGATAAATAAAAAACTCTATTTCGAATATAGATTTAGTAAATCGAAAGGTGAACTTGCAAAGTCTTTAAAAATGCTTGACCCTCACGAAAAATCTGTAATTAGAGAATTCTCTATACGTCAACAATCTTCTGTTTCAATGCCAATAGATGACCCAGTAATAACTGGATTAATCGATAAAGGCATATTAAAATTTAACAAGCAGTTTGGAGATAGTATGATTACCTCTATGGGAAAAGCACCTGTATCACTGGGTAAATACGCAGAAAAATTGATAAGGCTTGAGGATATTGACTTGAAAAATGACTTGTCTGAATCGGAAAAAGAAGAAATTCTGAATAAAAGACCTCATTGGGTAAATAGATGGAGCTAAAATTAACTATGTACAACAACGGCTATAGTTCATTACGGCTGAAATTCCTAATCGGAATTTCAAGCCTTTTTGCTAAATTTATGGTTACGGCGGAATGATACTCGCGTACCATTCCGTAACGAAACCATAGCCAAAACCGTTGTGGTTAATTTGGAAATACTGAAAGTTATGAAATTAAAAATTCTACAAGTAATATTCTTTCTGGCATCATCAATCGGATATTGTTGTTCTTGTGTTGACTTAACTGGTAGACCCGTTTTAGAACTTATAAATTCTCACGAACAAATATTTGAAGGAATAATAACTAAAATTGATTCTGAAAACGAATTTTACCTTACAGCAGAATTTATTATTAAACGGAATATCAAAGGGGTCAAATCCTTGAGTAAAATAAAGGTGAGAACTTTAAAATCTGAAGCAATGTGCGGAATCTATTTTGAAAAAGGGCAAAATTGGCTGATTTTTTCAAACTCTAACCAGACAGGACTTTGCGACGGAAATATAAAATTAGAAAATTGCTCATTAAAAGAATTTACAGAGTTAATTGCCCATAATCAGCATAAATTCTACTTTTCAAAACTTTTTGACTTTCTAAATCAAATCAAAAGACTAAAGGAAAACACTGAATTAATAGAATATGATAAAGAAAGTAACATTATAGCAAAAGGGAAAATAAAAAAAGATAAACAGCCAATCGGAAATTGGATATATAAAGATGTTCCAACAGAAGAAATAATTGTTAAAGTAAAAAACTAACCCCCGCTGCCGCACGAATCCCTGCTTGCAGCAGGCTAGCTTTCGTGTGGTTTATGAAGCTTATTTGGGTACGCGAAAGATTCGCGCACCAGAGGGGAAGAATTTAAAATAATATAGGAATGATAATATCTCCGATAAAGAAATTAAGACATTCGAGAAAATTGAAATGAATAGTCATCGAATTGTTTTGTCAGACAAAATTGACGGAGAACTGATTTTTTATTTGACTTTGATTAATAAGAAATGGTGTTTAACAATAATTGATAGAGTAACATCAGATTGTAGTGCGTAAAAAAATAAAAAAGAGACAAAAGGTCATCTCAAAACAGAATTATGCACACCTAAAGGATGTAAACACATTAGTTATAAGCAATTTGACGCAACAAAATGAAGGTTTTATCGTCTAAATAAAAAAAGATTAATTATGAAAAAAATAATATTTATTCTACTAACGGTTGGAATTTTATACTCTTGTAATAAAGATAATGATTGTAACTCAGACACTGAATTAATCGGAAACTGGAAATTAATAGAAATTCTAGCTGACCCTGGAGATGGAAGTGGTATATTTAGTTCTGTTGAAAGTCATAAAATCATAACATTTAAAAATAACGGAACAATAACATCAAATGGAAATTTGTGCGATATGTCAATTACTTCTGACAATCAAACTTCAGGAACTTACTCAAACTCTGAAATGAGTTTTAGTTCAGCTAATTGTAACAATCCTGACTATGATTTCACATTTGAACAAAATGGAAATGTTTTAATCATAAATTATCCATGCTTTGAACCTTGTCAAGCGAAATATATGAAGGAATAAAAACTGCTTCAACCAGCTTAACAGACCGTAATCAATTATGAGAAATCAAACTATACGGATTAATTTATTATATTTGTACGTATAAATTATTTTTATGGATACGAAACTAACATTAAAGTTAAATCAGGAAATTATTGAGAATGCAAAAAAATATGCTTCTGATAAAAAAATGAGTTTATCAAGAATTGTTGAGGCTTATCTGCATTCGCTAACATCTGAAAAAAATGAAACGGGTTTTGAAATTTCTCCTTTTGTAAAAAGTATGGCTACAGGGATTAATATTCCTACTGATTTAGATTATAAAGAAGGTTACTCAGATTACTTAATGGAGAAATACAAATGAGTAAACGAATTTTTATAGATACAAATGTGATGTTAGACCTTTTGGGGGAACGCCAGCCATTCTATGAGTCCATAGCTAAAATAGCATCCTTAGGAGAAAAAGAGGTTATCACTTTAGTGGTATCTCCTATTTCATATGCAACGGTGCATTATTTTATATCAAAATTTGAAAACTCAATAAAGGCTCTAGAAAAATTGAGGAAATTCAATGTCATAAGTGAAGTTTGTTCTCTTGATGCACAAACAATTGAAAAAGGCTTGAATTCTTCCTTCAAAGATTTTGAAGATGCACTTCAATATTTTAGTGCTACCGAATCTGGTTGTGAAGTAATCATTACCAGAAATGGAAAAGATTTTAAAACATCTCTACTTCCTGTGATGTCTCCCGATGAATTTCTAAACAGTCTTGTTAAAAAATAACACCGCTCTCAATCCAATCCGTTGGAGGTATCAGAAAAACTTACTTCACCTCCTCCAAATGGTCATCCCATTCTTTTGATTTTGGAGTGTGTAGTTTGCCTTCGATTTTGGCAACAATCATAGACACTGTGGCATCACCAGTCACATTCACCATGGTACGGCACATGTCTAAGGGGCGGTCCACTGCAAAAATAAGCGCCAATCCAATGGCCAATTTATCCGCTGGAAAGCCAACCGATTCGAGGACAATGACCAACATCACCATTCCTGCGCCGGGCACAGCCGCACTCCCAATAGAGGCTAAAAGTGCTGTCAGAACAATGGTTAATTGATCGGCAAAGGTGAGATCAAAATTCAAGGCTTGGGCTATAAAAACTGCTGCTACGGCTTGGTATAAACTCGTCCCATCCATGTTGATGGTCGCCCCTACGGGCAATACAAAACTAGAGACTTCTTTATCAACCCCTAGATGTTCTTCCACCCGTTCCATAGTGACTGGCAAGGTTGCCGCGCTACTACTTGTTGAAAAGGCTAATAATTGTGCTGGACTGATTTGTTTCAGAAACCAAATTGGATTCCGTTTGGTGATCACCGATACCAAAACAAGGTAAAAACAAATCATCAAAAACAAACCACCGACAACCACGCCTGCATAAAACATAAGCGCATATAATAATTCGGGATCTCCAGATGAGACCACCACATTAGCCAATAATGAAAAGACGGCAAAAGGTGCGGTTAACATGATTAAATCCACCATTTTAAGCACCACATCGTTGAGAGAATCAAAGAAATCTTTGAGTGGTTTGGCACTTTTTTCACCCACTAACAAAAGAGAAATTCCTAAAAACATGGCTAAAAAGATCACTTGAAGCATCAGTTTGTTATTACTGAGTGCCAAAAAGGCATTGTCGGGAACCATCGCCTCCAGAAAATCTAAAGGACGGCTGGCTTGTTGGCGACTCGCTTCTGCTATTTTTCCTTGCACACTACTATCGTTAGCGTAGGTTTCGGTCAGTTTTGCAATGGTTTCTGTAGAAACCCCATCTCCAGGGTTTAGGGTATTCACCAAAATCAATCCAATACTTATCGCAATCACGGTGGTGAGTACGTAAATTATAATAGTTTTGAGACCAATCGACGCAAATTTAGAGATGTCTTTTAAATCAGAAATTCCTTTAATCAGCGACGCTAAAATAAGCGGAACCGCAATTAATTTTAGAAGCTTTACAAAAATGGTTCCAATGGGTTTGATCCAACTCGCAATAAAATCGCCTCCGCCCTGTACTTCGAGCATTATAAAACCAAAGGTGACCCCTAGCAGCATGCCAATTAATATTTTCCAGTGTAAGGCGAGTGATTTCATAGTTCTAAATTTAATATTAGTGAACAATCCTAGGTAGGACCCATCCGATAATTTCCATAAATATAGAAAATTAAATATGAAATTTTGATAGGACTTCTGTTTTAAGCTTTACTAAGTCGGTTTAAGAGTGTGAAGTCGGCAATCACTAAAGCAGCCATGGCTTCGACAATGGGTACTGCACGCGGTACAACACAAGGATCATGTCGGCCTTTACCATGCATTTCAACTACATTTCCATCTTTATCAATGGTGTCTTGTGCTTGCATAATGGTCGCAACGGGTTTAAAAGCCACATCAAAATAGATGTCCATTCCGTTACTGATGCCGCCTTGAATCCCACCTGATAAATTTGTTTTGGTAGAACCATCAGCATTAAAGGCATCATTATGTTGACTTCCTTTGAGTTGAGTGCCTTCAAATCCACTGCCATATTGAAAACCTTTCACTGCATTAATGGAAAGCATCGCTTTCCCTAATTGTGCATGCAAACGATCAAATACAGGTTCTCCTAATCCTACAGGGACATTTTTAATGACACAGGAGATCACGCCTCCAATGGTATCCCCTTCTTTACGAATGGCTTTTATTTTTGAAATCATTTGTGCTGCCACTTCTGAATCTGGACAACGCACATCGTTGGTTTCAGCGTTTGCTAAATCTAAATCTTTATACGATTTGTGAAGTGCTATTTCTCCTACTGAAGAGGTATAGGCATTTATTTCAATTGTTTTCAGAAATTGTTTTGCGATGGCTCCAGCCACAACGCGACAAGCGGTTTCTCGTGCCGAACTTCGTCCGCCACCTCTATAATCGCGTTGGCCGTATTTTTCGGTATAGGTATAATCGGCATGACTTGGACGAAAAACGTCTTTTATATGGCTATAATCATTTGATTTTTGATTGGCATTTTGAATTACAAACCCGATAGGGGTTCCTGTAGTGATGCCTTCAAATATTCCAGATAAAAACTGAACGGTATCAGGTTCTTTTCGTTGGGTCACAATAGCGGATTGTCCTGGTTTACGACGGTCCATTTCGAGTTGAATCGCTTCAAAATTGATCGAAATTCCTGCTGGACAGCCATCAATCACCCCACCGATTGCGGTGCCATGAGATTCCCCAAATGTGGTCAGTTTAAAAATTGATCCGAATGCATTCCCTGCCATAAACTAGTCCTTAATTGATTAGAATGTAAAAGTAATTGTATTATTACAAAAACAAAAATTAGATCACGACTAAGTGATGATTTTTTTTCGAATTAAATAGAAATGCAATTTTGAAGTGCTTCTTCATAAATAGCTTCATAAAAAGGCACTATTTCATGAATGTCAAATTTAGAAGCGGTAGCTTTCGCCTCTTTTTTAAAGGTTTCTAAAACGGCCTCATCTTTAAGAATTTTAATAGCGTTTTGAGCCATTTCATCTACGGCTCCTACTGGACTTAAAAAACCGGATACCCCTTCAATATTAACTTCAGGAATCCCACCAGAATTGCTTGAAATGACCGGCACTCCAGATGCCATCGCCTCTAAAGCTGCCAATCCAAAGCTCTCCGTTTGAGACGGCAATAAGAACAAATCACTAAAACAGAGTATTTTATCAACTTCATTACTGTTGCCTAAAAACACCACTTTATCTTCGATGTCATAGGTCTTACATAATTGTTCCGCTTGTTTTCGTTCTGGCCCCTCGCCCACCATCATTAATTTAGCAGGTATTTCTTTTTGAATTTTAAAAAATATTTCAATCACATCTGCAATGCGTTTGACAGGTCTGAAATTACTCACATGAGTGATGACACGTTCTTCAGGGAGCGCCAGCAGATCACGATCACAATCGGTAAAAGTGGTCTCATATTTATCGATATCAATAAAGTTTGGAATCACTTTGATTTCTTTATTTGTATTGAATAAACGCTGAGTATCTTCTTTTAAATTTTGTGAAACTGAGGTCACAGCATCGGATTTATTTATGCTAAAGGTGACGGCCGTTTTATAAAATGGATGGCTGCCTACTAAGGTAATATCAGTGCCGTGTAACGTGGTCACAATCGGAATAGTAATACCTTCCTCGTGCAGCATTTTTTTGGCCATATAAGCCGCATATGCATGTGGAATTGCGTAATGAACATGCAATACATCGATCTTATGAACTTTGACCATATCCACTAATTTACTGGATAAAGCTAACTCATACGGCTGGTAATGAAACAACGGATAATCGGGCACGTTGACTTCGTGAAAATGAACATTTGAACTCAATAACTCCAATCTTACAGGTTGACGATACGTAATAAAATGCACTTGATGTCCTTTACGGGACAATTCTAAGCCCAATTCAGTTGCCAACACACCACTACCGCCAAAGGTTGGATAACACACTATACCTATATTCATATTATTCTATAATTGATTCGTAGATCAGACGTTGTATGTCCGTTCTAATATTTTCTTTCAAAAGTCGATTCGATTTGGAATCAGGAAACGTTCTATTTGCCAAAAATACGTAAACTATTTCTTCTTCTGGGTCTGCCCAAGCATAAGCCCCTGTAAATCCAGAATGTCCAAAACTGGTCATCGACACACATCCACACGTAGGACCTTCTTCTTCTAGTTGCGGCTTGTCAAAACCAACCCCTCGACGGTTGTCTTGATCACAATAATGACAGGTGTTAAACGCTTCAAATGTGTTTGATGAAAAATATCGTCTGTCGCCATACGTTCCATTCTGAAGGTACATTTGCATGAGCTTTGCCACATCATTCGCATTGCTAAACAATCCGGCATGACCACCAACACCGCCTTGCATGGCAGCTCCCATATCATGTACATAGCCATGCACAATATTATATCTGTAATAATCATCATTTTCAGTGGGAACTAGTTGATTTTTATTAAATTTCTCTAAGGGTTTGTAGGTTGTATAATTGGCTCCCAACGATTTATAAAAATGCTGTTGTACCAACGCATCTAGGGGTAGATCGTAGTGTGTTTCTAAAATCGATTTTAGAATATAATACGGTAAATCACTGTATCTGTATTTTTTTTCTTCGAGTAATTCTGAATCGATAATTCGGTCTTGAATACTATCTTTAAAATCGGTTCGCATGTACAAGCGTTCATTCACTTTTATTGAAAATTTTTTGGACGGTTTATTTCGATAAAACTTAGGGTTTGGCTTTTGAGTAACCGTGTCTAAGGTGGATATATAAAATGGAATCCAAGGTTTTAATTGCGCAAAATGAGACAACATTTCTTGAATGGTGATCCCTTTTTTATTGGAATTTTTATAGCTCGGCAACAATTCACCTAAAGTAGATTTCAACTTAATAACCCCAGAATCAACCAATTCCATAAGTAAAGGAAGTGTTGCTAATATTTTGGTGAGCGATGCCACATCATACAAGTCGTTAAACTTCACCTTATTTATTTTTTTGTAGGTGTGATATCCAAAATAGTTTTCGTAAATCACTTTTCCTTTTCTGGCTACTAAAAGCTGAATTCCTGGAGTCATATGCTCAGAAATGGCATATGAGGCAACGGAATCAATTTTATGTAATCGTTTTGAATCAATTCCAACAGATTCGGGCAATCCATAAGTTAGACGATGTAGCGAATTTATAGCTAAACCATCACCCATATTAAAATTTGAACCACAACTTACAGGTAACTTCCCTTTTGCAGGGAGGGCACCAAAAATAATTTGTGCGGCGGTTTGCTGTGCCATTGGACTATTTTGATAGGCCATCAATATACTCTCAAAATTAGCAATCGACTTTAAATCATTTAAGGCATACGGCTTTGAAAAAACATTTAAAATAACCGTATTGGTTCGTGCAATTTCATAAAGCCATACGAGTTCTTTATCCGTGAATTGATAGGACTTCCAAGGATTAGCATTGGAAGTATGCAGACCTACAATAACGGTGTTGTACTGTTTTAATTCGGAGATAAGTTCGTCCAAATTATCGGCTCTTACTGGGTCAACTTTTGTGTATTTATTCAACGTTGTTAAAAATGGAGTTGTATCTGCGTTCCCCATACTTACATAAGCGATCTTGCGTAATTCTAAATTTTTGAGGGGAAGCAGGTCGTTGTGATTTTGAACCAGAGTAATCGCATTTTCCATCAACTGTTGGTATAAAACGTCATCTTTTTGACGGTTCAAATCCGCCACTAAATTAGTAGTTTTAATGGGTTCAAATTGATGTAAGCCAACCTTGTATTTGGCACTTAATATTTTTTTGACAGAATGTTCCAATCGTTTCTCAGAAATAACACCCGATTCTACAGCAGCGTATAGTGCTTCGATCCCTTGAGAGGCCTCATTGGACATCAACATCACATCATTTCCGGCCAAAAATGCTTGCAGATCAATTTCACCCGGATCACTAAAATTAGAAACTCCTTTCATGCTCAACGCATCAGTAAAAATCAGGCCCTTAAACCCTAGTTTTTCTTTTAATAATTCAGTAACAATCGGATACGACAAGGAGGAGGGATAGTCAGGCCGTGAATCGAGATTAGGTACACTTAAATGCGCAACCATCACAGAAGACAACCCTTTTGAAAACAATTTTTTGTAAGGATACAATTCCAAAGAATCGATGCGTTTTGCTGAAAAGTTAATGGTGGGCAAGGTTTTATGCGAATCAGAGGCCGTATCTCCATGACCTGGAAAATGTTTGGCAGTGGCCAACACACCAGCACTTTGCATGCCTTCCATAAATGCTATGGCGCGTTTGGTGACTTCTTCCTTATCTTCTCCAAAAGAACGATTTCCTATAATAGGATTTTCTGGATTCGTGTTGATATCCACCACCGGTGCAAAATTAAAATGTACCCCAATTCGTTTACAATGTTCTCCAATATGTTTTCCTGTTTGACGAATAAGGTCTAAATTTTTAATCGCACCCAAAGTCATGTTCCACGGAAATGCATAAGTAGAGTCCAAGCGCATGCTCAGTCCCCACTCTGCATCCATTCCTACTAGCAATGGAATTTTAGATGCGGCTTGTAGCTCATTATTCAATTGAGCTTGACGAACAGGGCCCCCGTTAGAATAAATAACGCCTCCAATATGGTGGGTCGTGATTTGGTTGAGAATTGTTTTCTTGGTGGCTTGATCTTGATTTGAAAATACTTGAACCATGTACAACTGCCCAATTTTTTCTTTTAGACTAAGTGAATTAAAGGTGCTATCGACCCATGTTTTTTGAAGCTCCATCTCTGAAGTATCCAATGAGGAAGCTGAATCTTGCCCTAAAAGTGTTAGTGAAAAAATGAAAAAAATGAGTGTAAAAAATTGACGCATAAATAGTTTTAAAAATACGGACTTCAAATCCTATACCAAATTACTGTTTTTAAAAGAAACACAAAATGTTTTTAAGAGCAATTTAATTTTTGAGATTTTTTGAACATGAATTATGTGCCTAACCATATCGGTTTGAATCTATTACATTTTGATTTGGTATCAATTATTTTTTTGACTACTTTTATAGAGGATTTAGATCCCAAATCTAATTCTTCATAACCAATTCATCTAAAAGTAATTCATTAAAGTGCTAAAAAACAAAACTCCCATAATTGGGGGTAATGTATCACTATTAGAATTTAAAACTCTATGTAAATGAAAACACCATTTTTTGAAGGAACAATTTTTGTTTTAACGACGTTATTATAAATTTAAAGATGTTAAATCATAAATTAAATCCAAATAATTGGATAAAACTATATTCTGATTACTTGTTCAACTATACAATTACGCGTGTAAATGACCGAGAAATCGCACAAGATTTGATATCTGATACATTTTTATCAGGATTAAAATCTAAAATGGAATTTAAGGGGCAAGCTTGTGAACGCACTTGGTTAATTTCTATTTTAAAACGAAAAATTATTGACCATTACCGGAAAATAAACTCTAATAAAGGGAAAGCAGAAGTTAGAATGAGTTATTTTGATGATAATGAATCTGATAAAAGCTGGATCGAAGAGCGTGTCGCAGATTCCTCCAGTCAAACAGCAGAAGATAAAATAGAAAACTCCGAATTAAAAGATGCTATCTATAATTGTATCAATAAATTACCCCAAAAACAAGCTCGTATTTTTAAAATGAAAACTATTATTGGATACGATACTGAAACAATTTGTAATGAATTGAACATTACTTCGTCTAATGTATGGGTACAGATACATAGAGCAAGAGTATCTCTTTCGAGATGTTTAAAGAAACATTGGTTTAAAACATAAAATATAAGTGACGAATTTAAAACTTATCACATAATAATTATAAATCAACTTATTGTTTTTAAGATCGTTGAAAATCATTAATCGATGAAAAAAAATATATTTATAAGTTTTGAGGAAGCAAAGCATATATGCGATAAAAATCAGTATGGTGAGGCTACGTTCTGGGAACGTATTAAATTGAGCATCCGACATTCTTGGTGTATGCTTACTAGGAAATATTCAAAGAACAACAATCAATTGACAAAAATAATTGATAAAAGTAATGTAAACTTCTTGATGCTAAATGAGCGTGAAAAATTACAACAACAATTTGAGGAAGCACTCTCTAAGCATCAAGAATAATGATTCACCAAACTTTCCCGAAGCTCTCTCTCTCCATATTAAAATGAAGTATCCAGTTTTTGATCTTGAACCGTCGTCTGGAATGTAAAAAAAATTACGCACGCAACTTGCATCTGCTTAAAATTGAAATGGTATGCGTCTTCAAAAGCTTAGTAACGTTTATTTTTAGGGAATCCCTTTTTAGATTTTATTTCTATTTCTAAGCAATTAAAACATACCTAATTCATGAAAAAATATCTTAAAAATCGCTACGGTGCTTTTATTATATACTTTGGTACATTAATTGTATATTCATTAAAAAATTAAAAAAAATCAATTTATGAAAAATTATATGATTTCTGCCATTTGTATCACAGGCTGTTTATTTGGATATGCGCAATCCAAAAACTTCATTGATCAACCTTATCTAGAAACCACTGCAAAAGTAGATTCATTAGTAAAACCTGATCGCATCTATTTATCAATTTTGATTCAAGAAAAAGAAGACCGAGATAAAACGTCCGTTGAAACACAAGAACGCGAAATGGCAGATGTTTTGGAAGGCTTGGGCATCAATTTAAAAAAACAATTAAAAATTGAAGATTTAGCTAGTAACTATAAAAAATATTTTTTAAGAAAAAAAAGTGTTCTCAAATCCAAAGCCTATGAGCTAATCGTCTACGATGGGCTCACCGCCAGTAGAGTGCTCATTCATTTAGAGGGCAAAGGCATTTCTAATGTGCAATTAACAAAAATAGATTATTCAAAAGCTGAAGCCTTAAAACTAACGCTACGATCCAAAGCTATTTTAAAAGCAAAAGCACAGGCAAAATCACTTGTGGATCCCTTGGGCCAAACCCTAGGCAATGCCATCTATATCTCCGATAAGTATTATCATAATCGAAATTATTCACAACGAAATGCAAAGATGAGCTTAGAATATGCCGCTAGTAATGACTTGGAAGAACCCATTGATATTGAATTTTCGGGCATTAAAATTGAAAGTGAAGTTAATGTACGCTTTGCCATAGATTAATCTAATGAAATCCACAAACATAATTTTTTTTCAATATTATAAAAGCACTATTGGAGACTTGATTCTTGGAAGTTGTAAAGATGAATTGTGTTTGTTAGATTTCCGATATCGAAAAATGCGATCTGCGGTTGACAAACGTATCCTATCGGGATTAAACGCTGAGTTTATTGACAAAGACACGCCCTTTTTAAAATCCGTAAGACTCCAAATAGATGCTTTTCTGAAAGGTGAAAAAACCTCCTTTACACTGCCTATTAAAATGGTTGGCAGTCCATTTCAATTGAGAGTATGGAAAGCGTTACAGACTATACCGTATGGAAAAACAATCTCGTATTTGGAATTAGCGCATCAAATTGGGGATAAAAATGCCGTGCGAGCGGTAGCCAGTGCTAATGGAGCCAATGCACTTGCATTGATCGTTCCCTGTCACAGGGTTATCGGGTCCTCCAACCAATTAGTTGGGTATGCTGGAGGATTGTACTCTAAAAAGAAATTATTACAACTCGAATTATCACAGTCTCATAACCCAAATGAGTTACCGTTTTGGGAATCTGAAACGGGCTAATATCACACAAAGCGACTGTGCCAGCTTTCAGACGCCGGGACTTCCCAAAATTCTAAGTATTCAGCCTTCGAATTGACCAAGTTATTAAATACAATCGTGTTTTTGGAAACGGCTTTGTCTTTGGCCATCTTTTTAAAATCGAGTAAGGTTTTATAGGCAATGTATTCGCCTTGCTTGTAAGAAACGTTCATTTTATCCATCAAATCGACCTTGTAAATGGTTTCTAGATCCTGAATAAATTTCACAGATGCATCAATAGAACAGCCTGTTGCTACATTGATTTGTTGATCTAATGCGATCACAATAAAGCGTTTATATTTAATTTCGAAGCCTGCTTGTAAATCCGCACCATGGGCAGTCCATCCCTCTAAAAATACATTGATTTTTTTAGATATTTCTTCTAATTCAACTTCTGAAAATGAACGGTTGGATTGGTAAATCCATATTCGAGCAGATTCGGGAAGGGTGTCAAAATTAACAAGCATTTTATGAAGGAGTTAAGTGTTATAAATCGTTTGCATTGGCAATGAGTTCGGCAACATCCATGACTTCAATTTGACCTTCCGCTTTATTTTTAACGCCGTCCGTCATCATGGTATTACAGAACGGGCATCCGGTGGCAATAATTTCTGGAGTGACTTCCATGGCTTGTTCCGTCCGTTCAATATTGATTTCCTTGTCGCCTTTTTCAGCATCTTTGAACATTTGCGCACCACCAGCCCCACAACAAAGGCCTTTTTTGCGGCAATTTTTCATTTCCACCAATTCGGCATCTAACTTTTGAATCAAATCGCGAGGCGCTTCATACACGTCATTCGCCCTACCTAAATAACAAGGGTCATGAAATGTGATGCGCTTGCCTTTAAATTTGCCACCTTCAATAGTAAGGCGACCTTCCTCAAGTAAGCTTTTTAAAAATTGGGTGTGATGCATTACTTGATAATCACCTCCCAAAGATGGATATTCGTTTTTGAGCGTATTAAAACAGTGGGGACAGGCGGTAACAATTTTTTTAACTTCGTAGGCATTGAGGACCTCAATATTGGTCACCGCTTGCATTTGAAACAAAAATTCGTTTCCGGATCGTTTTGCAGGATCGCCTGTACAACTTTCTTCGGTTCCTAAGACCGCAAACTCAACCTTGGCTTTGTTTAGTAATCTTACAAAAGCTTTGGTGATTTTTCGGGCACGGTCATCAAAACTTCCAGCACAGCCCACCCAAAACAATACTTCGGGTTGCTTTCCAGTAGCCATAAATTCGGCCATTGTAGGTACTTTTAATACGTCACTCATAATCTAAATATTAGTCATGCTGACCATCGTCAAAAACTTCGATCGTCACTTCTTTTTCTACTAAATCCGTGAATTTACCATTGTAGCGAGTTGCTTTTACTAAATGATTATCAATCCAATGGTAATTTCCACCTCTTGGTTTTCCCATTAAAAGGCTATGGTAGTTAAACCCATGTTTTTTTAACCAATTTTGGGTCACTTCTCTATGAGATTCGGTTCGAGATGTGAAAAAACAAATCATATGTCCCTCTTCATACCATCGATTACAGGTTTCTAAAGCATCCACAAAAGGTAAACAAGTCCCCATACGTTCTGGTTCTTCGTTCGGAACATCTTCGGTGATAGTTCCATCGATGTCTATTAAATAGTTTTTAACCCCGCCAGGAAGTACTGGACTTACGAGTTCTCCTGCTTCCACTTTTTCATGCAATAATTTGTCTGCTTCTTCTCTTTTCATAATGAATTTGTATTGATATAATTTTAATCGTTTTTCCAGTTTAATCGGTCCATTTGGTTGTAAGGCCACGGAGCACCATTGTTTTCTATATTGGACATCATGGTGTTTAACTCCATAGGAGCCGCACTTTGTTCCATGACTAAATAGCGACGCATTTCCAAAATAATTGAAAGTGGATCGATACTTATAGGACAGGCTTCGACACAGGCATTACAGCTTGTACAGGCCCAAAGTTCTTCGTTTGTAATATAATCCCCTAAAAGTTCTTTGCCGTCTGGTACAAACACGCCTTTATTGGAGTCTATATTTTTTCCTACTTCTACCAAACGGTCACGGGTGTCCATCATTATTTTCCGAGGCGATAATTTTTTACCTGTTTGGTTGGCCGGGCATTCGCTGGTACAACGCCCACATTCGGTACAGGTGTAAGCATTTAAAAGTTGGACCCAATTTAAATCTTGAACATCGCTGGCACCAAATTTATCAGGTGCAGATGAATCGTCTTCAGTCGCGGCAAATGGATCAATATTTGGATCCATCATGAGCTTCACTTCGTTGGTGACTGCCTCTAGATTATTAAAATATCCTTTTGGTTTTACACTTCCGTAATAGGTGTTTGGAAAGGCTAATAAAATATGTAAATGTTTAGAGTAATATAAATAATTTAAGAAAATTAGAATCCCAATTATATGCATCCACCAGGCGACTCTTTCAATCAAATGCACATTATAGCCTTCAAACATTGGAGCAAAAAACTGACTGATTATGTTCCCAGAATTCATGGATTGGAATTCTACATCGGTGGCATTCATTATGATAAATAACCCCATTAAAACAATTTCAAAATAGAGAATTAGGTTCCCATCTAATTTTGGCCAGCCTTTCATTTCGGATTTCATAAAACGATGAATCTTGACGACATTTCTTCGAAACCAAAAAATAATAACCGCAACAAATACAAGTGCTGCAAGGATTTCAAACGTTCCAATCAACACACCATAAAAACTTCCAATTCCTGAAAAAATACGGTGGGTTCCAAACAACCCATCAATGATAATTTCTAAAACTTCTATGTTAATAATCACAAAACCAACATAGACTACAATGTGCAGAATACCTGCGATTGGACGACGTACCATTTGGCTTTGACCTAAAGCAATTCGGGCCATGTTTTTCCATCGAATATTAGTCTGATCGCTTGTGTCAACATCTTTACCAAGATTGATGTTTCGTTTAAGTTTGCTTATGTTTCGAGCAAAAAAACCAATCCCAATAAAAAGTAGTATTGCAAAAATTAAATTAGGCAAAAATTCCATTTGGTTAATCTTTGTTGTTTTTCATTTCATTACCCTCTGCGTCATACTGTTTTGCTTTTTTTCCAAATAAAGAAAAATGCACATACCGTTTTGGGTTCAATTTCATGTCTTCCAAAAGCTGTTCTAATTGTTTGGTAGCGCCTTCAAGATTGTTGTATACACTTTCATCTTTCATGAGTTTTCCAACAGAACCTTCTCCGTTTTCTATACTACTTAATAAGGTATCAAAACTCGAAAGCGTAGATTTTAAATTCGCCATAATAGCCTCTAAATCCGATGCAGCTAATGAACTACTGAGCGTTGTTAGATCTGCCGATATTTTATTAAAATTTGTAATCGTTTCTCCAATTGCGGACGTATTATCAGTTACTAATCCGTTAAGGGATTCGGAAGTGGATGTAAAAGATTTAATCGTTGAACTAAGTTGTGCTATGCTTAACTTGATGTTTGTTTTGGTTTTAGTATCAAAAACTTCATTAAGATTGATTAATAAAGAATCGGCACTCACCATCATTGTTTCCATTTTTTCTTGAAGGGGTGTTAAGCGCTGATTAACCAAGTCTGTTAGCCCCGGCTTAATATCAGAGGCTAAAGAATCACCCGACTGAACGTTGGCTGCGCCATCAAATGCAGGTAAAATGGCAATGGCTTTCCCTCCAATAAGACCAGCTTCATATAATTGTGCTTTACTGTTTATTGAAAATTCAAAATCGCTATCAATTAGCATCGTAACCGTCAGTTTACCCGAACGGTCGCCTTTAAATTCGATCGATTGAACTTTGCCTATTTTATGACCATTAATTGTCACAGCAGCAGACGGTGCCAAACCTTCGACATTCTCATAGACTGCAGTAATTTTTTTTGAGGAATCAAGAATATTTTCTCCTTTTAAATAGTAAAAAATAAAAATGAAGAGTAAGATGCCTGAAATGACAAGAATGGCGGTTTTAATTTCTCTAGATAAATTCAATATGATTGTTTTTTCTTCTTACAAATTTAAGAATAATATTGAAATAATTGGGTCTATTATTCTGTAGATTTTAAAGCAGTTTGAATTGAAATTTTTTGTCCATTTTTATATGCCACTACAAAAGCAGTTTTATACCCTTTGTCAATAGCTATTTGCTTTAAAGCAGTAATCGTTTCAAAACTAGACGTATTGCCGTAAAAATAATGAAACCTCTTGTTTGATTTTTTTCTTGAAATCTGATCTAAGCCCTTGAAATTGTAAGGTTTGGTTGCTAATTTTTTGGAACCCGACGCAATTTGAACTTTAAAAACGATTCCATCGGCTTCTTTTCCTGAAGCATCTGAACCATCGACGGTGAGCTCTTTGTTGGTGGTAAGTTCGGTTGGTTCGGAAGTAGTGACGACTTCAATTAAATCATCCGTATTCAATTTAGATTTATAATCTAATATTGCATCCGATATACTTTTCGAAATATTATTTCTTCCAACAGTTGAGTTGAGATAATCTCCTTCAGATTTGTTTGTTATAAACCCTGTTTCTATCAAAATACTTGGCATGTAGGTGTTATGAAGCACCCAAAAACCTGCTTGTTTAACGCCTCTATTTTTACGTTTAAGCTTTAAGGTGAAATTGTCCTGAACATAGCGTGCTAACAGAATACTTTGATCTAAATAATCTTCTTGCATAAGCGTCAACCCAATCATGGATTCTGGAGAATTTGGATCAAATCCTTCGTAATTAGTTTCAAAATCATCTTCTAAAAAAATAACTTCATTCTCTTGCTGAGCCACTCTGAAGTTAGACTCGTTTCGGTGTAGCCCCAATACGTACGTTTCAGTTCCATAGGCATTTGAAGTGTGTGCATTACAATGGATAGAGACAAATAAATCCGCATCTGCTTTATTCGCAATTGCTGCGCGTTCTCTTAATTTTAAAAAAACATCTGTTTTGCGAGTGTAAATGACTTTTATATTTTGATGTTTTTCTAAATTTTCACCTATTTTTAACACTATTTTCAAAGCAATATCCTTTTCTTTATAACCGAAGTTAGTAGGTCTACCCGGATCTTTCCCTCCGTGGCCAGCATCTAAAACCACGACAAAAGGTTTACTATTGTTTTGTGAATACGCCGTAAAAATTCCAAAAAGGAAACTAAAGATTAAGAAGAGTTTTATTAGTTTTTGCATGCTGCTTAATTTGGCTTTGAATCGAATAATTAAAATATAAAAATCAAAAAAAAATATCCGTAACTTTGGTTTTTCAAAAATCGAGCCATTTAATACAAAAATACCCCTAAAAGGATTGAAAACAAGATTATTTCAACTAGTTTTTACTTTAAGTTTTACAGTGTTTACTAACACTATAAGCATGGCTCAGGACACTCCAAACTTGAAACCCTCGAAAAAAGAGTTTCCAATTGAACAATTACTAACGGTTAAAAATGATTCGATTCCAGATCAAGAGTTAAAACAAATTGAAGCAGATTCAATTTCAAATGACAGTCTTCAAAAACCAAAAGGATTACTGGAGGGTATTATAGATTATAAAGCCACAGATTACACCTCAATTAATCAAAGAACTAAACATATTTATTTATACAACGAAGCGCAAGTTATTTACACGAACATGCAAATTAATGCTGGAGTGATTATGATCGACTACGGCAAAGATGTTATTTATGCCGGACGGCTTAAAGATTCGCTTGGTGTTTACTCGCAATACCCTGTTTTTAAACAAGGAGGGGACGTGGTAGAACCCGATTCCATTGTATTTAACATGAAAACCAAAAAAGCCCTTATTTGGAATTCAAAAACAGAACAACAAGGCGGGCGAATTATTTCAGACTTAACAAAGAAAGAAAATGATTCGGTCTATTTTGTAAAGAGAGCCAAATTTACAACCTCAGAAAACATTGAAAATCCTGAGTATTATTTTTTATTACGAAAAGCAAAAGTGGTTCCGGGTAAAAAAATTGTGACCGGCCTCACTAATATGTTTATAGCAAATGTCCCCACTCCTATTGGGTTGCCATTTGCCTTTTTTCCTCAGTCGCAAACGCGATCTTCTGGAGTGATTCTGCCCACTTTTGGTGAACAAAACAATCGTGGTTACTTTTTACAAAATGGCGGTTATTACTTTGCCTTGAGTGATTATTTTGATTTAGCTACCCTCGGGGATTATTACACCAATGGAAGTTATGGATTACGTCTCGAAAGTAATTATGGGATTCGGTATAAGTTTAAAGGTAGCTTGAGTTTTCGGTATGAAAATCTTATCAACAGCGAGCGTGGGTTCCCAGACTATTCAAAAAGTACAATTTATAACCTCCGATGGAATCAGAGCCAAGATTCTAAATCGAGCCCAAACTCACGGTTCTCAGCCTCTGTTAATTTGGGAAGTAGCACGTATTTCCAAGAATCTGTAAATCAATTAAACACTGCAAATTTTTTAAACAATACGCTATCTTCTTCTGTGTCCTATTCAAAAACATTTCAAACGGAACCACAAGTTAATGTAAGTTTGACCGCTACACATTCTCAAAACACAAAAACAGAAACTATCAACATGACCCTGCCAACTTTTCAGGGAAGTATCGATCGTATTTTTCCATTTGCACCAAAAACGGGCAGTAAAAAAGGAGGTTTACAAAATATCAATTTACAATACAATGTTCGAGGAGAGAATCGAATTCAAACAACCGATAGCTTATTTTTAAAAGCACAAATGTTTAGAGATGCAAAAGCAGGGTTTCAACACACCATCCCTTTAAGCACCAATTTTAAGGTTTTTAAACATTTTAGCATGAGTACAAGTGCAAATTATAAGGAAAATTGGACTTTTAAAACCATTAGTAAATCGTTTGACTCCGAATCTGAAAAGGTTATTAAAGAAGACATTAGAGGGTTTGACTCGTTTAGAACGTATAACTTTAGTACCAGTTTAGGAACCACGGTCTATGGAATGTTTGAATTTGGTGATGATAAAAAAATTCAAGCGATCCGACATGTGATGCGGCCTTCCATTAGTTATAATATCAATCCTGCATTTGACCAATATTATGACACCTATGAAGTTGTCAGTGCAGATGGAAAAACAACTAGTGATGTAGAATATACGCGTTTTGAGGAATCTATTTTTGGATCTCCAGGAAAAGTATTTTCGAGTGGTGTTGGGTTGTCCCTAAGCAATAATCTGGAAGCTAAAGTGAGAGATAAAGACAGTACGGCTACAGAAGCTAAGAAAGTTTTTATATTAAATTCACTTAATTTCTCAACCAATTACAATGTGGCTGGAGATTCTTTAAACTGGAGTCCGGTTCGACTCTCCGGAGGTACTCAATTATTAGATAATAAAATAAGTTTGAATTTTGGAGCGACGTTAGATCCATATGCCTTAGACAATAACAACACTCGAATTAATACGTTTAATATCGATAATGGCGGGAGTTTGTTTCGAATGACAAGCGCCAATGTAACAATGAGCTATAGTTTGTCTAGCGAATCTCTTAATTCTAAAGACGACTCCAAAGATGCTGAAAGGGAAGAGTCGCTTCGAAGTGGTGGGCGTGACGATGATTTGTTTGGAAAATCACAAGACTTTTCGAACCAACAACTCAACTCGAAGAAAAAAGAAAAAGACACAAAGGCTAGCGAATTATATAATTATACATTACCATGGAGTTTACGACTCGCTTATGCCGTCAACTACAGTAATTCTCGGCGTCAGAGTGAAATTTCATCACATTCATTAATGTTCTCTGGAGACATCGAACTTTCACCACGTTGGAGTATTGGTGCCTCCTCAGGATTTGATTTTAAAGATCACGGATTTACCTATACGCAATTGCGTTTTGAACGTGACTTAGAGAGTTGGAGAATGAACTTTTCTTGGATTCCATTTAGCAACCGAAGTTCATGGAATTTCTTTATCGGAATTCGTTCTAGTATCTTAAAAGATCTTAAATATGAAAAAAGAAGACAACCCGACAAACAGTTATAAAACATATTAAAATATACAAAAATACATGAAAACGATTATTACAACCGACAAAGCTCCTGCGCCTTTAGGCCCTTATAACCAAGCCGTTTTGGTTGGGAATATGTTATACACTTCAGGACAAATTGCCATAAATCCAGAATCTGGAGCACTCATCTTGGACTCGATTGAATTAGAAACAACCCAGGTGATGGAAAACTTAAAAGCCGTATTGGAAGCAGCGGACATGAACTTTGAAAATGTCATCAAAAGTTCTATTTTTATTTCGGATATGAATAATTTCGCGAAGATCAACACTATCTATGGGCAGTATTTTAACGAAGCAACTGCACCCGCTAGGGAAACGGTAGAGGTCGCCAACTTGCCGAAATTTGTAATGTAGAAATTAGTGTAATTGCAGTAAAATAATTCCCTAGGAATTCTGGGCCATTATTGTATGGTATTTAACGAGCCCCTCAATTGGACGTCTTTCGAAATTACCGACTGTAAATCCATACTCTTGTGCAACTTTTTTGATTTCATCTTGCGTAAAATATGCAATAGATCCTGCAAAATGAACTGGAACTGTTTTTAGTTCTTCTTTGTACTGCAGAATCATATTTTCCACAAATAAACGGAAGCCTTTTTTAAAGATTTCTTGTACATATTCAGACTCTTTATTCAAAATCATAAATTCTGCAAAAGTGGCTAAATAGGCATTTGGATTTGGTTTTTTGTATAAGTTGTTTTTGAGAACATCATCACTGACATCATACCGTGTTTGAAATACCAGTTTCATATCATGAGGCATTTTATCAAAATAATAATCCCTGATAAGTTGTCGCCCAAAATAATTTCCAGACGCGTCATCCATGATAGAATAGCCTAAAGAAATCACCCGTTGCTCTACATTTTTGCCATCATAATAAGAGCAATTTGAACCGGTGCCAAGAATACAAACCACAGCTGGGCTGTGTGAAACTCCAACCGTCGCATAAATTGCGGCATAAGTATCTTCTTTAACCTCTACTTTTGCATTTACAAAAATAGATTCCAAAACGGATTTTAGCATTTTTACAGGCTTTATAGTACCACAACCAGCTCCATAAAAATACACATGAGACACCTTTTGTTTGTTTTCATAAATAACAGTATTGTTTTTGATTATCTCAAACGCTTCTGTTTCCGAGATAATGGCTGGATTTAAACCCTTAGTTCTCTGTTTATCAAACAATTGATCACCTGTTTTGGAATCAATTGCAATCCAATCACATTTTGTAGAACCACTGTCAATTATAAAAATCATATTTTAATTGTATTAAAAAAAAACATACAACTACTGATTAGCTGTATGTTTTTTGGAATATTGTATGAATTATAGCACGCTGATATAATGTGCTAAATCTACTAATTTAGCAGAATACCCATATTCATTATCGTACCATGAAATAATTTTTACAAAGTTATCATTTAATGCCATACTAGCGTTGGCATCAAACGTACTAGTTTTAGTTTCTGATACAAAATCTTGAGAGACGACTCCTTCTTCGGTGTAGCCTAAGATTCCTTTTAATTCATTTTCTGAAGCATGCTTGATTGCTGCCTTTACTTCTTCAAAAGAAGCGCTTTTTTCTAAACGACATGTTAAATCAACAACCGAAACATCAACGGTAGGAACTCTAAAAGCCATTCCTGTTAGTTTTCCGTTTAGTTCAGGAATTACTTTTCCAACTGCTTTTGCAGCGCCTGTTGAAGCGGGTACAATATTGTTAAGAGAAGCACGTCCAAGTCTGTAATCTTTTCTTGAAGGTCCATCGACTGTAAACTGAGTCGCTGTTGCAGCGTGCACAGTTGTCATAAGGCCTTCAGCGATTCCAAAACTGTCATTAAGAACTTTAGCAATTGGCGCTAAACAGTTAGTGGTACATGATGCGTTAGAAACGATCGTATGGTCTGCAGTAATTTCTTTGTGATTCACACCCATTACAAACATTGGAGCATCTGCAGAAGGTGCAGAAATAGCAACTTTTTTAGCACCAGCAGTAATATGCTTTTGAGCGCCTTCTAAATTGGTAAAAATTCCAGTACAATCTAAAACGACATCAGCATCAACAGCATCCCATTTCAAATCTTCTGGATTACGTTCTGCAGAAATACGAATTTCGTTTCCATTAATTACTAAATTTCCGTTTTTGATATCGATGGTTCCGTCGAATTGACCATGAACAGAATCATACTTTAGTAAGTATGCTAAATGCTCTACATCTAATAAATCATTAATTCCTACTACTTGAACATCTGGGCGGTTTGCAGCAATACGAAAGGCAATTCTACCTATTCTACCAAAACCATTAATTCCAATTTTTACTTTTGACATTTGTTTTAATTTAATTAATTGTTATTTATGTACTCATGATATCAGAAACTCTTAAAAGCTCTGCATCGATTGTTGAATCTCCTTTGACTGCTTTATCAATAGGATATAATTCAATTTTATTGTTTATAATTCCAACCATGTAATTTTTCTTGCCTTCTAATAAAGACTCCACAGCTTTAACCCCCATTCGGGATGCTAAAACACGATCAAAACACGATGGTGCCCCCCCGCGTTGCATGTGACCTAATACAGAAACTCTGACGTCGTAGCCCTCTAAATTATCTTCAACATAATCTCTTAGTTCAAATACATTTTTTCCGGTTTTATCGCCTTCGGCAACTACTACAATACTAGAAGACTTTCCGGTATGTCTGCTTTTTTCTAAAGACTCTAAAAGACGGTCTAAACCTAAATCTTCTTCGGGTACTAAAATTTCTTCAGCACCAGATCCAACTCCTGCATTGAGTGCAATATGGCCCACATCTCTACCCATTACTTCCACAAAAAATAATCGTTTGTGTGAGCTGGCGGTATCTCTAATTTTGTCAATAGCATCCACGGCTGTGTTGAGTGCGGTATCAAATCCTAATGTAAAATTAGTTCCAACAATATCGTTGTCGATAGTTCCAGGAATTCCGATGACTGGAAAATCATATTCTTCATTAAAGATCATACCCCCTGTAAAGGTTCCATCCCCTCCAATTAAAACAAGTGCGTGTATCCCCTCTTTTTGAAGTTGATCGTATGCTTTTTTACGACCTTCTTTTGTTCTAAACTCTGTTGATCGAGCAGACTTTAAAATAGTGCCACCTTTATTAATGATATTATTAACACTTCGGGCGTCTAAAAGTTTAAAATCTCCTTCAATCATTCCCTCGTATCCTCGATAGATACCAACACATTCAATTTTATGAAAAGCACAGGTTCGTACCACAGATCGAATCGCCGCATTCATACCTGGAGAATCGCCCCCAGATGTCATTACACCAATTTTTATTATCTGATTTGCCATATGTTATATTACTTTAATTTGTAAATTTACTAAACTTCTATCTCATAAAAACCTAAGTTTCTGTGATTTTTTAAAATTCACTTAAACTCAAACGTTTTCGTTAATAACTAATTGACTTGAGGGATGTTAAAACTAATTAATTGCAAATAATCTATCAAAATTTTATTTAAAATCTATATACTCTGGAAGTGTAGATTCTTCAACAGTAGGAATAACATTTGTATTGTTTTGAGTCTTATTTTGCTTAAAAAGTGTTGTAAAGAGTTCTCGCAGGTTATCAAATTCAATGTTATAGGAAATCCCTAGGCCTTGTGTATAGCCAATTTGTTCTCCAAAATTTTGAATGCTATTTTCTCTGTTAAAAAATTTCAATGATAATGTTCGATCTTCATTTAGTAAGACTTCCACTTCAAAATCACCTGCGACCGTCGTTTCGCTTAAGCCTCCAACGGGCACCCCTACTTTACCATTAACAAGGATATTATCACTTAATTGGGTTGACAAGGTCAACCCAACCCGGCTGTCCGTTTCATATTCAGGGGTGGTTTTGCCTATGTCTAAATCTATTCCTAGTTGAACTTTATTTTCATCGTCCGCAAAAAGCTCATTTAATAGACTTGTAACACCATCGGAAACCAACCCAAAGGCATCTTGAGAATCGAGAGTTAGCTCACTTCTAAAAGCGCCAGTTGCCAATAGAGACATCGCCTGAAATTCGCGTTTGTCTTTATCTCTTAGTTGATCTGCCAACTCGCTATTAAGGGTAGAATTTATACTCGGAAAACGGATGTCAAAATCTAAATTGGGCTGTTCTAACTCACCTGTTAAATAAATTTCAACTTCTGTAGGTATGCTCTGATTGATCGGGTTATCTAACAAGGTTGAAGGATTAACACTTATACCATCATACAACGCTTTAATGTTAATTTCTGCTTTGAGGGGGTCGCCGTCCCACACCAAAGTTCCATCTTTAATAAGTTTAAATTTTTTCTGAATGAACCGTCCAAAAGTAAAGTTATAATCACCAGACAAGACGATAAAATCACCAAACATTTTAAATTTACCGTTGGTATTAATTTGTGCTAACATACTCCCATTTCCACGTCCCAATATCGAGCTCCCCGTTTGTTTATCAAGAATGATTTCAATTTCTGCATTGTCATTCACATCCATATTAAATTCCATTTCAACGCCTTTAACATCATCAATCACAAAAGCAGCTCCAACTTCTTGTTCTAATTTCTCTTCTGGACTTAAAAAATGCATGTAAGATGTGTCGCCTAAGACTTCATTATCACTGATCGGGATTTTAAAAATGGTTCCCTCGGAGGTTGTTACATTTGCCTCTATAAACATTTGATCCATAGGACCAGAGATATGCACATTCCCATCCACAAATCCGGTTCCAAAGTAAAGTGATTCTTCTGACTCTTCGGTATTGAGAACCAATAAACGCTCAGAATCTATATTTAAGTCCAGGGACCAATTATTGAAATTAACATGGCTGAGTTTACCATTTAAAATACCCTCTGAACGGAATTTTGAATCAATGAGTTGAGACGTATTAAATATAAAACTTTGTTCTAACAGGTTGATAGTCGTGTTGTCCTTAAATTCATAATCTATATTTAAATACGGAATCGATAATCCCCCTTGATTAAGCTTTAAACTACCATTAATTTGCGGCTTTTGAAGTCGACCACTCACAACAGCATAGCCCGACACTTCTCCTCGAATATTTGTGACGACCCCTTTCCCAAAAGGACCTATAGGATCTAAAATAAAATCTTTGAAATTAATATCTAAATTTATGCTTGGGTTTTCTCCAGATACATCTAACAAGCCATAGACCGAAAGTGATTCTTTAGAACCATCTAACAATGTCATCTTTATATCATAATTGGTCAAAGAAGTATCTCCAATAATATCTGCATTGAAGGATCCTAAATTAAAGTCATTTACTTCAAAATTATCAATTATAAGTTTCGATTTTGGGAGGTAAACGCTTTCTCGTTGATTAATGGACAGTTTCCCATTTATATTTCCACCTAACTTTAAACTATCAATTGAGGGCGTCACTTTCGCTAAATCAACATTTTTAAAATCAAGATCAATCGTCTTGTTTTGAATCCCGTTAATCGCGGCATTTAACAAAATTTCTTCATCGGCATATGACATTTTTAAATGATCAATTACGATTTCTTTAAAAGACCTATCAAATATAATTTTGTTTTGTTTATTTTGAGACGCATTAATTAGCCAAGGCGTATTTTTAAACGTCGCATTTGATTTTTTGATGCCAACCACCGATTTGTTGTTTTCATCAATTGTATAGTATAAATTTAAATCAAATTCGTCTAGTGATGTTTTTCCACCTCTAAATTCTGATTTGACATAGAGAGTGTCATTTAAAGTTACGTTTATCAAACTAAATTTAGAAGCTTTGTAAAAAGGAGTCGCAAGACTGTCAACCTCAATATACGAATTAAATAAAGGGTTATCATTAATAAGTTGAACTTCAATTTTATTGGCAAAAAAGTCCTCTAATCTGATATTTGGAGAGCGAAATGTTAGATTAAAGTTTTTAGGATTACTTTCAACCTGTCCCTTTATAAAGGTGTTAGAACCTAATTTTAGTTGGGGTGAAAAAATTTCAACTATTTTATTATAAATTTTAAAATTAAAATTCATGTACTGACCTTCGTTCACCTCGAAAGGAACAAATTTGGTATAGATATCTCCAAGTGAATTTTTTAGCAAATTTGGTACTTCTTTAATCGCAAATTTTCCTTTTAAATAGCCTTGAACGATTTCTGGTGAATTGACTTGAATGGTTCTTTCGTTACTGGCATCAAATTTAGAAGTGATCTCAAAATCTTTAAAATCATAACGGTCATTTTTATTTTGATACAGAGCATTTTTAAAGCGAATTGCGCCATAAACATTATCAATCGTTGTCCCTCTCATATCCATGGTCATTTGTCCTCTCAAATCCGAAAGTGTATCGCGCTTTACAAATTTCATTGCATACAAATTGGCATGTTCAATACCTGCAGAAAAATCATAAATATTTTCATCTTTAGAAAAATCTACAAGCCCCTCAAAACTAAATTTCAGGTTAGGATCTGCTACCGTTAACGCACCATTAAATATTTTATTTTTAACCAAACCCGTCAAGTCTAAATTAGTGTACTTGTAGTCTCGAAACATAAACGAATCAAAAGTGCCACTGATGTTAGAATTAATATTTTCTTTGGTAAACCCTCGCCCCTCCACTCTCAAATTTGATGTGACCAACCCAATCATAGGTTCTTCAAGTAGGAGTCCTAAATCAAAGTCTGAAAATTGAATATGACCTTTGTAAGATGCAGCATCAATATCTGCGACTTCGTCTAAACTTAAGTCCAAAGAAAGTGCCCCAATATCGGTATTGATATCCATTTTGGTTTCCACATCCTTGGTTGTGACCCTAGAAGTTCCATGCATCTGAAAACGTCCTAAAGTTTTAAAATTTGAAGGAATTCGATCTCTTAATACTTTGGGAAGTAATGCTTTTAAATCTGTATAAGTCGATGAAATTGTTTGAAATTCTCCAAGCATTTCAAAATTATTTAAAGCTTTATTAAACAAGTTTTTAAAATTAATTGTTCCCTTTATAAGTGTATTATGATTGGTTTTTAAATCAAATTCCGTAAACCTTAAATCATTCAAAGTACCTGAAAAATTAGTGTTTACAAACGCTTTCTGATTTGATCCAAAGGCGTCATATAGTTGATTGAGTTCTTCTAAATCAATGGTACTTTCATTAAAACGACCCGATATTTTAACCTTGTCCGAAAACTCTTTAAAATCCACGCGGTCATAATCAAACTGAAGCTGACCAGTTAAGGATGATTTTTCGCTTTTAAGTTCTAATTGATCAAACTTCATTTGCGATAAAGAGTATGAAAAATTCGTTTGAAGATTTTGCAACTTAACCCCTCTTGAATCTTCAAAACTCAAGTTATTTATGACCGTTTTTACATCCACTCCAGAAATTAAAAAATCAGTCGTCTGCATATTGAGTGAATTAAAATCCAAAACCGTAGGATGGTCTAAGTTATCATCTGTATATAAAAAATGACTATTATAAATATGAACATTACTGGATGACAATAGAAATTCATTGGTCTTTACTCTTGGGTTTTGTTTATCAAATTTAGCAACAAATAAATCTAAGTTAGTATCCCTTTCCCCTTCATATCTATGAATATGAAACGAGAGATTATATAAATCGATCGCTCCAAAAATAAGCTTGTTGTCCGATATTTCAGTAAAACTTAAAATAGAGGTGTTTAATTCTGCGACGGATATCAATGCGGCCTGTCGATGGTCTTTAATGAGGATGTTTTTGAGTTCCACATCGCCGTTAAATTGAAGGCCAACTTTTTCAATTTTAATATCTGTCCCATAAGCCTTATTGATTTTATGGGTCGCATAACTTCCTAGACGTGTTTGTACGACTGGGATTGAGAATACGATCCCCACAAAGATGAAAAACAACAGAATTGTTGCGACACCTTTTATGAATATTTTGAGATTTTTATTGATATGTTAAATCGGATATATAATTTATAATGCAACTATTTTTTATAGAAATTTAAACTCGCCATAGCATTTATTTTAATGCTATTTTTTTTATTTCTTTGCAGCAGTCTAAATTATGGATAAATTTATTAAAAATTAAACGAATATTATCACTAAATCGTATTAATGAACACACAAAACACATACATTTTAGGAATTGAATCGTCTTGTGATGACACAGCAGCATCGATCCTATATAATGGAAAAATACTAAGTAATGTCGTTGCTAATCAAGCAATTCATGAAACCTATGGTGGTGTGGTCCCTGAACTGGCATCGCGAGCACATCAACAAAATATTGTTCCTGTGGTCGATCAAGCAATAAAACAAGCGGGGATTTCTACGTCAGATCTTGACGCTGTTGCATTTACGCAAGGCCCTGGTTTAATGGGATCCTTATTAGTTGGCACTTCATTTGCAAAATCTTTGGCCTACGGACTCGACATTCCTCTGATTGATGTGAATCATATGCAAGCGCATATTTTAGCTCATTTTATTGAAAAGGAAGGCTATGAAAAACCTGAATTTCCATTTTTGGCAATGACTATTTCTGGGGGACACACACAAATTGTGCGTGTGGATGGTTATTTTAAAATGACGGTGATAGGCGAAACGATTGATGATGCAGTTGGAGAAGCCTTTGATAAAAGCGGAAAAATTCTTGGTTTAGGCTACCCTGCTGGCCCTGAAATTGATACGCGTGCAAATCTCGGAAACCCAAAAGCGTTTAAATTCACCAGACCAAAAGTGGCTGGACTCAACTTTAGTTTTTCGGGTTTAAAAACTGCCATCTTATATTTCATCCAAAAACAAGTCAAAGAAAATCCGCAATTTATTGTAGAAAACCTGAATGATATCTGTGCATCGATTCAGTATACAATTGTCGGTATTTTGATGGATAAACTAAAATTAGCCGTTAAAGACACAGGGATTCATCGCATTGCAATTGGTGGCGGAGTTTCTGCGAATTCCGGTATAAGAGCGGCGTTGAAACAAGCCGAAAGTCGTCACGGATGGCAAACACACGTCCCTGCATTTGAATTCACAACAGACAATGCTGCGATGATAGCAATAGTAGGCTATTTGAAATTTCTAGAAAACGACTTTGCAGATCAATCGATTATGGCCACGGCCCGACTTAAAATTTAAATTCCATGCAATTATTTTATAATTCAGAACTCAATACGTCTACAGAAACATTTAACTTTTCTAAAGATGAAAGTCGTCACATTGTAAAAGTATTGCGTAAAGCGACTGGAGATCTTCTGAAAATTACCAATGGTAAAGGCTGGATGTTTGAGGCCGAGATCGTAATTCCAAACCATAATAAATGTGTGGTTACAATCCTAAATTCAACATTCGAACCCCCAAAGGACTATACTGTTCATCTGGTGGTGGCGCCGACAAAAATGAACGACCGATACGAATGGTTTATCGAAAAAGCAACCGAAATTGGGGTCACTAAAATCACACCAATCATCTGTCAAAATAGCGAGCGAAAGTTTATCAAAACAGAACGCTTTGAAAAAATTTTACAATCAGCAATGAAACAATCGCTGCATTCTTACTTGCCTATTCTAGAACCCGCCATTCGTTTTTCTGACTTTATAAAAATTCCTCAAAAAGGATCAACCTACATTGCACATTGTGCAGATGGCGAAAAATTATACTTTAAAGATCAACTAAAACCTGGCGCTTCCATCACTATTCTCATTGGTCCAGAAGGCGATTTTAGCCCTCAAGAAATAGAATCGGCTTTGAATCACCACTATATTCCTGTATCTTTAGGGGCGTCGAGACTTCGCACCGAAACAGCTGGAATCGTGGCCTGTCATACAATTCAACTCTGTAATGAATAAACACTTCATCTCTATACTTTTGATTTTGGGCTTTCACTTCTGTGGAAGTCAAAATTTAGCGGTTTTAAAATATGATGGCGGCGGGGATTGGTACAGCAATCCGACGGCTTTAAAAAACTTAATTCAGTTTTGTAATTCTAATATACAAACGGCGATGGACTCAAAGCCAGAAACGGTAGAAGTTGGGAGTGCTGCTATTTTTGAATATCCATTTCTTCACATGACGGGTCATGGAAATGTTGTATTTTCTGATGCTGATTCTCAAAACTTAAGAACATATTTATTGTCTGGAGGTTTTTTACATATTGATGATAATTACGGCATGAAACCCTACGTTTTAGAGGCCTTAGAAACGGTGTTTCCAGATAAAAAAATGTCTGAAATTCCATTAGACCACCCCATATACAACACTGCATTTTCGTTTCCAAAAGGGCTGCCAAAAATTCATGAACACGATGGACTGGCACCAAAAGCACTGGGCTATTTTCATGAAGGAAAACTAATCCTGTTGTTTACTTTTGAAAGTGATTTAGGCGATGGCTGGGAAGATGCGAACGTGCACAACGATCCCGAAGCAGTGCGTTTAAAAGCCTTAAAAATGGGGGCAAATATTATTAAATATGCCTTTGAAAACTAGAAGAACTATGCAGTTAAATCATTACACTTCTAAGTTTAAAAAACAACCGTTTCCAATTGTTTTAATAAGTGACAATGTAACACATGCAGCCAATTTGGGCAGCTTGTTTCGAACCGCCGATGCCTTTGGTATTGAACATTTAGTGCTTGGTGGTAATCCTATTGAATTGGGACGAAAATTCACCAAAACATCCCGAGCAACTGAACAATCGGTTTCGTTTGAACAGCTTGAAACGCTTTCAGAGAAAATTCAAGAATTAAAGGCTCAAAACTATACCCTTATTGCTCTTGAAATTACAGAAAATAGCATTCCAATTTCGGATTTAAAATTAGATAAAAACTCTAAAATTGCATTTATTATTGGAGATGAAAATCATGGAGTTTCAGACGCTATTCTAAAACAATGCAATGTTATTGTACACATTGAAATGTATGGACAAAACAGCAGTATGAACGTGGTACAAGCGACCAGCATAGCGCTCTATGAATTCACTAAAAAATTATCAAAACAGCTTAGTCTCAGGTGAATAAAATGCTTCTAAATACCGAGATACAAGAGTTTATAACTACCCATTTAAACTCAAATATTCATGAATTAATTCTAAAAGGGAGTCCCTTTGAAGGCCTTGACATTAAGGAACTCATCGAGCAAATTGAAGCGAAAAAAAAGTGTGAAGCAAAACTAAACACTTGGTTTGACACGCCTGGCATCTATTTTCCTAACAAATTAAACATAGAACAAACCTCATCCGAAACTGCAGCGCAGATTAAAAGTGGATTTATCCAAGGAGAATCTATTGTGGATTTAACGGGTGGATTTGGAGTGGATAGTTATTACTTTTCAAAACGATTTAAGACGGTAATTCATTGTGAAATGGATGCGAAATTGGCCCAAATTGCAGCGCATAATTTAAATGTTTTAGGTGCTAAAAACATCACAACACTCGCCAAAGACGGTCTTGAATTTTTAAAAAGCTGTTCCGATACTTTCGATTGGATATACATCGATCCCTCAAGACGGGATGCACAAAAAAATAAAAAATTCTTAATTGAAGATTGCAGCCCAAATGTAATAACCAATCAGGATTTGTTTTTAAAATATGCCAAAAATGTGCTTATCAAAATGTCGCCAATGCTCGATATTAGCGTTGGAATCACAGCCTTGAAGCATGTGAAAACTGTTTATATTGTGGCGGTAAAAAACGAGGTGAAGGAGTTGTTATTTCATCAGGAAAAAAACTTTAAAGATCTTGCGACCATTCACACCATTAACCGCCACCCTAAGGGCGATGAACTCTTTTCTTTTGAACTCTCTACGGAAGGCCAAGCTGCAGCCACATTTAGCACCCCAAAAACCTATCTGTATGAACCAAATGCAGCTGTGATGAAGTCTGGAGCCTTTAAATTAATTTCGGAAAAATTTAAGTTGAATAAACTTGACCAGCACACGCATTTATATACGAGTGATGACAAGATCGCGAAATTTCCAGGGAAAGTCTATGAGATTTCTAATTCATACCTCTATCAAAAAAAGTCTTTGAAAAAAGCCATTGGCGGTCTGAAAGCCAATGTAAAAACACGGAATTTCTCAGAAAAAACGGAAACTCTCAAAACCCATTTTAAACTCACCGATGGTGGAGATTTGTATTTGTTTTTTACGACTTCGAATGATAAAAAAATTGTTGTAGAAGGTCGGTTAAACACCTTTTGAAACCTCCAAGGATCGTAACCCTTCAAACACCACAATACTCACTGCATTGGCTAAATTCAAGCTTCTCACATGCGGGCTGAGAATGGGTATTTTAAATAATTTATCTGAGTTATCAGCGACTAAGTCTTTTGGTAATCCAACGGACTCTTTTCCAAATACAAAAAACAAGTCGTCTTTGTAATCAATTGAAACATAACTCTTTTTTGCAGTACTGGACAAAAAGACCATGTCCTTGTTTTTATTCATGGCTAAAAATTCATCCAAGCTCTCGTAAATTTTGACTGTAATGTGCTTCCAGTAATCCAGTCCAGCTCTTTTGAGACGGGCGTCACTCAATTCAAACCAAAAGGTTTGACTAAGATGCAAAACAGACCCAGAGGCCAAACTCAACCGGCCAATATTGCCCGTATTATTAGGGATTTCTGGTTCTACAAGTACGATGTTAAATGGCATTAATTATATTTAATTGGTTTATACTGATAATCACTAAAATCGGACACACAATAATTTCAATGTTTTGATTTAGAATCGTTTGATGATCTACAATAGGCAAAAAAGGGTTCTGTCGCATCTAATGTAATGAAAAATTTTATTTTTTTATATTTACAACAAAAAGATGTTCAAAGGTCACTGTTTTCCTAAAGCAATCATATTACAAGCTGTTTACTTCAAATTAAGGTTTAGTCTTAGCTATAGAGATGTAGAAGAACTTTTATCTATCAGAGGAGTCAAAGTTGATCATGCTACTATTCAACGCTGGGTATTCAAATTCACACCCCTTGTAGAACAACAATTCAGAAAGAGAAAAAAATTAGTTGGAAAAAGGTGGAGACTAGATGAAACCTATATTAAGGTAAAGGGTGAGTGGAGATATTTATACAGAGCAGTTGATAAAGAAGGGAATACTGTAGACTTTTTGTTAACTAAAAGAAGACAACGTATATCTGCACAGAAATTTTTAATCAAAGCCATAGAGAATAATGTTAATCCAGAACTTATAAACATCGATAAGAGTGGGTCGAATAAAGCTGCGATAAAACTATACAATCGAAGAAACTATTCAAACATAAAAATAAGGCAATGCAAATACCTCAATAATATTGTAGAACAAGACCATCGAATGATAAAGTGGCGTATTATGCTAGGTCTAGGTTTTAAAGAATTTGAATCAGCAAAGAGAACCATATCAGGAATAGAAGTAGTTAGAATGATAAAGAAAAATCAACTGGTGAACCCTGAAAGTTCAACCTACAAATCATTTATATCATTAGCTTCTTAAAAAATTAAATTAGTTTAAAACTTGATGCTTAATTTTAGCAGATGCGACAGAACCGACTTAAAAAAAACAAAAAACCCTGCGTTTCAGAGAGAAACGCAGGGAATTAAAATAAATCAAAATTATATTTGTGATCGCACTAGGATTCGAACCTAGGACCGCCTCCTTAGAAGGGAGGTGCTCTATCCAGCTGAGCTATGCGACCTCTTTGTCGGGGTGGCAGGATTCGAACCTGCGGCCTCCACGTCCCAAACGTGGCGCGATAACCGGGCTACGCTACACCCCGAAATGATTATCTAAATATCTTTTTGCACCCCTCTTTTTGATTTTACCCTCCAAAAGTAATGCTTCACTCCTTGTATGAACTTTTATCTTATAAATCAACGTCCAAGGTAACCCTCTTTTTGTTGATTTAACATAACCTGTGTTGTGTCTTAATACTCTTTTTTCAATATTTGCAGTTTGACCTACATAATATTTTAATATCGTTTTACTATAAAGAATATACACATACATCTTTATTCTTTTAATGTGGTGGTCACGCCTCTAGCGTGACGACCTCCACGTCCCAAACGTGGCGCGATAAAAATGCCTTTGGCTTTGCATGCCGGGCTACGTCCTGTCACGCATTTTTGCATGATGCACCGAATTGATTATCTAAATATCTTTTTGCACCCCTCTTTTTGATTTTACCCTCCAAAAGTAATGCTTCTCTTTTTGTATGAACTTGTGCTTAGTATATATTTATACTAGAGCGGTGCAAATATAAGCAGCTAAAACAAACAAACCAATATTATTTTGCACAATTTTAGAAGGATTGAAATGTTAAAAATGATAGGAAATAATTGATAAAAACAGCTTGCAACTTGATGAAAAACTAGGGGTCTCTTCTGTTAATTTTCGACTAAAAAAAGAATTTTAGAATTTTAACTGTTCATTTTTATCCCAAAGTCCCCAATAGGCTCCAACATCGCCTTCAGCGCCTACTTTCCAAGACTCATCAAAAGAGGAGAAATAAAAGAACTCGACATTATTGTTTTCTGCCCATTCATGAGTATTTATGAAATAGTTCATCGCATTTTCACGAGAGGCAAAGGCCCCTCTTAAACTACCGCCTTCGCTTGGCCAACCTGTTTCTGTAATAATCACTTTTTTCCCTTGCCCAGCTTCGGTAGCTTGGTCAAACATTTTATTCATATGTGCTATTGAATAATGAATTGGGCACCCTTCCCAATACGGATAACAATTTGCTAAAATAACATCACATGCTTCAGTAATTTTGGGTCGGTGTGAAAATTCATAATACGCATCAACATACCCAACTGTAATGCCAGGTAAGGCTTTTTTGACTCTATAGATATACTCTAGCAACTCTTCTTCTGTTAAATCTTCACGGTACATGACTTCATTACCTACAGCTGCAATATCTACAAAGCCTTCTTTTGCTAATTTAATTAAGGCTTCAATTTCTTCTTCATTTTTTTCTAAATCGTCGCCTAGCCAAGCGCCCACCAATGTTTTTATACCATGTTTATGAGCAACCCGTGGAATATGTTCGTTTCCTTCAATACACGAAAAGGAACGCACCCATTTGGTATGAGGTTTAATGATTTGCATCCGTCGATCTACTTGAGCTTCTGAAATTTCATTTCCTGGACCTTGACCATCTTCATACATACTAAAACACAACCCATGCATCCCATTATTCAACGTTTTTCGCCATCGTTCTTCTAAACGAATTTCTGCTTGTTTAGGTACTCCAACGACTGACTTTGGGGGGTGTTCGGTTTGTTTTGGTGAAAATTTTCGACCTTCTCTGAATGACATTTGATTGTGATTTAATAATTAAAATTTTAATTTTTCGTTGGTATCCCAAAGTCCCCATCGGGCTCCAACATCTCCTTCGTGATGTACTTTCCAGGATTCATCAAAAGAAGAAAAATAAAATAGGGGCACTTCATTTTGTTGCGCCCAATTGGTTGTATTTATAAAATATTTCATTGCATTAATTTCAGAAGGCTGGGCATCTTTAGTACTAACACCTTGGTTTGGCCACCCTGTTTCTGCAATAATGACTGGTTTTCCGTTTGCTACTTTTTGAGTCACCGCATACATTTGCTTTAGATACGTTGCCGATTGCTCAATACTACAGCCTTCCCAAAATGGATAACAGTTCACTAAAATAACATCGCAAGCATCAATAAGTTGAGGACGCTCAATAAACTGATAATAGGCATCCACATAAGTAACAGGAATTCCTGGCAAGGCTTGTTTAACACGATGGATATATTCGAGTAATTCATTTTCTGTTAATTCTTCGCGCATTAAGGTTTCATTTCCTACTACTGCGATATCAACCAAACCAGACTTTCCGAGTTTAATTAATGTAGCGAGCTCTTTTTCGTTTTGAGATTTATCACTTCCAATCCAAGCACCAACCATTGTTTTTAAGTCTTTGTCATGGGTGATTTTTGGCGTGTGCTCATTCCCTTCTGTACACGAAAAAGATCGCACCCATTTGGTGTAAGGCGCAACAATGTCCATACGTCGACTGATTTGAGATTTAGACAATTGATCTCCAATGTTTTGTCCTTCTAAATAGGGACTAAAGCACAACCCATGTAGGCCGTTCTTTAAATGTGTTGAAAATAAGGCTTTAATTTCAGCATCTGATTTGGATGTAAAATCTATCTCTGATGAGGTATCAATTTGGAGACCTGAAGCAAGTAAAGAATCTAATTTATTTGTTTGATAAAAAGAAGTTGGTTGTTGTGATAAATTAGTGCGTTTATCTAATTCAGCTCTGACAATTCCTGCACTTTCTTCTGTAACGCTATAATTACGCATTACAAGCATGGCAATCACAGTTCCTAATATAGGAATTCCTGAGAACGATAAGCGTAACCCTTCAACAGCCCCTTCTGGTTGAACAGTCACCCCTGAATCAAAACCTACCGAACTCATAATAACGCCGCTTAATCCTCCAGCAATAGCAAAACCAAATTTCACCATCCACCAGTAGATCGCCCCAAAAGTACCTTCTCTTCTCAATCCTGTCTTAAGTTCATCTAGATCAATCACATCTGCTGTCATAGACATCATTAATACAAATAGACTTCCGATACCAAAGGAGAAAAAAGGGAGAGCAAAAATGAACATATAAGGTTTACCTGGAATAAAAAGAAACCATAACATGATATACCCTAAAACTGAGATTCCCTGTGAGATCAAAAAGGCTTTCTTTTTTCCCAAATTTTTTGACAAACGAGTTACAATCGGGATAACCAAAAAGGTTGTTCCGAGGGCTCCTAAACACCCAAAAAGTGTTGGCCATATCCCAGCAGCTCCTGCGTCTCCATCAAATAAATGGTATACAATGATGAAGAATGAAAATGATGCAATCGTCATAAAGGCGTTATACACTAAAAAAGTAGCGATACATAGTTTTCTAAAGGGTTTCATTTTAAACGCACTTGAAAAACCTGAACCTATTTCCTTTAAACTATTTCCTATATTTTTTAAATTTAAAGGAGAGTAGTCTTCATCTAATGTAGATTTACTTTTAATAAATACCCCTGGTACGATAGCACAAATTGTAAAAATAATCCCAACCCAAAAAGCAAGCGATCGAGTCGCAACTTCTGCAGATTCAAACCAAGTTGGATCATACATCACCACCCAAAACCAAGGTGCGATGACCCATGCCCATTGACCAATCCATTGAGCTATTGCCATAATACTCGTACGTTCATGAAAATCATTACTCATTTCATATCCCATTGCAACATAAGGCACACTAAAAATAGTCAATCCTAAATAGAATACAAACGACCAAATCATGAAGTAAGTGAAATTATAATCTATACCACTCTCTCTAAATAGTTGCCACATGATGATAAATGCTATGCCCATCGTAAGACCACCAAAAATTACATATTGCCGTCGTCTCCCCCATCGTGATTTTGTGTTATCTGAGATGAATCCCATTATAGGATCGGTAAAACAATCAAATATTCTTGGGAAAAAATAAATTACGCCCCACATCCAACCTGGAAATCCTAAATCTTGAACTAAGACCACCATAAAGATTCCTAAGGCAGCTGGAAACATTTGATTGGCTAGCATGCCGATGCCAAAGGCTACTTTTTGGCCGAAGGGTACTTTTTCTGAATGAGTTGACATAATTTTTTAGTTTGTGTGTTAGTTAGTGAGTCGTATGGTTTGTATCGCTTGTGGTTGTATTGTTATTAATTTTGAAGTTTCTCCTAAAGAAAGCTTAAAGGTTTTTAATGTTTTTCCTTCGTTAAAGACCACAACTGCAATGGATCCATCTGGATTTTTGGCAGCCGTCACCATTAAAGAAGTATCTGTATTTTTAACATCAATGACTTTAGCGCCTGGACGTATGTATTTACTAAAATGTGCCATGGTGTAATACAATGGCGTAAAATAGACTTCGTCGTTGTCTGGATCGACAATGACTGGAGCGACACACCAGTTTTCAAACCAGTTTGGACCCCCTTGTCTATCCAAAACCATGTTCCAATCTACCCATCCATCAACCCAGTTGTTTAAGCATCCAATAATATCTCGGGCATATCTGTTGACTGGCGCATATTTTGGATGTAAATATTTCTTAGCGGGTTCTCTCCAATCGTAACCCCAATCTGTTGCCTCTTTTGACCAATACCATTTGTCATCTTGCCATTTTGGTATTTCAGAATCTACACAGCCTTCGGTTTCAATTAAGTATTTATTGGGTGCTTTCTCATGCGCATACTGTAATGCTTCTGGAAAATAATCAAAAGTACTTTCGTACCAATGAATCGCCGTCCCATCAAAATACTTTGATGAGGCTTCGTCCTTAAACATTGAATCGACCCATTCCTTTAATCCCGCTCTGTTTTGATCGTATCCAAATATTTTGGTCGCTCCATTTCCATTGGCTTCAAGTGTAGGGCCTAAATAATTTTGTACAAAATCAGTTTCTTCATCTGGTGAAAAGTGCATGCTTTCCCAGTTGTTACCATTTCCATGGGGTTCGTTTACGGGCGTTAACCCCCAAATATCTATCCCTTCCGCTTTGTAGGCGTCTAAATATTTTGAAAAAAACAAGGCAAAAGTACTGTAGTGTTCTGGTAATAATTTTCCACCAACATATTTATTATTGTCTTTCATCCATGGTGGGGCTGTCCATGGGGATGCAATAATTTTAAAACCGTCTTCAGAAATCGTCATTGCATCTTTAATCATCGGAATTAGATCAGCTTCATCTTCTTTGACATCAAAATGGTTTAACTCCAAATCGTCTGCAATTGGCGCATAGGTGTAATTTGACAACGAAAAATCACAAGAACTAATGTGCGTTCGGGTCAATGAATAATTTGCCCCTTTTTTGCTAAAATAAGCATCGAGTATTATGGCTCTATTTTTTTTACTCAAACGATTTAGTAAATAGGCAGAAGATTCTGTAAATGAGCCCCCAAAACCAGTGATTGTCTGGAAGGTCTTGTCTGGAAAAAGCGCTATTTCAGAAGCGGTTTCTGACGTTCTAAATTTTGAAATTTCAGTTAATTTATTACCACTCGCAGACGTTTCATACACGTTGACTTGTAAGGGTTGTTTGGTTGTACATGCTGTGAGCATTCCTACTAAAATTAAAAGGTGATATATTTTTATGTAATTCATATTAATGATTCATTATAATTTCATTTTTCAAAGGCGGTAATTCGACCTCTAGAAGTAAGGCATCCTTATTGCCATTATACGTTTTTGTAATAGGATTTCCGTTGCGTGTTAATCCATCAAAGACGCCTTTATCGACTAAATCCCATAGGGCATATTTGGCTTTTCCATCGACAGTAAACAAGCCAAAGTAGTTTTCAGAACCGCCATGGTTTTGAGCATCTTTCCAAGGCTCATCAAAAGCTTCAAAATAGAAACAAGACTTATTGGTTTTAGCGGTCCATGCTCTCATATTATGGTAATAAATAGCTTCCTTGTATTCATCGGTCGCTTTGGAACCATTGGAGCCATATTGTCGGTTTGAAGCACTTGCCCAACCAGTTTCTCCAATATGGATTGGTTTATCAATTCCCAAATGTTTCATATAACTCGCTACACTATCAATTTGTGAAGCGGCATAGTCCGTGGCACGTTTCATAGCGACCTCAATTCGTTTTAAACTTGATAATTCTGTCTCATTTCCAAAAACACCCCAGAAAACAGGGTTGTAATGCGTATCGTGCATTGGGTAGGTGTGAACAGAAACATAATCCACAGCAGCCATGAGTTTTTCAAGAGCTTCGACGTGATATTGAGACTCACCTCCACCCCAAGATGCAAAATTATCGGAGCTTGTAATCCAAAGGTCTTTTGGAAGTTCGCCTGTGGTTTTTAAGTCTTGTAAGTGCTTGACCCATTTTAAAATAACATCAGGTTGCACAAAATAGGACGCTGCCCATTTAACCATGGCCTCATTTCCAACTGAGATGATTTTAACAACCTCAGGGTACTCATTTGCCAAAGCAATTGCACGTGCAATTTCGGCAGCATTGTGTTCGCTTTCTTGATAGTGATCTATAGGCAAATCTGTCCATGCATTTTTACAATCAATCCAAGTTCCTAACATCACATACATTTCAAAACCAGGACTTTCCTTTTTTAGTTCTCGAATAGCCTTTAGCATATTTGAAGCCTGCGCCAATTGAACATTATAGGTACGTAAGATTCTGATATTCATCGCATGAAGAATTTTCATATCTTCCTTTAACTCTTCAATAGTGGGTTGAATTTCTCTAGACGATTTTCGATACCCTCCATAAGAGATTGCTAAATAGTTTGAATTTCCTAATATATCTTTAGCTGTCACTTTTTTTTGAGATTGTTGGTTGGTTATACTATCTTTTGATGGCTTGTTTTTACAAGACACCATGAGAAAAACAAGCAGTATTGTACCTAATAGTTGTTTTGTTCTTCTCATGATGGTATAAAATATTTATTTTAAACGACTCTTTTTAAGTTGTACAATCAATTCTACAACGTCTCCTGTACGATTGAATACATCTGCACTCGTTTCTGCATCTAAGCTTAATGTTTTTAACGTTGTTGAATTGCCATTACTAAATTTTACTGTTAAGCTCTCCTGATCAGAAATCGTGTACGTAATAGGCACTTGACAATAGGTAAAGCACAACGAATCTTTGGAAACTAAAATGCTGTTCTTCTTTTTAGGAAGCGCGATGTAATGAAATATTTTGCTTTCTTGTAAAAATTCATTTCCACGTAACAAACGAGGATTAAAACCTAGTTTTCCATCCGAAACTTCCACTCCAAGTTCACCAAAACGAGATAAAACATCTTCTTTTACTTGACCTGTCATTCCAGGCTGTTGAGCGCCTTTGCCAGCAGGAGTATGCGAATAAGGATCGGTTGGAAAAGCACCATATAACTTTGGTGATTTGTGAACGCCTATACCTGCATTAATCTCGTAATAATGATCTAATAATTTTCCTTTAACTTCCTCATTTGATTCCGTTTCAAATGCTGCATGACACGTTTCTAAAACAGACAACTGTAATTTTGAAACCATGTGCCAGTAGATAGAACCTAAACCTTCATATCCATAAAAAGTCCCAGAACGTCCAGTAAACGATTTATGATTGAAAACCTCTTCAAAGATTTGAAGAATTTTGGGCGTTTCTAACGCAATGAGTTCTTTATAAGATGTTTGAGATAGTTCATTTAATGCAACTTTTAAATCAATGGCATTTTTAAAATTACCATTAAAGTGATAAGCACCATTGACATCTTTCTCTAAAATTTGAACGTTGCCATCACTGACTAACTGCTTCAATAATTTAGAAGATGAAACGGCTATATCGGAAATTGTATTGCGTTCAAGAAACCCTTTTAACGCTTTGTTAGGATACAATAAGTAACTATACTGATCTGGTCGAAACAATTTGCTGCTCTTCATGGCATTCAACACAGATAAGGACTGGCTGGTCGATAAGTATTTTGAACTTAAGACCGCTACTTGCCCTTCTAACATTTCATCTAAATATGAAATTGAAATACTGTTTGAATCGTTTATCGTCATTAAATTATACGCATGGTATAAATTATCGGTTCGTTTATTTGCGTCGATAGAGTGTTCTAAATATTGAAGACTCACCGCAATAAATGCTTTTAGATCTTGGATGGATATTTCATTTTTTCTTCCAGAAAATGCATTTTTATAGACTTGATTTCTATACGTGCTTCCAGCTGTTCCTAAGGCATCTAAAATCAATTTTCGATCTGTATCATTGATACGATCCGACAGTAAATGTTGATGGTCTTTGAAAGTTGATGAAATAGAATCAAAGAATGATACTAACTCTTTTGAAACCTCTACCGTTTCTAAGTTAGATTGAACCACAACAGTATCAAAAAACTTAAGGAAACGTCGCAGATAATACAAAGTAACCATTGATACACCACTTCCAACTAACGCATTGTTGGCATCGTTCCATTCTGGACGTTGTGTGTTCATCCAAATTCCACCTTCTGGAATAAAGTTTGAAAGTTTTGCTAAAGTAGTTGCTAATATTTTTTCAATAAAATTGACTTTTACAATAAAACGGTTTTCATCCCGAAGTAAAGCACCGTCTGCACCAAGTTCAACTCTTTGTTCACGGATTTTAAGATCCAAAGCTTCATCAAATTCGATGGTGTCTTTTGGGTTTTCAAGCAGTGCGTCGTAGCTTTTAATTTTGTAAGGAACATTAGCATATACAAACATATCTTTATCAAAATAGCTTGCTAGTTTGCCAGGCTGATGACTTTCAATAAACTCTAAAAACTTTAATAGATAAATCACTTGGTGATCGCCCC
>CALSOZ010000003.1 GCA_943788095.1 uncultured Flavobacteriaceae bacterium | reverse complement strand
GTCTATGACGTTTTCTAACTTAAAATAAGGTTTTAATTGTTCGTCGTCAAAGTTGAATCGTTCTTGTTTTAGTTTTTCGGAGTAATAGGCACTATCCCATTTCTCCAAACGATCGATGTGATCTAGCTTTTTAGCAAAATCTTCAAGTTCTTTAAATTCTTTTTTGGCGGCAGGCAGTGCTTTTGTCAACAGGTCTTCCAAGAAGTTTTGTACTGTTTCAGGGGTTTTAGCCATGCGTTCTTCTAATACAAAATGTGCATGGGTTTCATAGCCTAATAAGCGGGCTCTCTTGAAACGTAGTTGTGCGATTTTTAAAACAATTTCTTGGTTGTCCAAAGCGTCATTTTGAAACCCTTTTTGACCAAATGCTATCGCGAGTTCTTTTCGTAGCCTTCTGTTTTTTGCATAGGTCATAAATGGAATATAGCTTGGATAATCAAGTGTAAATAACCATCCTTCCTTATTTTTTTCGACCGCTAATTGTTTGGCCGCTTCAACAGCGCCTTCGGGCAGACCTTTTAAATCTGAGGATTCTGAAATAAGAAGTTCATACCGATTGGTCTCTGCTAAAATATTTTCCCCAAACGTTAGTTTAAGTTGACTTTGTTCTTTGTCGATTTCTCGAAGAATTTCTTTTTGAGTGTCATTGAGATTGGCGCCATTTCTAGAAAATCCTTTATATTTTTTATCTAAAAGTGTTTGTTGTTCTTTTGATAATGACAGGGATTCTTTTGAGTTGTATACCGATTTTACCCGTTCAAAAAGAGCGATATTTAGGGCAACATCATTTGAGAATTCTGTGAGTAATGGTGAAACCTCTTGGGCTATTTTTTGAATGGCATCGTTTGTTTCAGCAGCATTTAAATTAAAGAAAATACTGGAGATCCGATCCAATTGTTCGCCCGTAAATTCGAGTGCTTCAATCGTGTTTTCAAAACTTGGCTGGGCATTATTCTCAACAATTTGATCAATTTCATTCTTTGCATTTTCAATGGCTTTTTTAAAAGCGGGTAAAAATGCCTCGGTTTTAATTTTTGAAAAGGGTGCAGTATTGTAAGGCGTTTCAAAACGCGTATTTAATATACTCATGTGGATTTTTTGGGGAAATTTATGATTTAATTTTCTTGGATGCTTCTAGGACTTTCGCTTTCAAACCTTCTTTATATATTAAAATTTTGTCTAATACACATTTATCAGAAGCACCAATAATTTGAGCGGCTAAGATGCCCGCATTTTTAGCGCCATTTAAAGCGACCGTTGCGACTGGAACACCGCCGGGCATTTGTAAAATGGATAATATAGAATCCCATCCATCGATGGAATTACTCGATTTTACGGGGACGCCAATCACAGGCAAAGGGCTAAGTGAGGCTATCATTCCAGGCAAGTGCGCCGCACCGCCAGCACCAGCAATGATCACTTTTAGTCCGCGTTTGTGGGCATTAGATCCATAGTCAAATAATTTTTCAGGGGTGCGGTGAGCAGAGACAATATCTACTTCTATTTGGATATCAAATCCTTCTAAAATTGCAATTGCCTCTTTCATGACAGGCATGTCGCTGTCGCTTCCCATAATAATTCCTACCTGTGCCATATTATTTACTTATTACGTTGATTGACTGTTTGACTTGTTGTGCGATCGCTCGAGCGTTTTCGATAGTCGGAATGAACGATTGTGACATGTCCCATTTTTCGAAAGGGCCGTGTTTCTTTTTTACCATAAATGTGTGGAGTGACGCCCTCCATTTCCATTAATTTCTCTATATTTTCATAGATAACGTTTCCTGTATGGTCTTCTGCGCCTACCAAATTGACCATCACAGCACAAACTTGTTTTTCGTGCTGCCCATTGGCATTCCTAAGATCGCTCTGATGTGTTGCTCAAACTGTGAGGTATAACTCGCTTCAATTGTTTGATGTCCCGAATTGTGTGGTCTAGGAGCGACTTCATTGATTAAAATTTCATCGTCTTGTGTCAAAAACAGTTCAACAGCCAAAAGACCGACGTGTTCAAATGCGGCGGAAGTTTTAAGTGCGATCTGTTCTGCTTTGGCTGCAATCTCATCCGAAATTCTTGCGGGACATAAGACATATTCAACCTGATTTGCTTCGGGATGAAATTCCATTTCAACCACTGGATAGCCTTAACTTGCCCCTTTGTGTTTCTAGCAACAATGACCGCCAATTCACTTTTAAACGGCACGAGATCTTCTGTGATGCATTCTACATTTGGTAAATTTTCCAAATCTACCTTAGAACGTACAACTTTCACGCCTGTTCCATCATACCCAAATTGAGCACGTTTCCATACAAAAGGAAATTCTATGCTACTGTGTTCTAAAGCGGTATAAATTTCTTCTGTGAAAGCAAACCTTTTAAAAGGGGCTGTGGGTAAATTATGATCAGTATAAAACAATTTTTGGGTGGCTTTATTCTGTATTTTTTCTAAAGTTTTTGAAGACGGAAAAACGTTTACACCTTCATTTTCAAGTGCTTTAAGCGCTTCAATATTGACGTTTTCAATCTCGATAGTGAGCGTGTCTACTTTTTTACCAAAATTATACACTGTGTTGTAATCCATCAAATCCCCTTGAAAGAATTCGTTGCAGGCCAGTTTACTTGGCGCTTCTGAACTAGGGTCTAAAACACAGCTGTGGATGTCAAATTTTCGGGTGGTATAAAGTAACATTTTCCCGAGTTGACCGCCGCCTAAAATACCAAGTTTGAAGTTTGATGAAAAATACTCCATTATAAGATTTTCTTGAACGATTTTATAAATACAATACAAAAATACACTTAAAATTGAAATCGGACACTAAAATCGGGCATCAAAACGAATCAAAACCTTTCCAATTGATTATATTTGCACCTCGATTTTAATAGTAAACATTGACGTTTTTTTAGAAGTCAAGATCTTAAAGTTTAAATAAAAATGAAAAATTTAGTGTTATTTGGCCCTCCTGGCGCAGGAAAAGGGACTCAAGCAGCTTTTTTAAAAGAAACCTATAATCTAATCCATATCTCAACTGGAGATGTGTTTCGGTTCAACATTAAAAACGAAACTGATTTAGGGGTTTTAGCAAAGTCTTTTATGGATAAAGGCGAGTTAGTTCCAGATCAAGTGACCATTGATATGCTCAGTGCTGAGGTTGCTAAAAATATTGATTCTAATGGATTTATTTTTGATGGATTCCCAAGAAATGTTATACAAGCGGACGCGTTAGATGTGCTGTTAAAATCGCATCAAACAGAAATCAGTGCTATGATTGCTTTGGAAGTTGATGATGAGGTGTTGGTTAAACGCCTTCTCAAACGTGGTAAAACAAGTGGAAGACCCGATGATGCTAATGATGCAGTGGTTCGAAACAGAATAAAAATATATTATGCTGAAACAGCAATTCTTAAGTCCTATTATGCGGCAAAGGATAAATACTTTGGAGTGGATGGCGTAGGATCTATAGAAGATATTACGCTTCGGCTCAATGCAGTAGTTGATACACTGTAAAAAACAGAACCAAATGACTGAAGGTAATTTTGTTGATTATGTAAAAATGTTTGCTTGCTCTGGTAATGGAGGAAAAGGATCAGTACACCTTCATCGCGAGAAATTTATCACAAAAGGCGGCCCAGATGGTGGGGATGGTGGTCGCGGGGGTCACATAATCGTAAGAGGTTGTGATAACCTTTGGACCTTACACCATTTGAAATTCAAACGCCATTTTAGAGCGGGTCACGGCGGTAGTGGTAGTAAAAGTCGCAGTACTGGATCCGACGGTGAGGATGTGTATGTCGATGTGCCATTAGGTTCGGTAGTAAGAGATTCGGATTCTAACGAAATTCTTTTTGAAATTACAGAGAACAAGGAAGAAGTCATTCTTTGTGAAGGTGGAAAAGGGGGCTTGGGAAATTGGCATTTTAGATCGTCAACCAACCAAACACCGCGCTACGCTCAGCCGGGTCTACCCATGGTAGAGAAATTTATAACCATCGAATTAAAAGTGTTGGCAGACGTTGGATTGGTTGGATTTCCAAATGCCGGAAAATCAACACTATTATCTGTTGTGTCATCAGCGAAGCCAAAAATTGCCGATTATGAATTTACGACCTTAAAACCAAATTTAGGAATTGTAGAATATCGAGATTTTCAATCGTTTGTCATGGCCGATATCCCTGGAATTATCGAGGGTGCAGCCGAAGGAAAAGGGTTGGGGCATTACTTTTTACGTCACATTGAACGAAATTCAATTCTCTTGTTTTTGATTCCTGCAGATGCAGATGATATCAAAAAACAATATGATATTTTATTAGATGAATTGCGTCGCTACAATCCAGAAATGCTGGATAAAGAACGTCTCATCGCTGTGTCAAAAAGTGATATGCTCGACGATGAACTCAAAGCAGAATTAATTGAAGAGCTGGATGCAGAATTACCGATCGAGTATGTCTTTATTTCGTCCCTAGCTCAGTCAGGAATTGTGGAACTCAAAGATAGATTGTGGGCCATGTTAAATCCTTAAAAAGTTGTAGGTATGAAACACTTTTTATTCATTTTAGTATGTCCATTTTTTTTATTAAGTCAAAATTATTCCAAGAATTTGAACACTTATTTAAGACAAAAAATTACGATCTAGCGGTTCAAAAACTAGAAGCTTATTTAAATGAAACCCCTCAAAACTTAGAATTACTTGAGCTGATGGGGGATGCCTATGGTTTTCAAAGTAACTGGAACAAAGCAGCTTCAGAATACAAGCAACTCGTCGATCTAGAGGCTACGAATGCGGACTATCATTTTAAATATGGCGGTGTTTTAGGGAAGCTTGCTAAAGAAGGCTCAAAGCTAAATGCAATAGGACTAATTTCTAAAGTAAAATCATCATTTCTCAAGGCTGCTCAACTCAATTCAAAACATATAAATGTTCGTTGGGCCTTGGTAGAATTGTACACACAATTACCAGGGTTTTTAGGAGGAAGTTATAAAAAAGCGATTTCATATGCGGATGAATTAGTTACGCTTTCTAAAGTGAATGGCTATTTTGCAAATGCCTATATTTATGAAAATTCTGGTCAAGAAAATCAGCAAAAATCTATTATAAAAAAGGCTTAGAAAACGTCACAGAGTTGAACTGTTTTCAAAGTAACCTCAAATTCTAGCCATTTTAAATCGCACAATAACCTAGTGCATTTTCTCGTTGCAAAAGCGTCCGTAATTCATGAGACACAACTCACAATTGGACAGCGATATATCCAAATGTATATTGATTTTAAATCTTCTAAAGACAGTATGCCATTAGAATCGGCTTATGTACTTCAAGCACAGCTGTTTAAGTTGCGAGATAAAATCCCTGAAGCACTTTCTTCTATTAAAAGTGCACTGCAAGAAATGCCCAGTTTTAAGCCAGCGTTGAAAGAAAAGCAATTAATTTTATTGCGAAAGCCTTAAGAGAATTTAACCTCATTCCGTATATTTACCTCTCATAAACTTACACTATGAATGTACATTTTATTGCTATTGGTGGTGCTGCGATGCATAATTTAGCCTTGGCACTTCACAACAAAGGGATACAGGTTACGGGGAGTGACGACACTATTTTTGAGCCTTCAAAATCGCGATTAAATGCTGCAGGACTTTTGCCAGATTGTTTTGGATGGTATCCGGAGAAAATTACCAAAAACTTAGAGGCAGTGGTTTTGGGAATGCACGCCAAAAAAGACAATCCCGAGCTTTTGAAAGCTCAAGAATTGGGCCTTAAAATTTATTCATATCCAGAGTTTTTATATGAACAATCGAAACATAAAACGCGAGTCGTTATTGGCGGAAGTCATGGAAAAACGACCATAACGGCCATGATACTCCACGTCTCTGAATTACCACGACATTGAGGTGGATTATATGGTAGGTGCGCAGCTAGAGGGCTTTGATGTGATGGTTAAACTAACCGATGAGCGCCGACTTTCATGGTCCTCGAAGGCGACGAATACTTGAGCTCACCAATCGACCGCCGACCAAAATTTCATTTATACCGACCAAACATTGCACTGTTGAGCGGTGATCGCGTGGGATCATATAAACGTATTTCCAACGTTTGAAAACTATCTAGAACAGTTTAAGATTTTCGTAGACAGCATTACGGTTGGAGGGAGTATCTCTTACAACTACAGAGGACGTCAATGTAAAAACGATAGTTGAACAAAGCGCGAACCAAGTTCGGAAATTCCCATACCAAACACCAGAGCACACCATCGATGCAGGGAGTTAACATATTTGGAAACTGAAGAAGGGCCACTTCCTTTGGAAGTTTTTGGGGCTCATAATTTAAATAATTTAGCAGGTTCAAAATGGATTTGCCAACAAATAGGCGTTGATGAGGCCGATTTTTATGAAGCAATTTCAACTTTTTCTGGGGCAAGCAAACGTCTAGAAAAAGTCGCAGAAAACAAAAACGGTGTTGTATATAAAGATTTTGCACATTCGCCAAGTAAGGTCAAAGCCACTACGGAAGCGGTCAAATCACAGTATCCAACACGCGAACTAATCGCCTGTTTAGAATTGCATACCTATAGCAGTTTAAATGCAGATTTTCTCGAACACTACAAAGGCACCCTTGATGCCGCCGATAAAGCAGTAGTGTTTTATTCTCCACATGCGGTTGAAATCAAAAAATTAGAATCGGTATCGAAAGACAAATAGCAAAGGCTTTTGAACGTGATGACCTTCTTATATTATACAGATCCAGAGGAGTTTAAAAACTATATCACCTCGCTAGAGTATGCTCAAAAAACAGTCTTGTTGATGAGTTCTGGGAGTTATGGGAATTTAGATTTTGAAGCCCTTAAGAAAACAGTTTTAAAATCTAGCTGACTTTAGATAAAGAACCCTATTTATTCTTAAATTTATGACAATGCATCCCAAATCATTCTCCCATAAAAAATTGGTCGCAAGATGACCAACCTCGCGAAAAACTAAGCGATAAAGGCGCCCGTATTTTGAGCGATGCCGAATTGGTTGCGATCTTAATTGGCTCTGGATCTGTTCAGGAAAGTGCGGTGAGTTTATCCAAGCGCATTTTGTCGAGTGTGGGCACGATTTACAAGACTTAGGGAAGTTATCCACCGCTCAACTAATGGCTTTTAAAGGGATTGGCGAAGCGAAAGCGGTTAAGATTAGCTGCTGCGATGGAGCTAGGCAGACGCCGGCGAGACACAGATGAAAAACCACTTGATAAAATAAAAGACGAGTCGTTCGGTGTTTGAATTGATGCGCCCACTATTAGGGCACCTTCAGCACGAAGAATTTTGGGTAGTGTACCTAAGCAATTCTAACAAAATAATAGCAAAAACACAACTAAGTAAAGGCGGCATGACTGGAACAGTCGTTGACATTCGGTTGGTTCTAAAGCAAGCTTTGGAGTCTTCAGCAGTTGGACTCATTTTGGTACACAATCATCCATCGGGCACGCTCGTGGCGAGTCCAGCGGATATCCAACTCACTCAAAAATTAAAATTAGCGGCCGAAAGTTTAGATATTAAAGTCTTAGATCATTTAATTGTCACAGAAAAGGCCTATTTTAGTTTTGCCGATGAAAGCTTACTCTAATGCTATTAATTTACACGTCTAAAATTACGCCGAGACTCAAATATGTTTTTAAACAAATCTGTACTCGAATTCTCAAAATACCCGTCTCTTTTACAAATGTAATCGAGGAATTTATTGCACACGACAGTTTAAAAATGTCTTATGGGGTGCAACCTTTGGGGAGTGAGTTTTTTGTAAAAAGTAATGGTCTTTTGTTGGAGCAGGGCTTGTCTGATATTGAGCTCAATGTTCAGGCTTGGGAGGACACAAAATGTTTTTTTGGAAGTGGCGAAAAAAGTCACATTCCTTTTGATATATTTTCAGCCTCTTTTTATTTATTAAGTCGATATGAAGAATATTTACCGCACGTCAAAGATTCTTATGGACGTTTTACTAAAGAGGAAAGTTTGGCTTTTAAATCGGGGTTTTTGCATCAACCCGTGATCGACATTTGGGCGTATAAATTTAAAGCAGCGCTCGAAGTACAGTATCCCAATTACCAGTTTGAATCGCGGCAATATTCCATCCATCCAGTCATCGATGTGCCAGTGGCTTATCACTATAAAAACAAAGGATTCTTGAGGACTTTTGGCGAGTCATTGACCGATTTATTTAGTTTACAATTTAAGTTTTTATACGATCGATTTTCAGTTTTATTTGGATTTAAAAAAGATCCCTATGACAATTTCAAATGGATCATCAATCGTCAAAAATCAACGCAAACAAAGTTTAATGTATTTTTCTTAATAGGAGAGTTTACCACCTATGACAAAAATAACAGTCTCAATAAAAAACAGTTTGTATCTCTAATAAAGTCTATTGCCGATTATTGTCATGTGGGCATCAAAGCCTCCTATATGGCACTGGACTCTCTAGATATATTGAAATCTGAAAAACGCCAAATGGATGCGGTAACTAACTCCGTGACATCATCGGCGCGGTCTTCGTTTTCAAAAGTTAATATTCCTACAACGTATCGAAATTATATAGATCTTGAAATTCACTCGGATTATTCTATGGGATATCCAAATACGATTGGTTTTAGAGCTGGAACCTGCACGCCATTTTTGTTTTATGATTTAGATTATGAAATCCAAACTCCTTTAATGATTCATCCCTATCAACTCATGGATTTTGTACTTTTAAAGCATGCTTCATTATTGGATAAAAAAGAAACCGTAATAAAAGCCATCTCAGAAGTTCAAAAAGTTAACGGAACTTTCACGTTTATTTTTCACAACTACGCGTTCAGTCCCAATGCGCGATGGGCAGATTTTAAATCATTATTTAATCTTATACTAGATACTTCCAATGACATTTCATCATAAAGAACATATTTTTTTCGACCTAGATCACACGCTTTGGGATTTTGATAAAAACTCAGCATTGACTTTTCGAAAAGATTTTTGAATTGAACAATTTAGAGATTGATTTATCCGATTTTTTAAAAAGTTTATGTCCCCATAAACCTACAGTACTGGAAGTTGTATAGAGAAGAAAAAATTGATAAAAAGAAGCTTAAAATTTGCACGCCTCAATGATGCTTTTAAGGCATTGAAAATTGAGGTGTCAACGCGAATTATTCATAAATTATCGGATGATTACGTCACACACCTCTGTACGTTTAATCATCTATTTCCAGGCACCATTGAGCTGTTGGAGTATTTACAGCCAAAGTATACACTTCATATTATTACCAATGGATTCAAAGAAGTTCAGCACGGTAAACTGAATCAATCTAATATCGATCATTTTTTTCAAACGGTTACGAACTCAGAAATGGTAGGCGTCAAAAAACCCAACCCTAAAATTTTTAATCATGCGCTGAAAATGGCGAAAGCCACTGCCGAAAACAGCTTGATGATTGGTGACAATCTTAGAGGCGGACATCATGGGGGCGATCTCAACTTTGGAATGGCTGCCATTTGTTTTAACTACCACGACGAAATATTAGCCGATGACATCATTGGTGTAGAAGATTTATCAGAATTAAAAAAGTATCTTTAGAAAATAAAATTGTAGTTTTAATAGTTTACATTACAAACTAACCCAAGTTTTATCATGAATAGAATCACAATGTTTTTAAAAGAATTCTACTCTTATTTCTTTAGTGTATTGGTTTCTTTTTCGTGTGTAAAGGACACTGACTTTGATCAAGCGGAGTCCCTTGGTTCTGACTCCAATTATAGAAGTCAGTTTGGTGGAAATTGAAGAAACGGCAGTCGCTTTTCTCGATGATAGTTGGAGCCGAAGTGCTTTACCATTACGGATGCTAATTGTTTTAGACGCATTCTCTATCGAGACTTTGCTAATGAAAACCTTTTAAAAGCAGAGTTGGTATATGAAGTCACAAACAGTTTCAATAAAGCGTTTGAATTTAAGATGGATTTTTATGATCACTTCAAACACGCTACAGCATACCATTTCGATTGCTAGTATAGAAAATTCACCTACGAACACACCTCTTGCGACGGAACATACAGAGGTTTTTGATAGCAAGTACTTTGGAGGCCTCTGAAAGCAAGTACTAGCTTAGATATTACACTCACAGTTGACTATCAAGCCCAACCGGCTCTGTTTTAACCACCAGCTTCGGAAGGTGCAATTGCCTTAAAGTCCAAAGGGATCTTCTATTTAAAATATATCAGAATGAGGTGGCTACTGATTCTTGGGCGTTTTTATATCCCTTCAACGCACAAAATAAGCAGCTCTTATATGGGTTTACAGGATGTGCCACAACAAATGCTTTTAAATCCAGGGTGCTCAGATTGATTATAAAGGGTTTATAGGGGTGCCACTACTTTCTCATATTCATTTTAATGCGGGTGTGACGGGGTTTTCTGCATTTGATGTTTTTGCTGATGATGGGCGAGATTTTAATCAAAAATTACAAGATGTTGTATATGATATGGACGCCAAAGATTTTTTTGGATTCAATCAACAATTAGATATTTTTTCAGCGTGGATTTAAATTAAAATCTTCTTCAGAAAAAGCGGTCTTCATTGTCCTTTGGAATGTACCAAGAATCCGATGTGTTTTTCTATTTCCCAAAGGATTATGCGGTTTTGGCGCTCGAAGGCAATTACAATAATTTAGACAGGCGTTTCAATCTTGGCGATCTGAGTGTAAGTGCCGAAGTGGCCTCCGTTTTTCATGTAGGCGTGAATAAAAAAATTAATCCCAAATGGACCGTAGGCTTGCGAGGCAAAGTATATTCTAGCATTGTGCATGCTTCCTCAACCGAAAATTACGGGATCTTTTACGACGGTGGAAGGGACTGCATAATTCCTTGACTCACATTATTGATCTAGACATGAAATTACAAACTTCGGGAGTATCATCCATTGCCGAATTCAACTGCCACTAACGAGGTTGATATTTTAAAGAAATCGACTTTCTGCTAGGCGGAAATCTAGGAGTGGGTATTGATGTCGGGTTTACCCACGAACCGAGCTCCAGAATGGACCGTTGACGCAAGTCTTCAAGACCTAGGGTTTCATCGATTATTCTAAAGATGTTCAAAATTATGAGGTTAGCGGATTATTTAGAATATGAAGGCATTCAATCGGTCTTTCCAGAAGTTAGTTCAGGGCAAACAGCTCAAGAGTATTGGGACGAAGTTGAAGAATGAATTTGAGGATCTATTTGAAAGTCGATAGTACTACAACGGCCTACATAAAATGGCGTCCTTTAAAGCTGAATAGTTCTGTGAGTTATAATTTTGGAAAAAAAGTCAACAAAGAATGTAACTGCCTAGATCAACTCAGATCCAAGCTTTCAAAATAGAGTAGGGGTTCATTTGTTTGCGTATGAAACGCCCCAATCATTTACAGTGGGCATTGTCGGCATTTTATTATCGAAAACTTCTCAAAGGGCTTACAGCTCAAAGCGACCTATACTGTGGATACATATTCATCTAAAAATGTTGGACTCGGAATGTCTGCTGCTTTGGGTCCTGTTCAGTTTTATGTGATGGCCGATAATTTATTGGATTATCAAAACGTAGCTAAATCACAAAGTGTATCTTTACAATTAGGGTTTAACTATATATTTAAAAATAATGAAAACTAAATTTTACTATTTTCCTTTTAGTATTGAGTATGAACATGAATTCATGGCTCAATCGAATATAATGATTATAAGTATGTAACAGTCCATGAAAAATTTGATTTTTTAAAGATCTAGCAGATCAACATCAACTAAACGATTTAACCACGTTTTCTGCTTAAAAAAAGTGGCTTTAAGGTTGTTAATAGACAACCGATAACTAGCCCTCAAGATTTATATCAGAATAAGTGCTTAGAGTCTAAATGCAAACGTGATTCATACGAAAGGGTTTTTAAAAACGAAACTCCAGTTAGAACTTGTCACCAATTGTAAGGAAATGACGATTGTCTTTACATCCGAAACTGGAACCTCTAAAGACATAAAGAATTACAAAAAAGCATACCATGAAGCACTTCGAGAAATGCATTCAAATCCGTACAAGCGACTCCGCTACATAATACATATGGCGTCTGTTCCAGAAGTTTCATCTACCAAGAAAAACTCAAATTCCAGCACCTTCTGTAGAGCTAACAAACGTATGCCCGTTCCCGTTGTTGTAGCAGAAGTCCAATAAGACAGAAGTGTCTAAAAAACTAGTGGGTTCTAGAAATTGATAGTCACCCTAACGAGATTCAGGGATATGATTTTATAGATTCAAAGTTCTAAAAAACGAAATATTCGGCCCATGCAACGTGTTTGATAGCGGTTTATATTATAGAAGGTCAAGCAGGCATTATTTATAAACGTGGACAAAACTGGGTTCGTGAGTATATCGAAAATGGTAAAACTACGATTGAAGCACTGAACATTCAACGTTAATCATTGTATTTGTCTTTCCAGCGTTGTTTTAAAAAGTCTTGTTGCGCATTTTCACGGGCATTATTTCCTGGTTTATAGAAGCGTGTATTTTCGATGCCTTCGGTAAAAATTCTTGTGCTACAAAATTGAGATCATAATTATGTGCGTACTTATACGACTCGCCATAGCCCAAATCTTTCATCAATTTGGTAGGGGCATTTCGAATGTCCAGTGGTACCGAAAGATTCCCTGTGTTTTTCACGACATCAATGGCTTGGTTTATGGCGGCATAAGGCGGCATTACTTTTTGGTGAACACGCTAGGTAGGTGGCGCATTGACTTAAGAATAATTCGACTTTCGGGCATGCCGATGGCAGCGACCGATTGAAAGGTGCTGTTTGCTAATACTAAAGCGGTTGGATTGGCATTTCCAATATCTTCACTAGCTAAGGATCAGCAAGCGTCGGGCGATAAATTTCACATCTTCGCCGCCTTCAAGCATGCGGGCCAGCCAATAGACGGCGCCGTTGGGGTCACTTCCGCGAATAGATTTTATAAACGCCGAAATGATATCGTAGTGCTGATCGCCAGTTTTGTCATATAAAACCGTGCTATTCTGAACCTTGTCGAAGACCAGATCGTTGGTGATTGTGACTTCATTTGCAGCATTCAGAATTGACAATCAATTCAAAAATATTAAGCAATTTACGAGCATCGCCCCCCGACAAACGCAGTAAGGCTTCGGTTTCTTTTAAGTTTAATTTTCTTTTTAGATAAGCACTTCATCCGTTGTCGATGGCACGTGTTAGAGAGCGACTCCAGATCTTCTGTGTATCAAATGGTTTTAAAGTGTACACCTGACAGCGCGAGAGTAGGGCAGAGATGACCTCAAAACTAGGGTTTTCGGTGGTGGCTCCGATCAAGAGTGACCCAGCCTTTTTCCACGGCTTGAAGCAAGGAGTCTTGTTGTGATTTGCTAAACCGATGAATCTCATCAATAAATAAAATGGGATTTTTGGTGGTAAACAAACCCCCACTTGTTTTTGCTTTTTCGATGACTTCTCTCACATCTTTGACGCCCGAACTGATGGCGCTTAAGCGTATAAAAAGGACGTTCAGATTCTTGGAGCGATGATCGTGGCAAGGGTTGTTTTTCCAATGCCTGGCGGGCCCCAAAAAATCATGGAGGGAATCAAGCCCTGTTTTAAAGCTTGCGTCAGTGCGCCGTTGAGGTCCAATGAGGTGTGATTGACTAATATAATCAGTCAATTTTTTTGGACGTAAGCGTTCTGCCAAGGGTGCATTCATCTTACAAAACTAAAGTTTTTTTTCATATAAATATGACATTCTAACATAATGCCTTTTTTTGGCGGGTTATTTGCTGAGGTTTAGTAAATTTATAGACATGAATCCACAAGCATCCATTTCGAGTTTTCCACAGGCGTGATCGGCTATCCGATTGCGTTTGTGTTAGTGCTTTGGATTGTGTATTGGATGGAACTCCGGTTTGGATTCCGGTTTAATGATTTAGGCGTGTACCCACGAACGTTATCAGGGTTAAGAGGAGTTTTATTTAGCCCGTTTATCCATGGTAGTGTAGCAACATTTGTATCACAATTCGACGCCATTATTGGTGTTGTCGATGGCGCTGTTTTATTTCTATCAGAGCCTATGGCATGGACCAGGTTATTTTATTTGGAATTTTAGCCTCTGGAGCCCTCACTTGGATGATTGGAAGTTCGGCCTATCATATAGGAGCGAGTGGACTTATTTATGTGTTGATGAGTTTTTTACGCTGTTCAAAGGGATTTTCTCTAAACACTACCGATTGACAGCGCTCTCCCTTGTGGTGGTATTTTTGTATCTGGTAGTATGTTGTGGTATGTGTTTCCAATTAAAGAGAATATGTCTTGGGAAGGGCATCTTTCCGGGTTGATTGTCGGGTTTATATTTGCTATTAGGGTTTAAAAAAGAAATTGCGAAACCCTCTAAGTATGTGTGGGAAGATCAAAACTATAACGAAGCCGAAGATCCCTTTCTTACAACAGTTTGATGCCGACGGAAATTTTATCCAAACCATAGAAGAAACTCACACGGCAGATCCTTCGGTAGAGATTCAATACAACTACAAAGAAAAAGACACTTAGAGGCGTTGTCTGACGACTTCATATAGAAACGCTCCACAAGCTACGGAAACATTTAGAGACGCAATACTGCCATACATAGGTAGCTTAGCTTTGTCGTCCACTAGTTTTAAAATAGACGGATTGATGCCTCGGTCTTCAGAGCCCATAATAATGGCACATCCTTTTTTAAAATCGATGTCGTAAATGGTATCCTCTGTTTTTTCGGTGGCTGCAACAACTTTGATGTCGGAGGCTTGTAAATAAAACATAGCATCCTTGATATGATCGACTTTACAGATCGGTATGTTAAAAACCGCACCGGCACTTGTTTTAACAGTGTCTCCGTTTATGGGAGCACCACCACTTTTTTGAACGATGATTCCATCCACGCCTGTACATTCGGCGGTTCTGATAATGGCGCCAAAATTTCGGACATCACTTATTTGATCGAGGAGTAAAAATAATGGATTTTCTTTGGTGCCTTGAACGGCAGTGATCAGTTCTTCCAAGTCATAGAATGCGATGGGCGACATGTTAGCCACCGCACCTTGGTGGTTGTGGGGCGTCAATCGGTTTAGCTTTTCAACGGGCACATACGAAAAGTTGATGTTTTGTTTACGCAACAGTTTTTCTAATTCTGCAAACAATTCGCCACTGAGTCCTTTTTGTAAAAACACTTTATCAATAGTGTTTTCTGCTTCAATGGCTTCAATAATAGCCCGAAGGCCATATATTTTGGTTTCTTTCTCCATGCTGCAAAAGTAAGTAATCGGCTCAAATTTTATACTAACATCCGCTCATAAAAAAACCACCCGAATTGGGTGGTTTTAAAATTTTACTTTTGGTTGCTTTTATTGAATCACAAGTTTCTTCGTTGTGGTTCCATAATCAGATTTTATTTTCATAAAATACATCCCTTTTTGATATTGGTTTAAATCGAGCTTAAATTCATTCCTGCTCACCGGCACTTTGCTCATAATGGTCTTTCCAGTAATGTCAAACAAATCAAAACTAATATTTGAAACGTTTTTAAGTTTTAAGTTGAAAACACCTGTTGACGGATTTGGATATATACTTAGAATATCATTAACGCTGTTAATATCTGCAACAGATAAACTTTCAGAACAATTGTAAACCACAATTTCGTCTACATACCATCCATCTATGCCATTACAGCCATCACTTCCAAATTCCCATCTCAGTTTGAGCGTCTTATTTGCTGTGATCCCCATAGATGATAAATCGACGACACTTTGGCCCCATACACTTAGAGATCCTCCCTCATCACTTCCAGAAAAAGCGATTTCACCACTCATCGGACTGTCGTTGTTAGAGTTATTTAGTGTGAGGTTGTATGGGTTTTGAGTAAATGAAGCTGCTGGTATGAGTGTCCACTCACTGCCATCAATACTGTATTTTAGATTTCCTCCATCATAATCTTTTTCCGTTGCAACGTTGTGATTAAACGCCAATTCAAAGGTTCCGCTTGTGTAATTCGGGATGGAAATTGTTGGACTTTCGAGTCTAATTATTCCGTTTTGTAAATTCGTAGCACAATCACCATTTTTAGGATTTGGAGCATAGATGCTTGATCCCGTTCTGTTATCGGGAAGCTCTGTTGTAATCGTCCATTCTCTAGATTCCCATGAGGCGTTTTCCGCATGTTGCGTCACGGTCCAGTTACCGAGTCCACTTTCCCAGTCTTCACTAAAAATGGGGTTTGAACTTGCTGCACCACATATGGCAGGGGTCTCGGTGTCTAAGAGTGTTGCATAATCACAAGCATTATCCTCTCTTAATTCCGTAGCGAGTAACGCTTTAGTAATATTTGCGACGTCTGCGGTTGTAATAATTTGTCCAGAAAGTCCAGCTGGAGTTTCGGTGGTAGATAGCCCCTCAAGATTAATGCCAATTAAGTCTGTTGCCGCTGCTTCTATCGCATTTGCAAACACTCCAAAATCACTTGTAAACGTCAAATATTCACTTTGCGTACGCCAAAAAATATGCGCTGCTTTGGTAAATCCTAAGGCACTAATAGTTTGACCATTATAGGTGCCTCCATCCACGAGTAACGCATATAAGTGGTTTGCAATCCCTGAGTTGGCATGAACTCCCCCTCCATCATTTCCTGCTCCACATACAAAATTGTTATCCGATACTTTACCGGGATCTCCTAAAATGGTTGGATCCCACATATCTCTAATGGCTCCTCCAAATGCAGATGAATCTTCACCCATTTTCCAACGTAACGAACTATTACTGCTTGTCCGTAAAGAAAGATCCTCTCCATCGTCGTTGTAACTGTTTAATAAATCAACAGTTTCTCCCCAAATATCAGAGTAGGCTTCATTTAGTGCGCCTGATTCGAAAGCATAGATTAAATCATTCGTTCCATCTGTGTAGGCATGTCCCCATTCATGTGCGACGACATCGTCAGAAATTACGCCTTCACAATAACTTGTATTAACGCCATTCCATGACGCATTTGGACAGTCTGTCGCTTCGTCGTTATTTATAGTTTTCATTTGTGCCCCATTCCCATCATAGGAATCAAAACCAAAGGTGTTATTAAATAAATGATATATATGACCTGCAGAACTGATTAGAGTTCGCTGGTCTGGGTTTAGAAACCCAGGAAATAAATTACCTTCTGTCCAACGTTGGTCACTCGTATCTCCTTCATACAGAACTCTGTCAAGTGCATGTGCCATTCCTGTAAATTGCTCCACCAGTTTTCCGGTTTTAGCATCTATAAAAAGATATTCTCTTACATCGACATCATTACGGACTTCAATTCTGTAGGCTAAATGCTTCGAAGTGATAACCCCTTGAACGAGGCCTTTAGGAAAGATAAATAATTCGTTTGTAATTGTTTTTAACGGATTGCTTGAAGCATTGATATTTTGATTTTTCACCAATTCAACTGCAATTTCACCTGCTTGTTGTTTGTTTAAGCGAGGTTTTGCATCTAAGGAAATATCAGAAATAATGGTTCCGTTTATGGACCTTAAGTTTTCATTTTTATCAAAATGAAATTTTAATTGTCCATCATAGACGGGTACGCCTTTATAATGTTGTTTTAAGGTGTGGTGTTTGAATCCGTAGTTATCGGTTTTGGTGACACCATCACTAAGTGTTTGATCTGTAGAGTTGATCGCATAGATAGATTGGTTTGTTGCTAAAAAGTTAGCGACTTTATCTTCTATGCTTTTTCCTTTTAGGGAAAGTGAATTGTTAGCAGGAAAACTAACCAAACTAGGCGTTGGTATGTTTTTCTGGAATTTTACTGTTGCATTTGTTACCTGTTGAAATGAGTTTAAAACTCTATTCGTGTTTTGAGAATTTACGGATAGGTCAACAAAGACTAGAACTAAAATTAAGAGTATAGTTTTTTTCATGATCTATATATTTATGTTTTTTTAATTAAAAAGGGGCTATCTATTCGATAGCCCCTTTTTTGGTTTTATTTTACTTATTATTCTTCATTCAATACATTTATTTCATGAAAGAAATAGCCGTATTGTGTCAACCAATCTACATAAGAGACACCGTCTTGTACGAAATCATATTCTAAATCCATTGTATTTGTACAAGGATCAATGGTTCCAGTCCCACTTAAATAGTATAAGGGTTGAACCGCTCCATCATACTCAGTTTTCATGTAGAGTTGTTCTTCAATTGTAAAACTACCTGTAGTTTTATCAACATCCATTAACACTTTTTCTTGTTCTAAAATCGTCTCTGACCATCCATCAGTCATGAAAACAACACCAACTCCAGTAATTTCAAGATTACCGTCTGCATCAAGTGTAGTGGTAACTTCAGTATCACCCCACATGTCTTCACCTGACCAAGTTCCAACATAATTTTCTAAATCCATGGCGCTTTTTTCACCAACTTTCTCTAGAGTATAATCTTGTCCGGCCTTCGTTACTTTTGCTAATATATAATGTAAATCAGCACAAGCGTCAGTAGTATTCACTGCGGCTGGAAAACTATGGGTTGCGCCATTAATAACTCCCACTTGATCAAGTGTAATTTCGAGATCTAAATCAATAGCAATTTCATTTGCACTGTAAAAATCAGCAACAATATAATACTCTCCATCAGGATATGTACCTAGAAAATTAAGCGTTTCGAACCCACTTCCGTCTTCTTCTGTTAGAATTCCTGTATAAGGTACGTCTGTAATTAACAAACGCATATCCGCTAAATCAGTTGCTTCAATTGCTTCTCCATAATTGTTAGTCACCGCACTAGATGCCGCCCAAGACAATCCAATAGCCAAATCATCTTCACTATGGTTCATAATGCTAAATGTAACTGAAGTTCCAGAAATAGAATTTAAATTTGCTTCTGTTCCATCCGTTATTTGAATGGTCGCTGTTTCTGTATCTTCAAGTATTTCATCTGCGTGAATGGTGAATACATCCGAAATAGATGTAGTTCCAGCAGCAATGGTTACAGTTGATGGGAAATCGAAATCATCTCCTTTTGTAGCGTCTCCACCTGTTTGTGAAAGGTGTACTCTCACATTCGTAATTTGAGCTTCGCTGATGCTTACAGTAAACCCATAAGTGGTTTCAGCTTCTACAAGCGATTGCTCACCTTCAAAATCTAATGCCACTGTTAATGATGGGCTAGAAGGTGCATTTGTAGCATCTCCTGTAGCATCATCCTCAGTACACGCTGTAGTAAGAATGATCGCACTCATTACTAAAGCTATTTTTAAAAATTTGTTTTTCATATTATATATCTATATGTTAATTAATCAACTTGTTTTACCAATTTCTCATAAAACTCTCTTGTCGCTCCAACACCTCTAAAGTATCCAATTGTGAAATTTAATTCATCGACACCATTGACATCGTCAGGATTTGCAAATGAAGTTGACGCTCCACAAGGTATAGATTCAAACGTACCTCCAGCACCTTCACAGGTCATTACAGGCGAACCATTTAGCAATAAAGCTGCTTCATCTAAGTCTACATCCATTACTGTAATGTAGCCTGTTGTGTTGTCTACTGTAAAGAAAAACTCATTATCGTCCCAATACGCTAAACCTGCATGTCTGTAAATAGTAGCATCTACAGATTCAATAATTCTATCGGTATCATCCCAATGGTCTATATACCCACCAGAATTCCAGTATGCACTTTCTGTTACGGTATAGATTCCTGCATAACGTGTCCCCACAGCAACTTTAGTGGTTTTGGCATTGTTTAATGCCCCACCCTCAGAAGTTGATGAAACATATTCTAAATTCCAGAAATCACCAATGTTAAGTTGACCGTCATTAGCTGGTAATCCAGCGCCATTAATTTCAATATTCGCAATTAAATCTTCATAAGTAAATGACAGAGAAAAACTACTAATAGATCCAATAGTTGTATCTGTAATTTCAATAGTTTCTAATAAGACTCGATTACTTACGTCGCCTGTTACTGAATTTGTAAAGGAATTGTAAATTGAAACAGACGATGTCTGTACGGCTCCTTGGTAAATAGAAGCTGTTGCGCTGTATGTGTTTCCACCACCAACAACATAACTAAGCAGTGGATTGTTAACTTTTACAAGTCCACCTGTTGTTGCATCTCCTGTTAATTCGTCATTATCTTCATCTATACAAGATGTAAATGCAAATAATGCGATTAGTGGGAGGATTAAATATTTGATTTTTTTCATTTTTATGATTTTTTAGTGTTAATTATTATTGCCAGAATAAAGTAGAGGTTAATAAGTCACCACCAATACTAGAAGTCGCTGTTTGATAATTTGCATTATTCAAAGAAGGTTCTAATGTTGGGTAATAAAATCTAGAAGGGATTTCAGCAATATCTCCCTCAACAGCTGGTGTTAATACAGGAAGTTTTGTACGTCTCCATTCTGTCCACGTTTCAAATCCTTGTCCAAATAAAGCGATCCATTGTTGGGTTGCAATTTTTGAAGTACCATCTGCTTGTGAAGTGATCGCAATTCCGTCTTGCGCTAAGTATTCAGCAGCGTTTAAACCATTTGCAGCAAAACTAGCTGTAATACCATTATTATAGAATGTGTTTACAGTTGAAAGTCCACCAGAAATATACCCTTTGTTAGCCGCTTCAGCCATTAAGAAGTATAATTGAGAATAAGACATTACCACACCCGGTAATTCTGGGTTTAGGTAAAAATCGCCTAATCCAGAGATGCCTGCATAGGTGTATCCTAAATCTTCATTTGGAAGTGTTGTTTGATTTCCGTATCCAGAAGGTTTTCCTCTAATAACTCCATCGGACTCTGCAGGTGAAGCATAGACTTCTAAACGAGGGTCAGAAAGACTAGATAATAATTCAACGAGCACAGTGTTTACTTTATATTCAACTCTAGCACCGTCAACGATTGTCTCCCAAATTGGGTTACCGTCTGGAGCTGCTGATAAGTAAGTTAACTGAGCATTGTCTGCATTCGATCCAAAGACCATTCCTGAGTTTACAATTGCTTGTAATTCTGCACCGACACTTCTTGTAGATGAGATACGCATAAGCGCTCTAAATTTCAGAGAGTTAGCAAGTTTTAGCCATTTGCTAGTGTCGCCACCATAAAATAAATCTGAACTTGGAACGATACTTCCTGATCCGCTAGATAAAAGTGCAGCAGCATCCGTTAGCATTTGAATAACGCCTTCAAAAACAACACTTTCGCTGTCATATGCTGGTTGTAAAACCGCACCGTCTATTGATTGTGTAAAAGGAATTGGACCGTAAAGCTCTGTTAGCGTTTGGTATCCAATGGCCTGCATTACTAATGCAACACCTTGTAAGTTGGTGTTTCCATCAACTTCAGCTAAGTCATACATTGCTGACGACTCCGAAATTGTTAGGGTATAGATGTTACTCCATACAGCGTCAATTACACCTCTACGTGGTACGTATCGCGCTTCGTCGTTGTACTGAACTTTGGACCAGTGTTGTGCCCAGCATTCACCCATATCTCCTCCAGCTTGAACGCCGTAGATTGTGTTCACAAAGGTTCTTTGTGCATATCCTAATAACAAGTGCGCAGGAATTGCGACCGGGTTGTTAGGATCTTGATTTAGCTCTTCAAAGTCTTTTGTACAGCCTGTTACTAGTACAAAACTTAAAAAAGCATATAGTATAATGTTTATGTTTTTCATAATTTTTTTTTTAGAATTTTAAGTTTACGTTAAAACCAATTGTTCTAGCAGAAGGATACTGACCAAATTCCTGACCTTGTTCTCCATTTGAACTACTAAATCCAGTTTCAGGATCGATGTGTGGTGCATTTTTATAAAGCAATGCTAAGTTTCTTCCTACAACTGATACTTTCATAGATTCAAAAGGAACTTTGTCAAGGAATTTAGATGGTAAAGAATACCCGAAAGTCACTTGTCTTAACTTCACATAAGAGGCATCAAATATTGCACTTGATTCGATACTGTTACTGTAAGATGCTTGGTTAAATGATTTTGCAGAAACAGTAACATCATTAGGTACAAACCCTCCGTTACCATCAGCTCTAACCCCGTTTCCAACAACTCCAGTCTCACGACCAATAAGTGATTCTTCTAAGGTACCTGCATAACGACCCCAAGAGTACGTCATACTGTGTACATCGCCACCAATCTTAGCATCTACAAGTGCTGCTAAGCTGAAGTTTTTGTATTTAACACTAAAGTTGGCACCACCAGTCCAATCTGGAGCAATGTTTCCAAGAACTTTTTGAGTTGAATCAATTACAGGAAGACCGTTACTATAAATAACTTGTCCGTCATCTGTTCTTGAGAAATCACGTCCTACAATAGAACCGTAAGGAAGGCCTGGACGCGCTTCTAATGAAACTCCCCATTGTCCACCAAGTACATAGGTATCTAAGCCACCAAGAGAGGTTACTTCACTCTCATTCTGAGCCCAGTTTAAATCAACATCAAAAGAGAAATCTCCTTTATCGATGATGGTCGCGCCTAATTGTATCTCAATACCTTTATTGCTCATATCGGCAATATTATCCCATGAATTTGTAAATCCAGTTGAAGAAGAAACTTGTATTGGTACAAGTAAATCCTCACTCAATTGATCGTAGTAAGTAGCACTTAAACGTACTCTGTTTGCAAAGAGTCTAGCATCTAAACCAAATTCAACTCCAGTAACAGTTTCCGCTTTTAAGTTCGGGTTGTACTGTGTGTTTGGAGAATATCCTTGGTTACCAAAGCCTGTATTCGCTAATCCAAACGTCGAGTTAATTGCATAAGCACCTAAAGCACCCGTACTACCAACTTCAGACCATCCACCTCTTACTTTTAAGAAATCGATTTTAGCAGCAGAAAGATCAACCATTTTAGATATTAAAAGGGATCCTGCAACTGATGGGTAGAAGAATGAATTGTTTGCTACTGGTAAAATACTTGCCCAGTCATTTCTAGCAGTAAAGTCTAAAAACACCATTTCTTTAAAAGAAAATTGTCCGTAAGCATAGGCACTACTAATTTCTTGCTCACTAAGGTTACTGCACTTAAACTTGCAGTCGCACCTGTTTGAAGGTTGGAAAGGTTGTATAAGTTTGGTAACTCTAAACTAGGAAGGTACCCAGAGATAGCATTGTATGTTCTTCTCATTTGATTTCCACCAACACTAAGAGAGAATCCAATGTCTTCAGAAATTGCTTTGTTGATTGTCAATAACGCACTCGCGTTAATTTCTTCAAATCGTCTTTGAACTCTCAAAGTAACTCCCGTTTTGGGCGTTGTTACTTCCAATTGCTTGACGTTGCGTTTCTAATTGACTGTAACTGTCTGTTCCTATTTTAGTACTTAAAGACATCCAATCCGTTAAATCGTAGTTTAAATCGATACTACCAATTAAACGATCTTTAGAAAAGGTATTAAGATTTGTTTCTAACACCCAGTAAGGGTTGTTTTGGAAATTATGATTCCAGTTTAAAGGCGTTCCTTCTGCAGCAGTTCCTACTGGCGCTAAAGGAAAACTTCTCCAGTCTCTAAGAGATTGGAAATCTACATTTCTTGCAGACCATATAAACTGTTGAAATGGATTCTCATTGTTATATCCTGAGATTGGTAAGTTTCCACTATCAATATTGAAATAGTTCAAAGATACAGCAGCAGTCATACGTTCTCCTAACTCTATTGAACCACTAAGTCCAATCGTTATTTTTTCTAACGATGTATTTGGTACCATACCTAATTCCTCTGAATTACCAATAGATAATCTGAAGTTTTCATTTGATAATGATACATTGTTAGATGTGTTTACACCTGTATCAAGGAAATCTCTTACGTTATTTGGACGAGAAATCCATGGTAATGGTTGTCCACTATATAATTGAGAATCCCATTGTACAAATTCTAAACCAACATCCAAAGGAGGACCCCAACTTTCATCAACACCATCGCCAACACCGCCACTTGCGCCATTTACGTATTCGAAGTAAGAAGGATCACCACCTTGACCATATGAGTTTTGGTAGTTTGGTAATAATAAAGGATTAGAGAATGTAATGTTGCTATTTACAGAAACACTGAATTTTTTCCCAGCACTTCCTCTTTTAGTTGTAATTACAATCACACCGTTACCAGCTCTCAAACCATATAATGCAGCTGCATTAGGGCCTTTAAGGACTGTTACCGATTCAATATCGTCTGGATTGATATCTGCAGCTCCATTTGGTAAATCAACTCCACCACTTGAACCAGCATTTCCATAACTACGGTTATCGATTGGCACACCATCTACTACGTATAACGGTTCGTTGTTTCCTGTAATAGAAGAGTTTCCTCTTAATACAATTCTAGAGGAAGCACCAACGCTACCAGAAGTTCCAGTGACTTGTACCCCAGCAATTTTACCACTTAAAGCATTTGAGATGTTACTCTCTCTTGCTTCAGTCATACCTTCACCTTTAATACTTTGTACCGAATATCCTAAAGCTTTTTCGTCTCTTTTAATACCAAGAGCGGTCACAACAACTTCTTCTAAAGAGTTGTCTGGTGCTAAAGTTACATTTACTGTAGTACTTGTTCCAACAGTAATGTCTTGACTCGAATAGCCTACATAGCTTACACTAAGGACATCTCCTTGGTTTGCTTTGATAGAGTAATTTCCGTCAAAATCGGATGTTGTTCCAGTTGAAGTGCCTGCAATTGCTACAGTTGCCCCTATAAGTGGCATCCCACTATCATCTGAAACGGTACCTGTTACGGTAAGTTGTTGTGCGAATGAAAGTTGCACAGTAAACGCCAAGAATAGCGTTAGAATGATTCTAAACTTTGTTTTCATTTTTGTTGTTTATTTAAATTAGTCCTCGCAAATGTGACGATTATAACTCAAATATCCAACTTTTTGTTTATTTAATTTCATTTATAATTAAGCATAATAAGCTAAATTGTACTATTTTATTAAATTATGTTCATATTCTATGTTATAAGTTAAACAATAATTGAATTTATGGCTCTCTAAATGTCATATGAATCAAATATTCACAAACTAATTGTTTTTGACATAAAAAAACCACCCGAATTGGGTGGTTTTTTTATGATTTAACTATTAACACTTATTTTACAATTTAATCCGCCAACCTATGGTTGTATCAAAACTATGTTTATTGTCTAATTAAAAGTAGGAATGTTTGTGTCATCCGTTCTAGCGGGTGCAGCAGTAATATCAAAATGTGGTACAACACCTGTTGGATCTGCAGTTACACCGCCTAAAGTATATAATTCATCTTCAATTACCTGTAACTCTGATAGTGCTTGATGCGCCAACCGTTATGTTTTGGGTAGCATACCCAACATAGCTGTAGCTAAGGACATCGCCTGTTTTTGCTCTAATAGAGTAGTTTCCGTCAAAATCAGTGGTCGTTCCTGAGGAAGTTCCAACAACTAGAACGGTGGTTCCTATTAGAGGCAATCCATTTTCATCGGAGACGGTACCCGATATTGTTTTTTGTTGTGCAAATGAAATCTGCACTGTTAACGCCATAAATAGCGTTAACATCATTGTAAATTTGGTTTTCATTCTTTTAAATGTTTTGAATTAGTCTTATCCAAAAGTCTTATCCAAAAGTCTTAATAAAAAGTTAATAAAAAAATGAACCCCTATTATTTTAACATTCCTTTAACAAAAATGTATTTATTCCTTCGAAAACAAAATTAAAATGTGGCTGTTAAACTCAAATGTACTTTAGAGTCAGAGAACTTAAAGTTTTGGGTCTCAGTTTTGCCGTTGGCGAGGTTAAATTTTAAGACGCCAGCCTCGGTGAGCAGTCCAAATCCAAAACCAAATCCAAACAGTTTTTGGTTGGATTGGGTGGGGGTTTCAAAATACGCAGCATCTATAATAGAATGAATGTAGAGCCCAGGACTGAGTTGGTAGCGGTATTCCGTAGCAAGAATTCCAAACTGTTTCGCAGTGATGCTGTTTTCTTCAAAACCGCGGATGGCGTTAATCCCTCCAAATCGAAAGAGTTCGTTTTGTAAATAGTTTTCGGAATTGAGGCTTTGTGCATTGAGCCTAAGGTAAATACTATTTTTGAGATTTAAACTGAAAATATTGGACGCTTTTAAAGTGTATGTTGTTTGATTGGTTTCTGTGTCCGTAATTTTTCGAGTGGCTTTCGATAAACGGACTTCAAAAAATCGTTTTAAGGGCACTAATAAATTATTGGTGTTGCGTTGCAGATACTCATAGCGCAATTCATAAGCAGTGGTTCGAAAATCTTGAACCCTCGTAATAGATTCTGCAGTCAATGCGTTCGATTGTGAAGATTTAATCCCTAAAAACACCTTTTGTTTTGGGTTGATTTGATAATACAAGCTAGCGGCCTGATCGGTCGTAGTAAAAGTACTGTCTTTTTTGATGATATTTAACTGTAATTCGCTTCCTATGGGCGATTTAAATAAATAGGGAAGGGTGAGCTGTGTTTCAAATGTTTTTAGTTCATTTTCGTCGCTTCTATAATTAAGTCGAAACGATTCACCAAAGTTCAAATTGTTAACTAGATTCAGATTGAGATATCCATTCAATTCTAAGCTTCCAGAGGTTTCGTCCGATCCAAATCCTAAAAACCCATCAAATCGATTGCTTTTGGTTTTTTCTAAATATAAATACACTCGGGTGGTGTCTTGTGTAAATAACACTTCTGCAGGTCGAAGTTGGTTGGTGAAGTTGAGTTGGTTCAGTGCCTCCGTTTTGGACTGAATGGCTTTAAGATCAAAAGGCGTGTTGACTTTTATGCCAAGATACTGCTTGATAAATGCCCGTGGGAATTTCTCATAGCCTTTAATTTCAACAGATTGAAGCTGTCTTGACTGTTTTTTTTTAACCACTAAATCGGCGATTAGGGTTGTCATATTTATTGGACTGATATTTTTTAAAGAGACGCTGGCAAAGGGATGGCTTTTTGAAGTTAATAAGTTGGTCAGACTGTTAAGCGTAGATTCTAGATCAGAAACATCCACACTATAATAGGAGTTGTTTTCAAGGTCGTTACTGGATTCTAGTTCTAAAAAATTAAAAAGTTCTTTATCTGCATATAGTTTAATGGTATCGTATTTTGGCCCCAGTGCCATCGTTGCCACTACCAAGGGAAGGTTTTTAGAAATTTCAAGAACTTGCGCTTCAATATACCCAAGTTGATAGAGTTGTGCTGTCAAAGATGAAATTTGAGTTTCAAGTGTGGAGAAATCCTCAAAGGTTTTGGTGTATCCGATCGTTTCGATCACCTCTAAATGAAGCACGTTAGCGCTGGTAATTTTCAACTCAAGCGCTTGAGCAGTCCCTATGTTAATGGCGCCCAAAGCGCCTAAAATCCCAATAAATAACTTTAAACGAATCGTCACAAAAATGATTTTAATGTAAAACTAACGTAAAAAGGATTCAAATTATTTAATCGCCTTAAAAAAACGTAATTATTTTAAAATTATAGAGTTATGATTTGAATAATTCATTTTAATGTTTACCTTTGCAGCCCTCTAAGAAGAGGATTTAAAAAAAATAGTATATAGAATATGCCAACAATTTCACAATTAGTAAGAAAAGGAAGAGCCAAAATAACTAAGAAGAGTAAATCGGCTGCTTTAGATTCTTGTCCTCAGCGACGTGGTGTGTGTACTCGTGTTTACACGACGACTCCAAAAAAACCAAATTCAGCAATGCGTAAAGTTGCAAGAGTTCGGTTGACAAATGGAAACGAAGTCAACGCATACATCGGTGGTGAAGGACATAATTTACAAGAGCACTCGATAGTATTAGTTAGAGGTGGAAGGGTAAAAGATTTACCAGGAGTTAGATACCACATTGTACGTGGGGCTTTAGACACCGCAGGTGTTTCGGGTCGTACACAACGTCGATCTAAGTATGGTGCAAAACGCCCTAAGAAATAATTTATTTTTAAAAAGAAGACATGAGAAAAAAACAGGCGAAAAAAAGACCGCTGTTGCCAGATCCAAAATTTAACGATCAATTGGTAACACGTTTCGTGAACATGATGATGTGGGACGGTAAAAAGTCGACAGCATTCAAAATTTTCTATGATGCAATGGATATCATAGAAGAAAAGAAAACAGACGAAGAAAAAACTGCAGTAGAAATATGGAAAGATGCTTTATCTAATGTGATGCCGCACGTAGAAGTACGTAGCCGTCGTGTTGGAGGTGCAACCTTTCAAATTCCAATGCAAATACGACCAGATCGTAAAATATCGACCGCTATGAAGTGGTTAATTAGCTTTGCACGAAAGCGAAATGAAAAATCTATGGCTTTAAAGTTAGCCTCTGAAATTTTAGCTGCGGCTAAAGAAGAAGGAGCAGCGGTTAAAAAACGTACAGACACTCACAAGATGGCTGAAGCGAATAAAGCATTCTCTCACTTTAGATTTTAATAAGAAATGGCAAGAGATTTAAGATTTACAAGAAATATTGGAATTGCTGCGCATATTGATGCAGGAAAAACCACTACGACTGAGCGTATTCTTTATTACACAGGCGTTTCTCACAAAATTGGAGAAGTACACGATGGTGCTGCAACAATGGACTGGATGGAACAAGAGCAAGAAAGAGGTATTACAATTACGTCTGCTGCAACAACCTGTGAATGGGAATTTCCAACGAAACAATGGAAAACCTGTTGAAGACACAAAAGGATACCATTTTAATATTATTGACACCCCTGGTCACGTTGATTTTACGGTTGAAGTAAACCGTTCATTACGTGTACTTGATGGGTTAGTATTCTTGTTTAGTGCAGTTGATGGTGTTGAGCCTCAATCTGAAACCAACTGGAGACTCGCCGATAACTACAAAGTGCCACGTATTGGTTTCGTAAATAAAATGGACCGTCAAGGCTCTGATTTTATGATGGTTTGTAGTCAAGTAAAAGAAATGTTAGGTTCTAATGCAGTACCAATCGTTTTAAACATTGGTGACGAAGAAGATTTTAAAGGAATTGTAGATTTAGTCAAAAACCGTGCGATTATTTGGCACGAAGAAGGTATGGGCGCAACATTTGACGTTGTTGACATTCCTGAAAATTTGAAAGAAGAAGCAAGAATCCTTCGTGCAAAACTTATTGAAGAAGTTGCAAGTTACGATGAGAACCTTTTAGAGAAATTCATGGAAGATGAAGACTCTATTACAGAAGAAGAGGTGCATGCTGCATTGAGAGCTGCTGTAATGGATATGGCCATTATTCCTATGATCTGTGGTTCTGCATTCAAAAATAAAGGTGTTCAGTTTCTTTTAGATGCTGTATGTCGTTATTTACCTGCACCAACGGATAAAGAAGGTATTGTAGGGGTGAATCCAGATACTGAATTAGAAGAACTACGTAAGCCAGATGTAAAAGAGCCGTTTGCGGCTTTAGCATTCAAAATTGCTACTGATCCTTTTGTAGGACGTCTAGCATTTTTCCGTGCCTATTCAGGTCGTTTAGATGCAGGTTCGTATGTGTTAAATAACCGTTCAGGTAAAAAAGAACGTATTTCTCGTATCTACCAAATGCACGCTAATAAGCAAAATGCAATCGATTTTATCGAAGCAGGTGATATTGGAGCTGCTGTTGGATTTAAGTCCATTAAAACAGGAGATACATTGTCAGCAGAAAAACATCCAATTGTTTTAGAATCTATGGACTTCCCGGATCCCGTAATTGGAATCGCGGTAGAGCCTAAGACTAAAGCAGATGTTGATAGATTAGGCCTAGGTTTAGCAAAGTTAGCAGAAGAAGATCCAACCTTTACAGTGCGATCTGACGAAGCTTCAGGACAAACGATTATTTCAGGAATGGGTGAATTACACTTAGATGTAATTGTCGATCGTTTACGTCGTGAGTTTAAAGTTGAAGTTAATCAAGGACAACCACAAGTTGAGTATAAGGAAGCCATTACACAATCAGCAGATCACAGAGAAGTTTACAAGAAACAATCGGGTGGTCGTGGTAAATTTGCAGACATTGTATTTACAATTGAGCCCGCAGATGAAGGCGAAATTGGACTTCAGTTTATTTCTGCAATTAAAGGTGGAAACGTTCCTAAGGAATTTATTCCTTCGATCGAAAAAGGTTTCAAAATGGCCATGGTCAATGGACCACTTGCTGGCTATGAAGTAGATGCTGTAAAAGTGACTTTGAAAGATGGATCGTATCACGATGTGGATTCGGATCAACTCTCTTTCGAATTAGCCGCTAAGCTAGGATTTAAAAATTCAGCCAAAGCAGCCAAGGCAGTGATCATGGAACCAATCATGAAATTAGAAGTTATTACTCCCGAAGAAAACATGGGAGATATTGTAGGAGACCTTAACCGTCGTCGTGGACAAGTAAGTGACATGGGCGATAGAGCAGGTGCAAAAACTGTAAAAGCTACAGTGCCTCTTTCAGAAATGTTTGGTTATGTAACCACACTTAGAACGTTATCATCAGGGCGTGCAACTTCCACTATGGAATTTTCACACTATGCTGAAACGCCTTCAAACATCTCAGAAGAAGTTATTAAAGAAGCTAAAGGAATCCAATCTTAAAAGTTAAGAACATGAGTCAAAAAATCAGAATAAAATTAAAGTCTTACGATCATAACTTAGTAGATAAGTCTGCTGATAAGATTGTAAAAACAGTAAAAAGTACAGGGGCCGTTGTGACTGGACCAATTCCATTGCCAACCCACAAAAAACTGTTTACCGTATTACGTTCTCCTCACGTTAATAAAAAATCGAGAGAACAATTTCAATTAAGCTCTTACAAAAGACTATTAGATATTTATAGTTCTTCATCCAAAACAATTGATGCGTTGATGAAACTAGAATTACCAAGTGGTGTAGAAGTTGAGATTAAAGTGTAAGTTCTTTAATTGAAAAATATAATTATAAAAATCCTCAACGTTTTGCGTTGAGGATTTTTTTTAACCGATGAGCTTTATTCTTCAGTCTTAAAACATGGAATAACACTTCAAAATAGTGGATAGATTTCCGTGTTACGCACCACTCAATAGCTGTAAACCCCTGTATGCATATTAACTGAATGTGTTTATATGAAGTTATCGCAAGTACTTTTGAAATAATCTCTAAATAATTTAGGTGAATAGATTAAATTTATCTAAATTTGCAGCTCGAAAAACATAGGGTAATACTGTGTTATTTGATTTAATCACTGAAAATCAGTGATTTACATGTCCCAAGCTGAGTGCGAGGGAAAAACGGAAAAAATACAATTCAGGGTTGAAACGTATTTTGACCCTTTGTTTTTGGAATAAAAAGAGTTAATAAATAAATAAATAAATATGTCTGGGTTAATAGGAAAAAAAATCGGAATGACCAGCATCTTCGACGCCAATGGTAAAAACATGCCATGTACCGTTTTAGAAGTTGGACCATGCGTTGTTACCCAAGTCAGAACCGAAGAAGTTGACGGCTATACAGCCCTTCAGCTTGGTTTCGATGACAAGACAGAGAAAAGTGCTACGAAAGCTGACTTAGGTCATGCCAAAAAAGCAGGTACTTCTGTTAAGAGAAAAGTCGCGGAATTTAAAGGATTTGATGAGGAGTACAAATTAGGAGACACCATAACAGTAGAGCATTTTGCCGAAGGCGAATTTGTGGACGTTACAGGGACTTCAAAAGGAAAAGGATTTCAAGGGGTTGTAAAACGTCATGGATTTGCTGGTGTTGGTCAAGCGACTCACGGACAGCATAACCGTTTACGTGCGCCAGGATCTATTGGTGCGGCTTCGTATCCTGCAAGAGTTTTCAAAGGAATGAAAATGGCAGGTCGTATGGGAACCGACACAGTTAAAGTTCAAAATTTAAGAGTTTTAAAAGTAGTCACTGAAAAGAATCTACTTGTGGTTAAAGGATGTGTTCCTGGGCCTAAAAACGCTTATGTAACGATTCAGAAATAATGAAAGTAGCAGTTTTAGATTTAAACGGAAAAGATACAGGTAGAAAGGCAGACCTTTCTAACGATGTATTCGCTATAGAGCCTAATAACCATGCAGTTTACTTAGATGTTAAGCAATATCTTGCTAACCAACGTCAAGGAACACACAAGGCAAAAGAAAGAGCTGAGATTACGGGAAGTACTCGTAAGATCAAGAAACAAAAAGGAACTGGTACCGCCCGTGCGGGAAGTATCAAGTCTGGTGTTTTTAGAGGTGGTGGTCGTATGTTTGGTCCACGTCCAAGAAACTACAGTTTCAAATTGAATAAAAATTTAAAGCGTTTGGCACGTAAATCGGCCTTTTCGATCAAAGCATCTGAAAAGTCAATTACAGTGTTAGAAGACTTCACTTTTGATTCTCCAAAAACTAAGAATTTTACAGCAGTCTTAAAGGCCTTAAACCTTGAGAGTAAAAAGTCTTTATTTGTCTTGGGAGGCTCAAATAATAATGTATATTTGTCGTCGCGTAATTTAAAGAGCTCTGAAGTTTTAATTGACTCAGAAATAAGTACTTACAAAATATTAAACGCCAATCAGGTTGTTATTTTTGAAAGTGCTGTAAAAAGTATTGAATCGAATTTAAGTAAATAAGAAAACCATGAGTATCTTAATTAAACCAATAATCACAGAGAAAGCAACACAAGCGAGTGAGTTGAAAAACTGCTACAGCTTTCAAGTGAATACGAAGGCGAACAAGGTAGAAATCAAAAAAGCAGTAGAAGCTGCTTACGGTGTTTCTGTTGAAAAAGTTCGTACAATAAATGTCCGTCCAGATCGAAAAACCAAGTTTACAAAAACGGGGATTCAACATGGTAAAACAAATGCTGTTAAAAAAGCACTTGTACAACTGGCGGAAGGTGAAACGATTGATTTATACGCTAATATCTAATTAGACAAACATGTCAGTAAGAAAATTAAAACCAGTCACCCCTGGACAGCGATTTAGAGTAGTTAACGGCTATGATGCCATTACTACTGATAAGCCGGAGAAGAGTTTATTAACTCCGAATAAACGTTCAGGTGGTAGAAACAGTCAAGGAAAAATGACCATGCGCTATATCGGTGGCGGTCATAAAAAAAGGTATCGTATTATCGACTTCAAAAGAGACAAAGCTGGAATCCCAGCCGAGGTGAAGTCTATAGAATACGATCCAAATAGAACGGCATTCATTGCACTTCTCAATTATCAAGATGGTGAAAAACGATATATCATTGCACAAAACGGTCTTCAAGTAGGACAGAAGTTAGTGTCGGGTGTAGACGTTGCTCCAGAAATTGGAAATGCATTGCCATTGAGTCAAATTCCATTAGGAACCATTATTTCTTGTATCGAACTTCGTCCGGGACAAGGAGCTGTTATGGCACGTAGTGCTGGTGCATTTGCACAATTAATGGCAAGAGACGGTAAGTTTGCTACGGTAAAATTACCATCCGGTGAAACGCGTTTACTATTGTTAGGTTGCTTCGCTACTATAGGTGTGGTATCTAACTCGGATCATCAATTATTGGTGTCTGGTAAAGCCGGTAGAAGCCGTTGGTTAGGAAGACGTCCAAGAACAAGACCAGTTGTTATGAATCCAGTCGATCACCCAATGGGTGGTGGTGAAGGAAAATCATCAGGTGGACATCCTCGTTCTAGAAATGGTATTCCTGCAAAAGGATTTAGAACTCGTTCTAAGACTAAAGCAAGTAATAAGTATATTATAGAACGTAGAAAGAAATAATAAGACATGGCAAGATCATTAAAAAAAGGACCTTTCGTTCATTATAAGTTAGAAAGAAAAGTGGCTGCTAACGTAGACGCAAACAAAAAAACGGTTATTAAAACTTGGTCTCGTGCCAGTATGATTACACCCGATTTTGTAGGGCAAACAATCGCAGTTCACAATGGCCGTCAATTTGTTCCAGTATACGTTACTGAAAACATGGTAGGACATAAACTAGGAGAATTTTCACCAACACGTTCATTCCGTGGACACGCAGGTGCTAAAAATAAAGGTAAAAAATAAGAGCTATGGGAAGTCGTAAAAAAGAAATGGCAGACGCTATTAAGGCCGGAAAAAAGCAAATCGCTTTTGCAAAGCTTAATAACTGTCCTACGTCACCAAGAAAAATGCGCTTAGTAGCTGATTTAGTAAGAGGCGAAAAGGTAGAAAAGGCACTTAACGTTTTGAGATTTAGTTCAAAAGAAGCGTCACGTCGATTAGAAAAATTAGTTCTATCGGCTGTTGCAAACTGGCAATCAAAAAACGAAGACGCAAGCATTGAGGACGCTGATCTTTTTGTAAAAGAAATCAGAGTGGATGGTGGTACAATGTTAAAGAGACTACGTCCGGCCCCTCAAGGTCGTGCACACAGAATTAGAAAAAGATCTAATCATGTAACAGTGGTTTTAGGATCTAAAAATAACACACAAAGCAATTAATAAATGGGACAAAAGACAAATCCAATAGGAAATCGCCTTGGAATCATCAGAGGATGGGAATCTAACTGGTACGGAGGAAATGATTACGGAGACAAGCTTGCTGAGGATGATAAAATCAGAAAGTACATCTTTGTTCGTTTAGTAAAAGCTAGTGTATCTAGAGTGATTATCGAAAGAACTCTTAAACTTGTAACCGTTACTATCACAACGGCTCGTCCTGGTATCATTATTGGTAAAGGCGGTCAAGAGGTAGACAAGTTAAAAGAAGAATTAAGAAAACTCACAAACAAGGAAGTTCAATTAAACATCTTTGAAATCAAGCGCCCAGAATTAGATGCGTTTTTAGTAGCAACGAGTGTCGCTCGTCAAATTGAAAATCGTATTTCTTACAAGCGTGCAATCAAAATGGCCATTCAAGCCACGATGCGAATGAACTCTGAAGGAATAAAGATTCAAATTAGTGGACGTTTAAACGGAGCTGAAATGGCACGTAGCGAACACTATAAAGATGGAAGAATTCCTTTATCTACATTTAGAGCTGATATAGATTATGCTCTTGTTGAAGCCCATACTACTTATGGTAGATTAGGAATCAAAGTGTGGATTATGAAAGGTGAAGTGTATGGAAAACGTGAATTATCTCCCTTAGTAGGTCTTTCAAAAGGACAAGACAAAGGAAATCGTTCATCGAATTCGAAACCTCGCCGTAGAAAGTAATTTTTTATAAATTAAAAGAAAATGTTACAACCAAAAAGAACAAAATTTCGTAAAGTCCAGAAAGGACGCATGAAAGGAAACTCCGAGAGAGGACATCAACTTTCTAACGGAATGTTTGGTATAAAATCACTCGATTCAAATTTTTTAACTTCACGTCAAATTGAAGCTGCTCGTATCGCTGCAACACGCCATATGAAAAGAGAAGGCCAGTTATGGATAAAAATATTTCCAGACAAGCCAATCACAAAAAAGCCGCTTGAAGTAAGGATGGGTAAAGGAAAAGGTGCCGTTGAATATTGGGCAGCTGTTGTGAAACCAGGAAGAATATTATTTGAAGTTGGTGGTGTGCCACTAATCGTTGCTAAAGAAGCATTGCGTTTAGCGGCTCAAAAATTACCAGTTAAAACCAAATTTGTAATCGCTAGAGACTACGAAGCTTAATTTTATTGATATTATGAAACAATCTGAAATTAAAGAACTATCGACAGCTGAGTTGCAAGAAAAACTTAGTGATACGAAAAAGACTTACGCGGATCTGAAAATGACCCACGCAATATCACCACTCGAAAATCCAATCCAATTACGATCTGTAAGACGATCTGTAGCACGGTTGGCAACGGAGTTAACTAATAGAGAAGTGCAATAATTGTATTCTGCTGAAAGATGGAAAAAAGAAATTTAAGAAAAGAACGTATAGGCGTTGTTACAAGTAACAAAATGATGAAATCAATCGTGGTTTCTGAAGTGAAAAAAGTAAAACATCCTATGTACGGAAAGTTCGTGCTAAAGACTAAAAAGTACGTAGCACACGACGAACAAAACGACTGCAACGAAGGTGATACTGTAAGGATCATGGAAACGAGACCCTTAAGTAAATCTAAATGTTGGAGATTAGTAGAAATCATTGATAGAGCTAAATAATTATGGTACAACAAGAATCAAGATTAAAAGTAGCTGACAATACCGGAGCAAAAGAGGTGTTAACCATTCGTGTTCTCGGTGGTACAAAACGTAGATACGCATCCTTAGGTGATAAAATTGTTGTCACTATAAAAGATGCAACTCCTAACGGAACCATCAAAAAAGGAGCTGTTTCAACCGCTGTAGTGGTTAGAACTGCGAAAGAAGTAAGACGACCAGATGGATCTTATATAAGATTCGACGACAACGCTTGTGTTCTTTTGAATCCTACTGGTGAAATGAGAGGAACTCGTGTTTTTGGACCTGTCGCAAGAGAGCTTCGTGATAAGCAGTTCATGAAGATTGTATCACTAGCACCAGAAGTGCTTTAATTTAAGAAACATGGGAAAGCTAAAAGTTAAAACAGGAGATACCGTAAGAGTTATTGCTGGAGACCATAAAGGGACTGAAGGTAAAATTGTGAAAGTATTACTAAACAAAAATAAAGTGATCGTTGAAGGGGTAAACATGGTTAAAAAACACATGAAACCTAGTGCTCAAAGCCCTCAAGGTGGTATCGTAGAAAAAGAAGCGTCAATTCAAATATCTAACCTATCTTTGTTAACTTCTAAAGGAGAAACAACCAGAGTTGGTTATAAAGTTGAAGACGGTAAGAAAGTAAGATTTTCGAAAAAATCTAACGAAGTAATTTAAGAATTATGGGATACATTCCAAGATTAAAACAAGAGTATAAAGACAGAGTAGTGTCGGCTCTTACAGAAGAATTCGGATATAAAAATGTAATGCAAGTTCCAAAACTGCAAAAGATAGTAATATCTAAAGGTGTTGGTGCTGCCGTTTCAGATAAGAAATTAATCGACTATGCAATAGACGAGGTAACAAAAATTTCTGGTCAAAAAGCCGTTGCTACAATATCCAAAAAAGATGTTGCATCTTTTAAATTACGTAAAGGAATGCCAATTGGTGTTAAAGTAACCTTACGTGGTGAGAAAATGTATGAGTTTTTAGACCGTTTAGTAACGTCTGCACTTCCACGTGTTAGAGATTTCAATGGAATTAAAGCAAATGGTTTTGATGGTAGAGGAAATTACAATTTAGGGATTACAGAACAAATTATCTTTCCAGAAATCAACATTGACAAAGTCAATAAAATTTCAGGAATGGATATCACATTTGTTACAGATGCTGATACCGATAAAGAAGCAAAATCATTATTAACAGAATTAGGGGTCCCTTTTAAAAAGAATTAAGCTATGGCTAAAGAATCAATGAAAGCCCGTGAGGTTAAAAGAGCAAAAGTAGTTGCTAAATATGCTGAGAAACGTAAAGCGTTAAAGGAAGCAGGCGATTATCAAGGCTTACAAAAACTACCTGTAAATGCATCACCAATACGTATGCACAACAGATGTAAACTAACGGGTCGTCCAAAAGGATATATGCGTCAGTTTGGACTCTCAAGAGTTATGTTTAGAGAAATGGCTAACAATGGGTTAATACCAGGCGTTAGAAAAGCAAGTTGGTAAAATTATAAATGGGTCTAAGGTTCTAATAGTAGAAAACCAAGACCGCAAATTAATACACTATGTATACAGATCCAATAGCGGATTATTTAACAAGAATTAGAAATGCAGTCCGTGCAAATCACAGAGTCGTTGAGATTCCTGCGTCTAATTTAAAGAAAGAAATCACCAAAATATTATTCCAACAAGGATATGTTTTAAGTTACAAGTTTGATGATTCTACTGTACAAGGCACTATAAAAATAGCGCTTAAGTATAACAAAGACACCAAAGAGCCTGTAATCAAAAAAATCCAAAGAATAAGTAAACCAGGTTTACGTAAATATTCAGGATCTAGCGATCATCCACGTATTCTTAACGGTCTTGGAATTGCAATTGTTTCTACTTCTCGCGGAGTGATGACAGGCAAACAAGCTCAAAGAGAAAATGTTGGTGGCGAAGTATTGTGTTACGTTTACTAATTTTAAAGATTTTAAGAAATGTCAAGAATAGGAAATAATCCAGTAACGATTCCAGAAGGTGTAACCTTAGATATTACCGACAACCTTATAACGGTTAAAGGTAAATTAGGGGAACTAACTCAAGAATTCTCTGCTGTCAGTATAAAAATAGAAGATGGTGTTGTTTATTTAGAACGTCCATCCGATCATAAAGATCACAAAGCCAAGCACGGCCTCTATAGAGCCCTAATTTTTAACATGATCCAAGGTGTTACAACTGGATGGTCTAAAGAATTAGAACTTGTAGGAGTTGGGTATAGAGCCTCTAATCAAGGTCAAAAGCTTGATTTGGCTCTAGGATTTTCTCACAATATTATTTTGAACATCGCTCCAGAAGTAAAAGTGGAAACGGTTTCAGATAAAGGAAAAAATCCAATTATCAAATTAACCTCGCACGACAAACAACTTGTTGGACAAGTCGCTGCTAAAATCCGTGGTTTCAGAGCGCCTGAGCCATACAAAGGAAAAGGAATTAAGTTTGTAGGCGAAGTATTAAGAAGAAAAGCAGGTAAATCAGCTTAATAAATAAGTTATGGCATTATCAAAAAACGATAGAAGACAAAGAATTAAAAACAGAATACGTAAAATTGTATCTGGGACAGCGTCTCAGCCTCGATTAGCTGTTTTTAGAAGTAATAAAGAAATTTATGCTCAATTAATAGATGACGTGACTGGTGTAACCATTAGTGCAGCATCTTCAAGAGATAAAGACATCAGTTCAGCTTCGGGCTCTAAAGTAGAAATCGCAACGTTAGTTGGGAAATCAGTAGCAGCTAAAGCACTAAAAGCAGGTGTTGAAAACATCACTTTTGATAGAGGTGGTTATTTATATCATGGTAGAGTAAAATCATTAGCGGAAGGCGCTAGAGAAGCAGGACTTAAATTCTAAGAAAATTATGTATCAAAAATACAAAAGTGCAGAGCTAGTAAAACCAAGTGGATTGGAGTTAAAAGACCGTTTGGTAGGCGTACAAAGAGTTACTAAAGTAACAAAAGGTGGTAGAGCATTTGGCTTTTCTGCAATTGTTGTTGTAGGAGACGAAGCAGGAGTGGTAGGACACGGATTAGGGAAATCTAAAGATGTGGCTAGTGCAATTGCTAAAGGAGTGGAAGATGCTAAGAAAAACTTAGTGAGAATTCCTTTAATCAAAGGAACCTTACCGCACGAACAAAAAGGTAAGTTTGGTGGCGCAAGAGTAAATATTATTCCTGCAGCACCTGGTACAGGAGTAATTGCTGGTGGAGCTGTAAGAACAGTTTTAGAAGCCGTTGGGGTTCATGATGTTTTATCTAAATCTCAAGGATCTTCAAATGCTCACAATGTAGTAAAAGCAACGTTTGATGCCTTACTTCAACTAAGAGACGCGAAGTCAATTGCACGTGAGAGAGGTATTTCTCTTGCACAAGTTTTTAACGGATAATATTAAGACACAATGGCTAAGATAAAAGTAACAAAAGAAAAAAGTGCGATCAATCGCACACAGAGACAAAAGCGTACATTATTAGCGCTCGGTCTTAAAAAGATTGGTCAAACGATAGAACATGAGGCGACACCTAATATTTTAGGAATGGTCAATAAAGTAAAACATTTAGTTTCTGTACAAGAAGCTTAAAATATACTGAAAAATGAATTTAAGTAATTTACAACCTGCTGCAGGTTCAGTTAAAAGTCAAGGTAAAAGAGTCGGTAGAGGACAAGGTTCTGGTAAAGGTGGTACGGCAACTCGTGGTCACAAAGGCGCAAAGTCTCGTTCTGGTTACTCTAAAAAAGTAGGTTTTGAAGGTGGGCAAATGCCACTTCAAAGACGTGTACCTAAGTTTGGTTTCACCAATATTAACCGTAAAGATTACCAAGGAATTAACCTTGATACGCTTCAACTGTTAGTAGACGAAAAGAAAATTGGTTCTGAATTAGATTTTGAAACAATCGTTGAATTACGTTTAGGTCGTAAACACGAGTTGATTAAAATTCTAGGAAGAGGCGAGTTAAAAGCTAAGTTAAAAGTTTCAGCTCATAAATTCACAGCAACAGCAAAAGCGGCTATCGAAGCTGCTGGAGGTGAAGTTGTATCACTATAATAACCCCATAAGATGAAATTTATAGAGACATTAAAAAACGTTTGGAAAATTACAGAACTTAAAGATAGAATTCTTCTAACTTTAGGTCTGTTACTAGTATATCGTTTTGGAGCACAAGTGGTGCTTCCAGGAATCGACGCATCACAGTTAGGATCATTGGCATCTAAAACTGATTCTGGACTTCTTGGACTCTTAAATGCATTTACTGGTGGCGCATTTGCAAAAGCATCTGTTTTCGCCTTAGGAATTATGCCTTATATCTCTGCTTCTATTGTAGTCCAGTTGATGGGTATCGCGATACCGTATTTGCAAAAACTTCAAAAAGAAGGGGCAAGTGGTCAAAAGAAAATCACTCAAATTACACGTTGGTTAACAATTGGTATTTGTTTGGTACAAGCGCCAGCATACCTAGCAAGTCTTCCTGCTCTAATGGGAGGGACTGCAGCATTTACGTTAGGTCAAGGTGGCGTGTTTTACTTCTCGTCAATAGTCATCCTAGTTACTGGGTGTGTATTTGCGATGTGGTTAGGAGAAAAGATTACAGATAAAGGAATTGGGAACGGAATCTCTTTATTAATAATGGTTGGTATTATTGCAACCATGCCTTTATCATTCGCTCAAGAATTTGATTCAGCAGTGAATCAATCTCAAGGGGGTTTAATTAAAATACTAATCGAACTTGTCATATGGTTTGTCATTATCTTAGCCTCTGTCATGTTAGTGATGGCTGTGCGGAAAATAGCGGTTCAATATGCAAGACGAACAGCTTCTGGTGGTTATGAGAAAAACATCATGGGGTCGAGACAATACATTCCTTTGAAGCTTAATGCTTCTGGAGTGATGCCAATTATCTTTGCACAAGCAATTATGTTTGTACCAGGGTTATTAGGAGGACTTGATATTATGAAAGACTCTTTAGTTGGACAATGGCTCGTAGCAAATTTTGGTGGAAATAGTATGTTTGGATTATGGTACAATATTTTATTTGCATTATTAATCATCATTTTTACCTATTTCTATACAGCAATTACGGTACCAACAAATAAGATGGCCGATGATTTAAAACGAAGTGGAGGGTTTATTCCTGGAATTCGACCTGGCTCGGAAACCTCAGAATATCTCGACAAAATAATGTCACAAATCACCCTACCGGGTTCTATGTTTCTAGCTCTAATTGCTGTGTTTCCAGCGATTATAGTTCGACTGATGGATATCCAACCAGGATGGGCATTATTCTTTGGAGGAACTTCATTATTAATTATGGTGGGAGTTGCAATCGACACTATGCAGCAAGTAAATTCATACTTGTTGAATAAACACTATGATGGCTTGATGAAAACAGGTAAAAATAGAAAAGCAGTTCAATAGGCTCAATATAAATACATGGCAAAACAAGCAGCAATAGAACAAGACGGAAGTATCATCGAAGCATTATCAAATGCGATGTTCCGAGTAGAATTAGAAAATGGTCACGTTGTGACCGCCCATATCTCTGGTAAGATGCGTATGCACTATATCAAATTATTACCAGGTGATAAAGTAAAATTAGAAATGAGTCCTTACGATTTATCTAAGGCAAGAATAACTTATAGATACTAACAAGAAGTAAAGATGAAAGTAAGAGCATCAGTAAAAAAGAGAAGCGCAGATTGTAAAATCGTGCGTAGAAAAGGTAGACTTTACGTGATAAACAAAAAGAATCCTAGGTTCAAACAAAGACAAGGTTAATTATGGCTAGAATTGCAGGGGTAGACATCCCAAAACAAAAAAGAGGAGTAATCTCTTTAACTTATATCTATGGAATAGGTAGAAGTAGAGCTAAAGAAATTTTAGCAGAAGCAAAAGTTGATGAAAGTACTAAAGTGTCCGACTGGACCGATGAAGAAATCGGGAATATTCGTGATGCCGTTGGAACTTTTAAAATTGAAGGAGAACTTCGTTCCGAAATTCAATTAAACATTAAACGTTTAATGGATATTGGTTGCTACAGAGGAATTCGCCACAGAGCGGGTCTTCCTTTGCGTGGACAACGTACGAAGAACAATTCAAGAACTAGAAAAGGTAGAAGAAAAACAGTTGCTAACAAGAAAAAAGTAACTAAATAATAATTAGTAATATGGCAAAGTCAAGTACTAAAAAACGTAAAGTTATCGTAGAATCTACGGGAGAAGCACACGTAACTGCTTCTTTTAATAACATTATCATCTCATTAACCAATAAAAAAGGCGACGTGATCTCATGGTCATCAGCTGGAAAAATGGGTTTTAGAGGTTCTAAAAAGAATACACCTTACGCTGCACAATTAGCAGCAGAGGACGCTTCCGGCCCTGCAAAAGAAGCAGGTCTTAAGAAAGTGAAAGTATACGTAAAAGGACCTGGAAATGGTAGAGAGTCTGCAATACGTTCTTTACACAACAGCGGTATTGAAGTTACTGAAATCATTGATGTAACTCCAACGCCTCACAATGGATGTAGACCTCCAAAACGAAGAAGAGTTTAATAATTTTAATAGTATAAACGAGAGATCAACGACTGTCGAAGGATAAGCTTAAGACCTTAATTCACAATCACTCTCAAAAACAAAACAAAATGGCAAGATATACTGGTCCTAAAACTAAAATCGCCCGTAAGTTTGGCGTAGCAATCTTCGGAGAAGATAAATCTTTTGAAAAAAGAAACTACCCTCCAGGACAACACGGAAATAACAGACGCCGTGGTAAAAAATCTGAATATGCAATCCAACTTATGGAGAAGCAAAAGGCGAAATACACTTATGGTGTATTAGAAAAGCAATTCAGAAACATGTTTAAAAAAGCAACGGCTTCTCAAGGTATTACCGGTGAAGTGCTTTTACAATTATGTGAATCTAGATTAGATAACGTCGTTTTTAGAATGGGATTATCTCGTTCTAGAAGTGGTGCAAGACAATTAGTCTCACACAGACACATTACAGTAAATGGTGGTATTGTAAATATCCCTTCTTACTCTTTAAAGCCTGGCGATGTGGTTGCTGTTAGAGAAAAGTCTAAATCCTTAGAAACAATTGAATCTGCATTGTCAAATTCTTCTGCAGTATATGAGTGGATGACTTGGAATAATGACACAAAGTCTGGTACATACGTTGCTATTCCTGAAAGAATTCAAATTCCAGAACAAATCAACGAGCAATTTATCGTTGAACTTTACTCTAAATAATAAATTAATCATATTGGTATTTAGCCAAAGGATTTACTAGTGGTCTTCAAACTTATAAATCGCGCAACTAAATAACAATTAAAACGAAGACAATTATGGCAATATTAAATTTTCAGAAACCCGACAAAGTAATCATGATTGATTCTACTGATTTCGAAGGCAAATTCGAATTCAGACCGCTAGAACCAGGTTACGGATTAACAGTTGGAAATGCATTACGTAGAGTGTTATTATCTTCCTTAGAAGGTTTTGCAATCACTTCAGTCAAAATGGATAGTGTAGAACATGAGTTTTCTACCATTCCTGGTGTTGTTGAAGATGTAACCGAAATTATTTTGAATTTAAAACAAGTTCGTTTTAAGCGTCAAATTGATGAAGTAGACAATGAGTCTGTTTCAATCTCAATTTCTGGTCAAGATCAAATAACGGCTGGAGACTTTCAGAAATTTATTTCTGGGTTTCAAGTTTTAAATTCAGATTTAGTGATCTGTAATTTAGACCCTAAAGTGACGATCAACATGGAACTGACCCTAGAAAAAGGTCGTGGATATGTGCCAGCTGAGGAAAATAAAAAAGCATCAGCAGCGGTTGGAACGATCTTTACAGATTCGATCTATACACCCATAAAAAATGTTAAATACAGCGTTGAGAACTTTCGTGTAGAACAAAAAACAGATTACGAAAAATTAGTTTTCGAAATCCAGACAGACGGTTCTATCAGCCCTCAAGATGCCTTAACACAAGCAGCAAAAATCTTAATTCACCACTTCATGTTATTCTCCGATGAGCGTATCACTTTAGAAGCGGATGAGATTGCGCAAACTGAAACTTATGATGAAGAGTCACTTCACATGCGTCAGTTGCTTAAAACAAAATTAATTGATATGGACCTTTCAGTTCGGGCGCTTAATTGTTTAAAAGCAGCAGAAGTGGATACATTAGGTGACTTAGTATCTTTCAATAAAAACGATTTAATGAAGTTTAGAAACTTTGGTAAAAAATCATTAACTGAACTTGAAGAGTTAGTCAATGTAAAAGGCCTTAGCTTTGGAATGGACTTAAGTAAATACAAATTAGATAAAGATTAATTACTTTATAATTTGCGCCTCTTAAACGAGTTGATGCAAGATAAGGTATAAAAGAAAATGTCATGAGACACGGAAAAAAAATAAATCATTTAGGTAGAAAAACGGCGCATAGAAAGTCAATGTTAGCAAACATGGCGTGTTCTCTAATCGAACACAAGCGCATCAATACAACTGTTGCCAAAGCAAAAGCTTTAAAGCAATTTGTGGAGCCTTTAATTACTAAATCTAAAGACGACACCACTCACAACAGACGTATTGTTTTTAGTCGTTTAAGACAAAAAGAATCCATCACGGAATTGTTTGGTGATGTTGCTGCCAAAATTGGCGATCGTCCAGGTGGTTATACACGTATCATCAAACTTGGTAATCGACTTGGTGATAATGCGGATATGGCAATGATCGAATTAGTAGATTTCAACGAAATTTACAATGCCGATAAACAACCAAAGAAAAAGACGACTCGTAGAAGTCGTAAAGGGGGTGCTGCAAAAGCAGTAGCTCCAGCTGTAGAACCGACAGAAACTCAAGAAGACGAGTAAATGTTAGTTTTCTATTAAGATATTAAAGGTAAACTGAAAAGTTTACCTTTTTTTTAACCTAATTTTCAACCAATAATTTCTATGAAATTTTATAAATTAATTTTTGCGTTCTTTCTATCAACGCTCCTTCATGCACAGTATGATCTTACGACCGTTGGGAATGATCCCGCCGCGACAAACTCTAGTGGAATGTGGATTGTTAACAATGCATCAGCTGCAAAAATTCAAGGTACTTTTTACTTATTAGAAGATTGGGTTTCTAAAGGCTATTTAACAAGAATTGATGGAAAGGTTGTTACTGTTCTTGGATTAAATTACGACACCAAATCAGATGCGTTTGTAGTTAAAGTCTCTAACGATTCTATTTTCAAGTTTAATGACACTACAATTAAAGAAGTGAATCTTGGTAACATGAAGTTTAGAAGATATTCGAATGTGATGAATGCGAAGCCGTCCTATTTAGAAGTCCTTGCAAACACAAACGATATCGAAATATTAAAATATCATGGTAAACAGATTAAACTAGGAGTCAAAAACCCGATGACACAGGCTTCTACACCAGATAAATATGTGGATGTCAAGAGAGTGTTTTTTAAAAAGGGGAATAAAGTCACTGAAACCAAGCTTTCGAAAAAGCAATTTTACAAACTGTTTGATGACAAATCAAATCTTATTAAGGCCTATGTTTCCAAAAACAGGATGTCTTTGAAAGATGACAAAAACCTTCAAAAAATTCTTAACTACTATAATACACTATAATGTTAATAAGCATTTATAATTTTAAGGATAAACTTTTTTAGTTTATCCTTTTTTTTATGCAATTTTGCAAAACTTTATTAGACTACAATAAAATGAAATATACAACACGAAAAAAAGCCATTTTAATTTTAGCAGATGGTACCATTTTTTATGGAAAAGCAATAGGGAAAGAAGGTACCGCTTTTGGAGAAGTTTGCTTTAATACCGGAATGACAGGTTATCAAGAAATTTTTACCGACCCTTCTTATTTTGGCCAGCTAATGGTCACAACCAATCCGCACATTGGAAACTATGGAGTGAATGATTTGGAGATGGAATCGGATTCTATTAAAATCGCGGGACTTATTTGTAAAAACTTTAGCTACAATTACTCCCGTGTAGATGCGAATGGGTCCCTTGAAGAATTTTTTGACACCCATAATTTATTTGCGATCTCCGATATCGATACCAGAGCCTTGGTAAGCTATATTCGCGACAATGGTGCAATGAATGCCGTAATCTCAACCGATGTTGATGATGTTGAAGGTCTCAAAAAACAATTGGCCGAAATCCCTCAAATGGAAGGACTGGAACTCGCCTCTAAAGTATCCACTAAAGAACCTTATTACTTTGGTGAAGAAACGGCGACCTATAAAATTGCAGCACTTGATATTGGCGTTAAAAAGAACATTTTAAGAAATTTTGCTAAACGCGACGTGTACATCAAAGTTTTTCCATATAATTCAACTTTTGAAGAATTGAGTGCATGGAATCCCGACGGTTATTTCTTGTCTAATGGTCCCGGAGATCCAGAACCCTTAGTAGAAGCACAAGCCTTGGCTAAAACCATTATCGAAAAAAACTTACCTCTATTTGGGATTTGCTTAGGACACCAAGTCATAGCCCTTGCTAATGGCGTGTCTACTTATAAAATGCACAATGGACACAGAGGGATCAACCATCCAGTTAAAAACCTTGTGACAGGCAAAGGGGAAATCACGTCTCAAAATCATGGGTTTGCAGTTCATAAAGAAGAAGCTGAAGCGCATGCGGATTTAGAAGTCACTCATTTGCATTTAAACGACCATACCGTGGCCGGGATTGCTATGAAGTCTAAAAACTGTTTTTCGGTACAATACCACCCAGAAGCGAGTCCTGGGCCACACGATTCTTCTTATTTGTTTGATCAATTCATTCAAAATTTAAAATAATTACCTAAACATAAGAGGGAGTTCATTCGAACACTCTCTAATGTTTATCTTACTACAACGTTTTAGCTAATAATTAGCATAAATCCACTCGAGGATAATCCTAAAAAAATTCATTTTCGTAAATTTGTAAACTATAAATAATTAAAAGACAACACTATGAGTATTATTGTAAACATTCATGCGCGTCAAATTTTAGACTCAAGGGGGAATCCTACGGTAGAAGTTGACGTAACCACTGAAAACGGATATATTGGAAGAGCGGCGGTACCATCTGGTGCTTCGACTGGAGAACATGAAGCGGTTGAATTACGTGACGGCGGATCTGCCTATATGGGAAAAGGCGTTTTAAAAGCGGTTGAAAATGTGAATGCAATTATTGCTCAAGAATTGTTGGGTGTTTCTGTGTTTGAACAAAACCTTATCGATCAAATTATGATTGATTTAGACGGAACTCCAAATAAATCTAAACTTGGCGCCAATGCCATTCTTGGAGTCTCTTTAGCGGCAGCGAAAGCTGCAGCAGCAGAACTTGGAATGCCATTATACCGTTATGTAGGTGGAGTGAGTGCAAACACGCTTCCTGTCCCAATGATGAACATCATCAACGGAGGGTCACACAGTGATGCACCGATTGCATTTCAAGAATTTATGGTCATGCCTGTAAAAGCTAAAAACTTTACACATGCCATGCAAATGGGAACTGAAATTTTTCACAACCTTAAAAAAGTATTACACGACAGAGGTTTGAGTACAGCTGTTGGGGATGAAGGTGGTTTTGCTCCAAACTTAGAAGGTGGAACAGAAGATGCTTTAGAAACGATTGCTAAAGCAGTTAAAAACGCAGGTTATACTTTAGGAGATGATGTCATGATCGCTTTGGATTGTGCTGCTGCCGAATTTTATGTGGATGGTAACTACGATTACACCAAATTTGAAGGTCCAAACGGAAAAGTAAGATCAAGTCAAGAACAAGCAGATTACTTAGCAGAATTAGCTTCAAACTACCCAATTATCTCAATTGAAGATGGAATGGACGAAAATGACTGGGAAGGCTGGAAATACCTTACAGACAAAATAGGCGATAAAGTTCAATTGGTTGGGGACGATTTATTTGTGACCAATGTAGAACGTCTTTCTAGAGGAATTGAAAACAACATCGCCAATTCAATTCTGATTAAAGTAAACCAAATTGGAACGTTGACAGAAACGATTGCTGCCGTGAATATGGCACACAATGCAGGCTTTACATCTGTAATGTCACACCGCTCTGGTGAAACTGAAGACAATACCATTGCCGATCTTGCAGTGGCGTTAAATACGGGTCAAATCAAAACAGGTTCTGCTTCACGTAGTGACCGTATGGCCAAATACAACCAACTCCTTCGTATCGAAGAAGAATTAGGTGAAACCGCTTATTTCCCACAAGAAAAAGCGTTCAAAATTAAGTAAACGATTTGCATACATATTAAGGGCTGCCTGAAAGGGCAGCCCTTTTTTTAAACCCTTTTTTGTAGCTAAAAACACAAGACAGCTTGTACTTGAGTTTATGGTTTTTTAAATCAGTGCAATGGTTAGATTTTCTCTAAAAGGCTCTTCGGTAAAACATTTTTTTTTGTAAGTTTGTGATACGTTACACATATTCAAAATAATACATCCCAATAACATGTCAAACAAAGCAATTTTAGAAATTAACGGTCAAAAACATGAGTTCCCAATATTTACAGGTTCTGAGAATGAGGTGGGGATTGATATCAGTTCGTTACGAGCTGTGACAGGTGGCGTCACCACCATTGATCCAGGTTTCAAAAACACGGGGTCCTGTGTGAGTGAAATTACATTTTTGGATGGCGAAAAAGGCATCTTAAGATATAGAGGGTATTCCATTGAAGAATTGGCCGAAAAAGCAGACTTCTTAGAAGTGGCATACCTATTGATTTTTGGTGAATTGCCAACCAAAGAAGCTTTAGATAAATTTCATTCAGACATTAAATCGGAATCTGTTGTAGATGATGACATCAGAAAAATAATAGATGCATTTCCAAAATCGGCACACCCAATGGGCGTATTGTCGTCACTAACAAGTGCATTGACGGCTTTTAACCCATCCTCGGTTAATGTAGATTCTCAAGAAGACATGTACAATTCTGTCGTACGGATTTTAGGAAAATTCCCAGTATTGGTGGCTTGGACCATGCGTAAAAAACAAGGATTACCACTCGATTACGGCGATAACTCTTTGGGGTATGTAGAAAACGTCTTAAAAATGATGTTCAAGCAACCCAATGAAGAGTATGTTCAAAACGAAATATTAGTGAAGGCCTTAAATAAATTACTCATCCTTCATGCCGATCATGAACAAAACTGTTCGACCTCTACTGTTCGGATCGTTGGTTCATCACATGCAGGTCTATTTGCATCCATCTCAGCAGGAATATCCGCACTTTGGGGCCCACTTCATGGCGGTGCAAATCAAGCCGTTTTAGAAATGTTGGAAGCAATTAAAAATGATGGTGGTGACACCAAAAAATACATGGCGAAAGCCAAAGATAAAAGTGATCCTTTTCGATTAATGGGTTTTGGACACCGTGTTTACAAGAATTTCGATCCGCGTGCTAAAATCATCAAAGTGACTGCCGATGAAGTTTTAAACGATTTAGGGGTAGAAGACCCTATTTTAGACATCGCCAAAGGTCTTGAGCAAGAAGCGCTAACTGATGCGTATTTTATCGATAGAAAACTATATCCGAATGTTGATTTTTACTCTGGAATCATCTACCGTGCCATGGGCATCCCTGTTGAAATGTTTACAGTGATGTTCGCATTAGGTCGTCTTCCAGGTTGGATCGGTCAATGGCGCGAAATGCGTTTGCGTAAAGACCCGATTGGTCGACCACGTCAAATTTATACAGGCAGTACCCAGCGCCCGTTTAAGTCCGTCGCAAAATAATGACCCGCTATTCAGGTCACACACATCCATTAACACTGAGCGTTCATAACGAATATGCACGTTTAAGAGCAGTTTTGTTAGGGACTGCAGAAAATAATGGTCCAATTCCATTGGCCGAAAATTGTTATGATCCCAGTAGTCTTGCACACGTTTTGGCAGGGACCTATCCAATGGAATCCGACATGCAATCCGAAATGGCAGCCGTTGTGGCTGTATTTGAAAAATATGATGTCGATGTATTTCGACCAAGTGTGATTGAAAACTGTAACCAAATTTTTGCGCGCGACATAGCTTTTGTGATTGAGGATAAAATGATTCGTTCTAATATTCTTCCAGATCGCGCTGATGAGTTTGAAGCTTTACAAACGCTTTTAAGTCAAATAAATTCGGAACAACTTATCATTCTTCCAGATGACTGTCATGTCGAAGGAGGGGATGTGATTTTGTGTGATGACTATATATTTATCGGGGTTTATTCTGGATCGGATTATCCAAAATATATTACGGCTCGCACCAACCTGCAAGCCGCAGAAGCCATACAAAATCTATTTCCAGGAAAAACAGTTAAAACATTTGAGCTTCGGAAATCCAATACAAATCCCCTTGAAAATGCGCTGCATTTGGACTGTTGTTTTCAGCCTTTGGGCAATGGAAATGCCTTAATTCATGAGCACGGATTTTTAAATAAAGACGATTATAAATGGTTACTTGATTTTTTTGGATCCGATCATGTGTTTCAAGCCACCAAACAAGAAATGTCACAAATGAATTGTAATGTATTTTCGATTTCAGAAAACGTGATCATTTCAGAACAAAATTTTACCCGACTAAATACTTGGCTAGAAGCAAAAGGCTATACCGTAGAAAAAGTGCCCTATTCAGAAATATCAAAACAAGGCGGATTACTCCGTTGTTCAACCCTTCCTCTAAAGCGCGATTAAAATGTCACAAATAACCAATACAGTCCTTATGATTCGCCCTGTTCAATTTCGTATGAACGAACAAACAGCGGTTAATAATTATTACCAAAAAACAGATAAAAACACCCTTCCTGAGGCGGTCAATGCCAAAGCAACACAAGAGTTTGATGCAATGGTCGAAAAGCTTAAAGCCGCAGGCATTCAGGTGATTGTGGTGTCGGATACCAAAGACTTTGATACTCCCGATTCTCTTTTTCCTAATAATTGGATCTCATTTCACGAAAATGGCACCATTGGACTGTATCCAATGTTTGCCGAAAATAGACGCTTCGAACGCAAGGAGTCTGTGATAGAAGCTGTTGAATCCGAAGGATTTACCATCAATAATGTTGTCGATTATACAGACGCAGAAAAAGAAGGCTATTTTTTGGAAGGTACTGGTAGTATTTTATTAGACCGCGCCAATCAAAAAGCGTATTGTGCCCTTTCTGCAAGAGCAGATGAAGAGTTGTTTATTGAGTTCTGTGAGGATTTTGAATATACGCCAATTGTATTTTCTGCATATCAGACCGTTAATGACAAACGTGAAAAAATTTATCATACTAACGTTATGATGTGTTTAGGAACCACCTTTGCCGTGGTTTGTTTGGCAAGTATTGATGACAAAAAAGAGCGAAAAAACCTTCTTAAGTATCTTCATGAAGACGGAAAAAAAGTCATTGAAATATCAGAAGACCAAGTCAATAATTTTGCAGGCAATATGCTGCAGTTAAAAGGAGCAGACGACCGCAGTTATTTGGTTATGAGTCAATCAGCATTGGATTCACTACGACCAGCGCAAATTGAATTATTAGAAGCTCATGCCACAATCATTGCAAGCGCTCTGGATACAATTGAGTCCTGTGGTGGAGGCAGTGCGCGTTGTATGATGGCTGAAGTATTTTTGCCTAAATCCACGTCAAATTAGGATTAAAAATAATGTATCTTTGTGACTGAAATCAGATTGACAATGACACTTCAGGAATCCTTATCACACCATATAAAACAAGCGTTTGTAACGCTCTACAACACCCCTTTAGAAACGGTTGAATTTCAATCCACCCGTAAAGATTTTGAGGGCGATATCACTGTTGTTACCTTTTCAATGCTACGAACCCTAAAAATGAACCCTGCCGATTTGGGTAAAGACTTAGGAGTATATCTTTGTGAACATGTCAATGATGTTGTTCGTTTTAATGTGGTCAAAGGATTTTTAAACCTAGTCATTTCAGATGCTTATTTTTTAGACGTCTTTCAAACCATTAATGCCAACCCCATCTTTGGGTTTGTAGCGCCTTCTAGTGACCAAGCGATGATGGTCGAATACTCCTCACCAAACACCAACAAACCTTTGCATTTAGGACACGTTAGAAACAATCTTTTAGGCTATAGTGTGGCGGAAATTTTGAAAGCCTCTGGTAAAAAGGTGTATAAAACTCAAATCATCAACGATCGAGGTATTCACATTTGTAAAAGTATGGTAGCATGGCAACGCTATGGAGCCAATGAAACTCCAGAATCTACAGGTTTAAAAGGGGATAAGTTGGTCGGAAATTACTATGTTAAATTCGATCAAGTTTATAAACAAGAAATTAGTGACTTAGCAGGCCAAAGGCCTGTCGATGGAAGAAGCCAAAGCGCAAGCACCGATCTTAGTAGAAGCCCAAGAAATGCTTCTTAAATGGGAAGCAGGCGATGAAGCGGTAGTCGCTCTTTGGAAACAAATGAATGCATGGGTCTATGCCGGATTTGATGTTACATACAAAGCATTAGGTGTCAATTTTGACAGCTATTATTATGAAAGCCAAACCTATTTACTAGGCAAATCGTTTATAAAAGAAGGGCTTCAAAGTGGTGTGTTTATTAAAAAAGAAGACGGCTCCGTTTGGTGTGATTTAACTCCCGATGGATTGGACGAAAAAATAGTTTTAAGAGCTGATGGAACGGCGGTTTATATGACCCAAGATATCGGAACAGCCATCCAGCGTTTAAAAGATTTTCCAGACGTTTCTGGGATGGTCTATACCGTTGGAAATGAGCAAGATTATCATTTTAAGGTCTCTGTTTTTAATCTCTACAGAAGTTAGGGTTTGACTGGGCAAAAAACTCTAACACATCTTAAGCTATGGGATGGTTGATTTGCCGAGTGGCAAAGATGAAGAGTCGCGAAGGAACCGTCGTAGATGCAGATGATTTAATCGTCGAAATGGCAACTACAGCCAAAGAAATTTCTCAAGATTTAGGGAAACTAGAAGGCTATTCCGACAGCGAAAAAGAAAAAACATATCGCACGATTGGACTCGGAGCTCTAAAGTATTTCATTCTAAAAGTTGATCCAAAAAAACGGATATTGTTTGACCCAAAAGCTTCAGTCGATTTTCAAGGGAATACGGGCCCCTTTATTCAATATACATATGCGAGAATTCAGGCTATTTTAAGAAAGTCAACCATTGATCCAGCGGGTGATATTCCAGCAGGGTACGCGTTGCACAGCAAAGAAAAGGCACTGATCAAACAGCTGGAATTATTTCCGGAGGTCATTCAGCAAGCTGCTGCCAACTACAGTCCTGCGCTCGTGGCTAATTATGCCTATGACCTGGTTAAAGAATTCAATTCGTTCTATCAAAACGTCTCTATTTTAGGAGCCGATAAACCGTCTGAAATCAAATTTAGAGTCCAGCTTTCTAAAGCAGTGGCTACTACTATAAAAAATGCGTTTAGTGTATTGGGGATTCAGGTTCCTGAGCGTATGTAATTTTTAGGTTTATGGATGATGCCTTACACGATTTTATTCCGCCTGCTGCTTATGACCAAGTGATCGCGCTATTGTCTCATGATAATTTAGTGGTAAAAATAAAGCAGGAACGCAAAACGCGTCACGGAGATTACCGTCGGTTGCCCAACGGAAAACATCAAATCACTATCAATGCTAACTTAAATCCCTATCAATTTTTAATTACATTGATCCATGAAATCGCTCACTTTGAAACATACACTTCCTATGGAAAGCGAATCAAACCCCATGGCCACGAATGGAAATCGGTGTTTCAACATTTGATGTTGCCTTTTATACGTCCCGAGGTGTTTCCTGTTGATGTGTTGCCATTGTTAGCCACTCATTTCAAAAACCCCAAAGCAAGCAGCGATTCCGATACTGTTTTAGCCTTGAAACTCAAGCAATTTAATGAACCTAACGGAAAAACATTTATCTTTGAAGTGCCTGAAGGTGCCACATTCCGATTGTATAATGGAAAAACATTTCGGAAAGGACTCAAAAGGCGGACACGTTTTGAATGTACCGAATTGTCCACAGGCCGATCCTATGTTTTTAACCCCAATGCTGAAGTTGAACTTGTAAATGAATAAATGAAGATGAATAAAAATTATTATGCAGTTATTATGGCAGGGGGCGTTGGCTCTCGTTTTTGGCCCGTAAGTAAAGAAACGTTTCCAAAACAATTTCACGATATGTTAGGAACAGGTCAGACGCTTTTACAAAAGACGACATCTCGATTAGAAGGTCTGATTCCAAAAGAAAATATATTTATTTTAACCAATGAACGTTATTCCGATTTGGTTCTTGAGCAATTACCTCATATACAAAAAAAACAAATTATAACAGAACCCGCCATGCGAAATACAGCACCTTGTATTTTAATGGCTTCCTTAAAAATACACAAGCAAAACCCCAATGCAGTCATGGTAGTTGCGCCTAGCGATCACTGGATCGAGGATGAATCCGCTTTTATTTCAAACCTTCAAAATGCATTTGATTTTACTGAATCGTCCGATGCGTTGATGACCTTGGGAATTCAACCCACATTTGCCAATACTGGATATGGGTATATTGAATATGATAAATCGAGTCTTGCGGCGCAAAAAAAAGTGCTTCAGTTTCGCGAAAAACCTAACTATGAAACTGCGAAAGGATTTTTGGAACAAGGAAATTTTTTATGGAATGGTGGAATCTTTATCTGGTCCACTTCAAGTGTCTTAAAAGCTTATGAAACACATCAACCAAAATTATACGACTTGTTTGCTGCAGGGCAAGAGGTCTATAATTCCGACGATGAAGCTGCTTTTGTTTTAGAAAACTATAGCAAATCAGAAAACATATCTGTCGATTACGCAATCATGGAACCGAGCGAAAATGTCTATGTAATTCCTGCGACTTTTGACTGGAATGATTTGGGTACTTGGGGCAGTTTGTATGACAAAATATCAGAAGAGCCAACCGCAAATGCAGTGGTTAATGCACGTTTATTGGCCGAAAATTCTTCGGGGAATATGATTAAAACAGACAGCAATAAGATCGTTGTCTTGGAAGGTTTAGATGATTTTATAATAGTGGAAGAAAAAGAAATTTTACTTATATTTCCGAAGAGTAAAGAACAAGACATCAAGCAATTACGAGGACGCGTACAGGAAAAATATGGTGATCAACACATTTAATTATGGAAAACAATCTAAATCAAGATCTAGAAAACACAAAAACAGAGCAATCCAAAGCTGCGGTTAAACAAGACGCCAAAGGCCTTTGGAAGTCCTTAAAAATATTTTTAATTGAACTCTTAGATTTCAGGCATGACACCGATAGAGAGGCGACCGTAGCGGCGATTAAGACCGATATTCCCTTTAAAGGGGCCACTGCTTGGATTTTGATTTGTTCTATTTTTGTGGCTTCGGTTGGGTTGAATGCAAACTCGACAGCAGTTGTGATTGGCGCGATGTTAATTTCGCCACTAATGGGGCCTATTCTTGGGATCGGAATGTCTATTGCGATCAATGATATTGACACTCTTCGGAAGTCCTTAATCAACCTCGCAACCATGCTTGTCTTGAGTTTGATAACCGCTTTTTTATTCTTTTACTTCTTTCCGTTAAGTCAAGATAATTCTGAATTATTAGGCCGTGTGAAACCCGATATTAGAGATGTACTCATTGCCTTTTTTGGCGGTTTGGCGCTCATCATTGCAAGAACCAAAAAGGGAACCGTAGCTACGGTAATTTTTGGAGTGGCCATTGCAACCGCTTTAATGCCACCATTATGTACGGCAGGATATTATTTGTCTCAAGGTAATTTTAATTACTTTTTTGGTGCGATGTATCTCTTTGCGATTAACACTATTTTTATTGCTTTAGCAACGTTTTTGGTGCTAAAGATTCTGCGTTTTCCAATGTTGAGGTATGCAAATTCGCAACGTCGAAAAAACATTGCTCGTTTTGCGGCCATTCTTGCTTTAGCGGCGATGCTTCCTGCCGGTTGGACTTTTATGGATGTCCTTAAAGATACTAGGTATAAATCGGATTATAAAATGTATTTGGAAACTGAAATTACGCATAATGACAATCTTTGGCTTCAGCGTGAAAAAATGGACACCGATGCTAAAAAAATTACTCTAAATTTTAATGGCGAAATTAATGAAGCCACCAAATCAGATTTAATCAACGAGTTGAAAGGTTATGAATACATTCAAGATTTTAGTTTGGTTATCAATGGCAATAAAAACAGAAGTACAGATAAAATATTAGATCTTTATGACCTAGCGATTGACAAAATTGAAAAACGGGATAGTATCATTTCGGTACGTGAACTGGCGATCGACAGTCTAAAACGTGTGCTTAGTTCTAAAAAAAATGAAATGGATTTGAATGAATTTTCAAATCTCTCTAAAAATGCCAAAATAAAATTTTCTGACTTAGAATTTTTCGGCTATGCTGAAATGTTAGCCTCTAGCAAATTTCAGATATACTGATACCATTACGCTTATTAAAACTCGTTGGAATTCTGTTCTAACCGATAGCCTTATAACGCTAAGGAAACAAGCCTTAAAAGCCTGGATTGAATTGGAACTTAACTCGGAGGATGTCGAAGTAATTAGCGACTAAGGGTTAGTGATCTTCTAGGTACATTCTTCGCACCTTTTTAAACAAGTTAGACGAATACACAAAGTCGGTTACAACTTCATTGTCCGTTCTAAAAATAGTGTCTTTACTGCCTTCCCATGCCTTATGACCATGTTTTAGAAACATAATTTTTTCACCAATCTCCATCACTGAATTCATATCGTGTGAGTTGATGACGGTGACGATGTCAAATTCCTTAGTGATCTCTAGGATCAAATTATCTATGACAATGGCTGTTTTTGGGTCTAAGCCCGAATTGGGTTCGTCACAAAACAAATATTTAGGATTGTTTACAATGGCTCTTGCGATGGCCACCCGTTTTTGCATGCCTCCAGAAGCTTCACTAGGCATTTTATGATTCGCATCCACAAGATCTACGCGTTTTAAAGCAGCGTTCGCCCGATCTTCCATTTCGCTCTGCGATTGCTTGGTAAACATTTTTAGAGGAAACATGACGTTCTCAACAATCGATAGCGAATCAAACAAGGCGCCACCCTGAAACACCATTCCTATTTGAGATCGCAATCTCTTTTTTCGTTATCCGATAAACTTAAAAATAATTTGTCATCATAAGCAATACTGCCTTCTTGATAGTTGAACAACCCAAGTAAGCACTTTAAAAGCACCGTTTTTCCAGAACCACTTTGACCAATAATGAGGTTGGTTTTTTCCTTTTTCAAATACAGTAGAAATTCCTTTTAGGACTTCGACGTCTCCAAACGATTTATGTAAGTTTTTGACTTCAATCATTAGCTTAGTAACATTTGAGTTAAAATATAATTTGAAAGAATAATAGACACACTTGTCCAAACAAAAGCAGTGGTACTTGCTTTTCCAACTTCGAGTGCGCCCCCTTTCATATAATAGCCATAAAAGGAAGGAATGGTTGCGAGTAAAAACGCGAAAACTAATGTTTTGATAAACGCATACGCCATATGGAAGGGTTCGAAATCCAACTGGACGCCAACCACATAATCTTCATAGGAGGAGTAGCCGCCATAGACACATGCTGCCATCCCGCCAATGATTCCTAAAAACATGGCGATTGAAATCACAAAAGGATACAGTAAAAGTGCGATGGTTTTTGGAAACACTAAATAATTTACAGAGTTGATACCCATGACTTCCAAGGCGTCAATTTGTTCGGTCACCCGCATAGTCCCTAAACTAGAGGTAATAAAAGACCCCACTTTCCCAGCCATAATTACCGAGATAAATGTGGGTGCAAATTCTAAAATAATCGATTGTCGTGTGGCAAACCCTACAAGGTATTTTGGAAGTAATGGACTGTCAGTATTAAGCGCTGTTTGAATGGTAATAACGCCCCCAACAAAAAACGCAATAAA
>CALSOZ010000002.1 GCA_943788095.1 uncultured Flavobacteriaceae bacterium | reverse complement strand
TTTAGGTTTAGAGGTGGTAGGTTTTTTCTTTAAATAAGAAGTTTCTGGGGCCTTTAACTTTGAGTTTTTAGATTTTCCAACACGTTTGTTTGAATGTTGATTTGCTTTTGCCATGATTAATTTTTTGCAAAGGTAACGCATTCAAAAGCAATGCGTATTGTTTTATGTTTATAATATCTTTGATAAAATAAGGCTCGGATTTAGTAACACGATACTAAAAACACCTAACAAAACTAGTAACTTTAATAACATATGAATATGTGAATATTGCTGGCGACTTTGTGCCTTCTTTAGCATTAATAATATGACAAAAAGTAAACTTATACTAGAGTAAAAGAAATAATCCATCAGTTCTAAAGCATAGGATTTTAACAGAAATACAGTCACCGAAACATTGCAAACAACCAGAATTATAATCATGAATTTAGCATACTTTTCTCCATATACAACTGGAATTGTTTTATAATTTTGTAATAAGTCACCCTTTAAATTCTGCAGGTCTTTTACTAATTCTCGCATAGACAAAACAAGAAAGAGGTAAAAGCCAAATACAAATATTAGACTACTGAAATTTTTGTAATATAAAAAAATAGCGAAAAATGGGGTGATCGTTAAGATCGCCGATGTTAAATTCCCTATTAAGGGTCTTTTTTTTATTTTATGAGAATATAACCAAATGGCAAAAATATATACTGAAAAGAAGAGTACAGCACGGAATGACACGTAACTAGCAGCTATTATGACCAAAATATTTAATATAAAATAGAGCATTAACTTGGTGTTTTGACTCACCATTTTCTCTACATTAACTTGTTGCGGCCGATTGATACTGTCTTTTTCACTGTCATAAAAATTATTTATAATATAACCAGATGCAATAGATACTGCAGAAGCCGCTATTAAAACAAGGAGAGAACGGTCTAATAAAACTTCCAAAAGGGACTGATTGGGTGACATTATAAAAATAGCTGTGATGTACTGTGCTACAACAATGATGGCAAGATTGAACCCTCTAACTACGACAAACATACTAAAAAGCTTTAGTATGAGTTGTTTTTGGACTTTCGTAAGCATATGGGTGGTTTAGAAATTATAAACAACTTCTAGCTTATAATTCGCTAAAGCTTTTTGAGCTGCTTTAAGATCTTTCGTAAAACCTAAAATATAACCGCCACCGCCAGAACCACAAAGCTTAAGGTAATAGTCGTTTGTATCTATACCTTTTTTCCATATTGAATGGAATTCCATTGGTATCATGGGTTTAAAATGGCTTAAAACTACCTTAGAAAGTTGTTTTGTATTTGAGAAAAGTGATTTCATATCTCCTTTCAAAAAATCTTCAACACACGCATCAGTATGTTTTATGAATTGATTTTTAAGCATTGACCGAAACCCTTCTTGCTTCATCTTTTCCATGAAAATACCCACCATTGGAGCCGTTTCTCCTATGATACCACTATCTAATAAAAATACAGCACCGTTTCCATTAGTGTTTTGAGAGGGAATTCCTGTCGCTTCTATACTGTCTTGTGAGTTTATAAGAATAGGAATACTTAGATAACTATTTAATGGGTCTAATCCAGATGACTTGCCGTGAAAGTAAGATTCCATTTCAGAAAAAATAGCTTTAAGTTTAAGTAACTTTTCGCGCGTTAGATTTTCTAGTACAGTTATTTTATTGTTGGCATATTTATCATAAAGTGCAGCAACAAGTGCTCCACTACTTCCAACTCCATATCCTTGAGGGATAGAGGAATCAAAATACATACCTCCATTAACATCCTTTAATAATTGATCTAAATTAAAGGTTACCAGTGACGTGTCTAGAGTTGCCAAATATTGAACAAATTTCTTTAAGTTTAAATTGGATTCTACTGCAGAACTACCTGGATCTTGATCAGTTTTTAAAGCACCATTATAAAAACTGTATGGAATTGAAAGTCCCTTAGAGTCTTTAATAATTCCATACTCTCCAAAGAGTAGAATTTTAGAATAAAAAAGAGGTCCTTTCATTGGTGTGAATTATTCTTGATGTATTTATTATCAATCCTGTAACAAAGATACATTAAATTTTTATTGATTGTGCACCCTCTCCTAAGATGTCTTCAATAAACTGCTCGTTTTGACAGTGCATTACCAAGCTTGTTTTGATAAATTCTCGAATTTCATTTGCTTCATTTTCTGGAAACAAAACATGAACATTAGCTCCTGCATCTAAAGTAAAACAAATATGAAGTCCTGTCTTTTTTCTAAATACCCATATTTTATTAATAATTTCTAAGGTATTTGGTTTCATTAACATAAAGTAGGGATCACTACTCATCATCATCGCGTGAAGGGTGAGAGCTTCTCGTTCTACTATACTAATAAATGCTGATAAATTACCTGTTTTAAAAACTTCAATAAGCGCGTCCATGTTGGTATGCGCTTGTGCAAAACGTTGTTCAGCAAAGGGATGTCTGTACATCAAATCATGACCAACAGTGCTACTAACTTGCTTTTCGCCTTTATCAACTAAAAGAATTGTATCGCAAAAATTATTAAAGCATGGGTGGACCTTGTAAGGGTACTTAATCCCTACTAGATCAGAGCTACCAATGATATTAGTATGTGATCCCCAAACAATTAGAGTTCCTTCAATACTTCTACAGGCGCTTCCAGACCCTAGTCGTGCTAGAAAAGAAGCTTTTTTATTAAAAAATCCTTTCGTCATTTCTAAATTTAAGCGCTGTTCTAACTGAACCAAGCACAATGCCAAAGCACTCATCCCAGACGCTGAAGAAGCAATACCAGAACTATGCGGAAATGTGTTTGAAGTCTCAATCTTAAAGTGATAACTAGTTAGAAAAGGTAAATACACTTCAATTCTTTCAAAAAACTGTTTTATTTTAGGCTTAAACTCATTTTGAATAATACCATCTAAAAACACTTCAAAAGAAAAACCTTTAGTTGTTTTTTTCTCGAACTTAAGCGTTGTTAGTGTTTTGCAATTATTGAGTGTGAAACTAATCGAGGGGTTGGCGGGGATTTGGTTAGCCTTTTTTCCCCAATACTTCACCAAAGCAATATTACTTGGAGAACTGTAAGCAACAGAGCCACTATCTAAAATAAATTTGTAAGGCTTTGGAACGAATTCAGAAACAATCATAAAATTGGAATGAAAAACAAAGATACTAACTTCCCTGTATTTATTTGTTATTTTGACAGCTGTTGTGCGGCAATAAAAGCACTGGTCCACGCATTTTGAAAGTTAAAGCCTCCAGTAACAGCATCTATATTAAGGACTTCACCAGCAAAAAATAAATTTTTATAGTGCTTACTCTCAAAATTCTTGAAGTTAACTCCTTTAAGCTCAACTCCGCCCGCGGTTACAAACTCCTCTTTAAATGTACTTTTTCCATCAACGGCAAAAACCGCTTGCGTTAATTGACATGCGAGTGCTTGAATTTTATCCTTGTTCACATCTGCCCAACGAAAATCAGCTCTAATTTCCGACGCTAACACCAATTGTCCCCATAATCTCTTGGGTAAGTTAAATTGAGTTGATTTTAGAATTGTTTTTTTTGGTAATTCTTTTTTCACTTCCAAAAGATGTGCTAAACAGCTCAACAATGTTTGCTTGATGAAATTAACTTGAATTTGAAATTTATAGTTTGTTTCAGCTAATTCTATAGCGCCGTAAGCGGAAAGTTTAAGAATAGATGGCGCACTTAAGCCCGCATGAGTTACAAGTAAAGGACCTTCAGATTCCAACTGACTACCTACAACAGAAACATGGACATCCATAGCAACCACTCCAGGAATTGTTTTAAGGCGTTGATCTTTAATATTGAAAGTGAATAATGAGGGTACTGGAGAAATTACCTCATGCCCCAAAGACTCTAACAGGCTCCAAATCTTAGGATTACTTCCAGTAGCAATCAAAAGTTTATTTGCAGAAAAAACTCCTTTGGTTGTATTTAATTCCCAAAAATCATTTTTAACGTTAAGATCTTGAACCGAATGGTTTAATAAAACCTTTATTTTATATTTCTTAACCTCTTCTAAAAAGCAATCTATAATAGTTTGAGATGAATTTGACACAGGAAAAACTCGGCCATCCTCTTCAATTTTCAAGCGTACGCCTCGTTCCTCAAACCAATGATATTGTATCCCCTGTCATAAACGTGTGAAAAGGACCTTGTAGTTCTTTTTCTCCTCTTGGATAATTTAAAACCAATTCTTGTGGGCTGAATTCTGCATGGGTAAGATTGCAGCGACCCCCTCCAGAAATTTTAACCTTAGACAAGTACGTTCGAACCGCGCTCTAAAATAGCAATTTTGAGATTTGGATTTAGAGTAGCTGTATTGATCGCTGCAAAAAAACCTGCCGCACCCCCACCCACAATTAAAACATCATAATTATTCACTTGATAAAAGTATATAAAAAAAAGCTTCTCGAAAATGAGAAGCTTTTTTTGTTTAGTGCGGGCGGGGAGACTCGAACTCCCACACCTCGCGGCACTAGATCCTAAGTCTAGCGTGTCTACCAATTCCACCACGCCCGCTAAACATCTTTAATAGGGACGCAAATATAAACAATAGTTTATAAATACAAATAGTACAGGGAAATTTATTTACAGGATTTTTGTAGCTTTACATTCACAAATTTTACAACTATGAAATCACTTCAATCATATCTCGATTCAAATAAAGACCGTTTCGTTCAAGAACTTTTCGAACTTCTTAAAATCCCTCTGTTAGTGCTGACTCTGCCTATAGTAAAGATGTCTTTAAAGCCGCTGATTTTGTTGCAGACAGTCTAAAAACTGCTGGTTGTGATGTCGTAGAAATTTGTCAAACCAAAGGATTTCCAATTATTTATGGTGAAAAATTAATAGATCCTAACTTGCCAACAATTCTAGTTTACGGTCATTATGATGTGCAACCCGCGGATCCCATTGAACTATGGGAGGCTCCCGCTTTCGAACCGATCATCAAAAAAACAGATCTCCATCCCGAAGGAGCCATTTTTGCACGAGGTGCTTGTGATGATAAAGGTCAAATGTATATGCATGTCAAAGGCACTAGAGTTTATGACCTCCACAGACCAACTGCCATGTAATGTAAAGTTTATGATCGAAGGTGAAGAAGAAGTTGGAAGTGAGAACTTAGCGGAATTTGTGAAAAATCACACCACTAAACTAAAAAACGATGTGATCTTAATTTCAGACACTGGAATGATAGCGAAAGATACGCCATCCATCACAACAGGACTTCAGAGGCTTGAGCTATGTAGAAGTGGAAGTAACAGGTCCAAATAGAGACTTACACTCTGGGATTTACGGAGGTGCAGTCGCAAATCCTATAAATGTTTTAGCAAAAATGATCGCCTCCTTACACGATGAAAATAACCATATTACCATCCCTGGGTTTTATGATAAGGTCGAAGAACTTATCGAAGGAAGAACGCGCAGAAATGGCCAAAGCGCCATTTTCATTAGAGGCTTATAAAAAATCGTTGGACATCAATGCTGTTTATGGCGAAAAAGGCTACACCACCAATGAACGAAATTCGATTCGTCCCACACTAGACGTGAACGGAATTTGGGGTGGCTACACAGGCGAAGGTGCCAAAACAGTGATTGCGAGCAAAGCTTATGCAAAAATCTCGATGCGTTTGGTGCCCAATCAGGATTATCATGAGATCACCGCTCTTTTTAAATCTCATTTTGAGCGTATTTCACCAGATGGTGTGACCGTAAAAGTAACGCCTCACCATGGTGGACAAGGCTATGTGACCCCAATTGACAATATTGGTTACAAAGCCGCTGCAATGGCTTATAATGATACCTTTGGAACGTTCCCAATTCCTCAGCGAGGCGGTGGAAGCATTCCTATAGTTGCTTTATTTGAAAAAGAATTAAAGAGCAAAACAATTTTGATGGGATTTGGGTTGGACAGTGATGCCATCCACTCCCCTAACGAGCATTTTGGTCTTTTTAATTACTTTAAAGGCATTGAAACCATTCCGTTGTTTTATAAATATTTTACCGAGCTTCAGTCTTAACTTATAATGAAACCATGTTTTGTAGGTCTTTAAAATTTCCTGTTGGGATGATATATATCTATATCTAAAGATGTTATTTTGTTGAGGATTAATTCTGAAACTAGTTTCCCTGTCCCCGGTCCCAAGGTCCAACCCAACATAGCGTGCCCTGTAGCGATGGTCATATTCTCACAAGACTGAGGTTTTCCAATATACGGCAACCCATCAGGTGAAAGCGGACGAAGGCCGCAGGTGGCTGCCTCAATTTCGGGTTCTGACAATTGAATAGAAGGATAATAATGATTCGCCGCTTTCGCGATGCCTTCTACCCTCTTTCTGTTTATAGTTTGATTGACACCTGCAATTTCCATCGTCCCTGCAAAACGTGTAAACCCATCCATAGGTGTCACGGCAATCTTCGCTTCCGCTAAAATAGTTGGGGTGGTAATTCCCGTTGAAACCTGCGTATTCATACTGTAACCTTTCCCCGCTTGAAGCATTAATTTTAACCCTAATTTTTTACACAAATCCGCCGACCAAGAACCCGAAGCCATCACAAACTCATCCGAACGAAGAATTTGTTTATCTGTTATTACACTGTCTATTTTACCCTGTTTCATCATAAAATCAACAACGGACTCGTTGGAAAAAATACGAACACCTTTAGACCTTAAATAGGCCTTCAGTTGATTCATGAAATCACTCGGAGTACTGTGGTGATCGTTTTCAAAATACACCCCTCCAACCCCATTGATCTCAACAGAAGGTTCTAGGATTTTAAGTTCTGCTTTGGAAATTTCCTTTGCATGGACGCTAAGGCTATTTGCCATGGTGAGAATCTCCAGTTCTTTTTCCAATTGTCGTTCCGTTTGACACAACATCAACAATCCTTTTTTATCGTAATGAAACGAAAATTGTTCGTCATATTTTATACTCTGAAATAATTGTTGACTGAACTCTGTGAAATCCCGAAGGTGAATAGCATTTTTTTGGACGTGACTTGAAGTCGCTGATTTGTTAAAAGCCCATGCCCATTTTAAAAAATCACTATTCAAACTTGGCTTTATATACAAGGGACTGGAAGCGTCCAACATCCACCGCAGTCCACTCCGGACAATACCTGGAGCTGCTAAAGGAATAAAATGACTCGGGCATATATATCCCGCATTGGAATAAGAAGCACCGCTGTCCATATTAGAGCGATCGATAATGGTGACTTCACAGCCTTCTTTTTGAAGAAAATAGGCCGTGCTCAATCCAATGATTCCTCCCCCAATAATTGTAACTTTTTTTTGCATCGCTATATAACTTGAAATCCATGTGCATACGGATCATCAGAATCAATACTGATCGTATTGTGCCCATAAATCCGTGCCCACCCTTGAATGCTTGGAACAATCGCCGCATAGCTTCCAACAGATGAAACAGCCTCTATAAAGCCCGTAAACGTACTTCCTATATAACTTTCATGAATGTATTTTTCTCCTACTTTTAAAAACCCTTTGGCATACAGTTGCGCCATGCGAGCAGAGGTTCCCGTGCCACAAGGACTTCTATCAATGGCTTTTTCTCCATAAAACACCGCATTTCGCCCCGATGAATTTGGGTCTAATGGCGTACCTGTCCAAAGCAAATGAGATACGCTATTAATGCTAGGATTCTCGGGATGTATAAATTGATTCGGATATTTTAAGTTAATCTGCTTTCGTAATTTTTGAGATATTCGAATTAGTTCTGAAGCGGAAAAATCTTGAACTCCCGAAAAATTTTCTTGAGGATCTACGATGGCATAAAAATTTCCACCATATGCAACATCAAAGGTCAATTCCCCTAAGATTGCATCTTCTACTCTAAGTTGCTCTTTGGCTAAATAACTTTTAACGTTCCTAATTTTCACCCAATCTACTTTAGCTCCAACTTGTGAGTATTCTATCTCCACAAGTCCTGCGGGAGCTTCCATTTTAATTTTGCCAGCAACTTTCGGCACAATAAGTCCAGTCTCAATTGCAACTGTTATGGAACCAATGGTTCCATGGCCACACATTGGCAAACAGCCCGAAGTTTCGATAAACAAAATCGCAACATCATTGGATGGGTCATGAGGTGGGTATAAGAAACTACCACTCATAAGATCGTGTCCTCTGGGTTCAAACATCAGGCCTTTTCGAATCCAATCAAATTCACTGAGGAAATGTTGACGTTTTTCACTCATATTGGTACCCGCCAAAGGAGGATGACCCGTGGTCACCACCCGAACGGGATTTCCACAAGTATGGGCATCAATACATTTGAACTCCGTTTTACTCATTTGAATTTAAAATTAAATACGTGTTTGCTTGATATCCAATGGATTTTGTTCTTTTAAAGCCTCTGGAAGTAAACTGTCTGGGAAATTCTGAAAACTAAAAGGTCGTACCCAACGCTTGATGGCGTGAACACCAACGGCAGAAAACCGGCTGTCTGTGGAGGCTGGATATGGTCCGCCGTGTACCATCGAGTTACAAACCTCAACCCCAGTTGGAACTCCGTTAAAGACAAGACGTCCAACGCGATTTTGAAGTGCTTCAATGATTTCAAAACTAGCTTTTGCTTCATCTTCTGTTGCTATTAATGAGGCCGTCAACTGCCCATCTAAATTTGTAATAATTGTTCTCATTTGCGCTAAGGATTCGCACTCTACTAGAAGTGTATAGGGCCCAAAAACTTCTTGATGTAAAATAGGGTTCTTTAAAAACAAATCGCCATCAATTCGGACAATGCTTGGTGGTGCAAAATTAGGGGACTCAACTGAGTTTTCATCTGTCAAAACTTCTAGCCCTGATTGTGATTGAGATATTTTTTTATTGGATTGAAACTCTTCAAAAATAGCAGGATGCAACATACAACTGGAATCTATTTTTTTAATTTCAGACACTAATAAGTTTGTGAAATTTGTAAATACTTCCCCTTTTAAACTTAAAATCAAACCAGGTTGCGTACAAAATTGACCCGCTCCAAGAGAGATCGATTGTGCGTAGGCTTCTGCCCAATAAGAAGTATTTTTCTCGAGCTCTTTGTGCAGCATGACTACAGGGTTGATACTGCCCATTTCTGCAAATACTGGGATCGGTTCTGGACGTTTTGCTGCCAAATCTAACAACGCACGCCCGCCACGAATGCTCCCCGTAAATCCTACTGCTTTCACTTTGGGATGTGACACTAATTGCTGCCCAACTTCGATACCGCTACTGTTTAAGTTTGAAAACACCCCATCGGGCATGCCTGTTTTTTTAGCCGCTTTACAGATGGCTTCCGCCACCAAAGTTCCGGTTCCTGCATGCATAGGGTGTGACTTCACAATAACGGGACAGCCTGCTGCCAGCGCAGAGGCTGTGTCTCCACCAGCTGTGGAATAGGCAAGTGGAAAGTTACTCGCTCCAAATACCACCACAGGTCCTAATGGAATGTCCATTCTACGTAAATCTAGTTTTGGAAAGGGTGTACGATCGAGATTGGCGACGTCAATAGTCGCATCGACCCAAGAGCCTTCAGATAGTAAATTTGCAAAGCTTTGTAATTGAAAAATGGTCCGTCCGCGCTCGCCTTTCGCACGACCTTCTGGAAGCCCTGTTTCTTGACAGTACATCTGAACTAAAGTGTCGTCAAGTGCTAAAATTTCGTCGGCAATTGCATTTATAAATAGAGCCCTTTCTTTACATGAAGTATTCTTATAAAGGTTAAAAGCCTCGGTTGCTAATGCAACAGCTGTGTCAATTTCTTCAGAAGTGGCTTCCGTAAAAGTAATGTCATTGGCTTGATTTAATTTCGGATTGAATGTGGTGAAGGTTTTACCACCTGTGGCAGTATAAGTAAATCCAATATGATTTTTCCCTAATTCCATTGATCTAATTTTAGACGTTAATAGTTTGGCAAGATCGGTCTTGATTTCAAAGCCGACTCTATAATGTGTTGTACTTTTGTGCGTTCCGCACCAAATAAAGGAAGGCGTGGAGGTCTCACAAATTCGGTGCCGATTTCTGTATAGACCTCAGCTAACTTTATATTTTGCACTAATTTAACATTAATATCCAGTTCTAACAAGGGCATGAACCAACGGTATAAGGCGATGGCTTCTTGAATTCTCCCTGCTTTTTGAAGTTCATAAATGGCAACCGTTTCTTTTGGAAATGCACATACAAGTCCAGCAATCCAGCCGCTTGCGCCCATGATTAAACTCTCTAATGCGAGGGTGTCCACGCCCGTCATAATTTTGAGACGGTCTCCAAAATGGTTGATGATGCGCGTCACATTTGTAATGTCACGTGTCGATTCTTTCACCGCTTGAATGTTGTCATGTTTAAGCAGTTCGTCAAACATATCAAGGGTAATTTCGATTTTATAGTCGACAGGGTTGTTATAAATTAAGAGTGGTAAAGATGTGCTTTTAGCAACTTCGGAAATATATGCTACCGTTTCTTTTGGACAAGCTGTATAACGCATGGGCGGGAGTAACATCAATCCGTTGGCCCCTTGTTGCTCTGCCGCCTCTGCTGCAAGTATCGCTGCTTTGGTAGATTGCTCCGCAATGTTCATTAATACAGGCACCTTGTTATTGGCCAGTTCAACGGTGGTTTCTATCAAGATCTTTTTTTCTGATGTCAAAAGGGTGCTGGCTTCACCTAACGTACCGCCTAATACAATTCCATGTACACCCGCATCGAGCTGTGCTTTGATATTAGTTGCGAACATTGATAGATCCAAAGTATCATTTTGAGTGAATTTGGTCGTCACTGCAGGCATTACACCTTCCCATTTTATAGTCTTCATACTATTTATTTATTAATTTAGAGAAGATAAAATTAATTCCTTTTTTAAAAAAAACATATACCATTTTAATCAATTAGTGATACTATATTATCCATATTTAATAAATACTTTCTATATTAGAATATTATTTAGTTAGTTTTGAAGTATGAACATTGTTTCTTTTATCATTCCCAAAACCAAAGAATCTACCCTTATCTATCAGCAAGATAAAGGGCCTTTTTTCTATGAAAAATTACACCAACACGAAGAAATCCAAATATGTCAAATTCTGCGTGGCGAGGGTACACTTGTAATTGGAGATTCGATCAGTCCTTATAAAAAAGGAGATGTGATTGTCATTGGAAGCTTTTTGCCACATGTGTTTAAATCCGATGTGGAGGCATCGAACGTCTCAAAAATGAGATCCCTTTTTTTTACCAAAGATTCTTTTGGCTCTGGATTTTTTGACTTGGAAGTATCACAAGAATTGCGTTCCTTTTTTCAAAAATCGAGCTATGGTTTTAAACTAATTGCATCCACAAGTAACGCATCAAAATTATTTTCTAAAATTCATAAAGCTAAAAAACTCCAGCAGTTTGTCCTGTTTTTAAACCTTATGAAAATTTTATCTTCTGCAAAACACCAACGCTTATCCTCCTTTGTGTATGACAAAAAATACAGCCCTACAGAAGGAAAAAGAATGACCGATGTGTTAGAATATACCTTTGAAAATTACGACAAAGAGGTGTCTCTTGAGTCCGTGGCGCAAGTGGCTGCCATGACTAAAAATTCATTTTGTAAGTATTTTAAGAAAGTCACCAACAAAACCTATTTTGAGTTTTTAAAAGAAATTCGTGTAGAGCATGCTTGTAAACTGATCCGAAAACACAAGGATATTCGAATTTTTGATGTTGCCTATTTGTGTGGGTTTAAAAATATTTCTAATTTTAATAAACAATTCAAAACCATCACAATGCTTCGCCCATCAGATTTTAAGAAGTTGATTTGAGTTGACTGCTTAATTTCTTGGACATATTCTTGACCACCATATCATAACTATGATCTATGAGTTTTAGAAGAAACTCTGGATGAAAGCCACCGTTTTTCAAATAAATTGTGTTCCAGTGTTTTTTATTGCTGTGAAACCCTGGTTGGATGGCATCATGGGTATGTCGTAACTCTTCTGCATAGTCTGGATCACATTTTAAGGTCACCGAAGGGCTGCCTTGTTCCCAGGCTTCTAGTGGACACAAGGCAAATATTTTTCCCAATACTTTATACACCAAAGTACTTTCATCAAAAGGGAATTCTTGAGTCGTTTTCTCTTTTTTTAAACAGTGGGCTTGAATTTCATCAACAGAAATCATTGAGGTTTTGGCGTTTCTTTATCATATAATTTATACAGAATGGGCTTACTCGGAGAGGCGTCATTTTCAAAGGGGGCAATTAATATATTCAGAATATACTTTCCGTCGAGCACAGAATTAGGGACAAAGACCAGCTCTGTAATGGTTGCGTCCAAGCGAATTTCGCCATCAACATTCCAAAAAGCTTTATGTGCTAAAAGTGCGCCACCATCCTTTTCTTTATCAACACTTGGCGTATCCACCAATAAATGCTTTACCCCTTTTTCTCTTAAGTAAATAGCAGCAGCTTCCGTCAGATACGGCGGATTTGTATGTGCATATTGTTGCGTTAATTTGTCTTTTGTATTGGGAAGCGTTCTAATAATAACGGCTTCTCTTTTTTTGTTTCCAATGGCGTAACGAAGTTGTTTTTCGGAAATAATAAGATCGTCATTTAAGGGTTCTGGAACGACGGTAATTACTTCCGCTACAAACAAAAACTGAGTCAAACAATTATTGATTGTGTGTTCTTCTTCAGTAATATGCCCTACGCATTCGGTGTGTGTTCCATGGGCATGCGGGTTAAATTCGATGGTATTAAAATTAACTGAAGCACCTTCTTTCACACTTCCGGTCCATCCTTTCACTTTGGCTGGATATATTTTTGGAGGTGACAAATACCATGCATTCACATTGTCTTTAGTGGCTCGAAGTGGAATTGAAATATCTAAGGGCTGATCGATATAAATCGTATAAGTGCGGCTGTTGGCGTAAATAATGGCTTTCATAACATAAATTGCTAAACGTAAATTTAATGAATTTGATTAAACTAAAAACAAATCTGATGCAATTCCATCTGCAAGAAATTTTCCGGTATCTGTAATTTTCAAATGATTCGCTTCGATAACTAGAAAATTAGAAGCTCTTAATTTTTTTGAATTTTGAAGTAATTGCTCTTTTATATTCACCCCAAATTCCGTCTCAATTTTTTGAAGTGAAATCCCCCACATGGTGCGTAATCCGGTCATGATGTATTCATTAAATCTGTTTTCAATGGATAAAATCTCTGATTCAAAAGGCAACGTATTTCCCTCTAAGGATTTGATATACTTGGTATTGTTAGATACATTCCAGCTTCTTCTGACCCCATCAAATGAATGTGCCGAAGGACCAACACCCATATAGGGTTTACCCAACCAATAACTTGTATTGTGTTTTGAGAAATATTCAGAATGGCCAAAACTACAGGTTTCATAATGGATCAGACCTTGTTTAGTCGTCTCCTCAAGTAAAATCTCAAAATGTTTAGCCGAAACCTCATCATCCATTGGCGGATGACTTCCCTTTATAATAAAATGCTCTAAAGCTGTTTGTGGCTCTACAGTTAGGGCGTAACAGGATAGGTGTTTAATCCCAAAACCAAAGGCAGTTTGTAAATTTTGTCGCCATTGATCGTCAGACATTGTGGGCATTCCAAACATTAAATCGATTGTGATATTATCAAAATAAGGCGTGGCCATTTCTAAACATTTTTTAGCTTCATCGGCATTATGTGCTCTGTTCATGGTTGATAAATCTGATTCATGAAAGGATTGAATTCCAATACTGAGACGATTGATCTTGGTTTTAGAAAGTGCTTTTAATTTTTCAAAATCGAGATCATCCGGATTCGCTTCTAAAGTGATTTCGGGCGTATCGGATATCTTGTAATATTCGTAAACCGTCTGAAGGATCACTTCTAATTCCGAAACCTCTAAAACGGTAGGAGTGCCTCCTCCAAAATAGATCGTTTGTATGAGTTGAGAATCAAATTCAGACTTGCGAAGTCTAAGCTCTTTACAAACGGCCTTGATAAATGCCGATTTGGAGTTTTGATTCGTCGAAAAGTGAAAGTTACAGTAGTGACACGCTTTTTTACAAAATGGAATATGAATATAAATACCGGACACTAAAGTGGGGTTTATGAGTTAATATTTAAATGCTTTTGCATTTATAATGTGTTGTAAATGATGGTTACAATGCCAAGCATAAATTGCCAAGCCTTCCTTTAATGTAACAAGTTCATTGCCATCGGGATGGATGTAGGCTCTTTTTAATTGCGCCTCGTCTAATTGTTCTAATAAGAACACCCACCGCTGGTGAATGCCTGCCAAAAGAGTTGTTGAACTTTGAATACTAAAATTTAATGTATCGGATAATTCCGCCCAATCTGCTTCTTCGTAAGGCTTGATGACCGGATGATTTTCTGTGAGGGCTGATTTAAAACGAATGATACTGTTCATGTGACTGTCTATACAGTGCCCTACAACTTGTTTGATGGTCCAACCATCGGGTCTGTATTTATAACTGAGTTCATTGTCTGTAAGAGGGGTGACTTCTTTGTTCACTTGCAAAGGAAACTGTTTGATGTCTTGAATCCAACGTTGAATATGGGTCGATTCAATTAAGGCAGGAATCATTGGTTTTCCAATAGGGTATTTGAGGGTTTCTATATTCATCATACGGGTTTTATTTTTTAACTCTACTTTCGTTTTGCTTCACAAAGGCACCCCAACCTGTATAACTTTTCCCGCCTGTGATTTTTCCTTGGTTATAAAAATGGCAAACCGCAGCGGCCAATCCATCGGTGGAATCTAAGTTTTTGGGCAATTCTTTTAATCCTAAAAGACTTTGAAGCATTTTGGCCACTTGTTCTTTACTCGCATTTCCGTTTCCTGTGATGGCCATTTTTATTTTTTTAGGCGAGTACTCTGTGATGGGAATTTCTCTAGAGAGTCCAGCCGCCATAGCAACGCCTTGGGCTCTTCCCAACTTTAGCATACTTTGCACATTTTTACCAAAAAAGGGAGCTTCAATCGCAATTTCATCAGGATGATAGGTGTCAATCAATTCGATGGTGCGTTCAAAAATAAGTTTCAACTTTAGATAATGATCATCATATTTTTGAAGTAATAGCTCGTTGAGCTGCATAAACTCCATGGTTTTGCCTTTGACTTTTATGAGTCCAAATCCCATAATCGTAGTGCCTGGATCAATGCCTAATATAATTTTTTCTTCTGTCATTCTTCGCAATATTTACAGCCGCTTAATGCTACAGAAACTCCTATTGAGACCTGGATCATAGCTCCATTAAATGAATATCCATCGGTTAAAACATCGTATGCATCTTTAGTCGCAAACGAATGCGTGTAATTAAAATCTGAGAATAAAGACACGCGTTTGGAGAGCGCATATTCATACGCAACTCCTACATTAAGATTTAAGAAAGTAGCGTTATTTGCACTATAAATTCCGAGTGGTTTCGAAACACTTATCCCAGGTCCAAGATGAACCATGAGGCTAGATCGGGCTGATAAAAATTTTAATTTATCTGAAACATTATAAACCCCTTCTAAATTGACTCTGGTATAGTTTAACTTAAACGTCCTATCCGTTCCTGTCGACGAAAACCGATTGTAATGAATGTCTAGCTTCGCACCTAAATTACGCTTAAACATATATCGTAATCCAAATTGAACCGACGGCAAATTGACGATTTTAGCATCAAATTGTGGGGCAATATCGGCCCCAAGCGGACTGTTGACTCCCAAACCTACTTGCAGTCTAAGAACTTCTGTTTCAGATTGCGTAAACGCAAAATTAAATGTTGTGATAAACATCAGAAGAAGGAAGTGTTTTTTTGATATCAGCTTTTTTTTCATTTCAGAATCAGTTTACAACTAAGATTAATGGGAGCTCAAAAGCAGATTGCACCTGTTGACTTCTTTTAATTGCAGGATATAAAGGTGGTAAATTCTTCAAACTGTAATCAATAATCGAATCTAAATTTGGAATTTCTATCTTTGTTAGCGCCTTTGAATGTATCTTAGAAATATGAATCTCCCCCTTGTTTGAAACTAAGAAATTAATTTTTATAGTATCACTCACTTTTTGAGTTACCACCAAATCTTGTAATCTAAAATACTCAGAAATATGGGTCATGATCATTTGCTCAAAACACATTTTGGAATCCTGATAATCGATAGAATCAGTGCAATTTTCAAAACTAGGATACCGATCGACTTCGTTCCAATTGAACGTTTTTAATTCTTCCATTAAAATGGTATTGGAATCTAGCTTCTTTTTTTCAAAATAATTACATGAAAGAAAAGAGCAAAAAAGAAAGACACTAACTAAATATCTCATTGGTTCATTGTGAACCCTAAAATTACACATTTTATTTTTTAAACAGAAAAAAAACAGTCTAGATTAAACATTTGTGAATTCAACGTCAAAAACTAAGAACTAGATTGTGGTCCTCCATCCATAATTTCATCGTTCGCATAAGACTCAAATTGTTTGAAGTTTTCTTGGAAAGACTGTGCTAATTTATAAGCTGTTTTATAAAAACCTACATCATTTTTCCATGTTTGTCGGGGGCTTAAAAATTCGGTTGGAACGTTGGGACACACTCTAGGCTGAAGCACTCCAAAAACCGAGTGAATGTGGTAATTATCTTTGTTGGCCGCCTCCAATGACCCATCCATCGCAGCGTTTATCATGGCACGGGTAAACTCCAATTTCATACGCGTTCCAATGCCGTAAGGGCCGCCAGTCCATCCTGTATTTACCAACCAAACATTGACGCCTGTAGCCTTCATTTTAGCACTCAACATTTCAGCATATTTCGTTGGATGCAAGGGCATAAAAGGGGCTCCAAAACAGGCAGAAAAAATTGGGATTGGTTCAGTTACGCCTGCTTCCGTTCCTGCAATTTTGGCAGTGTATCCGGATATAAAATGGTAAGCAGCTTGACCTGGGGTTAATTTAGAGATCGGTGGCAACACGCCAAACGCATCGGCAGTCAAAAAGAAGATGTTCTTAGGATTGGTTCCAATAGAGTTTGGCTGAATATTTTCAATAAAATCAATCGGATAACTCACCCGTGTATTTTGGGTGATGGAGGTGTCTGAATAGTCAACCTCACGGTTGGCATTCATGATGACATTTTCAAGAATAGCACCCTTTTTTATAGCATCAAAAATTTCGGGTTCATTGTCTCTAGACAAATTAATAACCTTCGCATAACATCCGCCTTCGAAGTTAAATATAGTGTTTTCGCTTGTCCAACCATGTTCGTCATCGCCTATTAAATGCCGGTGGTGGTCGGTAGAAAGCGTGGTTTTTCCAGTGCCAGAGAGCCCAAAAAAAATGGCGGTATCGCCATCATTTCCAACATTCGCACTGCAATGCATGGGTAAAGTGTTTCTAAAAACAGGAAGGATAAAATTCAAGGCGGAAAAAATACCTTTTTTGATTTCTCCTGTATAACCAGTCCCGCCAATGAGGGCTATTTTTTTAGTGAAATTTAAAATGGCGAAATTTTGTTGACGAGTGCTGTCTTTTTCAGGCTCTGCCTTAAAACCAGGGGCATTGATCACCGTCCATTCGGGCTTAAAGTTTTTCAATTCAGATTCCGTAGGTCTTAAAAACATATTATACGCAAAATAATTGCTCCATGGATATTCGTTAATCACCCGTATATTGGTGCGATATGCAGGGTCAGAACATGCATAACTATCCCGAACAAAAATTTCTTTTCCAGAAAGATAACTGGTCACTTTATCATAGAGTCTGTCAAAGTCTTCGGTTGCAAATGGAAGGTTAACATCGCCCCACCACACCCGATCTTTAGTAATCGCATCTTTAACTATAAACCGGTCTTTAGGCGATCGACCTGTAAACGTTCCTGTTTGTATCGCTAAAGCACCTGAGGACGTTTCAACGCCTTGTTTTTTTATAATTGTAAGGGCATGCAACGCGTCTGGGGAAAGTTGATAATTTACTTTTGAGGTCGTTATTCCGTAAGGGGTTAACGAAATCGTTTTCGTAGAAGGGCAGTGGTCTCTCATGGTTTCATAAATTAATTAATTCCACAAAAGTATCGATATTTATTTAATGAATGAAATTTACTTTTTATTTCTCATAAAATAGATAAACAAAAGTGTCCATGAACTGATCAAAAACAAGCCTCCAATGGGAGTGATAAATCCGATGATTTTGAAATTAAAGGGTGTCAAATCATTGGTCGATAATAAATATATAGAGCCAGAAAACAACACAACTCCAATGAGGATGAGTTTAAATAAAATCGATTTTTGTTTTGGTGTGATCTGCGTGGTAATTCCAATAAAAAATAACAAAAATGCATGATACATTTGATACCGGATTCCAGTATTTAAACTGTCTAATGCAGAAACGCTAAGTAACGGTTTGAGTCCATGTGCTGCAAAAGCGCCAAGAACAACACTAATTCCTCCGAAAAGGCTCGCGGTCATAAATATTTTTCTATCCATTTCAATTTATAAAGTATTCAATTTACTACATTAGTGGGCAAACTAATTACAAAAATAAGAATCCTTAACCAATATGCGAAACATTTTAGTCATCGGCGCAGGGAAGTCCGCTTCCTATCTTATAAAGTATTTTTTAGACAAATCTAGTTCAGAAAATATAGAAATTATTATCGGAGATTTAGACCTCTCAAACGCAAAAAAACTCATTGGAAATCATCCAAATGCCAAGGCCATAAAACTTGATATTTTTGATGCCATCGCACGAAAAGAAGCAGTAAAAAACGCAGACATCGTCGTTTCAATGCTCCCGGCTAGGTTTCATATTGAAGTGGCAAAAGATTGTCTGGCACTCAAAAAGCATATGGTGACTGCTTCCTATGTGAGTCCGGAAATGCAAGCGTTAAACGAAGAAGCGAAAGCTAAAAAACTAATTTTTTTAAATGAGGTTGGATTAGACCCTGGAGTGGATCATATGAGTGCCATGCAGGTGATCGATCGCATTACGAGAATCTGGCGGAAAAATGATTCTTTTTGAATCGTTTACAGGCGGATTGATGGCGCCCGAAAGCGATACCAATCTTTGGAATTACAAGTTTACTTGGAACCCACGCAATGTGGTATTGGCAGGCCAAGGCGGAGCTGCAAAGTTTCTACAAGAAGGAAAATTCAAGTACATCCCTTACCACCGCTTGTTTAGACGTACGGAGTTTTTAGAAATTGAAGACTATGGGCGGTTTGAAGCCTATGCCAATCGAGACTCCCTTAAATATCAAAACGTGTATGGACTAGAAACGATTAAAACATTGTATCGAGGAACTATCAGACGGGTTGGATTTAGCAGAGCATGGCAAATTTTTGTGGTTCTTGGAATGACGGATGATAGTTATACGATTGCAGATAGCGAAAATATGAGCTATCGCGATTTTGTGAATTCGTTTTTACCCTATAGTCCTACAGATTCTGTAGAATTAAAATTAAGGTATAACCTGAAAATTGATCAAGATGATATTATATGGGAGAAATTAGAAGAATTAGATATTTTTAACGCTGATAAAAAAGTTGCTTTAAAAAATGCAACTCCCGCACAAATTCTTCAAAAAATTCTTTTAGATAGTTGGAGCCTAAGCCCAAAAGATAAAGACATGATCGTAATGTATCACAAGTTTGGGTATGAATTAAATGGCAAAAAACATCAAATTGATGCAACTATGGTCTGTACTGGCGAAGATCAAACATTTACTGCAATGGCAAAAACTGTAGGATTACCGGTTGGTATTGCCACTTTAGTGATTCTAAATAATAAAATACAAAGTTATGGGGTTCAAATCCCTATTAAAAAGGAATTATACAGCCCTATTTTAAGTGAATTAGAAGATTTTGGTGTCATATTTAAAGAAAAAGAGATGAAATACCTAGGATATAACCCATTAAGTGTCTAAAATAGTTATAAATATAAATATTTTAGATACTTTTGGTGTATAAATTATTAATTTTTGGTAAATAATGAGTAAAAAATTAGAAATTGACGGTATTGATAAAACAATACTAAGAGCCTTAATGAAAGATGCACGTACGCCCGTACTAGAAATTGCTCGTGGGGTAGGAATTTCTGGTGCTGCCATTCATCAACGTTTAAGGAAATTAGAAAGTTCGGGGCTCATTGCTGGCTCTAAATTTATACTCAATCCAAAAGTCTTAGGCTATACGACTATGGCATTTGTTGGGGTGTTTCTTGACAAAGCCAAAAACAACTCGGATGCGGTCAAACAACTCAAACGAATCCCAGAAGTCTTAGAGTGCCATTACACCACTGGAAACTGGAGTGTGTTAATCAAAATTCTTTGTCGAGATAATGAACACCTGATGTCGGTTTTAAATAAAGAAATCCAACCTATTTCGGGCGTATCAAGAACCGAAACATTCATTTCGTTAGACCAACAAATTGATCGGCAAATTAAAATATAAGCTAGTCTCTTCCAAAAACCTGTAACGCCCAGTAAACTAAGGTCGCTAACGATCCAAGTGCAGCCACTAAGTAGGTGCGGGCAGCCCATTTAAGTGCATCTTCCGACCCCTTATACTCTTCCTGAGATAACATGTTTTTATTTTTTAACCAGGCCAAAGCACGGTTACTGGCGTCATACTCTACAGGTAAAGTTATAAAACTAAACGCAGTGGCAACCGCCATTAATACAAATCCTAAAACCACCACCCAATAGCCTAATCCAAGTCCTGCGCCAGCACCTAAAATTAAACCTCCCATAATTAACCACATAGACAATTTAGAAGAAATATTCACAGCTGGCACAAGGGCAGAACGCATCTTAAGCCAACTATAGGCTTGCGCATGTTGAACGGCATGTCCGCATTCATGAGCCGCCACCGCCGCTGCTGCTGCATTTCGTTCGTTATAAACTGCTTCACTTAAATTGACCGTTCTATCTCTAGGATTATAATGATCGGTAAGTCGACCTGCAACCGAAACGACTTTCACATTTCGGATACCGTGATCTGAGAGCATTTTTTCGGCAATCTCAGCGCCACTTAAACCATTGCGTAAATGAATTTTTGAATAGGTCGCAAATTTGCGTTTTAAGGTTGAACTGACCAACCAACTCGCTAAGGCGATTGCACCAAGTAAAAGATAATAGGATCCCATAATATATTATTTTAGTTTGACATATAATATCAAAAATAGCGCCAATTTTAAAAACTAAAAAACGGACTGTCTATTTTAACGTTTTCTGTATTTATAAATAAAAACCAACAGGGTAAATGATGATGCTAAAGTCACCGAATTCGCTAAAATCATTGACAGGCTTTCTTTATAAATTCCATACACCAGCCAAAATACAATTCCAATAAAGAATAACGAAAAGGTTGGCAATGAAAATGCCGATACATCTTTGGTTTTCCACGTTTTATACACTTGAGGCAAAAACGCATAGGTTGTTAAACAGGCTGCAATGAGCCCTATCACTTCGATGTTATCTATATTATCCAACAATGTTTACAATTTTACCAGGGACAACAATCACTTTTTTCGGAACGCGCCCTTCTAATTGTGCAAGCGTTTTTTCATTCCGCATGACAGCCGCTTCTATTTCTTCTTTACTTAAATCCAATGGCAATTCTAGTGTAAATCGCATTTTACCGTTAAATGAAATTGGATATGCTTTGACACTTTCTACCAAATGACTGGCGTCAAACTCTGGGAATTCGGCCGTTGTGATGGATTCTATGTGTCCTAATTGCTCCCATAATTCTTCTGCAATGTGTGGCGCATAAGGAGCTATTAGAACCAAAAGGGGTTCTAAAATAGTTTTTGAGGTGCAACCTTGAGCAGTCAGTTCATTAACCGCAATCATAAAGGTAGAGACCGACGTATTAAACGAGAAATTCTCGATATCTTCAGTGACTTTTTTAATGGTTTTATGGAGTGTTTTTAAGTGGTCTTTTGATGGTTCTGCCTCTGTAACTTTAAGTCCGTCTTGACCAATATATAGTTTCCATAATTTTTTAAGAAAATTATGAACCCCTGTAATTCCAGACGTGTTCCACGGTTTGTATTGTTCTAGTGGCCCTAAAAACATTTCGTAAAGCCGTAAACTGTCCGCGCCGTAATCTGAAATAATATCATCGGGGTTTACGACATTGTATTTGGATTTAGACATTTTTTCGACTTCTCTTCCTGTTGTAAACTCTCCACCCTCTTTAATCAAAACACCCTGGTCATCAAGAAAATTAGCGTTGTCAAATTCCTTCCAAGATTGTAATTTTTTAAAATCAATAATTCGATCAGATGCATCAACATTATTTACGTCAATGCGAATTGGATCATAACTAATCCATAACAAATGTGAATGATCTTTAACTAGACCAATGCCTTTGTCATCAATCTTAAAAGCTCTCATTAACACTTCAGATATTTCCAAATTTTGAGCGGTGAAAACAGAATTTGAGGTAGAAATAGAGTTTTTGGTGATAGATTCCAAAAATTTGTTAGAAGCAAATACATTTGATCTTACTGTAACTTCTTCCAGAGCATCTAATGGGTATCTCTGATTCCCTTTATCATCAATATCTATTTTCGATTTATTAATTATTTTTAAATTAACTCTATAAACAAACGCACTGTTCCCCAAAATCATTCCCTGATTGATTAGTTTTTTGGCAAACTCATCTACAGGGACCACTCCTAAATCGAACAAGAATTTTTGCCAAAAGCGTGCATAGAGCAAATGCCCTGTGGCGTGCTCGCTCCCACCAATATATAAATCGACTTCTTTCCAGTAATTCAAGGCTTCGGAACTTGCAAATTCGGTTGTATTATGTGGGTCCATGTATCTGTTAAAATACCAAGAACTCCCCGCCCATCCCGGCATGGTATTGAGCTCTAATGGAAATATGGTTTTGTGATCTATTTTATGATTTTCAACCACCGTATTTAGGGTGGTATCCCACGCCCAAACCTCGGCACGACCGAGTGGTGGCTCGCCTTCTTCGGTAGGTAAATATTTTTCAACTTCGGGTAAACAGATTGGCAAATGTTCTGCCGCAATCATTTGTGGCAACCCATTAATGTAATACACTGGAAAGGGTTCGCCCCAATACCGCTGTCTCGAAAAAACCGCATCGCGAAGGCGGTAATTGATTTTTCCTAAACCATGATTTTTTGCTTCTAAAGCTTCAATTGCTCGCTTAGACGCCTCTTTATATTCCAGACCATTTAAAAAATCGCTATTCGCAATAATGGTCGTTCCTTTATCTGTAAAAGCTTCGTTACTGATGTCGATGCCTTCAAAAATATTTGGAATTTCAATGTTAAAATGTTTTGCAAAATCATAATCCCGTTGATCCCCGCAAGGCACGGCCATCACAGCACCAGTACCGTATCCTGCCAAAACATAATCTCCAATCCAAACCGGAACGGCTTTTTTTGTAAATGGATGCTCGGCATAGGCGCCCGTAAACACGCCAGAAATTGTTTTTACATCGGCCATCCGTTCGCGTTCACTGCGTTTTGCAGTGGCTAACACATAGGCATCGACCAGCGATTTTTGTGCAGGTGTTGTGATCTGATGAACCAATTCATGCTCGGGTGCAAGGGTCATAAAAGACACCCCAAAAATTGTATCTGGACGGGTTGTAAACACTTCAATCGTTGAATCATGATCTATTAAATCAAACACCACTGTTGCCCCCACGGATTTACCAATCCAGTTGCGCTGACTTTCTTTCAAAGCATCTGTCCAATCAATGGTGTCAAGTCCTTGCAAAAGCCGCTCGGCATAGGCAGAAATTCGCATGCTCCATTGGGTCATTTTTTTTCGAATCACCGGATATCCCCCACGTTCGGAAACACCATTAACAATCTCATCATTTGCTAACACGGTTCCTAGCTCAGGGCACCAGTTTACTTCTGTTTCTGCTAAGTATGTGAGTCGGTATTGTAATAATAATTGCTGTTGACGATCACTCGGAAATGAATTCCATTCATCGGCAGAAAACACAGGTATTGCAGCATCACAAACCGCATCTACATTTGAATTACCTTCTTTGGAAAATACATCAACAAGAGTATCGATCGACTCGGCTTTATTTGAAGAATTGTTATACCAAGAATTAAATAATTGAATAAAAATCCATTGGGTCCATTTATAATAATCTGGTGACGAGGTGCGCACCTCACGCGACCAATCAAATGAAAAGCCCATTTGATCGAGTTGTCGTCGATAGGTTTTTATATTGGCCTCCGTTGTAATTGCTGGGTGTTGGCCCGTTTGAATGGCATACTGTTCTGCTGGCAACCCAAAACTATCATAGCCTTGCGGATGCAATACGTTAAACCCCTTATGACGTTTAAAGCGCGCATAAATATCGGACGCAATATACCCTAACGGATGCCCGACATGGAGCCCTGCACCACTTGGGTAAGGAAACATATCCAAAACATAGTATTTAGGCTTGGTTGAATTATTTTCGGCTTTGAAGGTTTGTTGTTCTGCCCAGTATTTTTGCCATTTGGCTTCAATTTCATTGAAATTGTACATCATATTAACGTCATTAACAGGGGCAAATTTACGGTTTATTTAGCTAGAAAAAAACTAAGTTTCATGAAACAGCAGGACTCGGAACTGTTTATTTGTTTTGAGGGAAATACTAGCCATTTAAGTAAGTTTTTTTATACTTTTACAGTTGAAAGACATTTGCTATGAGTTCATCTTTTGAAAAACATCAAAAACGCCGCTTAATTTCGTCCTATTTTTCGGTCGTTATTAGCATTGCCCTAGTCCTTTTTTTATTGGGACTTTTAGGGTTATTAGTGCTCAATGCTAAGTCTGTTTCGGACAATTTTAAAGAACAGGTCGTTCTTACAATTTACTTAGAAGACACTTCAAAAGAAGTTGAAATCAAGCAGCTTGAAAAAAGCTTAGCGTTCTCAGATTATGTGAAACACACCAAATTTATTTCTAAAGAATCCGCTGCCGACTTCATGAAACTCGAATATGGCGAAGACTTTTTAAATGATGTTGGCTATAACCCTTTAAAAAACTCAATTGAAGTGAACCTCAAAGCCGAATATGTCACCGCGAGACGCCTCGATAGTATTTCCGAAAGTACCCTGAAAAAAAACTTTGTAGAAGATATTAAATACGACAAAGATTTGGTCTCACTAATGAATAGCAATGTCAAACGCCTCAGCTTATGGGTTTTAATTATTAGTGGGATTTTTACGGCTATTGCGGTGCTTTTAATAAACAGCTCCATCCGATTGGCGGTTCATTCAAAGCGTTTTACAATTAAGACGATGCAAATGGTAGGCGCGACCAAAAAATTCATTCGCAGGCCTTTTATTTGGCGTAGTATTCGACTTGGAATTATCGGATCGCTAATAGCGATCGCAGGCATCGCTGTTGTATTGTATTATATAGATAAATCGTTTCCCGAATTTGAATTGACTCAAAACCAACTCTCAATTGGAATCTTGTTTGCTGCTGTTTTTATGGTAGGGGTTTTCATTACTTGGTGGAGTACATTTTTTGCAACCCAACGCTTTTTAAACCTAAAAACAGATCAACTTTATTGATATTTAGACCCAATCACTACACTAATTTAAAACATACTTAAATTTTATTAAAACTTTTATATTCAAGAAATTTAATTAATTATGGGAGAACAAAAACGAAAAGAAAACACGAAGTCCAATTTTATTTTTGAAAGACAAAACTACAAATGGATGTTTATTGGCTTAGGACTCATAGCCTTGGGCTTTCATCCTGATGGCAGGCGGAGGTTCTGACGATCCAAATGTGTTTAATCCAGAAATATTTAACATCCGAAGAATCCGAGTTGCCCCTACCCTTATTTTGATTGGGTTTGGAATTCAGATTTATGCGATCCTTAAAAATTTCAAAAAATAAATGGATATTTTTGATAGCATTTTACTCGGTATCATCCAAGGACTAACCGAGTTTCTTACCGGTGTCTTCGAGTGGACACTTGGAAATTGGAAAAGTCCTTACTGGGCGATGATTCCATCCCAGAAGACAGCTTGATCTTTACCGTGGTCCTACACTTTGCAACCGCATTAAGCACCCTTGGTAATCTTTAGAAAAGATATCGCTTCAATACTTACTGCATTGTTCAAATTCAAATGGAATGATGAGACCCAGTTTATTGTCAAAATAATGATCTCAATGCTGCCTGCTGGGTTTGTAGGGATTTTTTTTGAGGAAGAGTTAGAAGCCCTTTTTGGCAATAATATTTTACTTGTTGGCGCCATGCTGGTTGTCACTGCTTTATTATTGTTTTTGGCAGATCGGGCTAAAAAAACCACAAAAAAAGTGAGTTTTTGGGACGCACTCATTATAGGCGTTGCACAAGCAATTGCGATGCTGCCTGGTATTTCACGCTCAGGTGCCACCATTTCTACTTCTGTAATATTGGGGAACGACAAATCAAAAGCAGCACGCTTTTCATTTCTAATGGTGATCCCGTTAATTTTTGGAAAAATTGCTAAAGATATTCTTAGTGGCGATTTGAGTTATCATACTGATAATTTTAGCAGTTTATCTGCGGGGTTTTTAGCCGCTTTTATCGCTGGACTTTTTGCCTGTACCTTAATGATTCGTTTGGTTAAAAACAGTCAATTAAAATATTTTGCATATTACTGTTTAACCGTAGGTGTTTTTGCCATCATCACAACACTTTAATCCAAAATGAAAACGGCTCAAGATTATTTAGACGGACAGCTTTTGTTGATTGATAAACCTCTGGAATGGACCTCGTTTCAAGTGGTGAATAAACTACGTTGGCACATTCGTCAAGCCTTTAATTTGAAAAAAATAAAAGTGGGTCATGCCGGGACTTTAGACCCTTTAGCGACGGGGCTTTTGGTGATTTGTACGGGCAAAATGACCAAACAAATCGACACCTTTCAAGGACAAGTTAAAACCTATACGGGTACATTTATTTTGGGCAGTACTACTCCTTCTTATGACTTAGAAACCGAAATCGATAAAACATACCCAACGGCACATATTACTCCTGAATTGATTCATCAAACGACTGAGAAATTTACTGGAGAGATTGATCAATTTCCACCCGTATTTTCTGCGTTAAAAAAAGAAGGGAAACGCTTGTACGAATTTGCACGTGCTGGGGAGGCCGTTAAAATTGACTCTAGAAAAGTTATCATTAATGCGTTTAAAATTACAAAAATAGAAGGTTTATCCGTTGACTTTAGCGTCACTTGTAGCAAAGGCACTTATATTCGATCATTAGCCTATGACTTTGGAAAAGCATTGAGTACACTGGGGCGCATCTATCCGCACTTCGACGTACGAAAATTGGCGAATTTTCTGTTGAAGATGCCATTTCAATCGACGAATTTATATCAAAATTAAATTAATGATCGTTTTAAAATTTAAAAAAAAACAAACGCATGAAAATTTTCGTATCCCTTGTTCTTTTACTAACATGTCTTAATTTATCCTCTCAAGAATCTACTGAAAAATTTGGCTTATTTTATAAGCTTGGATTTGCAACAACCCTTACTATAAATGAAGACAATGTTGTTGGAGCCGATGACGACGGTGAGCCGTTTTTTAGATTTAATGCCTTTTTCTTAAACAATACAATTGGATATAAATTTGACCCCAGAAGCTCCATCGGCGTTAACCTAGAGTACGATTGGCATTCAGAATCGGGTTTAATGTTTATGCCTTTACATTTGAGTTTCCGATACAACGTGGTTCAAAAGGACGAAAATATATTTTTAAGATCTAGTTACGGGCGACTTTTAGGGGTAGGTCACAACTTTGAAACTGGTTTTCTTTATAAGCTTGGATTGGGCGTTGAAGTTATTGACGATCAACAAAAAAACTCTACATTGATTGGCATTGAATTCACAGAAAAAAGCTTTGGATATAGAGAACAAGAAAAATTAATTAGTTTTTCCTTCTTTTTAGAAATGAGTTTTTTATAACTTGAGGGCATGGAGCAAACAAAACAACGTTGTGGATGGTGTGTGGGAGACCCTCTTTACGAGGCCTACCATGATCTGGAATGGGGGGGTTCCAGTGTACGATGATCAGACGTTATTTGAGTTTTTAATTTTAGAAACGTTTCAAGCTGGACTGAGTTGGGTCACAATTTTAAGGAAGCGCGAAAATTTTAGAAATGCCTTTGAGGGTTTTGATTATACAAAAATTGCGAATTATGATGCTACAAAATTTGATTCGTTACTTATTGACAAAGGGATCATTCGAAACAAATTAAAAATCAAAGCAGCAATTACAAATGCGCAAGCTTTTCTTGAAGTACAAAAAGAATTTGGAAATTTTAGCAATTATATTTGGGCGTTTGTGAACGGAAAACCCATAAAAAATGCGGTCAAAAATTATAAAAACGCCCCTCCAAATACGCCATTAAGCGATCAAATAAGTAAAAACCTGAAAGGTCGTGGGTTTAAATTTGTAGGCAGCACAGTCGTGTATGCACACATGCAGGCTACTGGAATGGTGAACGACCATGAAATCCAGTGTTTTAGATATGATGAAGTTTAATCTTTGTAAGGGACTATCTCCAATAGCTTCTCAATAACTTCTACGCGTGCTCTACTTTTTTTATTAGCTCTAATAATTATCCAAGGGGCTATTTCAGTATTCGTTTTATCAAACATTTTAGTTTTATACTCCGTATAGTCGTCCCAAAGGTCTAGAGCTGTTTCATCTACCTTACTGAATTTCCATTTTTTAACAGGGCTCGATTTGATATCTTCAAAACGTCTGGATTGTTCATCTTTAGAAATAGAGAAATAAAACTTCACGATTCGAACGCCCGAATCAATGATCATTTTTTCGAACTCATTTACCTGATTCATAAAAACATCATACTCTTCTTTTGTACAAAATCCATTGACAGGTTCCACTACAGCACGATTATACCAACTACGATCAAAAAACGTAATTTGACCATTTCGAGGTAAGTTTTTCACATAACGCTGAAAATACCATTGGTTTTTTTCTTCATCTGTGGGTTTTGGAAGTGCAACGACATTTAATTCCCTTGGATTTAAGTGTTGGGTCACACGCCGAATTGCGCCGCCTTTCCCAGCAGCATCGCGGCCTTCGAAAATTATAATTAACTTCTCGCCGTTGGCCTCCACCCATTGTTGGAGCTTAATCAATTCTTCTTGTAAACGTTTTAATTTTGATTCGTGATTTAAAATCCGTAACGCTTTTGAAACCGTCATATCCTTGTTACTTAGCAACAATTGAAGACCGCGTTTACTTTTAAGATTTTTTAAATTTTTAGATGTAAGTTCTTCCATAATTAATCGATTTGATTGATCATTCTATGATACCGTTGAACAACATTGGGGTCTGGAAGAACCGTTGTCTTAGAACTTCCTTTTCGGTCGTAATCGAAACGCGACAAAACGTGGCGGATACTCTCTAAACGCGCTTGCTTTTTACTGTTTGTTTTAATGATAATCCAAGGACTAAAAGAGTTGTGAGTTTGACTAAACATCTGCTCTTTATAAAAGGTGTATTTATCCCATCTTTTTTGTCCTTCTTTATCTACAGGACTGAATTTCCATTGCTTTAGCGGGTTTTTTAATCTAGAATTGAAGCGTCTTTTTTGTTCATCTTTTGAAATTGAAAACCAAAACTTGATAATGACCACACCATCCTCATAAAGCATATGTTCAAACTCAGGAACTTGAACCATAAACTTATTATATGCATCGTCCGTACAAAAATCCATGACGGGCTCCACAACCGCCCGATTATACCAACTTCGATCAAAAAATACAAGTTCGCCTGGCTCTGGTAATTCTTTGATATAGCGCCTAAAATACCATTGCCCTTTTTCGATTTCCGTGGGCTTTGGGAGTGCTACCACACGCATAGAACGTGGATTTAGATGTTCGGTAAAGCGTCGAATTGCACCTCCTTTACCAGCAGCATCTCGTCCTTCAAAAAGTACACAGACACGCATTTTATGTTTGGCAGTCCATTGTTGTAAATCAACCAATTCGGCTTGAAGTTTTAAAAGTTCAGACTCATATTCGATTGTATCAATAAGTGACTCAAAATTTTTATTAGAAATTTTAGATTTTATCACTTTTTTAAACGATTCTATTGTAGAATATGATTGGAAATCTTCTTTGGTGAGCATAGGCGATATTTTTACTATAAATTATATGTATTCAATTAGTGTTTTAGTTCTTGTAATACTTCCATAAAACTCGATCTTGAAATATGTTCTGCCCCTAAACTTTCTAAATAATCGGTATGCACCTGACAGTCGACTAGTTTGTAGTTTGAGTTTTGAATAAAACTAGTAAAGCCAACTTTACTTGCATTACTTACATAGCTAAACATACTTTCACCACAAAATATTGTGCCTTCGAGCTCGATTCCATATAAGCCTCCTACCAATTTATTGTTTTGCCACACCTCCACTGATTTCGCAAACCCTCTTCGATGTAATTCGCAATACGCCTCAATCATACTCGGAGTGATCCATGTGCCAGATTGAGCGACTCTTTTGATATTGGCACAGGCTTCAATAACATCTCTAAAGTTTTGATTTACTGTAACTTCAAAGGCTTGATTTCTCAAAATCTGTTTGGTGCTTTTGGAAACCTTTAATTTATTGGGATATAATACAAAACGAGGGTCTGGCGCCCACCATAACAACGGTTGTTCTGATTCATACCAAGGAAAGATTCCATTTTGATATGCATATAAAACCCGCTCTGGTGATAAATTACCACCAACTGCCAAAAGTCCTTCTGGATTTGCTTCAGTTAGTGGTGGAAACTCAATGGTTTTGCTTAGCCACCGCATTCTTATTATATTGAAGCGTCTATTGTTTTAACTTTGATTAAAACGGTAAATCATTCGGTTCATCGGCTGTTAAATCTGTTGCTGGCTCAAAAGCTTGTGCGGGTGCTACTGGAGCAGCATTTGCAGGGGCCTGAGCTTGTTGTAAATTCTCAATTCTCCAACCTTGAATCGCATTAAAATATTTAGCTTCTCCTTGTGGATTAATCCACTCTCTTCCGCGTAAATTAATTCCTACTTTGATCTGTTGTCCAACTTGAAAGTTGTTTAATAAATCTGTTTTGTCTTGAACAAATTCCACTAAAACGTGTTGTGGATATTGTTCGTCTGTCGTGACCACCAATTCGCGTTTTCTAAATCCATTTGAACCAATAGATTGCGTTTCGCCAATAAGTTTAATTTTTCCTTGTACTTCCATTTTTGTTAATTCAATTTTATTTTTAATAATGACAATTAATGTAATGCTTTTTATAAATATATACAAATTTAACAAATTAAGAGCCCAACTAAAAGGAGAAAGCAATAATATAAAGCAATAAATTAAACATAAATACATTATATTTAAAATTGAAAAAAATAAACCAATGAAAAATTATTCAAAACAACATTTTCTACGTTGGGTAGCGACTGTCATTTCATTCTTGATTATTTCATTGATTTTATGGAACACCTATCGCTTTTTTCAAAAATTCAAAGAAGAAGAACGCATAAAAATGGAGAACTTTTCTCTGGCACAAATGGAGCTTGGAAAAATGATTGACCTTAAGGGAGATGTTAGTGATTTCCCTTTGAAGATCATTCAAAGCAACACCTCAACTCCAATGATTATTGAAGATTCTGAGGGAAAATTTCAATCTAAAAACATCAAAAAACGCACTCAAAACAATCAGGAATATCTTAAAAAATTGACTCTTAAATTTAGTCAAGAAAACACACCTATTAAAGTCATTTATGAAGGGCAAGTTTTGTCGACTATGTACTATGGTAATTCAGATTTATTAAACAAACTCAAGTATTATCCTTTGGCACTTGTCGTGATCATTTTATTATTTAGCGCCGTGGTCTATTTTTTCTATAAAAGTTCTCGGATAGCGTCTCAAAACAAGCTTTGGACCGGGATGGCAAAGGAAACTGCACACCAAATTGGAACACCACTTTCCTCGCTTATTGGGTGGACTGAACTCTTAAAAACAGAATCTGTTAACCCTAATTATATTTCTGAGATTGAAAAAGATATTCAACGCCTAGAAATCATTACCGAGCGCTTTAGTAAGATTGGGCTCCGTCCCGTTACTAAAGACCACCAATATCGTAGCAGCTACCAAAGACTCTTTTGACTATTTAGAAGCTCGAAGCAGTCAATTAATTACATTTAAAATGAATGCGCCAGAAGAACACCTTTTGGCAGCCCTGAATCCAGAACTGTTTAGCTGGGCTATAGAAAATTTAGTCAAAAATGGAATCGATGCTATGAAAGGCGAGGGGCATATTGAACTATCTATAGACGCTTCAGATTCGTTTATTTTAATTGACGTTCGAGATACAGGAAAAGGGCTTTCAAAAAAGCTATTTAACAGAATTTTTGAAACTGGATTTACCTCTAAAAAACGTGGTTGGGGGTTAGGACTCTCACTTACCAAAAGAATTATTGAAGAATATCACAAAGGCAAAATCAAAGTTCTTGAGTCTGAAATTGGCAAAGGCACGACGATTCAAATGCGCATAAAACGACTATAAGAACGAACTGATTTTGCGAGCGATGGCTTCAAAATCTTGTGGAAGCAGGGCTTCTTTTTTAATAAATTGAGCATCGTCCATAGCGTTTAGAGGAATTAAATGCACATGCACATGAGGTACTTCGAGACCAATAACGGTCATTCCAACACGTTTACAATCAATTGCTTTCTCAAGTGCAATGGCCACTGTTCGTGAAAACTCCATCAAAGCTAAATATGTCGCAGCATCTAAATCAAAAATCTTATTGACTTCTTTTTTGGGGATACAAAGCGTATGCCCTTTGGCATTGGGATTGACATCTAAAAATGCTAAAAAATCGTTCGTTTCCGCTACCTTATAACAGGGTATTTCTTTGTTAACTATTTTGGTAAAAATCGAAGGCATAGGGGGTTCTTATAAATATTAATTTATCTAGAAATATTCATGATTTCAAACTTAATAATCCCGCTAGGCACTTGTATTTCTGCAACATCTCCAACACTTTTACCTAGCAACCCTTTCCCAATTGGGGAATTTACCGAAATTTTTCCGGCAGCTAAATCCGCTTCACCATCAGCAACGAGGAGATAGTCTAGCTCCATCCCGTTGGACTGATTTTTTATTTTCACTTTGGACAACACCAACACTTTGGAAGCATCGAGTTGAGATTCGTCAATAAGACGGGCTCCTGCAAGGGTGTCTTCGAGTTTTGCAATCCGCATTTCAAGCATGCCTTGTGCTTCTTTAGCAGCATCGTATTCTGCGTTTTCACTTAAATCACCTTTGTCTCTGGCTTCTGCTATGGCGCGCGACGCTTTGATGCGCTCTACATCTTTGAGTTGTTTTAACTCATTTCTTAATTTTTTTAATCCTTCGGCCGTGTAGTAAGATACATTGCTCATAACTAATAATTTTTAAAGTCGTCGTTCATTTAGGTTTTGCATAGTTTAAAATAAATTTTAAAACTAAACACAAAAATCTCGTTTTCACGAGATTGCCTTACAAATATACAAAATATTTATCGTATTGTGATTTTTGTCGTAATTTGTGACGGAAAATAAAAAAAATCGGCGTTACAAATATGATGTGTCAATCTAAAAAAATGAGACTTAAAAACTTAAAAATATACAGTATCCTAATCTTGATTTGCAGCGGGTGTTCCAAAAGTAATAACTCTGATTCGGCTTGTAATTTTTTGGTCAATATTAATGTCGTCACATCTCTAAACCTTAATCTTTCGCAGTACAACCAGTTAACATTTCCTAACAATCCAGTTTATGTTCCTAACGCAGGTAATGGCGGGATTATCGTTAATAATACAGGCATCGGCTATGTTGCCTATGATGCTGCAGATCCAAATCATATTTTTAACGATTGTTCAATACTTTCCATTAGCGGTGTTGAGGGCGTTTGCGGGTGTTCCGACGCTAACACATACAGCTTAAGTACAGGCCAACCCTTAGGAGATGGGTCGTTACGCTGTGGACTCAAAGCTTATTTTGTAGAAAGTAGTGGGAATACACTATTTATATCTAACTAAAAAAAGCGCACCGAAGCACGCTTTTGATCATTCATCGATTTAATTTTTTAAAACTTTAAAGTCAATCCAACTAAGAAATTTCTAGTGGCTTGAGGGTAATACCCCGCACCTTCAATTGTTGTTAGTTGACCAGGAACTGACCAATCATCCTCATAAGTGTAGTAATAACCATTTGAGACGTATTCTTTATCAAAAATATTATTTATGAGCCCTGAAATTACTACCGATGTAAATACTGATTTCGGATTCCATTTATAAGACACATTGTAGTCATTCACAAAATAACTCTCAAGTCTTGAAGTCGCTGTATCGGTATTTCCCATGTACTGTTCCCCAACATATTTGGTTAAAAAACTCATTGTTAAATTCTGCAATGGTGAATAAATGATTGCATTTGAAGCCACAATTTCTGGAGAGAAAGAAATATTTGTAGTTCCAAAATCTTTTAAAACGCCATCCACTTGAGCAAAAGTTTGCATATTTTTATTAGAACTTAATGTCAAAGTGGGTTGCACCGTCAATTTATCTGAAGCAGTATACACAGCTTCAATCTCTAGACCAAGTCGATAGCTATCGCCACTGTTGGTTCTGACGGGTGCCCCTACGTCATCTAAAGCACCTGTTAAAATGAGTTGTTCATTATATTGCATATAATAAGTGTTGATATTTAGCATCAATGAGTTTTTATTGTAACGCCACCCCATTTCAAAATCATTTAACTGTTCTGCCTTGACGTCTGGATTGCTTTCAAAATCCCCACGACTTGGTTCTCTATTCGCTCTTGCGTAGGACGCATACAGATTGGAATAGGTTGCCAATTTGTAGGACACCCCTATTTTAGGATTGAAAAAACTGTAGGATTCATCAATTAACATGTTTACTAAATCGGAGGTTAATCCTGACGTTTTGTAACCCACATTTCTAAGTTGCAAATCTCCAAAAATATCAATTTTAGAATTCAAGGTATAGGTCGCTTTTGCAAATACGCTAAAGTCTGTTTTTTTTCCATTTCCAAAATAATATTGATCTCTAATGGATGCATACTCTGAAAATTGTCTAGCCCAAATCACTTCCCCAAAATGGTCGCCATCATAGGTGCTATATGACCCACCAAAGATAAGATCTAGCTTGGCCTCTCTGTAGTTTGCAGTCGCATTTAAAACATAATATTCATTATCGAGCCAGCGTCTTCTAATTAAATCGGTAACATCCGTTCCATAGGAATCAACTCCTGTTGCCTCTACGATTCCACCATAAGTCGCAACCGCATCATCCGATCGATATTGCTCAAAATAACCGCGTCCAAAAGTGTAATTCAATCCTAAATTCGTGGACCATTTTTGGTTAAATTTCTGATTCCAATGAAGTTGATAATGATCTTGTTTGTAATTGTCAATTTCATTTTCATAAGTATAGGGGTTTTGGCGACGGTTTTCATCAATTTGATCTTGAGTCAAGCCCTCCCAAGCCTGATACGTTTTTTCATGACCCCCAAAAACCAATGCTTTAATAAGCGTCCCATTTTTATTATAAGTCCCTTGTAAAAAATAGGATTTTAAATCTGAGAAAGCACGATCTACATAGCCGTCGGAATTAATTTGAGAAAAACGCCCTGAAAGTTCAAAAACGTCATTGATTTTTCCAGTACTGAATTTAACGGTATGACGCCTCGTATTATAACTCCCAAAAGAATTTGAGATTTCAGCAGATGGCTTTTTTGAAGTGGCATCGGTCAGAATATTAATACTGGCTCCAAAAGCGCCAGAACCGTTTGTAGACGTCCCAACCCCTCTTTGGAGTTGTAAACTTTCTACCGAAGAAGTAAAGTCTGGTAAATTAACCCAAAAGGTGCCTAAGGATTCTGCATCCGTATATGGGATTCCATTAATCGTAATGTTTGTAGATAATGGACTGACCCCTCGAACTCTAATTCCAGTGTATCCAATACCAGCACCGGCATCACTTGTGGTCACAACCGAAGGTAAATAATTTAATAAAATGGGGAGGTCCTGGCCGAGATTTCGGGGTTCTAACTGTGCCTTCGTGACATTTGAATGGGTAATTGGTGCGTTTGGTTTTACTCGAACCGACTGTACCAAAACTTCTTCTAAGGTTTGTGTTTGAGTGGAATCAATTTTGACTTGATTTTGTTGCGCGCACATTGCAGAGGAAACAAGAAATAGCACACATGATAGCATAGATTTTTTCATACGATAAAAATAATATCGAATAAAAAGAGGTCATTATTCTTTATAAATTGGTTACTAAATTGATGAAGCAATTGCTTCGTTAAGACTTCAATTAAAATTATTTTTAATTGAAACTCACATCCCTAAACAGCATTACCTGTTCTAGGTTCAATGGGTATGATCTCAGCCGATATCGGCACCCCTTTTTTGAGAACAGTGCAAATATAGTTTAGATTTCAAAAATTGTAAAGATTTTTTTAAATTATTTTGCTTGATGCGTAAATTTCAAAAGATCATTAACCGTTTTAACAGGGTTGAATGTAATAATTGGAACCTCAACAAAAACCGTATTCCAATGCGCCATGCTACCATTCCATAAACCCGGTTGTTCTAATGTTTTTAGTTGTTTACCGTACTTTGATTTTTTGGTAATGAAATACGTTTTTGGATCTATGAATTGTTTTAAATCATAGGTTTCTCCTTTGTAGTTTTTAATACCACAAACAATATCGACCGGATTAAAATGCGTGGCATTCATCAAAATAGTTTTCTGACGACTTAATTTTAGATTCACCTGTGAAGCTTCAACTATTTGTAAAGATATTTCGCTATTCTCTGCTTTAACCCAAAACGGACCTCCTCCAGGTTCACCTTCGTTTTCTACCATCCCACAGACACGAATAGGACGATTTATTTTTGATTTCAAATAATCAATTTGATACTTATAAGCATATTTATTAAACTCGGAACTGACACAAATGTTTAATTTTTGTGTTAAAAAATCTACGATTTCAACAATTTGAACATCCGAAATTTCAGTAGACTCTAAGACTTTGGCGTATTTAAACACTTGACACTGAAGCTTTAAAAGTACGCCTGCGAGACCTTTTTTGTAGCTTGAGATACGCTCTAAAAACCTGTCAACCACTACATTATCTATGTTTTTAATAAAAATAATATTTGCATCGATTTGGTTCAGGTTTTTTATTAATGCGCCATGTCCAGAAGGTCTGAAAAATAGTTTATCATTTAACCTAAATGGCTGGTTTTTTAAATCTACCGCCAATACATTGGTATTGGGTTCTTGACATGAAAAAGAAATTTTAAATTTGGTGTTCGTTTTCGACTCCACAATAGACTGAATAGCCGCCCATTTGGTTTTAAATTGTTCTAAATGGGCTTTTGAAACTGTAAAATGTAATTGGGCTTTACCGTTAACAGAAGCATATTTTGAAGCTTCAAATAAATGCTCTTCAAAAGCAGTGGAAGTATGATTTTGGTATTGATGAAAAGGCAAAAGACCTTTAGGAATATTCGAATAATTTAGATAATCCTCATCTAAGATACTTTTTACAAACAGAAGTCTTTTTTGGTCCAAATTAAGTAGATCATAATCTGGCATCATTAGTTGCATTTTATCGACGACCTCGTCATGAAAAGGCAGCTTTTCGATCGTTACAAAAAACAGAAACAACTCTACAGACTTGTTTTTATTTATATACGAATTGATTGTTTCTTTTTGAGGATCATATTTAGACAAAAACTCCTGTAACAACTTAAACATACGAGAGGCTGCACCTGATGCGGGCGTAAACTTGACAACTTTAAGTGCATTTTTTTCATCATCATAATAGTTGATGAAATCGTTCCAATCGGACTCAGAAAGTTTCAGGATTCCATTTCCTATCTTAGCGGATGCACTCAAATTTATATAATTTGGGGACCCTTTGTACGTTTTAATTTGCTTCTTAATAGTCTCAAGGCTTAATCCTAAGCTTTGTATGTGTTCAAGATCTGAAGGAGTAAAATTCAAATTTGTGGGATTAAAAGTTGATTAATATGGTTAACAGCATTTTTTAAACGTTCTGTTTTAGAGCCACTCAAAATTACATAAGGAAGTTCTAAAGCGTTCAACGCACCTTCAAAGGCCGAAAACATTTTTTTTCGATCATTGGGCTTATCTCTTAAATCATCTGCTTCCCATGGAACGTCAATATCGCATAAAAAGTATAAATCATAGCTGTGTTTTTTGGCATAATGATCAATAACCGGGTCACAGTACCCATCATAATAGACTTCAGAATACACCTTCGTTTCCAAAAGATTGGTGTCACAGAACAATATTTCATCTGTTTTGAGAGCACCTTCATTTTCCAATCGCATTTGTCCTATCGCAATTGGCATCAAGTCTTTGGCTTCACAAGTTTTTTGCTCCTGATCCCATTTGTTTTGTAAGTACTCCCGTGCATATTCGGGGACCCAATCCGTGCCAAAATAGGCAGCTAAATCTTTTGACAGAGTCGTTTTACCTGTTGACTCGGGCCCAAATAATACTACTTTTATACAGCTAGAGGGCTGTTGCTTAAGCGCTTTTTCCATGCTAAAAATCCAAATATTGCTAAAATTGTAAACCCTAAATACTGTATACTCGTAAATGTAAATCCTTTATAAAAATATAATGGTACTGATATAACATCTGCAATGATCCAAAAGTACCAATTTTCTATCTTACGTTTGGCCATCAGCCACATTCCCACAAAAAACAAAGCTGTTGTGAAGGTATCTACATATGCAACCCAACTCGTCCACATATCAAAAATCTGATAAATAAGATACACTAATAGTAACGCTGCGCCAAAAATAACAACCAATGTAAACTGTTCTTTTTTAGTTGTTTTTGAAATTGGGGTTACATGGTCTCCATCTACTTTTCGAGTCCAAATGTACCAACCATACAGGCTCATTACAAAATAATAGCCGTTGATCATCATATCTCCAATTAGCTGCCATTTGAATAACAAATATACAAAAATAGACGTGCTAATAATTCCTGTTGGAAACACCAAAATATTATTCTGTTTAGAATACCAAACCGACGCAAAACCAAACGCTACCGCAACAATCTCTAGAAAAACATCCAAAGAGTCGTACGTGCTGTATTGTTCGAATAAAAAATTAAAAATTTGGTTCATTTAAAATTATATTACAAATTAGGCCCAACAATCGCACACCCAAAGCCTTCAAACTCCATGAAAATAGCTTTAAACTTTAACCGACTGTTGTTATGAATAATCCAAGCTGCTGTAGTATTGGACTCATTTCCAAAAGGCACTACCAAGAAATGCTTCTTAAAAACCATTCCGGGGGTGGCATATAATTTATAAAGAGATTCTTTTACACACCATATCCATGTTAGTTTTTGAATAAGTTTGGAGTCGTTTTCATTCAAGTATGAGGCTTCAAATCCTATAAATTTAGTCGCAATCTTAGTGATTTTATCACGTTGTTTTTCAATATCAATTCCCACTTGTTTTGAGCTGACAACTACTGCTGAAAAGTTGTAAGAGTGCGTAATAGAAATATGCTTACCATCTTTTAAATGAGGCTTTCCGAATAAATCATAAACCAGATCTTCGTCCGAATATCCGAATTCGGACAACAACATTCGAACACTCAAAAACCCTCGCTGGTGCAATTCACTTTTCATCCCGTTAACACGTTCCAAACTTTCAGACTTGAGTGTTATTTGCTTCGCAAAAAATTCCTTAGACTCAGAAATTTTCCAGATTTTAACAATAGTTTGTGAGTTTAAAACGAGTGATTTGTAAAGTGGCATTTAATTTTTAAAAAGTTAATAGTTATCTTTGCAGTGTTAAATTAAAAAACGAAAATACATTATTTTAGAAAATTATTTTCTAAAAACTGTGTTTAAAAACAATTCTATGAACGTAAAAACCACCCCCTACGTACCTTACAAAGTAAAAGACATGTCTCTTGCTGATTGGGGACGCAAAGAAATTGAACTTGCTGAAGCAGAAATGCCAGGCTTAATGAGTCTTCGTGAAGAATATAAAGACAGCCAACCGCTTAAGGGCGCTCGAATTGCTGGTTGTTTACACATGACCATACAAACCGCTGTTCTAATTGAAACTTTGGTTGCTCTAGGAGCGGATGTTACATGGAGTTCTTGTAATATATTTTCAACACAAGATCAAGCCGCAGCTGCAATCGCCGCCGCTGGAATCCCTGTGTACGCATGGAAAGGCTTAACTGAAGAAGAATTCGATTGGTGTATCGAACAAACCTTGTTTTTTGGGGAAGATCGCCAACCTTTAAATATGATATTAGATGACGGAGGGGATTTAACCAACCTAGTTTTTGACCACTATCCAGAATTAATGGCTGGAATTAATGGCCTTAGTGAAGAAACAACAACTGGCGTTCACCGTTTATATGAACGCATGAAAAACGGCACGTTATCTTTGCCCGCAATCAATGTGAATGATTCGGTGACTAAAAGTAAATTTGATAACAAATACGGCTGTAAAGAAAGTGCTGTAGATGCAGTACGTCGTGCCACTGATATTATGCTCGCAGGAAAACGCGTTGTAGTTTGCGGCTATGGAGACGTTGGAAAAGGAACTGCTGCTTCTTTTCAAGGGGCTGGTAGTATTGTTACAGTAACTGAGGTAGATCCGATTTGTGCTTTACAAGCAGCGATGGATGGATTTGAAGTGAAAAAACTGGAGACTGTTTTACCAACTGCAGACATTGTTGTCACAGCTACGGGAAATAAAGATATCGTTCAGAGCAATCATTTTGAAGCAATGAAAGACAAAACCATTGTTTGTAATATTGGCCACTTCGATAATGAAATTGACATGACATGGCTCAATGACACACATGGCGATACTAAAGTTGAAATCAAAGCACAAGTCGATAAATATACCATTGACGGAAATGACATTATTGTTTTAGCCGAAGGCCGTTTAGTGAATTTAGGATGTGCTACTGGACACCCAAGTTTTGTGATGAGTAATTCTTTTACAAACCAAGTATTAGCTCAAATTGAACTATGGACCAATGGAGATGCCTACAACAACGAAGTTTATATGTTACCTAAACATTTAGATGAAAAAGTAGCCAAACTTCACCTTGCAAAAATTGGTGTTGAACTCACAGAACTCCGCAAGGATCAAGCGAGTTATATAGGGGTAGAAGTACAAGGCCCTTATAAGCCAGAGTATTACCGCTACTAAATAAATTATTTTTATATCTGAGCCAAAGTTTTTACTTTGGCTTTTTTTTGATTAAGATTCATCTAAAACCTAAAAAATGATGAAATTTATATGTGCTAAAAAAAAGGATCTATCCGAAATAATGCACATCATTGGGCAGGCTCAGGCGTACTTAGCTTCACAACATATTGAGCAATGGCAAAACGGGTATCCTAACGAATCAGCAATTTTAAAAGACATCAAGAATACCGAAAGTTATGTTGTGAAATCAGAAGATTCTAGCCTGTTAGCAACGGCCATGTTTACTACAAGAAATGAACCGACTTACAAACATATCGAAGGGCAATGGCTTACCAAAAATAATGCAACGTACGGGGTCATTCATCGAATGGCTGTGAGTAATAAATTCAGAGGCAAGGGAATTGCAAAATTCATTTTTTTCCAGTGTGAACAAAACCTAAAACAAAACAATATTAAGTCCATGCGGATTGACACACACGAAGAAAATCTAGGAATGCAAGGGTTGCTCAAAAAGTTAGGATATCACTATTGTGGTGTCATTTATTTAGAGAACAACGACAAACGCTTGGCGTTTGAGAAATTAATCAGCTAATTGTATCACAAAAAAAAGCCTCGCAATGCAAGGCTTTTTTTTAAATTTCATTTGAAAACTTATGCTTCAAAGGGAACAATAGACACATATGATCTGTTGTTTTTCTTTTTTGCAAATTTCACAAGGCCGTCCACTTTAGCATGAAGGGTATGATCTTTTCCGGCATACACATTCTCACCTGGATTATGTGCAGTACCACGTTGTCTTACGATAATGTTGCCAGCAATAGCTGCTTGGCCACCAAAAATCTTTACGCCTAGACGTTTTGATTCTGATTCTCTACCATTTTTCGAACTTCCGACTCCTTTTTTATGTGCCATTTTATTTCGATTTTAATATGTTATAAATTCTAACTTAAAGCTGAAATTAAATCTGATTTTTTCATTGCTGAAATTCCAGAAATCCCTTTAGCTTTTGCTAATTCTTTTAATTGTGCAACTGTCATTGCAGTGAAATCCTGTGTAGCTTCTGCTTTTGGTGCAGCAACTTTTTTGGCCGTTGGCTTAGAAACTTCTTTCTTAGTCACTGGCTTGGCTTCCGCTTTTGGCGTAGCAGCTTTCGCTGGTGTTGCTTTTTTAGCGCCTGAAGCAACAATACTTTCAATTTGAATTTCAGTTAAAGATTGGCGGTGACCATTCTTAACTCTGTATCCTTTTCGTCGTTTCTTTTTGAATACGATCACTTTATCACCTTTAAGGTGCTTTAAGACTTTGGCTCCTACTTGAGCGCCGTCTATAGCTGGGGCGCCAACAGTAACTTTGCTGCCATCTGCTAAAAGAAGTACATTGTCAAAAGTGACTTTTTTTCCTTCTTCTGTTTGCAAACGGTTAACAAAGACTTTTTGGTCTTTTTCAACTTTGAATTGATGCCCTGCTATCTCTACAATTGCGTACATAGCGTAACGTTTTTAATTAGATTAGTTAATATAAATACTCCCTACCAAAAAAGTAAGGCGGGTGCAAATATAATTCTATTATCTTAACCTACAAATAAAATATTTCATTTAGATCTAAATTTTTATATTTAAGTTACAAATAATTGAGTCTAGTAAGTATAATGGTTTAATATCCTTCTTTAGTATTTCAAAGGCTTAAAAGTGAAATTTAAAAAAAATTATGTTTTTGTTTTTTTAATTTTAAATTTGTGACACCTAAATCTATAATAAATTTACTTATGAAAACATCCTACATCATTTTCGCAATGCTCGGTACCAGCGTGGTATTCTCTCAAGAGTATTTAGAAAATCAACCCGAAAACCCCGAACCAGGGAAATGTTATGTCAAATGTGTTACTCCTGACGAATATCGAGAAGAAACTATTAAAGTAGAAAGCGTCCCTAGACATGAAGTTTTAGAAGTCGTACCAGCTGTTTACAAAACAGGGACTTATGATATTGTTTTAAAACCAAGCTCAAAGCGATATGTAAACGTTCCTGCTGTATACAAAACAATTACAGACACTGTATGGCTCAAAGAACCCTACAACAAAATTAGCGTTAACAACCCTAGGTTTGAAGTAAACGAAAAAGAAGTAGAAGTCTTGGCTGAAAGTGAATCTTGGGTAGCTGGTAAGAACGACCCAGATTGTCCTTCTATTAACCCTGACGATTGTCGCATATTTCATTACCGTAAATACCCTGCGGTATATAGAAGTGTTCCAGTTAGAAAAATTTTATCGCCTGCATCGATTCAAAAAACAAGAATAAAAGGGAATTACAAATTAATAAAAAGAAAAGTTGAAGTTAGTCCAGCGACTACAAAAACAGTGACTATTCCTGCAGTTACGCAGACTGTTAGTCAAAAAGTATTAGTTTCTGATGAGACTACGAGAACAAAGACCGTTCCAGCAGAATTTGTTAATATTACAAAAAAAATATTGGTTAAAAAAGGCGGAATGAGCGCTTGGAGAGTCGTACCATGTACGATTCCTAAACGCGTTGGAGTGGTTCCTATTTATTATGCATCAGGAAGTGCTGCATTAACACCCGAATCAAAGCGACTTATTGATAAACATATCTGGTCAATTTTAAAAGAGGACTCCACTTCAATTGTAGAAATTGGCTCTCATACCGATTCTCAAGGAGATGTGAATTCTAATTTAAGATTATCCGAAAGAAGAGCAAAAGCAGTAGTTGACTATTTAGGAAGTAAAGGAGTTAGCTCAAAACGCTTGATTGCAGTAGGATACGGAGAATCCAACTTATTAAATGATTGTGATGATTCTAAAAAATGTTCAGATTCAGAACATCGAGAAAATAGAAGAACTGAATTTAAAGTATTCTAAAAAAAGCTCAACAATAATCCTATATATCGAAAAGTCTAAAACTAAACTGTTTTAGGCTTTTTTATTGGCCAAATAAATGCCACACAAAATCAATAGAGATGCAAAACCTTGATCTAATCCAAAAAGCTCTCCATCGAGCAGACCCCAAAGCAGTGCCACTAGTGGCATTAAATACGTTACAGAAGATGCAAATACAGGGCTTGAAATTTGGATTAAATTATTAAATATAATTTTGGCCATTACTGTGCCAAACAACGATAATATAGCAATGTATCCAATTGAAGAATAGATTGCTTCGTTTTCAAAAGTTTTTACATTAAAAAAATCTGATAAAATTAGAACGAGTAAAGCAGGGATTACAATCGCAGCAAAATTTCCTGTTGCTATGGCAATTGGCTTCACTTCCTGGAGGTAATGTTTAATAATGTTTACATTGAACCCATACATCAGGGTGGCTAAAATAACGAAACCTGCAAATAGATAATTTTGATCTGGGTTGAGCTCCATACTGTTAAAAATGAGCATCGAAGCCCCAATAAAACCAAGTAAAACTCCAAAAATTTGCGTTTTTGTAGAAACGATTTTAAAAACTGCCAGCCCTATTAAAATAGCATTCAAAGGCACTAACGCATTTAGGATACTCACAACGCCACTATCGACTTCAGTTTCTGCAAATGCAAACAAGAAACTGGGCAAGAAAGTCCCTAAAAAACCCGATAAAACTACCCATTTCCATTGATGAGACAGAATCGTTTTGAGAGATTTAAACCCAATGATAAAGATAAAGATTGAAGAAATAACTGTTCGTAAACTGCCCAGCTGCAATGGCGTTAAGCCGATTAACCCTTTTTTAATCAGAATGAAGGAGCTGCCCCATACAATAGCGAGGACAGAGAGATACATCCATTTTTTTTGCTCTTGGTTCATTAGATAGTATTATTATTTACAAAATTGGTTAATAAATTAGAATAACAACGAATTATTTTTACATTTGTTTAAATACCTAAACGAAACACTATGAAACATTTAAAAACAATCTTAGCCTCAGCATTCATTTTAGTGCTCCTTTTTTCTTGTAAAAATGAAGCGAAGGCTGAAATCAAAACAGTTGAAACAGCTACAGAAAAAGCCGAACATCAACTCGACCCTAATGCCATCTATTCTAAAGCAGAATTTGGAATTAAAGGAATGACCTGTGAAATGGGTTGTGCTAAAACCATTGAGAAAAAACTTGCAGCAATGGAAGGTGTAAAATCTGCAACCGTCGATTTTAAAAATGAAATGGCGATGATCGAATACGATGTTGCAAAAGTCAACCCAGTGAGCATCACAAAAACTGTTTCTTCAGTTGGAAAAACGTATTCTGTAGAAAACATGAAAACTGTTGAAGCATTTTCGAGCTTCAAAAAAGACTGTAAAAAAGACTGCAAAAAAGCCTGTTGTAAAGACAAAAATGCAGCTGATAAAAAAACCTGTGCCAACGATTGTAAAAAAGAATGCTGCGCTAAAAAAGCTTAATTCGAATTCATCAAATCTTCAATGTCTTCAATTTCAATAGGAATCTGTTGCATTAAATTTAAAGGTGGGCCATCGGCTTGAACGACCACATCGTCTTCCAGTCTAATGCCCATTTTTTCTTTAGGGATATAAATCCCTGGCTCGACAGTAAAAACCATTTGAGAGGTGACAGGCGTTTTGATCGCTCCTAAATCGTGGGTGTCTAATCCCATATGATGAGACGTCCCATGCATGAAATATTTTTTATAAGCAGGCCATTTTGGGTCCTCATTTTGGACATCGGCCTTATCGATTAACGCTAAATCTAAAAGTTCCGAGGTCATCATTTTACCAACTTCCTTATGGTATTCATCTAACAGAACCCCTGGAACAAGCAATTGAGTCGCTTCATTTTTGACATTTAAAACGGCTTGATATACCGCTTTTTGACGCGCAGTAAAGCGGCCATTAACAGGAATTGTGCGTGTCATATCACTGGAGTAGTTGGCGTATTCTGCAGCCACATCCATGAGTAACATATCGCCGTCCATGCACGCTTGATTGTTTTCTATGTAGTGTAACACACACGCATTATATCCCGATCCAATGATGGGTGTATACGCAAATCCTTTTGATCGATTTCTAAGAAATTCATGCGTGTATTCTGCCTCAATTTCGTATTCCATAACCCCGGGTTTCACAAATCCTAAGACTCTTTTAAACCCTTTTTCAGTAATGTCGCAAGCCGTTTGAATGAGAGCAATTTCTTCGGGTTCTTTCACCCCTCGAATCGATTCCATCATAGGAAAACTTGGTAAGATTTCATGTTTCGGATAGGTTGACTTTATCATCTTTAAAAAACGATCATCGCGAGTTTCCATTTCAACTGCTTGGCGATAATGATCATTGTTATTAAAATAAAATGTTTTGGCCTCTGACATCAATTTTGGAAAAATAGAATCAAATTCTTCCAGCCAACACACCGTTTGGATTCCCGATACAGCGGTTGCCTGAGACTTACTAAGTTTTGCGCCTTCCCAAACAGCGATATGATCATTGGTCTCTTTTACAAATAAGATTTCACGATGTGCTTTTTCACGAGCATCAGGAAAAACAACTAAAATACTTTCTTCTTGATCCACTCCACTTAAGTAAAAAATATTTCGATGTTGTTCAAAAGGGAGTGTACTGTCAGCTCCTGTAGAAAAAACGTCGTTAGAATTAAACACCGCAATAGAATTAGGCGTCATCAGTTGTGACAGCTTTGTTCTATTTTTAGTAAATAATTGTGAAGAAATCGGATGGTATTTCATAATCTTAATTTGTTTGAATCAAATTTAAAAAAAATATGATAATATGTGAGGTTTAAATCATTAAAATACTAACCACGAGAGAAGCTTATTTGAAACAAGTCTAAATAGTAAAATTATTCGCAATGTTATTGCCTAAAACGTTGTCGTGAAGTACCTTTGTGTGGTTAAAAAATATCATAAAATAATGAGTGGATTTTTAAGTTCTTCAATTGGAAAAAAGATAGCGATGGCGCTCTCTGCATTTTTCCTTATGTTTTTCATTTTACAGCATTTTGCGATCAATATTTTATCGGTCATCAACCCCGATACTTTTAACGAAGTGTCTCATTTTATGGGAACCAACCCGTTAGTGCAATTTGTGCTACAACCAGTGCTTATTTTTGGCGTTATTTTTCATTTTGCCATTGGGTTTGTTTTAGAGTTTAAAAACAAATCAGCCCGAAAAATAGGCTACGCAAAAAATAACGGAAATGCAAACTCGACTTGGATGAGTAGAAATATGATCTATAGTGGTGGATTCATTTTAGTCTTTCTAGTGATTCATTTTATTGATTTCTGGATTCCTGAATTAAACATCAAATATGTTGTTGGTGATAATTCGGGGCTTTTAGAAGACGGATCAGGGTATCGTTATTTTGAGGAGCTTCAACACAAATTTGTGCCGCTTTGGCGCGTTAGCCTCTATTGTGTTGGATTTATTTTTCTGTCATTGCATTTACTTCACGGATTCAATTCCGCATTTCAATCGGTTGGTGCTAACAATAAATTCACTAAATCATTAAAAGGTTTTGGAATTGCGTATGCGATCATTATCCCATTAGGATTTATCGTCATCGCCCTGTTCCACTTTTTTAATAATACACACTAAAACATAGGATTATGGCTTTAGATTCAAAAATACCAGAAGGTCCTTTAGCAGATAAATGGACCAATCATAAAAACAATATTAACCTTGTAAACCCTGCCAACAAACGTCTGCTCGACGTAATCGTTGTAGGCACAGGTCTTGCAGGAGGCTCTGCAGCGGCAACACTTGCCGAGCTTGGCTATAATGTAAAAGCGTTTTGTTTTCAAGATTCTCCCCGTCGTGCACACTCCATTGCAGCTCAAGGAGGGATCAACGCAGCAAAAAACTATCAAGGGGATGGCGATTCTACGTACCGCTTATTTTATGATACCGTCAAAGGGGGCGACTACCGTTCTCGCGAAGCAAATGTGCATCGATTAGCAGAAGTTTCAACCAATATTATTGACCAGTGTGTTGCTCAAGGGGTTCCTTTTGCAAGAGACTATGGTGGATTGTTAGACAACCGCTCTTTTGGAGGAGTTTTAGTGTCGAGAACCTTTTATGCAAAAGGTCAAACAGGTCAACAATTATTATTAGGGGCCTACTCTGCGATGAACCGTCAAATTGGGCGAGGAAAAATTAAAATGTATAACCGTCACGAAATGTTAGACGTGGTGGTGGTCGATGGAAAAGCACGTGGAATTATTGCTCGAAACTTAGTGACTGGTGAAATTGAACGTCACTCGGCTCACGCGGTTGTTTTAGGCTCAGGAGGCTACGGAAACGTATTTTACCTCTCTACAAATGCGATGGGAAGTAATGTCACCGCAGCATGGAAAGCACACAAGCGAGGTGCTTATTTTGCAAATCCTTGTTACACACAAATCCACCCAACATGTATTCCGGTTTCGGGAGATCATCAATCAAAACTAACACTCATGTCTGAATCCCTAAGGAATGACGGACGGATATGGGTACCAAAAAATATAGAAGATGCGAAAGCAATTCAAAATCGAGACTTAAAACCAACAGATCTTGCTGAAGACCAACGCGATTACTTTTTAGAAAGACGATATCCTGCGTTTGGAAATTTAGTTCCAAGAGATGTGGCATCTCGAGCCGCGAAAGAACGTTGTGATGCTGGTTTTGGAGTGAATAAAACAGGTGAAGCGGTCTTTTTAGATTTTGCAGAGGCAATCCTCAGATATGGAAAAGAACAAGCACACATTAAAGGATTGGATGAAAACGATGCAAGCCTCATTCAAACCTTAGGAAAAGAGCTCGTTAAAAGTAAGTACGGGAACTTGTTCCAGATGTATGAAAAAATTGTGGATGAAAATCCATACGAAACTCCTATGATGATTTATCCAGCAGTGCACTATACTATGGGCGGTGTTTGGGTAGATTATAACTTACAAACAACCATTCCTGGATTGTATGCCATTGGAGAAGCTAACTTCTCAGAACATGGCGCAAATCGATTAGGAGCATCGGCCTTAATGCAAGGACTCGCCGATGGTTACTTTGTATTGCCATACACCATTGGAAATTATTTATCTGATGACATTAGAACAGGACCTATATCAACGGATTCTGTAGAATTTGAAGAAGCAGAAGCAAAAGTGAAGTCAGAAATCAATCACTTTGTCAACAATAAAGGCACCAAACCCGTAGATTATTTCCATAAGCGACTTGGAAAAATTATGTGGAACAAATGTGGAATGGCTCGTAATGAAAAAGAATTAAAAGAAGCGATCGAAGAAATTTCGGCACTTCGTGATGAGTTTTATAAAGAGGTATTAGTGCCAGGTTCTGCAAATGAGTTTAATGAAGAACTCGCAAAAGCAGGCCGTGTGGCTGACTTCCTAGAATTGGGCGAATTGTTTGCAAAAGATGCGTTGGTTCGTGAAGAATCTGCTGGAGGTCATTTTAGAGAAGAATATCAAACTCCCGAGGGTGAAGCACAACGACGAAAAGAATTTCAGTTTGTATCTGCATGGGAATATAAAGGAGCACCTAAGGATGCTAAATTGCATAAAGAAGCATTAGTTTACGAAAACATTGAAGTTAAAGAACGCTCATACAAATAAGCACTGCTATGAATTTAACATTACAAATATGGCGACAAGAGAACGCCAAAACTGAAGGGAAAATTGTAGAATATCCAATTCAAGATATTTCTCCAGACATGTCATTTCTTGAAATGTTGGATGTACTAAACAGACAACTCATCACTACGGGCGATTCGCCAGTGGCGTTTGACCATGACTGTAGAGAAGGTATTTGTGGCTCTTGTTCCTTATATATTAATGGTGAAGCTCACGGACCCGACAGGTTGGTTACGACTTGTCAATTACACATGCGTAAATTTAAGGATGGTGACACTATTTTCATCGAACCCTTTAGAGCAGAAGCGTTTCCCGTCATAAAAGATTTGATTGTAGATCGATCTGCTTTTGACAGAATCCAACATGCAGGCGGTTTTATCTCCGTAAATACTTCTGGAAATACACAAGATGGAAATTCGATTCCAATTTCAAAACACGATGCTGATGAGGCCATGGATGCTGCCACCTGTATTGGATGTGGTGCTTGTGTTGCTAGTTGTAAAAACTCATCGGCTATGTTGTTTGTAGGGGCTAAAGTATCTCAGTATGCATTACTCCCACAAGGACAGATTGAAGCCACGGATCGTGTTCAAAATATGGTGGCTCAAATGGATTTAGAAGGCTTTGGAAACTGCACCAATACGGGAGCTTGTGAGGTTGAATGTCCTAAAGGCATTTCACTAGAAAACATAGCGCGAATGAACCGTGAATTGATTAAAGCGAGTTTAAAATCTTAATCATCTAAAATAAACTCCTCGGTAGTATCCCATCCCGCACGAACTTCAATAGGCTCTGAGGCATAACTCACGCGTTCGGGTTGCGTTTTATTTAAATAACGTCCCGTATCATAGAGTCCATTTTGGTTCAAATCAAAAATAGCCCTTAAGAGATAGGTGCCTGGAATGACGTCTTTGAAATCTATCGGCGAAGCATCTTGAGCGTTGAAAGACTCCACAACCACTCCTTTTAGATCGGTAACCTGAACAACCAGTGGATAAGCTCCATTCCTAATATTGATTCTTAAATTCCCGTAATCTGAAGCTAGCTTTGTAGTTGCTTTAAAGTTCAAGGTATCATTTTGAGCGCCGTAAAAATCGATAAAAGCCCCTGGAAGAATTTGAATATTATAGGTGTTTTTCTCTGTTTTATCAAAATTTAAATCAACCATATTGGAAAAGGAATCTAAAACCATGCTTGCCCCTTGAAAAAGAGAATCCTTATCTCTCACACGCACTTTTGTTTCGTCAATAGAATCTAAAGGAATTGTCGCACTTAATTTGTAAGGTTCAAGTAATTTGAGTTGGGAGAACTCTGATTTAAAAACTAATGAATCCGATTTGGAATCTTTAATTCTCACCACAACAGTATCTATCGATTGTAAATGAGTGACTTCAAAAATCAAAGAATCCACTTCTAATTTTGGACGGTACCAGTAGTTCAGAGTGTCTTTTCCTTTCTCTTTAGTGAGGATCGAAGTAAAATTCTCAGGCGCGTCTGAAAGCAATTTTACCTGCATCGCTTTACCATCACCTTCATAACCAAAAGAAAGTTTGTTTTGTGAAACTTGTCGAGCCCGTTTAAATTTGTAATCAACCGTTTCTTTAAACATTCGCAACACATAGGCCGTATCGGAAGGGACTGTAATAAAGCGTTTTCTAAACCCAATTTTATCTGTTTTGGATTGAAATGTGTAATTAGAATTTTCTTCTTTAAGTGCGGCTAAAAAATAAGTTCCCTCTTTAATGTTTTCTAACTTAAACCCAGAAACACTATCGGTCACCGCTACATATTTGGGTTTTCTCTTATAGATGATAGAATCTGTAAACGTTGAATCGACTTCGTATAATAAAACCGCTATACGTTCATCAACTTCCTTCTGTAAGGCATCATTGACGACCCCTGAAACAGATAGCGAGTCAATATAACTTCCAGTGGAAAATACATATTTATAATACGGAAATAAATTACCCTCGTTATTATCGGCAATACTTTCTCCAAAATTAAAGGCATAGGTCGTATGGGGCAAAAGTGTATCAGAAATCCGAATCGTAATGAATTTACTCGCTGTGCCCAGTGGGGTGATTTCTGGTTCTGGATCCATGGGTGGCGAAATGATAAGTTGCCTTTGCAAGTCTTTCATTTTAATGTATTCATCGAAATAAATTTTGATTTCTGTGGCATCAAAATTAACGGAAAAATTCTCTGGCACCGATTTAATAACCACTGGTGGCGTTACATCCTTGTCTCCACCCGAAGTTGTGCCTCTATTGGCGCAGTGCGTCAAAATTAAACTTACAAGAACTAAAAACCCAAAATTAGCAAACTTCTTACCCATTGACCGTACATTTTATACAAAGAAACAACATATTTTAGTACTAACGAAAAATGGAATGCGTAATTGCAATCGTTGCTAAACTTAAACGAATCTTAGCTCCTGAATTCAAAACCAATGCACAGGCTTCAATGGTGGCACCGGTCGTAATTACATCGTCGACTAAAAGCACATGTTTGCCATCAATCCTCGACAGGTTTTTGGCGTAAAAAGTATTTGCAACCGATTGAAAACGTTCTTCTCGGGATTGAAAAACTTGAGTTTTCGTGTTCATCGATTTTAATAACACAGAATCGTCATAGTACGCATTGAGAGACTTGGCTAAATGTTTCGCAAAAAGTGCCACTTGATTATAGCCTCTTTGTTTTAATTTTTTGGAGTGAACCGGAACCGGAATTACAACATCAATCGATTTAAAATAAGACGATTCCTGGAGCTCTGCTCCTAGCCAGACCCCAAAAACCTGCCCAAGTTGTTCCTGACCTTTGTACTTTAACTTATGTAATAAGTGTTGAACCAATCCTTCTTTATGAAAATAAAATAAGGCGGTCGCTGCTTCTAGTTCCACACGCCCATAAAATATTTTTTTAACAACTTCGGGGCGCTCATAATGGTAATTGGTCAATGGTAACTCATGGCGACACTTCACACAAATATGCGTTTCATAATCTGTTAAAACATGGTTGCAGGCTTGACAGGTTTTCGGGAAAAAAAGATTTACCAATTTTGAAAGCATAAGCAAAAGTTTTGGGGCGCTTAAAAATAAAATAATATTTCATATTTTTGATCGATTCTACCCCTTAATTCATAGGGGTTATTTATTTTTGTAACATGACAAATCAAGGGGATACTTTCAAAAAAGTAATATCACATGCAAAAGAATACGGATTTGTATTCCAAAGCAGTGAAATATATGATGGCTTAAGTGCTGTTTATGACTACGCTCAAAACGGGGTAGAATTAAAGAAAAACATTCGTGATTACTGGTGGAAAGCCATGGTCCAAATGAATGATAATATTGTGGGATTAGATGCCGCTATTTTTATGCATCCAACCACATGGAAAGCTTCTGGTCACGTCGATGCTTTTAACGACCCTTTGATTGATAATAAAGATTCTAAAAAGCGGTACAGAGCCGATGTTTTAATCGAAGACTATTGTGCCAAAATTGAAGGTAAAATTGAAAAAGAAATTAAGAAAGCTGAAAAGCGATTTGGCGATAGCTTTGACAAAGCAGAATTTATCGCCACGAATGGCCGCGTTGTAGATTATCAAGCTAAAATAAAAAGTATTTTAGCACGCATGGGTAAATCTTTAGAAAATGAAGATTTAGTCGACGTAAAAGCCCTTATTGAAGAGTTGGAAATAGCAGATCCATTGACTGGAAGCAGAAACTGGACCGATGTGAAACAATTCAACCTAATGTTTGGTACCAAACTAGGAGCTTCTGCAGAAAGCGCCATGGATTTGTACTTACGGCCTGAAACCGCCCAAGGTATTTTTGTGAATTTTTTGAATGTACAAAAAACCGGTCGTATGAAAATCCCTTTTGGAATTGCGCAAACAGGGAAAGCTTTTCGAAACGAAATTGTCGCACGACAGTTTATTTTTAGAATGCGAGAGTTTGAACAAATGGAAATGCAGTTTTTTATCAAACCAGGAACCCAAGGAAAATGGTATGACTATTGGAAAGAAGCACGTATGAAATGGCACTTATCATTGGGTATTGGCGCAGATAATTATCGATTCCATGACCACGATAAATTAGCCCATTATGCAGATGCTGCTGCAGATATTGAGTTTAAATTTCCGTTTGGATTCAAAGAATTAGAAGGCATCCATTCGCGAACCGATTTTGATTTAAATCAACACGAAACCCATTCAGGCAAAAAACTTCAATATTTTGATCACGAAGAAAATAAAAGCTATGTTCCTTACGTTCTGGAAACCTCGATTGGATTGGATCGTATGTTTTTGGCCGTATTTTCAAATGCATTAATGGAGGAGACTTTAGAAAATAATACAACCCGAACCGTGTTGAAATTGCCTGCTGTTTTAGCGCCAATAAAAGCAGCTGTTTTTCCGCTTGTAAAAAAGGATGGATTACCAGAAGTTGCAAAAACGATTTTGAATGATTTAAAATGGGATTTCAATGTGGTTTATGATGAAAAAGATGCCGTTGGACGACGCTACCGCCGTCAGGATGCTTTAGGAACTCCTTTTTGTATTACGGTGGATCACGATTCTTTGGAAGACCAATGCGTTACGATTAGACATCGAGATTCTATGGAACAACAACGTGTGAAAATTGAGGATTTAAAAACGATTATTAACAATGAAGTTGCCATGAAATATTGGTTAAATAAAATTGACTAACTTGAAATTAGGGATAACATACGTTTTATTTGTAATCATGTTTTTAAACACTTTGACCTCTTTTGGACAAAACACTCCTCCAACGGTAACTGCTAGTGGGGACCAAATCTATTGTCCACAAAGCCAACTACCAATTGTAATTTCTTTTGATATTTCAGATCCAGATGATACAAGCATAGACGCCTTTTATATTCAAATTTCAACAGGTTATGTTTCCGGGGAAGACGAATTAATTTTAATAGGTTCGCACCCCAATGTAGAATCTGAATGGAAAGTAGATGAAGCAAAGTTAATATTGACCGGAGTCGGGGGCGGCCCTGCTTTAATTACAGATATTAAAGCAGCCGTTTATGACGTTGTTTTTTATAGCAGCAACGCAAATCCAGGTGCCAAAACCTTTTCATTAACTGTTGGTTCAGCTAACTATTTAGCCTCAAATGGCCATTACTATGAATTTGTTCCTGCAAATTTAATAACTTGGACTGCTGCCAAAGCGGCAGCTGAAGGCAGAACATATTTTGGATTACAAGGCTATTTAGCAACCTTGACAGCTGTTGACGAAGCCCAAATTGCTGGTGAATTAACGACGGGTACGGGCTGGATTGGTGCCTCTGACGCTGGAATTGAAGGCGTCTGGAAATGGGCAACAGGACCAGAAGCGGGCGATAACTTAGCGTATACCAACTGGAACAGCGGTGAGCCTAATGATTTTGGCAGTGGTGAAGATTATGCGCACATCACTTTCAATACAGGCATACCAGGGTCTTGGAACGATTTACCCAATGACACCGCTGGGCAGTCTTCAAACTATCAAGCGAAAGGGTTTGTTATAGAATACGGGGGCATGGGGGAACCTCCTTTAAACATTTCAGCATCGACAAAATTTAGTCCTCAAGTTTTAAATGTATTTCCTTCGGAAAGCTGTAGCAATAAGCCGGTCAACTTGACTGCTACATCAAACACAACCAACATCTATTGGTTTGCCAATGAGACTGGAGGAACACCTTTACACAATGGGACCACGTACAGTCCTACTTTAACATCTTCAACTACCTTTTGGGTGGCTACGTGTACCACTGGAAAAAGAACTGAGGTGACGGCTACGGTTCATACCGTTCCAATGGTAGACACACCAGCAGATGTAACTTCTTGCGATAGCTACACACTACCAGCACTCACCGTTGGAAAATACTTTACCGCCCCAAATGGCGGTGGAACACAACTGAATGATGGAGAGGTGGTCTCTGCTTCCAAGACCCTTTACGTGTATGCAGAAACAGGAACCACACCAAATTGTAGCGATGAACATGACTTTGATATTACAATTATCACCAAACCTATTATTGACGCTCCAGACGATGTGATTAGATGTGACAGCTACACATTACCAGCACTCACCAACGGAAACTATTATACCGCAACCAATGGTGGGGGAACACAACTTAATGCTGGAGAGGTTATATCAACTACAACACCCTTGTTTGTATATGCCGAATCAACCGTAGATCCAAGTTGTACTAATGAACACCCATTCAATGTGACAATAAATGCAACCCCAACGGTTGACACACCAGCAGATGTAACTTCTTGCGATAGCTACACACTACCAGCACTCACCGTTGGAAAATACTTTACCGCCCCAAATGGCGGTGGAACACAACTGAATGATGGAGAGGTCATATTGACCTCCGTAACCTTGTTTGTGTATGAAGAAACAGGAACAACACCAAATTGTAGCGATGAACACAAATTTAATATAACAATTGATACCACGCCTGCTATTGATACTCCAGCAGATGTGTTTAGTTGTGAAAGTTACACACTTCCAGCACTCACTATAGGAAATTATTTTACGCTGCCTAATGGCGGTGGAACATTGCTCAACGCAGGAGATATTTTATCTGCCTCGACCCCCTTGTATGTATATGGCGAATCGCCCACAAATCCGAGCTGTAATAACCAACATGCGTTTAATATTACAATAAATCCAACACTGATAAGTATACTTTCATTAGATACCAAAGTTATTTCAGAAGACTTTGAAGACAATCAAACCATCGTTGCAACTGCTACCGGTGGTAATGGCGATTATGAATATCAGATTGATGGCGGTCCTTGGCAAAACAGTGGCGTTTTTGAGAATGTATTTGGGTGTGAAACGCATACCGTAAGAGCAAGGGAAGTTCTCGGATGTAGTACCGTACCAGAAAAAAACATCAACCTCATCTATTTTCCAAAGTTTTTTACGCCAAACAATGATGGATTCAATGACACTTGGAACATCAAATGTTTAGAAAACCAAGCCTCAGCTAAAATTAGGATTTTTGACCGATATGGAAAACTTATCAAGCAAATTAGACCTAGTGGCAATGGTTGGGATGGCACGTATAATGGAACCAGGCTAACAGGAACAGATTACTGGTTTGAAATTAGCTATATCAACTCTGATGGAATCTCTAGTAAATACAATGCCCATTTTTCATTGCGGCTCTAAAAACGATACCCCACATACAAATCGCCTTTAATAATGGCATCAATAGAGGAGTTTCCTAAAAGGTTTCTACCAAAACCTAATTTAGCTTCAAACACAAATCCTTTTAAATTAATCCACTTTTTACCAAATGAAAACCCAAAGGCGGTTTCAAAAAAAGAGTCATTATTATTTCTGTCAGCGCCAAATAGAGTATCTGAATCTTCTTTACCCGTATAAAAGGATGTAAATGCTTCAACAAAAAATCCTTTCGCTCCAAATTGCTCATCTTTCTGGAAATACATTCTAAAAAAAGGTTAAATCGAAAAATTTTCGAAATAGTCATTAGAGGTATTAAAATTAAATAACAGACTTGCACCATAGCCGATATTTCGATCTGGAATATACTCATAAGTCCCTTCAAAAATGGGACCCGCTAAAAGTTTAACTATACCGATTTTGACTTCTTGACGTCTGCTAAAAATTGAGGAAGAATCGTTTTGGGCATGTCCAAAAAAACTAAAACAAAAAATAAGACTAAATAACTGGATTGTTTTCATAACTAAAGTAGGTTTTGATCATTAAATATAATACTTATTTTGATAAAATGATTTTAAAATAGGTTTTCAATTGTATAGCCCCCGTATAAATCATTTGATTTTTGATAATTCTGTCTGCCAAAAAAAAATAATCTCCATTTTAAAAAAAATTCATTTTTTTTATAACTTGCATAAGACCAAACTTTTAAGTAAAATATTGATGTTTAATCGTAATTACACAGCACTTTTAGCGTTGTTTATTTTCAGCGTTCTAAGCTTTCGATCTTTATCTCATGCACAGTTAAATTCCGTAACTGTTGGCAACACCTAAGACTTTAGAACTAATTGGCTCCAAACACCTCCAGTTTCACATATTCAATCTGGAGGTGTTTGGTATGACAGTCCTATGAATGCGAATTCTATATTGGCGCCTACAGCAACAACTACCTTTGCATCAGTAAAGCCTATTTGTAAAGGAAGTGTCTTATTAAAATTCCCAACCAAATCAAATAATGGCTTTAAGGGCAACTGATCTTCAGTCCCAAACATCACAGAGCCTACTGAATCCTACTTTAGCCCCCAACCCAAATTTCGGGTGTTTGCTTTATTGAAGGTAAAATGACCAGTACCGTTTTTTATTAAAGCAATCCCATTACCTACGCAAATTGACTCCATTTTTACCGCTACTATGCTGCCCCTTTTTTGCCTACGACTGCCAATGGTGGAATTATTGGTGTTTGTAGTCCTTCATTAAATAATTCATATAACGCATTCAGGATTCTTCTCATAAAATGAGGAGAGAATACGTAAAGGACAGGTAACTAAAGTACGCTATAACTAGCATTAAAAATAATCAATTTAACTAAAAACTAAGCTATGAAAAACCTCATCCACATTATTATTTTTATGTTTGGACTTTCCGTGTTAGGACAAACATTTATTTTAGAAGAACGCGATAAACGACTACATTTCTCAGCTGGGAGTATTGCTGGAGCATTTGGATACGATATGTCGTATCAAAGGTACAAAAACAAAACGAAAGCTATGATTACTGGCTTTTGTACTTCACTTTTAGCGGGCGTTGCCAAAGAAGTATTTGATAACGCCCGAGGAGGCGTTTTAGATAAAAGAGACATCTTAGCAACCGGAATGGGTGGACTATTTGTAACATTTACAATCCCAGTACTTCAAAAGAAGAATAAATGACAGTCGGAATTACAGGTTCTAGTTTCGATCTATTTTATGCAGTTCATCTTAAGGTGCTATCCCTATTTTAATAAAAATCATTACAAACAATTAAAAATAGGCTTTTAACTGCACAGTTCCTGTGTGGATGGTACGACTTGTTTCACTTTTTCGTCCAAAATAATTAAGATTCAAATCTAAAAACTTGGTCAGTTTTTTTTGGGCAATTAAGGACCACGTAAAGTTGGTGCCTGGCTGTAAGCCTTGCATCATTTGATACGCAACCGGGCTGTTCGAATTTCCCGTAAATTGATTTGAAAAATAATTAAATTCTCCTGTAACAGCAGGCTTTTCGACTTCTGAGATAAGCGTAAAAGACAGCGCCATACTTTCTGTTGAGTTAGCTGCTCAGAATCTCCAATTGAAGTTGTCCTTTATTATGATACTGATAAAACAGATCAAATCGTTTGTTGTCATCTAACAAATACGATAGTTTTCGGGCTTCAGAAGCGACTGACTTGAGCTGATAGTTTTTAGAAGAAAAGTTCTCGCTATCACTTCGGTTAATTTCATCTAAGATTAGATTGGAGACTAAGCAACCATTGGTCTTTGAATTTTGTGCGATAAAACTTGAGCTGATGGCTGAGCAGACTGTAGCTTCGACATACCCAAACGAAAGCACATTCCGTAGCCTTTGGAATCTGAATAGCTATACGAAACCGTATAATGCTGTTTACCCCGATTAGAAGAACAACTGATTTCTAACGCTTAGATTGAAGCGCCAAGTTGATCTTCAGGACTTGAGACTGAAAAGGATTTAATCGGAACAGATTCGCTGTTATTTTTATCTTTCCGATCGATTAAAAAGGTAGCTTTGATTATAGAAATGAGACCAAAAATTTCTTGGAAGTTGACTGTAAGTTGAATTTGACCCACTGAATGGGATTAAGAGTCAGCGACTGGCTCAAGTTTGTTTTGATGCGTCCGAATGTAAACCTGGTTGGGGAGCAACACATGCGTACAAAAACGTAGCTTGATCCTGGAATTGAGCCACTTCAAATTCTTCTAATTCCTGAATGCCGTTCTCATTGTAATCGAACCACACAAAGCTTACCCTGACCTGGATTCAACCTCCACGTACGTAAAATCTTGCTGGGGTAGATCGGCCCGCGTTGGTCTCATAAAGCGAATTCCAGTGAATGAGAGTTATTGGCAAACTTCTGGCTGATACTGCAATCTGGAATTGATAGACTTTTGCGAGGACTGTGAAGAATCGTGTTCTGATTTGAAGTTCCCTGTAATTAGCATACAGACTCAAGTAATGTGTTTTTAGTGTGAATCCATTTAGAGTCCAAATAATAAGTGTCTGATAGAATTCACTCTTCGCCAGACGGTTATTTTGAAGGCTGTCATTGACACTGATGAATATATCCAAGCTTGGCAAACACCTTGGTCGAATCTCCAATCCCAGTAAAAACTTCATATGCGCTTGAACTTTTGGACTGACCGGGTCGAACCGGTTTGAAACAAGCTGCTTTTTTTCGTTGTGCTCAGAAGATAAATCCAACTCCTGCCCACCCTTTTTGAATAGCTATACTTTGAGCTGAGTATTGGACCTATAAAAACGAGAACTAGAGGACCACCCCATCTGTGGTTCCAAAAGACTAGAATTAGAAACTAAATGGAAGCGGTCAAGCTTTAGTTTAGCTAAAAATCACATGACTAGATACCCATCGTAGTCTTTATTAAAATTTAAATGCTGAAACTGGTAGATTAACTTGCCCTCATTCTGGGGATGTAGTAATTGCGCCGCAGTTGTTATAAATACTTGGTCTCCAAGGGATCTGTAAATAACTGGATTGCCAGAAGGCTGTTCAAGGTTCCAGTCTCGATTGAACTCTGGATTATACAGTACCTCTCAACCGATTGCTGAAAGTCGTTTTGAATGTAATCAAAGTCGGATGCTCAAATTTAACGTCCATATTTTGGAAGGCTTCCAAGTAATTGATGGGCAATCGACAATTGAGTGGCGACACCCAGTGTTGTCCTGATCTTCTAGGGCGGAAAATAGATTCAGATCGTTATTGCTGGCGGCAAACTCGAAACTAATAGTAGGTGTTGTCGGTTAGGATGATAAGCCCCATTCACAACCGCTATTTGCAGCTTTCACAGGGGCCACAAGCCGAACGATTGGTTCGATAATCTGCCTTGCTTTGACTGCCGTTTACTAGGGGCGAATGTATTCGTAGATGTTAGAGATGGCATTGGAACTTCTAATTCTATAATTTCCTTGTTGAAACCCTACCGCCGTAAAATTCACACGATACAATTCATCCTCGGCATTGTTTGAAAATTCAAATACTTCCACTCCATTATCAATAACTTTCTTATATAAAATTCGGTTTGCATTATACGATTCAAGAGTTGCCGAAGGTGCTGTCATCAACGATAAATCATCACCGGCATTGGACAAAATCGCAGCTTGATCCGAACTTAAAGATTGTTGAAGCGGTTGGTTCTTTAAATCATTTTCATTGTAAACAGAAACACCAAGTTTCCATTTTTTAGTTTTAAAGCGACTGCCCGCATACCCTATAAATCGGGAGTAATTGCGTTCGCTGTATTGATAGTCGACCGTAATTCGCATTTCGGAAGTGATTGGATAGGTTGCATTAAAGATAATTTCGCCAGCATTGTAATCTATAATATAGTCTTCTGTGGCACCCCGTTGCAAGAGGAATTCCATTCACGTACACTGTTTCACTTCCAGAAACCACTAAAACATAAAGTTCATTATTAGGACCTACTAGTTTATAAGGTCCCTGATTGCCTTCTTGGGCTGTAAATTGACTGCTTCTAAACTGCCCTCGAACTAGAGCACCAGAAGCAAATGCGGTGTATTCAGATTCCTCATTGTTAAAATTAGTGGTCAAGGACAATCCCTGAACACGTTTAGAAAAGCGTCCAAAATAAGATAGAGAATCTACCAAATCAATATCCCCTGCTCGAATGCCCCAGTGCTTACTAAATACTTCTACAAAAACCCGATCAAACTCATCTAATTGTTGTGAATAGCCATTTTCTTGCAACGGAATATTTGAGTCTTGAATAGAAGCTCGTAAAGTTACTTTGTCATTTAGTTTACCGCTAATTTGAAGGTCGAGTTCACTGTTTAAAACAGCGTTTTGATTATTCCCAATTGTGACCCCTCTAGAAATACTTCCAGAAGACACTAAACCATCAAAAGGAAGGACGACCCGATCGGAGTTCGGCTGTGATAACTTATACAGATTTCGTAAATTTCCCGTACTATTGACAATGATCCGTTCATCTAATTCTTGATACATTTTAGTGATAAAAACAGGATATTTCAAATAGTTTACGCGGATCGAATCGACTGTTATTGGCGTTTTAAACGTCAGCAGTGCATTTTGAAAATCTATCGTGTATTTGGACGACGGAATACGTTCGTTTTTTAAATTTGAAATAGAAAATTTAGAGGGGTTGAGACTCACCGTGTCGATTTGAACCGTGTCTTTAACCGCTAGTATTTTGGTTCTATACAAAGACATCGCTTCTTGAGACCAAGAGGTATGCGTAAGGGATATAAGAAATAAAACGGTAAAACAGTGCTTCATCATGACTCTTAAACTAAAAACAACCTAAAATATTTTGTTGATAGTTTTCATTAAAACAAGACTAAATATTTAGGGTAAAAGTACTCTATTAATTATTTTAGCTAAAATTATTATCATAATAGATGAAAATTATTTCTTACAATGTAAATGGAATTCGCGCTGCGTTGAAAAAAGGGTTTATCGATTGGCTGCAAAGTGCCAATCCTGATGTGATCTGTTTACAAGAGATTAAAGCGCAAGAGGATCAACTCGATTTGAGTGTTTTTGAAGCGGCTGGATACGCCTATAACTATTGGTTTAGTGCCCAAAAAAAAGGCTATAGCGGGGTCGCTATTTTATCAAAAACCAAACCTAACAACATCGTTTTTGGAACCGGTATTGAATCAATGGATTTTGAAGGTCGCAATATTCGTGCAGATTTTGACGGCGTTTCGGTCATGAGTTTATACCTGCCCTCTGGAACCAACTTGGCGCGTTTAGAACACAAACTTGAATATATGGATTTGTTTCAAGACTATATAAACACGTTAAAAAAAGAAGTTCCTAACCTAGTCATATGTGGCGATTATAATATTTGCCACGAAGCGATTGACATACACGACCCCGTAAGAAACAAAAATGTTTCTGGATTTTTACCTGAAGAACGCGCTTGGATGACTCAATTTTTAAACAATGGTTTTGTGGATGCATTTCGCGAATTTAATTCAGAACCCATAACTATAGCTGGTGGAGTTACCGAGCAAACTCTCGAGCCAACAACAAAGGGTGGCGATTGGACTACACACTAGTTTCATTGCCTTTACAAGAAAAACTAAAACGTGCCGTTATACTTTCTGAAGCAGTTCACAGTGACCACTGCCCAGTTTTAGTTGAATTACAATAACATAATTTTATAAATAACATACAATGATAAAAAGACTCTTAATATTAACGCTCGTACTTAGCACTTCAACTTCTTGTGTGTCGTCTAAAATTTACAAAGAACTAGAAGGTAAATATACAAGCCTCAAAAATGATTATGATAACTTAAGCGCTACCAATGAAGGTGTTTTAAATGACAAAAACAGTCTTCAAAATCAACTTGATCATTTACAAAGCGACTATGATGCAACGCTTTTAGAACGAAATCAACTGCAACAAGAAGTAATTGCGCTTCAAAAAAAATATGATGCACTGAATGATTCATATACAGCCTTGGAACAAAATAGTTCAAAAGCCATCGCAGACAATGTGCAAAAAAACAGAGAACTTTTGGCACAATTAGAGGCGAAAGAACTGGCTTTAGTCACAGAGAATGATCGACTTTTAAAATTAAAAGCCGACCTGCAAGAACGCTCACAACGCATTGCAGAATTAGAAGCCTTAATTGCTTCTAAAGATCAAGCGATGCGTGATTTAAAAAATGCGATTTCAAATGCACTAACTGCCTTTGAAGGCAAAGGACTTACGGTTGAACAACGCAATGGAAACGTGTATGTATCGATGGAAAATAAATTACTTTTCAAATCGGGTAGTTGGGCTATTGGCGCTGAAGGACGAACAGCTATCGAACAACTCGGAGCTGTGTTAGGAGCCAATCCAGACATCGCAGTACTTATTGAAGGCCACACAGATAACGATCCTTTTTCGAGTGGTGGACCGATTGCAAATAACTGGGATTTATCTACCAAACGCGCCACAGCAATCGTTCAAATTTTAAGAGAAAACGAAGCTATCAACCCGGAAAATCTAACGGCTGCGGGTCGGGGCGAATTTGCGCCAATTGCTTCGAACGAAACAACGCAAGGAAAAGCAAAAAACAGACGTATTGAAGTGGTATTGACCCCAAAATTAGATGAAATATCAAAGCTTTTAAATAACAATTAATGAAATACACCAAACTTCCGAGTACAGATATTAAAGTGAGTAAAATTTGCCTTGGCACCATGACCTGGGGAAATCAAAACACTGAGGCCGAAGGCCATGCTCAAATGGATTTCGCCTTAGAACACGGAGTCAATTTTATTGATACTGCCGAACTCTATCCAGTGCCTGCAACAGCAGAAACTCAAGGGCTTACCAGTAAATATATTGGAACTTGGCTCAAAAAAAATAACACAAGAGATAAAGTCATTATTGCCAGTAAAATTGCAGGACCTGGCGATTATACCGCACACATTAGAACCACCGGATTTCGTGACAATTCCATTAAAGAAGCATTGGATTTAGAATTGCAGCGTTTACAAACGGATTATATTGATTTATACCAACTACATTGGCCGGAGCGCCAAACCAATACATTTGGAGTCCGTGATTTTAAACCGAGTCCAAACGACCCATGGACAGACAATTTTAATGAAGTATTGCACAAATTAAAAACCTTTTTGGATGAAGGTAAAATTCGGGCTATTGGAATCTCAAATGAGAAAGCTTGGGGCGCCATGCGATATGCCGAAGAAGTTCGAAATCATGATTTGACACCCGTTAGTACCACCCAAAATGCGTATTCAATGTTGAATCGTGTGTTTGAAGGCGATTTAGCAGAAGTTTCATTACGTGAAAATATTGGGCTTTTGGCCTACTCTCCACTAGCGTTTGGAGTCCTTTCAGGAAAATATATTGAAGGCACAGCTGCAGATAATGCACGGCTAAAATTGTTTCCGAGATTTGCGCGCTACAGTAGTGAACAATCAACCGAAGCAACCAAACAATATTTACAACTCGCAAAAGATTTAGGGATCAGCCTTACCACGCTTTCTTTGGCATTTGTCAACCAACGGCCATTTGTGACCAGTAATATTATTGGAGCTACAAACTTAGAGCAACTCAAAGAAAATATTGAGAGTATTGATACCGAACTGTCGCAGGAAACTTTAGATCGTATCAATGCAATTCATGCTGCGATACCAAATCCTGCCCCGTAGAGTTTTAGTAGAGAACTTATGCGTCCTTATTGGCCAATTGGCCGCAAGCAGCATCAATGTCCTTTCCTCGAGAACGACGCACGGTTACAGTAATGTTTTTAGCTTCTAACATGGATACATAGAGGTCGATGGCAGTAGAACTTGCTTGTTGAAACTCTCCGTCATCTATGGGGTTATATTCAATTAGATTGACTTTGCTGGGCGCAAATTGACAGAACTTTATCAGTGCCTCAATATCTGTTTTGGTATCATTAATGCCTTCCCAAACGACATATTCGTATGTAATAATTCGGTTGGTGGCGTCGTACCAATGTTGTAGTGCTTCACGCAAATCTTTCAAAGGAAAGGTTTCATTAAAAGGCATGATCGACGTACGAACAGCATCAATCGCAGAATGAAGCGAAACGGCTAAATTAAATTTAACCTGATCATCAGCCATTTTTTTAATCATTTTAGGCACCCCTGAAGTGGACACTACAATTCGCTTTGGCGACATCCCTAAGCCTTCTTTGGATGTGATTTTGTCGATGGCTTTGAGAACATTGTTATAATTCATTAAGGGCTCCCCCATTCCCATAAAAACAATATTGGAAAGTGGTCGGTTGTGGTATAATTTACTTTGTTTGTCAATAGCAACCACTTGATCATAAATCTCATCCGGATTCAGGTTTCGCATGCGTTTTAATCGTGACGTCGCACAAAACTTACAGTCGAGACTACAGCCAACTTGTGAAGACACGCAAGCGGTGGATCGTTTGGATGTTGGAATCAAAACCGATTCAACGATCATTCCGTCATGAAGTCGAATGCCATTTTTAATGGTCCCATCTGTGCTGCGTTGCATTGAATCGACTTCGATATGATTGATACTAAAATTGGCATCCAACATCAATCGGGTGTCTTTAGATAAATTGGTCATGTCATCAAAATGATGCGCTCCCTTTTGCCAAAGCCATTCATAAACTTGAGTTCCTCTAAAAGCTTGATCTCCCTGTGTTGTAAAAAAAGACCTTAGATCCTCTTTTGATAACGCACGTATGTCTTTTTTGATGGAATTCATAACAGATAAATAGTGATTAAAAATAAAAAAAACCTCTGTAGCGAGGCTTTTAGGTCATTTCATTAAATGATGAGCATGGCATCGCCATAGCTATAGAATTTATATTTTTCTTTAACAGCTTCTTCGTATGCTCTTTTTACAAAATCATGGCCTCCAAACGCTGCAGTCATCATAAGTAAAGTAGATTTTGGCGTATGAAAATTAGTAATCATACAGTTTGCAATTGAAAAGTCATACGGAGGGAAAATAAATTTATTGGTCCATCCGGCATATTCATTGAGATTCCCTTTCGAAGAAACTGAGCTTTCGATCGTACGCATCGCAGTCGTTCCAACAGCACAAATACGACGTTTTTCAACCAGTGCTTTATTAACGATCGTTGCTGTTTGTGCTGGTATAATAATTTCTTCACTGTCCATTTTATGTTTGGACAAGTCTTCTACTTCAACAGGGTTGAACGTTCCTAGTCCAACATGAAGTGTGAGGTTCGCAAAGTTAACTCCTTTGATTTCTAAACGTTTTAATAAATGCTTAGAAAAGTGAAGTCCAGCAGTTGGAGCTGCCACGGCACCTTCATTTTTAGCATAAATGGTTTGATAGCGTTCTTCGTCGGAAGCCTCAACCTCTCTATTGATATACTTTGGAAGGGGTGTTTGACCAAGGAGGGTTAGTTTTTTTCTGAACTCCTCATATGATCCATCATATAAAAACCGAAGCGTACGGCCTCTTGAGGTTGTATTATCAATCACCTCAGCAACCAAGGTTTCATCATCTCCAAAATAGAGTTTATTCCCAATTCTAATTTTACGCGCTGGATCGACTAATACATCCCACAAACGTTGCTCTGAATTTAATTCTCTAAGAAGAAAAACTTCGATACGAGCCCCTGTTTTTTCTTTGTTTCCAAACAATCGTGCTGGGAACACTTTGGTATCATTAAGAATCATCACATCATCTTCATCGAAATAGTCAATTAAATCTTTAAAGTATTTGTGTTCGATGGTTTGTTTCTCACGATTTAAGACCATGAGTCGAGACTCATCTCTGTGTTCGGAAGGGTATTCTGCTAATAATTCGTCTGGCAAATCAAAGCTAAAGTGTGATAATTTCATGCGTGTTTTTTAGATATCAAGCTGCGAATATACGACCTCAAAATAGGCGATGTCAAGTAATTGAACCTTTATTTTTAGGATTCAGTGTTCTGGAAACCTAATTGTTTTAAATTTTCCCAAAAATCAGGGAAGGATTTAGAAACGACCTCCGCATCTTTTATAGAAAATTCAGTCCGAAGTGCCAACGGTGCAAAGGCCATGGCCATTCGATGATCGTTATACGTTTCAACAATGGCATTGGGCGTCAATAATTTTGGATCTAAAAGATGTAAGCTGTCATTGGTAATTTCAATCGTAGTTCCAAATTTATGAATCTCATTTTTCAATGCTTCCAACCGGTCCGTTTCCTTAATTTTGAGCGTGTGTAATCCTGTTAAGTTACAGTTCATTTGAAGTCCTAAACAAGTCACTACAATGGTTTGGGCGATGTCAGGCGCATTGGCCAAATCTAAATTTAGGCAGTCTGGTAATTGAGTCGTCGTCTTTTTTAGGTTGATGTTAGACCCCTCAAAAGTGGTCGTCACCCCCAATTGTTTGTAAATAGCTTGTAAGATCGCATCTCCCTGTAAACTATCTTTTTTATACGTGCTCAGATTTATTTGAGTCCCTACGGGGCTCAGCGCGATGATGCTATAAAAATAGGAAGCCGAAGACCAATCCGATTCCACGGTAAGGGTTTTTGAAACGGTGTCTAGATATGGTTTTACTTGAATCAGCTGGCCTTCAAAAGACGTTTCAACCCCTATTTGATTCAGTAAGGAAAGGGTCATATTGATGTAGGGCACCGAAGTGATTTTTCCATCAAGATGTAATTTCAAGCCATTTTTAAGTTTCGTGGCCATTAACAATAAGGCTGAAATATACTGACTGCTTACATTTGCTTTCAAACGAACCTCGTCATTTTTTAGGGTTTTCCCCGTAATTCGCAAAGGGGGATAGCCTTCCTCTTTGTCGTATGTAATGTCTGCACCCAATTCTCTGAGAACATCCACCAAAATTTTGATCGGACGTTCCTGCATCCGTTGGGAACCTGTTAATAGAGTTGTCTTGCCTTCTAAGGTCGCAAAATAGGCCGTCAAGAAACGCATCGCGGTCCCGGCGTGATGAATATCGACTGTGGAATCATCCGACTTTAATGCTTTGAGCATGTACTGACTGTCGTCCGAATTAGAAATATTATTAATTTCTAAGTTTTTAAAAAGTGCTTTTAATAGTAACAGTCGGTTGGACTCACTTTTGGACCCTGTAATCGTAATATCGGTACTTGGGTTGATGGTTGAATGTTGAAGGAAAAGATGCAAATCTATTTTAGTTTTTCGTTGCTATGATGACGGTTGTGATCCCGTTTGGTTTTAATGTCTAGCTTTTTGTCAAAAGCCTCTTGCAAATTTACACCAGTTTGATTGGCTAAACAAAGAACAACGAACAAAACATCGGCCAATTCTTCACCTAAATCTTTATTTTTGTCACTTTCTTTTTCGCTTTGCTCTCCGTAGCGTCTGGAGATGATTCGTGCCACTTCGCCCACTTCCTCGGTGAGTTGTGCCATATTGGTAAGTTCATTAAAATAGCGAACGCCATGGGCTTTGATCCAGTTATCGACGGTTTTTTGTGCGTGTTGAAGGTCCATTTTATGAGAAATTAATGAAGGACTAAACTAGTCAATGTTCAAATGAAATCAAATTATATTTACTAAAATAACGACTTAACACGCCAGTCCTTATTCCCGCGCTTTAGAATCCATCACAATCGTTACAGGGCCATCATTCAAAAGGGCAACTTTCATATCGGCGCCAAACGCTCCGGTTTGGATGGTCTGCCCTAAGTCCGCCTCAAATTGTTTTACAAATTGCTCATAAAGTGGTTTCGCAATTTTGGGTTTCGCGGCTTTGATATAACTGGGGCGGTTGCCTTTTTTGGTTTGGGCGTACAATGTAAACTGACTTACTACAATGGCTGAGCCGTTGCTGTCTTTTAGAGAGGTATTCATCACACCATCGGCATCGTTAAAAATGCGGAGATTGGTCAGTTTGTTGCTCAACCATTGGATATCTTCTGTAGTATCGGAATCAATAATTCCTAAAAGTACTAAAAGTCCAGAGTTGATATCGGCCACTTTATTTCCGTCAATGGTGACACTAGCTTCGGTGACTCTTTGGATGACTGCTCTCATTTTGGTTCGTAGTTATCCGTTCGATAATGTTCGTCATCACCTTCCAAAATTTGGGTATAACTTTTATAGCGGGAAGCTGCTACTTCGCCATTATCGAGGGCTACTTTAACCGCACATTGAGGTTCGTGCAAATGCAGACAATTATGAAATTTACAGGACTGTTTCAAAGCAAATAACTCTGGAAAATAATGATCCACTTCTGCTGGTTCCATATCTACCACGCCAAATCCTTTGATGCCAGGGGTGTCTATAATTCGAGCATCAAAACTCAAATCAAACATTTCGGCAAAAGTGGTGGTGTGTTGTCCTTGTTTGTGCTGTTCTGAAATTTCTTTTGTTTTGATATTTAAACCCGGCTCAATCGCATTGACCAAAGTCGATTTTCCAACGCCTGAATGTCCTGCAAACATGCTAGCCTTTCCAGTCATCAAGGCTTTCACCGCTTCGATATTCTCGCCTGTCAAAGCAGAAATACTTAAGCATTGGTAGCCAATACTTTCGTAGAGTTCTGATAGTTCTTGTACTATTTTTTGAGTGGCCTGGTCGTTCACATCTGCCTTATTAAAAAGTAAAATAGCTTTAATGGCATACGCCTCGGTAGTTGCTAAAAAACGATCGATAAAACTTGTGAAGGTGGGAGGGCTGTCAATCGTAATTAATAAAAATACTTGATCAATATTACTCGCAATGATATGGGTTTGTTTGGAGAGGTTCACCGATTTCCGAACGATGTAGTTGGTACGCAGATGAATGGTAGTGATGACTCCAGTTTCTGTGTTATTACTCGTTTCTAAATCAAAATCGACTCGATCGCCAACGGCTAAAGGATTGGTGCTTTTAATGCCCTGAATTCGAAACTTCCCTTTGATCCGACATTCATAGAATTCTCCACGATCCGATTTAATAGAGTACCAACTTCCAGTCGATTTATATACAGTGCCTGTCATTCTTGATTTTAAATATCTCAACAAAGAAACAAATAATAAGCTAAAAAATTTATGTTTACGGTGATTAAAAGAAACTCACTTTTCGTTGATTTCATGAAATATGCAGCTTAAAATTAATTGAAATTTTATTTGTTTTAAAAAACAAGTAGTTAGTAGTCAGGTATTTAACTTTAAATTTTGACGCTTATTTTTTGGGAGACTCAAAAATATGTTTTAAGTTTGGGTGATGACGACCCCCAAATCTGAATCTTCAAAAGTCATTGAACCGAAGTGTTAGATGTTGTTTTTTGGAATTACAAAATACACTTGGGAACTAGAGTGGTACAATACACACCAATTTGGGATGTATTGTGTCACTCCAAACAAGATATAAAGGAAATAAACACCACTAGTGGTTTATATACTGTAGTTGTGTGTCATTAAAAAAACTCTGTGAAAAAAATATTAATCATATTTATAATATTGACTTCTTGCACTGAAAGAAAAATCGATGATATTAGGTATCACGAAATAAGATTTACGGCAAGCTCAATAGAACTAATTGAATTTAACATAAAAGAGATTAAAGGGAAAAACTACGTGAAAGAGTTGGTTGACTCTGTTGGTCGGACAAAACAATTGGAATTTTACAACACCAAAGGTCATCTTGATTATCCAGGTTCTGGTTATTATGGTGGTCCGATAATCAAATACCATTACGAACCAAAAGTAATAACTGAAACAGCATACACGTCTGATATTGATTTAGCAAATGATTTTATGTATTCAGAAGTTCCAAATCAAATAATTTATTACTTGAATAACAATAATGAGATAATAGAATCAACATTTAGATATAAAGTAGAGTTTACTATGGAAAAAGAAGTTCTGACTAAAATAATAGAGAATTTTGAGCTTTACAATAACCTAATTCCTGAAACTGGAATGGAAAGTTATTTAATGGACTCTGTTTTCGGCTATCAATTTGCTAGTGCCAAACTGAATGGAATTAACCCAAAAAATAAAAAATAACGCCACACAACAATGGCTATAAGTAATTGCTTGTTCTCGCCTACTTCTGAAAATCCTCGCGGATTTTCAGCTTGGTGTGTACTTGCAAAGTCAATCGCTAACTCACGCAACTACTCATAGCCGAGACCGTTATCAGCAATAAAATGAATAAAAAATAATACTATGGGATTACCAACCAGCTACACACAAGCTTATGGATCACTAGAGGAATTCTTTGGTAGAATCCGTGATGCTCAAGCACCAGACAAATTTATCCATCAAATCTTAAAGGACTGGGGATATAAGTCAAATAATCACAGACCATTTATTCCCTTGCTTAAATCACTTGGTTTTCTTTCTTCAGATGGTACTCCTACACAGCGCTATCATGAATACAGAAATCACGCAAAGTCAAGAGAGATAATGGGAGAAGCTTTGAAGGAAGCGTATAGTGATATTTTCTTAATCAAAGCCAACCCAACTGAAGGAGATAGAGAATTGATTCAAGGAAAGTTTAAAAGTTATCACAATGCAAGTGACAACGTAGCTAAGCTTCATACAAACACTTTCTATGCTCTTTTGGGACTTGCAGATTTAAGCGGAAAAGCAAAGAAGCAACCGGTAAAAACTGAAGAAACAAAAATTGAAGTTGAACCTGAAAAGAAAGAAAGCAATAACTTTATTCCTGAACTTCCTACCAATAAAGTTGGTCTTCATTATAACATTCAAATCCATTTGCCAGCCACGAAGGACGTTGAAGTTTATAATGCGATTTTTAAATCCTTAAAAGAGCATTTAATTGATTGATAAAAAAGACATAAGAGATTTCTTTTTTCGCGGACTAATGTTCGAATCCGAAGCTTCAGAATTTCAAAAGGCTGGCATTCAGATCGGAGCCGATTCTCTTTCTCCATTCGGAGTAACAAGAAGAAACCAAGCCTTAGAAATGGCAAGATTGTATGCTGTTCTAAATTGCTTTGAAAATGAAATACGGTCATTTATTAGAGAAACTCTCGAAGAAAATGTTGGCTTGGATTGGTGGGATAAATTGCACCCTAAAATGAATAGTAATGCCGAAGGGAGACAAACTCCAGCATTGAAAGACTCTTGGTTGGAAGGAGAAAAAAGTGACCTGCTTGGATTTATTGACTTTGGAATGCTTGCAAAAATAATGATTGAGAAATGGGAGCATTTTAATAATCTAATCCCTTCGCAGCATTGGTTAAACCAAAGAATGGATGAATTGGAGAAAGCAAGGAATTTTATCGCACACAATCGTATGTTGCTTCCGTCAGAATTTCAAAGAATCTATATGTATATAGCTGATTGGAACAGAGTGATAGGATTATAAAAGCTGATAACAGTGTGTATAGTGCATAGCTACCCAGCGGGATAGCTACAACACCATACACGGAACGTTGTAACCAATTAGAGCCGAGAAATAAAGAATGAAAGAAATAGAAACCCCTCGCTAGCGCGAGCATCTATTGCTCGTGCCCAGTGTACCCGCCACTGCGCAAAGTCTTTGAGTTAGCGCAACTAAAAAAAAAGCCTCGCAATGCGAGGCTTTTTAGTTTTACTTATTCAAGATCAATTCTTGGTGATTGATCGATTCTTGGTGCACTGCTTTAAACAGTTTGAGGATAAACTCTTCACTCAAGTTGTGTTGTTCGCCTTCGAGGACCATCTTCCCTAAAATCTCATTCCAACGTTTGCTTTGTAATACCGCCACGTTTTCTTGTTTTTTGAGAGTGCCAATGCCTTCAGCCACTTTCATACGCTTTCCTAAAGTTTCCAACAATTGGTTGTCCATCACGTCTATTTGTGCGCGTAAATTCTGAAGCTGATTGTTGTAAGCAACTTCTGGTGTCGATTCTTTTCTGATTTTTAAATCTTTCATAATTTGAATCAAAGAGGCAGGTGTTACTTGTTGTGCCGCATCACTCCAGGCATTATCAGGATCGTGATGGGTTTCAATCATCAATCCATCAAAATTCAAGTCGAGTGCTGTTTGAGACACATCAAAAATCATATCGCGTTTTCCTGTAATATGAGACGGATCGTTGATTAATGGAAGATCTGGAAACTTGGTTTGCAGTTCAATCGCCATTTGCCATTCGGGCGTATTTCTGTATTTTGTTTTTTCATAAGATGAAAATCCTCTGTGAATTACCCCTAAGTTTTTGATGTCTGCTGTTGCCAAACGCTCAATGGCTCCTAACCACAAGGCTAAATCTGGATTCACAGGGTTTTTAACCAACACAATTTTATCGGTGCCTTGTAAAGCATCTGCAATTTCTTGTACAATAAATGGGCTCACTGTAGAGCGGGCTCCAATCCAAAGCAAATCGATGTCATGTTCCAAAGCCAATTCTACATGGGCTCTATTGGCTACTTCGGTCGCGGTTTTTAGTCCGGTTTCCGCCTTTACTTTTTGAAGCCATTTGAGACCCAATGCGCCGACGCCTTCAAAATTTCCTGGACGGGTTCGTGGTTTCCAAATTCCTGCACGGTAATAGCTTACGTCTGTGTCTTTCAGTTCATGCGCAATACGCAATACTTGTTCTTCGGTCTCGGCACTACAAGGGCCAGCGATGACTAAAGGGTGGTCGAGATTTAACTCATTTAACCAATTTCCTAGTTCTTTTTTGTTTTCCATTTTTTGTTATAATTAAGCAATTCCTTTTAATATTTGTTTTATATGATTTGTGTTTTTCATTTCATTATAGACCGCTTCAAAATCGTCTTGCTCCATATAGGCTTTAAACTGATTTAAATTCTGAATGTACTCGGTCAGCGTTTCTATAATATTGGCTTTGTTTTGTTCAAAAATTGGGGTCCACATATCGGGCGAACTTTTTGCCAATCGCACGGTGGACTCAAATCCACTGCCTGCCATGTCAAAAATATTGCGTTCATTTTTTTCTTTATCAATCACCGTTTTTCCCAACATAAAGGAACTAATGTGTGACAAATGCGACACATAGGCAATGTGTTTATCATGATCATTCGCCGGCATAAAACGCAAGCGCATTCCCATGGTTTTGAAAAGGGCTAACATCTCCTCTCCTAATACTGGTAAGGTTTTTTCGACCTCGCAAATAATGTTGGTTTTATTCTTAAATAATCCTTTGATCGCAGCGGAAGGTCCCGAAAATTCAGTACCGGCAATGGGGTGTGTGGCTAAAAATTGAGCGCGTCTTGGATGCGTTGCCACAGCTTTACAAATCGCTTCTTTAGTTGATCCCATATCGATGACGACTGTGTGGTCCGCTATCAATTCTAAAACTTGTGGCAAGGCTTTAATCGCTGCATTTACAGGAATTGCCAACACGACCAAATCTGCCGTTTTAAGGGAGTCTAAATCCCCTATTTGATCGATGATCTCTAATTCTAAGGCTTCTTTTAAATGGGCTTCATTCTGATCAATTCCTATGATATGAACTCCTGACATATAGTCCTTTAAATCCAGTGCAAAACTTCCACCAATCAATCCGATCCCTATGATGCTTACCTGTTTCATAACACTCGATTTATTGCAGATTGAATACTGTCTTTGGGCGCACATAATGAGAATCTAATATAGCCTTCGCCATTGCTTCCAAAAATGGTGCCTGGCGCAATAAATATATGATGCTCTTGTAATAAGTTGTCAATAAAAGTTTCTGATTTTATACCAGAGGGTAACTTGGCCCATACAAACATTCCCGAAGTGGTGGTTTCAAATGTGCAGTTGAGAGCGCTGGCTAATTCCCACACAAGTGTACGGCGTTCCGCATAGATTTTGTTTAAATCCTTGAACCAATTTTTTGAACTGTTCAGGGCTTCAATCGCTCCTTTTTGAATGCCATAAAACATTCCGGAATCCATATTGCTTTTGACTTTAATTACGTTCTGTAAATGATTTGCCGAGCCTGTTAACATTCCTACCCGCCATCCGGCCATATTGAAGGTTTTACTCAAAGAATTCAGTTCTAAACAGACCTCTTTTGCGCCTTGAGTATTAAAAATACTTGAGGGGTTGTCATTTAAAATGAAACTATAAGGATTGTCGTTGATCAGTAAAATAGACTGTTTTTTGGCGAAATCAACCAATGCTTTTAACACGGTTTGATCACCTAAAGTACCCGTTGGCATGTGTGGATAATTGACCCACATGATTTTTACCTTAGACACATCCATCGCTTCTAAGGCTGCTAGGTCTGGCTGCCAATTGGAGCTCGCTTGTAAATCGTAAAAAACAGGTTCTGCTCCTACTAATTTGGTCACAGAAGTGTAGGTTGGATAGCCTGGATTTGGAATCAACACCGCATCGCCTTCATTTAGGTACGCCATTGAAATATGCATAATCCCTTCTTTACTTCCAATAAGAGGTAAAACTTCGTTTTTGGGATTCAGAGTAACATTGTAATGTGTTTGGTAAAAATTGGCCATGGCTTCCCGCAATGCTGGCAGCCCTTGGTAACTTTGATATTTGTGTGCTGAGGCATCCGTCAGACTGTCGGTAATAGCAGAAATAACGGACTTTGGTGGCGCCAAATCTGGGCTTCCGATGCCTAAATTAATGATCGGGGCGCCTGCTGCTTTAAGTGCATTGACTTCCCTTAATTTCTTAGAAAAGTAGTATTCTTCGACGGTATGTAATCGATTGGCAGTGACCATTATTTTTTGGCGTTTTTATATTCTCCTAAAACTTTAAATTCCTCAGCCATGATTTTCATAATGGCTTTCCCTTTTTCGTATTCGGAATAGTCCTCAAATGTAATGTCTACAAAAAAGGCATATTTCCAGGGAGTATCAATTTTTGGTAACGATTGAATTTTTGTTAAATTCAAATTACAATCACTCATCACGTTTAGCATGGCAGCTAAACTGCCACGCTTGTGGTCTAAAAGAAATTTCACAGAAGCTTTACTAATGTTTTCTACATTTTGTAGAATCGGATCTCTTTCGACAATCACAAATCGGGTTTCGTTGTGCTTGATGGTTTGAATGCTTTTGGCCAAAATCTCTAAATCAAAAATATTAGCGGCCTCCAAACTCGCTATTGCTGCAATTCCTTGAAACTGATATTTTGAAATGCGTTTCGCAACCTCTGCAGTATCTGTATCTTCAATTAACTTTATGTGAGGATACTGTTTAAAAAAATCTTTGCACTGCAACAATGCCATTGGATGTGAAAAAACTTCTTTGATATCTTCAATGGACTGGCCTTTTAGCGCCATCAAATTATGTTGAATCTCTAAAAAATATTCGCCTGTAATATGCAAATCTTGATCATTGATATGCGCATAGTTTGGAATGATAGACCCTGCAATAGAGTTCTCTAATGCCATCACAGCAACATCTGAGGTCTTGGACAACAAGCTTTCGACCACTTCACTAAATGAAAGATAGGGTTGCACCTCCACAGTTTCCTCAAAATACTTTTGAGAAACGATGTGATGAAATGATCCTTCTATTCCTTGTATGGCTACTTTTTTTGTCATAAAAAAAAATCCCGATGTTTACATCGAGACTTATATTTAAAATTTATATTGATAAATTACATACACAGCGCCTCGTTCTTTTTTCTAAAAAAGAAATAGTAAAAGCTATAAAATATGTAATTTACTGTGGTCATAATTGTTTAACTGAAAAGCTAAAGTATATATATTTTTTAGAAATTAAAACTTAATTTCTTTTTTTTATGCAATGTGTAGAAAATTTATAGATAATTCAATGAAAAGCGGCCTATAATCGATAAAATATATTTTTAAGTCTCTTTTTTACTGAATTAATTTAGATGCTTTTTGCACGACTTGACTTAGAACAAGCTCTAAATGTGTTGCTTAATGCATCTAGATCAATCTAAAAACAACAACTGACCTGTGTAATATTGCTCAAGCTCTACCACTGGCGGCCTCTGAACACTGATGACATCTCCGACACTTCGGATATCGACTGATAAAGATTGTTGCGGATTGACGGTAATATCGTGACTGCTTCTTTGGAATATTTTTACGTGTTGAGCCACTAAATCAGTTCCTTTAAATTCACACAAACCCGCGTAAAAGCCTATAGTCAGCGTTTCTACCGTTCCAGAAATATTAAATGAAGAAAGATTGTTGGCAACGACACTGAGGCTTTGGGTGTCTATAGTCAGCTTGAAATCGCCTGAACTTAGGTAATTCGAATTAAAATTCTCTGAGACAAGTGCCAGGCTTTCAAAATTCAAAACCCCTTCCGACGACGTTAAATATTGTGTACTACTTCTAATTCCTTTCAAAGCCGGTGTGGTTACGATCATTTTGGTTAGTCCAAAATCTCTTACGTAATTACAATTGTTGGTGTTGGACAGTTGGAGTTCATGATCCACCACTACGACTTCAATAGTACCAAGCAAGTTTTCCCCTGTTTGAATTTCTACTTTATAATCGTGTCCTTGTTTAACCACCAATTTAATATCTCGGTTGACTAAAATTCTCTCAAAAGCTTCCACATTCAAAACTTGAACTGCCGGCGCACCAGCGGTTTGAATACAGTCCCAAGCGTCTTCTTTATCGCAAGAAAGGGTGACCAATAACACTAGTGTGTAAAATACTGTTCTCATATTATAATCGTATTCCTATTCCAAATTCAAGGGCCTCTGCTTTTGCTAAGTGGGATTTGACAGAAAAAGCTCCAAACCATTTTTCACTAAAATAATATTTCAAACCAATTCTATTATAGATACGACCTTCAAAATCAAAAGGATAATACAGATAATACCCGGTCTGAGCAACCACCGACCATTTATTAATAAATAATTCATAGCCTAGAAAAGCTCCCACCCGCTTATAATCGGCATTGGGGTCTGACGGCTCTTCGGGGAAGGCCACACTTCGATACTTAATTTCTTCTTGTAAACCCTTTGAAAAGAACGCTTCAACCCCCACTTGAAATGCACTGAAAAAATTAATACGCTTGTCCGCGTAGGCTGAAAGTGTATAAAACGGAAACTGTTCACTTCCTACCACATCCATTTGACTGAGACCAGAACGCAGTACAAAATTGTATTTGAACGTTTTGGAAACAGCAGGGTGATCTGTAGACTCTTTGTAAACGACTTTCTTTGTATCTAAATCGTAATTGATCCCGATATTAAATGCAATGGTATTCACACTTGTGTTGGGCGCTTTGAATTTTCCATTGGAGGCGTGAAAGAAAACCAAGCCCGATTGAATGCCGATAGGACCTAGTACGTTTGGTTTTTTATAGTTGAGCATCAGGTATGGACTGCCCAATACTTTCGTTCCAAATGCAATGTTTTTTGGGTTGGACTTTTTATCATATGGGTTAGTGGCGACCACAAAGCCTTGACCTACGCGTAACATCAATCGGCGTTTTAGGAAGTAAAAATTAAAATGCCCATAAAATCCAAAGGTGTTCCCAAGCACCTCATTTTTTAAATCTTGATACATGAAAGAGGCGCCAAAATCTGGGTAATTATAGCGTTGCTCCCAATCCTTTTCCCCATTGGTTCGATGGTTCCAACCAACAATAACTCCTTCTGGATGTCCTTGAATGAGGTGCAGTATGTCCGTATTATGAAGTGGGATCGATCCTTTAAAATAGTTAATATCTAAATAGGTGCTACTAAGCTTTTTTTGTGAAGAACCAACGAAGCAAGAAACAATAAAACACCAAATAAGCAAACGTTGCATTTCAATTTAATTAGATCGTAAAAATAAACGAAATAAATTATTGTCAACATAAAACCATTAGATATAAAGTTTTTTTATTCATTCTATATTCAGTAAATTTGCATTATCATTGGAGGACAAATTTGATCTGATTGCAACCTCATTAAAAAAAAGCTAAAGCAGTAAACACTACTCCACCAGCTTTGCAATCCAATTTTTGTTCTCATAAAACACTGTTTATGAGTTATTTATTTACATCCGAAAGCGTTTCAGAAGGCCATCCAGATAAGGTTGCCGACCAAATTAGTGATGCTTTAATCGATCATTTTTTAGCCTTTGACCCCGATTCAAAAGTGGCATGTGAAACACTGGTTACAACAGGGCAAGTTTTTTTAGCTGGAGAGGTTAAATCTAAAACGTATTTGGATGTGCAAAAAATTGCACGCGATACCATCAATAAAATTGGTTATACCAAAGGAGAATATATGTTTGACGGGAATTCTTGTGGGGTGCTTTCTGCCATTCATGAGCAATCAGAAGATATCAACAGAGGTGTGGACAGAGGAAGTGAAGAAGAGCAAGGCGCTGGCGATCAAGGAATGATGTTTGGATATGCGACCAATGAAACCGAAAACTATATGCCGTTGGCATTAGATCTATCACACCGTATATTGATCGAATTAGCAGCCATGCGCCGCGAAGGCACCGAAATTTCTTATATAAGACCCGATTCTAAAAGCCAGGTTACGATTGAATATGATGATGACAATACACCGAAACGAATTGATGCGATCGTCATTTCTACACAACATGACGATTTTGACGAAGAAACCGCTATGTTGGCAAAAATTCGAGAGGATTTAAAAACAAAATTAATCCCAAGAGTGGTCGCAAAACTGCCTGCTCAGATTCAAGAATTATTTAATGATCAAATTACTTATCACATCAATCCAACGGGTAAATTTGTAATTGGTGGACCACACGGAGACACCGGTCTTACAGGACGAAAAATTATCGTGGATACCTATGGCGGGAAAGGTGCTCATGGTGGTGGCGCTTTTTCTGGGAAAGACCCTAGTAAGGTAGACCGTAGTGCGGCTTATGCCACACGTCATATTGCCAAAAATATGGTGGCTGCCGGAATTTGTTCAGAAGTCTTAGTACAAGTGAGTTACGCCATTGGGGTTGCGGAACCTATGGGTGTGTTTGTGGATACTTACGGAACTTGTCCTTTTAATTTGACCGATGGTGAAATTGCAAATAATATCTCAAAATTATTTGATTTACGACCAGCAGCCATCGAAAAACGATTAAAACTCCGAAGTCCAATTTATAGCGAAACTGCTGCTTATGGACATATGGGTCGCGAACACAAGACAGTGACTAAAACTTTTCATCAACCGAATGGCGAAAGCTTGACTTTGAATGTTGAATTGTTTACGTGGGAAAAACTGGATTATGTCGATGTGATTAAAGATGCTTTTGGCATTTAAAAAATCCTTAAGTAAGCATCCACGCCCCTAATATGACCATAAACATGGAGCTGACATAATACCATTTAAAGTGCTCTTTTAATACGAGTACAGCCAACACCATTGTCAGCATGGGGGTTGTCAAACTCACAATACTAGAGATAAAAGGGTTGGTCATTTTTAAACCATACATGCCGGCAATAATTGCAATGGTAACAATCGGCGCCATCAATAGGATGTAATCAAATTTAAAAAATGACAAAATTGGTTGCTTCAAATAACACATGATAATTCCTGCAACAATCAAAACCTCAACTTCTTGATGGACCGCAAGAAAAATCACATCATAGGTTTTTAAATTATACCATTGCATGATTCCTGAAATAGAAAAACAAAGGGTCATCAATGCCAAATTGCGGTGGGCAGAAAACTGAACTGTTTTAGAATTAAACCGTTGATTCCATAAAAACGTACAAAAGCCGAAGGAGATCAAAAGAATTCCTAAAACATAATTTTGCGGAATGATGTCTTCAATAAAATAAAGATATGAAGCCGTGCCTATACTGCCCAATAAACTATAGTGTATAAAATTATTAAGACTACTTTCTTTTAAGGCATAAATCATAAATACAAGACCAAGGGCGCCAATAATACAAGTGAGATTGACAAAGAGCACCTCACTAAATGTGGTGTACATTGCAAAGCCATTCGCGCCTAAAAAAACAACTCCTAATAAACTTGTAAACATCGAGCGTTTGACAATCACTTGAAGGGGTAAATAATCTGCTACAATCCATTTCCATAAGACATTGTTAACTGCAAAAAACAATGCGGACAAAATTAAATATTCCATAGAAAGTTAGCTAATATTTTTTTAATAGGGTTAAATTAAATCGTTTAAAACCCGTGGCTTTCACAAGGGATTTGTAGTCCATTTCAATCGCTAAAAGAATTTTAGGGTTGGCTGTTGTATCTTTTTCTAATTGATAGGCTACGATACAGTAGAATAACTTCATATAATGGTAGTACGAATCGGAGGTGTTCGATTCTAAATTAATTTTGTTGAGGTTCGATTGGGCGTTTTTATAGTTCTGTTTTTTTAAGTCAAGTAGCGCCCTAGCAATCAAATAGGTGTTCTGGTTTAAATGATATTGCCAATAGGACTTTTTTAAAAGTTCATTTTGATAACGGTCAAAAATCAGTTCTAAAACTTTCAGCTGCTTGGTAAATATAAGCGCAGGAACGACCTCTATATAAAATAAGACTTTAGAATAGGATTCTCCAGCTTTAAGAATCTCTAACACCTTGGAATCTACGGCTTGTTTGGATTTAAAATGATGAGTCAACAACTGATACCCCAATAAACGTCCGTGTAGTACGGAGTATAATTTTAGCTTTGAAACCGCTGGTTCGTAGACTTCAAAACTTGATTTTCCTGATAATAACAGATGGTAATTTTTGGTGAGATTGATAAAAATTCGATGTCCTACTTGTGTGTCATATGCAAATCTTGCGGCATTTAAATACCCATAATAGCCGTTAAAATGGGCGTAGTCAATGTAAAAATCTAAAATATGTGTTTTAAAAACATAAGCATCCGAAAGCAAGGCTTCTAGTCCTTCATACTTACTTTGCGGCAAAGTTCGTAAAAGACCACATACCGCATAAGCTAATTTTGAGACCTCGGCATTCTTAGAATCGATTTTAAAGTGAATCTGATGATTAGAAAAAATAATCTTCAATAAATCGATTCGATTTCGATATATAAAGGCTTTTATAATTTGGCTTAAAAACAATACATAATCAGGATTTGGTTTTAAATCAACTAATTTTTGGATTTGCTCGGAATCGATCGTGTCTAAATTTTCAAAATCATTGACAAAAGTCCAGTAGGCCCAATTTTGATCTTTATTATTAAACCTTAAAAAATCGGAATAGGATCTGTAGCCCAAGAATTGGGAAAGAACTTCCAATGTTTTTAGCTGGGGAGTTTTTTCTGGTAAAAACCCAAAGAAACGACGCAAGGTATTAAAACCAATATTTAATTTTTCTTCTGAAAGAATGCTTTGGTGGAAGTAGCGAACATCGGCTTGACGTTGAATTTCAAAACCCAATTTTTGATAGATTTCGTGCTTTAATTTTTTAATCACATCTTCCATAATTCCAAAAATATGAAAAAAATAAGTTATGGGCTAGTATTGGGCTAATATTTAAATTAATTTAATTTAGTTTTGCAATAAACATCAAATAAATTGAATGATATGTCAACAAGTGTTACAAAACACTCCATGAAATTCAAGGTAAAAAAGCAAAGCAATTCCAGGCTAGTTCAGAAAATAGTAGAACATTACATTTATAAAACTAAAATGAGTTTTAGCGTATTGCAAAAAGTTTGGTTTGATGAGTTGCAAGGGGTTGATGGAGTTATTAAAAGATTGACTGATATTGACAAAAAAAATGAACAATACTTTTATATAGATGCCCCAATTATGTTGGGTGATGGGACAGAAATTGTCGTTTGTAACCAGTGGGAGCAAGATAATTTATCAAACTTTATTTTACATGCCAGACAGCTAGGTATTGAAATTGAAGAGGAGTGTGCATTTTAGAATAACACTTCAAATGAATCGGTTTTTTTACCAGTCATGGAAAAAAATGAACATTGTTTGTTTTAATATTATGAACCAATTAATTTTTATGAAACATATAACATTACTATGCATGCTGTTGACTTTGAGTGTGTCGTCTCAGACCATTTCAAAACAAGTGATAGGCCCTGGTGGCAGCACAGTTGACAATGGCACTAACAAATTGAGCTACACCACTGGCGAAGTGCTGGTTGGTGCCATGACTTCCGAAGATGGCAGCATCCAATTAGGAAATGGCTATTATCCGTCTTTAGACTTATCAACCTTAAATACAGAATCGTCAGAACTTCAATTACAAGTAAAGGTCTTTCCAAATCCTGTGACAGAAGCTCTCTTTATCACCCACCCTACAGAACAATTCTTTGAGTTGGTTATTACAGACATAAGCGGAAAACAACTTCTACAAACCCCACACCAAAAACATCAGCCTTTAAGTGTTGAAACACTAACAACAGGCACTTACTTTATAACCGTCACTACTAAAGATTCAAAACAAACCAATACGTATAAAATCATTAAGCAATGAAAAAAATTTACGCCATCCTATGTCTAGCCATAGCATCCCTCACACAACTACAGGCCCAAGCCCCAGAGGGGTTTAATTACCAAGCGACGGTCAGAAACAGCTCTGGAGATTTAATTGTAAATACCAATGTGTATTTTAAGTTTAACGTCATTCAAGGTTCACTAACTGCAGTGCCTATTTTCACAGAAACACACTATGTCCCAACAGACGATTTAGGACAGGTGAATCTTGTGATTGGACAAGGCACCGCCAACACAGGCGTATTTTCAGAACTCGATTGGTCTTTAGGCAGCTATTATTTAGGCATTGAGTTAGACACCGATACAGGCAATAACTATGTAGCCATGGGCACCACACAACTGCTTAGTGTTCCATATGCTTTATATGCAGCAAACAGTGGCAATGCCACACCAACAACACCAAATTTAGAAGCAGTACTGGCACAAAACAACTCTGCTAACGACCAACAAATAAAAGAATTACAAGACCCCACAGAGGCTCAGGATGCGGTGACCAAAAACTACATCTATTCAAAGGAAGAAGTTGATGAATTGATTTCTGCATTTGAAGATAGAATAAACTTGCTCGAAAATGTAGGCGGAATAGGTTCAGTAACCGACCAAGACGGCAACAGTTATGATTACCTCACTTATGGCGCTCAAAAATGGACGGTAGAGAACGCTGAGATGGTCACTTACCGTGATGGAACTCCTATTCCAGAAGTTACTGGTGCAACGGAGTGGAGCAACCTCACCACAGGCGCTTGGGCTTATTACGACAACGACCCTACAAAGCCAAGACTTTACAATTGGTATGCCGTCATGGGTAGACAATCCAGATTATGATAATACTGTAAACACCTCTTGTAAAGTAGGAAAAGTTGTTAAGGCGAATAACAATCCTTGGGATAACAACCAATACGATTTAGATGCAAAATTAGATTTTGTAGCAAACACTGGCTTAAAAATTAAAGTATGGTCTGCGAGAGCAAATACCGAAGTTCTATTAAAGTTAGAAGAGATTGGAAATGCAGGAAATAACGTTGAGAAGTTTTTAACTACTTCAGTAACTAGTGGTTGGGAAGAGTTAACCTTCCCTTTCTCAGCAGGGGATAGTGGTAAATTTGACAGAGTCGTCCAT
>CALSOZ010000001.1 GCA_943788095.1 uncultured Flavobacteriaceae bacterium | reverse complement strand
AGTTTGAAATGATGAATGTGTTTTCGACTGTATCCTCAAATGCCATCCTCCAATCAAGAGATAAACTACAAAGTTTTCAACACCTTTCTAAAGCAGGCGTTGACATGCCAAAAACGGTATTTACGAATTACTCGCGCGATGTAGAAAACGTTATTGCTCGTGTAGGTGGTACGCCAGTAGTGATCAAATTACTTGAGGGAACACAAGGGATTGGCGTTGTTTTGGCAGAATCTAAGAACGCAGCAGAATCGGTGCTAGAGGCTTTTAATGGATTAGAAGCAAGAGCCTTGGTGCAAGAGTATATTGCCGAAGCTAAAGGTGCCGACTTAAGGGCTTTTATCATTGATAATAAAGTTATTGGCGCGATGAAACGACAAGGAAAAAAAGGCGAGTTTAGATCGAATCTTCACAGAGGCGGAAGTTATACGATCCATAAACTGAGTGATGCAGAACTTAAACTGGCGATTAAAGCAGCCGGGAACCTAAAACTCCCAATTTGTGGTGTGGATATATTACAGTCAAACAGAGGCCCTTTAGTGATGGAAGTGAATTCTACGCCTGGACTTGAAGGAATTGAAGACGTTTCAAACAAAAACATTGCTAAAGCGATTATAACCTTCCTTGAACGAGCGAGGTAGATCATAAAGAACAATCGAGCGTGAAAAAAACAGAATTAAGAGCCAAATACAAAGCGCTTCGAGCAAATTTAAGCACTAAAGAAAGAGAAGATTCTAGCCTTAAAATCGCAAATTTGGTACTAAAACTTCCGATATGGGATTGTTCGTTTTTTCATGTATTTTTGACTATTAAATCTTTAAACGAAGTAGAAACAGAACCTATTTTATCCATTCTTTCTGGAAAAGACAAACACATTGTACTCTCCAAAACTGACTTTGAATCCAAATCCATGTCTCATATATTGTTGCAAGACAATACGATTATTAAACCAAATTCTTGGAACATCCCTGAACCCGAAAATGGCATTCCAATAAGTGAACAACAAATTGAAGTGGTGTTTATTCCGCTCATGGCTTTTGATCTCTTCGGAAATCGTGTTGGGTATGGAAAAGGATTCTATGATGGGTTTTTAAAGAACTGTTCAAAAGACACCTTAAAAATTGGACTTTCCTTTTTTGAAGCAGACGTTGAAATAGAAAATATTAAGCCCCACGACATCCCTTTAGATTATTGCATTACACCTAAAAAAACGTATGCGTTTTAATCGACTGAAGGGTTCGGAAATACTTTTTTATTAAACACTAAAAGCATTCCAATGCCTGTGCTAATGGCCATGTCGGCAATATTGAAAACAGGATCAAAAAAGGAAAAATAGTGACCTCCAATAAATGGTAACCACTGTGGAAAATAGCCTTTAAATAGCGGAAAATATAGCATATCTACAACATTTCCGCGAAATAGACTGCTATAGCCTTTTGAAGGAAATAAGGTCGCTGTTTGCCCCAAGCTCCCATCAAATATGATCCCATAAAAAACAGAATCAAAAATGTTTCCAAGCGCTCCAGAAAACACTAATGCTAACGCAATAATGAGGATTTTAGAAGCCGATTTTTGAAAGCTGTGATGTAACCAATAGCCAATACCACATACGGCAAATATTCTAAAAATAGTTAAAAACAATTTGGCACTTGAATCAGAAATGTGAGAAGAAACGTCGCTAATTTTCGCCCCCCAAGCCATGCCTTCGTTTTCGATAAAAAAGAGTCTAAACCAATCGAAAACCTTCAGTTCTTGACCGAGTTGAAAATGTGTTTTAATATATATTTTAGAGACCTGATCTATGATAAGAATCAGCACTATCAATAAAAATGCCTGTTTTTTGGACATCTTACTTTTGCATATTCTTAGCCTCAATGCTTAAAGTAGCATGTGGCACTAACTCCAAGCGTTTTTTGTTAATGAGTTTTCCAGTCACTCTACAAATTCCATAGGTCTTATTCTCAATTCGAATCAAGGCATTTTTGAGGTCTCTAATAAACTTTTCTTGACGGATTGCCAACTGTGAATTAGATTCTTTACTCATCACTTGACTGCCTTCGTCAAATGCTTTAAACGTTGGAGACGTATCTTCGGTGCCGTTGTTTAAATCATTCATATAGGCGCTTTTAATTAACTCTAAGTCATGTTGCGCTTTCTCAATTTTTTGATGAATGAGACTTCTGAATTCTTCTAAATTTTCATCGGAATATCGACTTGTGTTTTCAATGGACATAATTATTTTGATTTTTGGATGTACAACTTGGTATTGACCGTGTCAAAAGACACTTCTGTCCCTTTATCTAATTGTGCTACTAGCTGTAGTTCCTCCGTTAATGTTTCTAACTTAATATAGTCTAAATTTTGTTTTATCGCGTTTTCAATTTGAGTATCTGCTTGTAAAAAAACCTCAATTCGGTCGGTGAGTTCAAATCCAGAATCTTTTCTTAAATTTTGAATTCTATTGACCAGTTCTCTAGCAATTCCTTCTTCTTTTAAGGCATCAGAAATTGTAACATCTAAAGCAACCGTCACTGAACCTTGATTGGCTACTAACCACCCTTCAATATCTTGAGAGGTGATCTCTACATCATTGCGTTCCAAATTTATACTTTTTCCATTAATCTCAATACTTAAAACTCCTTTTTCTTCAATTTGCTTGATGTCGCTTGACTGTAAGTTATTAATCAGATTTGCAATCTGCTTCATCTCCTTCCCAAAACGAGGCCCGAGGGCTTTAAAGTTTGGTTTGATTTGTTTCACTAAAATATCTGAAGCATCTTCTAATAATTCAATCTCTTTTACATTGACTTCGTGTTTTATTAAGTCTGAAATGGCTAAAATTTCTTCTTTTTGAGTCGCCGAGCTCACAGGAATCATGATTTTTTGTAACGGCTGACGGACTTTAATTTTTTCTTTAGCTCTTAACGACAATACGAGTGATGAAATGGTTTGTGCCTGTTCCATCTTACGCTCCAAATCTTTGTTGATTAAAGAGGAGTTTCCCGATGGGAAATCTGCTAAATGAACACTTTCAAATGTTTCTTTATTGGTTACTGAATTCAAATCTAAATACAAGCGATCCATAAAAAAAGGTGCAATAGGCGCACTAAGCTTTGCAATGGTTAACATACATGTATATAAGGTTTGATAGGCAGATATCTTATCTGTTTGATAATCGCCTTTCCAAAAACGTCTTCTACTCAAACGAACATACCAATTACTGAGGTATTCCTGCGTAAATTCGGAGATCACTCGGGCCGCTTTGGTGGGCTCATAGTCTGCATAATACGCATCCACTTTTTCTGTTAGTGAGTTTAATTCTGATAAAATCCAGCGGTCAATTTCTGGGCGTTCCTTAATGGGAATATCGTCCTCAGCATAACTAAATTTATCGATATTTGCATAGAGGGTGAAAAATGAATACGTATTGTATAGTGTGCCAAAAAACTTTCGATTGACTTCTTCGATTCCTTCGGTATCAAATTTCAAATTATCCCATGGATTGGCATTACTAATCATATACCAACGGGTGGCATCCGCGCCATAGGTTGCTAGCGTTTCAAACGGATCGGTTGCATTGCCCAATCGTTTGGACATTTTTTGTCCATTTTTATCTAATACTAAGCCATTTGAAACAACATTTTTATACGCCACAGAATCAAAAACCATGGTTCCAATCGCATGAAGGGTATAAAACCAACCCCGCGTTTGATCCACACCTTCCGCAATAAAATCAGCTGGAAAGGCTTTGTTTTGATCAATTAAGTCTTTGTTTTCGAATGGATAGTGCCATTGAGCATAAGGCATACTTCCAGAATCAAACCACACATCAATGAGATCACTTTCGCGATGCATGGGCTGTCCCGATGGAGATACCAAAATAATGGCATCTACAATGTTTTTATGTAAATCGATTTTAGCATAATTTTCAAGCGAATGATCCCCGACTACAAAATCTTCGAAAATGGCATTTTCTAGGACCCCTGCCTGCACTGCTTTTTGCATTTCTGATTTTAACTCTTCCACAGAACCAATACAAATTTCTTCTTTCCCATCTTCAGTTCTCCAAATAGGAAGTGGAATTCCCCAGTAGCGAGAGCGAGATAAATTCCAATCGTTTGCATTTGCTAACCAGTTACCAAAACGGCCTTCTCCAGTGCTTTTTGGCTTCCAATTAATTGTTTGATTCAACTCAAACATACGATCTTTCACATCGGTTACTTTCACAAACCAAGAGTCTAATGGATAATATAAAATTGGTTTATCCGTTCGCCAGCAGTTTGGATAGCTGTGCTTATATTTTTCAACTTTAAATGCTTTATTTTCAGTTTTTAACTTGATTGCCAATTCGACATCGACCGATCTTTCAGGGGCTTCCCCTTCTGGATAATATTCGTTTTTAACATACCGGCCTGCAAATTCTGCGACTTCAGGTCTAAATCGTCCTTGTAAATCTACCAGCGGCACTAAAGTATCGTCTTGGTCTTTCACCAATAATGGTGGAATTTCGGGGCTGGCTTGTTTGGCAACAAGTGCATCATCAGCACCAAATGTTGGAGCGGTATGTACAATTCCGGTTCCATCCTCAGTAGTTACAAAATCTCCTGAGATAATTCGAAACGCATTTTCTGGATGGTCATTTGGCAAAGCATAATCGAGCAATTGCTCATAGGTAATTCCGACCAAATCTTTCCCTATAAAGGATTTTACAACATAGAATGGAATGGCTTTATCTGAAGATTGATAGCCTTCTAAACCAGCGACCGCATCAACTTCTTTAAATTTTCCGCTAAATTGCTTTCCAACCAATGCCTTTGCGACGACCACATTGGCCGCTTCAAACGTGTATTGATTGTACGTCTTGACAAGCACATATTCAATTTTTGGCCCAACTGTTAAGGCCGTATTACTTGGCAAAGTCCAAGGCGTTGTGGTCCAAGCTAAAAATAAAATAGGGCCTTCGTTTTGTAAAAACTCAGGAAGGGATGCTGTGTTTGCTTTAAATTGTGCAACAATAGTTGTGTCTGTAACGTCTTGATAGGTTCCTGGTTGATTCAGCTCATGTGAGCTTAATCCAGTTCCTGCTTTAGGGGAGTAGGGTTGGATCGTATACCCTTTAAAAAGAAGGTTTTTATTATAAATTTGTTTTAATAACCACCAGACACTTTCCATGTATTTTGGATCGTAAGTCACATAAGGATCGTCCATGTTGACCCAGTACCCCATTTTTTGAGTCAGGTCATTCCAAACATCTGTGTATCGCATGACCGCTTTTCTACAGGCGGCATTATATGCTTCAACAGAAATAGTTTTACCGATATCTTCTTTGGTAATTCCTAGTTCTTTTTCAACGCCCAATTCAATAGGAAGTCCGTGCGTATCCCAACCTGCTTTACGCTTTACTTGGAATCCTTTCATTGTTTTATAGCGAGGAAATATATCTTTAATTGCGCGCGCTAGAACGTGGTGGACACCTGGCAAACCATTTGCAGAAGGCGGGCCTTCAAAAAAAACATATGGAGTTTTTCCGTTTCTAGTGGTGATACTTTTGTCAAAAATATTATGGTCTTCCCAAAACTTTAGCATTTGATCTGCTATGTTTGGTAAGTTAAGTCCTTTGTAATCAGGAAATGTCGCGCTCATTGTTCAGTGTTATTAAGGTCGCAAAATTAAGAAATTTAAACAAAAAGCCGACGAATATAGGCGGTCATTTTATGTTTAGATGGTATTCTTGAAATTATAGGATCAATTTTAAGAATACATATCTAATAAATACTATTTTTTTAGTAATATTACGAGATCTAAACCTGCCTATGTTGACACCCTTTTTAAAAAGCATCTCATATTTATTTCACCCCTTACTGATGCCTTGGATGGCTGCTGTTTATTATTTTACAGTCACTACGCACCAATACTCACCACTTAAAATCAGCTATTGGTTGATTTCTATTATTATTTTGAGTGTTTTGTTGCCGCTTGTGCTGTATTTTATTTTGAATAAATTTGAACAAGTGCAAACCATCCACCTAAAAACCTCAAAAGAGCGGATTTGGCCTTTAGGCTTAAATAGCATGATCCTTGGATATCTATGTGTTTATGTTTTTCCAGAATCCATCTGTATCGAATTACATTATTTTTTCTTGGGAATAGTTGTCACGATTTTGACAGGACTTGTTTTGGCGCTATTAAAATTTAAATCAAGTATTCATATGATGAGTGCAAGTAGTGCATTCTTCTTTATAATTCTCCTAAACTTACATTACGGATATTCATTTAGCAGTGCATTTGTTGTGTTTGTCATTATGATGGGTGCAATGGCTAGCTCGCGTTTACACCTAAATGCACATACTGTGAGAGAACTTGTAATTGGATTAATTATTGGGGTAATTCCTCAACTTTTATTCTTAAAGGATTGGTTATAAAATATAGAATATAAGACCAATTTTTAAAGCATTGACCTCTATTGATAGATTGTTTGCTGTCGAAGCTTTATCAAAAATGGGATTTAGGCCATAATAAATATAACCGTTCCAGGTATTATATCCCACACTAAGTGTCAATCCATATTGCCAAGCGTTTAGCCCTTTTAAGTTTTTAGAATATATCCGTTCGGTTGTGCTATCAAAAATAGACTTAGAAGCAAATACATAGCCTGCTTTGATTCCGGAGTAGATTCTCCAAAATTTATATGTTTCAGAGGTAGAGGTGCGCCAGCGGAATTCTAAAGGGAATTCGATCAAATGCTGAGAAAAATTATTTTTATTAAAACTGCCACCATCGACGATCGTGTATAAAGGCTGAGGGGATGTCTCAATTTTTAAATTTTGATTAAATCGATTGTAAGAATACCCGAGTCCGAATCCAATAGCGAAATTTCGAGCTTTGTTTACTGGAAAATCTCTAATGAACCCCAAGTGAAACCCAGGAGAAAAACTATTTTGGGTCATACTATTTGGTAAGTTCACTAATGCATTATATGTTACAGATACATACAATTGATCTTCTCTATACATAGAATCCAAGGCGTCTGATTGGATCGATTGCCCTAAAATAGTTTGAAGACCTAATAAGAAAGAAACTAAAAAAAAGCAATGTTTCATGAAGAATTTTTATCTATATTTCTTCGCTAAATTAAATAAAAAAAGGCATTCTAAATAGAATGCCTTTTTAATTATTTTAAAGTGTGGTTATTTGATGTTGGTCATCGCATCTCCGACTCCTGTTGTATAGTTAATTTTAAGTGCATTCACTTTTCTAAGCTCTTGTTTTACATCGCCTACAATTCCCATATTAGCATCTTTATCAACTTTTAATGCCACTGTCAGAAAAGGAATTAATTCTTCTCTAAGGGCTGCTCTTTCAGAGCTAATAAACGCACCTACTTCTTTAAGGTCTGCAAACTGATCGTTCAATTGAATTCTTGCTTCTGTACCAAATTTCTCATAACCCGAACTTGGTTTCCCCATGTAGATGTAACTTACAGGATTTTTCTTATCGAGTTTTTCAACTTGATTTGCAACAGGAAGTGCATTTTGAATTTTAAGTGAGTTTTCACGCATCACAGTAGCCACCATAAAAAAGAATAGCAACATAAATACGATATCTGGAAGCGAAGCCGTTGAAATGGCAGGTATGCCTCCTTCTGATTTCTTTTTAAATTTTGACATTTTGTTTCTTTTAGGTTAATCTACTGAACTTCAGAAAGCTTCTGTGGAAACTCTAATTTAATCTGATCGATCACTGCTTTTAACTTTTCTTTATTTCCTACAAAACGAGCATCTTTATAATTCTGTTGCATTTCTACAAAATTCATTTCTCTAAATCCTTGTTGAGGACCGAGTTCTAGAGCTCTTCTGTTTCGAAGCACATTGTAAGCGGCAACTAATTCGTTTTGAACAGATATATACGCTGCGTACGATGTTTCACGTTCGTTTTTTAGTGATATAATTGCTTTGTCTGGATTATCGGAAGATGTTGGATCTTTAGATCCTTGACAATAGGTACAGGACTTATCGCCATTGTTATCCAAAAACTCAACCGCTGCTACTCTCAAATCTTTGATTTCCATGAGTTCATCTTCAACAAGTAATTGATCTTTTCCGTTCAGAAGTACAGTAAAAATATTTTTTTGCTTGATGATGACATCAGGTTGATCTTCTTCTTCCATAGGAGGAAGTTTTCGATTAATTCCAGAGTCTTTCTCTATGGTCGTTGTAACCAAGAAAAATATTAATAGTAAGAAAGCGATGTCGGCCATTGAGCCGGCATTCACTTCTGGTGCGGATCTCTTAGCCATATTATTTTACCATTTTTTTAACTCCAAAAAACAAGCATAATTCCACCAGCAATAATTGCTAAGGAATAAAATAAGTACAGTCCAGCGCCTATTAATCTTGAGCCGTTTGCCGAAAGTATATCACCATCTTTACGCATTGTTTCTACGCCATTAGCAAAGCCAAAGTAGCAAATTAGTAAGAGTACAACAAAAGCACCAACACCCATAAGGGTCTTTTTAAGTCCTGCAGTGTTAGAAACTAAGTTGATTACTGTAAAAGCCAACACAGCTAGTATGGCAATCGCGAAAATCGTATAAGCCACATACATAAACGTATCTATTGACCCGCTACTTTCACCTGCCTTTATAGCATCATCTCCTGTAGAAATTATACTTCCAAGGAAGAAGATTGAAATCACACCGATAACAATAGCTACAATCTTCAATAATTTTTGTAAATCCATAATTATTTGATTTAGTATTGAGGTGTTATTATTTTTTATTTTTTACCAAGATATCCATTAAAGATATAGAGGCATCTTCCATATCATTTACAATACTGTCAATTTTAGCAATGATGTAATTGTAAAAGACTTGTAATATAATTGCAACAACCAGACCAAATACGGTTGTTAAAAGAGCTACTTTAATACCCCCTGCAACAAGTGATGGTTGCATATCTCCAGCTGCTTCAATTTTATCAAAAGCTTGAATCATTCCGATTACAGTTCCCATAAATCCTAACATTGGAGCTAACGCGATAAATAATGAAATCCAAGAAACATTTTTCTCTAATTGACCCATTTGTACACCTCCATAAGCAACCACTGCTTTTTCAGCAGAGTCTAAATCCTCATCAGCACGGTCTAAACCTTGGTAGAAAATCGATGCGATAGGTCCTTTTGTATTTCTACAAACTTCTTTAGCGGCATCTAAACCACCAGAAGCTAAAGCACTTTCAACTTCTTCAGTTAATTTTTTGTGAATTGGTCGTTGAAAGATTTAAAAATATAATTCTTTCAATTGCAATTGCAAGACCTAATATAAGACATAATAAAACGATGCCCATAAAACCTGGACCTCCTTCAATAAATCGTTTTTTAAGCTCTTGGTGAAATCCTAATGATTCTGCATCAGCCGATGCTGCATCATCTTGAACTGGATTAACAATTGTAGTAATAACAGAATTTGTGTTCATGTTTGTACTCGCACTTACAGACCCGAATGCCATCACAAATGCGATAGCTAGAATTGGAAATAATCTTTTCATTGTTATATTCTTGATTTTATTAAAATAATACTATTAGTTAAGATGTTAAAGATATAAAAAAATTGGAATTACAAAAATTTAAATGAGAAAACTCAGTAAATTATTATTAAAAAATTAAAAACACATAAGCCAATTGAAGTTAAGTCCTTGTTTTTGGGGCAATTGCAGAGAGGAAGGGATTCGAACCCTCGATACGTTGCCGTATACACGCTTTCCAAGCGTGCGCCTTCGACCACTCGGCCACCTCTCTAGAATTTTAGAAGCCCAAATAAAGAAAAAATAGTTTGATTGCTAAAATTTTTAAGGCCTAATTTTAGGATATTTCGCCACGCAAGTTTGTTTCAAAAACAGTTTTGAACATATTCCTTGGAATCTTAAGCCCCAACATATACATTAATTTTGTGATAGCGGACTCTGTTGTCATATCGTTCCCAGAAATAACACCTAGCTTTTCAAGTAGTTTCCCTGTTTGATATTGATTCATTTGAACACTCCCACCAGCACATTGGGTAACGTTTATTATATAGAGACCTTTTGATAACGCCTTTTCGATTGCTTGCAAAAACCAATTTTCTGTCGTCGCATTCCCACTACCATACGTTTCAATAACAACGGCTTTTAGAGTAGGAATCTCTAAAATAGATTCTAATACATGTGCTGTCATTCCAGGAAATAGTTTTATCAGCGCCACGTTGGTATCTAATTTTTTATGAACCGTTAAAGGTGCTTGTGAGTAATTTTTTAGTAATAATTCATGATTGATCTTTAGATGTACTCCCGAGCTAAGTAACGTTGGTAAGTTTAATGATGCAAACGCCTGAAAATGCTCCGCATTAATTTTGGTCGTTCGGTTGCCTCTATATAATTTATATTCAAAATACAAGCCAACTTCTTTAATAACGGCCGTATTGTTGTTTTGTAAAGCGGCAATTTGAATAGAAGTTATTAAGTTTTCTTTGGCGTCAGTTCTTAAATCCCCTATGGGCAGCTGTGAGCCTGTAAAAACCACTGGTTTAGAGAGGTGTTCTAACATGAAACTTAGCGCTGATGCAGAGTAACTCATGGTATCACTCCCGTGTAAGACTACAAATCCATCAAACTTTGCATAGTTTTCTTCAATAATAGAGGCGATCATTACCCAATGAGACGGATTGATATTAGAAGAATCTATGGGTGTTTCAAAAGAGACGGTATCAATCGTGCAATCTAATAGATTCAGTTCTGGAATTTTTTCTAGTAATGATGCAAAATCAAATGCATGCAGTGTCGCCGTTATTGGGTCTTTGATCATCCCAATAGTTCCACCCGTATATATTAATAAGATTTGTTGGCTCATTTAATCATCGTTTAAATACATCTTTTGAATTCTGAGTCGTAATCGCTGCAATATCTTCTTTTGACATTCGATATATCGTTGACAATTTGTCCAATACATTCACTATAAAACTACTTTCGTTTCGTTTCCCTCGATTTGGCACTGGCGATAAGTAAGGAGAATCCGTTTCTAAAACAATGTGCTTTAAGTCAATCCGCTTCAAGAATTTATCGATCCTTCCATTTACGAAAGTTGCAACACCGCCTATTCCTAGTTTCATGTTATATGAAATTGCCTGTTGTGCTTGCTCAAAAGTCCCTGTAAAACAATGAAAAATACCATGTAAATCAGCTCCCTTTTCTTCTTCTAAAATTTCAAAGACCTGATCAAATGCCCCTCGACAATGAATGACAATGGGTAACTTATAGTGTTTTGCCAATTGTATTTGCTGCCTAAACACTTCTTGTTGTGGCTTCACTAGGCGCTGATCCCAGTATAGATCCATGCCGATTTCGCCAATGGCCACGAATTTTCGAGATTTCAATTGCTGCTTAACATGGTTCAACTCTTCTAAGTAATCTTCTTTAACATGTGTCGGATGGAGTCCCATCATTAAAAACATGTTTTCAGGATAACTTTTTTCTAAGGCATACATTGATTCTGTATATGTAGAATCGATTGCAGGGATGAAAAACCGAGTCACTCCTGCGGCTAATGCGCGCTCGATGACTTCTGTTCTGTCTTCGTTAAATACTTCACTATAAAGGTGAGTGTGAGTGTCTGTAATTATCATAATGTAAAAGTAAGTTTTTGAATAGTATATTTGTTAAAAATAATTTGATTTGAAAACAACTACATCCTCATTATCTGAATATCTTACTAAAAAATCGTATTTCAAAATAAAAATGCACCCTATTGCATCAAATCATTTTAAAATTATTGTTAAAATTAATGGCGTCAAAGGATTGTTTATTTTAGATACTGGGGCTTCTACTTCTTTTGTAGATAAAAAACTTAAACAAAAGTATAAATTAAATACGGAAACTTCAGTTGTAAAGGCGAGTGGTGCTGGACGGGACAAAATTGATACGCTTCTTTCAAAAAACAATCGCATTCAAATTGGAGGTTGGATAAAGAACCGTTTCCAAGTAGCGTTACTAGATTTAAGTTATGTGAATGATGCATTTGATTCTATAGATGCTTCTCCAGTGGACGGGATCTTAGGAGCCGATGTTCTTAAAAAAGGTTCTGCGGTGATCGATTACGAAAAACGATATTTATATTTTAAATAGAGTTAAAAAAAATCCCGCCTTAGCGGGATTTAAATTTTATAAAAACTAATTTATTAATCTTGTACTTGGAATGTAATTGGTAAAGAGTAAGGGACAATCACGGCTTTTCCACGCTGACGACCTGGTTTCATTTTTGGTAACATATTGATTACACGCGCCGCTTCTTTTTCGAGTCGAGGGTGTGGTGCTCTTGAACGAACTCCAGTCACATCTCCATTTTTATTGATTTTAAAGATCACATTGATGCGTTGTTTTCCTGATAATCCTAAATCTCCCGCTAAATCTGTATTGAACTTTCGTTGTACAAATTTTGCGATTTTAGCGGACATACATTTCCGTTTTTCAGTATTAGATCCTTTTTCACAGCCTGGATATTCAGGGACGTTTTCGATGACAGAAAACGGAACCTCAACATCTTCATAGACTTCTTCAATCTCGATATCTTCAATTTCAATTTCTTCTTCTTGATCTGTTTCGGTAGACTCTATGATAGTTTCTTCAATCTCTTCTTCATCTTCGACGATTTCAATAACCTCAGGTGCTGCTGGTGGCGGTGGCGGTGGCGGTGGCGGCTTGATTTGATCTAATAAAGGAATTTCTTCATCTAGATCTGCATCTAAGTCTAATTTTCCAATATCAATTAAAGACTTATCGTACGTTTTATAATTGATCGTATTGTATGTTAGAAACATCATTAGTGCCAATCCAACTGCAAAATAGATGGATGCATTTCTGCTAACGTCTGATTCTGGGTTTTTCTTTGATTCCATATTAAATCTGTATTTTTTTCCGACCGTTAAATTAATTAAAAAATAAACAATTACGCAAAGGTTTCTGGGTTTTTAATTATAACTTTTTTTTAAACGTATCCCAATCGCCATTAAAAGCACTCCAAGTGTGTTGGCTAACAGATCAAAAAACTCTGTTGTTCTGTAGGATGATAATTTACTTTGTAAAATTTCAATCAATCCACCAAAAGTAATAGAAAGTACAATTGCGAAGATTAAACTTGACTTTATTTTTATAGCTTTAAAGAAAAGATACCATACCAAACAAAAAATTGCATAGGCAATACAATGAAATATTTTATCATCAAAGCCAGTGCTGAGTTCGGGAATATCTTGAAGCTTCATAAAACTTAAAACGATAATCGCTAAGGTATATACAATGGTAATTGTGTATATGAATCTGTTTTTAAGCACCGATCAATTCTTTATAATCTTCGGCACTTAGAAGTGTTTCTAAATCCGACTGGTTTGCAACCTTTAATTTAATCATCCAACCATCGCCGTAAGGGTCTTGGTTTACTTTTTCGGGTTCATCTTCTAAAGATTCATTAAACTCAATAATGTCTCCTGCCACTGGCAAAAACAAATCTGAAACTGTTTTAACGGCTTCTACCGTTCCAAAAACAGCATCCGCTTCCAATGCTTCATCAAGCGTATCTACTTCTACGTATACAATGTCGCCGAGTTCGCCTTGTGCAAAGTCAGTAATTCCAACAGTGAGGATGTCGCCGTCGATTTTGACCCATTCGTGATCTTTTGTGTATTTTAGTTCGGATGGAATATTCATAGGTGTATAATAATTAATATGTTTGTTTTTTAATTTCCAAAATTGTAACGCAATGTGAATCCAGATCTAATCGTCGTTTGTGGAAAGGCGGTTGAAATTGCATATTCCGAGAACGCATAATCAAAAAAGAAAATTGCGGTTAGGTTTTTGCTAAAAGCATAGTCTGCGGCATACCTTAAACTCCAAATGGTTTGCCCTGCACTTACTTGGTTATTATCTAAATCGAGATAGCGTATAATTGTTTTATTGTTTCGAACCGAAACATCGGCTTTCATATTCAAATCACTTTTTACTGTCTTTTTGTTCCCGGCTAATTTTGTTTTGAATTTAAGATCTTTAATTCGATACCCAAGTCCAAAAATATATTCATACCCTTGAATTTCCGTTAACAGATTATTGTCAAAACTTAAAGATAAACTACGGTCTTTTTTAATTTCAGTAGTGACTTTGACTGAATTTTTCATTTCAAAATCAATCTTAACTAAGGGACTAAATTGCTCTACTAAGTTTATATTACTAAATAAAGTTTGAGCTTTGAAGTTATTCGACAAATCTTTCGTGTCTGGGTCTTGGGATGCATAGTCCAAATTGGAATCTGCAGCTTTATAATCTAAGTTTGTTCGGAATTGATTGATGGTATAAGACGCGTTATAGCCGTGGGTGATAGAAAAACGTTTGAACCTTTTCTTGAACCACTTCATTTTCATAAAGCCGGTGTATTTTAAGGTCCAATTCGGAATTGGAATGTCTCTAAAAGCATCCAGACTTATTTTATTCGATTTTTTTCCTGAGTAAGCTGCTAAAAACGCAGGCAATAAAACGGCTTGACTGTTTTTCCCAAAGCCTTCAGGATAGCCTTCTGCATCAGTAGTAATCGGATTGGCGCCATAAAAGTCCTGAGCAAGACGATTGGCAATCACCAATCGGTTGCTTTTAAATTCTTCAAATGGAACGGATTTATTTTCGTCACTTTGACTAAAAGCGGTTTTGATGAGCGAGGTTGAGATATTGAAATTTCCAAATCTATTTTTAAACAGTGAATTGTATCCATTACTCAATCCATTACTACCGATATCTGTATTGAAATTTTCGTTTAGACTGCTCGCGTAGGTTTTGCCACCTGTTAAATCGATTTTTAAATCTTGGATGGGCTCCATATTTATCACATAATCTAAATTCTCATTATGGGTCTCTGAATATTGTTGATTAAAATCCTCATAAGTGGTTAACCAGCCGTTCTGAGCAGATATCCTACGAATGTCACGTTGACTTCCAAAGGTGAAGCCAGCGGTAGGTTTAAGGGTTCCTAAAAAGCCTGGCGTTGGAATATAGCCTGGTAAAAAGGTGCTATTACTTTCTGAATAATTGACTTGCATTCGTTTCACGCTTGTGAGGAGTCCAAGCCCCACATTTTTTAAATTAAATTTTTTGGATTTTTTGGACGCCTTTCTATTATTAGATTTCTTTTTTAACCCCAAATATCGATAGAGTTTTTGCATGTCCATTTGCGTATTTAGGTTGTGCTGGCTTGCGTTAGAAATGGAATTCCCAAGGTCATAAGTTGACCCCTTTATCTCAATCTCTCCAAATAAATCAGAGCCTTTGTTCCATTGGAAATCTCCCGAATAGGTATAGTTGGAGGTTAAGAAATTAAGTGTCGGAATTTTATTAAATGGTAACTCATAGTTGATGCCTAATTGTTGGGTATGCCTATTGGGGTCTCCAAAATCAAAAAACCGATCCCACACCCCTAAACTTGGATCTTGATCGCCTTTTAAATTATCGTCCACAAAATAATTTCTAACAATATTGTTATTGGCCGCTGTAAAGTTAACCCGCAGCGCATCTGTGATGTTGTAATTAACGGTGTACTGGAAATCGAAGGTGTAATTTCTTCGAATCAATTCATCGACCGTTAAATTACTAGCTCCTAAATCTGCATCTCTAAATTTCTGACTGTTAAATTGTCTATTAAAATCGGAGTTTACCGATACGTTTGTTGGTAATAAATTGAAATTAAAATCTTTTAAAAGTTGCCAATATTTACCGGTAAATAAAGAATCATTTTTCTTGAATGGCTCAATTTTTAACGGACTAAAGCTATAACTGTAATTACCTCCAACGCGTACATTTTGATCCAACGCATTTTCGATTTCAAAATCCCGATGTTTCATCTCGTTGAATGAATAATTTAAAGTCAAATTTTCAACGTCATAAACTCTTGGTTTTGCATCGCCTGTTTTGTTTTTTCGGACGCCAATAAAGTTAATACTTTTACGTTTTGTATAATCTTCGGATTGGTTTTCGATTCGATCTCGTTCTTCGGGACTTGTGGCCGCATCTAAACGCGACTGAAGCTTTAAATCTTTATACTGTTGGTCGTATTCTGGCGTGATTAGTGTTTCACTTTGCCCATAATTGAAAGGGATTTCTAAGCCCCATTTTTTTGGTAGTAACTGCCCCACGTTTATGTTGGTTACAACATCGTATTGTTTCAAATCTTCACGACTCCGTTCATTTGGCCCTTGTTCCAAGGTTCCAAAACCAGTCGTAGTTCGTTTGGCATTGGCGTTGATATTCATGAAGTCGGCTATGTTTGTATCCATGCTCATAACGGCTGCCCAACCACCTTCGTTGTCCATATCGGCCAATCGGAGTTCGTTGAACCAAACTTCGGCACATTGATTTGTTGGGCCAATATTTTTAATCCCAAGCATTAGGGTTCTAATATCTCCAAAGTTTGGATTTCCCTTTACCGCAATTCGCTGCTCAAAAGGCGTCTCATCAGAATTCAAAGAAAACGAATCAAATTCGCCTACCGTGCCTTCTTGTAATTCGCCATCCAAAATAGTATAAAATATAGGGTTTTCATTACTTAAAGTTTGATTGCTAATGCCCAACGCTTTTATCTGTTCCAGGAATTCAAGTGGAATATTAATCTCATTGTATTCTGGCCAAACCTCGTTTTCTGAAGCACCCGTGGCACCCGATGATTTCCGTAAAGGAATTTCTAATTGATAATAATTTTGTGTAAAATCATTTCCCATTCTTACAAATGCGACCATATTTCCTTCGTTAAAACTATCCGACTCTCCATCTTCAGCATGGATAAACATTTTCAGTTTCTTATACTGACGCATATCCACATTAATGTTTTTGAAAACTGCCCTGGAATCTTTGGGCTCCAACTCACAAACATCCACCACTAACGACTGTTCATTTTGACGGATAATTGAGTTGTTGTTATTTAATTGTTCGCGGACCACTCCAGGTGGTGGCACATAGCTCCCATCATTTTCTTGAACGCCAATAATCCCAACACTTAGATTGGTTGGATCGAGTTTTGTCGCAGCATTTGATTCTTCATCCAACGATAATTGATAACGGCGCCAATCGCTTCGTACTAAATCTAAGGTTCCAAAACGAAGCACCGTGGTTTCAGAGAAATCTTTTAAATACAAGCGCGCAAAGCGAATGGATCTGAAATCGGAAATTCCACCTCGTTCATTTGTAAATTCGGATAATGGAATCCGATATTGATACCAGTTAATCGGCTTAGCCGTTGACCCATTCGGTAGCGTAATGTTAGTGATCGACTTTCGGTCTACAATATAAGGGTTGTTTGCATCATTAAAATCCATAGAACTGATCCCAATTTCATACTCGTAATAGCTATCAATCGTGTTCATGGTGTTATCACGGTTGATGTCTTCGACATCGGGTTGTGGTGTTGAGCCCCGATTGGTTTCCGAAAATGTGTCTGGAGAATTTCCTTCCAAGCCATTGTATTTTTTATACCGCTCAAAAATATCACCCTCTGTGTTCAAGTAATATTGATAATTATCATTGGCGGGATCTGGAAGGGATTGAAAGGCCGAAAATTGTGCATCGGGCGTGGTTATCGTTTGTTCTTCAAAATCATTATAACCATCTAATCCAACATCTTGTCGGGCACGCTCTTCGCCTTGTGACGAAAAGGCATAAATCAACGATTGATTTTGCGGGGTAACCGTACCCCAATCCGATTGTGGTAATAAGCTTATATCTCCATTTTCGGGAAGTCCATTTTCATATTGTTTGCGTCCATCTTTGATCACATCTTCAGAAATGTTCCCTAAGTTTAACACCAATTTCCCTCCTGGGTTTGAGGTGTTATCTAAAAAAGGATCCATAAGCCAAAACTCGACATATTCTACGTTGGCTTGTTCAAAATCTGTGGAGGTGAGCTGTCTGGTGATTCCTGCCCAACTCTCTTTTGGTGTTTCTAAAACACCATCTTCAGCTCCTGGTTGATAATTGTAAGGCCCTCTTTCGGTTGGTCTATAAACTAAATCGAGTGTATTAATCACCGAATATTGTCCAGTTACTAAATCTTCTTGAGGAAATAATTCATTAATAAAAACTCGTCGGGTGTACAAATCAGAAATATCATCATCAGAAATACCAGCTGGACGTTGACCACTGTAAAATATGGGGTCGACCGAGTACCAGTTTAGGAGTGCACGATCAAATCCATTTTGATACCCTAAATCATCCTCTGGACCTTGTGAATATCCACGCCCAAGTTTTACAGGCCGACTTGATAAAAACCACGATTGTGGACTTAATAAACTAATCCCATTCTGTGAGCCTTCAAAATCGTCAATATAGGACGTTGCTTCGCTATCAAAATCAACGCCTTTTGGCGCTCCTGGTTTGAGGTAGGCAAATTCGCCTCGAAGCGATAAATTAGAAGCCGCGTCTGTATCAATATTTGGAAGCTTGTTAGCGAGTCGAGTTAAAAAAGGAACTTCAGTGGAATAGTTTCCGTTAAATCCAAAAATGGTGTTATTTATGGGTTCGGTGCCATAATTTGCTTTTTGCGTAATGGGGCGTTCATTGAGGTTTAAAACCGTCGCACCTAGGACAAAGTTTTCATTAAATTGATGCTCAATATTAATCCCTGAAAACCGTTTTGTTTGTTGACCAAAAACTGCATTGTTTTCAACCGACACTTGAATCGGTGTGTTAGAGGCTTGCAAGGAAGGATCTAATATTTGAACCGTTCCAATCTGATAATTAACCGTATAATCGACGCCTTCAACCAGCACACGTCCACCCGCAGTCACATTTACAGAGCCTCTCGGAACATTAAATGCTCCAATAGGAATTCCAGATCCGCCCGTCGATTTATAGCGACCGCGCATCAAAAACTTGTTCTTATCACTGTCTTGTAAAGCGGCCGTTTTGGTGCTTTTATAAAGCGATTTATAAACGTATTTTGCCTGATTTTGGTTATAATCTGTTGAAACGGCTTCATCGCCGTTATAATCTTCAGAAGGGTTGAGTCGTAAGGTTTCAAATAGATAATCTCCAAATGGCTCTACTTTGGTAAAGACAATTTTACCGTTTTGAGGAATGACGGTAATGCCTGGTACAAAATCAAAAAAACCATCCCCTTTGTTTTGGGGATCGTTATTGAAATTTAATTTATCAAAGTTAAAGAGTCGAATTAAAGGCGTTTCGTTAATAGGATCGGCATTGGCTGCTGGATCTGGAAATGGTGTGGTTCCTACCGGAGTAATAAAATTAAGTGCGGAGGTTTCGTTATAGAAAATATTCAATCGGAAATCCTCTTGAGATAATTGATACGCGCCAGAGTTATAAATGTTTTTCATCATCAAATCCCAAACCGGGAGCTTGACATCGGTGACCGCACTTTTTAGCATTTTTAGAATCAAACTCTGATTGGTAACCGTTTGATTGCCGGTTGCTCCATCCACACCAGTATCCGTAGCACTAAGTCCATCATTTGCAAACTCTCCTACTTGAAACACCTCATCTCCAATGGTGTATTGATAAGCTACGGCTAAAATTTCATCATTTTGAAGGCGTTGACTTAAGGAGATATATCCTAACTGAGGGTTGACAGTAAACTCATTTCCTTGGGTTAATTTTCTTGCGTTTTCTAATTTCCCATAATCAAACCCTTCATTGACACCTGGCGGTAAAAACCCGGCTTGTGCGGTGGCAATATCTCTTATCGCACTACTTAACTGTGAGTTAGCCTCGCCTATCTCTGTAGGATCAAAAGCATTATTTTTGTTATCTGGAGGCGTGTTAGGACCTTCATTTACAAATCCTGATGGAATCGGATTTAATCCTATTCTTGACGCTTCTCCTAAATCTTGTAATGCAATTATATTTCGAATATTTTCGGTTCGATTGGTGCGATTTGTAACCCACACTTCGACTCTTGTAATTTGAACTCGAGAATTGATGAACGGGTAATTTTCAAGGGCTTCATCGTATGATTCTCTAAAATAATGCCCTAGAAAAAAGTGTCTGTTTTCATCGTAATCCAATCCAAAAAATTCAAAATCTTCTAAGGTCCCTCCACCCTGTGCAACGACCGTTCGTGTCTCCGACTGTTGCTCAGAAAACACCCCTGTAATTCTGGTTCTACCAAATTGTAATTCTGTTTTAACTCCAAAAAGGCTTTGAGCTCCCGAAATTAATGAGCTATTTAATGGCATGCTTACATTTCCAACTTCTAATTTTTTCAAAATAGAATCTTCGCCGCCGCCAACCGATCGCTTATCTGTTAGGTCTTTTAAATCACTCAAATCTCCTAAACCAGGGATAGAAGGGTCGTATTCTAACTTAACAATGTTTTGAAAGTCGAACGTAGATTGGGTGTCATAATTTGCATTGACTTGTAATCGAGTTCCTACTTTTCCCATCAAACTCAAACTAATTCGTTGGTCAAAATCGAAGGTGAAATTACTTTGGTTTTGTGGCGAAAAAGAAGGGTTTTCTTGTCTGGAGTACATGACTCCTAAATCCATTTCTACAGACCCTTGTGGGGCGACCGAAATGGTATTTCCTCCAAAAATGGTTTCAAAAAATTTGGAGTTGACATACATATCCGGGATTAGATTTTTCTTTGCTTTTTCAGAACCTTCTTTTTTTCCGTCAATTGCATCTAATTTTTCTTTGTAATATTCTTTTAAACTTTCTTTAACCACTAAGTCTTGAAATTCTTTGGGCGTTAATATAACAGGGTAGTTGATATTAAAATTTCCGATGGTTGACGTATAAAAATACCGATCGGTTAAAGGGTCGTAGGTGTATTTGCTTTCAATACTACTAGGGTCTGGGGTGTCTAGTTTTCCGAATGAAAAGGTTGTAGATGTAGAGTCTCTAACGGTCGTAGGTTGTTGAGCAAACACGTTTGAAGCACAGCTCAAAAACAGGGCTGCGAAAAAGAGTCTTTTAAAATATGATTTATAGCTTGAGGTTTTCAAATGTATTATAGGTTTTTGAGGGCTTCCTTAATAATAAATTCTACCGTAGCTTCTGGGTAAGATGTGACTACCTTTTCGACCACACGTTCCGATTGTTTTTTCATAAAGCCTAAAACTTCTAAAGCAGATAACGCTTCATCTTTGTTTGTATTGTTTTGAGACAAGGAAGATTCGTCAATATCGTAAATTTTAAGAACTTTATCTTTTAAATCAATGATGACTCGTTGGGCCGTTTTAAGGCCAATTCCTTTGACAGATTGTATTAAAGCAACATCTCCAACGGCAATTCCTTCTCTTATCTGCTTTGGAGTCAGTGAAGAGAGCATGGTACGAGCAGTGTTCGCTCCAATACCGCTCACAGAAATTAACAGTCTAAAAATTTCTCTTTCAGCAGAGCTAATAAACCCATACAAAGTATGAGAATCTTCCTTAACTTGAAGATGTGTGAAAACCTTAATAGCTTCTTGGTCAGGTATTTGAGAAAACGTGTGAAGTGAAATATTGATGAAGTACCCAATTCCATTGCAATCAATAATGACATGCGTTGGAGTTTTTTCAGCTAATTTACCTTGAATGTGTGTAATCATAGTTTCGCTTCCTTTGAATTTCAAATGTACTAAAATAATACAATATTTTAAGAAGAAAAAAGAAAGTGATTTTGAGAATCATCTCGCTGTTTTCTCTTTTTGTTGGGCATCCACAACTGCAATGGCTGTCATATTAACAATTTCATCGACACTAGCCCCTAATTGTAAAATATGAACGGGCTTGCGTAACCCCATCATGATCGGTCCGATGGACTCCGCTTTATTGAGTTCTTTTAGCAATTTATAGGTAATATTTGCCGATTCTAGATTTGGAAAAATAAGGGTGTTCACTTTTTTATTTGCAAGTCTAGAGAACGAGAAATTAGCTTTCAGCATTTCGCTATTCAAAGCAAAATCAGTTTGCAATTCGCCATCCACTAATAAGTTTGGGTGTCTTCTGTGAAGATATGAAACCGCTTCTTTCACTTTGGTTGCGGTCTTATCTTTAGACGATCCAAAATTTGAGTAGGATATCATTGCCATGACAGGTTCTAATCCAAACATTTTAACCACTCCAGAAGTCATTTGTGCAATTTTTATTAAATCATCTGCGGATGGATTTATATTGATGGCTGTATCACTTAAAAACATTGGGCCTCTTTGGGTGATCATGACATTGGTGGTCGCAATCCGTGTCGAACCAGGCGCCAATCCAATTAATTTCAACATTGGTTTCACCACCGATCCATAGTTACTAGAGTATCCTGATATTAGAGCATCCGCATCGCCTTCATTGACCATCATGGCAGCAAAATAATTACGTTCGCGCATGAGTTTTTGAGCCGCAAAAAGGGTCACGCCTTTTCGCTGTTGTTGTTTCCAATAAATTTCGGCGTATTTGTTTTTTTGAATACTGCTTTCATCGTCCTTTGGGTCAATAATGAGGACTTCGTCATCAAACTCAAGTTCGACCATCAGGCGTTCAATTTCGTCACGACGTCCTAATAAAATAGGCGTTGCCATGCCTTCTTCTAAAACAATTTGTGCGGCTTTAAGCACATTTAATTGGTCGGCTTCAGCGAAAACAACCCGTTTTGGATTTAGCTTGGCTCTGTTAAATAACAGTCGGACAATTTTATTGTCGGATCCCATGCGTTCTAAAAGGGCGTCTTCATATGTTTCCCAATTAGTAATTGGCGCTAAAGCCACACCACTATCGATGGCTGCTTTTGCAACTGCTGGTGGAATCGCCGCAATCAGTCGAGGATCAAATGGTTTTGGGATGATGTAGTCTTTTCCAAAGGTGAGGCGGGTTTCACCATACGCAATATTAACCTGTTCTGGAACGGGTTCTTTTGCCAATTCGGCTAAAGCAATCACGGCCGCTTTTTTCATTTCCTCATTAATGGAGGTGGCTCGCACATCTAAAGCGCCTCTGAAGATGAATGGAAATCCAAGCACATTATTTACTTGATTAGGCGTGTCACTTCGACCTGTCGCCATGATAATATCATCGCGTGTTTTCACGGCGAGATGGTATTTTATTTCAGGGTCTGGATTTGCCATGGCAAACACAATTGGATTGGCTGCCATCGATAATAACATCTGAGGGTTTACAATATCAGAAGTTGAAAGTCCAATAAATACATCAGCATCTTTCATTGCTTCTTCTAGCGTATCAATTTTTCGGTGGGTTGCAAATTCCGCTTTTTGAGAGGTTAAATGATCACGATCTCTCTAATAACGCCTTTACTGTCGAGCATTACGATGTTTTCGCGTTTCGCTCCAAACGATTGGTACAATCGGGTACAAGAAATCGCTGCAGCTCCTGCACCACTCACTACAATCTGTACATCTTTGATGTTTTTTTCAGCAATTTCCAACGCGTTCAATAAGGCTGCTGCAGAGATGATCGCTGTTCCATGTTGATCGTCATGCATCACAGGGATATCAAGCTCTTCTTTGAGTCGTTTTTCGATTTCAAAGGCTTCTGGCGCTTTGATATCTTCTAAGTTAATTCCGCCAAAAGTGGGCGCTATGTTTTTTACAGTTTGAATAAATTCTTCTACATTTTCTGTATCCACTTCGATGTCAAATACATCTATATCTGCGAATATTTTAAAGAGCAATCCTTTTCCTTCCATCACAGGTTTGGAGGCTTCAGCCCCAATATTTCCCAGCCCTAAAACTGCAGTTCCATTGGTAATTACAGCGACTAAATTTCCTTTAGCCGTATATTTATACGCATCCGATGGATTTTTTTCTATGGCCAAACAAGGCGCTGCGACCCCTGGAGAATACGCCAATGCCAAGTCTCTTTGAGAGGCGTATTTTGTAGTGGGTACTACCTGAATTTTTCCTGGAGTGGGTTTTTCGTGATAAGCTAAAGCTTCTAAATCGTGTTTGCTCAGTTTTGACATATGCGTTGGTTTGATCTGCAAAGTTAGACAGTTCCATTTAATAATGAAATTTTAGAGCTATTCTTTTAAAAACTTGAGGCCACTGCTGAGCTTAAGACAGAGGCTTGCTGCTAATTGAAGATTAAAATCCGGCAGCCGAATCATCCCCTCTTGGATCTGCGCCACCTTCTAATTTGCCGTCAGGTAATACCAAAATGGCATCTACTTTTCCGATAACTGGAGAATTACTTTGATCTATTTCATATCCCAGTTTATGAAGTGAATTAAAAACAATGGTGTCAAAGGAAGTTTCAAATTTGATGTTATCCGGCAACCATTGATGGTGAAAACGAGGTTTGGAAACTGATTCTTGCATGCTCATATCAAAATCTAATACATTTAGAATATTTTGCATCACAGAGGTAATAATTGTAGAGCCTCCTGGTGAGCCTACCACCATTTTGAGTTGTCCATTTTTTTCAATAATGGTTGGCGACATCGAGCTTAGCATTCGTTTTTGGGGCGCAATCGCATTGGCTTCAGCGCCGACCAAGCCGTACATGTTTGGCTCTCCAGGTTTTGCACTAAAATCATCCATTTCATTATTTAAAAAGAAACCGCCTTCTTCTACATAGACTTTAGATCCATAGGCTGCATTTAGGGTAGTGGTCACAGCAACACTGTTCCCAAAAGGGTCCACAATCGAATAATGGGTGGTTTCATCACTCTCATATCCGGGAATAGAACCTCTGGAAAGTGCGTTCGATTGGGTGGCTTTTTCCCAATTAAAATCACTCATTCGCTTGGATAGATAATTTTCAGACATCAAACTGTCTGTGGGTATATTGACAAAATCGGGATCTCCTAAAAAATAGGATCTATCTGCGTAAGCTCTGCGTTCTGCTTCGGCGATTACTTGGATGTATTTTGTTGAATTATGTGTGTATTGTTCTACATTATAAGGTTCAATACTTTTTAAAATTTGAGCAAGACAAATGCCTCCGCTAGAAGGGGGTGGCATGGAAATAATTTTATGCCCTTTATACATAAATGTGATTGGATCTCTCCATACGGCTACATAACTGGCTAAGTCTTCTTTGGTGATAATACCGCCCAGTTCTTGAACCTGATCCACTATAATATTAGCCGTTTCCCCTTTATAGAATTCATCCCTTCCATTGGCTTTTATCCGCTTTAATGTTTCGGCTAATTTTAGATATTTAATGGTATCTCCTTTTTTCCAAACCTTATCCAGTAAAATGGTTCTATTGTTTGCGATCTTAAAATCGTCTGTATGATCATTTAAACTTTGAGCTTGCTTTTCTGTCACAACCACCCCATTAAGTGCTAATTGTATGGCGGGTTCTATTAATTTCTCAAAGGGAAGTGATCCGAGCTTTTGATGCACTTCAAATAAGCCTGCGACCGTTCCTGGGATTCCCACGGCGAGTGCGCCAATTTTACTTGCATCCGAATTCACAGTTCCATCGGCATCTAGATACATATTTTTTGTGGCTGCTAAGGGTGCTTTTTCTCTAAAATCCAAGCTCCCTGTCGATCCGTCTTTCGTTCTGAAAACCATAAATCCGCCACCACCAATATTGCCTGCAACGGGATAGGATACTAATAAGGCTAAATCGGTCGCAATCATGGCATCAAAAGCATTTCCGCCTTGTCTCATGATTTCGACTCCAATTTTAGAGGCTTCTTCTCTAGCGGAAACGACCATGGCATTTTCTGCAATCACTCCAAGTGTTTTATCTTGAATTGATGTCTTCGGTTTTGTGTTGCACTGAATGCATAGAATGGATGAGATGAGGAGAGTGATTACTTTTTTCATAACGGTAAGATACTTTATATAAAATTAAAGAAAATTTAAAAACCCGTCATTTAAAAGCCTACTATTCTGAATCTATCCGTAAAATTTAGTGCATTTTAAGTTTACATTTCGAGGAAAACTAAGAGTGTGAATTTAAAAATTCAATAATATCATCGTGGGAAATACTTGGATTTGCTCCTTTATTTTTCGCTACCAATGCTCCAGAAGCACAAGCAAAATTTAAAGATTCCTGTGGATGGTGTCCATTTAATAGTTTACTTATTAAAGACCCTAAAAAAGAATCGCCAGCGCCAACAGTATCTACTACTTTTACTTGATAGCCACTGTTCTTGTACCATTTGTTTTCATAAAACAACAAAGCTCCGTGTTTTCCTTTAGTGACACACACACTTTGGGTATTAGTTGCTTCTGAAATGAATCTTAGATTATCTTCAATAGATTCGTGTATTGAACCTAGTTTTTTACATATTTCATATAGTTCATCGTCATTAAGTTTTAAGAAATCCGCTTTCTTCATTAACTCAACTAATACATCTATGTTGTAATGAGGAGGTCTTAAGTTAACATCAAATATTTTATATTTTGCGCCCTCAAGTAAACTGATTAATGTATTCTTAGAGGTTGTATTTCTAGCAATTAAACTCCCAAAAACAATTGCGTCAGAAGATTCTACCGCTTTCTTATCTGCATCTGTAATTTCAATTGTATCCCACGCCCGAGGAAATTCAATATCATAAGAAGCGGAGCCATATTTATCCAAAACAACTTTAACTGTCCCTGTTTTTAATTCTGAATCAATCTGGATATTTTGAATACCTACTCCCGCTTGGTTCACAAATTCTAACAGAGACGAACCAAGCTCGTCTTTACCCACCTTACTTATAATTGTTGTATGAATACCTAAAGACTTTAATCTTAAGGCTACATTTAGTGGAGCACCTCCAATTTTTTGGTGGTTTGGGAATACATCCCAAAGTACTTCTCCAAAACAAATAATTTTCAATTTTTTCAAGGTTTTATAGTTTAAAGTGTTCATTGAGCTGATAAACAAACTCAACTCTTAATCTGTCTAAATAAATGTAAAAAACAGGTGCAAAAGAGAGCATTCGGTCTTTACATTCTTTCTCTGTATATGGGGCTATACACAATAAACGGTTGTTTTTAAAATCGGTTTTTAGTACGGTCATCCCAAATAAATTTTGATCACCAAGAATTTTATCTCCCAGAGATTCCCATGGACCATCTAAGTGTTTTGACTTATATACTCTAATCTCTTTACTTATTTCTATATCTTCCTGTTTTTCATGTAATCGGTTACAGCTTGAAATGATCAGATAATGGCAATCTTGTTCCTTGCTGAAAATGATTTTGGGTACTTCAATTTGTGTAAAATCATCGCTATCAGGAACTGATACCGGTGGATGCAATTCTTCTATCACAATAGAATTATCAAGATGTTTTAAGGTTGCTCGTGCGATTGCTGGAGTTCTTGGCCCTATTTTAGCTGCCCAAAATAATTGAAGATTGTTGTCTTTGTCATAAAAAACAAAAGGATCACGCCATGTCATAATTGGCCCATTTTGTTCTCCGTTATTGTTTCCCAATATTTCGACAGGGTCTAAGTAATATCCTTTTTCAGTAATTGAATTCCAATCTTTTTTAGCAGAAGAAAGTTCTTTATTACTGTGGTTAATAGCATATCCATCATCAGAAATTGCGATGGCAATATTTTGAATAAATCGATGATCTGCATCGCTGTTTTCTAATCCTGTGTAAGCCACTAACTTTTTACCGTTAGGCATTGGACTTACACTTCCACTCCAAATGGTTCTATAGTTGAGTTTTGAAACTTCTTCTGGCGATAAAAAACAACCTTCATCCTTCCAGCTAAGTCCATTATCTTTTGAAATAAAGTGTCTTATATGAAATGGGTAATCATTACGATTGTTAGGGTTTATTTCTTCTCTACTAGCTGTAAAACGTGCGACAGCTAAGCTGTACAAATGCAAGGTGTTATTTTCTTCATAAGACCACGCATCCCATAAAAATAAAAAGGGGTGTCGAATACCGTTTTCGAATTTCATTTCGTAAGCTTCTGGAATTATACTATTCATTGATGAATTGATTGTTTAAGTTTAACAACGTTGATTTAATGTGGTTTTGGAATTTTAAGCTTCTACTTCTTCGGGTTTAAGAGGTGTTTTTATTAATAAGGTACAAGCCGATGCCACTATCAAAAGTACTCCTGCGAAGGTGATTGCTTGCCTTGGATCATTTCCTAAAAAATTCTTTAATATGTATCCAAAAGATACGGTTTGAAAAATCATTGGAATTACAATCATCATGTTAATAATTCCCATATAAACTCCGTATCGTTCTTTTGGAATTTCTGACACAATCATTAAATAGGGGATTCCCATCATACTTGCCCAACCAATTCCAAAACCAGTGATTGCAAAAAATAATAGATTTTTATCATTTATATGTGGAAACGCTAAAAACCCTATTGCTGAAAGAATCAGGCAAAATGCATGAACTTTTTTTGGGCTATATTTTTTAGCAAATCGAACTAAGGAAAAAGCTACCAAGAAGGTAACTACATTATACCATCCGTTGACAAGGCCTGTTAGACTAACAGCTTCTGAATATGCTTCTGTATTTTCAGGAGTTGCATTCCAAATAGAAAGAGCTACACTTTTTGATGAGTTTTGCCAATAACAAAAAAGGGCATACCATTGAAACAAATAGACTAATGCTAATTGCCACATAATTTTAGGCATGTCTTTAATGGCTGAAAAAATTTCAGTTAATGGTCCAAAGACACTTCTCTTTTCGCCTCTAAGTTTTACTAATTCTGTTTCTGTCGGTGGGGTTTCATCCGTTTTATAAACACTCCACAAAATAGAAGCTATAGAACAAAAAGCCCCTAAGAAAAATGACGCATAGACCCAGTTTGGTAAAGATCCAGTAGTTCCGATAAAAATTAAAGGAAAAATAAATAAGGATAAATTAGCCAAAACTTGTCCTAGACCGGCAAAGAAACTCTGCATTTGAAATCCTAATGGTTGTTGCTCTCTATCTAATTTATCTGCTATTAATGCTCTGTAGGGCTCCATAGCAGTATTATTTCCTGCGTCTAAAATCCATAATAACCCTGCAGCCATCCATAAAGAACTACTAAATGGAAATGCTAATAATGTTAAACTACATAAAATTGCGCCAATCAAAAAATATGGTTTCCTTCTTCCAAAACGAGGACTCCATGTTTTATCGCTTAAGACCCCAACTATAGGTTGTATTAACAAACCCGTTACCGGACCTGCAAGATGTAGTAATGGAATTTGATCTGGACTTGCACCCAAAAAATCATAAATAGGTGTAACCGCACTTTGTTGTAAACCAAAACTATATTGAATTCCGAAAAACCCAACATTCATATTTAATATTTGCCAAAAACTTAACTTGGGTTTCGTCATCATTTTTATCTTAGTTTGTTTAAGAACATCTCAAATGAATCATAATTGTTAGTGAATATTTGCCCAGCTTTATCAACTACTGGTATCTGAAAATCTGAAGTGCTAATATTTGCGTTTCTTAATTTTGTGTACATTTCTTGAATTTTAGAGGGATTTTTATCCAAGTCATAAAAAACAAAAGGCATTTCATTTTTAACAAAAAAGGCTTTTGTATCTATACAATAATGGCAAGTTCCACTTCCATAAATAATAGTTTCACTTTCTATTATTGTCGAGTTTAATTTGGGTTTATTTGTATTGCAACTAAGTACTAAGACTAAGAAACAAAATAAAGTATAATATTTCATTTGAAAGTAAATTTTATAAAAAAAGTTGACATTAATTATAAACTAACATCAACTTTTTTACAACTATTAAACAAAATAAATAATTAAAACTTATATCTTAAGGATAAAGATGTTGAACGTCCAGTAATAGATCTTGCCGTAACATATCTATTGCCTCCTGGTGCTGCCCCTTGAACTCCCTCTACCTCAGTAATTCCTACTGTATCAAAAAGGTTGTTTATGTTAAGGGATAAAGATAAACCCTTAGTAAGACCTACGCTTCCAAGGAAGTTTATGTAAGCATATCCTGGCATAATTAAATCATTTCCGTCAGTTGCAAACGATTTTGAAGTTCCTAAGATACTAAGTCCTAAAACGTGTTGCTTGGTTTTTCCAAAATTATACGTTGGAGATAAGTTATATACAAAATCGGCCTGTCTTCTTGGTGTTTTACCATTGTTAGCTCCTGTACCACTAGCTCTATCTTCAACAATTTCTGCATCAGTCCACGTTATAGATCCTAAAATTGAAAAGTCATTTTTAGCATATGCTCCTTCTAATTCTAAACCTAAAGCTTTGAACTCATTTCCAACAGTTTGGTTAAGTGCTGTTCCAGCATCTTCATCTGTATTACTCATGAATCCTGTCAGGTTTACAAAGCCAGTTTCCATTTTTCTTTTGTAACCAACTTCAAACTGACTGACTTGATCGTACTGTGTTGCAGCAACCCCACTTGTATCATATCCATTTCTGTCTGCAGCTCTACCTGAAGCACCTAAACTATATCTACCAAATACTGCAGCGTTGTCACTGAGTTTATAATTTAAACCAAGTGAGTACGAAACATAGCTATATGAATCTCCAATAATTTGGTTTTGTGACGGATCTCTAAAAGGAACTGAAGTTTCTATATCTTCAATTATTCCATTGCCATTTATATCATAGTCTTGTGCTGCAGCTGAACCAAAGGATGCTATTGTCCCGTCTACATTAAAACTATCATATCTTAAACTTCCATCAAAATTTAAATTTTCGCTTAAGTCAACACCTATTCCAAAATACGGAGATTTTACTGTATGAACCGTATTGTATTTGTTGTTACAACAATTGTCCCAAAGTGGGTTACCGTAAGCAAGCTTACCTCCTCTAGAATATCCTTCAACATCTACTAATCTAGCTTCTCCACCGCCTTTTACTTCAGATAGGAAAGTTGCCCATTGCCAAGACGTTTTAGTATTTTGAACTGCTGTAAAATATCCTGCAGTTACATTTACTTTTTCACCTAGCTTTTTAGTTATTTTAAAGTCGTTCACAATGTTACTCATATCTTCAATTGTTACATCAAAAAGGTGAATAATTTGTAATAATCCATTTGAAGGATTGTAAGCTTCTCTGTCTCCGTCAGCATACACAAGTGCTCCAGTAGCAGTCGCTGGAATAAGTCCTCTAACAGTTGCTTCTACATCGGATGTTTGTCCGAAATTTGCTGTAAAAGGGCCAGAAAATTCTCCACTGTTTGAAGCTATTCTCCCTTTGTTTTTAATTTTCCATCCATCCCCTAAATCAAAAGAAAACTCAAGTCCTGCTGCCTTAGAGATTGGATTATTTCCTGTTCTTACATCACCAGCTCTCCTTGTATTATTGTTGTAATCAAGACCTACATTTTCTTGTAAGAATTTTGTGTGTTGAGAATCTGTTGTAATATCAAATCCTGGCAAGTTACCAAACGTTGGGTTTGCATCATCTCCCTCCAATAACATTGGCATTGGCAAATACATGGCAGATCTATCGTTTAATATTTTAAAATATGCTCGAACATAACCTGACTCTACTGTCTTTGTAATGTTCGCTTTAATTTGACCACCTTTATTAGCCGTATATCCTGCTTCTCTAGGACCTTCTCCAGCTCTCATAAATCCGCCAATATGGTAAGATAATCCATTTTCTAATGGCTCTCCGTACTCAAAATCTAATCTATTAGATCCGTAATCTAAACCAGCGCTTGTCGAAAGAGAACCTCCTTTAGTCTTACCTGTTTTGCTAACCATGTTAATAATCCCTGCAGGACCGTTAGTCGTAATTGTTGATGCAGATCCACCTCTAATTGCTTCTACACTTTGAATATTTGAATCTATACGTAACCAATTATCTGAATTCCCAAAAGAAGTATCTCCAAATAAATTTAACGGTAAACCATCTTCTTGAATTTGTAAATATCGTGAACCTCCTGAAGATACTGGTACACCACGTACGTTGTAGTTACCATTACCATCTCCACCTGAAGATTCTGCACGTATCCCTGGAATATTTCTAAAAACTTCACCAGAAGTTCGAGGAGCAGATTGCTCAATTTGTTGCAGTCCAATGGACGAAACCGAAATACTAGATTCTATTCGAGATCTTGGATCTCCAACTGACCCTGTAAGTACAACCTCATCCAATGCAGAAGCATCTTCTGATAATAAAAAATTGATCTCTTTATCAGATCCTTGAATAGTTACTTCCTCAGTAGCTTGCTTGTAGCCTACATAGGAAACTGTTAATGTATAAGTCCCATTTTCTAGGTTACTTATAGAATACTTTCCGTCAAAATCCGAACTCGCGCCTTGGCTTGTTCCTGCAATGACGACATTGGCTCCTGGGATTGGTAATCCTGCTTCATCTAAAACAGTTCCAGAAATTGTTGACTGCGCTACTACTACTGTCGAAACAAGTATTAATAAGGCTGAAAAAAATCTTTTAAGTTTAATTAATTTTTCCATTAGTTTGTTATTGATTATTGTTAATTATGGGCTAACATAAAATAATATCTAAAGTAAAAAGCAATATTTATTTTCGAAAACGTTTTCGAAAATACCGAAAACGTTTTCGATTTATTATATTTGCATCGTATTATTTAAGAAAACAATTATGACTCCGACAACATTAAGACAAATAGCTGAAACTTTAGGTATTTCTATCCCTACGGTTTCTAAAGCATTAAAAGATTATCCCGATGTGAGTAAAAAAACAAAGGCTATGGTTAAAGAGTTAGCCAAAACCCTTAATTATAAACCTAATTCTTTTGCAGTTAACTTAAGAACAAAAGAGTCAAAAATAATTGGAATCATTATTCCAGAAATAGTACATCACTTTTTCTCTAATGTAATTAAAGGCATTATAAGTCAGGCAGAAAAAAAAGGATATTTAGTCATTATACTTCAATCTAACGAATCTTATGAGTTGGAAAAAAAACAAATTAACCTTCTAATTGACAAGCGTGTTGATGGAATACTTATATCCATTGCCAATGAGACGGCCGATTTCAAGCATTTAACAGAAGTAATTGATCAAAACAAACCGCTTGTCATGTTTGATAAAATCGCGAAAATAGTTAAATGTTCGAAAATTATAATTGATGATAGAAAAGCAGCATACATTGCCACACAACATTTAATAGATACTGGATGTAAAAGAATTGCTCATTTTAGAGGCCCCTTATTACCTCAAAACTCTATTGATAGATTTTTAGGATATAAAAAAGCACTGATAGATAACGGACTCTCTTACGACCCGTCTTTAGTTTATATATGCCAATGTGGTGACAAAAGTTTTGAAGAAGGAAAACTTAATGCCACGCGTCTTTTAGAGGACCATAAGGATGTTGACGGTGTTTTTATTAATACAGACATGGTTGCTATAGGAGCAATAACAGAATTTAGAAAACGAAAGGTTAGAATCCCTGAAGATATTTCGATTGTGGGCTTTAGTAATTGGTTTATGTCATCTGCAATAACACCCTCTTTAACGACCATTGATCAACCTGGTTTTAAAATAGGAAAGAGAGCTTTCAAACAATTATATAAAGAATTAAAAGCTGTCAAAAAAGAAAAAATAATTATCCCAAAAATTATAGAACTAAAAACGAATTTAATTAAAAGAGAATCTACTAAAACTATCTCTTTAAAAACTTAATATTTCTTTTTAATCCCGAAAACTTGGTGCGTTTCACAGCAGAATGTTGAAATACTTTGGAGAAGGTGTCTTGTGTAATTTCCTCCCAATCTTGTTTGGTCATGGACAATAGTTCTGGTTTTGGGGTGAACAAGGGCTCAGAGTGCGCTTTTGAAAATCGATTCCACGGACATACATCTTGACAGACATCACATCCAAACATCCAATTGTCAAACTGCCCTTTCATTTCAGAAGGAATTTGTTCTTTGAGTTCTATGGTGAAATAGGAGATACACTTGCTACCATCCACACCATATTCTGAAGTTATGGCTTCGGTTGGGCAAGCGTCTATACAGGCTGTGCAGGTGCCACAGTGGTCGGTTACAGGGGTGTCGTACTCCAATTCCAAATCAATAATCAGCTCTGCAATGAAATAGAAGGATCCCACTTGTTGCGTTAATAAATTACTGTGTTTTCCTATCCATCCCAGTCCTGATTTCTTCGCCCATGCTTTTTCTAAAATGGGGGCAGAATCTACAAATGCACGTCCGTGAACTTCGCCTATCTCTTGCTTAATAAATTCAAGGAGTTGTTTGAGTTTATCTTTGATGACAAAGTGATAATCCCTACCATAAGCATATTTGCTGATTTTTGGCGCGTCTGGATCGTGTTGGGTTTCTTCAGGAAAGTAGTTATATATTAATGAAACCACACTTTTAGAGTCTTCAACTAATAATGTTGGATCGAGGCGTTTATCAAAATGGTTTTCCATGTACTGCATTTTGCCATGGCTGTTTTTTTTGAGCCAGGACTCTAAACGCGGGGCTTCCTCTTCTAAAAAACCAGCCTCACTCATACCACAAGATAAAAACCCCAGACGTTTTGCCTCGGCTTTTATCAAGCTTGTATAGCGGTTTTTTAAATTCATTTGAATGTCACACTGAGCCTACCTATCGGTAGGCAGGTTTACCTACCGATAGGTAGGCGCAGTCGAAGTGCTAAGTTAAGTAATTCATGTTAAATTCATTTGGATGTCACACTGAGCGCAGTCGAAGTGCTAAATCAACTAATCCTTATATTTAAAATGCGTTGCATTCCTACATTCTGAAAGGATTTGTAACATATCAAAATCTCCATTTATTAAGGCACGTTTTTTTAACCTTGTCCATCCTTTAATTTTCTTTTCAAAATAAATCGCTTGTAAAACATCATTAAATTCTTGATGAAACTCTAACGTCAATGGTCGTCTATTGTAGGTATATGAACCTTTGTTAAATCCAAACTGATGCTGTTTAAATCTTTCCTCTAAATTATTTGTGATTCCTGTATAATACGATTCGTCGGAGCATTTAAGAATGTATACGTAATACAAATACATGATAAAAACTTTTATGGGCTTCGACTGCGTCTACCTACCGATAGGTAGGCTCAGCCTGACATTACTATAAAATTAACCTAAAACAATCCTCCTTGAATATCGCCTTTGATACGTCCTAAATGTTTGTAGGCAAGATCGGTAACTTCACGACCTCTAGGAGTTCGCATGATAAATCCTTGTTGTATGAGGAAAGGTTCATAGACTTCTTCAATAGTTTCGGGGCTTTCACTCACGGCAGTGGCAATGGTGGTAACTCCTACAGGACCTCCTTTAAATTTATCAATTATAGTGGTCAAAATTTTATTGTCCATTTCATCAAGTCCATGAGCATCTACATTCAGGGCTTTCAATCCGAATTTGGCGATTTCGATGTCAATTTTTCCGTTGCCTTTGATTTGTGCAAAATCTCGTACACGGCGTAATAAGGCGTTCGCAATACGAGGCGTTCCACGACTTCTTCCTGCAATTTCAACTGCAGACTCAAAATTGATGGGAACTTTTAGTATTTCTGCACTTCTTTCAAGAATGGTGGAAAGGAGTTCTGTTGAATAATACTGTAAGCGACTGCTAATTCCAAATCGGGCACGCATGGGGGCGGTTAAAAGTCCTGACCTAGTTGTTGCTCCTATTAATGTAAAAGGATTTAGGTTAATTTGAACCGTGCGCGCATTGGGACCAGATTCAATCATTATATCAATTTTATAATCTTCCATCGCAGAGTATAAATATTCCTCTACAATGGGACTCAAACGGTGAATTTCGTCAATGAATAAGACATCGCGTTCTTCAAGGTTGGTAAGTAATCCTGCCAAGTCTCCTGGCTTGTCCAAAACAGGGCCTGAGGTGACTTTAATGCCGACGCCTAATTCGTTGGCAAGAATATGGGCAAGGGTTGTTTTTCCAAGACCTGGGGGTCCATGAAACAGTGTATGATCCAAAGCTTCGTCGCGTTCTACGGCGGCTTCCACGAATATCTGAAGGTTTTCAAGGACTTGGTCTTGACCTGTAAAGTCATCGAATGAAAGGGGTCTTAACACCTTTTCTATGTCTTGTTCTTCTGCAGTGAAGTGATCGTCGTTAGGGTTAAGGTTTTCATTCATATACACAAATATAAAGAAAAAGCCTTTCTTGTTTTAAGAAAGGCTTTTAAATATACTAATAAGTTATAAGCTATTAATGTTGAAGTTCTTCTTCTCCTTCTTTTAAAGGGACGTGTTGTTGTACAAAGTCTTCATCGTGACCCGGTTTGCTGTAGTCATAAGCCCAACGGTGTACATGAGGAATTGCTCCTGGCCAGTTTCCGTGCATATGCTCAACAGGAGTTGTCCACTCTAAAGTGTTAGATCTCCAAGGGTTTTGCTCAGCTTTTTTTCCATAAAATATACTATGAAAGAAGTTCCATAAAAACACCAATTGAAAAACGCCACCGACAAGTGCAAAGACTGTAATTAAAATCTGAACATTTGAAGTATCATCAAATAATGGAAAGTTACTGTTGGTGTAATAACGTCTTGGCAACCCTGCCATCCCAATAAAGTGCATTGGGAAAAATACGCCGTAGGCACAAATAGCCGTCACCCAAAAGTGAATGTATCCTAAGTTTTTATTAAGCATCCGTCCAAACATTTTTGGGAACCAATGGTAAACTCCTGCAAACAGTCCGTAGAGCGCAGATATTCCCATTACTAAATGGAAGTGAGCTACTACAAAATACGTGTCGTGAACATTGATATCTAAAGCACTGTCTCCAAGGATAATCCCTGTCAATCCTCCTGTAATAAAGGTGGATACTAAACCAATGGAAAACAACATGGCTGGATTCAGTTGTAAATTCCCTTTCCACAATGTAGTGATGTAATTAAACGCTTTTACAGCCGATGGTATGGCTATTAATAAGGTGGTGAATGTAAATACGGATCCTAAAAATGGATTCATTCCTGAGATAAACATATGGTGTCCCCATACAATTGTTGATAAGAAAGCAATCGCTAATATAGACGCAACCATAGCACGGTATCCAAAAATTGGTTTACGTGAGTTTGTCGCAATGACTTCAGAAGTAATTCCTAAGGCTGGTAATAATACAATATATACTTCTGGGTGTCCTAAGAACCAGAATAAATGTTCGAATAATACGGGAGATCCACCTTGGTAATGTAAAACTTCCCCTTGAATAAATATATCCGATAAAAAGAAAGAGGTTCCAAAACTACGGTCCATAATTAACAACAATGCTGCCGATAATAAAACTGGAAACGAAACGACTCCAATCACAGCAGTGATGAAAAATGCCCATATTGTTAGTGGTAATCTTGTCATTGACATCCCTTTTGTTCTGAGATTTAAAACGGTTACGATGTAATTTAAAGATCCTAATAAGGAGGATGCGATAAAGATCGCCATGGAAACTAACCACAAGGTCATTCCTGCGCCCGATCCACCTTGTGCTAATGGCAAGGCACTTAATGGAGGGTAGATTGTCCATCCTGCGGCGGCTGGCCCAGCTTCCACAAACAGGGAAATAATCATAATAACACTTGACAAAAAGAATAACCAGTAGGAAACCATATTTAGGAATCCAGAGGCCATATCTCTTGCGCCAATTTGCAATGGGATTAAAAGGTTACTAAAAGTTCCACTTAAACCTGCCGTCAATACAAAGAATACCATAATGGTTCCGTGAATGGTGACCAAGGCTAAATAGATATCTGCATCCATCACACCTCCTGGTGCCCACTTTCCTAAAAGAGCTTCAAAGATGACGTTTGGTTGTGTAGGCCATGCGATTTGCATCCGCATTAATAGAGACATTAAAATCCCAACTACACCCATAATAATCCCAGTAATCAAGTACTGCTTAGCGATCATTTTGTGATCCTGACAAAAGATGTACTTCGTTATGAAGGTTTCTTTAGGATGATGTCCATGATCGTCTTCGTGTGCGTGAGTATCTACCTGTGCTGACATAATCTTATGTTGTTATTTCTTTAATTTTTTAATTTTGAACTAGGGAGTTCTTGAATAATTTTTGTTCTTGTAACCATGCTTTGTAATCTTCTTCCGATTCTACAATGATTTTCATTTGCATGTTATAGTGTGACTTTCCACATATTTTATTACAAAGTAATAAATAATCAAACTCATAACTATCTAAAGGCTCTTCGCCTTTAGATTGAAGTTTTTTACTTTTATTGACTCTGATTTTATTAATGTTTTTTACTTTTTCATAAATATCTGGATTCAATCGCATTTCTTCAGTGGTCACCGTTGGTGTGAACGCGAACTGCGTGATCATACCCGGAACACAATTCATTTGTGCTCTAAAGTGAGGCATATACGCTGAATGTAACACATCTTGTGAACGCATTTTGAATAATACTGGAATGCCGACAGGAAGGTGTAATTCTGTAGTGATGATATCATCTTGTGCATTTGGATCTGCTTCATCTAATCCTAAAATATTGGCATTATCAAGGTTGATGAGTCGTACATTTGCTTTACCTAAAACGTTGTCTTGGCCAGCATAGCGAGCTTTCCAGTTAAATTGTTGTGCATAAAGCTCAATGACTATTGGATCTTCATCTTCGTCAATTGTCATGATGTCCGTCCATGTGAATAACCCATACATAATCAATCCTGCTAAAACAATAACTGGAATGACCGTCCAGATAAATTCTAGTTTATCGTTATCCGCATAAAACAATGCTTTACGTCCTTTTTCGCCTCTATATTTAAATGCGAAATAGTGTAGCAAAAACTGTGTAATGGTCTGTACTATAAAAATAACCACCATTGAAATGATCATTAGTCGATCGATTTCAGGGCCGTGTTCAGAGGCCGAATTTGAGGTTAATGGCAAATCGCCCCACAATGCAAATGAAACAATTGTGATTCCGTATATAAAGCCTAAAAAGGCCAACATGAGGTATCCTTGGACTTTGTTATCACCATCGTTGGCAACTTGAGATACATCTTTATTTACTTGTGCTAAATCAAAGGTTTTGACCATTTGCCAAATTGCAATTGTGATCCCTAATAAAATTAATATTGTTAATAAGCCAGTCATCGTTATATGTTGTCTTTTTAAATTTTAATTAATAATGAAAGTGTTCGCTTTCCTTGATAAACGGATTTCCTTTTGCTAATAATGGTGCTTTTGAAAGCGCATAAAAAACAATGAATAAGAACAATCCAAGGAATAATAAAATAGCACTAATTTCAGGTACGCCTATAAACCATCGATCCCCTACTGTTGCCGGCATAATCATGTTGAAAATATCTATATAATGACCGAATAAAATTACAATACCTGCCATGACAATAAACCATGGTACACGCTTATAATCACTATTCATAAGCACTAAGAATGGGAAAATAAAGTTTAAAATGATCATTCCGAAAAATGGTAAGTTATAGTCTTCAATTCGGGTTACAAAATAGGTCACCTCTTCTGGAATGTTTGCATACCAAATTAGCATGAATTGTGAGAACCATAAGTAAGTCCAAAACACACTAATTGCAAACATAAATTTTGCTAAATCGTGTAAATGACTGTCGTTTACAAATTCCATCAATCCTTTAGATTTTAGATAGATTGTTATCAATGCAATCACGGTGATTCCACTGACAAACATACTTGCAAATACATACCATCCAAATAATGTACTAAACCAGTGTGGATCTACACTCATAATCCAGTCCCAAGACATGATGGATTCTGTATAGATATAAAATACTAGGAATGCAGCTGAAATTCTAAAGTTCTTTTTGAAATTACGGTTGTCATTCACCTCTGCTAAATCTTGTGCAAGTGAGAATTTTCGAGAGAAATAACGGTATAAACTCCATCCAGAAATAAATATCAAGCCTCGTATAGCAAACCAAGTTTTATCTAACCAGCCTGCTTTTGCTTGAATCAGTGCATCATGTGCAACGACTTCTGGGTCCATCCAAATAAAGATATGATCTCCTGCCCATAATGCAATTCCCAAAACAATTAATCCTCCAGGTAATACATAATAGGTAATCGCTTCCATCACTCTAAAAAGCACTGGTGACCATCCAGCCTGAGCTGCATATTGTATCCCGTAAAAAGCTAAGACCCCTAAAGAAATCATAAAAAAGAAAAACGCTGCTACGTATAATGCTGCATAAGGTCTGTTGTGCATTTGGTGTAATACATGTTCGGCATGTGCATCATCGTGGTGTGCTTCCGTTCCATGAGCAACTTCAGCGTGTGCTTCATCGGCTTGATTGTCTGAATCATGAGTTGAATGGATCATTGCAGCATGCGCCTCCGCGTTTGTTTCTGCGTCGTGGTGTGTTGCTTCTTCTGCATGAGTAGCGTCTGCACCATGGTGCGAATTTTCTTCTGCTAACAGCACTTTAACATCCTCGAGAGTTAGTCCATGTGTTGCTACATAACTTGTTCCCCATCCTATAGCGCCAACAACGAATAGAAGGATTGAAACAATTTTTAGTCTTTTTGAAAACGTGTACATGTATATAAATGTTTTGCTTTTCTTATTTTTTTAATTCTGCTCTAAGGGTTTCAACGTAAGCAGTCACTTGCCAACGTTCTTCCTCGTTTAATAAATTCGCGTAAGACCCCATGGTGTTTTTGCCATAATAGATCACATGATAAATACTTCCTTCCGTGATCGCTCTATCTGCATAACTTGGTACCCCAAGAATTTTTTCTCTTTTCACTAGCATTCCTTGTCCAGCGCCTTTGTTACCATGGCAAATTCCACAATAAATTTCGTAGAGTTCTTTTCCTCTTTTAGCATCCAGTTCTGCAGAAGCTAGAGGTGATTTGAGATCAGAAAGTGCGGCAGCATAGCCTTCATTTGTGTTTTCAAACTCGTATAAAGAATGACCTCTAGAGATCGTTCCTTCGACAGGCAATAATGCCTCTTGTGAGTTTGGAAAAACATCGTATTCACCATAAGCTTCATAGCCAATAGGTGCATACATGTTTGGAAAGTATTGGTAGTTTGGACTGTTATCATTTTGACATGAAAACACAGTGGCTAAAACCAATGCTAAGACGATTATTTTTGATACACTTTTCATCATACTAATGTGCTTCTTTTTCGACGATATGAACCTCTACTGCGCCAGTTTGGGTCAGCAAGGTTGTTAATTCTTTTTCATTATCATGAACAGGGATTTCCATTAAAAAATGGTCATCGGTTGTTCTTGGATCCGGATTTTCTGCATTTTTAAATGGCCACATTCTACTTCTTAAGTAGAAGGTAATCACCATTAGGTGAGCTGCAAAAAAGACGGTTAATTCAAACATGATTGGCACAAATGCTGGCATGTTTTCGATATAACTGAAACTTGGTTTTCCCCCAATATTTTGAGGCCAGTCTTCAATCATAATATAATTCATCATAACAGTGGCCACTATCAAACCAACACAGCCATACATAAAGGCGGCAATGGCAATTCGAGTGGGTTCTAATCCCATCGCTTTGTCCAGTCCATGAACTGGAAAAGGCGTAAATATCTCTTCGATATGATGCTTTTCGTTCTTAACGGCTTTGACTGCTGCTAGCAACACATCATCATCCGTGTACAGTGCGTGAATAACTTTAGAAGATCCCATAGGCTACTCTTTTTTCTTTTTAGGTGTTTTGGCTGGTTTTAACTTAGGAGCCGTTCGTTTATCTGAACCGGTTCCGACTAAGCTATCTCCTGCTTCTCTAATGTTTTTATAGCGTTGTCCTGAAGACTTTAATATTGTTTTGACTTCTGCTTGGGCAATGACTGGGAATGTTCTTGCATATAACAAAAATAATACAAAGAAGAAACCAATCGTACCAATAAAAATACCAATATCTACAAATGTTGGGGAGAACATGGTCCATGAAGATGGTAAGTAATCTCGGTGAAGAGACGTTACAATAATCACAAAACGTTCAAACCACATTCCGATGTTGACAACAATTGAGATAAAGAATGAAAACATAATACTCGTTCTTAATCTTTTGAACCACATGAATTGTGGTGAAAATACATTACATGACATCATGGCCCAATAAGCCCAAGCGTATGGTCCTGTTGCTCTGTTTAAGAATGCATATTGTTCATATTCAACTCCAGAATACCAAGCGATAAACAGCTCTGTGATATAAGCAACTCCTACAATAGAGCCTGTAATCATTATGACTATATTCATCAATTCGATGTGTTGTACCGTAATATAATCTTCTAAACTACATACTTTACGCATGATAATTAATAAAGTATTCACCATGGCGAAGCCAGAGAAAATTGCGCCTGCTACAAAGTATGGTGGAAAAATCGTTGTATGCCATCCTGGAATCACCGAAGTAGCAAAATCGAAGGATACAATGGTGTGTACTGATAATACCAAAGGAGTAGCTAGACCTGCAAGGACTAAAGATACTTCTTCAAAACGTTGCCAATCTTTTGCTCGTCCACTCCATCCAAAACTCAATAAAGAGTATATTTTCTTTTGGAATGGTCTAACAGCACGATCTCGAATCATTGCAAAATCAGGTAGTAAACCCGTCCACCAGAAAACAAGTGAAACGGATAAATAGGTAGAAATCGCAAATACATCCCACAATAATGGAGAGTTAAAGTTAACCCATAACGATCCAAATTGATTTGGAATTGGTAATACCCAGTATGCTAACCACGGTCGACCCATGTGAATGATTGGAAACAATCCTGCTTGAATTACTGAAAAAATAGTCATGGCTTCCGCAGAACGGTTAATGGCCATACGCCATTTTTGTCTGAATAATAGTAATACTGCCGAAATTAAGGTTCCTGCATGTCCAATACCAACCCACCAAACGAAGTTCGTAATGTCCCAAGCCCAACCAACGGTTTTGTTAAGACCCCAAGTACCAATCCCCGTAGAGACGGTATAAATCATACACCCTATTCCCCAGCTAAAAGCTGCAAGTGCAATAGAAAATACTACCCACCATAGTTTGTTTGCTTTCCCTTCAACAGGTGCAACAACATCCAAGGTTACATCATGATATGATTTTTCCCCGGTAACTAATGGTCTTCTGATAGGTGCTTCGTAATGAGACGCCATATTCCTTTATATTATTTCTTATTATTTATGCTTCGTTTGTGTTTCTTACTTTTACTTGATACACCACATTTGGTTTTGTTCCAACATGATCTAATAAATGATAAGCACGCTCATCATCTTTAAGTTTTGTAATCGCACTTTTCTTATTATTTATATCTCCAAATGCAATCGCACCAGAGTCACATGCAGACGAACATGCGGTCTTGAATTCATCTGGATTCACTTCTCTTCCATCGCGCTTGGCATCCAAGATTGTTTTCTGTGTCATTTGAATACACATCGAACATTTTTCCATAACTCCTCTAGATCGAACTGTCACATCTGGATTAATTACCATACGACCTAAATCGTTATTCATGTGGTAATCAAATTCGTCATTCTCATTATACAAGAACCAGTTGAATCGACGTACTTTATAGGGACAGTTGTTGGCACAGTAACGTGTTCCTACACATCGGTTGTAAGCCATGTGATTTTGACCCTGACGTCCATGAGACGATGCAGCGACTGGACACACTGTTTCACAGGGTGCATGGTTACAATGCTGACACATGATAGGTTGGAAAGCCACTTGTGGATTTTCAGATGGAATTTCCATCTCTCCAAACGTACTTAATGAACTTCCTAAACCTTGAATATCATCTTTGGTGGTGTTATCACCTTCAAACGTTTCGTCTGATGAATAATATCTATCGATACGTAGCCAGTGCATATCGCGACTTCTACGAATTTCTTGTTTTCCTACAACGGGAACGTTATTTTCTGCATGACATGCAATGACACAAGCTCCACATCCTGTACAGGAGTTTAAGTCAATTGACAGGTTGAAATGATGTCCAATCGAACGGTCAAATTCATCCCATAAATCTACATCTGGAGAGTCCACTGGTGTTTCTTCATGGTTCAATGACACCATGGTCATTGGGTTCCAATCGGCAGCAGATTCTGTATTGAAGATCTCCAAAGTTGTTTCTTTGATGATATCACCTCTACCCATTAATGTATTGTGTAACTGAACACAAGCAAATTCATGCTTGCCATCCGTTAACTCTACAGTGGCAGTTTGTACCGTGTTAAAATCGTTGTATAAGGGATACGCATTGACACCAGTTTGCATTTCTGCTTTAAGGCCTTCCGTACGACCATATCCAAAGGACATTCCTAGCGTACCTCTTGCTTGTCCTGGTTGGATGATCACTGGCACTTTTACAGTGACACCATTTACAGTAACATTAGCATATTTTCCATTCAATCCACCGTTGGCATCATGACTGTTTTCACTGAAAAACGTACTTGTTTCTAAAAAGAAGCCTAATGCTTTTCCATCAAATTCAGAGACCGTTAAGTAGTTATCCCAAGTGGTTCTAGTCAAAGGATCTGGAAATTCTTGTAACCAAGGGTTGTTGGCTTGTTGACCATCGCCCATTCCTGTTTTTGGGTAGAGCGTCAACTCCATTCCAGAAGTTGCTGTTGCAGCAAGTGCAGTGACAGCGTCCCCTAGTTCTAAAATTTCGCTTCCATCAAAAGCATCTGCTGTATCTATGGTCGCAGAGTTTGAAGAAACATAAACCCCATCATGTAAAGTATCATTCCATGACGTTCCATTAAGCACATTGCGTTTCCAATACGACTTTACAAAATCATGATACGACCCTGAATCTCCCAGAAGTTCAAGTAATACCTCTTGAAATTGTTTGGTATCAAATAAAGGACGAATCGTTGGCTGCATCAGTCCGAAATGACCTTTTTTAGTTTCTAAATCGCCCCAAGACTCTAAATAATGAGGCGCAGCAGCAATATATTGTGATACAGAAGCGGTTTCATCATTTTTCATGCTGAAGGCAACTGATAATTCTGTTTGTTTTAATCCTTCAACAAATGCAGAAGCATTTGGAAGTGTATAGGCTGGATTGACCCCGGCCATGATGAGAGCGCCAACCTTGCCAGCATTCATGTCTGACACTAATTTTGCAACCGCTATATTATTTCCTTGACGGGTTTGAATTGGGTTTTTGGTGTCAAACGCTTTACTGTTTAGTTTTTCGTTGATGGCTAACACGATGTTTTGTGCATTCACATCTTGAATCCCTGTAAGGACCACAGCGTTAGATCCTGCTTTTAATAATTCAGAAGCGGCAGCATTTACAGCAGTTTCTAAATGTGCTGGAAGATCGCCTCCAACAGCCGTTCCAGTTAGTTTTCCATATAATTTAGCAAGTGCAACTTTTTGTTGAGACGGTTTAATTGCGACCCGTTTATCGGCGTTTGCGCCAGATAAAGTCATGTTTGCTTCGAACTGAATATGACGAGACATTTTTCCGTTTTTTGGAATCCGTCCTTTTGCATAAGCAGCATCAAAACCACCTCCTTGCCAATCGCCTAAGAAATCAGCGCCAATAGAAACAATTGTTTGGGCTTTTGAGAAATCGTAATTTACTAAGCCTCTTTGGCCATATTTATTTTGGAACGCATCCGCCGCTGCAGATTCTGATATCGCGTCATAAACCACATGGCTTACATTCGTGTATTTTTGTTTAAAGTCCGCAATTAACTTTGAAGTCGATGGGCTTGCAAAAGTCTGTGTTAATAACACAATCGATTTGTCCGTTCCTTTTAAAGACTCTAATTTTTGAGCAACTTCAGCGGTAAGCTCGCCCCAACTAATGGCTTGTCCGTCTTTTTGTGGACCTACAACTCTTTGGTTGTCATATAAATCTAAAACAGAAGCTTGAACTCGGGCGTTAATTCCTCCGTTGGCTTTTGCCAAACTATTAGATTCAACCTTAATAGGACGGCCTTCTCTTGTTTTAATTAAAACACTTGCAAAGTCGTATCCGTTAGCAATCGCAGTTGCATAATAATTTGCAACCCCAGGAATGATTTGTTCTGGTTGAACGACATAAGGAATTGATTTGATGACAGGACCTTCACAAGCTGCTAAAGAAGCGGCGGCAGTACTGAACCCAACGTATTTTAAGAAATCACGACGCGTTGTACTGGATGCTTCTAGGGTTTCTTTGTCGCCTAAAAATTCATCTACAGGAATTTCTTCTGTAAACTCCTTTTGCTTGAGCGTCTCAACAGCAGAACTATGGTTCGGATTTAACTCCTCAACACTTTTCCAGTATTTCTTGTTTGATGACATATATATAATGTTACTTGTTGATCGTTTTAATTAAATTCTAGTAATGACATTTTCCACATTCTAACCCACCCATTTGGGCTGCGGTTAGTTGCTCGACTCCATATTTCTTAGAAAGCGCTTCATGAATTTTTTCATAATAGCCATTATCTTGAACTTTTACATTTGTTTCTCTGTGACAGTTGATACACCAACCCATTGTGAGCGGAGAAAACTGATACATCACTTCCATTTCTTCCACAGGTCCATGACAGGTTTGACATTCCAAGCCAGCAACCGTGACGTGTTGCGAGTGATTAAAATACGCGAAATCAGGAAGGTTATGAATGCGCACCCATTTGACTGGTTTTGTTTTTCCTGTATATTTTTGTTCGGCATCATCCCAACCAACAGCGTTGTATAGTTTTTTAATTTCTCCATCATAAAATTCTTTGGAGTATTCTTCGGTTGCTGTTTCTGGTGAAACCTCATAGATTGATTTATGACAATTCATACACACATTCAGCGCTGGAATCCCAGAGTGCTTACTCACACGTGCAGAGGAGTGACAATATTTACAATCAATCCCATTGTCACCTGCGTGAATTTTATGAGAATAATGTATCGGTTGAATTGGCTGGTATCCTTGGTCAACACCCACTTGCATGAAGTAGCCATATACAAAATAAGCACTCGATAACAAGAAGAAGATCGCCACAACCAACATTAAAAATTGATTATTCACAAACGCTTTCCAAAGTGATTTTCTTTGCACTGCTTCGGCAATTTCAACATTGTTGGCCGTTGCAAAACGGCGTAATGTTTTATTGACTAGAAATAAGCCTAAGGCTAACAATGCGAAAAGAATTGCAAGTGCACCTAAGACAATTTCTTGAGAAACGCCTCCTTGCGATTGTGCGTTTTGTGTTGTTGCAACAGCAGCAGCTACAGGCGCTGCTTTTTCTTGAGCGGTATAGGCTAAAATATTTGAGATGTCTTCATCTGAAAATTGTGGAAAAGCAGTCATTGCAGAGCCGTTGTATTCAGCATAAATTTTATTCGCATACGCATCTCCAGACTTAATCATAGCAGAACTGTTACGAATCCAAGCATTGAGCCAAACGCGGTCTAAACCTTCGGTTTCGCTTAGTCGTGTTTCCACATTTCGAAGCGAAGGCCCCGTCATTTTCTTATCTAATTGGTGACAAGCAGCACAGTTAGCATTGAATAACGATTTTCCCTTAGCAGGATCGCCTTCTTGTGCGTAAAGTGACGTGAATATAATTGAGAAAAATAAAAGCCCCGAAAATAGTGTTTTCGAGAGCGTGTAAAAGTTAAATCCCTGTTTCATAGTGTTGATAGAAGTCATTTCTAAACTTTGGTACGATTTTATCATGCAAATAGGTAATATCCGTTTATAAAAAACTTAGGCAAAAGTAACATATAATGTCCATTTTTGAAATGTTAGATATGTGTAAGTTTCTAATTTATATACGTTCTAAATAAGTGTTTTTTTTATCTTTTAATTATATTCGTTTACATTTGTAAAAGCAATCCAATATTATGAAATTAATTTGTTATAAATATTTTATTATAAGTGTCTTATTTTCAACGCCTATATTGGCGCAAGAGGGAGTGGTACACATAAATAAAAGTGCAGAAATTGATCGTGTCTTAGCGCTTAAAAAAGAGTTGAATAAAGAGCAAGACTACATTAAAATCCAAATATTTAATGGGAATCGACTTGATGCAGAAGCCGCTCTTGTTGAGTTCAAAACAGAGTTTCCAGATCACTTTGTTGAAATGAAATATGAAACGCCGAACTATAAAATTTGGGTCGGGAAATTTAGAACGCGCCTTGAAGCGGATCGGGAGTTATTGGTCGTAAAAAAGTTGTTTCCTAATGCATTCCCTTTTAAACCTTAAAAGCAACAAACTTCTATTTAATTAGAATTTTTTCAAAATAACGTCGGTTGTTAATTTCAAATTTAGTGATGTAAAATCCTATTTGAAGTTGATGGACATCTATCGTATTTTGATGAATCTTAGAACTACTTATAACTGATTTCCCAGAAAGGTCAACTACTTGAATATTTGAAATCTCAAAAGCCGACTCTATTGTAATTAAGCCTGAACTCGGATTGGGAAATAGTTTAAATAGACCTGCAAACTCTTGATTATAAGTCGCTAATGTTTCACTTTGAACATCACCTGTGAGCGTTACAATCGTGGAATCTTCATCCCCTCCACAAAACGGAGTGTTTGTGTCTGTCGTCGAATTCTCAACCCAAACGCCCAAAGTGGCATCTGGAGGATTTGGTGTCGATTGCGCAGTATTATAATAAATTAAATACGTTCCAGAAAAATCACCATTACCATCATCTGCTCGGAGCTCCCATCGACTATCGGTGTCATTATAAGCGATTTGAAATTCACAAACCCCAATGCCGCTACAAGGCTGATCGCCTGTGATTGGTGTGGTTTCAAAAACAGCCCTCCCAGTAGCGTCTGTATCCGTTTGAGTGAATATAAATTCTTGATCGTCAAATAACGCTTGGCAAGCGTTGAGCGTAATTTGAGCAAAGCCATTGAAGCTTATACTTGTAAAAATAAAGAGTTGAATAATTAATTTCATCTGTCTTTAATTTCTTGATGGATAAAGGCCTTGTAAAGCAATAATATAAGTCACTGTAAGATAGGGTTGCATATTATTAACAGCCTGTCCTCCACCTGTGCTACTCACCATTGTAGCATTCATAGTGGTGGTACCTACAGCATCGGAGTATTCCTTGTCTAGTAGTTTTGTGCCGGCTGGCAAATTGCCGCCAGGAATCGATGCATTACCGTCTGCCGTAACCGCATTGATGGAATGATTATGAGCAGGTAAATTAGCGACCGCTAGCATATTTGTTTCAGCTCCCCCGGATTGTCCCTGTGTATATGAAGATAACCCAGATCCAGATCCATAATGCATGGGCACCCGACCTCTTAAGTCTGGCAATGCAAAAGTAGTTCTGCCATCGCCGCCATAATTGATGCCTAGTATTGCAAACAATGCAGAGTTTTGACTAATCTGCAGTAATTGACCTTCGCATTTCGCCCAACCTCGTGGTGCGAAATTTCCTGCAAACATTCTGATTTCTCCAATAAACGGATCTTGTGCATTAACGGATTCACTAAAAATAAAACAGAAAAATACTACTAAAGTTATAATTGGTTTTTTCATACTATAAATTAAATTGGTGATTCAAATGTACGTAAACTCTTTGACACCAAGAGCACAGCTAAGCCACAAATCACTTGTTTATAATTTATTACAAGTTTTTATTTATTATACACAAACAGGTAGTAAACTAAAAACCGTATGTCCAAAAGGCATACAGTCTTTAAAAATTTATGTATCTATAAACTAAATACTACTACTTAAGTGTTTTTTTAACCTCTACTTCACGGAAGGCTTCCAAAATATCACCTTCACGAATATCGTTGTAGTTTTTCACTTGCATCCCACAGTCATACCCTTTAGCCACTTCTTTCGCATCGTCTTTGAAGCGTTTTAAAGAGCTTAGTTCGCCTGTATATACTACCACCCCTTCTCTAATCAATCGAATTCCAGCACTTCTGTATATTTTACCATCGGTAACCATACACCCTGCAATCGTCCCGATTTTAGAGATTTTAAAGGTTTCTCTAATTTCTGCGGTTCCTGTAATTTCTTCTTTAAATTCTGGAGACAACATGCCTTCCATCGCATCTTTAAGATCGTTAATTGCATCGTATATAATTGAGTACATTCGGATATCGATTTCTTCCTTATCCGCAATTTGACGAGCATTCCCCATTGGACGCACATTAAATCCAATAATAATCGCATCAGATGCCGTGGCGAGTAACACATCACTTTCTGTAATGGCTCCAACCCCTTTATGAATAATATTCACCTGAATTTCTTCGGTCGATAATTTCTGGAACGAATCTGTTAAGGCTTCTACAGAACCATCTACATCTCCTTTCAAGATAATGTTTAGTTCTTTAAAGTCTCCTAATGCAATACGTCTTCCTATTTCATCTAATGTGATATGACGTTGAGTTCTTACAGATTGTTCACGCTGTAGTTGCGTACGTTTGGCCGCAATCTGCTTCGCTTCACGCTCATCTTTAAATACGGTAAATTTATCACCTGCTTGCGGCGCGCCATCCAATCCTAAAATTGAGATTGGTGTAGAAGGACCTGCGAAAAGAATATCGTTTCCTCGTTCGTCATGCATGGCTCTCACTTTTCCACTGTTTTTTCCTGCCAAGACATAATCGCCAATTTTAAGCGTTCCAGCTTGTACTAAGATTGTAGAAACATAACCACGACCTTTATCTAAAAAGGCTTCAACTACGGTTCCTAAAGCGGGTTTATTTGGATTTGCTTGCAGCTCTAATAATTCAGCTTCTAGCAATACTTTTTCTAATAATTCTTTGACACCATCTCCTTTTAATGCAGAGACGTCATGCGATTGAATTTTTCCACCCCAGTCTTCTACTAATAAATTCATATTAGCCAAGGCTTCCTTGATTTTTTCAGGATTTGCTGCGGGTCTGTCTATTTTATTAATTGCAAATATGATTGGTACACCCGCTGCTTGTGCATGGGCAATGGCTTCTTTTGTTTGAGGCATGATATCATCATCCGCCGCAATGACAATAATTGCTATATCAGTTACTTGCGCACCACGTGCACGCATCGCTGTAAAGGCCTCGTGACCTGGAGTATCTAAGAATGCTATTTTTTGTCCTGTTCCAAGGGTTACTCCGTAAGCTCCAATATGTTGAGTGATGCCTCCAGATTCTCCTGCAATTACATTTTCTTCTCTAATATAATCTAGTAAGGATGTTTTACCGTGATCGACATGTCCCATAACCGTAACGATCGGAGCACGTGTTTCTAAATCTTCGGCAGTATCGACTACGATTTCAATGGCTTCGTCAATATCTGCGGTTACAAATTCAACCGAGTATCCAAATTCTTCTGCAACAATGGTTAAGGTTTCAGCATCTAAACGCTGATTCATGGTCACCATCATTCCAAGGGACATACAGGCTGAAATAATTTGAGTCACCGAAACATCCATCATGGTTGCCACTTCACTTGCCGTTACAAATTCGGTAACTTTTAGTACTTTATTTTCTAATTCTTGTTGTTCTTGATCTTTTTCAGTCTGTTGACGGTGCTGATCTCTTTTGTCTTTTCTATATTTTGCACCCTTTTTACCTTTGTTTGATTTCCCTTGTAATTTTTCAAGGGTTTCTCTTACTTGTTTTTGAACTTCTTCAGCTGTTGGCTCTACTTTTGGAACTTGCGTTCTTGCTTGCGGTGGGCGGTTTCTGAAATTTGCTCTGGGTTGTGAAGGTGCATTTCCAACTTTACTAATTCTACGACGTTTTTTTCTGGCGTCTGCAGAATTTGCTCCGACTGCAGGCGTCACTGGCTTCGCTTTTTTAGGCTTATTAAATTGAGATAAATCTATTGTTTGTCCTGTAGATTTTGGCCCTGAAAGTTTTTGATAATTAGTAGTTTCAACTTTGTGTTCTCCTGTCTCAACAGCTTCTGTATTGGCATCGCCAACGGGAGTTGCTGGCTCTACTTTAGGAGCGGGTATTTCTTTTTTATCAGTAGCTGGCAAAGGACTTGGCTCTACTTTTGGTGTTGCTTCAACTTTAGGTGCAGACTTTACTTTTGGAGTGTCCTCAACTTTTGGAGGGGCTGGATTTGTATCCTCAGCTGGCTTGACAACTTCTGTTTTTGGAGCTGCTTTTTTTGGACCATCTAAATCAATTTTTCCAACTTTTTTAGGGCCTTGAAGAGCTTGTTTAGCTTTCAAAACTGCTTTAGCAGCTTCGGCTTTTTGAAGTTTAAGCTCAATTTCTTCTTCACGCTGAACTCGTAAGGCTTCTTTTTCTTTTAGCTTAGCTTCACCTACTTCTTTGGAAGCGACTTTCTTATTTGCATCGGTTTGAAACTCTCCTGCAAGAAGATCGTACACTTCTGAAGTGATTTTGGTTGTAGGGCGTTTTTCTATTTCAACGTTTTTTGTTTCCAAAAAATCGACCGCTCGATCGAGAGAAATATTCAATTCCCTTAACACTTTATTTAATCTAATAATTTCAGCCATAAATTGCCTTTGATATTTTTTAACAGTAGTTCTTACGTATAATCGTGTGGTAATCCGAACTTATTGGGTACCAAATATAATTAAAATTTTACTCTTCAAACTCTTCTTTAAGAATACGAACGACATCTTCAATGGTTTCTAATTCTAAATCGGTACGTTTTACAAGATCTCCAATCTCTTGTTCTAGGATACTTTTGGCAGTATCTAAACCTGCTTTTGCAAATTCAGCGATGACCCATGCTTCTATTTCATCCGAAAATTCAGAAAGCTCAACATCTTCTTCTACACCTTCTCTAAATACATCAATTTCATAACCAGTTAAACGGCCTGCTAAACGAATGTTATGACCGCCTCTACCAATGGCTTTACTAACTTCTTCAGGTTTTAAAATAACCTCAGCTCTTTTAGTTTCTTCATTTATTTTAATCGATGTAACTCTGGCTGGACTCAATGCTCTTGAAATATAAAGCTGTAAGTTGGATGTATAGTTGATCACATCAATGTTTTCATTTCCTAATTCACGAACAATGCCGTGAATTCTAGAACCTTTCATTCCAACACATGCGCCTACAGGGTCAATTCGGTCATCATAAGAATCTACCGCAACTTTGGCTTTTTCGCCTGGAATTCTAACGACATTTTTAACAGATATTAAACCATCAAAAACTTCTGGAATTTCTTGTTCAAATAGTTTTTCAAGAAAAACAGGGGCTGTTCTTGAGAGTACAATAGAAGGTTTGTTGCCTTTTAAATCAACACTTTCAATAATTCCTCTGACATTTTCTCCTTTTCTGAAAAAATCAGATGGAATTTGTTTGTCTTTTGGAAGAATTAATTCATTACCGTCATCATCTAATAAAATCACCGCACGGTGACGAATGTGATGGACCTCAGCAGTATATATTTCTCCAACAAGGTCTTTAAAGTGTTTGTATATATTCGTGTTGTCGTGCTCATGAATTTTAGAAATCAAGTTTTGACGGAGTGCTAAAATAGAACGTCGTCCTAAATCGATCAACTTTACTTCTTCAGACAAATCTTCACCAACTTCAAAATCTGGTTCAATTTTTCGAGCATCTGTTAAAGAGATTTCTTGATTTTCTTCTTCAACCTCACCATCAGCCACTACAACTCTATTTCTCCATATTTCTAAATCGCCTTTATCTGGGTTGATGATAATATCAAAATTATCATCATCACCAAATTTCTTTTTCAATGTGTTTCTAAACACATCTTCTAAGATTGACATTAAGGTCACACGATCAATTAACTTTTCGTCTTTAAACTCTGAAAACGAATCAATTAACGCTAAATTTTCCATAATTTTAGTCTTGTATTAAAATAATATTTTCACTTTTGCTTCACTTATATCTGTGTACAGAAGGGTTGCTTTTTTCTGAACTGTGACCTTTCCTTTTCCGATTGGTTTTGGTTCTCTAGCTTTCCATTCAAGTACAATATCTTCTTTGTTGGCAGCAGTAAGGACCGCTTCAATTTTTTGATTTTCTGTAGCTCTTACTTCTAATGTTCTGCCGATGTGTTTCTGAAATTGACGTGGATGAGTCAATGGAGTGGTGGCTCCAGACGAGGATACTTCCAATGCAAAATCGTGCTCTTCTCGATCCAAGTTGTGCTCGATCCCTCGACTGATAAACATGCAGTCTTCGACAAGAACACCCTTGTCTCCGTCAATGACGATTCTAATTTTATTACCTTCTAAAATATCAAAATCTATTAAAAATAAATCTTGTCTTTGCTCAAGGCAATGTTCTAATAACTCTTTTACTATATCTCTAAACATTTGGTATAAAAAGAGGGGACTTTATGTCCCCTCGCTTTTTCATTTATCATTCTATGCTGCAAATATACGACATAAAAATTGAATTTAACAAGTGTTTATCCTTGTTTTAGTTGGCCCACTAGGGCTCGAACCTAGACTCTTTGGTACCAAAAACCAACGTGTTGCCAGTTACACCATGGGCCAATCTCTTAATGAGGCTGCAAATTTATAATAAAGTTTTGTTTGCACAAACATTTTTAAATTTATTTTTTCCTCTATTGTATTCTTATTTTTGAAAGCCTATGTAGGTCCCACATTTCTAAATCATTTTGGATGGATACCTTTATTGAGTTTTCTCGCGATATGGACGGTTCCTAGCAGTTTAATTGCGGTAAAAAAAGGAAATATACAACGACACAAACGCAGCATGAAATTACTCTACTGGACGGGCTTACTTCTCGCCGGATTATTTATCTTGATGCCAGGAAGGTATCTACATGAAGTGCTTTTCTAAAAAAGTATTTTATCCGTTTTAACTAAAAAATATTAAGGTTTACTTAAAACCTTTTAAACCTTGAGTAATTATTATTAAATTCGCCTCAAACTTCAATTTTACACCATGGCGGATTTTAATTTTAAAAAATGGAACCTCATCTTAGGATGGCTTGCCTTTTTAATAGCATTTATCACGTATAGCCTGACGGTTGAACCCACCGTAAGTTTTTGGGATGCAGGTGAGTATATTTTAACGTCTTCTAAACTACAAGTAGGACATCCTCCTGGGGCACCGTTTTTTCAGATGATGGGGGCGTTCTTTTCGATTTTTGCTACCGACCCTACCCAAATAGGACTCATGATTAATATGATGAGTGCTACGGCAAGTGCCTTCGCTATTTTGTTTATGTTTTGGACAATTGTGTTGCTTATCCAACAAGTCGCTAAAACCGACTCAAAAACATCTAAAAATCAACAAATTGCCATTCTAGGTGCCGCATTTGTTGGGAGTTTGTCCTTTGCGTTTACCGATTCCTTTTGGTTTAATGCTGTTGAAACTGAAGTGTATGCGATGGCAACTTTAATTTTAGCAGTCATGTTTTACTTAGGTCTGCGCTGGCAAAAGGACATGTTTACGTCTAGAGGCAACAAGTGGTTAGTGCTCATTTCATTTATTGTTGGCCTATCGTTTGGGGTCCACTTCATGGGCCTTTTAACCATTCCTTCCATTGGTCTTATCTATTTTTTCAAAAACTATAAAACCGTGACGGTAAAGAATTTTATTCTTGCCAATGTTGCTGGCGTTGCTATTTTATTATTTGTATTTAAACTCCTCGCTCCTAACATTCTTCGCTATTTTAGTGCTTTAGAAATCTTTTTTGTGAATTCTGTAGGGCTGCCTTTTAATTCGGGCTCAGTCATCGCATTTATAGCCTTAGTGGCATTTGTTTATTTGGGTTTAAACTACACTCGAAAAAAAGGCTATATCTATTTTAATACGGGACTTTTATGCATCACGTTTATCATCGTTGGATTTTCATCGTGGTTGTTATTGCCAATTCGAGCCAATGCCAACGTCACAGTTAATGAAAATAATCCTTCAAGTGCCCGAGAACTCCTCGCCTATTATAACTTAGAGCAATATCCAAAAACACATTTATTTTATGGGCCTCAATTCACCGATCAATATGCTGGATTGGATGAAAACCAACCATATATTGATGATAAGCCAAAATATGAAAAAGACAAAACTGCAGGGAAATATGTAATTGTAAACGACTACAAAGACGGTTTACAAAACTACAATTCCGAGCACGCGTCTTTTTTACCAAGAATGTGGAGTTCTGAACACGCTGAAAATTATATGATGTTCTCTGGCTTTTTGGAGTTTTCAATCAAGAGTGAGTATCAAATGCAAAACGATTTACGTGCCATTATCAACGACTTCAAAGGAGCGGTTGCAAATGGAGACGTCGATTACGAAGACTACACTGCCTTTCTGAAAAAATATGGGCGTTATATCGACATTCAAAAACCATCCCTCCTTCAAAACATTTATTACCTTTTTGATTATCAGATTGGCTATATGTATTGGCGTTATTTTATGTGGAATTTTACCGGACGACAAGATGATGTCCAGGGTAAATTTGACTTGCATGGCAATTGGATCAGCGGAATTTCGTTTATAGACACCTATTTTTTAGGCATTTCTCAAGACAACCTCCCAAGTGATGTTTTAAATAACAAAGCCAGAAACACCTACTACTTCTTGCCTTTATTGCTAGGGTTCATTGGATTATTCTTTCTTTTTAATAGAGACAAAAAACTCTTTTGGACGATGCTGGTGTTTTTCTTATTTACGGGAATTGCCATACAGGTCTATACCAATGTCCGACCTTTTGAACCGCGCGAACGGGATTATTCGTTGGTAGGATCTTTTTACGTCTTTGCACTTTGGATCGGATTTGGAGTGTTTGCCATTTTTGAAAAATTAAGCAGCTACACAAAAACAAACTTGTTAGCACCCATTGTGAGCGGGGTCTGTTTGATCGCTGTCCCAGGGATTTTAATAAGTCAAAACTGGGACGACCATGATCGATCGAAAAGAGAAACGGCCCACGCGATGGCCATTCAGTATTTAGAATCTTGTGATCCCAATGCCATCCTTTTTACCATTGGTGACAACGATACCTTTCCACTTTGGTATGCACAGGAAATTGAAGGCATTCGACGGGATGTGCGTGTAGTGTGTACGAGTTTATTAAATGTGGATTGGTACATTGATCAAATGAAACGCAAAGCGTATGAAAGCGATCCAATTCCCTCTGCATTGACCCATGATCAATTTAAGTGGGGCACACGCGATTATATCATCAAAGAGGTCGTCACTAACGATACTCTTAGTATTGATCAATTTTTAGGTTTTATTACAAGTGATGACCCACGTACCAAGTACAAACATGTTCTTGAACAACAAGGCTATGATACAAGCGGACAACGCCGCCAAGATTTAAATGCCAATTACTTACCTACAGAACACGTTAGAATTCCTGTTGATAAAGCATCTGTCTTAAAAAATGGAATTGTAAAAGCAAAAGATTCGACCTTAATCGTACCGTATATTGACATTAAAATCAAAGGGGCAGCACTCTACAAAAATCGTTTATTGATGTTGGATATTATCGCTAATAATAATTGGGAACGCCCCATCTATTTTACAGGCGGTGCGTTTGGAGATGAAGATTATATTTGGATGAAAGACTATTTACAATTGGATGGTTTGGTGTACAAATTAGTACCTATAAAAACGCCAGTTGCGAAAGACAACCCTTTTGATATGGGTCGTATTGACTCCGATAAAATGTACGAAATGGTCACCAATTGGGATTGGGGGAATAATGGAGATCCCTCAATGTATCATGATGTTGAAACCCGAAAAAATAGTTTAACCTATCGCGGGAACTTAGCGCGACTTATCGAAGTGTTAATCCAAGAAGGTGAATTAGAAAAAGCGGAAGAAATTGCAGATTTAGCGATGGCCAAAATGCCCGTCGATTTGTTTGGATTTTACACCTTATTAGAGCCTTACATTGGCGCGTATTATGAATTGGAAGCTACTGAAAAGGCACGAAAATTATATATAGATGTAAGTCGTAAATATCAAGAAAACTTAGCTTATTATAGCACTCTTTCCGATTATAATCAATCAAAACAAATTCAAACCATCTACAATGATATTGAACGCTACAGAAGTTTAGTTGATGTGACTGCTTTTTATGAAACTGAGGCCTTTATTAAAACTGAAATGGGGAAATTCAATTCCTATCTTAGACTGTTTACTGGCGAACCAGATGCGGAAGACCTGCAAGACAAAGAGGACATGGATTCTATCGTTTTGGATGCTGATGAATCTTAACGACGGTTAGACATATTCTTGAATCCGACCAATAATGGTATTGGCGTCGAGCTCTCCGCTTTGGCGCCATTTCATGTCGCCAGATTTATAAATAATTAACGTTGGCAAGCCTTTAATGCGTAGTGCTTCCGAGAGATCTTTGTTTTTGTCAACATCAATTTTTATAACGCGCGCCTTGTCTCCCATTGCAGCTGCAACATGCCTAAGTACATCGTGCATCGCTTCAGATTCATCACTCCATTCGGTGAAAAATTCAAACAATACTGGAATTTCAACATCTATTAACTCTCCAAATTTTGACATATCATGGTGTTTTATGGATCAACCTTCAATGATAATTTTACTTAACTATGATCGTAATCTACCATAAAATAAGTAATTTATTGGGGTAAATATAACATTTTCTGATATTTAAGCGTTATTAATCCCTTTTTTTAGCGTTATAACGGAGATTTCAGGCCATATTCCAACCCGGCCAGGGAATGCTAAAAAGCCAAACCCACGGTTCACATTGATGTACTGACCTGCCTTTTCGTAGATGCCAGCCCAGTATTTATAGCGCCATTTGATAGGACTCCATTTGATCACACCTGGGATTTCAATTCCAAATTGCATCCCATGCGTATGACCGCTGAGCGTCAAATGATACTGTTGCGGATCTTTGACAACTTCGTACTGCCAATGCGAAGGATCATGGCTTAAGAGTATTTTAAAATCTGTGGGGTCAACAGCAGCTGTAGCAAGCTTTAAATCGCCTTTTTGCTTAAATCCTTTTCCCCAGTTTTCGACCCCTATGATTGCCAAACGATCTCCAGATTTTTTTATAAACCGACTTTCGTTTCTCAATAAATCAAACCCAATGTCTTTTTGGATGTCTAATAATTCTTGAAAATTGTTTGCTTTCGCTTTATCTGAAGGCCATCGGGTATAATCGCCATAATCATGATTTCCCAAAACGGAGAACACACCGTCAGGCGCTTTTAATTTGGAAAATGTGGATTTCCAAGGACGCATTTCTTTAGACTTACTATTGACTAAATCGCCTGTAAACATAATCACGTTTGATGCTTGTTGGTTGACTAAATCAACCGCATATTCAATTTTTTCTTTCTGATCAAAACTTCCACTGTGAATATCACTTATTTGAGTGATTTGATACCCATCAAAAGCAGCGGGTAAGTCCTCAAAATACAAGGTGTATTTTAAAACTTTAAAATTATATTTCCCTTTTGTAATTCCATAAAGTATGGATATAAACGGGATGGCTGCTAATCCTAACGCAAGTTGTCCAATAAATTTTCGTCTTGAGTTAAAAAAGGTGGAAGGTTTTTCTGGTTTTGAAATAAAGTAATTAACACCTGCTTCAAACAGTCGATAAACATCTTCTCCAAACATAAAAACAATTAGCACCAACTTAGGAACATAAACCAAAACAAATATTGCAAATGCTAAATAAAAACCTTGGTTACCTCCTGCGCCTCTATCGAAGGTCATTGCTTGGTAGACAAAAACGCCTAGTACTGCGAGTGAAATGATAGCATATCCATAAGTTACCAACGGATTTCTAACCACGCTTCTTAGACTTTGTAGCGCATAAAAATCTAAGGATAAAACAAGAAGTAAAAAAATTATTAATCGAATCATATTTTAGAAGAAATCAACTACAAAAGTATAACATTAGCGGCTGATAATTGAGTTAATAATTTTATTTAACGATACTTTTAGATTTGGGAATTTTCACTATATTTCTAATCTTTAAAACAAAAATGTAATTTTCGACACCAGCGTCGTTTGTAAGCCATTTTTATTTAATACAATTTCATAGCAACCTAACACAACTACTTATGAGCACTAAAAACAATAATTCAGCCTTAACAACCCTTGTTACGGTCTTCTTTTTCTGGGGGTTTATTGCCGCTTCAAACGGCGTTTTTATCCCTTTTTGTAAAACCTATTTTAGCATTGATCAATTTCAATCTCAATTGGTAGATTTTGCCTTTTATGGCGCTTATTACTTAGGAGCCCTCATATTATTCATCATATCGAGTGCTGTAAAAAAAGACATTCTCAATAACTGGGGCTACAAAAATGGCATTGTCTATGGACTCTTAATTTCGGCACTTGGAGCCTTGTTAATGTATCCCTTTGTAGATGGATCGCAACAAGGAGATACTTCGGTATTTTATTTGGTATTATTAGCTTTGTTTATTGTAGGTCTTGGATTTTCGTTGCAACAAACGGCAGCGAACCCATTTGCGATTGCACTCGGCGATCCAGAAACAGGCTCACACCGATTGAACCTTGCAGGGGGTGTCAACTCTTTTGGGACGACCATTGGACCCATCGTTATAGCGTTTATCATTTTCGGATCTACCCCATTATCCGGTGATGAACTGAATCAAATGATCCTAAATAACAAGATAAAACTAACCACCATACAATATTTATACTTAGGGGTAGGTGCCTTGTTTTTAGCCGCAGCAGCTCTATTTCATTTTTCTAAAAAGCTACCAAACACAAAAACAAATGAAGTGTTTGAACCTGCCAATAAAGCAAAAAACATGTTGATTGCATTAACCGTTATTATATTTGTTTGTTTTGGATTGATTTTTAATACCTATACTGGAGGAGAAGTTACCACGGAAGCGCTTGAAAACAAACGTCTTTATTTACTTTTGATCGCATTATTTGCAGTTGTAATAAGTGTATTTTTCGCCAATACTCGTGCTTCAAAATCAGCTGAAGGCTGGGGTGCTATGAAATACCCACAATTGATTTTAGGAATGCTTGCAATTTTTACGTACGTAGGGGTCGAAGTGACCATTCAAAGTAATTTGGGCGAACTCTTAAAATCGGTAGCTGATAAAATAAACAACCTAAATCCATTGGGTTTAAAGGTGATGAATGATGCTGAAATCGCGCCCTTTATTTCCTTATATTGGGGCGGAATGATGATTGGTCGCTGGGTAGGCGCTATCACTGTTTTTAACCCGAGTAAAGGGCTTAAAAAATGGTTACTCATCCTAGTGCCTTATGTCGCTTTTGGGGTGATTCTATTGGTTAACTTTGGCAGCTATTCGGTCACAGAAATTTTATTGTTTAGCCTGTGTATTGCCATTCAAATTGGAGGCTTTTTTCTCGCAAAAGACAACCCTATCACAACCTTAAAGATCTTTAGTACCTTGGGGGTTGTTGGAGTCCTCATTGGCATTTTTGCATCGGGACAATTGGCATTATATGCATTGCTTTCAGGCGGTTTGTTTTGTTCTATTATGTGGCCTTGTATTTTTACCTTGAGCATTTCTGGATTAGGAAAATACACCTCACAGGGGTCTGCTTTCTTAATTATGATGATTTTAGGAGGAGCAATTATTCCACCATTACAAGGAAAATTAGCAGATATTTTTAGCATTCAATCTTCGTATTGGATTGCCGTTTTCTGTTTTATGTATCTATTATTTTATGCGTATAAGACAAAGAGTGTCTTGAAAAATCAAGGGATTTCAATTAATAAATAAAATGAAGCGAAGAAAGTTTTTGAAAAATGCATCCCTTTCGGGGATTGGTTTAGCACTTGGAAAGAGCTTAACCAGTTGTGCTGAAACGACGCCTTCAGACAGTGTTATTAGCACTTTGGAGGTGGCTTCACTTCCGCTTGTCATTGCCACTTGGGATGTGAAAAATGCCACTGCAAAAGCGTGGGAAGTTTTACAAAATGGAGGATCAGCGTTGGACGCCGTTGAGCAAGGCTGTCGAGTCGAGGAAGCTAATGAAAAAGGGCAGTCTGTTGGCAAAGGCGGGCTCCCCGACCGAGACGGAAATGTCACCCTTGATGCCTGCATCATGAATCAAAATGGTGACTGTGGTTCTGTGGTGTTTTTACAAAACATCACCCATGCCGTTTCTGTCGCTCGAAAAGTAATGGAAGACACCCCACACGTCATGCTAGCTGGAAGTGGTGCCGAAAAATTTGCTCTACAAAAAGGGTTCAAAAAAGAAAATTTACTCACCGAAGATTCTAAAAAAAGCTGGGAAGCTTGGAAAGTAAAAAGTGAATACAGCCCCATTATTAATATAGAAAATCACGACACCATTGGGATGCTGGTTATCGACAAAGGTGGAAACCTTTCGGGTGCTTGCACCACAAGTGGATTAGCGTATAAACTAAACGGGCGGGTTGGCGATTCTCCCATCATTGGATCAGGACTGTTTGTTGATAATGAAATTGGAGCCGCCGTTGCCACTGGACTTGGTGAAGAAGTTGTAAAAACCGTCGGAAGTTTTTTGGTTGTAGAATTGATGCGACAAGGAAAATCGCCTCAAGAAGCTTGTGAAATTGCTATTCGACGAATAGTTGATAAACCAAATAGCAATTACAAAAATTTTCAAGTGGGATATATTGCGATCAATAAACAAGGACAAACAGGCTCCTTTTCGATCCATCAATGGTTCAGTATGACCAAATTCCAACAAGGAAAAAACGAAACAATACAATCTGAATATTTTAATAAAGACGCTTAATAACAACACCAATGGCCGAACAAAAACGCTTATTTCTTCTCGATGCTTATGCTCTCATTTTTAGAGGTTATTATGCGTTTATCAAAAACCCTCGAATCAACTCAAAAGGGCTAGATACTTCTGCCATTCTAGGATTTACCAACTCTTTATTAGATGTTATAAAAAGAGAACGTCCCGATCATTTGGCAGTTTGTTTTGACAAAGGCGGGAGTAAAGACCGTGTTGAAATTTTTAAAGAATATAAAGCCAATAGAGATGCAACCCCCGAAGGAATAAAAGTAGCCATTCCTTATATCTATGAAATTTTGGAGGCGATGCACATTCCTATAATTGTCAAAGAAGGATTTGAAGCAGATGATATTATTGGAACCCTAGCTAAAAAAGCCGAAAAAGAGGGCTATAAAACCTTTATGGTCACCCCCGATAAAGATTTTGCACAATTGGTCAGTGAGAATATTTTTATGTACCGCCCCATGTTTGGAGGCGGCTATGAAACTTGGGGTGTCGAAGAAATCAAAGCAAAATTTGAAATTGAAGACCCGCTTCAAGTGATCGATTTCTTAGGGATGAAAGGCGATGCATCCGACAATATTCCAGGACTTCCTGGCGTGGGTGATAAAACGGCTAAAAAACTGCTTGCGCAATATGGCAGCATGGAAAATTTATTGGCAAATACCCACGAGCTCAAAGGGAAAATGAAAGAAAAAATTGAGGCCAATGCAGAACTTGGATTGTTGTCTAAAAAATTAGCCACCATTCTATTGGATGTTCCGGTGGAATTTGATCCAAAAAGTTTTGAACTCTCTGCACCCGATACCGAAAAAGTGAGTGCCCTTTTTCAAGACTTGGAGTTCAGACGATTGATCGATAATTTTAATAAAACATTTGCTGTAAAATCCCCTGAAAGTACCCCTTCATCGACAGAGGATTCTGCTCCGAAACCAACACCTAAACCGGTATCAGATGCAGGAGCTGGACAATTTTCCTTGTTTGGTGGAGACGAACCTTCAGCGGCTGTGGCGACACAAAACTACGGCAGAGAAACCGCCACTTCAGTGCCGCACTTTTACCAAAGTGTTTCAGGTGATTTAGGGTTGAAACTCTTTATCAAGCAGTTGATGCGCCAAACTTCGGTCTGTTTTGATACCGAAACCACAGGACTCAATCCGTTGAAAGCAGAACTTGTAGGGATTTCCTTTTCGTGGGAAGCACATAAAGGATTTTACATTCCATTTCCAGAATCATTTGAGGAAGCCCAAAAATTAATCGAATTATTTAGACCCTTTTTTGAAGCGACTCATATTGAGAAAATTGGGCAGAACTTAAAATACGACTTAAAAGTATTGCACAAATATAATATCGAGGTCAAAGGAACTTTGTTTGATACCATGATTGCGCATTATTTAATCAACCCTGATATGCGTCACAATATGGAGGTGTTGGCAGAAACCTATTTAAACTACACCCCTATTTCCATTACGGATCTTATTGGAAAAAAAGGAAAGAATCAACTTTCAATGCGCGATGTATCACTTGAAAAACTCACTGAATATGCCGTGGAAGATGCGGACATTACCTATCAATTGGCACGTCATTTCAAAAAAGAACTGACCGATGCCGATACTTTGAAATTATTTAATGAAATAGAAATTCCATTGGTCAAAGTATTGGCCTCGATGGAACTAGAAGGTATCAAGTTAGATACCGCATTTTTAAACTCACTTTCGGCAGATTTAAACAATGATATTGAGAGACTCCAAACAGAAATATTTGAAGCTGCTGGAGAGACTTTTAATATCGCCTCACCCAAACAATTGGGGGTGATTTTGTTTGAAAAAATGAAGCTGGTCGATAAACCAAAGAAAACCAAAACAGGTCAGTACAGTACGGCAGAAGATGTATTGTCTTATTTGGCAAAAGACCATGACATCATTCAAAAAGTATTGGATTACAGAGGTCTTGCCAAACTGAAAAGCACCTATGTTGATGCACTGCCCGAACAAGTGTTAGAGAGCACTGGACATATCCATACCGAGTACATGCAAACGGTGGCTGCCACAGGGCGATTGAGCAGTAACAACCCCAACCTTCAAAACATTCCGATCCGAACCGAACGCGGGCGTCAAGTGCGAAAAGCATTTGTTCCACGAAATGAGGAATACATCCTTTTGGCAGCGGATTATTCTCAAATTGAATTGCGGGTTATTGCAGCCATGAGCGAAGAGGAAACCATGATTGAGGCCTTTAAAAACGGTGAAGACATTCATGCCTCGACCGCGGCAAAAGTCTTTAATGTGCCGTTGGAAGAAGTGACGAGAGAACAGCGTGGCAATGCCAAAACAGTCAACTTTGGAATTATTTATGGGGTGTCCGCTTTTGGACTGAGCAATCAAACGGATTTAAGCCGAACCGAAGCCAAAGAACTGATTGAAACCTATTACGAAACCTATCCAAAACTTCGTAAATACATGAGTTCACAGGTCGATTTTGCAAGAGATCACGGCTATGTGACAACGGTTTCTAACCGACGTCGTTACCTCAAAGACATCAACTCTCGAAATGCGATTGTCAGAGGAGCTGCAGAACGCAATGCGGTGAATGCTCCCATCCAAGGAAGCGCCGCAGATATCATTAAAATTGCGATGATTAACATCCATAACAAGCTGGAAGCCGGTGGCTTTAAAACCAAAATGCTTCTTCAGGTGCATGATGAATTGGTTTTTGATGTTTACAAGCCTGAGTTGGAAACCATGAAAACCTTAATCAAAGAAGCAATGGAAAACGCCTATTCCTTAAGTGTTCCCCTAGATGTGGAAATGGATAGGGGCGTCAATTGGCTCGAAGCGCATTAAGTTGAAACGTTAAAGTTTTTATTTTTTTGGAACTTTATACTTTTTTTTATAAGTTTATCAGTGATTTAAATCCCCAGATCTGAATCTTCAATACCCAACTCAACCAGTTGTAAGCAATTATTTTATTTGAATTTTAGAAACACTAGCTGTATTGATGTTCAGGGATTTAGTAAGTTATCTAAAATAAGTTATCTATAAAGAGTTATTTGTTATCTTTGAGTTTTAATAAAAGTGTTATTTTAAAATTAGTAACATAAATTCGGACAGCTAGACCAAATACCAAAACTTGTTTGTAGATTTCTTTAAAGACTACTTAAGATTATTAACTTTAAACGTAATATGAATTACAAATTTTTAAGCGCATCAACACTGCTTGTTGTTTTGATGTCAACTGTGACCGCTCAAACCGTAAGAATAAACGAAGTCACTTCTTCTAACTCAATATATACGGATGAAGATGGAGATACTCCAGATTGGATTGAACTTCATAATTATGGCACTCAAAGCGTTTCGATCAACAATTGGGGATTATCAGACGATGTTCTAAATTTAACAAAATGGGTTTTTCCAAACATGACCCTTAGCCCAGATCAATATTTACTTTTATGGGCGTCTTCAAAAAACCGCTCTGAGGTGACTTTTGCAACGACTTTGGTAAATCAAGGCGATTCCTTTAAATATTTAACACCAAATTCTGAACCAGACCCGAATTGGAAAAATGCCAGTTTTGATGATTCAGGATGGTCGCAAGGCAATTCTGGATTTGGATATGCCGATGGAGATGACGCTACAGAAGTGCCAAACGGAACACAATCCGTCTATTTAAGAGTTTCTTTTAATGTTTCCGATTTGAGCACTCTAACATCTTTGATTCTTGACATGGATTATGACGATGCTTTTGTGGCTTATATCAACGGAACTGAAGTTGTTAGAGCCAACATTAATGGTGTACCTCCTCCATATAACTCACCAACAATCCAAGATCATGAAGCGCTAATGTATTCTGGAGGTGCTCCCGAGCGTTTTTTAATTTCAAACCCTGAAAGTCTATTAAACGCTGGTGAAAACATTTTAACAATCCAAGGTCATAACATTAGCGCAGGCTCTTCCGATTTTACAATCATCCCTTTTTTATCTGCCGTTTTTTCAACGCCTAACAGCTCTGGTGTTAACCCGCCAGAAATCCTAGGGCTTACAAGTGGGAACCTTCACACAAATTTTAAAATAGCATCTAACTCCGAAACTCTTACTTTAAGCGATGCAACAGGCGCAGTGGTAGATCAGGTTGTCATTGAAAATTTACCACCTAACACTTCTTATGGTGTGTCGGTAACCAATGGGAGCTTGGTTAGTTATACCGAAATGACCCCTGGGTCTGTAAACTCTAGCAATGATTTTTTAGGGGCCATTGGTTCTAGCGTAATCTTTTCGAAAGAAGGCGGATATTTAAGTGGGCAAACAAATCTAACGCTTTCTGGAAATTTAAGTGGGCAATCCATTCGATATACAACCGATGCAACCATTCCAACCAAAACAAGCCCACTTCATGTATGGCCCATACAAATAAGTGAAAATACCGTGGTCCGCGCACGTATTTTTCAAGACAATTACCTTCCTTCTCCTTGTTTTAGTAAAACCTATGTTTTAGAGTCTAGTAAGCAATTAGATACTGTATTTTTAACGACGGATCCAGAAAATTTATTCAACGACGACACGGGCATCTATGTCTATGGACCGCAAGGAAGTTACGACTATAACATTCCATATTTTGGTGCTAACTTTTGGGAAGATTGGGAGCGACCTGTACATATTTCATTTCATGAAAGCGACACCAATACGATTGCTGCGGAGTTTGATGCTGGCATAAAAATATATGGCGCCTGGAGTCGAGGTCAAAACGGGCAACGATCGCTCTCATTATTTGCAAGAGGACAATATGGCGATTCGAAATTTGACCATCCCTTTTTTGATGAACTAAATTATGACGATTTCCAATCGGTTATTTTAAGGAATTCGGGGCAAGACTGGATGCGATCTTCGATGAAAGACATCATGGTAACCAGCTTAATGCGTGGATCTGGAATTGACTTTCAAGAACATAATTCGGTGGCAACTTATATTAATGGAGACTATTGGGGCATGTATAATATGCGTGAAAAAAACAACGAACATATGTTAGCCGCAAAGCACAACATTGATGCTGATGACATTACCATCCTAACAAAAAATGCAGAAATTGTAGAAGGGGATAATACCGAATACAATGAGTTGATCGGGTATATCAGTTCTGTTAATTTGAGTGTTGATGCGAATTTTAAATATGTTAGTGACCGAATTGACCTAACCAATTATGCGCTCTACCAAGCGACGAATGTTTTTATAAGCAATTCTGATTGGCCTGGAAACAACATAAAATTCTGGAATCATCCAGAAGGGAAATGGCGTTGGATTTTATATGATACCGATTTTGGATTTGCATCATTTTTTGATCAGCAGAATTATACTCATGACACCCTGAGTTTCGCATTAGATGCGAATGGACCTGGTTGGCCAAACCCAGCATGGTCCACCTTGTTATTTAGAAAATTAGTTACAAATATTGGATTTAGAAACCAATTTATAAACCGCTATGCAGACGAATTGAATACACGATTTCTTTCTAGTGCTTTAAATACACATATTGACCAGGTCTATCAATCCATTCAACCAGAAGTTATTGACCATTATCTGCGTTGGCGTTCAGACCCTACACTCACAGGGATTGGAGTGAATATTGGCGATAGATTTAGTGAAATAAATCAATGGGTTGGATACTACGTCGACCTGATGAAAACATTTGCAAACGAAAGACCAGCGATTGCAAAAGAGCACCTTAAATCGAACTTCAATTTGCCAGAATACCATCCCTTAACCATCATAAATAATAATACTACTGAAGGCTTTGTAGAGGTAAATCAAAATCTAAAAATACAAGAAAGCGCTTGGACGGGTGACTACTTCGAATCGGTACCCATTCAACTGACTGCGATTCCAGAAGCAGGTTATGAATTTTCACACTGGAGTGGCGCTAGTAATGCCACTACGGCCACCATAAGCATGAACCTAACAACACCTCTTGGAATCACTCCAAATTTCTCAGCAGTAGAAAACGAAAAATTGTTAGTTATTAATGAAATTAATTATAACTCAGGACCTGATTTCAATGCAGATGATTGGATTGAATTACACAATCCCAACGCCTATGCCGTAGACATCTCCTTTTGGATTGTAAAAGATAGTGACAATTCTCATATCTATACGATTCCAAACGGCACTTCTATTGATGCAGGAGGCTTTATTGTGATCGTAAAAGATGCTATAGATTTTACGGCTGTATTCCCGGAAATCACAAACTATATTGGCGATTTAGGATTTGGGCTAGGGTCTGGTGGAGATAGTGTTCGTTTATTTGATGCAGATAATATTCTTCAAGATCAGGTTATTTACACCTCCGAAACACCATGGCCTGTCTGTCCAAATGATACCGGATACACGCTCGAGTTAACAGATCCAGAGCTTGATAACAGCCTTCCACAAAGCTGGAGTTGTAACAACCTATATGGGAGTCCAGATGCTCACAATACTGTACCGCTAAGCATCTCTGATGTCGTGTTTACAACCCCGGTAATTTATCCAAATCCAACACAGTCTGTGCTGAACATTCTAGGAAATTCAACACAGTTTGAAGTTGTCGTTTTCACGGTGACTGGGCAAAAGATGCTGGATGCGAAAATGGTAAATCAGATTAATGTAGAAGCACTTCCATCTGGAATTTATTTTATTCAAATCTCAGAAAATACAACCACAAACACGCTTAAATTTATAAAACGGTAAATAGTGATGTGTTATTTCAGATTAGTTTGAAGAGGATAATCCTTTAATTGCAAAGAAATAATCGTGATTCGACGGTCTTTATTGTATTTACTTTTCACAAAAACAGGTGAATTTGTACCTGTAATTATTTTGAGTAAGTCTTCAATTTTTTTCAACTCATAAGTAATAACTTTATACACGTGATTTGGGTGCAATGAAGGATCATACAAAAGGTCATAAAGGTCACTTGTTTTAAAGGTGGATTCGGATGTACTCGCAAAGATTTATTTTGAATTGGTGGATTAATTGACTGTACAATATAAATCAATCCTAATGGATAAAAAAACTAAAGCTTTCGTTTTGGTTTTTTTATGTCTCCGGATAGAGATATTATAGCAACTCAAATTTTAAATCCCTAAAATTATTGTATAAACAATTAAAGACAGGGTTTACTTTTTAACTATGATTTTAAATTCTTTTGACAATGTATAATCGCGGATTCGTCGGTCGGTTTTGTTTTTGGAAATTGAAAAGACTAAATTATTATTTGAGGTCAAAAGATTGAATGTTTTAGCGAGGTCTCGCATTACTTCAAAGATAGGATAAAACGCCACTTAATTACATTTAATAAAAATCTCAATGAAAAAGAATGTCTTGACAAAGCAAAACTAAAGGAGTCGCTTTACTCGTTACAGAAAACAAAAAAAACGAAACTTGCGTTTCGGCTTTTTATCTGTACACCCAATTGAGCTGTTTTCGAAACAAAATATGAAGCTATTAATAAACTTAAGGGCATATATTTTGTGAATTATTTTGATAAAGATACTTGCTTGATTCTTTTATCATTTTTATTCTTACTAAATATCAATCCTCTCTTTTTAGTATATTTACTTATTACTTCATCAATATTTGACATTGAAAGACGGAGTTTTTTTATTCTAGATTCATAGGACATATGGGGCTCGTATTCAGACAAAAGAGAAGGGAATTGAACTGGGTTAGGATGATGGTTCATTAGAATTTCCAGGATGAAATATTCATGGTCGCTAAACTCATTTTTTATATTCGACATATTTTTTTTAATCACACTCAAAGCATCCTTTTTAGTCCTACGTTTTACTACAAACAAAATAAAAACGAGTAACACAAAGGGAAATAAATAGTAACTAAACGTCCATTTACTAGAGTAAAGTTTATGAGACATCGTATCATTACCTAGCAGCTTATCTCGATTTAAAAAGAAAAGATCTAGTGAACCTTTTTCGTCATTTAATTTAGTGAGCATAAATAAATCTTTATCTGGATCAAATACAATTTGATCCAAATTGAATAAAAGGTTTTCATTTATATCATTATAAATGATTAGTTTATTGTTTTTTATATCAAGCTCAAAAACTTCATCTTGTGTAATTACAAGAGTGTTTTCATTGAATTGAATAAGGTGTTTTTTGTAAAACTTATTTATTAATTCTGAAAATAAGTGATCCGCCTTACCAACATAATTCCAACTTTTGTTCCTAAAATCATGTTGCCAAAAGTTATTTTGATTTGTAGTAGTTAAATTAAAGTCTTTATCAATATGCTTAGATATTCCTCCCCCTATGTATAAAACAGAATCTATTACTTGTCCGATTGAATATCTTTGTTTGGGTGGTTTAGTTCCCTGTGTGAGATGCTCTGACCATTCCTTAAAATTTAAATCAAACTTAGAAATTAAATTATTATCATCTAGTAGTCCATAACCACCAAATGAATAAACTTTGCTTCCTAAAATAAAATCATAGGAGAAAAACTTGTTCTTATGTTCAAATGAATTGTCTATTCGATTTAGTAACATCTCTTCAAAAAGGTACACTACTCCCCCTCCTTCTGAAATTAAATACGTTTGGTCGTCTGCATTTAAAAATCCAAAATTAAAATGATCCAAAGAGTTTTCATGTGACCATGATTTAAATTCTCTTCCATCCAATGTTTGATGAATAGAATCCTTTTCAATTATATAAAACATCTCTTTGTGATAGAATGTAAAATAGTGATCTTTTATAAGTTCTGGGCTTGGGTAAATAAGATAAAAAAACAGACTAAAAACAAAATTCATAAATACAGGATATTTAGTGTAACGTAATATTAAAAACTCGTTGTAAAGTTATAACTATTTAATTTAGCGTTTGAATTAAAAAAAAAATCATGGAAAGAAATAAACTAGGTTATCTATTTTTTGTAGGAGGACTATTAAATATAATTTTTGCGTTATTTGAATCTTCTTTTTTAGCAGTAGTTACATTTATTGCCGCCCTCGGCTACGGTCTTTATATACTTGTAAATGAAGAAACCGTCTTTAAAAAAGCGTTTGAAAATGTTAAATCTTACAAACCAAAAGAGAATACTAGTGAAATAAACACTAATTCAGGGTCTATTTTTCTACCAATTACAAAACCAAACTATGTGGCTTTAGGAAGTTGTATTGTTGCCTTAATTTCATTGTTTCTTCCATGGGTAGAGTACAAGGCTAGCGCTGGCGGTACTGGAATTGGTTACTCTAGTGCTAGTGCTAACATAATGGGTGTTTCCACCGATGTGGGCATCCCTGCACTTTTGCTAGTTGTTTTAACTATTGTAATGTGCTACAAAAGATTTAAATATTCAAGTGCATTAGGGTTGTTATTGTTACTTGTAGGGTTGTCTTTAATTTTGATATATGATGGCTCTAATTCAACTAGCTACAACGCATCTTATGGTGGGTATAGCGCCTCAGCAAGTTCCAAATTTGAACCAGCTTTTGGATGGCTCGTTTACTTAGTAGCGTCTTTAGTTGTGCTTGTTTCTACAATCAAAGATTTTCTTATCGCCATAAAAAAATAAGTATTTTATTAGTCTTTTTTTTTAACTCACAATACTTGTATTGTGAGTTTTTTGTTCAGTGAAAATATATGAAAATGAAAATTTTATCAGTTTTAAATTTATTGTTAATTGGAGTTTTGACAATAAGCTGTAATTCTAAAAACACAGTTTTGAATACAGCTCTTTTTGATTCAATTAAGAACGTTAATTCAAATTATGGGCAATTTGAAGGAAGTGCTTTTATTGGAAATAATTCGGGAACTTGTTTTATGGTTCTAGAAAACGGAAAAAAGATTGGAGAGAGTTACGAGAAAATCATTCGACTTCGTTACCAACTGTATGAGAATGTAGTAGATGAAACGTTTGTTGTAAAAGATTTGAATTTATTGAACTCCCAAACTTCAGAAATGGGATTTAAAAATCCTGATAAATATGCAAAACAATTCATTAAGGGTAAATTTAGAGGGCTTAAAAATTCCATTAATAATGGTAGAATAGCTGATAGTTATTCATCAGGTGAAGTGGTTTTTGCTATAGATTCGATCGGAAAAACTCTTAAGTATGTCATGATTGGTGATGGTGATTACTCGTACCAAGGAAATATTAAATTAAATGGTGAAAATCATCTTCTAATAAAAAAGATATTCAATGAAAATATTTCCAAATCTGAAGAAGAAAAATTAGTTCAATCCTACAATAAAATTGAACTCATTTCCGATCAATTAATTAAAATAAAGGCAAATTCATACAAATTTCTACTAAGTAGAGACACCATTTTTAATAATGGTAAATTGATCAACAAAGCTCCTCCAAAAAAGGGGGGTTCATTTTTAAATTTAAAACCAAAGGAAACTACTAATGAAGATGGATTAGATTTTTATATAGAATCTACTATGGATAGTTTGTTTTCAGTTAAAATAAAAAACATTTCAAATTCTCTTGATTTTTATATAAACGAACGTTTTTATGGGGCTAAAATGAGTTCCACACCTGAACAAAAAACAATCTTTAACTTTTCAAGAGGCTCCTCTTTAGGAGGGGACCCATCTGACAGAAAATTTACCGCTAATTTCAAAAAGGGGGATGTTATTGACTTTTCGTTTAATTTAAAGCTTAACACTGATAACGTACCAAAAAAGTTTAAAAACAGTACAATGTTTGAACTTATGAACAGTCAAGGCTTCTTGGATATATTAAATAGTGCCTTTGAGCTCCCTGCAATTCTTATCATGAGTAATGACAGGGATTCGGATGTACTCGCAAAGATTTATTTTGAATTGGTGGATTAATTGACTGTACAATATAAATCAATCCTAATGGATAAAAAAACTAAAGCTTTCGTTTTGGTTTTTTTATGTCTCCGGATAGAGATATTATAGCAACTCAAATTTTAAATCCCTAAAATTATTGTATTAACAATTAAAGACAGGGTTTACTTTTTAACTATGATTTTAAATTCTTTTGACAATGTATACTCGCGGATTCGTCGGTCGGTTTTGTTTTTGGAAATTGAAAAGACTAAATTATTATTTGAGGTCAAAAGATTGAATGTTTTAGCGAGGTCTCGCATTACTTCAAAGATAGGATAAAACGCCACTTAATGGTTCTGTCGCATCTAATGTAATGAAAAATTTTATTTTTTTATATTTACAACAAAAAGATGTTCAAAGGTCACTGTTTTCCTAAAGCAATCATATTACAAGCTGTTTACTTCAAATTAAGGTTTAGTCTTAGCTATAGAGATGTAGAAGAACTTTTATCTATCAGAGGAGTCAAAGTTGATCATGCTACTATTCAACGCTGGGTATTCAAATTCACACCCCTTGTAGAACAACAATTCAGAAAGAGAAAAAAATTAGTTGGAAAAAGGTGGAGACTAGATGAAACCTATATTAAGGTAAAGGGTGAGTGGAGATATTTATACAGAGCAGTTGATAAAGAAGGGAATACTGTAGACTTTTTGTTAACTAAAAGAAGACAACGTATATCTGCACAGAAATTTTTAATCAAAGCCATAGAGAATAATGTTAATCCAGAACTTATAAACATCGATAAGAGTGGGTCGAATAAAGCTGCGATAAAACTATACAATCGAAGAAACTATTCAAACATAAAAATAAGGCAATGCAAATACCTCAATAATATTGTAGAACAAGACCATCGAATGATAAAGTGGCGTATTATGCTAGGTCTAGGTTTTAAAGAATTTGAATCAGCAAAGAGAACCATATCAGGAATAGAAGTAGTTAGAATGATAAAGAAAAATCAACTGGTGAACCCTGAAAGTTCAACCTACAAATCATTTATATCATTAGCTTCTTAAAAAATTAAATTAGTTTAAAACTTGATGCTTAATTTTAGCAGATGCGACAGAACCGTTACGGACTTTTTAGCCACTTCTTTTAAACAGCTAGCCTACCAACTCTTTTTCTAACTCCTCTAAAGATTTCCCTTTCGTTTCTGGTAATAGTTTTAAGAGGATAAAGAAGCCTATTAAAGCAATGAATCCATAGATGAAAAAGGTTAATGCGTTTCCTAAATTTGAAAGTTCCCAAGGGAAAATTAATTGAACCAAAGAACTAATAAGTGAATTAACAAATGCAATTACACCTATGGCCAATCCCCTGTATTTTAATGGATATAACTCGGACAACAACACCCACATTACTGGGCCTAAAGAAAATGCAAAACAAGCTATAAAACCAAGAATTCCAATTAAGACTAAAGTGGCATTTATTTTAGTTGCCGCTTCTAAAATTTCACCATCATTTTTAATATATGTTGCATTTCCTAAGGCAGATTTTACATCATTTTTAAAATCGAGGTCATTGTCATAAATTCTGTCGGAAAAATGTATTAATTTTTCTGAATTAGAAAAATCAAACTGAGAAATTTTCTCTTTGGAAAGTTGATATGTAGCCTTGTCAAATCCATAAGCACATAATAATAAACTTATAGCAATCCCAGCAGTGCCGATTAACAATAAGGGTCTTCTCCCCATTCTATCAATTAGGTAGATGGCGACAAAAGTGAAAACAACCGAAACAGTACTTAATAACACCCCAGATGAAAAAGCAGCATCACTACCAATTCCTGTTTGTTTAAATATAGACGTTGCATAAAAGTAAACGGCATTGATTCCTGTAATTTGTTGAAGTACGCCTATAATTAAACCTATAATTATTATGAAGCGCAACGATTTTTTTAATAAATCTGTTAGTTTTAACGTCGAAGTGTCTTTATCAGTAAGTATGCTATTTTCTATAGAAGTGACCTCTGTATGACCTCTTTCGTTTCCGTGAAGTCTTATTAAAACTTCTTTTGCATCAGAAATATGATTTTTTAGATACAACCATCGCGGACTTTTAGGGACAAAAAACAAAAATATGAAGTATAAAATTGCTGGAATTAATTCGACGCCTAGCATCCACCTCCAAACATTTTCATCTGTAAGAAAATCACTATTTGGAGTGTTGTATTTATTGAAAAAGTAATTACTTAGAAAGGCCGCGAAAAAACCAAATACAATATTTAGTTGTTGTATGGTAACCAATTTACCTCTGTTTTCTGCAGTTGATATTTCAGCGATGTACATAGGCGCTAATACCAAGGCAGCACCAAAGGCCAATCCACCAATCATTCTTGCGATATATAAGATTTCATAAGAAGTTGCAGCAGCGGATAGAACCGCAGAGATTGCATACAAAAAAGCAACAAAAATGAGTAATTTTCTCCTCCCCAAAAGATCACTTAATCTACCAGAAAATAACATTGCAATCATTGCTGCAAATGATGGTGCACTTACGACCCATCCAGACTGTATTTCGTTTAATTCAAATTCTGGTCCTGCAAAGGACATAACTCCAGAAATAATTCCAGCATCAAACCCAAAAAGGAAGCCTCCTAAGGATACTACAAATGCAATAAATACAAGCTTTCTATTCATAATCTGTGGAATTTAACGTCTTTATATTTTTAATAAACTATGGATTGCATCGCGCGCGGTGCAATTTCTAAAAGAGCTTCACTGTTATTAACGATCAGTTTGTAAACGATTTTAGTGTCTGTTGGATTCATTACGACAGTGACGATCTTTCCGTTTTTGTTCATAAACGAAGTGCTTTCTATTGAAGTACGACTTGTTGTTGTACTCACACGAACGGCACCCGGTTTAATAAATTTTGAAAAGTGACCAATATAGTAAAAAGTAGGGGTATATATTAATTCACTTGTTTTTTTATTTGCATGAATAGGAGCAAAGCAAAAATTTTGAACGTGATTTGGACCTCCTCTTTCATCTAAAAGAATATTCCAATCTGTCCACCCCACAACTCCACTATTAAAGTCGTTAATCATAGAGTTTCCATAGCGTTCTGCGTTTGGCCAATGATGCAGTCTTTCGGAATTAAAATTTTCTTGACACCCTTCTGTAAAAAGCATGTTTTTTGTTGGAAACGATTCATTGATATTTTTTAAATTATCATATTTGGGCAATCCACCCGTCCAGGTTTCATACCAATGAAAGCCAATTCCCCAAGCATATTTTGAAGCCTCTGGGTCTTCAAAAATAGTATTAGCTCTATTTGTAATAAGGTCTCGATTATGATCCCATACCACAATATTTTTAGCACCCATACCTGCTTTTTCAAGAGTGGGCCCTAAATAATACTTTAAGAAATCACGTTCTTCTTCAGCGGTGTAAATACAAGATTCCCAGCGTTGAGTTGCCATGGGCTCGTTTTGTATGGTCAACCCCCAAACAGGAATCCCTTCAGCTTCATAAGCTTCAATAAATTTTACATAGTAATTAGCCCAAGCTTGACGAAATTCTGGAAGGAGTTTCCCCCCTCTAAGCATATTTTTGTTGGTTTTCATAAAAGCTGGGGGACTCCATGGGCTTGCATAAAACACTAAATTGTCATCAATCAATTCAATCGCTCTTTTTATGAAAGGGATTCTTTTTACCTTATCTTTTTTGATTGAAAATGTTTCTAGCTTATCATCACCTTCGTCAATGTAGGTGTGGCTCCCTAAGCCAAAATCACTACTATGAATGCTTGTTCTTATAATATTGTACCCAATACCACCCTTCCCAAAATAGGATTGAAGCAGTTCATTTTGTTTTTCAGGATTCAAAGTTGAAAAAACTTCAGCTGAAGCATCCGTTATAGCTCCACCAATTCCTAGATATTTTTGAAATGTTTTTTTTGTATTTACAAAAATTGCTATTTCAGTTTCTAAGGGTTGTACTTTATTTTTAAATTCCAGTTGATTTGTTTTCGCTAATCGCAACTCAGTATCCCTAGCTGTGGTATATACCTCAAGCGTTTTGCTAGTGTAGCTTCCTTCGTTTAAAACAGCTTCCTTCGTTTCTGCTGTACCAACTTTTGCGTCTTTACATGAGGTGATTAAAACCAAAAGACTTAGTAGTTTATAATATTTCCTAATCATCGTTTAAAGTGAATTACTTTCTATATTCATGTTTTACCCAATCGACCTCCATAACCCATTCGCCCTCCATTGGTGAATCGGTAATTTTTGCATAGTTTAAAATCGCAAACATAGATTCAGGATACTTATTTCCTTCCCCTATGTTGCGGTACACTTCTTTTTCATCGAGACGATACACTAAATCATCTTTCTCCCATTCAACAGAGTATTCGTGAAATTCGCCTAAATTCGCATTTAAACTTTTACGCAAAGTCCACCAATCTCCCTTGTTGCATTCCTCTAAACTTTTAATAGCACCAGTTGTGAAACTGTTTTTATGATGATCTCCATGATGTTCAAAAATATCAATCTCCCCAGAACCAGTCATAGGCCAACAAACAGTTTCATCGGCTTCTTGGACAGGGGATTCATTATTTTGTGAACCTAAAATCCACCAAGCGGGAAACATACTTGGCTCTCCGTTGTTTCTTAATTTTAATCTTGCGGTCCATTTCCCTTTAATAAATTCTTTTCGGTTTTTTGAAGCGATACGACCCGCTACATATTGTGTTTCTGGGTGCTGATTTCCGTGTTTATCGAAATTGTCGCAAGGACGTTTTTTTCCAATATTAACAACTTTTAATTTTAAAGTGCCATCACTAACTTCTCTAGTGCCAAATTCATTGTCAGGAACATAGCAGTGTGTTTCGTTATTGACCCAAATACGTTGATCCTGCCAATTATCGGAATTGAAAGTGTCAAAATTATCTAAGAAGTCTATTTCCCAAACAGTATCTTCGACAATATGTGTATCTCCTTTGTTTTCTTTGATGCAAGATAGCAAGCATATTGCTATCATAGTATAGATGCCGTATTTCATTTTCTTGTATTTATATTTAATTGACACTAAATTCAAAAATTTGCGAATTTGATGTGTTTCCATTTTGATCTATTGTAACGACCTTCCAATAGTAAACTTCACCAGAAGTCACAGTACTATTTGTATTTGTATTGCTTGTACTCCCAATTTCATTGGCTGGAGGATTTACCGTATCAAGGTACATGGTGTAGGAAGCTATATCATTATCAATATCTGTTGCTTCCCATTGTAAATTTACGACACCTTCATTAACACTAGCACCCGATTGAGGGCTCACAGCTTCCGCTGGAAATGGGGGATGACTTTCTTGAGGAAGGCCTGCGTTATAAAATTTCCAAACTTCACTTTCTGTGGTTTGTGTTGTGCCACTTGCTAAGGATTTTACAGACCACGAATAAGGGGTCCCTCTTAAAACACGGATTAAAAATTCATTTGAAAGTGTGCTTATATTTCTTGAGGTCCCATCATTTAAATTTGTAATTTGTAATATATAAGAACTTGCATTTGTAGCTTCTTGCCACTGAAAGAGTACATCTGTTTCAGTCTCATTAATAACGGTACCTTCATTACATTCTGTGTTGTTTTCAGGAAATATGAGTGCTGCTGCTGCTGGGGCGGGCTCACTGGTCATTGCAGTGTCATCTTGCTCACTACTACATGAGCTTACAATGATTATTAAATATAAACTTATCGAAATTATATTTTTGATCTGTTTCATTGTTTTATAATTTTATAATTATGGGTCTTTTCTGATGTAGTTATTTTTAATATAAAAAATCCACTTTCAATATTTGACACATCGATTGATAATGTATTGGACGTCGGGCTGTATGTTTTAGACACGATTAATTTCCCTGTCAAATCATAAATCTCTACTGGGATTCTAGTCAGGTTTGTAAGCCCGATATTTATAAATAACATATCCTGAACAGGATTGGGATATAATATAGGCTCACTACCAACAACTATGGTTTTTTCATACACTCCTTGACACTCTTTGTTTGTTTTTATACTCAATGTATTTGTACCCGTAGATAATGATAATTCAATGGCACTCTCATCGGTCATGAATGTTTCATCATTTAAGGTAATATAATACACTTCTCCTCCGTCTAAAGTGATATTTAAGCTCGAAGAATTAGCAACGCGGTCCGCATTAATAATGAGTTCATCTGGCTCAATTACAACGATTGTAAAACACTGTTCATACTCTGGTTGCCCATCTATTGTGATGCATAATACATAAGTTCCAGCTGATAAATTTTCGAAACTAATATCAGATGAAAATGTTTCAGTTGTTGCGTAATTTTCACCATTTAAAGAAACTGTATAATTATAGTTTGCTTCGGCTGATACTGATATGCTCCCGTTGTTTTGAGACCTACAGGTTTCACTATACACTGCTAGTACATAATTTTCTGTAGGTAAAGAGAAAATTTCGCAGCCGGTGACATCCACAATAGCGCCTTCGGGTGTGTTTTGGCAATCGTCATTATCATCTAAGACACCATCGCCGTCACTATCTGGGTAATCGAATTCCATCCAATTAAAATTAAATCCACCTGTTAAAATTCGCATTCTTAACGTGTGTATTCCTTTCTCAATAGTCAAGTTGTCTGCAATTGTTTCCCAAGTTTGCCACCCATTAGTAATCACAGTATTCATGACAATTAGTTCCGTTTCTACAGCATTTTCATCAACCGTATACAACCCAATTTGTCCCTGGCTAAATCCAGCGATTCTAAGTTTAATTCCGTATAAACCTGTTTGTGGAACAAAAATGGAGTAATCGGCATAATCGCCTGGATCTGTATAGCCTAAATTTTGACCGCCTCCTTCATCAGAAGTGTCTTCTAATCCCATTCCTTCCATAAAATCGTAATCTTCGACCTGAATAAGCGCGGGGATTACAACGCGTTGTGGAGCTATGTTATTAATAATTAAATCCGTAAATGTATTTAAAGTTTTATTTGATTGGGATTCAATTGTAGTTCCTGTATAACTCACGGTTATTACATCACCTAAAAGAAAGAAATCCTCTAGGTTAAGAACAATGATGCGATCCCTTAAAGGGTCTGTTGTAACAGATGTAACCGTCTTTTCTTCTTCGTTAATCAAAACTATAAATTGATCTTCGGGCAGCGTTTAAGGATGCTTCCAAAACAGGCTCGCTAATTGTAACTTCTAAAGATTTTTCGTCAGCACCAGTTTTACCATTTAAAGCGGTTAGTGCCAATGCATCTACGGTTGCTGTAGTTTCAAATTCAATGCTGCTAAAATTTACAGGAATACTGTTATTGATATGTAATTTTAAGCTGTGTTGACCTTCAGGAAGAATAATGTCTTCAATTTCAAACATTGAAAATTGCGTCCATCCTCCAGTTGAACTTACAACTTGTGTCGCCGTTATTTCTTGTTCGTCTATCGAAAGGTAGAATTCTCCACCAGTTTCTTGTGTTGCAACTCTAACAGTTGCTTTATAAACGGCTGCTTCAGTAATATTTACCGTATATTTCATCCATTCTCCTTGCTCAACAAAACCAACATGGAATCCATTACTATTAACATCATCTGTATTTTTTTCGATATCGACTCCGTCATTTCTGTAAGACCATCCACTGTTCCATGCAGTGTAATCTCCAGTAGATAAATTATAGTCGCCCACTACCGTATCATAGTATGCAAAATTATTTTTACCTAAATCAAAATCTGACATATGAACGACCCCTGGAATTACAGATGCTGTTCCATTGTATGGAATCGTTTCATCCGTTTGAACTTGTCTTATCAATGCATCAGGAATATCTTTTCGAAACCTACTATTTTCCACCAATAAATTATCCGCAAGTGCCATCATGCTATTAAAAGCTTCTGTTTGGGTTGGTTGCGAACCATTTCCTTGCCAATAGTCTAAAATATCTTGATATCCTGGATTGATATCAATAGCGTATGGGCTGTCTATATCGCCAATTTTACGAACGGCCCACCAGGCCCAGCCAATGTTATTGTCTTCAAAAAGTGATACAGCATCCGTAAACCATGTATTGGAGTTCTCTCCAGATTCTCCCATCCAAAGTGGAACGTTTTGTTGTTCTCTGAGTGGAAGAATCCAATCCAAATCTCCTGGGTTGTTGGTACTCCAGTATTTGTGAAAACTGTAAACCATATTATCATCCCAAGGCGGTGTTAACCCACTGTGATCGTTAGCATAAGAGTTTCCTTCAATATATATAATGTGATTTGTATCTACACTCCGAATCCCTGCAGTAATGTCTTCAAAGACTTCTCGTAATAATGTATTTCCTGGTAAGTTCCAATGGGTTTCATTGATGAGGTCATAACCACCAATCCATTCGTTATTTTTATATCGGTCCGCAATTCTGGTCCATAAAGCTACAAGCTTGTCTCTGTTTTCTTGGCTTTCCCATAATGATGGTTTTGAAGGGTCATAATCATTAATTTCTGAACCAGCCCCTTGTCCTCCAGGAGTTGCATGCATGTCTAAAATGACATAAATATCGTGAGGTGCTGCCCAAGCTAAAACATCATCTATCAATTCAAACCCTGTTTCTGTCCAAGTGTTTTCTCCTGCTACCGCTTCTTCTTCGATAGGGAGAGTAAATAGATTGTAATGCATTGGAATACGAATGCTATTGAACCCCCATGCTGCCAAAGAATCTACGTCCCGTTGCGTAAAATGGTTTTCTCGCCATTTGTTGAAAAAGGTTTCTGTATTGCTTTCTCCCATCAATTCGACCAACTTCTCTTTTATCTCGTGTTGGGACCCTGCAAATCCAGAGGTTTGCATCATGTAACCTTCCATGATTTGCCATCCTCCAGGTCCGTAGCCTCTTAAAAGAACTTCTTCATTATTTGAATTAACAATTTGTGTTCCTTGAGTGTGAAGGCCTTGACCCCAACTAAATAATACTGTAAACATTAGGCTTATAAAAAGCACATAATTTTTCATTGAACTTTTATTTTAGGATTTAAATCTTCTTTTTATGATAATATAATTTTTGTATTACTGCAATAGTAAGGACCAGTTGTCTAAAACAATTCCGTCCGTCCCCCATTGACCACCTCCAGTTCTGAACAGTAGGTAGTAGGTTCCAGTGGATGTAATTTCAAATTGACCTGGGTTTGTAGTAGTATCGCAACCACCTGCTACGGCTGGCCCCGAATAGGTTTTTAAATCTCCACATTCCCATGCATTATAGGCTTTTAGAACATATTGGTCTCCATTATAGTCCCCTGTATTTTCTACGGGCTGTGTAGCACCAATATAGACTTCTCCCCAAACGTCATTGATGTCCGTATAGGTCATATCCATATCAAATTGATAGACCCCTGGATCTAAGGTTAGCTGAGTATAAATAGCCCAGTGTTTCCAGTCACTTGGACTTTGTGTTTCAGCAAAGCTCACAACTCCATCTGCGATGGTTACGGAACCAATTCCGTTGTCGGTAGGGTCTATATTAATAATTGTCCAACCACTTGAGTCGTTAAATTCACCATTTGTGATAAGATTTGTAAACACAGGCTCTTCTGCGGTCACTTCACTTGAAAAGTCATCCGAAACAGCGGCATCATTTGTAGCCGTTAGTGTCACAGTGTAAGTACCTGCTTCAGCATAGGTGTATTCTGGATCTTGATCTGTTGAGGTGCCAGTACCATCTCCAAAATCCCAAGAATAGCCTGTAGCATTGGCAGATGTATTTGTAAATGTTGCGGTAAGATTAGAAACTTCGACAGTGAACTCTGCGGTAGGTGCAGCAGCTGGGTCAATTACCGTCACTTCTTTCATAATTTCAGATGAACCTGTTTCATTAGTCGCTGTTAATGTCACCATATAAGTGCCACCATTTGTATAGCTGTAAGTTGGATTTTCTTCAGTTGAGGTGCAGAACCATCTCCAAAGTCCCAAGCATAACTTGTTGCATTGGCAGATGTATTGGTAAACGTTGTTGTAAGGTCAGATGTTTCAAATTCAAAATCTGATACAACAGCAAGTGCAAATGAGCCAAGGGATTGAACAGTCACGTTGTCTATCACGACACCATTAGCCCCATAGCTTCCACTTCCTATCGCTCCTCCTCGTATCACCAAGTAAGCCGTTCCGGCTTCAGGGAATTCAAATGTTGCACCTTCACTTTCACAAGTAATTGCTGAAAAATCTCCTTCAAATGGTTCGTTTCCACAACCTTCCCAGGTGTTCAAAGATAGTCTCTTTCCTCCATCAGTATAGTCTTGACCCTCAACAGGGGCTTCCATTCCTACATAAACTTCAAACCAAGAATCCGTTAATGGGCCCACCACTTATATCCATAGAAATTCGATATTCGTTATTTGCCAAAACTTGGATGGGTTGGTAAATACCAACATGTCCCCCTCCGACACCTGTCCAGTGGGCTTCGTTATTATCAAATGACACATTGATTCCATCTGAAATAGGTAAAATAATCCATGGATCACTACCGCCTTCAAATTCACCATTTTGAATGAGGTTAGGGGCTTCTAAATCATCAGTTATAACAACAGTTTGTATAGATTCAGCAACTCCACCTTCAGTGAATATTCTAAACCTCACATCAAAATCACCACTGTCAAAAAATATTTTGCTGGCTTCATATCCTTCTGCAGAGGAGTTGTCACCAAAATCCCAATGTGTGTACCAGTTTGCATCATTTGGAGTTGCTGAAAAATATACTTTGTAGGGTTTTCAGAATCAAATTCAAATGTAAAAAAAGCATCTTCGCTCGTTGGAGGTGCAACAGTCTCTTCGACATCATCTGCACATCCAGTAGAAATAAAAATAATTCCTACAATAAAAGTCCAGCTTAAAAATTTTATTAGTTTTCATATGTTTATTTATTTGGAATTAAAAATTAGTACCCTAGGTTTTCTATTAGGTTCGGATTATTATTAACTCTATTTTGACCTATTGGTAAGTAATAATGACGTTGATCAAAACTCATTGGTAATGCCTCTGCATCAAAAGTTTCGTAGGTAAATGTTTCATTCCTGCGGCATCAATATGTCTAAGTGTTCTCACCCCTTCAACCTGAATACTTAAAGCCTCTGTTGCAATCCGCCATCTTCTGACATCCCAATAACGATGGTCTTCAAAGGCGAGCTCTAATTTTCTTTCGTTACGGATTCTATCTCTTAACTCCGTTCCAGAATAGGGTTCTAAACGTAAGTTTTGTTGTAAACCAGCTCTGGTTCTGATCACTTCAATATAGTCTCTTGCAGGAACTTCTTGCCCTAATTCAATGGCAGCTTCTGCTGCATTTAAATAGGTTTCTCCTAATCTAAAAATAAGACAATCCTGACCCGAGTAATATTGTGGTACAAAAAGAGGTGAATCGCCATCTTCTAAATATTTTCTCACATAGAACCCTGTTTTTGTAGCATCGGGATGAATATTGAGCCCGTCTTTGCCAATACCCGTGCCACTCCCAGTATCAATAGATCCGCCAGTTTCTGTGCCATACCAAATTTGTACTGGCTCACCTTGAAATATATCATTATTGGTCAATATGGTGCCTTTAAGACGTGGGTCACGATTTTCCCATGGATTATTTTCGTCATAGCCAGAACCGCTTTCGCTAGGTAATAGACCTGTACTCAATACTTCATAACTATCTACGAGTTGTTTTGTTGGGGACATACTTGCTCCCCAATCCAGTCGATAACTAAAAGGGACATTATGTAAATCATACTCATGTCCTTTTTCAAATGGAATCCAAACTTTAGTAAAGATGGCTTCATCATCTGTTTCGTCTAAAAACAAATTAGCATAATTAGTTGCTGGATCAGAGTATTGATTAAAGAGTGAATATCCGCCTTCGGCAATTACAGTTTGTGAAGCACTTAAAGATGTTTGGTAATAGGCATCCGCATTTGAAGCGGGTATTCCCATGACTCCATCAAGCTGAACTGTGCCGTATTTTGCAATACTCCCTGCGTATAGTGCAACTCTGGACTCCAAAGATTTAGCGGCCCATTTAGAGGCTCTTCCTTTTTGAGAAGCCCACCTGTTTGGTAGTAAATCGAATGCTGCTTGTGAATCAGATAAAATCTGATCATACACTTCTTTTTCAGTGTTTCTGCTAGGAAATAATTCCTCTTGTGGTGTCGTGTCCGGATTTTGAGGCACAAGAATAATTGGAACACCTCCGTAACGTTTTGCTAAAGCAAAATAACAGTAGGCTCTTAAAAAGTGCATTTCCCCGAGTCGGTTGTTGCGTTCTTCAACTGTAAGTACAGAGTTAGGAATCTGTTCTAAATTTTCAATAGAGTAATTAATTTTCCAAATTATATCATAGCCCCACCAATCTAGAGGCCAGGTGTTATTTGCGGTACCCCAAATCCCAGGTCTGTATTGGTTTAATAATGCTGTCCAAGTATAGGTGCCTCTAGCCAAATCTGATATACCATCGCGTTGACAGCCACCTACATCCCAGAAACTTTCTAAATAGTCCCAAGGCATTCTATCATAAATCTTAAAAAAATAAGTATCCATTAGGGCTCTATCTCCCCAGACATCATTTTCGGTGATTCGATCTAATGGCGGTTCGTTTAAAAAGTCATCATCACAAGTAATGAAAGTGAGTGCGAATAGTGCAAAAATTATGTTTATACGTTTCATAGTAATTTTATTAAAGTGTTATGTTTACACCAAATGTTATAGATTTTGTTTGTGGATAATACCAGCCCACGGAGGACGTATTTTGCGGGTCAAATTCTTCTTTATAATCTTTAATAACAAATAAGTTATATCCCGTTACAAAGACTGTCATTTTTTCAAAACCTACATTCTTTTTGAATTTTGGTAAGGTGTAACTTAAATTAATATTTTTGAATCTTAGATGCTTTCCATTTCTTAACCAAAAATCAGAGTATTTATAGTTGTTGTCGTTGAATCCACCATCAGCGACTCTTGGAAAGGCAGCTCCGGTGTTTTGAGGCGTCCAATAGTCAAGTTGATAACTGTAACCGTTAAATCCATTTCGTAAAGGGCTTTGTGCCTCACCATCTAAATAAATATCATAGCCTGCAGCACCAGTTAATAATACAGAAAGGGAAAAGTTTTTGTATTCGGCCCCTAGGTTTAATGAATAATTAATAGCAGGTTTATCACCAACTCCAAATACTTTTTGGTCTTTTACATCAATTATGTTATCCCCATTTAAATCTTGATACCTTATATCTCCAGGTTGCAGACTTGAATTTCCATTGCCATCTTGGATTGCCCATTGATCTATTTGATCTTGAGTCTGGAAAAGCCCTTGAGATATATAGCCTCTTCTCAAATTTGTATAGCCTCCTGTGACCGTAAGATTATCTCTCATAAATGGATCTTCTTGAAATGTTTCGTCTATAAAAACAGCCTTTTCTCTAGATTTTGAAAAGTTTAATAAAGCGTTTACTTTCAAATTATCATTTAATTGTTTTCGATAGTTTAATGAAAATTCAAACCCTTCATTTGAAAATTCATATAAATTTTGGTCGGCCACCGCGACCCCTAACGTGCTTGGGACGCTAGAGTTGGCTCTAGCGATGACATTTTCTCTTTTTCTTAAGAAATAATCAAATGATATTGAGAGTTCGTTATTAAACAAAGAGGTGTCAAATCCGACATCATAAGTGGTGTTTTTTTCCCATGTGAGGTCAACATTTGCGAGTGCGGTGTTGTCAATAGTTGGAACTGCGGCATCGCCAGGTATCCAGAAAAAATTATAATTAAAACCACTTAACCATTGGTATGCGGCTGTTCCATCATATCCAGCAGTTCCTACTGAGGTTCTTAATTTGAATTCTGAAACGGTATTCTTTAAAGGTTCAAAAAAGGATTCTTCAGACAGCCTCCAGCCTATTGAAACGGATGGGAATGTTCCCCATTCTTTTCCAGGAGCAAATCGTGATGAGCCATCATGTCTTATTGTGGATTCAAAGAAATATTTTGATTTATAGTCATAGCTTAATCGTCCTACAAAACCCAATCGGTTTTCGCGATATTCACCACCATCAGCCCCTTGATTTTCTAGGGATCCTGCAAAGAGTTGATCGATTAGGGTGGATTGAAAATCTTGTCGTCTTCCACTAAAATTTTCTCCTTGTGCTTTTTGAACTTCCATTAATGCCAATGCCGAAACACTATGGTCTCCAAACGTTTGGTCGTAATTAATGGATTCTTGTAAAACGTATTGATTGCTATAGCTTGTACCTTGTTCAAGAACAGTGTCACTAAAGGACCCTTCAGGAGTGGCACGAAATACATCATAATTTCCTGTTTGTCTGTTTAAAGTGTAGAGATTATATGTCTTTCCCCAGTCTTTTTGAAATGATGTATCATAAATTAACGAAGCATATGTTTTTAGGCTTAGCCCAGGGATTTGATTGACATCCCATTTGAGAGATATCTTAGCATCAAAATTGTTATTTTTTCTTCGGTAATAGCCAGCATTAAAATCTTTTATTCCTTCAGCAATATGATTTGGACTTACACTTGGTTTGGCAGGTGTTCCGTCAGGGTAGTATGCTAAATCTGTTGGAAGTGCTCTGCTTAATTCTCTAAAAATATTATAGGCTGAGTAGGCTGGTGCTTCGTTCATCTTTCTACGAGCAGCCAGATTAAACGTTAATTGTAAGTTATCAGTAACCTTTGCATTAAGGTTAGAACGTAAATTGTACTGTTGAAACGACAATACATCGGCGTTGTAATTAGACCCTTGGTCTAAATACCCTGCAGAAACAAAATAGTTCACTTTTTCTGTACCTCCTGTAAGGTTTAAATTGTGGCGTTGTTGAAAGCCCCAATCTTTTATGACCAGACTTTTCCAGTCGGTATTGGGATAATTAATAGGATCTGCTCCAGATTGAAACAACTCAATTTCAGCCTCTGTGTAAGCAGGGGTTTGATTAGAATTTCTTAGGCCTTCATTTAAAACTTCGCCGTATTGAGCAGAGCTTAGAAAATCAGGGTAGGAGGTCAGAGACGTATAAGTAAATTGATTGCTATATGTGAGTTCTGGCTTTCCAAACTTCCCTTTTTTTGTTGTAATTAAAACCACACCATTTCCTCCTTGTACTCCATAAACCGCTGCTGCTGCTGCATCTTTCAAAACAGATATACTTTCGATTTCATTAGCTTCTAATTGGTTTAAGTCTCCAGGTGCGCCATCAACGATGACTAATGCATTACCAAAATTTCTTACTTCAAAAGAGGAGTTACTAAATCCTGGCTCTCCTGAATTTTGTCTCACAAATAATCCTGAAGCCAATCCCTCTAGACCATTACTGACAGCAGCAACAGGTAATCTCTTTAAGGTTTCCTCATCAATCGTGGAAACTGCTGAGGTTAACTTGACCTTTGATTTTGTACCATAACCTACCACAATTACTTCGTCTAATTCACTCGTATCTTCTTTAAGTATGATAGAGAAAGTTAATTTGTCATTTATTTTTATTTCCTGAGTCAGATACCCCAAATAGGAAACCACAAGGATATCAGCAGGAGAAGCTTCAATAGAAAAATTCCCATCAAAATCTGTTGTTGTTCCTTTGGTGGTGTCTTTGATTAGTATGGTGACCCCTGGAATGGGTTGTTTAGTTTCTTCGTCAGCTACATTTCCAGAAACCGAATTCTGAGCCAGACCGATGCTCATACAAAGTATGAATCCGAGTGTAAGTAATCTTGTTTTCATAATAATTAAAATCTAGAAGAATCCCTGACCTAATAATGAAAGCCAGGGATTTTGTGATTAATTTAAATGGTTGGTTAGTGTTTGATCAGTCTTTTAGTTTCCATTCCTAATTCAGTTTTGATTTTTGTGATATAAATACCAGGATTGAGATGTGTTGCATCAATTGTTGCCGACATTGTATTTGGTTGTAATGAAATCACTCGCTTTCCAAGGATGTCAAACACCTCTATAGAATCGATCCGCATACTGTTCGTAGCAACATTCCAGGAATTGGTTGTTGGGTTTGGATACACAGCAACTCCTATACTATTTGAAGCGTCAACTCCAAGCGATGCAAACGCACCAAAAACAAGGTTGTCAAATTGAAATGTATCTGTAGCTCCCCCCGTATTAGTGTCACTTTGAATATCAAAAAACAATACGAGTCTCGTTCGATCCATAGTATTAAATGCTGATAAATCCCATGTAATTTTTTGCCATTCGCCAGGAGTTGTATATTCTTGGCCGTACACTTCATGATTTGTTCCGTGATTGTCACCAACTTGAAGTTTTAGCATAATAGGTGTTGCACGGTCCCCCTTTACCATTAATGAAAACCCTCTGTCAGCAGAAGATAAATCGAACCCTGAAGTATTTAGGAAAGCATGAGACCACCAAGTAGAATTACAGTCTGATATTTGCCCAACGAATGCGCTTGTATTAATTCCATCTGTCACAGTATTAGCTGCCAAATCTGTATAGGCAGCACCATCTGCAGCTCCAAATTCTGTTGCGGTTTCAAAATCGACAGTCAATTCTGTGATTGGTGCAGGTGGTGCTTCGGTTGACACCAATGTAAGGTTGTCTAATATGACTCCAGTCCCCCAGTTTATTCCACCTGTTCTAACAAGAGCGTAGTAGGTAGTGCCTGCGTCCAGTCCAATAGTTCCGTCTAAACTTTTACAATTAGTCGCTAACCACGAACCAGAATATGTATTTGTTGTCGCTCCACAATCCCAAGAGTTAAGGGCTAATAAATTTACGGCTCCAAAATCATTAGTGTTGTACTCTTGCTCATCTACTGGAGTCGTTGTTCCTACATACAATTCAAACCAATGTTCATTAAGACCATTTGTAGTAACGTCCGCATCAAACTGATAATAGCCTGTTTCATCAACGGTAAATGCTTTGTAAATGGCTACATGGCCTTCGGCTCCCCAGCCAGCTTCATTAACATCATCAAATGTCGCGACTCCATCAGCAATTACGGCAGTTGCATTGTTGTTTCCGTTTTGTTGGATCACTGTCCATGCTGTTGGGTCATCAAAAGTTCCGTCTGTAAATATGTTTTGAGCAAAACCTAGAGATGTTGTCAAAACTAAAAGAAATAATAAAGTAATTTTTTTCATAATAATAATTTTGTTTATGTAACTTAAATTAATTTAAAACAAGTAAAATCATTAGCCTGCCTTATAACAAGTCCAAATGTAACATTTAAGTTAATTTAGTTTCTAAAATCCACCACATCAAAAACTCATTTTGTTCGAATATAAACTCATCAAAAATTCTCATAAAATTAAATTTTCAGGGAATGTAGTTTTTTTTTAATACATTACACTTTCAAATAAAAATCGCAATATGTGTTTTCGAATATTAAATTTTTATTTAATTATTTTGTTTTTTTGTAAAACATATTCCCAGTCTAATGAGTCATTCAATTTGAGTAAAATCCCTCTTAAATCCCATTTTGATTCAAAAGATTATAAGGGGAGTATTCAAAATTGGGGTTTTGATCAAGATGCAAATGGCATACTGTATATTGCCAATAGCGAAGGGCTATTAAAATTTGATGGAAACGAATGGGTTAAGCATAAGGTTCCATTGGCAACAAAGATTCGAGCTGTTAAAGCAGACTATCAAAATAGGGTTTTTGTTGGAGGGCAAAATCAATTAGGATATTTTGAAAATACCACAAACGGATTTAAGTTTACGTCATTGGTCGATAATCTTTCACCCGATCTTAAATCATTTTCAGAAATATGGAAAATTATTGAAATCGATCAGCGTATATTTTTTAATACAGAAAGTAAACTATTAGTTTTTAATGGTGATGAAATTAAAGAATTGCAATCTCCAGGTTTTTTAACCGCTTCATTTAAACACAAAAATAAGCTCGTAGCTCAATTTTACAATGAAGGTTTGTATGAGTTCATGAACGGAAGTTTTAAACAAATTTCAGGTACAAAGTCACTCCCAGAACTCGTTGCGATATTAGCATCAGCAGAAGATAATTTTTATTTCAGCACTATGGGAGTGGTCTATAAGTCGGCCAATTTGAATACTCCTTTTAAAGATTATTCAAATGAATTTGGAACTACGAATGCAGTGATCAAACTTAATAATGGAGACTATGCTGTAGGCACTCAAAACAATGGCTTATTTATTCTTAATCCTAACCTTACTATTAAGCAACACTTTACAAAAAATAATGGGTTATCAGACCGAACGGTAAAATCTGTTTATGAAGATAATTTTAATAATTTATGGGTCGCGTTAAATAATGGCATCGATTACCTAAAAATGAGTTTGCCTTTTTCATTATTAAATGAAGAAGTAGGGGTTGAAGGCACAGGATATGCTGCTCATAATTTTAATAAAACCATTTATTTAGGAACGAGTAATGGTGTTTTTACACAGAGCTACGCTCAAAAGCCCAATAACGCTCTGCACTACGAATTTATTGAAGGAAGTGAAGGTCAGGTTTATAATTTTTCACAAATTGAAGACGAGCTTATTCTAAACCATCACAAAGGAGCCTTTACAGTTAATGGAAATAGGCTGGATAAATTTCATGATATCGGAAGTTGGAAATTCGTTAAAACAAGTGACCCTAACCTCATTTTGGGTGGAGATTATCAAGGAATAAGATATTTTAAAAAGTTAAATGGGCGATGGAATAGGGTGGGTGAAATCCCTAGTTTGACAGAGTCGTCTAGGATTTTAGAATTTGAAAATGATTCCACGCTTTGGATGACGCATGGTTATAAAGGAGCCTATAAACTTCATTTAGATCGTAATCTGCAACTAAAAAATGAGATCCAACACTTTGGTAAACACAATGGATTCCCATCAAACATCTTAATTACTTCTTACATACTAAATGGAAAATTAATTTTCACATCAGAGTATGGTATTTATGATTTTAATGCAGACTCTTTAAGTTTTTCAACGAATTTATTTTTTGACGATATGCTTGGCAAGGCACATGTTAGTAAATTAGTGTCCACTAAAGATAATTCTATTTACTACATACAGAATCAAGAACTCGGGGTTTTAAAAGAAGAAGGTTATGGGGAATTTGAAAAGAAAACCCTAGTATTTAAACACATCAACAAATTTATAAATGATGACCTTCAAAGTATTTCTATTATTGATGATCAGAATATTTTAGTTGGAGCAAAAGAAGGGTTTATACATTACAACCCTTTAAAAGATCACCACATAACTAAAGACTTTTCAGTAGTTATTAGTTCTGTTGAAATCACAAAAAGTGAGGATTCAACAGTCACTATTTTTCCATTACTATCAAAACCTTTAGAATTAGACTCCAGACAAACAATCGAAATAAGCTATGTATCCCCTTACTTTGATGGTTATGAAGATTTAGAGTACAGCTACAGATTAACCCCATTAGACGAGGACTGGTCCAAATGGTCCCCTATGAATGACAAAGGCTATGATCATTTGCCGTATGGTCAATACAGCTTCGAAGTCAAAGCACTTAATTTATACGGAATCGAAAGCAAAACGTCTAGTTTCTCATTTCAAGTTTTAGCTCCTTGGTATGCAACTCAAGCCGCCAAGCTGGGGTATTTTGGGATAGGCGTATTGGCTTTTGTATTGATCCCGGTAATTCAACGCAGAAAACACAAAACAGAAAAATCAATTATAAATGAAGAAAAAGAGAAAGAGCTTAAAATTAAAGACGATGAAATTGACAAACTTCACAACGAAAAATTGCAAACGGAGTTAGATCTTAAAAATGATCAATTGACATCGATTACGATGCAATTACTTAAAAATAAAGAATTCATTAAAAATGTTCAAGATAAAATTGGAGGAACATTAAACGAAGGAGGTTCTAGGCAAGACCTAAAACGTCTGATTAAAACGATAGATCACGAGTTATCGGATAATGATTCTTGGGATCAGTTTGCATATCATTTTGATCAGGTACACGGAAATTATTTAGAAAAACTGTCGACTAATAATATACGTTTATCTCCTAGAGAAATAAAATTAGCGGCATTCCTTAGAATGAATATGAGTTCTAAAGAAATCTCAAAACTGTTAAACATTACAACTAGAGGAGTTGAGCTTGCACGATATAGGCTTAGGAAAAAACTGAATCTAAAGCGCGAACAAAATTTAGTTGAATTTTTGATTGATTTGGATCGTAATTAGGTTTGATTTACGACTAAATAAATGGCGTATTAACTCAATGTATTTTAGTTAGTGTGTGAAAGTGGTAACCCCGCCATTATATTGTTCAACCCAGCCATCGCCACTAACATCTACATATCCCCAATAGTAGTTTTTAATCACTCCTGTTTGAGTATTTAAAACTGAAATAGTCCTACTTCTGTTGGTATTACCCGTAACGAAACTAGTAACTTGATACTTCCCATTAGAACTAGTATCCTGTGACAGATTATTTACCTGAGCCTGAAGATTAGCTATTAATGCATTCGACTCTTCTTTTGAATAGGTGTAATTTTTTGTTGCAACATCCTGAATTTCTGTAGGGTCTGCTACATTTTTAATTTGATTATTTTCAGCGCTAATCGTCCCATTTAATTCAATGTTTTGTGCGTAACCAAGAGCTGTAAAAAAAATAAAAAATAATAATGTGACTTTTCTCATTTTATAAAGTTTTAAAAGATTTAATATAAAAGTAAAGAAAATATAACAAATAACATTAAAATAACATAAATGCCTTTTAATAATGAAAGCGGAAAACAAGCTGGTAAAATATCTAGACGTGGTAGGGCGTTGCCTATGGACTTGCGTATTGGGTTGCACGAATTAGTAAATAAAATTATAAATGACTTAGATTACGAGAGTCTGAACGCACCACAGAAAATAAAGTTACTTGATGTTGCTCTAAAATATTCGCTGCCTCGCCTGTCTATTGAAAAATCAATCGAAGAACCAGAATCCCCTAGAGAAATTAAAATTACCGTTATTGGAAGTGACGGCAAAGAAAAAATTCAATCTACTCCGCTAGACGAAAACTTTTCAGTTAAAAAAGCATTTGGATTTGAATAGAAGAAAAACCAAAAGAAACAACAAGAAACAATAAGCTAATAACCGATACAAATCAATGCTTAAAATAGTAAATTCGTACAAAATTCGTACAAATATTAAAATAAAAAATCCGTAACACTCTATAAATAAAGTAATTACGGATTCTTATCGTACACCCTATTGAGTTATTTTCGAAACAAATTCTTAAGTTTTTATTTAAGTTGAAAAAATGTTAGGGGTAAATTTTGTAAAAAAGATCTGAGTAAAAGAATGCCTATTTCTGAATCTAAGAATTTTCTGATTTGTTTAGCATGCAAAAAATCATATTCTTAGAAATGATAAGTTGTCGTATTTTTAGATACAATAATAATTTAATTCTGCTTTTTAAATTTTTGAAAAAATTGTAGCGTTATATTTTAAAGAATGAAGAAAAAATATTAATTATTCAAATGCCAATCTACCCATGAATCAATTTGCTTTACAGAACTAGGCCGTAACATAATCTGTCTTTTGTCATCCAATAAAAACATAGTTGGAGTTGAGTAAACAAAATAGTCATTTACTATTTTACTTTTCCAGTTTTTGAGCTCAGTATAAGATGGGAAAGGTAAAGTTTTGTAAAAATTTAAAAACTCTTTTTGATTTTCTTCTATAGCTATTAATACTACTTCTATATCTTTTGATTTCCATTTATCATAAAGATTAGCAATCAAAGGAATTTCCTCTCTGCATTTTGAGCACCAACTAGCACTAAAAACAACCAATTTATATTTAGATTTTAATTCTGAAAGTTTAGTTACAGTTTTTGAAGGGTTTGCAAATTTGGAACTTTCAAAAATAATATCAGGGGCAATTTTTCCTTTACTCATGGAACGGTAAGTTTCTAGCTTATTAGACAAATCATTATTTAACATACAGTTTTCTTCATTTAACATCTTTAAGGCCAAATATTCTGAAGCTTTAAACAAACTCTGCCTTTCTAATAGATTAAACAAATAATCAGTTACTTCGTTTAATAATTTTTGGTCATATAATAATTTTGACATAATTGCATCGATTGAAAGCTTCATTTCTTTTGATGCCTTATCCAAACTATAACCACTGTTCTCTATTAACCAAAAATGACTTTCAATGGAATCTTTAAACAACCCGCTTTTGTATAGCCTCGGGTTAATATAGTCTAACTCACGAAAGGCTATTATAGTTTCTGGAATTTCTTCTGTTCGATATTGTACTATAGTTTCTACAGAACTTACTAATTTACGAATTGGTAAAAACCATCTTACGTAACTACTTTTTGGTAATAATTCTAAAAGAAATTTATCTTCATTTATAATTCTTTCTTTTTCATTTTGAATTGTAAATTTGATATGCTCATAATCTGAGAACAATGAATCTAATCTGTATATCTTTTCCAAATAGTTCCAAGCACCTAAGGCTTGTTCGCGGCGTGGATTATCCTTATCAAATTGGAAAAAAAACTGATTTTCATTATTTTCTATAAAATTTATGTCTTTGGATTTTTTAAACGTTTCTCCTAAAATAACTAGATTTTCTGGATTTAAAATGACAAATAAAGGGTTTCTGTCCTCAGAAATTAAATATCCAACTCCGTGGTCTGAACTTTTAAAGCTGACTTCAAATAATCCTTTCTCATCAGCCTTAGTTTTTGCAATTAAATAAGTTTCAAGTCCTTCAAAACCAATTAATTCAATTTCTTTATTGGCGAGGCCAAAAAAAGTTGCTGAGACTGTTTGTGCATAAGTTATTGTGCTTAATAAATAAAAAAATATTATTTGTTTTATAAACATATTTACTTAGTTAATCTGTTATTGAACTAAACTTTAGAAAATTAATTTTTGATACACCTAACTGAAAATCCAGAATCTGGGCTTGATCCGCTGACTGTGATGTTGTTATTCGAGCCAGTCCAAAAAACCGACTTTCCAGTGCTTGTCCAATAATTACCTAATCCCCAATTTGGATTCCAATAATTTCCAGCACCTTCTCCTGAACCAGCACCACCTCTTCTTCCATGTGATGGGAATTTTAGTGGAGTGCCATTTGCTGCTGTACTTATCATATTACCTTGAAATTCCCAAGAACTAGTTTCCTCATTAAACTCGCTTAATGTTGGTAATCTATATCCACTTGGACAGGGGTTGTTTATTCCTCCTACTCCCTGCCACAAGTTCTGGTTACTTGGGGAACGCCAATCTCTGTTGCCCCATTGATTTGTAATAATAAAATAACCATGACCAGGTTGATCTGCAGAGCTTAAAGTTGTTGTAGTATCTGAGTTATAACATTGATGGCCGTCTGATCCTCTTCCCCACTGATAGAAATCACCCGCACCTCCAACTCCACTAGCACCTAAATTTCTATCCATCCAAGTTTTACCAGTTATTGGATTAAGTACATCAATGATTTCAGTCACCATATCATTACAAAAAACTGTATCAGCAGAAAAAGTAGAATTTATAATAAATGATGTAAGTATTGTAGAACCCGCATTACCTGCTGCATCTGTAACCGTTATTGTTTCATTTTCATATGTTCCTGCATAAAGTGTGAAATTAACTGTATTATTACCTACCTCAGCTGAAATATCCGAACCAGCAGCAATTTCAAGAGAACTTGTTATTACACCTGACTCGTCACTTGTGATAACTACAGATGGCGTTGCATTATCTGACGGTGATGGAATAGCCGTAGACTCAAAAATTGAGGGAGATTGTTGATCTACTATCAATGTAGTAGAGCTAGACGAGCCATTGGTTGAATTTGAAGCAGTATCAGTAATTACAGCATCAAATGTAAGTACAGCTCCTTCTGAAAAGCCATCTAAAGCAGAAATAACTGCTTCTGAAATTGAAATTTGTTTAATCTCATTAATATTATTAATAGTCTCTGAAGCTAGCAGTTGGTAATCTGCCGCATTTACTCTTGCTCTTACCTGAACAATTCCTCCGTTTAGTGTAGCATCGTTTACTATTGGAACAAAAATAATTACAGCTGTATTTGTATTGTTTAAATATCCACTAACTACTGTACCACCAGATGTTATTACTGATCCAACTGTGAAAGAAGATGGTGCATTAGTGTCAATTGTAAATGATGTAAGTGTCACAGAACCCGCATTGCCTGCTGCATCTGTAACTGTTATTGTTGGTGAGTATGTCCCATCGTTAAGAATAGAAAAGTTTACTGTATTATTACCTACCTCTGCTAAAATATCCGAATCAGCAGCAATTTCAAGAGAACTTGTTATTACACCTGACTCGTCACTTGTGATAACTACAGATGGCGTTGCATTATCTGACGGTGATGGAATAGCCGTAGACTCAAAAATTGAGGGAGATTGTTGATCTACTATCAATGTAGTAGAGCTAGACGAGCCATTGGTTGAATTTGAAGCAGTATCAGTAATTACAGCATCAAATGTAAGTACAGCTCCTTCTGAAAAGCCATCTAAAGCAGAAATAACTGCTTCTGAAATTGAAATTTGTTTAATCTCATTAATATTATTGATAGTCTCTGAAGCTAGCAGTTGGTAATCTGCCGCATTTACTCTTGCCCTTACCTGAACAATTCCTCCGTTTAGTGTAGCATCGTTTGCTATTGGAACGGAGACAATTACAGTTGTATTTGTATTGTTTAAATATCCACTAACTACTGTACCACCAGATGTTATTACTGATCCAACTGTGAAAGAAGATGGTGCATTAGTGTCAATTGTAAATGATGTAAGTGTCACAGAACCCGCATTACCTACTGCATCTGTAACTGTTATTGTTGGTGAGTATGTCCCATCGTTAAGAATAGAAAAGTTTACTGTATTATTACCTACCTCTGCTGAAATATCCGAACCAGCAGCAATTTCAAGAGAACTTGTTATTACACCTGACTCGTCACTTGTGATAACTACAGATGGCGTTGCATTATCTGACGGTGATGGAATAGCCGTAGACTCAAAAATTGAAGGAGCGGTGGTGTCAATTGTAAATGATGTAAGTATTGTAGAACCCGCATTGCCTGCTGCATCTGTAACCGTTATTGTTTCATTTTCATATGTTCCTGCATAAAGTGTGAAATTAACTGTATTATTACCTACCTCAGCTGAAATATCCGAACCAGCAGCAATTTCAAGAGAACTTGTTATTACACCTGACTCGTCACTTGTGATAACTACAGATGGCGTTGCATTATCTGACGGTGATGGAATAGCCGTAGACTCAAAAATTGAGGGAGATTGTTGATCTACTATCAATGTAGTAGAGCTAGACGAGCCATTGGTTGAATTTGAAGCAGTATCAGTAATTACAGCATCAAATGTAAGTACAGCGCCTTCTGAAAAGCCATCTAAAGCAGAAATAACTGCTTCTGAAATTGAAATTTGTTTAATCTCATTAATATTATTAATAGTCTCTGAAGCTAGCAGTTGGTAATCTGCCGCATTTACTCTTGCTCTTACCTGAACAATTCCTCCGTTTAGTGTAGCATCGTTTGCTATTGGAACGGAGACAATTACAGCTGTATTTGTATTGTTTAAATATCCACTAACTACTGTACCACCAGATGTTATTACTGATCCAACTGTGAAAGAAGATGGTGCATTAGTGTCAATTGTAAATGATGTAAGTGTCACAGAACCCGCATTGCCTGCTGCATCTGTAACTGTTATTGTTGGTGAGTATGTCCCATCGTTAAGAATAGAAAAGTTTACTGTATTATTACCTACCTCTGCTAAAATATCCGAATCAGCAGCAATTTCAAGAGAACTTGTTATTACACCTGACTCGTCACTTGTGATAACTACAGATGGCGTTGCATTATCTGACGGTGATGGAATAGCCGTAGACTCAAAAATTGAGGGAGATTGTTGATCTACTATCAATGTAGTAGAGCTAGACGAGCCATTGGTTGAATTTGAAGCAGTATCAGTAATTACAGCATCAAATGTAAGTACAGCTCCTTCTGAAAAGCCATCTAAAGCAGAAATAACTGCTTCTGAAATTGAAATTTGTTTAATCTCATTAATATTATTGATAGTCTCTGAAGCTAGCAGTTGGTAATCTGCCGCATTTACTCTTGCCCTTACCTGAACAATTCCTCCGTTTAGTGTAGCATCGTTTGCTATTGGAACGGAGACAATTACAGTTGTATTTGTATTGTTTAAATATCCACTAACTACTGTACCACCAGATGTTATTACTGATCCAACTGTGAAAGAAGATGGTGTGGCATTTCCTAAATCATTTATTTGAGACTGTAAATTCTCAATAATTGCATCGACTTCAGATTTCGAATATGTGTAATTTTTATTAACAGCATCTGTGCCATCAGTTGGGTCCAAGAGATCTTTTATTTGTTGTTGGCCAGCAGAGTTATTTTCTTCAAGAACAGTCTGTAAATTAGGTGTTGTTGGTGTGCTGTTTCCACTGTTTTCTGCATAAAGTGCATAAGGGACACTTAGCAGTTGTGTGGTGCCCATAGCCAAATAACCATTGCCTGTATCAAGCTCTATGCCTAAGTAATAACTTCCCAATGACCAGTCTAATGCTGAAAACGAACCTAAATTGGCTGTGCCCTGTCCAATAACAAGATTTACCTGTCCTAAGTCATCTGTTGAAACGTAGTGTGTTTCTGTAAAAATAGGCACTGCAGTTAGTGAACCTTGAATGACATTAAACTTAAAATACACATTGGTATTTACGATTAAATCCCCAGCACTGTTTCTTACAGTCGCTTGGTAGTTAAAACCCTGTGGGGCTTGGGCCTGTAGTTGTGTGAGTGATGCTATGGTTAGGCATAGAATGGCGTAAAACTTTTTCATTGCTTTATAATTTTATACGTATTGGTTTGTTTTGAATCTCTTGTAGTAACTGTTACAAAGTAAGTGCCTGTGGTTAGTGTTTGAACACTTAAAGGCTGCTCTTTTTGATGCCCTGTTTGTAGATTTGTTTTCCGCTGATATCTGTAATAGCCACTTCAAAGAACTGTTCTGTGGGATGGGTAATATAAATGGCTTCTGTTACGGGGTTTGGATAAACCTTGACTTGTAGTTGCAATTCAGGTGATTCAGTATTTAAAGTCGATAAATCTAAAGACGGATAATAGCCGTTGCCTAATTGGATGCTCCCATCTTCAGAGGTCATAGCCCCTACCAGCACTTCTCCTGCAGTATAGCTGAGTTTATTGGTGCCGTTTTCATAAGTAGCTCCAGCTGGACCAATAACCTGTTTTGAAATAGTTTGACTAAATCCTGAAAGGCTTACAAGCAAAATGGCTAACGTAAAATAGCGCATAATTAAATTGGTTTATAACTCAAAGATAACAAAATTTATTTTTCAAATAAATTATCGCTTAAAAGCAAAACCAGTAAACAACCCAAATACCCCAGCAGCGATGCTTGTGAGCTGATTATCCCTTGAAGTTCTTTTAAATTTATTATTACTTTTCCCCAACATCAGGTTTAATTCTTTTAATCTGTTCAGTTCTTCTATAAGAGTAAATTCTTCATTTAGTTGGTGTATGTTATTTCTAAAGTCACTTCAGTTAAACTGTTATCTATATTATAATATTTGCTTTCTATAAAAGTCCCTATTTCTAAAAACGTTACATAGCCGTCACTATCAAAACTATAGGTAAAATACTCGGTTTCTGTATAACTTAACTCCCCTTCATAATACCTATTTGTTTCTTTAGTTAACGGAAGGTTTGTGTTGTTTTTTCCATAATAATTTTGAACAGGATAATGCGGTATTAAACTTCCAAAGAAAGGGTGAAATAATTTAGATTTATTTTCAAATGTAGTGTAGGTTATGACGGTCTCAAATCTATCATCACCGATGCCCTCAGTTCTTATTAAATTTCCATTTTGATAAATGAAGTTTACTCCTGGAGACCCATTTTCAGGTGTAATGCTACTAAAATATCCATTGTCATACACAATATTACTAACGACATCATCATCATTTGTATTAATTGTGTCTATATACCCATTATCGTTTAAATCAATTTGAGCTAACTCACCCATAGAACTAGCTATTAGATATCTATCGAAGTGCTCTATGTAGTTAGTAGAGTTTTGTTCCTCGTATAACAAATCGTTAGGACATTCTAAGCCGTAGAATTGGGTTTTAAAAGAAGTAATTAAGTTGTCACTATTGTAAATGCAATTAGTGGTATTTGCAGAACGAAAACTACTGTAATCCAAACAAGTTTGAACAGAACTAAACGTAACACTTTCTATTAATTTTTCGTTAGATGGATTTGTGTTTTCCTCATTAGAAGCATCATCACTTGAGCAAGCGAAGATTGTTACAGCTAAAAATAAGTAAAGTATGTTTTTCATAACTAAATTGGTTTATAACTCAAAAATACAAAATAAAATTACAACGTTTATATATAAATATACGAACCTAACATAAACCATATGAACGAGATAGTACCAATTAGAATGTCTACAGAGGACAAAGCCAAACTTCAAGAAAAAGCTAAACAAAACCGATTAAAATTATCGTCCTACTTGCGCCACGAACTAACTAAAAACTTATCCAATGAGTAAATATTACACACAATTATCTAATTCACACCCAGAAATGATTGAGGTAAAACTTAAACTAACCACAGATGAATTAGTAACACTTAGAAAAGTAACCGACAGTAGAGCATCGGACACATTTAATCAAATTATTAGGAATTTAATAAATCAGAGAGCTGGTAAGTCAACAGTAAAAGTAATAAAAGGTTAAGGATTGCGCTTAAAGAAGTTATTCTTCCATAAGTAAAATGAAGTAAATAAAAACAACCCAAACCCTATTGCAGAAAGATATATGTAATCATCCGAATAACTAATACGACCTCTCAAACCAGTCCTAGTATCAGTAAAATATAGAATAATACAACTCAGTCCTGTAATAATAGATGCTACACTGATAAAAAAAGTAAAATATTTCATAAACCAAATATAATAAAAATGTCATTTAAAAAAAAAGTAATAACAATAAACAACGAAGGTTTAAAGCAAGCTGAAAAGGTCGCAGAGGCTAAAATCACTTTACTACAGTCGGCAATAGATGAGGCTAAAAAACACGTCACTATTGATGATTTAAAAGCGTTTAGCGAGGACTTCATATCTTATACCACTAACAAGATAATAGATAAAAATAAAAGCCTCAAATCACTGAATTTGTCACCAGATAAAGTGCTGAGTTTACTCGAGATTGACCTCAATAAATTATATAATATTCAAGTCGAGTTTGAAGAGAATAAAACACAATTATTATTTGATAAGGAAGGAAGCCCTTACACTAAAGTAGATAAAGAGCAATTCATTCAATATACTAAGAATGAAAAAGAAAACGAGCGTTTAAAAGCTATCCAGAATTTGCTAGTATCTATTGAAGATTTACAACAATACTACCACGTCTATAAAGGCGATTTACAACGAGTAACGTCAAACGCTGTAAGATATAATATGCGAAATAACCAATGGGATATAAACCCTCAATATTTTAAATAATAACGTAAAATAACGATGAGATTTGACAATGAAACAGGTTCTAAAGCTGGAAAAATATCTAAGAGAGGTAGGTCGTTGCCTGTGGAATTACGCAACTCACTTAACGAATTAATAAATCAAATTATAAATGAGCTGAACTATGAAAGTTTAAATAATACGCAGAAAATTAAATTATTAGATGTGGCTCTTAAATATTCTCTCCCTCGTTTATCTATAGAAAAATCAATCGAAGAAATTGAAGAACCTAGAGATTTAAAAATTACCATAATTGGACGTGATGGAGAAGAAAAAATACAATCTACTCCGCTAGACGAAAACTTTTCAGTTAAAAAAGCATTTAGATTTGAATAGAAGAAAAACCAAAAGAAACAACAAGAAACAATAAGCTAATAACCGATACAAATCAATGCTTAAAATAGTAAATTCGTACAAAATTCGTACAAATATTAAAATAAAAAATCCGTAACACTCTATAAGTAAAGTAATTACGGATTCTTATCGTACACCCAATTGAGCTGTTTTCGAAACAAGCACTGGATTTTTTAAGCGCCCTACGGCGCTAATTGTAAAAGACGGGGCTGCTTTTAGCAGCCCCTTAAAGAGTAAAGAGTCAAGATTTTTAATCCCTAACAAAACGCACCGAAAAGCCGATACGCTTGTTGGAGTAGTCCCTGCTTAGGTCACTGTTAAAGCTGTTCAGGTTGCGGTTCCATGCGTAATCCGTACTGTCCTCAGTGGAACTCCAAAAGAATGCAAAGCTACCCTCATCGAAGAACGAACCACTGGTATAACGGTAACCCTCAGGGAAGGCGTTAAAGCCGCAGCTGTTGTTTAAGCTTTGGTCGTTGCCTGGGACTCCTGTTGTTGTTGAACTGTTCCAGCCTGTAGTCGAAGCCATAGATTTAGCTATTTTATTTCCTGTGGTGGTGCCATCATAATTATAGCTATTGGCTATGAGGTGTTCTTCAAGCGTTGTCCACTCAGCATCTGTGGGTACGTGCCAGCCCTCTGGTGCAAATTCTTTATTAGGAGTGGTTGGTTCAGCATCGTGAATGCCCATCACGGCATACCAATTATAAAGTCTTGGTTTTGTAGAGTCGTTGTTATAATACGCCCAAGCACCAGTGGTGAGGTTTGACCACGCTGTTCCGTCAGTAACTTGCGGAATAGGGGTGCCATCACGGTAAGTAACCATCTCAGCGTTCTCTACCGTCCATACTTGGTCGCCGTAAGTAAGGTAGTCGTATGTGTTGCCGTCTTGGTCCGTAATCGAGCCTGAACTAGTATCAGTATCCAAGTCATCTATCTGGCTTTGAAGTCCTGCAACAGCTTCTGCAATTAAGGCATCAATATAAGCCTTTGTCACTGCATCCTGAGCCTCTGTAGGGTCTTGCAAGTTTTTAATTTGATTGTCTTCGGCGCTTATTGTCCCGTTGAGCTCAATGCCTTGTGCGTAACCCAATGCTGTAAAAAGCATGAGTGCGATTAATGTAATTTTTTTCATCTTAGTTTTTGATTATTTTAAAAGTGGAAATTTGGTTTTGACTGTTTGTTAAGTTTAATAAGTAAACCCCTGAAGGGAGGTCTATGACATCTAACGCTGTAGCGTTATTAGTCTCTAATATTTTTTGGCCTGCTGTGTTAAACAACGTGGCTTTTTGGGCCGTGTTGGATACAATATGTAAAAAGTCTGTTGTAGGGTTTGGATACACACGTACATAGCCATCTAATAAAACGGGTTTTACGGTTAGCGTTGCCGACACGTCACTGGCTGTAACAGACGTAAAGCTAATAAGTTCTGTAAAGTCATAACTCAGGTTGTTATTTACCGCATCAAGCACCGGCTCAACATTTATCCAAACTCCGTTCGTGTCCAGAACTTCTAAGACCAAATCGCCTTCGGCTGTGAAGTTGAGTTCACTTTCCAAGTATTTGAAGTTGAGTATTCCTTTATAGTCTGATAGTTCAGCAGATAATTCGTAGACTCTACTGACACTTGTGTTATCGCCCACAACAACAGGTACATTAGAACGGTCTAAAGTATTAGGTCCTGAAATAGTGTAAGCCTCAGAGGGAGCCAATTCCAAACCATCTACAGAAATAGAACTATTGGAGGCGATACTTATGGAGCTGTTTTCAGAAAGCGTCAAGGTTTGACTGAAAGAAAAAGAGCTAGCTAACAGAAATGCTAATTGTAATTTACGCATGGTTAATTGCTTAAGGAATTATTTTCAAAATTAACTTATAAATAATTCCTACACATTGATCTGGGTTAAGAAACACGAAATATATCCATATTAGTTGTTTTTAATAACGATATAAATTAAACGCGCTGTAGGCGCTCCTGAAAACAAAAAAGCCGAAACTTTCGTTTCGGCTTTTCATCTGTACTGAAGACGGGACTTAGCTGCGCTGAGTCCCAGAATCAACATTTTGAAAAAAGCCGACGCCACTATGCAGCTTATTTTTTATTTCCTTAAACTCATTAAAGCAAGCTTTACTCGTTACAGGAATCAAAAAAGCCGAAACGTTTGTTTCGGCTTTTCATCTGTACTGAAGACGGGACTTGAACCCGTACGTCCCAAAGGACATTGGATTTTAAGTCCAACGTGTCTACCAATTCCACCACTTCAGCATCTTGGTATATTTTAAAAAAAGTTTCAGAGCGAAAGACGAGATTTGAACTCCTGCCTGCCGGCAGGCAGGCGCGACCTTGGTCGCTTTATAGCTCTTCATCTTACAACTCTATAGTTAAAAACAAATTTAATTAACATGAGCGAAAGACGAGATTTGAACTCGCGACCCCCACCTTGGCAAGGTGATGCTCTACCCCTGAGCTACTTTCGCAATTTTGTAATGAACGTTTCTCTACTATTGTATAGAGAGGTGCAAATTTAATACAATTCTTAGAATAGCAAAGTTTTTTTAAACTTTTTATCCTCTTTTCTTTTTGGTCAACATCCGTTTGATTTCATTCAATTTCATCAAGGCCTCAACGGGTGTTAAGGTATCGATATCAATCGCCTCAATATCCGATTTCAAAGCCTCTAGGATAGGATCGTCCAAATTGAAAAAGCTCAGTTGCATCTCTCCGTCTAAGTCTTTGACTTTGGCCGTCAGCTCATCACTCGAATGAGATTTCTCCAACTGCTTCAAAATTTGTTGCGCGCGGTGTAAAACCTGTGGCGGCATCCCCGCCATTTTTGCCACATGAATCCCAAAACTGTGGTGACTACCTCCCTTTACCAACGTTCGTAAAAACAAGACATTGTCTTTCAACTCTTTGACAGACACATTATAATTTTTAATGCGATCAAAGGTTTCCGTCATTTCGTTTAACTCGTGGTAGTGGGTTGCAAATAAGGTTTTGGAGTGTGACGGATGTTCGTGCAAGTATTCGCTAATCGCCCAAGCAATTGAAATTCCATCGTAGGTACTGGTCCCACGTCCAATTTCGTCCAACAACACCAAACTGCGTTCCGAGACATTGTTTAAGATCGATGCGGTTTCATTCATTTCTACCATAAAGGTGGACTCGCCCATAGATATATTATCACTCGCCCCTACCCTTGTAAAAAGTTTATCAATCAACCCAATCCGCGCACTTTGAGCAGGGACAAAACTTCCGATTTGAGCCAGTAATACAATCAAAGCGGTTTGCCGTAAAATAGCCGACTTTCCAGACATATTAGGCCCGGTAATCATAATAATTTGCTGGGTGGTTCGATCTAAAAACACATCATTCGCCACATAGGATTCCCCCAACGGCAACTGCTTTTCAATCACCGGGTGACGTCCTTGTTTGATGTCTAAATCAAAGGATTCATCCATTTCGGGATACACATAGTTGTTGTGTTGTGCCAAATGTGCAAAAGATCCCAAACAATCCAATTGTGCAATCAGCTGAGCATTTTGCTGCACCTCCAAAATATACGAATGCATCCAAAGAACCAGCTCAGAAAACAGCGTTTGTTCGATCTCTAAAATACGATCTTCAGCCCCTAATATTTTAGCTTCGTATTCCTTCAATTCTTCAGTAATATAACGTTCGGCATTGACCAAAGTTTGCTTTCGAATCCAGCTTTCTGGCACCTTGTCTTTATGCGAATTCCGAACTTCAATATAGTAGCCAAACACATTATTGGAAGCGATTTTGAGCGATGTAATTCCTGTGGCGGCACTCTCACGTTCCAACATTTTATTTAAATAATCCTTTCCAGAAAATGCAATCGCGCGTAAACTTTCCAATTCTTCTGACGCAGAAGATGCAATACTATTGCCTTTGAGGATATTTACGGGCGCATCTTCATTAAGCGTTGCTTTAATTTTTTCTCGCAACAACTCACAGCTTTGAAACTGTTCGCCAATGCGTTTTAAATCGGCATTCTCACAATGAGACGCCAAGGCTTTGATGGGTATAATGGCTTCCAAGGAATTTTTTAACTGCACCACTTCGCGAGGATTCACTTTGGCAGTCGCCACTTTAGAAATGAGACGTTCCAAATCACCCACTTGTTTGATGTAGTTTTGTGTTCTCTGAAGCGCTTCTTCATGATCCAAAAAATACTGCACCACTTCGTGGCGTGCTTTAATTTTTTCTTGTGACTTTAAAGGCAATGCCAACCAGCGTTTTAAAAGCCGTCCGCCCATAGGCGAAATCGTGTGATCGATCACATCAATTAAGGTCACCGCATTGGTATTGGTGGAATGGTACAACTCTAAATTTCGAATGGTAAATTTATCCATCCATACATAGTCGCCTTCTAAAATACGTTCAATCGCGGTAATGTGCTGTAGCTTGTGATGTTGGGTTTCTGCCAAATAATGCATCACCGCGCCAGAAGCCACAATCCCTTGTACCAAGGCTTCAATTCCAAAGCCTTTAAGGGTTTTAGTTTGAAAGTGTTTACAAAGGGTTTCGTTGGCATAATCGTCCTGAAAGACCCAACCTTCTAAGTAAAACGAATGAAAATCAGTCCCAAAAGTTTCATTAAAAAGCGTTCGCTTTTGTTTTTCTATAAGGACTTCACTCGGGTTGAAATTTTGAAGGAGTTTTCCTATATATTCAGCGGAGCCTTGTGCGGTGAGAAATTCACCTGTGGACACATCTAAAAACGCCACTCCGATGGTTTTCCCAAAATAAACCGCCGCTAAAAAATTATTGGTTTTAGAGCTCAACACCTCATCATTCAGCGCCACCCCAGGCGTAACGAGTTCGGTAACGCCTCGCTTGACAATCGATTTGGTGAGTTTGGGATCTTCTAATTGATCACAAATGGCAACCCGTTCTCCGGCCTTGACCAGTTTTGGCAAGTAGGTATTGAGCGAATGGTGTGGAAATCCCGCCAATTCGGTTTCACTCTCGCTACCGGCGCCACGCTTGGTCAGAATAATATCTAATATATTTGCCGCCTTGACCGCATCACTCCCAAAAGTTTCATAAAAATCGCCCACTCGGAACAACAGCAAGGCATCAGGGTACTTGACCTTAATCGCATTGTATTGTTTCATTAAAGGCGTGACTTTCTTCGCTTTTTTTGCCAATGGGTTTTTGATTTTTATAGCTTACTTTTGTACGGAAGTAAGAATGCTAAAGTAATTAATTTTAGCCTTTTTATAAAACTAAGTTTATTAAGATTTAAAACACGGATGCGAAAGTTAGAAAACAGCGAGTTAGAGCGTTTATCAGTAGAAGGATTTAAGGCCGTTACAAAAACGCCTTTGATTGTGGTTTTGGATAACATTCGAAGTTTAAATAATATTGGAAGCGTGTTTAGAACCAGTGATGCGTTTCGGATTGAGAAAATTTATCTTTGTGGTATCACCGCCACACCACCTCATAAAGACATTCAAAAAACAGCTTTGGGAAGTACCGAATCTGTGGATTGGGAATATGCCTCTAGCACCCTCGAACTTGTACAAAAATTACAAGCCGATAGCATAAAAGTGATTTCCATTGAACAAGCCGAAAATGCGACTCTTTTAAATGAATTCTCACCCAAACCCAACCAAACTTATGCTTTAATTTTTGGAAACGAAGTAAAAGGCGTGTCTCAAGAAGTCGTAAATCTCAGTGACGATGTGATTGAAATTCCGCAATATGGCACCAAACATTCCCTAAATATTTCGGTGAGTTGTGGGGTGGTTCTTTGGGATGTATTTAGTAAAATGAGTTAAGAACAGATTTGTTCTAAAATCCAAAGGTAATCCATCCGGTTTTTGATAAAATCCCGGTTCGAAATATCAATAATTTTCACATTAAACTCCGGATGCTTCTGAATGAATTCAAGATACCCTGAATTGATTTTGTCCAAATAACTCGACTCGATGGTTTGCTCGTAGTCCCGCCCTCTAAGTCGGATGTTCTCTTGTAAGCGCTCGGTATTTTGATAGAGGTAAATGTATAAATCAGGTCGTGCAATGTCTTTATAAAACTGATAAAACAATTTTCGATACAACATAAATTCATCCTCACTTAAGGTGATTTTTGAAAAAATAAGCGACTTAAACACGTCGTAATCACTCACAATAAAATCTTTAAATAAATCTAACTGCGATAAATCATCTGATATTTGTTGATAGCGATCGGCCAAAAACGACATTTCTAAAGTAAAGGCATAGCGAGTCGGATCTTCATAGAATTTTGGTAAAAACGGATTGTCTGCAAAACGCTCCAGAATTTTTTTGGCATTAAAATCATGAGACATCATGTGTGCCAAACTGGTTTTTCCAGCACCTATGTTCCCTTCAATAGCAATAAAATTATAGTTTGAAAAATCAAAGGCTAAGCATCGGGTTTGTCAGCCGGTCCTCCAAAGGCGTCAACAGAGCTCTCATCATTGCAGATTTCGAGCAGCTGTGCTCGATGGATGTGTTTTAGAGCAGGATGTTCAAAATCGGGCGGCAAGATCCATTAAGCGGCTGCAACACAAAACGCCGTTCGTGCAGTCTGGGGTGTGGCAATTCTAAGCGCTCTGATTTAGAAATCAAGGTTCCATAAAACAACAAATCTAGATCGATGGTCCGCGAGTGGTACTGACCGTCATCGTGACGCGTTCGTCCCAAGTTTTTCTCGATAATTAGTAGTTTTTCAAGTACTTGTGTGGCCTCCAATTGTGTGGTTACTTTTAGGCATCCATTAATAAAATCAGCTCCCTCAAAGCCTAATGCAGGCGTTTGACACAGCTTTGATATTTGATCGATACTTCCAATTTGTGTGTGAATAGCATCCACCGCCATTTGAAGGTGATTTAGTTTATCCCCTGTGTTACTTCCAATCCCAATTAAAACCGTTTGTTTGTGCGTCATATGATCTAGCAAATTAAGTAAAAGAAAAATTAATATGATATCTTTACCAAAGTATTTATTGACAATTTACATGACAATCAAAGAGACCCTTTTGGCAAGACGTATTTATTTACTTCTTGGAATATTATTTATTACCTCTTTGGTGGTCTCTAATTTAATTTTTAAAAAATTCTTTTATTTCTATCCAATAGAAACGCCCATTTTTGGGGTCCAATTATTTGAGGTTTCCGTCGGAATTTTGCCGTACCCAATTACATTTTTAATTACTGATTTGATTAGTGAGATTTACGGGAAACAAAAGGCCAATGAGGTCGTTGTTGGCGGCGTTTTTGCGTCCTTTTTTGCTATGGGGATTGTTTTTATTGCCAATAGAGTCCCCGCAACCGACTGGTCGCCAGTATCAGATGGTATGTTTTCGGAGGTGTTTGGAAGCACTTCAGTCGCTGTATTAGCAAGTATGCTTGCGTACTCTGTTTGCCCAGTTTATAGATATTCAAATTTACCATTACTGGAAACAACTCACAAAAGGAAAACACCTCTGGCTACGAAATAATTGCTCTACCTTTTTATCTCAATTTATAGATACAGCAACTGTTCTAGTGTTGCTCTGTTTGTTTGGTGAAATTGAGTGGCATTTGTTCTTAGGACTCCTCGTTGCTGGCGTTGCTTTTAAAGTAATCATCGCCGCTTTGGATACACCGTTTTTATACCTCGGTGTTTATTGGTTTAAAAAGCGATTTAGATTAGAAAGACCACGAAGAAATTTGCCTCGATTAAGAGAGGTCTAATCCCACAACCAAACCTTCATTACTACGGACATTAAATACGGTATTATCTTCAAAAATAAGATACTGCCCTTTAATCCCTTTCAAAATCCCTGAGTAAACCGGCGTTTTGCTAAGGTTCAAGCTTTTTGGCTTTTCGGGATATTGATGAACAGGGAATTCTAATTTAAGTGATTTTTGATTGGCTAAAAAATAGGATTTCGTTTCTTCAGGGATGTAGGTTTCTAAGCGCTGTCGCCAGTCTTCTAAGCTTTCATCCGTAGCTGTACCCTTGAGCATTTCACGCCAATTGGTTTTATCGCTCACAAATTTTTTAAGTGCAACTTCTGTCACTCCTGCCAAATAGCGGTTTGGGACTTCTACAATTTCGAGAGCCTCTTGGGCTCCTTGATCAATCCAACGTGTAGGCACTTGGGTTTTACGGGTCACCCCAACTTTCACATTGCTAGAATTGGCCAAATACACAATGTGAGGCTGAAGCTGCACACGCTTTTCATACTCCAAATCGCGCTCTTCCTGATCGAGATGTGCCTTGCTTAGTTCTGGTCGCATGATCCAATCGGCTGCTTGTGGTAATTCGAAAAAACAAGATTTACAAAACCCTTGTCTGAAAATAGGGGCTTCACTGCTGCAATTCAAACACTGATATTTGACGAACGACAATGTGAGCGTCTTATTTAGCAATTGATTCATGTTTAGGACATCATTTTCGAGCACTAAAAAATATTGAATAGGCTTGGAAATCTCTGTTTCCATTTTAGTCAAAACTCCTTGATACAGCATTAGCAGATTTTTATTACATTTAGCATTGTAAATATATACAATTATATGGCAATACCATTGGTAAATTCTGTGGCGTCCTGGTTTTTAAAGAAACGTTTTCATCAAATTGATTTGTTTCTGAAATACCCTCATGAAGTTCAAAATGAGCTGCTTATGAACCTTATTTCCATTTCTAAAGGCACTGAAATTGGAAAAAATTATGATTTTAAATCGATTCGTAATTACCGCGATTTTTCACAACGCGTTCCAGTATCGAGCTATGAAGATTATCAAAATTTAATTGAACGGTCTCGAAAAGGGGAGAAAAATATATTTTGGCCAAAACCGATAAAGTGGTTTGCAAAATCGAGCGGAACAACCAATGCGAAAAGTAAATTTATCCCTGTGAGTACCGATTCTTTAGAAGACTGTCACTACGCCGCTGGAAAAGATTTACTGTGCATGTATTTGAATAACAATGAAAACTCCACCCTGTTTGACGGGAAAAATTTACGTCTTGGGTGGTAGCAGTGAACTCTATGAAGAAAACGGAACTGTTTTTGGCGATTTATCAGCTATTTTAATAGACAACATGCCTTTTTGGGCAGAATTTAGCAGCACACCAAGCAACAAGGTCTCTTTAATGAGCGATTGGGAATATAAAATGCAAGCCATTGTCAATGAAACCATGAATGAGAATGTGACCAGTCTTGCGGGGGTTCCATCTTGGATGTTGGTGCTTCTGAACTCAGTTTTAGAAACTTCTGGAAAAAAAACAATTTTGGACGTTTGGCCAAACTTGGAGGTCTACTTTCATGGGGGCGTTAGTTTTTTACCGTATGTCGATCAATTTAAATCGATCATTCCTTCAACGTCCGTTAAATATTACGAAATTTATAATGCTTCTGAAGGCTTTTTTGCCATTCAAGACCGCAACCAATCGGATGAGCTTTTATTGATGTTGGATTACGGCATATTTTATGAATTCATTCCAATGAAAACGTATGGCTCTGCTGCTGAAAAAATAATTCCGTTATCTGAAGTTGAAACAGGAGAAAATTATGCGATTGTGATCACTACTAATGCTGGTTTGTGGCGCTACAAAATAGGGGATACAGTGACCTTTACTTCCACAAACCCCTATCGCATCAAAGTCACGGGGCGCACCAAGCATTTTATCAATGTTTTTGGCGAAGAATTGATCATTGAAAACACCGATAAAGCTTTAAAGATAGTCACACAAAAAACCAATAGTGAGATCATCGAATATACCGTCGCCCCCATATTTATGGAAGGAAAACTCTAAAGGAGGCCACGAATGGATTATTGAATTTAAAACACCGCCCAAAGATCTTAACTATTTTGGAGAACTTTTAGATAATTCTTTAAAATCTTAAATTCTGATTATGAAGCCAAACGCTACAACAATATTACGCTCAACAACCCTAAAATTCATAGCACAACAGGGTTTTTTACAAATGGATGAAACGCAAACAATAAATTAGGCGGTCAACATAAAGTACCACGACTGTCCAATTCTCGTCAATTTTTAGAAGAACTCTTAGAAATTAATTAAGAAACTGCTTTGAGGCGTTTTCAATTGTGTTGCGTCAAGATGTTTTTTGCATAGCGCTTATCGACAACTAAACTCGTTTCATCACTACTTGGCAGCACAAACATGGCATCTGTTAAAATCTCTTCACATAAAGATCGTAATCCACGTGCTCCTAGTTAGTATTCAATCAGCTTTTTGAACAATAAAATCTAAAGCATCATCTTTAAATGAAAGTCAATTTCATCCATTTCAAAAAGTTTTGTATCTGCTTTACAATGGCATTTTTAGGCTCGGTTAAGAATCGCTCTTAATGTTTCTTCATCTAAAGGGTTCATGTAAGTAAGCACGGTAAACGTCCAATAATTTCAGGGATCAACCAAAATCTTTTAAATCTTTTGGAATGATATATTGCAATAAATTTTCTGTCATCAATTTGTTCCTCATCATGAGACGCTTTATAGCCAATAGCAGCATATTGAGTCGCTTATGAAATATGCGTATCGATCCCATCAAATGCACCTCCAGCAATAAATAAGATGTTTTCGGTATTGACTTCAATAAATTTTTGATCGGGATGTTTTCGTCCCCCTTTAGGTGGCACATTCACAATAGTTCCTTCTAATAATTTTAAAAGGCTTGTTGAACACCTTCTCCAGAAACATCTCTTGTGATAGATGGATTGTCGCTTTTTCGAGCAATTTTATCAATTTCATCAATAAATACAATTCCACGTTCTGCTTTTTCTTGATCGTAATCGGCCGCTTGAAGCAAACGTGTAAGCATGCTTTCTACATCTTCACCAACATACCCTGCTTCTGTAAGCACTGTAGCATCAACAATAGCGAGAGGGACATTGAGCATTTTCGCAATGGTTTTGGCCATCAGAGTTTTTCCAGTCCCCGTTTGCCCAACCATAATAATATTACTTTTTTGGATTTCGATATCGTCGTCGTTAGGCGGCTGCAATAATCGTTTGTAATGGTTATAAACCGCTACAGACATTACTTTTTTGGTTTGTTCTTGACCAATAATATACTGCGTCCAAAAAGGCTTTGATTTCTTGTGGCTTTTTTAGCATGACATCTGAAGTGAAGCCCGTACTATTATCTTGCTTCGATTCTTCAATGACAATGCCATTGGCTTGCTCAATACAACGGTCGCAAATATGAGCATCTATCCCTGCAATGAGTAAGTTAGTATCGGCTTTTTTTTTGCCGCAAAATGAACAATCTAATTCTTCTTTTGCCATAACATGTTTAGTAGGTTTTTAGCTTCGTGTATAAGATTTCATCAATCATTCCATATTCTAAAGCTTTATCAGATTTCATCCAATAGTCACGATCACTATCTGCGTACACTTTGTCATAATCTTGACCCGAGTGCTTACTAATGATCTTATAAAGTTCTTCTTTTAATATTAAAATTTCACGTGCCGTAATTTCGATATCACTCGCTTGACCTTGAGCACCACCTAAAGGTTGATGGATCATAACTCTTGAGTGTGTTAATCCACTACGTTTTCCTTTGGCACCTGCACATAGTAATACCGCTCCCATAGAAGCTGCCATTCCTGTACAAATCGTTGCTACATCTGGCTTAATCAATTGCATTGTGTCATAAATTCCTAAACCAGCATATACACTTCCACCTGGAGAATTGACATATATTTGAATGTCTTTAGTGGCATCTGTGCTTTCTAAAAACAACAGTTGCGCTTGAATAATATTGGCAACTTGATCATTGATAGCCGTACCCATAAATATAATACGATCCATCATTAGTCTAGAAAATACATCAAAAACAGCCACATTCATTTGGCGCTCTTCAATAATGTTTGGCGTCAAACCCGTAGGCGTCATACTGCTTACTATTTTATCATAATAAGTACTGCTAATCCCATGATCTGAGATAGCATATTTTTTGAATTCATTTCCGTAATCCATTGTGCTTGTTTTTGGTTTATTAGAATGTAAATATAAAACTATTTCTAATTTAAAACTTGTTTTAAAGGTATAAAAAAACACTTCCTAAGAAGTGTCTTTTACAAAATTAGTTATAAAAACTACTTCCCATAAACTTCTTTAACAAAGGCTATCATAGGATAGTTTTTTATCTTTAAAATTTGCGTTTTCCTTATAAAAATCTAATAATTTTTGACTTGTCAATTGCTCAGAAATACGCTTCACTTCTTCTTGATTTGAAAGCACGCGTGCAACGATGTCTTCAATTTCTTTTTCTGTTGGGTTCATTTGTCCATACTGCGCCATTTGCCCTTTGATCATTTCAGATGTGTAGGCTTTTAAATCTTCAAAGTTTACTTGAAGACTGTTGTCCACTATAAGTTTACTTTCAATTAATTGATAGCGCATACTTTTTTCAGATTTTTCGAATTCCTCCTTGGCTTGAGCCTCGTCTAATTCTGTCTCACCTGCTGTTTGAATCCATTTTTGAAGAAACTGAACTGGTAAATCAAACTTTGTGTTTTCTACCAAATGTTCTGTAACATCATTTAAGAATTTTTGATCTGCTTGTTGTACAAATTGCTTTTCAGCATCTTCTGTAATTTTAGCTCTAAGTTCTGTCACTGATGTCACCACGCTTGGGCCAAATAATTTATCAAATAAATCTTGATCTAAATCTGCTAAGCCTCTTGAATTTACTTCACTAATGGTAAAAGTCACTTGAATGTCTAGCCCATGAGCGGTATCGTGCTCTACTTTTAGGTAGGTCATCAAATCATGAGAATCGTTGAATAAGTCTTTAGTCCCTAAAGTCAACACATCACCAACTTTCGCTCCTAAAAATGCTTTTGTATTTGATGTTCCTTTTAGCTTGTCTAAAGTCAAGGTCGCAGTCGCTTCGATACCTTCTGCGTCATTGAAAAACACACCAGTAACCTCATCATTAGTTTCAACTTCGGTTTTAGCTACCAACTTTCCGTGTTGTTTTTGAATGTTGATCACTTGATCATCAATCATTTTTTTGTCGGCAGTAATGGTATACTTAGTAAGTGCTTTTTTTGCTTTTAATTTGATTCAAACTCTGGGCTCAATCCTATTTCAAATTCAAACGAAAAATCCTCAGCAGTCCAATCTAAATCATCTTGCGCTTTTGGTAACGGATTTCCTAAAACATCCAGTTTTTCGTCTGTTAGGTATTTTCCAAGAGCCTCTTGGAGTGATTTTATTAACTTCGTCTGCCAATACCTTTTTTCCGTATTGCTTCTTAACCAAGCCCATGGGAACTTGTCCTTTTCTAAAGCCAGGAATATTAGCTGTTTTTCGGTAGTCTGTTAAAATCTTCTCTACGTTTTCAGAATAATCAGCTTTCGCAATATCAATCTTAACAACGGCATTTAACGTGTCAATATTTTCTCTTGTAATATTCATTCTAGTGAAATAAAATTAGGGTGGCAAAAATACACTATTTTTATCGCCTTACAAACATTTTTAAGCTTATGTGAATCAAGTGATAAAGTCGCGGACACTATTGAAGAAATCCACTGGGTTTTCAGCGTGTAGCCAATGGCCTGCATTTGAAATTGTTTTAATAACTGCAAAAGGAAATTGATGCTTAATAAGCGACTCATCCGAAGCAGAAATATATTCTGACTTATCGCCTCTTAAAAACAAGCTTTCTTTTTGGAAGCTTAGCATCGAAGGCAACGCTTCTCCAACTTCAGAAACATGGGTTTTAAGCGTTGCTACATTTATCCGAAGACCTAACGTTTCTGAAGAAACTCTATAAACGTTTTTTAATAAAAATTGTCGGATACCAACGTCATGAACATATGTTGAGAGCTGAATTTCCGCCTCTTTTCTAGACGTTATTTTTTCAAAATCTAAGGATGATAAGCCTTCCAAAATAGCATCATGATGCACAGGATAAAATCGAGGCGCGATGTCGGCTACAATTAATTTTGACACAATTTCGGGATGAAGTGCGGCAAAAAGCATGGCTGTCTTCCCGCCCATCGAATGCCCTAAAAGTATGATGTTTTCTAAATTATGATAATTACAATAGGCCTTTAAATCTGCCGCTAATACATCGTAATTAAATTCTGAACTATGAAAGCTTCGGCCGTGATTTCGTTGATCTACAAGATGGACCTGAAACCCTAAAGCTGAGAACTGCTTAGCCAGAGTTTTCCAATTATCGCCCATTCCCAAAAACCCATGGAGTATAATGAAAGCGGCGGGCCTTCGCCAATGATATTAGAGTGTAAAAGCATTATTTCAATTTATTCAAATACATATTGATCACATTATCGATTCCTAAATACAAGCTTTCAGATATTAGGGCATGCCCAATAGAGACTTCTAATAATCCTGGAGCATTTTCTTTGAAAAACTGAATATTCTCTAATGACAAATCATGTCCTGCATTCAAACCTAAATCAAATTGCAAAGCACGTTGTGCACACTCAGTATAAGGTATCATTGCATCTTTATTTCCTAATGAAAATTGATGCGCAAAGGCTTCAGTGTAGAGTTCAATTCGATCCGCTCCAATGGCTTTCGCACCTTCAACTTGTGTAGAGCTTGGGATCTAAAAACACCGAGGTTCGAATGTCATTTTGCTTGAATTCTTGAATGATTTCCGTCAAAAAACCGTTGTGCTTGAGGGTGTCCCATCCAGCATTAGAGGTAATCGCATCCTCTGCATCTGGCACTAAAGTGACTTGGGTCGGTTTAATTTTAAGAACCATCTCAACAAACTCAGGGATGGGGTTCCCTTCAATATTATATTCGGTGTGTACCACCGATTTAAGATCATACGCATCTTGATAACGGATATGACGCTGGTCTGGACGTGGGTGAATGGTAACGCCTTGGGCACCAAATTCTTGCACATCTTTAGCAAATTGAACAACATTAGGAGTGTCGCCACCTCTAGAATTTCTCAGGGTAGCAATCTTATTGATATTTACGCTTAGCTTAGTCATTAAAATTAAATTTCAAACAAAAATACAAAGTACTTAACGCTTAAAGTCTATTATTTTTGATTAATTTGCATTTGAATATACGCGCGGATGCCTTTAAATCAATTTATAATAAACGATCTAACCCCTTCAAGCCCTGAAACGCTTGTAGCGGAGTTACAGACTATTTTTAAACAATTAACTTACTCGCATGTTCCCGTTCTAAACAACCAAATATACATGGGATGTTTATCGGAAACAGATGTCTATTGTTTTGAATCTGAACAAGCGATTTCGGAAGTCCTGTATGCGATCGAAGGATTTTTTGTCGAGACACTTTTTTATGGCTTGATGTTTTAGAAGCCTTTGCAAAAAATGATAGTAACATCATGCCTGTTTTAGATGCTGAAAATAATTATTTGGGATATTATCAATTAAATGATATCATTTCATTATTTAATAAGACGCCATTTTTTTCGGAACAGGCGGCATTATTGTGATTGAAAAACGATGCTAATGACTTTTCATTCAGTGAAATTAGCCAAATTGTAGAGTCCAATAATGCCAAGTTATTAGGGGCTTTTATTTCTAGAACCAAAAACGATTTATCGCAAATAACGCTTAAAATCGGGAACTCGGGTTTAAGCAGTCTTTTTCAAGCCTTTAGACGCTACGGCTACACAATTATTTCGGGGCATGAAGATGATGGTTTTTTAAGCACTCTCAAAGAACGTTCAGCATATTTAGACAACTATTTAAACTTATAAGCGATTGAAAATGAAAATAGCCGTTTATGGCCCAGCTTTTAACGAACGCTCTGAAGCCGCCATCAAAACACTTATCGAGTCTCTAACTAATAAAACTTCCGAAGTTGTATTTGAAAAAAACTTTCACACATCTATTGTGGCAGAGTCTGATATCGACATCACTTCATTTGGATTTCAAACGTTTGACTCCTTAGATCGCTCGTATCAACTTTTAATTAGTATCGGAGGCGATGGCACTATTTTAAGAGCCATAACGTACGTGAAAGATTTAGAAATTCCAATTGTTGGCATCAACACAGGGCGCTTAGGGTTTTTAGCAACCATCCCAATAAACAATATCGAAAGTGCCATGAATCGAATTTTTCAAGGACAGTATCGAATTTCCGAAAGGAGTCTATTGAGCTTAACAGACCGATAGCGAGGACGCTGTTTTGATTTAAATTTCGCGCTAAATGAAATCACTGTTAGTAGAAAAAACACAACCTCTATGATTTCTATTGAAACCTGGTTGAATGATGAGTTTTTAACCTCCTACTGGGCAGATGGACTGATTGTCTCGACTCCTACTGGTTCTACTGGCTATTCTTTAAGTTGTGGAGGGCCCGTAATTATGCCAGAGGCGGATAGTCTCGTTTTAACCCCAATTGCACCTCACAATTTAAACGCACGTCCACTTGTAATTTCTAGTAAACGAGTCATAAAATTAAAAGTCTCGGGGCGTGAAAATGTTCATTTGGTTTCGCTAGATTCGAGAATCAACACGCTTAATAATAACACAACGATTACCATTCAGAAAGCACCTTACAACATTCACATGCTCGAACTGGAAGAAGAGAGTTTTCTAGAAACACTTCGCAAAAAACTATTGTGGGGCGCCGATCATCGGAATTAAACAATATAATAAGATAAAATCTGTTGTATAGATTAGTCTCTGAATATAGTTACGAGGGGCTAATCAAAATTATTATATTTGCATTTTTAAAAACAAAATGAAACCCGTCTATATCCTTTTAGTCTTACTGTTAACCTATAATTTGAGTGATGCTCAGATTTATGAGATTGGGGTTTTTGGAGGTGGAAGTAATTTTGTAGGAGACGTTGGAGCAACCACGTTTATTGCCCCAAACGCATTGTCTTTCGGAGGAATTTTGAAATGGAATCGAAGCACTAGACATTCTCTTAGAGCTAGTTTTATATATTCCAAACTCGCGGCAGATGACACAGCGTCCGACGATCCCAGAAGAAAATTAAGAGGTTATAATTTCAACTCGTCATTATTTGAAGTTTCGGCAGGGATGGAGTTTACATTTTTTGAATTTGATTTACACACGGGAACCCCTCAGGCCACTCCATACATTTATACAGGAATCAGTATGGCAAATTTTCCAAACTTCTATTATTCTGGAGGTCGATTGGTCTCAGAAAAAACAAGAAGCAACGCGTATGGCATACCGATTGCATTGGGATTTAAAGTGAGTGTAGCTCCCCATATCGTTTTGGGATTTGAAATTGCGGCGCATTATACGTTTTCGGATGAATTAGATGGAAGTGTCCCTGATACCGAAAATTTAAGGGAACGATTTAGATTTGGAAATTTTAATAATAATGATTGGTATGTATTTAGCGGTTTTACCTTAACTTACACGTTCGGAAGAAAACCCTGCTTTTGTAATTATTAATATGAGTTTAAAAACAATAATAGCATCAGAAAACTTGCCAAGTCACATAGCGATCATCATGGATGGAAATGGGCGTTGGGCAAAAGAAAAAGGATTCAGGCGTGTTTTTGGACATGAAAACGGCACTAAATCGGTGCGTACCACCGTTGAAAGTTGTGCGGAATTAGGAGTGAAACATCTGACACTCTATGCCTTTTCGACCGAAAATTGGAAGCGTCCAAAATTAGAAGTAAAAACGCTCATGCAACTATTGATTTCTTCATTAAAAAAAGAAATAGGAACCCTTCAAAAAAATAACATTCGATTAAATGCAATTGGAGACCTTAAAACACTCCCTGAAAAGGTTTATAAAGAATTATTGCATGTAATCGACGAAACCAAGGAAAATTCTCGCATGGTTTTAACCCTTGCGCTAAGCTATGGCTCCAGAGATGAACTGGTTAATGCCATGAAACTTATAAGTGATAAAGTTAAAAATAATATAATTTCAGTCGAAAGTATTGATGAAACGCTAATAAATCAGCATCTTTACACCCAAAATTTGCCAGACGTGGATTTATTAATCCGTACAAGTGGTGAAAAACGCATCAGTAATTTTCTGTTATGGCAAATTGCTTATGCAGAATTATATTTTACTGATGTATATTGGCCCGACTTTACAAATGAGCATTTGTATGAAGCCATCGTTAATTATCAAAAAAGAGAACGAAGATTTGGAAAAACAAGTGATCAGCTTAGCTAAAATAACTTTTAAATACATCAACAGACGCCTCTGCTTTATTGCACTTTTAAGTAGCTCTCTGTTGTTTTCACAAGAAAGCAGGGAACCACAAACCACCTACACCATCGCTGACATTTCAGTCAGTGGCCAGACGGTTTATGGGGCAGAAACAATTGTAACCTACTCAGGATTACGAAAAGGTGAAACTATAGACATCCCTGGAGATAACAAAATTGGAGATGCCATTAAGAAATTATGGAACTCAAACCTGTTTAGTAGCATCGACTTATTTATCAGTAAAATTGAAGGCTCAAATGTGTTTTTAGAACTTCAATTAGATGACTTACCGGAACTAAAAGAGGTAAAAATTGTCGGAGTAAAAAAAGGGAAGATAAAAGAGATCCTCAAAGAAAACAAGTTAGACAAAGGCGTTAAGGTGACAGAAAACCTAACAACAACCACCAAAAACTACCTTGAAAGCAAGTACCGAAAACTCGGGTTTTTAAACGCCAAGACCAGTATTACAACTAAAAAAGTAGTGGACTCGGTTAATAAATCTAGAGTGGATATGTTGATTAAAATTGACAAAGGGTCTAAAATCAAAATAAAGGAAATCGAATTTACAGGCTTAGAAAAACTAAGCAGTAAACGTCTTCGAAAAGCGATGAAGAAGACTAAAATGAAAAATCCTTTGAGACTTTGGAAACGCTCTAAGTATATTGACGCAGAGTATAAGGAAGATCTTAATAGCATTGTCGATAAATACAAAGAACTAGGCTACAGAGATGCAAGAGTTGTAAGTGATACGCTTACGGTCGATGACAATAACACAGTGAGTCTTAAGATAGACATTGAAGAAGGCGAAAAATATGTTTATGGTTCGCTCAACTTTTTAGGGAACTCCGTTTACACTGATGCCCAGCTCAATCGTATTTTAAAAATCAAAAAAGGAGATACCTACAACGGTATTGAGTTGGAAAAAAGAATCGCCGATGCTTCTGATCCTGATGCATTTGACTTAACAAACTTATATCAAAATAACGGATATCTGTTTTCAACGATTACACCTGTTGAGGTTAGTACCGATGGAAATGTCATTGATATGGAAATTCGTATTACAGAAGGGAAACCAGCCTATTTTAGAAGTATAAATGTTGTTGGAAATGACAAGACAAATGACCACGTCATCTACCGAGAACTTCGAACGCGTCCTGGGCAATTGTACAGTAAATCCAATGTGGTGAGAACCATACGTGAACTTGGGCAACTTGGATTTTTTGATGCTCAACAAATAGCTCCAGATTTAAAAAACGTAAACCCAACAGATGGAACTTTGGATGTAGAATATTCTGTAGTCGAAAAAGGGTCTAGTCAAATCGAATTACAAGGAGGTTACGGCGGTGGTGGTTTCATTGGAACTTTGGGGCTTACCTTTAGCAATTTTTCTGTAAAAAATATTTTCAATAAAGAAGCTTATACGCCAGTTCCGATGGGAGATGGTCAGAGTTTATCGCTTCGTTTGCAAGCAAGTCGATTTTTTCAAACTTATAGTTTTTCATTTTCAGAGCCATGGCTCGGGGGTGAAAAGCCAGTACAATTTTCTACTTCTATTTCGCAGACAAAACAGTTTTTATACAACCCTGCCACTCGAAATGCCGATAAAAATAGAAGTTTTAACATTACAGGCTTAACCCTTGGTATTGCAAAAAAACTATCCGTACCAGATGATTATTTTGTCCTTTCCCAAGCATTAAGTTTTCAATACTACGACCTAAATAACTATAATACAGGCTTATTTACATTTGGAAATGGAAACTCTAATAACTTGGCTTACACCGTTGGATTGAGTCGTAACAACACTTTCAACGATCCAATCTATCCCGAAGGTGGATCGAGTTTTAATCTCTCTGCAAAGTTTAGTTTTCCTTACTCTGCAGTAAGTAACGTCGATTATAAGGGTTTAAGTCAAGAACGCCAAGCGCAATACGACATCATATCTCAGTACTCAAATAGCAATAAAGAAGATGAAATTCAGAAACGCACCGATGCCTCAACGCGAATTGGTGAAATCGATCAAGAACGTTACAAGTGGTTAGAATTTTATAAAATTAAATTTAAAGGAGAGTGGTACACTAAACTTGCAGGAAAATTGATCTTGAAACCATCCTTTGAATACGGGTTTTTGGGCGCCTACAATAATGATCGTGGTGTGATTCCGTTTGAGCGCTTTTTTCTTGGAGGCGATGGTCTAGGAACGTATAGCTTAGATGGTAGAGAAGCTGTTGCCTTGAGAGGCTATCCAAATCAATCACTCTCAAACCAAGATGGTGGAACAATTTACAATAAATACTCTTTAGAATTAAGACACCCAATTACTTTAGAACAACAAACCAAAATTTATGTGCTTGCCTTTTTAGAAGGGGGAGCTTCCTATAATAGCTTTAAAGACTATAATCCATTTTTAATTAATAGATCTGCTGGAATTGGGTTGCGTTTATTCATGCCCGCCTTTGGATTGTTAGGGATTGATTTTGGACATGGATTTGACCCTTTACCAGGCGAAACCGTAAAGCATGGTTGGGAAACACATTTCATCATTGGTCAGCAATTTTAATATTTGGCATGGTATTTTCTTTAATGAAGCATAGAATGAATAACTTGGAGATGAAATATTCTGAAATTTATTTCGTTAATTTGAAATATATTGATAAACAAATCCCAAATCATTAATTTGAAATAATTAAAAAATGAGTTCACATAATTTTAGACTAAGTTGTTTTTCGACTCTAAAAAAGTTTGTATGCTTACTTTTTGTGCTAAATATTACCGTTAGCGGATATGCTCAAAAAAGCGTTCGAATTGGCTATATTGACACTGAATATATCTTAGAAAATATTACTGAATACCAAAACTCAGTTTCACAGTTAGATGCAAAAATACAAGAGTGGAAATCAGAAATAGAGAGTCGTTTAACAACTCTCGAAGATCAAAAAAAACAATTAAACAACGAACGAATATTGCTCACCAGTGAGTTGATTAAAGACCGTGAAGAAGACCTACAGATTATAGAAAATGAAATTATAGAGTACCAACAAAACAGATTTGGTCCTAATGGCGATTTGTTGATTCAAAAAAAACAACTGATGCAGCCAATACAAGATCAGATATTTGCTGCTGTACAAGAGATTGCGAGAACAAAAAAATATGACTTCATTTTTGATAAATCTGCCGATGTGGTCATGTTATATTCTGCCGATCGATATGACATCAGTGAACAAATACTTCGCACCATTAACAGGGCTTCCAAACGCACACAAGCCGAAACCAAAAAACAACGGAAAGAAGCGGAAGAAGAAGAAGCTATTGTAGAAGTCGATTCTGGAAAAGATGAGCGTCAACAATTATTAGATAAGCGAAAAGAAGAACGCGCTGCATTGCTAGAAAAGAAACGAGAAGACCAACTTAAGTCTCGAGAAGAACGTAAAAAACAAGTTGCAGCTAAAAAGCAAAAAGTCCTCGATGATCGTGCAAAAGCTAGAGCCGAAAAAAATAATAAAGGTACAACTGCTGAAGAGAACCAATTGACTCCCGAATCCTCTAAATCTAAGATCCTTGAAGCAAGAGAAGCGCGTAAAAAAGAGCTTGAAGCGAAACGACAAAAAGTAATTGACGAGCGTGAAAAAGCAAGAGCCGAAAAAACAGAAGAAAAAACGATCGCTACTGAGGCTCCAAAAGTTCTAAGTGAAAGAGAACTCCGAAAAAAAGCGTTAGAAGAAAAGAAAAAACGAGCTTTTGAAGAGCGGAAAGAACGACTTGAAGCTCAAAAACGAAAAAGAGATAGCATTAGAAACAATAATTAAAATCAAACATTAAACTAAATTACTATGAAACATTTAAGATTACTTTTATTAGCCACTACACTTTTTATCGCAAGCAGTATCTCTGTTGAAGCACAAAGTAAGGTCGCCCATATTAATACACAAGAATTGGTTGAGGCCATGCCTGAGATGAACAGTGCAAAAGGAGAGCTAGAGAAATTAGCTAAAACCTATGAAACAGATATTCAAGGAATGGCAACTGAGCTTCAAAATAAAATAAAGCAGTACGATTCTGAATCCGCTTCAAAAACAGACGAAGAGAACGGAAAGCGCTTGCAAGAAGTACAAGGAATGGAACAAAGCATTCGTCAATACCAAACGCAAGCACAACAAGATTTGCAAAAAAAAGAATTTGATCTTTTAAAGCCAATTACAGAGAAAGCTAAAAATGCCATCTTAAAAGTTGGTAAAGCACAAGGATTTGACTACGTCCTAGACGCTTCACAAGGTCAAGGAGTTATTTTTGCAGGTGGTAAAGATTTACTTCAAGATGTAAAATCTGAATTAGGATTTTAGATCGAAATCAAAATAGTTCACGAAAAGCTGCTCCTTTAAGAGCAGCTTTTTTATTTTTGTAGTGTATGAGTTCAAAACCCATTGGAATATTTGATTCAGGTGTCGGCGGTCTTTCTATTTGGAAAGAAATCCATCAATTACTTCCTATGGAATCAACTTGCTATTTATCAGACTCAAAAAACGCCCCATACGGCCCTAAAGGAAAAGAAGCCATTATTGCGCTTTCTGTTAAAAATACCGAGTGGCTCATCGATCAAGACTGCAAACTCATTGTCGTGGCTTGCAATACCGCAACAACCAATGCAATTGATACACTGAGAGCGAACTACGACATCCCCTTTATCGGAATTGAACCGGCAATAAAACCCGCTGCACTTCAGTCTAAATCAAAAGCAATAGGGATTCTAGCCACTAAAGGCACTTTAAGCAGTCAATTATTTCACAAAACGTCTCAACTGTATTCTAGTGAATTGATCGTTATTGAACAGGAAGGAAATGGCATTGTAGAGTTGATCGAAGCGGGTGGCTTACATTCACCAGAAATGTTACAACTGCTCCAAAGCTATCTCAAGCCGATGCTTGATGCGAACATCGATTGTTTGGTGTTAGGCTGTACACATTATCACTTTTTAACTCCGATTTTAAAAGAACTCTTACCAAGTCATGTAAAAATAATTGATTCTGGAGAAGCCGTTGCAAGACAAACAAAAGCGGTGTTAGAAGCTAACCAATTATTGAATAACAAAAGGGTTGCTGGTACAAACACAATTTACACCAATGGTGAAAAAACAGTTGTTAGTTCGCTTCTGAGTTCAAAGGTCGCAAGCGTTCAAAAATTAGTGTTTTAGGTTTAATTGACACTCGGACAATTACAGTCGTATTTTTCTTTTTTACATCCAAAGTTATAACCAAGCGTTATTTGATGATATCCCGCATTATTAAATACGATTGAATTGGCTTGATACGAATAGGTGTAAGCGGCCATGAAATCATTATACTCAACCCCTACAATTGGAGTGAAGTATTGAAGTTTTTGACTGGTAATCTCGGAGCCATCTGAATACTCCGCACCATCAAAACTTCGTCTATAGGAAACACCCATGAATAACTTTCCAAAATCTAACTCGCGATATGTTTTAAAATTAACATCAATAAAAGCTTCCTTTGTTGCATCCTTATAAGAAAACATTAAAGAAGGTTCGTGACTCCAGTTGGATCCAAGTTTAGAAAAAACATTTCCAACCGAAAACAAATAGGTTCTTAAGTTGTCAAACTTTACACCTTGTTCATTAACATTTACGCCCTCATTTTGCAAAAGATTTTTAATCGTTAAATGGATATATGAATCAATAAAATGATATGAAAATCCTAAGTCAACATTAAAATCTATAGCGCTTTGTTCGACTCCTTTGATAATAGGATCATACTCTTTAAAAGCAGTTTCATCTAATTTATATTGAATCATTCCCGCACTTAGTCCAAACGATAACATGTTTAAATCAATGGTATTTCTAGAAAACATCAGATGGTGGGCGTATGTTAAATAACCCCCAGACTGGGAATGATACCCGTTTTTATCGTTAAAAACAATCGCGCCGACTCCTGATGAAGTTTCACCTATTCGACCGTTGATACTTAATGTTTGTAAATTTGGAGCTTCTTCTTGTCCAAACCATTGTTGGCGGCCTGTAAGCCTTATTTTATTACAATTAGAAATTCCAGCCATTGATGGATGTAGTAGATAATAATTATCCGTTAAGTAATCGGAGTATATCGGAAGTCCTTCTTGGGTCCATGAAGATTGATGTATTAAAACTACAATAGTTGTAAGAAAAAAAATCTTGGTAAATTTCATGAATTCTGTACTATTTATTTTACAATAAAATGCAGTCTAAATCGATTAAATTACTTGTATTTGCTTTAGTTAATACTCACAAAAAATTAATATGACAAAAGCCATTCTTACTTCTATTGCTAATTAATACAAGTAAATCAATTTCAAATATAAGATATGTTTAGTAATATTTTGAATGTATTAAACAAAAATTAATATTTTTAAAGTCTTTATTAAAAACTTAAATGCGATACTAGTTTCTTATTTTTGTTAAAAATCAAACAAATGAACAAAATAACCGTTTCAATTCAGGAAACCAGTAATCCAAAAATTATAAAATTTGAAACAGATTCTTTTCTAACAAAATATGAGAGTTTTGAATTTTCAAATGTTGATGATGCAAAAAATTCTCCCTTAGCGCAACAACTTTTTTACCTTCCTTTTGTTAAAAAAGTATACATATCGGGAAATTTTGTCGCCATTGAACGCTATGATATTGTTGAATGGAAAGACGTTCAAACTGAAGTTGGGGAACAAATCGAAAACTACCTCAATGAAGGGGGCGTCATTATTATAAATGAAGAAAAAAAGAAAAACCCAGTAACCGTTTATGCCGAAAGTACGCCAAACCCTGGAGTTCAAAAATTTGTAGCGAATAAAAGTTTAGTCTCACAAACCTTTGAATTTACATCAATTGAAGAGGCAAAATTATCGCCTTTTGCAACCGCACTGTTTCAGTTTCCTTTTGTGAAGGCTGTTTTTATCGACAAAAACTATGTGTCTATCACAAAATTTGACATCGTAGAATGGGAATCTATCACGCTGGAGCTAAGAGAGTTTATGAAATCCTATATCGAAGACGGTAAGGAAATGGTCGCAGCATCCGCGGCTCAAGTTTTAGAAAAAACCAGCACGCAGTTAGATGAGGTCTATGACACTTTAGATGACACCTCCAAAGAAATTATCAATATTTTAGAAGAACATATCAAACCAGCAGTTGCAAGTGATGGAGGGAACATTGTTTTTGAGTCTTATGATGTCGCAACAAAAACCGTAAAGGTTATTTTACAAGGGGCTTGTAGTGGTTGTCCATCCTCTACCTACACACTCAAAAGCGGTATTGAAGCCATGCTAAAAGAAATGTTAGCAGGGAGAGTTGAGACTGTGGAAGCCATTAATGGATAGATTATTCAAGTAATTTATTATATTGAGGGTTCAAATAATTCTTAACCTAAAACATAAATTATGGGAGTACTCAAAGTTATTGAAGTCTTATCTAACTCTAGCAAAAGCTGGGAAGACGCCACAAGAAAAGCAGTCATAGAAGCTTCAAAAAGCGTTAAAAACATTCGATCTGTATACATACAAGATCAAAGTGCAACGGTCAAAAATGGAGAAGTAGACGAGTTTAGAGTCAATATTAAAATCACTTTTGAAGTGAATTAATATTCATTTAAATTAAAAAAAGCACCTGCATAGGTGCTTTTTTTGTTTAAAGAAGTTCTGCTACTTCTTTACCAATCACACTGCCAATCGCCACGCCCATACCGCCCATTCGAACGCCACAATACACATGATTTGAAAGCTGTTTTATAATTGGTTTTTTTTGAGTTCCTATACCCATAATTCCCGACCAACGATGTTCAATTTCAAACTCTCTATCAGGAATAATCGTGTTTTTAAGAAGTAATTCTAATGCATTTTGGATGCGGTCTGTCTGTGCTAATTCTGTTGTGGTTTCAGTCTTGAAATCTAAATTTCGACCGCCTCCTATCATAATTCTTTGGTCTATATTTCTAAAATAATAATAGCCACAATCTAAATGAAAGGTCCCTTTGATATGTAAGTTCTTTATCGGTTTTGTGATTAACACTTGTGCTCGTGCAGGTTGGACGTCTTCATTGATTAACTGCTTTGCGAAGCCATTGGTGGTGACGATTAATTTTGAGGCTGTAAATTCAAAATGATTTGTTTTGATTGCCACATTTTCAGAGCCGTCAGAAAAACATTCAACGGTAGTATTGTTTAAAATAATCACGCCTAACTTATGTACTTTTTTAATTAATTCTAGCATCATTTGACCCGTATCAATTTGACCTTCATACTGATTTCGGATATAATTGTTTTGAATTTTAGAAAACCCAAAAGTATTGGAGACGCTTGAAAACACTCGGTCTTTAAAAATTGGTTTCAGTAAACTATTCACCTCTTTCATGCGGTCTAGGCAAGATTCATAAAGAAGACTATCTTTTTCTAAAAACAACTCATAACCGCCCAATTGTTGATATGACAAGGCAGTGTCGCCAAGCGTTTCTCTCAAAAGATGAAGCCCCTGATGCCGTTGATTAACAAGTTCTACGACTTCTTCTGGCGTGTGCGATTGTAAGTCTTGTAAAATTTCACTCAAGCTCCCAAAACAAGCAAACCCAGCGTTTTTGGTGCTAGCCCCTTGAGGAAACAATCCTTTTTCAAGAATTACTATTTTGGCTTTTGGATGCTTCTTTTTGAGATGGAAGGCCGTACTTAGACCCACTATTCCACTCCCAACAATGGTAAAATCTACATTGTTTAGCCACGTTTTTTGTTCCCAATAGGATAAATTCATGCATTAAAATTACAACTTTTTATTGAAGTAAATAAACACGGATTATGGATAAAAAAAACTCCGAATCAAAATTCGGAGTTTGTAAATTTAATTTTCATTAATGACTTTCATTTCAAAGTCTTCCATAAATTTAGTCGTATAATTTCCAGAAATATAATCCGGGTGATCCATCAACTGTCGATGGAACGGAATCGTTGTTTTGATGCCTTCAATGACAAACTCATCCAAGGCGCGTTTCATTTTATTAATCGCTTCTTCTCGTGTTTGAGCGGTGGTGATTAGCTTTGCAATCATTGAATCATAATTCGGAGGAATGCTATAACCCGCATATACATGCGTATCTAGACGAACCCCATGTCCGCCAGGAGAATGAAGCGTCGTTATTTTACCTGGTGAAGGTCTAAAGTCATTAGACGGATCTTCTGCATTAATTCGGCATTCGATCGAATGTAACTTTGGTGTATAATTTTTCCCAGAAATGGGCACGCCTGCGGCCACTAATATTTGTTCTCGAATTAAATCAAAATCGATCACTTGTTCTGTGATGGGGTGCTCAACTTGAATTCGCGTATTCATTTCCATGAAAAAGAAATTACGGTGTTTGTCGACCAAAAACTCAACGGTTCCAGCCCCTTCGTATTTAATATATTCGGCAGCTTTTACAGCAGCTTCGCCCATTTTTTTTCTCAAAGCAGTGGTCATAAATGGCGACGGCACTTCTTCTGTAAGTTTTTGATGACGGCGTTGAATCGAACAATCTCTTTCAGATAAATGACAGGCTTTTCCGTTCGAATCGCCTACAATCTGAATTTCGATATGTCTTGGTTCTTCAATGAGTTTTTCCATGTACATATCATCATTTCCAAAAGCAGCTTTCGATTCTTGCCTTGCAGAATCCCAAGCTTCTTTAAGATTTTCTTTTTTCCAAACGGCACGCATTCCTTTTCCACCGCCTCCAGCAGACGCTTTTAACATCACTGGATATCCCGTTTGTTTGGCTGTTTTTTTGCAGTCTTCAAAGGTTTCAATCACCCCTTCACTTCCGGGAACACAAGGAACTCCAGCTGCTTTCATGGTTGCTTTGGCATTGGCTTTATCGCCCATACGATCAATCATATCTGGTGAAGCACCTATGAATTTAATGCCATGTTCTTCACATATTTTAGAAAAACGAGCGTTTTCAGATAAAAATCCATATCCTGGATGAATGGCATCGGCATTGGTGATTTCTGCAGCAGCAATAATATTAGAGATCTTTAAATAGGATTCGCTACTGGCAGCAGGCCCAATACACACGGCTTCATCTGCAAATTTTACATGCAAACTTTCAGAGTCTGCAGTGGAATACACGGCAACCGTCTGAATGCCCATTTCTTTACATGTTCTAATAACTCTTAGAGCAATTTCGCCTCGATTGGCGACTAGTATTTTTTTAAACATACCTTTTTACACTTTAAAATGTGAAATAATGTTATGATGGGTCTACTAAAAATAAAGGCTGATCAAACTCAACTGGAGATGCGTCATCTACAAGAATTTTTACAATCTTTCCAGAAATTTCTGACTCAATTTCGTTGAAGAGTTTCATGGCTTCAATCACACAAAGCACATCGCCTTCGGATATGGTTTGACCAACTTCTGCAAATAGAGGTTTCTCTGGAGAAGGACGACGGTAAAATGTTCCTATTATAGGAGATTTGACCGTGATGTATTTAGAATCTTCAGCCACCGCTGCTGGAGGCGCTGCCTGAACTGGCGAAGCTTGCTGTGGTGCTTGCGAGGGTGCGGCTTGTAACATTGGACTGCCAGCCTGCTGAACAACCGTCGTAACGGATTCTCCTGAACCTGTTTTAATGGTGATTTTAAAATCATCCATTTCAAGTTTCACTTCGCTTGTCCCTGATTTAGCGACAAATTTGATTAAATTTTGAATTTCTTTTAAATCCATTATTTTAGTTTTAGTGTTTAGTTAGTTCGTTTTTGTATTTATGTATTATACGCCCATTTAAGGTATATAGATCCCCAATTAAATCCACCACCAAAGGCAGCAAATATCAAATTATCACCTTTCTTTAATTGTGATTCATAATCACTTAATAATAATGGAAGGGTCCCCGAAGTCGTGTTGCCATATTTTTCAATATTCGTCATCACTTTTTGGGGGTCCAAATTGATTCTATTTGCCGTGGCATCAATAATTCGCTTGTTCGCTTGATGTGCGACCAGCCAGTCCATTTTATCGTTATCTAAATCGTTGCGTTTTAATATTTTTTCGGCAGCATCCGCCATGTTGAATACCGCATTTTTAAAGACTGTTTTTCCATCTTGATACACAAAATGTGAATTTTCTTTCAAAGAGTCCTCTGTGATTGCGTTAGAGGATCCGCCATGGGTTGCACGTAAAAATTCACGACCAGAGCCGTCGCTTCGGAGGTATTCGTCTTTAACCCCATAACCTTCATCATTAGGCTCAAAAAGAACCGCACCTGCCCCATCTCCAAAGATGATACACGTCGCTCTATCTTGATAATTAATCATTGAAGAGTTTTTGTCTGCGCCTATTAATAGTATTTTTTTATAAATTCTAGATTCAATATAGCGTGCGACTACAGACATCCCGAACAAAAAACTGGAGCATGCAGCATCTAAGTCAAAAGCAAATGCATTGGTCGCTCCAATTTCTGAAGCTGTAAAAGCAGAAGTTGAGGACGCTTTCATGTCTGGAGTTGCCGTTGCAACCACCACAAGGTCTATAGTGGTCGGATCTAAATTGTTTTTTTGAATAAGGTCTTTAGCAGCTTGTATCGCCAAAAAGGACGTGCCCTTGTTAGCCCCTTTAAGAATTCGGCGTTCTTTAATGCCGGTTCTTGAAGTGATCCACTCATCATTAGTATCAACCATCGTTTCAAGGATCTTGTTGGTTAATATGAAGTCTGGCACATAGCCACCTACAGCGGTAATTGCTGCTGAGATTTTGATCATAAATTATATTTTAACTTGATGGTTTTCAATGGAATTACATCAAAAACAACCAAAAACGATTCAAAAATAACCTTTTTTGGTTAAAAAAGGGGAAAAAATCAATTTTATTGCATTTTTATAAAAACCCAAGGTAAACAAAAAAAACGCTCATAAAGAGCGTTTTTTTAGTATTTTATGATCTGTTTACTAAGCGGCGTTTTCTTCAGCTGCTGTCGTATCAACTAAGACTTGACCTCTGTAGTATAATTTCCCCTCATGCCAATGCGCTCTGTGGTATAAGTGCGCTTCGCCAGTGGTTGGGCAAGTTGCTATTTGAGGCGTTGTTGCCTTGTAATGGGTACGTCTTTTATCTCTTCTTGTTCTGGAGATTTTTCTTTTAGGATGTGCCATTTTCTATATTATTTATCCGTTAGTAATTTTTTTAATGTGTCCCAACGAGGATCTATATCTTCTTGTTGAGGTTTATTTTCTAAACTTTTTGGGCTTAATGTCTCGAGTTTTTCGAGAATATCTGAGTTTAAAGTTCCATCTTCTACTCCCGGATGAATCCGTTTTTGAGGAAAGGATAGAATAATTAATTCATAAATGTGGTGTGCAACGTTAATTTCGTATTCGGCATGAGGGATTATTAAAATCGCTTCATGCTCGTCATTATACTCATTTCCAAACTGGACTACTAAATCAAAACTGCTGTTAACTGGCTCATCAAAAGGTTCGTTTGTTAGGTCACAATCAACGTTTATTGTTCCTTCTGCAAGAAAATTCAACTCTAAAAAGGTTGATTTTTTTTCAAGGTTTAGAACAATTTTAACGTTTACATCGTTAAACTCATCATATTCAAAATGCTCAAAGAACGTATTATCAATTTCGTACTCATAAACATGCTTACCAAGCTTTAGCCCTACAAACTGTATGTCAAATGCTTTTAGTGGCTTCATTATCTCGCATATTTGAGCCTGCAAATATATAAAATTTTATTAAGGCGTACCGTAAAGCGTCTGTTTTTTTATTTAACGTTTTTTGGATAGTTTCAGTAATGGGTTTGAAGTTAATGTTTTATTCATTTTTCGATTCTTAAAAATAGCCATTCCCGAAAAAATAGCTTCTTTAAATGAGGTGATATCAGCCACACCTTTTCCAGCGATTTCATAAGCCGTCCCATGATCTGGAGAGGTGCGAACTTTGTTGAGCCCAGCGGTGTAATTAACGCCATTTCCAAACGCTAATGTTTTGAAAGGAATCAGCCCTTGATCGTGATAGGTGGCGACAATCGCATCAAAATTTTTATAATTTTTAGAACCAAAAAAACTATCCGCTGCATAAGGTCCAAACACAAGTTTGCCTGTTTTTTTGATGGTTTCTAGTGTTGGTCGTAACACAGTATCGTCTTCAGAGCCTATGACGCCATGGTCTCCGGTATGCGGATTAATCCCTAAAACTGCAATGCGTGGCATGCGGATATTAAAGTCTTTTATTAAGGATTGGTATATAATTGAAATTTTCTTTTCTATTAATTCGGGAGTAATGTGCAACGCAATTTCACTCACGGGAACATGATCGGTTAATAACCCGACTTTGAGATCATCCGACACCATGAACATCAGACTATCGCCTTGGAGTTCTTGGGCTAAGTAATCGGTGTGGCCTGGAAATTTGAAATCCTCGGATTGAATGTTATGTTTGTTGATGGGCGCAGTGACCAACACATCAATTTGATCATTTTTCAAATCTTTAACCGCTGCTTGGAGCGATTTAATTGCGTAAGCTCCAGCCTTGAGGTCTTCTTCTCCAAAAGAAATTTTAACCTCTTCATGCCAAACCGTCACTACATTTAATTTGGAATCAATGGCTTGACTGGCATTTTGAATTTTATTAAACTCCAATGAACTCTGGAAGTGTTTGATAAAAAATGAAAGTGATTTTACAGAGGCATAAATTATTGGGGTACAAAATTCCAGCATGCGACTGTCTTCAAAAGTCTTGACAATCAACTCGCCTCCGATGCCGTTTAAGTCTCCTACAGAAATTCCTATTTTAATTTTTTCTTCTTTTTCCATTAAAAGTGACGTGTATGTTTGTAATTTTGAATTTACAAATTTAACGAATTAAAAGCATGTTTACGGGAATTATTGAAGATTTAGGGATTGTAAAAAATTTAGTCGCCGAGAATGACAACTTACACTTAACCATTGAAAGCGTGTTGGCTCCAGAACTAAAAATCGATCAAAGCGTGTCTCATAACGGGGTATGTTTGACCGTTATCGCCCTCACAGAAAACAGCTATACTGTGACCGCCATCAAAGAAACTTTAGACAAAACCAACCTCAACAGTTTGCAAATTGGGGCATCTGTGAATTTGGAACGCGGTTTAAAACTAGGCGCTCGATTGGATGGTCATATGGTTCAAGGACATGTCGATCAAATTGGGACTTGTACTGGCGTTGAAACCCAAAATGGGAGTTGGGTCTATTCGTTTAAATATGATGCCTCTATTGGCAATCTGACCATTGAGAAAGGCTCAATTACGGTCAATGGCGTGAGTTTAACCGTTGTGAATTCTAAAAACGATGGCTTTAGTGTGGCGATTATTCCATATACCTATGAGCATACTAATTTCAATGGTTTTGAAGTAGGGTCTGTTGTGAATTTAGAATTTGATGTGATCGGAAAATACGTTGCGCGCCTTCACGGTGCTCGTTAATCTATTTGCTTAGTTTTTGATTTTGGACTTCGAGCAATTCTTTGATGTCCGATAGTAACTGAATATCTGCAGGGGTAGGAACGGATTCATCTTTGACGTCATCTGCTTTTGTTTTGAGTTTATTAATGAACTTTACGACGATAAAAATAGTAAATCCAACAATCAGAAAATCGAGAATCGTTTCGGCAAACAAACCATAATCCATAGAAACCTGACTCGTAGTTTCTGTAGCAGATCTTAGAATGAGTTTCTTTTCTTGGAAATTAATCCCATCTGATAAAAGTGACAAGGGTGGTAAAATGATGTTTTTCACCAAAACATTAATCACCGCGTTGAAAGAGGCTCCAATGATAATTCCGATGGCCATATCAATCATGTTTCCTTTTACTGCAAAATCTTTAAATTCTTTAAATAGTTTCATAATATTTAATTTATTGATGATTACTTCGTCTGAAAACGTCATTTTTTCAAGCATCGATTTCCATTAGAAAGGTAAAATTACTATTTAATTTTTTAGCTGCCATAAAAATTTAAGCACAAAAAAAACCTCCCAATAAAAATTAGGAGGCTTGGTACTATAAAAGTTTATTACTGTTTATTTTGCGTAATTAAACGTTTTTGTTTCAGGGTTCATTCCGCCAATAAACGTTAAAATTTCGTCACTATGAGCGTCAATTGCTGACCAGAATTTTTTGTCATCATCGGTCATTGGGCCTCCTAGGTTTGCCTCTTCATAAGCTGCAAAATCTGACCAAGTATTATAAAATTGGTATGTATGCCAATCTGCTCCAGACCCGTATAAGTGACGACTGGCGTAGGCTGCTACTGCATGACCACTTTCATTAAGCGTTTTCAAACTTCCGTTTTTAACCCCTTCATAAAAGTCTCTGTCTCTACCCCATTTTGTCTCATAAGTACTTACAACCACTACTTTGGTTGTGCTCCAGTCCAAGTCTTCAGACTCAAATTTCAAGTCTTCTAGCCCAATACTTTGTCTAATTTGATCGGTATGGTTATGTGCGTACATTGCAGAATAGTTTCGGTATTCGGCTGTAAGCGCTTCTTTTGCTGCGTCGTCGAGCTTCATTGCTTCTACATTGGCTTGCATGGCGGCATCTGCAAGAGCAGGATCATTGACTAAATCTTGTTCATTTGCATAAAAGTCATAAATAGCAAACGTGTAATCGCCTGCAAAGGCATGTGCAAACATTCCTGAGCCTGAAATCGTTCTATCTTCTCCATTTGAAAGGTTTGTAAATTTTTTGTGTAATTCTAAAAATGTTTCAGAATTTTCTCTGTCAACGGACACGTAAGTAATGTTCACAACCTGGGCTGAGACCGCTAATCCAAGAGTTAAAAATAATGCAGTAATTAAGTTTTTCATAATTATAAAGTTAAAATGGTTAATTTCAAATATACACTTAAGAATTGTAAATAGCAAGTAATAATTTTAACTTTCCTAAACTCTACTTATTTTTACATACTTCTAAATACCAAATTAAACGTTTCTAAGCTATGTAATTCAAAATCAACATTATGAATCGAATTTTTCCAACATTTTTACTAACTGCAGTCGTCTCCTTATTATTTGTGTTCTGCTCAAGGAATGATGACAACTCCGTTAACAAAGAAGAGGAAGAAACGACTGATTATGACCTCTCATCACTACTGTCAAAATTTGAAGGCACTGGACTGTCGTATGCAATTGCAAGAACTGGCTATTTTGCGGATGATGATTTTAAGAAAACACAGGATGAAGCGGCTTTTATCCATACCGAAAATTTTATTCTGGTTGAAACTGTTCGCTCGCAGTTGACACTAAGTCAACCCCTGTGTGAATCGCTAGCGTTACATTTGAAAACAGGATTAAACTTTAAATTTGTGAACCTTTAGTTTAGAACTTATACCGTTTTTAAGGTAGTGTTTATAATTACCTTTTTTCAAATACCTTAATTAAATAATAAATCCCTAGCAATGATAAGCCAACTACTAACAAAATGCTGGCGCCCGCCCAAGACATCAGCTTAAAAAGACATCCAAAAATTCCAATTGAGAGCCCTAAGTATTTTATCTTAACCATTTCAAAAATTTATACTATGAATTAGCGTTTTCTCAGTTTTAGGAAGTGTTAGCTCCATGATTAAATTGGTTTGAGTTTCAAAGATAAGAAACTAACAACAATAAGCCGTTACTTCGCTATAAATACAGTGCGCTGTTCTTTCAGACCAGAGGTCTTAAAACAAAAAAACTTACACAAGCAAACTTAGTAAGTTTTTTTAATTTTAAGTCGCAGTTGCACTGCGAGTAATCGTGGAGAAGATCGGATTCGAACCGACGACCTCTTGACTGCCAGTCAAGCGCTAATTGCACACAAACACTTAATTTTTAAACACTTAAGAACAGATAATATTAATGTCTGTCAAAAGTCTGTCAAAAATGAGTGTAAAATATCCAAAAGTAAAGTCTGATAATAAGCAACGTGTTTACATCGTTTTCTATATCAATGGTAAGCGTTACAGGTTGTTTAATGGTCGTAAAATCAATTCTAATCTCTATCCAAATTCGTATCCTGTTGGCAAACGTTTTGAGGTAGCTCAATTGTTAGCTGCTGAGGTGTTTAAATTCATAACAAGTGGCTTAAGTATTCAAGAGCCCTTAAAGGTTATTAATAAGTCAGATTTAGAGTATTTTAAGTTAGCATTAGACGCTAAACTGCAAGGAGAATATTCAGATAAATACAAGTCAATGCTGAGGTTTGTTTATGATAGTTTCACATCTAAACTTTCTAATGAAAACATCGCTTCTAACGACGTTAAATCTTATCTAAATCACTATGCTTTAGGAGTGTCGTATAACACCATTAAAAGACACCTCAGCGTGCTTATAAATGAAGCAAGAAACATAGGAATGAACAGCAATCCTATGGAGGGCATTAAAGCAAAGAAAACAAAGGCTAAACTACATAAACCTTACAATGATATTAGGCTCATACTTGACGAGATAAAGTTGTTTAATAATAACTTGTATCTGTGTTGTATAATGACCTACGGATGTCTTTTAAGACCTCATCGTGAAATAAGGGAACTTAAGTGGTCTGATTTTAGTGATGACTTGGGCTATATTCATTTGTCTGGTAATAGAAATAAGTCTGGCAAGAACAGAATAGTTCCTGTGCCAATATACGTAAGAGATATTGCTTGTTAAAGGACAACCTCATCACAATATATTCACAGACACTACAAGACCTTTAAATGAAGACTATTTTAAGACACTTTGGAGTCGTTTTAAGAGAGTTTCTAAACTGCTTGAACAAGACCAAACACTATACTCATTTAGACACTCAGGAGCTATAGAAATATTTAAACGAACAGGCTCTATAACCAAGCTACAGAAAGCTATGGGACATTCGTCTATAAATGTATCTCTGACCTATTTGAGAGGGCTTGAAATAGCCTGAACTGAAAGGAAGAAGATATGCCAAATATAAAAACCCCTGCTAAAAGCAAGGGCTTGTATTAAATTGATAAATAATTAAAAAGCCCGAACAGCACGCACCCAGCTTACGTAGTATTTATCGATGTCGCCCTGATTACCAACGTTGAAACCCTGATCCCACGCGGTACTACCCTCGCCCTCCGTAGAACTCCAGAAGTAATTAATAGAAAAATTACTACCACCATTTGCTGATGCTGTAGTGTTTATCGTTTCCCTATTTTGATACATTTGGTTTAACTCATCCTTTGAGGGTAAGAACCAATCACTGTACGTAATTTCATTAACTGTAATTGAATAATCATTACAAACTGCAGCAGCACCTCCTATATAACCAACTTGATTCATCATCGCAGTTGTATTTGTTTGCCCGTGTCCAATAGAAGCTGATGTACCGCCATTTGCAGTTGTTTGCGTAGAGCCTCCGATTATCCACGCAATTGCATTAGTGTGGTCTTCTACTGCACAAACCAAGCCTGTATCTAAATCACCATCTCCATCTAAATCTACGGGGGGTGACGCAATATAAAAAACAATTCCACCATCTCTATAATCACCTATTTGTGGTGGTGGGTCTGTTATGTCACCGCCAGCTGCGTTTTTCCATCCCGATGCATAATTAACCTGAAGTTCTCCGTCGCCTGATGCACAATTGGTGCAAAACACCATCAATCCCAATGCTGGGTTAACAATTTCAGCGCGTTGTAAGGCAGTCATACGTGGAGGTAAAAAGCCTGCTGAGGTAGAAGTCACATCTAATGCCGAAGAGGCGTGTGGAGTTGCTATATTAATACCTACTTGTGCGTAGCTGAGTGCTGTAAAAAGCATCAATACGATTACTATTATTTTTTTCATCTTATTGTTTTAAAAGTGTAATTGGTTTAAAGTTCAAATATAATCACTTTTATTTAAACCTATTTACGTGGCTTAGAATTCACTGAACTGAAAGAAGAAGATATGCCAAACATAAAAACCCCTGCTAAGATGCAAGGGCTTGTATTAAATTGATAAATAATTAAATAACTAAAAAGCCCGAACAGCACGCACAAAGAATGAGTAGCTCCTTAATGCAGTAGAAGTCCTGATCACCATTGGCGAAATAACTGAGGCCACGCGAAACCGCCATCGTACTCCGTAGAACTCCAGTACCATTCACTAAATGCAGTAAACCCAGAGACACCCTCTAAAGTTGTTTTATTAACATACATTTGGTTTAACTCCTTAGCACTTGGTAAAAACCAGTCTGGACCATAAGACCTTGCCGCTAAAGCAGCGGGAGCAGTAGAGCAATCTTTAAGAATATTATTGGTGTTATTAAAACCATCTCCTATTTCAGCACCTGAGCCCGTAGGAAAACCTCCATTATAAGGGACATTTGATACGTTTAGTAAATCTGTACTTAAACAACCCCATTCTACCGAAGTTGCTACATCTGAAAATGCCGCAACCAAGCCGTGTTGACCCGTGCTATCTAACCAAAAGACAACACCGCCATTAACAACATCACCAATACTATAAGTTTTGGAAGTAGCAGCTACTTCAGCCCAACTACTACCATTGTAATAATAAAAACCTGATGTACCGTTTGTTTGATAAATCATTAAACCTGTAGCAGGTGCTGAAATATCATCACGCTGCGTCTCTGTGAGTCTTGGTACAAGTAACCCCCCTGTGGTAGAAGTAATGTCCAATGCCGAAGAGGTGTGTGGAGTTGCTATATTTATACCTACTTGTGAGTAGCTGAGTGCTGTAAAAAGCATCAAAACTAGTAATGTAATTTTTTTCATCTTAATATTTTAAAAGTCGAAATTAGTTTATAATGTAAAAATACAAAATCTTAATTAAACCTATACGTGGCTTGAAATAGCTGAATTGAAGGAAGAAGATATGCCAAACATAAAAACCCCTGCTAAATGCAAGGGCTAAAGTCTATATGATTATCGGCTATTTATTTAGTTTTCTTTGTGAGAAAACAACTACCATAGTCTAGTTACTACTATAGTATAGGCATATGTGTTGCATTTGTATTACCTACTACACAACCGGACAAATAGCACCACTAATGAATATAGTACTATTTTCTATTCTCTCATATGTGGTCCACTTGCATAGTACTCTCATATGTTTTCCACTTTGATTATCTTTAGCATCTAATACTATTAGATTGAAGCTATATACCATCCGTAATTTAGAGTCGTTGCTACAAAAGCATCAGAACTATTCTAGCATTGCATCTATGCACCATAAGAGGCTGTTTATAGATAAGTGTAACTGGTTTATTACTCATATAATTAAAAGTCAGATTAAGAGCGAGAAAGGACTGGGAGAGCTCGTAAATATCCACTCAAAAACACTTAAAGAAAGTATAGGAAATAGAGTACAATAGTATAGTAGATGCATTAGCAGATATTGAGATAGTCTATATGAACGAGAAGTACTCAAGCGGTAAGTTTACAAAATCCTATGCGCTAAAAAAAAATCTTGAGGAGGGAGACTATAAAATGGTTGAGGTTAGTAGTAAAGCGTTCAGAAATAAGCTAAAAGAGTCTAATGCAAGACCGGCTAAAGAGTCTGAAAGCAATCTAGTACTCGACAAGATAAACCGTAATACGTTAAAGCTACAATTAACTAATAACCCAACAGTTTATCTATTTGAGTTTCCACTTAAACACTCCCCTTTAAAGCACGGCACTTTAGTGTGGAGAGACGACAACATACAACAACGACTAAACAAGTACGAAGCCTATTTCAAAGCCTTTAGGACACTTAACGACACAAATAACCTAAACGACCTTTATGAATTGCCTATCTTCTTTCAGCCAAGAATTAATCAATTTGGAAGAGTCTATCACATTGGCGCGTCTATGCCTAGATTAATTAGAAAGATATGCGTAACAAAAAGTGATGAGTTAATCTATGAAGTAGATATGGCATCCGCTCAGCCGTCTCTTCTAATTCTAGAGTGGATTAGGTCTTTAGCCAGTATGAGTGAAGAAGCCAATAAGTGCCTTGAGTTAGTTGCTAATGGCAAAGTCTATAAGTATTTGGTAGAGAACTCTGAAGTGCTTAAGGATATGGAATACGATAAAATGAAGAAAGAAATTCTAACGACTTTTAACGGAGAATATAAGCCAACTAAACTTTATAAAGAATTAAAAGTACTACTGCCAGAACTAATAAAATGGATAGACAACATTAAGTTTAATGAGGGGTACAAGAAAGTAAGCCATAGAGGACAATCTGCAGAAGCTAAAGTCTTTGTTGAGGTTTATAAGAATTTACCAGAGGATATGTTCGCGTTACTTATTCACGACTGTATACTAACTACAGAAAACAAAACCCAAATGGTTAAGGATAGACTAATAAAGCGAGTTAGAGAACTTTACAAAGACGTTATTCCTAAAGATTTAAATATTAACAAACTATTCAAGACCAATAAAGTGTCTGTAGTTCGTTGGGTAGACTAAAGAAAGTGAGTTTGATTAATCAATGTTTTTCAATTAGGCTAGTATGGTGATAAACAGACTTTTTAAACACCTTTTAGAAGCTACTGAAATGATGGCATTCAGTGCCGCTATATTGCCTTTAAATTAGCTGAAAACAACGTTAAGACAATTATCAGTATAGAACGAATAGAACCGCTTAAATACACGCTTAAAACAGACAATGGAAATTATAAAGTAGAAGCTACTGACTTACCATTACCTATTAGTAGAGTTGTAAGTGTTTGATTATGGAGTACAGTTTGTGAAGTTAGGTTTAGGAAGTGTCCATTGAGGGGTCACATAATCACTAAAGTTGGAGCACACTGTTACATTTCCAACAGTCCAACTGCTTAAATCTTGGTTAAAGGAAGAAGCTGCCATAAACATCAGCTCCATCCCAGTCACACTACTCACATCCCAATTTCCAATAGGTTGGTTAAAGGAAGAAGCTGAACTAAACATACCATCCATCTCAGTCACACTACTTGTATCCCAATTACCAATAGGCTGATTGAAGGGGGAAGTATAAAACATAAACCTCATATTGGTCACACTACTTGTATCCCAATCTCCAATAGGCTGATTGAAGGGGGAAGTACTAAACATACCAATCATCCTAGTCACACTACTTGTATCCCAATCTCCAATAGGCTGATTGAAGGGGGAATGACCAAACATACTACTCATAATGGTCACACTACTTGTATCCCAATTACCAATAGGCTGATTGAAGGGGGAAGTACTAAACATACCAGTCATATTGGTCACACTACTTGTATCCCAATCTCCAATAGGCTGATTGAAGGGGGGAATTATAAAACATATCACCCATAATGGTCACACTACTCACATCCCAATCTCCAATAGGCTGATTAAAGGGAGAAGCGGCAAACATACCAGTCATATCAGTAACATTACTTGTATCCCAATCTCCAATAGGTTGATTGAAGGGGGAATTATAAAACATAAACCTCATATTGGTCACACTACTTGTATCCCAATCTCCAATAGGCTGATTGAAGGTAGAATCACTAAACATACCATCCATCTCAGTCACACTACTTGTATCCCAATTACCAATAGGCTGATTGAAGGGGGAATTATAAAACATATCACCCATAATGGTCACACTACTTGTATCCCAATCTCCAATAGGCTGATTGAAGGGGGAATTACTAAACATATCACCCATAATGGTCACACTACTTGTATCCCAATCTCCAATAGGCTGATTGAAGGTAGAATCACTAAACATACCATCCATATCGGTTATTCTTGTAGTGCAAATTTTCATTAAATCTTCATCATTAGCTATCATTTCGTCAAGCATTGCTCTATCTACTACAGTATACTCTATTCCGTTAACAATACCTACATCCCCTACAATAGCATCGTCACAAGCCTTTATAGTTATCCCATTTTCATCCAAATAAACTACATCACAAGGAACTTCAGTTGTAGAAAAACTAACCTCATCCCCATAAAAATCCCCAAAATTATTAGTCAAGAAAGCCCTTACATAATATGTAGTATTAGGAGATAAACCCTCAATAGTAGTCGTGATATTAGTCCCATTAACATTGACTTGTAGTATCTTCTAAGGTGGGCTGTATTTCAGTAGAATAAACAAACCCTTGTTCTGTATTGTTAGGCACATCACAATTCTCTGATACGATACTTATAACACCATTTAGAGTAGCTGAGGTTTCTGTAATATCAGTAGCAGCTTGTGTAGTTAGAGTTGGCTCGTAGATACAAGGATTGCCCTCGTCATCTGTAACAAGCGAAGATTAATAAAGCGGAGAGTAAGAGCAGTTTTTTCATTATTAAATTGGTTTATATTTCAAAGATAAGAAATTTCAATTAACCCTTCCACTAGTCATTATTTTGTAAGTGTTTGATTATGGAGTACAGTTTGTGAAGTTAGGTTGAGGTAGTGTCCATTGGGGGGTGTTGTAGTTGAAGTTTGTGCATTCTGTAACATTATCCACCGCCCAAATACTAATATCTTGATTAAAGGCAGCGCCATAAAACATATACCCCATATCAGTCACACTACTCACATCCCAATTTCCAATAGGTTGGTTAAAGGAAGAAGCTGACCTAAACATAGCAGTCATATCAGTAACATTACTCACATCCCAATTACCAATAGGCTGATTGAAAGCTGTATAGTTAAACATATCCCCCATATCAGTAACATTACTCACATCCCAATTTCCAATAGGTTGATTAAAGGGAGAAGCGGCAAACATACCAGTCATATCAGTAACATTACTCACATCCCAATTTCCAATAGGCTTGATTGAAAGCATGCATAAGGTAAAACATATCACTCATATCAGTCACATTACTCACATCCCAATTTCCAATAGGTTGGTTGAAAGCTGCAGCGTACCAAACATACCACCCATATTCAGTCACATTACTCACATCCCAATTTCCAATAGGTTGGTTGAATTTACTGTTAAACATACCAGTCATATCAGTCACACTACTCACATCCCAATTTCCAATAGGTTGGTTAAAGGAAGAAGCTGACCTAAACATAGCAGTCATATCAGTAACATTACTTACATCCCAATTACCAATAGGCTGATTGAAGGCGGGAATTATAAAACATATCCCCCATATCAGTAACATTACTCACATCCCAATTTCCAATAGGTTGATTAAAGGGAGAAGCGGCAAACATACCAGTCATATCAGTAACATTACTTGTATCCCAATCTCCAATAGGTTGATTAAAGGAAGAAGCTGACCTAAACATAGAAATCATTTCAGTCACACTACTCACATCCCAATCTCCAATAGGCTGATTAAAGGCAGAAAGGTAAAACATATCCCCCATATCAGTAACATTACTCACATCCCAATTTCCAATAGGTTGGTTGAAGGCAGAATTGTTAAACATATAACGCATATCGGTCACACTACTTGTGTCCCAATTTCCAATAGGCTGATTGAAGGCAGAATTGAAAAACATAAAACCCATATCAGTAACATTACTCACATCCCAATTTCCAATAGGTTGGTTGAATTCTGAAAGGTTGTTATAATTACCAAGAAATAAACCTATTGGGGCTTGAGTAGATTCGCCTTCCCATCCCATATTGGTTATTCTTGTAGTGCAAATTTTTATTAAATCTTCATCATTAGCTATCATTTCGTCAAGCATTGCTCTATCCACTACAGTATATTCAACTCCGTTAACAGTCCCTACATCTCCAACATTAGCATCAGGGCAAGCCTTTATAGTAATTCCATTTTCGTCCAAATAAACTACATCACAAGGAACTTCAGTTGTAGAAAAACTAACCTCATCACCATAAAAATCTCCAAAATTATTAGTCAAGAAAGCCCTTACATAATAAGTAGTGTTTGGCTCAAGGTCTTCAATAGTTGTAGAAATATTAGTCCCATTAACATTGACTTGAATATCTTCTAAAGTGGGTTGTATTTCAGTAGAATAAACAAACCCTTGTTCTGTATTGTTAGGCACTTCACAATTCTCTGATACGATACTTATAACACCATTTAAAGTAGCTGAGGTTTCAGTAACATCAGTAGCAGCTTGTGTGGTTAGAGTTGGCTCGTAAACACAAGGATTACCCTCGTCATCTGTACAAGCGAAGATTAATAAAGCGGAGAGTAAGAGCAGTTTTTTCATAATGTAAATTGTTTAATGTTTTGAACAAATATAATAAAAAGGATAAAGCGGTATGATACAACTTTGGTACATAAAAAAACCCCTACTAAATAAATAGTAAGGGTTATAGGGAGTTATTAAAATTAGTTAGAAACATCCATCTATTCCACTAAGGATGATATAAGAACAATCACTACAAGTCACGGTAACACATACTTCTTCACCATTTTCATTAAGCCATACCCACCTCCAGTTAAAACCACCATCACTATCTGAAACCAAGCCACTTGAGATTGGTTCACCGTAACTCGCTATATATGATTGATACTCTTCAGTCACCATCTCGAGATTTAAAAAATCATTTTCTGTGGCAGTACTGCATTCAAAATCAATAGGGCAGCCATCATTAGAATTATTGTCACCATCACTACTACAAGCGAACATTGTTACAGCTAAAAATAAATAAAATAAATTTTTCATAGTTAAATTGGTTTATACTTCAAATATAAGAAATTTCAATTAACCCTTCCAATAGTCATCCTGTTAGCCTTTTTAGTAAGAACTAATTTTATTTCTAGTTGTTTGTTTAACTGATTTTTTTCTACGTATTAAGCTAAATGTTTTTTTGCGTCTTTGAGGACTTCAAAAAACCACTACTGGTATAATTCAAAATTAAATATTTAGTTAACTGATATTATACTGAATTCTAACAAATACAAATGAAATAATAGTTCTTAATATGCTAGTCCACTTAAAGTTCTTAATTTTAATTTAGTGTCCTAACATATCATATGTGGTGCAGTTTTATGAAACAATACACTTTTAAGGGATTTGCAGATATTCTTGTAACCTCAACACAGTTTAATAATCAAAAAACAAGAGATAAAAAACTGTTATTACTTGACAGGTGTAATTGGAGTAATTTTTATTGTAAAGGATAATATTAAAACTGATAAATCAAATTCTATAATTAGCTTATTGCGGAATGATTTTAACCCCTAACTCGCTTTACATAAGCTGAGCTGTTGTGTTTATTTATGAATTTAGAGTTGTGTTTTCCAAACTTTTCTAAGTCTAAAATAATACTTTCAGATTCAATGAAATCAGCTCCTACTTTATGGAATTGCTTTTCAAGTAGATTAACTAGAGTCTTTACTTCAAACTTTTTGAGCACACTTATATGAGCCGCATTAACCTGCTCCTCAATAAAAGATAAGTCGTCATAATGTTTTATAATGTTTGGATTGGTGTGCCCTAACAATACGTTTCGAATCTCCTGAGATATTTCAAGTCTAAAAGCATATGAATTAAAACTCTTACGGGCATTTTTAAGAGGTACGCCAAGCAATTTCTTGCAATGTTTTTGATACACGTCAAACACACCTGTATGGAGTTTTACGTCGTCTACATCGTACCCAAATACATTAAGTAAATCGTCTTCTTCAAGTTTTAACTCCTTTCGCCTATCATAGTGAGTACACCAAACAGATTGTTTTAGTAACTTAAACATTATCATTGTAGTGTCATCTATTCGAATGAGCATTTTATTATTAGACCGATTTTGATTTTTACTTCGTGTGTGAACTATGTAGTCATAGCCGTCTTGACAAAACTTAGAATACTCATCCTCTTTTTTGTTGTCAGTATCGTTTTTAAGATTATAACTTTTAAATTTCACCAAGTCAGCTTGATACATTCCTCGAGTCATAAACATTAGTAAATAAAAACACAATGCTTGAACTTCGTATATTGAAACGCACGTATTTGTAGCTTTTTTAAACTCTTCAGTCGTTAGTGTTTTAATCTCTTTTCTCTCCGCATTCTGGATAGTTAGTCGTTTTCTGAATTCAAATCTCTCAAAGACTACCTGATTGTCATAAGCATCGTTTATGATGGCTTTTATTTTTTTAAAATAGGAATTTATTGAGGTTGCTCTTACTCCATTAGCTTGAGCATTATTTTTAAACTTTAGCAATAAAGAGTAGTTAGAAAATTCATTGAATGTAATAGGTCTTTCTTTATTATATCCAATATGTTTCTTGAAAGCTGATAAGGTGTATTTGTAATCTGTATAAGTAGTCTTCTTAGACTTCTGACTTTTGACAAATGTTTCAATGTAACTATCCACACTTTCAGCGTCAGCCTCGCCTTTTAAATGTAAAATAACTTGCTCGACTGTATATTGACTAGCTTCGAATTTGGTCTGACTCGTAGACATCAAAACCCTTAACTCGTCAAGCCTTTTATTAATGATTTGAAAATTAGCGTGACGTGATTTAGCTCTAAAATTTTTTAAGTCAAATTGTTTAATAGACACATCCAAGCCAACATAAATCTTCTTTCTCATTTGAGATATTGAGCCACTCTTGCCTTGTGAAACGTAGAAATAGACGGAATTGAGTCCCGACTTTTTAACATTTGAATCGATTTTTAGAGTGATAACCATACCCAAATATAGTGAAAATTGCCAACAGGTGCACGTCTAGGTGCGCGTATTTAAACAAAAAGAGAACTGCATTGCTACAATTCCCTTTGTGGAGAAGATGAGATTCGAACTCACGACCTCTTGACTGCCAGTCAAGCGCTCTAGCCAACTGAGCTACATCCCCTTTTTTAATGATTGGTTTTAAATTCAGTATAGAAATCTTGAACTTTAAACCTTTACCAAAAGTAATGAAATTACTGAGATCTAAAAGGCTAATGAAATAAAATCTGCAGCTTTTAAATCTATAAAAAACTGCAACTCTAAATTTTCAATAGTATTGAGTTTAAAATCAATGGAATCTGTCGTATCCAAAGCGGTTATATCCACAACCATTTTTTGTGTAGAGTCCATTCTTTCGAACGTGATTGTGTTGGACGTTTTTAGGATCCTCGCATTGGTCACAAACTTTAAATGCCGCTCAACTTCTTCGATGGGTTTATTAAAGTTTAAACGGATCGATTGTTTATCGGACAAACATAAAAAACCAATAGAATCCTCGTGTTTTAATTGAATTTTATCAATAAAATTATCGGGTGAAAACTTTTGTAAACTTTCAATTTTTTGAACCGATATGTCCCGATCCGATGGATCGCTAAAGGATTTTAAAAGCTTGTTGTTGGCAATTTTATTTTTTACGTTGTCTAATTTGTTTTTTAAATTTGTTGTTTCTTCAAGGCTAATGAGTCCTACAGCACACTGGGTGTTGTTATTAAATTTGGCTACAAAATCAAATTCCATCGATTTAGAGCCGATGTCTTTCTTTTTTAAATCGAAAAATAATTTACAAAAATCATCATAGTCGGCGCTATTTGTACGCGTGTAAATCGCAAAAGATTCCTCTACATTAATGATCCCATTTCCTGAGTCTTTTAAGGAGATAAGACTTAAAGTTTCCGTAGATCCATGCATGTCTGACACAGAATACCCTTCGGATGTTGGACTCGGTAATTTTAGATAATAAGGAAAAATAATGGAGTCGGATACCTGAATAACGCCAGAATAACTTTGAGACTGAGAGAAATTTATTAGGCATAAAAAAACCAGAAATAGAGCTATTTCTGGTTTTTTATATGTAAAATTAATTACCATCCTGGCCCAAGGTCGCCGACGCAAATTCTAATGAAATCAATTAACGTCCAAACACCCAAACCTCCGAAAGTTAATAATTGGACAACTCCTTGCCATATATCTCCTAAGTAAAATCTGTGGATGCCAATACCTCCTAAGAAGAAACAAATTAACAAAGCAGCTACTTGTGTTTTTCCGGCAAATGCATCAGAATTTGAAATAGTGGCTTCAATGACTTCGTTCCCTTCAACAACTGTTTTTGTCACAGGAAAGTGAGCAAATGACATGGTGCTGAATAGCATAAATGCTATCAAAAAAATTGTGTTTTTCATTTTAGTTTAAATTGGTTAATATTCTATAAATTTACAATTATTATTTTATTCTTGCAATTTACTATAGATAAAAAAACGAATCCTTTTAAAATACGGTTTGAAAAATTCTTGGAGTATCGTCACGAATACAAAAGGAAAATAAAAGCTTATTCAACTATTTGGGTAGCGAGTTATAAGTCTTTTTCGTACATTTGATTCTAAATCAAAATCATAATGAGTAGTAAATTTTTTGGCAATAAAACCGTAAAACAAGCAGATACAAAAAAAGGTGCTAAGTCGGACCTTAAAAGTAAAAACAATAGTAAAACTACTGCCGTTAGAAAAACGGGGCGCGGAAAATAATCCTATTGGAAACAAGTATAAGCCTCAAACACATCAACAAACTTGCAATCCCTGCTATTATTGCAGGTATTTCTGAACCAATTCTTTCTCTTACAGATGCTGCCATCGTGGGTCATATTCCAATAAATGCCACAGAATCGTTGGCTGCTGTGGGCATTGTTACTACTTTTTTGTCCATGCTGATTTGGGTGTTAGGTCAATCGCGAAGTGCTATTTCGTCCATCATTTCTCAGTATGTTGGTGCTAACAAATTAGAAGAAGTTAAAAATTTACCCGCCCAAGCCATCGCTCTTATTTTGCTGCTAAGTTTATTAATCTGTCTAGGAACGTATCCGTTTAGTCGGACTATTTTTAAACTTTATAATGCCTCTGGATTGCTTTTAGACTACAGTGTTGACTATTATAAAATCCGCATCATAGGATTGCCATTTACACTCTATATATTTGCTGTTTTTGGAGTTTTTAGAGGTCTTCAAAACACCTATTACCCAATGATTATTGCCATTACAGGCGCCGTCCTAAACATTGTTTTAGATGTTTTAATGGTGTATGGTGTTGAAAACCTCTTTCCGCCCTTGTACCTTAAAGGGGCCGCATTTGCGAGTGTAATTTCTCAATTTCTAATGGCGGCTTTAGCCACTTATTTCCTTTTAAATAAAACTCAAATTCCGTTAAGGTTCACACGGCCTTTTAATAAGGAAATTCCACGGTTTTTGAATATGATTAGCCATCTGATCGTGAGAACATTGGCTCTTAACACGGCTCTATACTTTGCCGCACGATTTGCAACAGGATATGGAAACACTTATATAGCCGCCTATACAATCGCTATTAATCTATGGTTTTTTGCCGCCTTTGCTGTCGATGGCTATTCGAGCGCAGGAAACATCCTGTCCGGAAAACTGTTTGGAGCTAAAAACTACCATCTACTCGTAAAACTTAGCAATCAACTGATAAAATATGCCCTCATTGTTGGCTTCATTATGGGGGGTGTTGGCGCACTGCTATACAAGCCTATTGGCTATACATTTACAAACGACCCTGAAGTGTTGACTCAGTTTTATGACATCTTTTGGATTGTTTTACTGATGCAGCCTTTTTGTGCATTGGCATTTGTCTTTGATGGCATTTTTAAAGGCCTTGGAAAAATGAAAGATTTAAGAGATGTATTATTGCTCTCAACCCTGATTGTGTTTTTACCACTACTTTTTATCTTTGATTATTATGGCTGGAAACTGCATGGTGTTTTTACGGCTTTTTTCCTGTGGATGGTCGCTAGGGGCATTCCGCTGATAATAAAATTTAGGAAACAATTTTTACCGCATGTTCAAAACCATTAACTTTGTATAAGAATTTTTTAGGATTGGACACAAAAAACCACTGATGAGCAACATTCGAATTACGAAACAATTTTCTTTTGAAACAGGTCATGCACTCTATGGGTATGATGGTAAATGCAAAAATGTTCATGGGCACAGTTATCGCTTAGATGTCACAGTGATTGGACACCCTATAACAGATTCTTCCAATGTAAAATTTGGGATGGTGATTGATTTTACAGATTTAAAAAAAATCATCACAGAAGAAATTGTGACTGTTTTTGACCATGCAACGGTCTTTAACAAAAACACGCCACACGTGGAACTTGCAAAAGAGCTCTCCGACCGTGGACACAATGTGCTCTTAGTTGACTATCAACCTACCAGTGAAATGATGGTGATTGATTTTGCCGAGAAAATAAAAAAACGATTGCCCGATGCTATAAAATTACACGCCCTTAAACTGCAAGAAACTGCCACAAGTTTTGCAGAATGGTATGCAAGTGATAACTAACAGTTTGATATGACGGATTTAAAAATCCCACAAGGAAAAAAAATATACTTTGCTTCTGACAACCATCTGGGTGCGCCGACAGCAAAAGAATCTATGCCTCGCGAAAAAAAATTCGTGCAATGGCTAGACTCTGTCAAACACGATGCAGAAGCTATTTTTTTATTAGGGGATTTATTTGATTTCTGGTTCGAATATAAATATGTTGTTCCCAAAGGGTTTACACGCGTTTTAGGGAAATTGGCTGAACTCAGTGATCAAGGCATCCAAATTCATTTTTTTGTAGGGAATCACGACTTGTGGGTCACTGATTATTTTGAAGAAGAATTAGGGATTACGGTACACCATAAACCTAAAGAATTTACCTTCAACTCGAGCTCATTTCTTATTGGCCATGGCGATGGTCTTGGCCCTAACGACAAAGGATTTAAACGCCTTAAAAAAGTATTTACAAATCCATTTTTTCAATGGCTCTACCGATGGGTACACCCCGATATTGGGGTTCGGTTTGCACAATACCTTTCTGTAAAAAATAAAGTCATTTCTGGAGACGAGGATGTGAAGTTTTTGGGCGATGACAACGAGTGGTTAGTTCAATACAGTCGAAAAAAATTAGAAGAAAAACACCACGATTATTTTGTGTTTGGACACCGACACTTACCGCTTGATATTGCGCTGAATGAGCAATCAAAATACATCAATTTAGGCGATTGGATTCACTATTATACGTATGCCGTTTTCGAAGAGGATACACTGATATTGAAAGAATTTTGAACTCCTTTTTATTTGTAGTTTACACCCAACGCACTTATTAGATAACTTTTTTTGATTTGATTTGAAAAAAAATCGTAGTTTTATAAAAATTAATCAATGAATGCGTCAAAATTATCTGGGTTTGCCTCTATTTCTTTAGAGGAAATAAATAGTGTTTCATTATTGAAGCGCGTTGACACCAAGTTCCTAACCTCCAACTCTGAACTGTCTAAGCTTTTACCGCTGTTGTATTCTGATTATCAGATTTTAGAAATTGACCAAAATCGGTTAATGAATTACACAACCCTTTATTTTGACACAAAAGACTTAACCTGTTATAAAGAACACCATAATGGGAAAGCAAGGCGTCAAAAAATACGAATGCGTAAATATGTAGACTCCGATCTTTGTTTTTTGGAGATTAAAGAAAAACAGAATTCTGGGATGACCAATAAAGTCCGCTGTTCAATTGATGATTTTGAAACATCTTTATCAGAAAAATCCAATGCGTTTATTAAAAAGGCGACTAAAAAAGACCTGGAGTTAGAGCCTGTTTTGTATAATTATTTCCAACGATTTACATTGGTAAGCAAACTGCGATCTGAACGTGTTACAATAGATACCGGCTTGGAATATAAAACGGATTCGACCACAAAAAAAATTAATAATATAGCGGTCATTGAAGTTAAACAAGAAAAACAAAACATAAGAACGCCAATCTATAGCGCGCTCAAATTAAACAGAATTAGAACCGTTAGCTTTAGCAAATACTGTATCGGCGTTGCTAACATTTTCTCAGACGTAAAGTCTAATAAATTTAAAGAACTCAATTTAAAAATTAACAAACTAAACCACTAACATGGAGCTACTAGGCATTCCTTTATTCGATGACGATTTTTACAAGATGATAATTCGGTTTTTATTGAATTTATTTTTCCTCACTGGAATTATAAAATTTGTTTACTACAAACACAATCCAAAGAAAGAATATCTGTTTACCTTTTACCTCATTGGAATTGTGGTTTACTTTTTATGCTTTACTTTAAAAAAATACGAATTGGATCTCGGAATGGCATTGGGATTATTTGCGATTTTTGGGATTATCCGTTACAGAACACTTCCACTAGAGGTCAAAGAAATGACCTATCTCTTTGTGGTCATTGGCGTTGCAGTGATGAATGCCCTTTCAAACAAAAAAATGAGCTATGCAGAAATTATTACAGCCAATACAATTATTCTTCTGGCTCTATACTTTCTTGAGCGCTATTGGGCACGAACAGAGACCCTCTCAAAAGAGGTGATTTATGAAATTATTGAAAACATCCGTCCTGAAAATCATGATAAACTCAAGGCTGATTTAGAAAAAAGACTTGGTGTTGAAATCTTAAGTTTTGAGATTGGAAAAGTGAATTTCTTAAAAGATGTCGCCAAAGTGACGGTCTATTATAAACTCTAATCATTACTATGAAACTATCTAAACAAAAAATCAGTGTATACACTTGCCTTGCCTTTTTATTGATGTTTTCAAATCAAATAATGGCTCAAAACTCAAATGATTTAGAAGGATGGAGTACCGTTCAGCTTGACATAGAGGCGACTAAAAAAATGTCGTTTTCTATCTCAGAGCACCTAAGGTATCGAAATGATATCACAACGGTCAGCACTTATTTTACTCAAATCGAAACTGGGTATGAAATTGCAAAGAATTTTGAAATTGGTGGGGGGGTTCGGTTTATTAAAAAAAATGATGATGTTGGAAAAAAACAAGGAGTAGAATCTCATTTTAGATATCAATTGGATGCGAGTTTCAAGCACGATATTAAAAAAATTGGAGTGTCCTATCGACTTCGATATCAAAATAAAAATGAACTAGGGTTCTCCGAAGATGAGGGGGATATTGCCAAAGAACAACTTCGAATGTTATTTGGGGTGGATTATAAATTAAAACCGCTTAGCGTTCTATTAAAGTTAAAAGGAGAGTTTTTTAGCACCTTTTCTGATGGCGCTGATGGGGATAAAATTGACCGACGACGGTTTACGCTTTCGGCGTCTCGAAAGTTTAAGGGATTCGGGGAAATAGCCGTTTTTTATAGGACTCAAACTGATTTAAACGTCCTCATAAAGAAAGAGCGTTTTGACGTTTCAAAATCCATCCTAGGGTTTAAATATGTCTACAGTTTAAATTTAAGAAAAACTAAAAAGTCTTCTGACAAACTATAAATTACTCTTCCTGAGCTTCATGAGCATCTAACTCTTTTTGAAGATCTAATTTTCTAAAGGTTGGGGATACAATTCCGGTGGTGATGACCGTAATTAAGGTCATCGTACCACCAAAAACAACGGCGGTTACGGTGCCCATAAGTTTTGCGGTTAACCCGCTTTCAAAAGCGCCTAACTCGTTGGAAGACCCGACGAACATAGAGTTGACTGAAGACACACGTCCGCGCATGTGATCTGGGAGTCTTCAGTTGTAAAATGGTTTGTCTAATCACCATCGACACTCCATCTGTGACGCCGCTAAAAAATAAGGCAACGACCGAAATCCAAAATATAGACGACACTCCAAAAGTAATAATACACACCCCAAATCCAAAGATGGCTGCTAAGAGTTTAAGTCCCGCATTTTTACTGATAGGAATGTAGGCCGTAGTTAGCATTGTTAAAAAAGCACCCACAGCAGGTGCCGCACGCAACACCCCAAATCCTTCAGAACCCACTTCCAAAATATCTTGTGCATAAACGGGCAGTAAGGCCACCGCACCTCCAAATAAAACCGCAATCATATCCAAGCTTAGGGCGCCTAAAATAGCTTTTGTTTTAAATACAAATCGAACCCCTTCTTTTAAGCTTTGCATCACAGGCTCTCCTATTTTTGGGTTTAAAATTGGTTTCTTAGAGATCCCAAATAAAAGGATAAAGGACAATACAACTAACCCAAAAACAATGCATAACGACCAGTGAACTCCAATCCAATTAATCGTAAACCCTGCAGTAGCAGGCCCTAAAACAGAAGCCATTTGCCATGTAGAGCTGTTCCAAGTAGCTGCGTTTGGATAGACTTTTTTAGGAACGATTAAGGCAACGAGTGAAAAAATACTAGGCCCAAAAAAAGCTCGCAAAAGACCACCCATAAACACAAAACCATAAATTGTATAAAGGATCATTTTAGTGGACCAAGTCGATTCTATGTTTGGACTAGTTAAGAAAAAAAGTCCAAAACTAATGAATGAAAAAAGACCAATACACTTTAATAATAAATTTCGTTTTTCACTTTGATCTACAACATGCCCAGCAAATAACGCCATACTAAAGGCCGGGATAATTTCCATAAGCCCAATAATCCCAAGAGACAAAGGATCTTTAGTGAGTGAATAAACTTGCCACTCAATAATGATAAATTGCATAGACCACCCAAAAACTAAAATGAAACGCAATAATAAAAAAATATTAAATTCCTTAAATCGAAGGGCTGCGTAGGGATCTCTTTTTGCCATATTATGGTTTAATTCCTTTTAGTTTCAACTGCAAGCTAACACGTCCATTCCATTCATTTTCATCTATTGAATAGACAACTTTAAAAGGATTTTTTTCTTTAATAATAGGTAAATTACTTCCTAAACCAAAGCCAATTCCAACCATTTTGGGACCGCTATTTTGAGCCAGCGTGACCCGTAGATGTGTTTGATCTTCGCCTACACATTTGCCATAACCTGTGTCAAGAACGGCATCCGTCATAAAAACAGGGGCCATATTTTGAGGTCCAAAAGGGGCAAACTGTTTTAAGATTCTATAAAATTTTGGAGTGATGGACTCAAAATTAATATCTGCATCAATTTTTATTTCGGGTGTTTTAAGATGCGCAGGCAAGGTCGCTAAAACTTCTGCTTCAAACGCAACTTTAAATGCCGGATAGTTTTCTTCTTTAATGGTAAGCCCAGCCGCATACATATGACCCCCAAATTGTTCTAAAAGATGGCTGCAATTTTCCAAAGCATTGTACACATCAAACCCTCTGACAGAACGTGCGGAAGCCGCTAAAAAATCGCCACTCTTGGTAAAGACTAAAGTAGGGCGGTAATAGGTTTCTATCAATCGCGAGGCCACAATGCCGATGACTCCTTTGTGCCAATCCTCTTGATAAACCACCGTAGTGGCAGCCTTAGTTTCGTCTGAATTTTCAATTTGTAAAAGGGCTTCTTGTGTGGTTCGTTTATCTGCTTCTCGACGGTTGGTGTTAAAAAGTTCGATCTCATTAGCCGCAAGTTCTGCAGATTCATAATTGGTCTCTTTCATCAAGGAAACGGCATAATTTCCATGTTTCATGCGTCCGGCAGCATTGATTCGGGGAGCGATATTAAAAACAACATCTGTGATCGTAAGCACTTCTTTTTTCATCTGATGAATGAGTGCTTTAAATCCGGGTCGTGGATTGGTGTTAATGATTTGTAAACCAAAATAAGCAAGGGTTCTGTTTTCGCCAACAATGGGCACAATGTCGGCACCAATAGCGGTAGCGACTAAATCTAAATATTCAACAAGCGATTCTACAGATGTGCCGTCTTTTGAGGCTAATGCTTGAATGAGTTTAAACCCAACGCCACAGCCACATAGTTCTTTAAAAGGGTATTCGCAATCGGGTCGTTTTGGGTCTAAAATGGCGACAGCAGGCGGTAATTCTTTTCCAGGTCGGTGGTGGTCACAGATAATAAAATCGATGCCTTTTTTCTTTGCATAGGCGACTTTTTCAATGGCTTTTACACCACAATCTAAGGCGATTATTAATGAGAAATCATTATCGGATGCGAAATCAATTCCTTTGTAGGACACCCCATAACCTTCCGCATACCGATCGGGAATATAGGTGGATATTTGAGTGCTTTTGGTTTCTAAGTAAGAGGCCATTAACGCGACGGATGAGGTGCCGTCAACATCATAATCGCCATACACCAAAATTTGTTCGTTGTTTTTTAAGGCCACTTCAATTCGGTCAACCGCCTTGTCCATGTCTTTCATCAAAAAAGGGTCGTGTATATCTGACCAACTTGGACGAAAAAAAGTTTTAGCAGCTTCAAAAGTTTCTATTCCTCGTTGCAATAATAATTCTGAAATTACTAAATCCACCCCTAATTCGGCTGCTAATTCTGCAACTTTATTAGAATCTGGTTTCGGCTTGAGGGTCCAACGCATCGTTAGGAGTTATGAATATGAATTTCTGTGGTTACGGTTGCAAATTGTCGAAACATTTCCATCACCCCACAATATTTTTCAACCGAGAGCGTGACGGCTTTATTAATTTTTTTTGGATTTAAATCCTTCCCATAAAAATGATAGTCTACATGAACTTTGTGGTAATACTTTGGGTGTTCATCGGTCAAAAACCCTTCGACTTCCATTTTTAATTTATAATCAACGACTTTCATTTTTTCTAAAATCTCAACAATATCAACGCCAGAACATCCCGCTAAAGAGGATAGCATCATTGCTTTTGGAGAGAGGCCAAATTGCTTGTCTTGACCTTTTACAACTGTATCCATTAACACCGTATTTCCGCTTGGGTTATCGGATTCAAATAACATTCCACCCTTCCAATGGGTTGTTGTTTTATGGGACATATTAAATTATTTTATAATTTTTATTCTTTCAAAAATACTAAATAATGTTATTAGTTACACTATGATTTCCCCCTTGACAATTTTGATGTCCGAGTGTTTCAATATTTTCAGGGGATCTGCTTAAGAAACCTGTCACTAATATAAAAGTAAAATTAAGATGCTTTTGATTTTCCTGCAACAACAATCACAATTTCACCCTTGGGCGGCTTATTGGTATAATAGTCTAATATTGCTTTTGCGGTGCCTCTTTGAGTTTCTTCATAAAGTTTTGTGAGTTCCCTTGACACCGAGATCTGACGGTCTTCTCCAAAGTATTCACAAATATGAGAAAGTGTCTTTATGAGTTTATGAGGACTTTCATAAAAAATTATCGTTCGAGGTTCTTCGGCCAGTAAGAGTAAGCGCGTTTGGCGCCCTTTTTTGATGGGTAAAAATCCTTCAAACACAAACTTATCATTTGGTAATCCAGAATTTACTAAAGCGGGTACAAAGGCGGTAGCTCCAGGTAAACAATCCACTGGAATATCGTTTTCGACACAAGCTCTTGTGAGTAAAAATCCAGGGTCAGAAATCGCTGGGGTTCCCGCATCACTAATCAATGCGATGGTGGTGCCCATTTTTAATTTTTGAATAATCCCTTGAACCGTTTTATGTTCATTATGCATATGATGCGAATGCATTTGCGTCCCAATCTCAAAATGTTTTAATAGTTTCCCAGATGTTCGAGTGTCTTCTGCTAAAATTAAGTCAACCGATTTTAAGACATTAATCGCTCGTAAAGTGATGTCTTCTAAATTTCCTATCGGGGTTGGTACAATAAATAACTTCATGGATCAAAGTTACAATGTTTTTGAGAGAAATTATAAACTAGTGAATCTATTTAAGATTTTATATATTTGATATTAAAATTTAATAAACCCTATAAAAAAATTAAATCATGGAACAATACCTAACACTCTTAAAGAATCTGCTTATAGAATACTCACCAAAAGTACTTTATGCTTTAGGGCTATTAATTGTCGGTTTATTTGCGATAAAGCTTATCATCCGTTTAACTAAAAAACTACTGAATGTACGCCAGGTTGACGAAACCCTTCAAACGTTTCTCGGAAATTTAATAGCTTGGGGTTTAAAGGCGCTATTGTTGGTGGCCGTCATTTCTAAACTTGGGGTTGATACCACTGCACTAGCCGCAGTAATGGCTGCTGCAGGATTAGGTTTAGGCCTTGCTTTACAAGGTGCCTTAGCAAATTTTGCAGGCGGTGTTTTGATTATTTTGTTCAAGCCTTTTAGAGTGGGCGATGTCGTAGATGTGCAGGGTGAGATAGGCATTGTGAAGGAGATTGAAATTTTTACCACTCAAATTTTATCTCCAAGCAATAAACGCATTATCATTCCAAATGGAACCCTAGCAAATAGTAATATTATAAATCTATCTGCGGAAGGAAAACTAAGGGTTGATTTAACCATTGGTGTTGGCTACAGCGAAAATATTAAACAAACGAAAGACGTGTTGATGGCTGTACTGACTTCGCACCCTAAAGTATTACAAGATCCCTTACCTACCGTTGATGTCTCCGAACTTGCCGATAGTTCTGTAAATTTTGCGGTTCGTCCATGGTGTGCCGTGGAAGATTATTGGGCGGTGTACTTCGGAATTACCGAAAACTGTAAATTAGCTCTCGATGCGGCTGGTATTGAAATTCCTTACCCACACACTGTTGAAATTCAGAAAAAGGGATAAACGTTGTTTATTTTTTGGATGGAATTGCAATAAAGTCTTTTAAATAAAAAGGTTCAAAATAAGCAACATCTTCAAAAGTATTGGACTTGAATTTGTCAAAAGAGAGCGCACACATTTGTTTGGCAGAAGGCAATTTATTTTCAATAAAATGAGCATTCTGGTGTGTGATTAGTGCTTTGGTTTTGGCGACCCCGTTTCCAATAAAATAAACCGCAGATGATTCTAACAATTCACGATACGACTCAGAGCTGATGATTTCTGCCTCTGTGGTTCGTGTCTCCTGAAAATTACCATCATAGATCGCGGAATAGACTTCGAGGCGTCTGGCATCTAACATGGCGACTACCACACCATTTGGATTTTCAACCTGATGTGCAAGGGCTTCTAAGGTTGGAATAGAAATTAAAGGAAGGCTCAGTGCATAACACAAGCCTTTAGCGGCTGAAACACCGATTCGCAAGCCCGTATAAGAGCCAGGGCCTTTGCTGATCGCAATGGCGCTCAACTGGTTCTTAGACACATTCGCCGTTTTTAAAACTTCATCGATGTAAACATGTAAACGCTCTGCGTGGGAATACGACAAATTGTTATCTTCCTTGAGTCCAATGACAGTGCCCTCTTTCGCTAGAGAGACCGAACAGTTCGTCGTGGCCGTTTCAATATTTAGAATATAAGTCAAAGTTATTATAGGATTTTTTTACCCATGTAAAAGTCCAAAACTTTTGAACGAAAAACAAAATTATATTTTGATTTGATTGAGTTTGATTTTGCATTTACCAATCGTCCTCTTATTTGTTCAACTTCGAAAGAAGTCGCTGCTCCAAAATTAAATTTATTTTGAATATTCTTAAAAGAATCTTCAAGACTGATCACAGAAAGCTCGGTTGCTTGGTATTGCTTCAAAGCGGCTTTCGCATCTGCATACGCCTGGGTTATGGTCGTTGTGATGGTTTGTTTTTCTTTCTCTAGATTTAGTTGACTTTTTTGTTTGTTTAGTCTTGCTTTTTGAACACTTGCTTTTGTTTTAAAGCCATTAAAAATGGGGACCCTTAAATTAAACCCTAAATTATACCCTAAATTATTATCAAGTTGGGTGCTAAACCCATTGGGGATTATAGTTTCAATGACGCTTCCAGGATTATTTGGGTCGGCAGAATATTGAACTCTAAAATCGGGCTCACCTTGATTGTGTTGGTAGGACGTTCCTAAACCAGCTCCTAAACTCAATGTCGGTGCAAAAGCACTTTGGGCCAGTTTGATTCCGAAATCCGAGTTTTCAATGCCTAGTTTTGCATTCTTAATTTCTGAGCGATTTTCTAACGCATAGGCTAAAACTTCTTCTGAAGAATCATAGAATAATGATGCTGACGTTAAATTGATTTCAATTTCTTCAATATCAAAATCACGCGGAGAAACTTGTAAGTTTTGACTTAAACTCAGGATCGATAAATCTAAACTATTTTCGGCATTTACAATACTTTCTCTATTGGAGGCGAGTGTGGCTTCTATATCAAATAAATCGGATCTTGGTTTGGTTCCTGCTTCTACCTGAGACTTGATTTGATCCAATTGGTTTTGACTGATTTTTAATTGTTCTTCAGCAATTTTAAGATTTTCTTTATTAAATAAGACGTTTAAAAAGTCATTAATAACGGACATCGAAATATTATCCTGAAGAATGGCGAGTTGTAATTGACTTGACTCAACTCCAAGTTTTGCTTGTTTATAAAGGTTTAAATTTTGAAATCCATTAAAAACTGTAATACCCGTATTTAAGCCAAAATTATTTCCTCTAGTATCGCTTTTAATTCGGGTTCCGTCTTGACCAATAAAAGATCCGAAATTATAGTTATGCGAGGCTGAACCATTAATGGAAGGCATGAAATTTCCTTTAGCGTTGACCAAGTCTTGAGTTGCCAAATCAATATCTAGTTCTGATTGCTTTACCGTGATATTATGCTCCAAAGCATGCTCGACACATTCTTTTAACGTCCATTTTTTTTGAGCAAAACTGCTTAAAGTTCCTATAAGTAAAAGAACCGTACATATCTGTTTCATCATTTTGGGGGTTTTATTATTCATCGTCTTCTTCCTCGTTATTTTCTTCAGAGGCTTTGTTCCAAACCTTGATTTCATCTCCTTCTTCGACACCTTCTGTAATTTCAACATTGATGCCGTCCGATAATCCGATTTCAACCTTCTTAATTTCAAAGTTTCCGTTGTCCTTTAGAACCTCTACAAATGGTTTTTCGGTAATTCGATTGAACTGTAAAAGGGCTTCTTTAATAACCAAAACACTGTCTTTACTTTCAATTTCGATTTCGGCATTTGCACTGTATCCCGCTCGGATTTTTGTGCTCGACTCTATTTTCACATCCGCTTTGACCGTAAACTGAACGGCTCCATTTTGTTCCACCCCTTTAGGAGCTACAAACGTAAGGGTGGCCGGAAATTCTTTTTCGTTGATCGCACCAAGAATGACTACAATGTCTTTGCCTTCTTCTAATTTTCCTACTTCAGATTCATCCACTTTTCCTTCAAAAATCATTTTACTCATGTCGGCAATGGTCGCAATGGTGGTTCCTGCATTGAAATTATTACTTTGAATCACTTGATCGCCTTCACGAACAGGGATTTCCAAAACGGTTCCCGAAATTTGAGCGACAATGGTTGTGTTTGCAGAACTTCCACCCGACAAGGATCCTCGTTTAATAATTTGGTAATCGTTTTTGGATTGATTGAAATTTTCTTCTGCTTGATTCAGACTTAACTCACTGTTTTCAAAATCTTGTTTCGAAATCACTCCTTTTTCAAAAAGTGTTTTATTTCGATTAAATAAGGTCTTCGCATTTTCAAAGGTAAGTTTGACAGTTGAAATCCTACTTTTTGCACTAACCAGAGCTTGTTCGTTTGGCACCACTCTTATTTTAGCAATTAAATCGCCTTTTCTAACGAGGTCACCTTCTTCGACAAAGATTTGATCGACGATTCCCGAGATTTGTGGCTTTAGTTCAATTTCTTCTTCAGGGTTTAACTTGCCTGTCGCCACAATTTTAGTGTCCAGTGAACTATAAAAAGGGAGTTCCGTTTTATAATCTACAACTTCTTTGGCGTTCGAATCTTTAAAGTATTTTAATACAAATACTAATAATATAAGTACGACGATTCCTAAAATAATTTTTACTGTTTTATTCATTGTTTTGGTTTTTTTATTCTTCTCTTAATGCTTCTATTGGTTTAATACTTGTGGCTTTAAATGCGGGGATGAGTCCAATTAACGTTCCTAAGACGACTAATATTAATAGAGCGACAAACACCACTGCAATTGAAACGGATGCATTGACGAGTGTGGCATCATCGCCTTGCCCCCACGCTTTGTCAACGGCGATCAAAATCCAGCCCCCCGTAATGATGCCTAGCAGTCCAGCAACAAGGGTTAAAAAAACTGCTTCGACCACGATTTGTCGTTTGATTTCAAAAGGAGTTGCCCCAAGGGCACGTCTCACTCCAATTTCTTTGGTACGTTCTTTAACCGTAATTAACAATATATTTCCGATAGCAAAGACTCCCGCGATCAGGGTTGAAATACCCACAAACCATGTTAGAAACTGCATCCCTGTGAGAAATCCTGTGATTTTTGCAAACTCTTTTCCCAAGTTAAAACTTCCAAAAGCACGTTTATCTTCTGGGTGTACTTTATTTAAATTTCGCAATAATAATTTTGCATCCTCTTCAATTTGCTTAATGTTATATTCTGGTTTCCCCGTAATCATTAGCCAGCCAATTGTATCGCCTTGGTTATAAATTTGCTGAAAGGTTGTAAAAGGAATGTGAATATCACTAGTGGGACCCATATTTGAATTTCCTGTTTGTGACACCCCAATGATGGTAAAATTGATGCTATTCATTTGGATGTATTGGCCAATTGCTAATTCATCTTTTTCAAACAGTTGTTTATAAATATCTTCTGAAATTACTGCTACTTTTTTATTGCCATCAATATCGTTTTGATTGATGAAACGGCCGTTTATTAGTTTCTTTTTTTGAACTTTATCTAACAGAGGATAATCGCCATTTACACTATATGTTCCTGATAAAAAATTGCGAACAACCAATGCTTGGTTTCGATTTCGGGGCACTACAAATTCGATGCCTTCTACATTTTCTTCAATTTTTTTGGCATGGGACAATTTTAGGCGAACCATTCGCCCTTCTTGAAATCCTTTGAAAGGCTTGCTTGTACTCTGGCCCCACACAAAAACACTATTGGTTGCAAAGTCCCCAAAAATACGGTTAAATGAATTTTCCATCCCTCGAGCTGCCCCCAAAAGTGCAATGAGTAATAAAATTCCCCACCAAACACCCACCATCGTGATGCCTGTGCGCAGTTTATTTTTGCTCATGCTATCATAGACTTCTTGCCATGTATCTCTATCAAATAAAAATTTAATCATTTAGTCGTCTCTAAGTGCTACAATCGGTTTAATTTTTGATGCTTTTTTGGCCGGTAAATACCCTGCTAATGCCCCTGCGCCAATTAAAGTAAGTGTGGCCGACACAACAAGTTGGGTGCTCACGGACGGATTGGTTATAAAATAGGTTTTCAAACTTGGCCCTACCCACTCTAAAATTCCTACTCCGAGCAGGAGTCCAAAATAGCCTGCAATGGTTGTTATTAAAATAGATTCGATCAAAATAATCGATACAATCGATTTTGGTGATGCGCCTAAAGCTTTTCGAATTCCAATTTCTTTGGTGCGTTCTTTGACGATGAATATCATAATATTACTAATTCCTACAATTCCAGCGATCAGTGTTCCCAACCCAATGACTAAGATAAGAATTCCTAAAACTGAAGTCATTTGATTGATCCCTTTATTTTGCATTGCCATGTTAAAAACCCGCACAGCCCGTTGGTCATTGGCCGCTACAAAAAAGCGTTCTTTGAGTTTCTTTTCTAAGTCCAAACTAAAATCAATGGCTTCATTAAAATCTAACTTGGGGTTATAAGTCAGATTAATTTGATCTACATAATCATTATTCCCATATACCAGTTGAGCTGTTGTGAGCGGCATATAAACAAGTCGTTCTTCGTTATCGCCCCCGTCATCTGAAAAAACGCCCACGACTTTATACGAAATTCCACTTAAATTCACATACTTTCCTATAGGATCTGATTTTAAAAACAAATCTTCTTTTACCAATTTTCCAATCACTATAACTTTCGTTTTAAGATCCATATCGCGTTGGTTGATATAGCGTCCCTTATAGACTTTGGTTTTTTCTAAATACTGATGATCTGGATGTACAGCTCGTAATGAATAATTATTTTTTTCATTTTTATAGGAAGCAACAACATCTTTGTAAATCCGAGAGGTGATATATTCTACATTCTCTTCAAAATCGGTTTTGATGTATTGATAGTCTTCGTTTTTAAATTGAATTTTTCGCCCAGCCTGTAATCCTTTATAAGGTTTCGTAGTTGTTCCGGAGCGAATAAAAACAGCATTTGCTGCGTCATCCACAAATTCTTTGGCAAAAGTGTTGTTGAGTCCGTTTGCTATCCCAAACAAAACGGTAAATAAAAGAATCGCAAAAGTTACCGTGAACCCCGATAATAAACTTCGAGTTCGATTTTTATTGATGCTCTGAAAAATTTCTCGCCAAAGATCGATATCAAACATGGGCTTCTGTTCTAACTTGAGTTACTTTTTTATCTTCCATAATCACACCGTCTCGCAAACGAACAATTCGTTTACACATGGCAGCAATGTCTTCTTCATGTGTTACGATGAGAATCGTTTTGCCTTCATCATTTAATTGTTGTAAAAAGGCCATAATGTCATAGGAAGTCGTTGTATCCAATGCGCCCGTAGGCTCATCTGCTAATAATAATTTTGGATCGGATGCTAAAGCACGTGCAATTGCAACACGTTGTTTTTGACCTCCAGATAATTCGCTTGGTAAATGAGTTGCCCAATCTAAAAGCCCTACTTTTTGTAAATGAAACCGCGCCTTTTCTTGACGCTCTTTTCGCTTTAATCCTTGATAATACAAAGGCAAGCCAACATTTTCAAGAGCATTTTTATAATTAATAAGGTTAAACGATTGAAAAATAAACCCTAAAAATTTATTGCGGTATATTGCGGCTTTCTTCTCCGTGAGATTTTTAATAGGTACCTGGTCTAAAATATAGTCTCCTTCATCGGCTTCGTCCAACATTCCGATAATATTAAGTAGCGTTGATTTTCCGGATCCTGAAGACCCCATAATGGCAACCATTTCCCCTTGTGCTACAGAAAGGTCGATGCCCTTAAGAACATGTAAACTTGAGTCGCCAATGGCATAAGACTTATGAAGCTTTTTAATTTCTAGCATCGCTTGATTTTGAGTTCATGAATAATTTAATAACCATTAGTAAGACGCTACAAAGTAAGTTTTGTTACACTAAAATCGAAAAAAATGACAAATTGTTTGTGCATTTTTTTTCAAAATAACTTTTAAATAACAAGTTTTTTTGTTCAAAAGTGCGACTTAATATTTATTGATTTAGCATTAAATTCACTATTTTGAAGTATAGTTCAAGAAAGATAATTTATCACATTTAAAATATAGATTTCTAAAATAAAATAAGTAACTTTTGTCTCGATTTAGCACTTTTAATTAGATTAACCTTGATAAATTGTACTAAATTTTATTTTTTTAAAACCAATTTTTAATCATAAATAATTACAATATTCTGTGGAAAAATTAGAAGCCGAAAATATTATATTATTAAAATCTTTAGGATATCATTTAAAAAAAGTTCGCCAAGATAAAAATCTACGTCAAAAGACCGTAGCGAAGCGTTGTGATATGGATAGCGGGAGTTATTCTAATATTGAAAACGGTAAGCGAAATATTACAATATTGACGTTATATAAAATCTCCAAAGTTTTAGAGGTTCCTGTTAGCGAATTAATGAAATTTAAATTTTAGTTCTTTTCTTTCAAATATCGATATAAAAAAAGAGCTAAACCTCCAATGAGTATGTATGGAATAATCATTAAGTAAACAATTCCATTATTGACTCCCTTAGCAGTTGCTTGGCCAGCTTCACTTTCCAGAACGGCTCTGCACATGGCGCACTGTGCCTGTACTTTTCCAGTGTAGAAGAAGCCAAAAATCAAAAAAGAGAGGATTCGCTTCACAATTTAATTATAATAAGGTGAGATCATCAGATAAACAATGACTCCTGTAACTGCAACATAGAGCCAAACTGGAAATGCATAACGAACCATTTTTTTATGTAACTCATATTGGCCAAGATAGGCCCGTACGTAACTGATAAGCACTAAGGGTATCACGATGATCGAAAGTATAATATGGCTAATCAAAATAACATAATAAACATACACCATCGTACCCTCTCCACGATATTTTGTGGGATCGCTGGTCATATGATAAGCAACATACATTACCAAAAAAAGAAGAGAACAAGCAATGGCGGTTTTCATAAGGTTTTCATGTAAAACTCTTTGATTATTCTTGATGGCGAATAAAGCAATAATCAATAAGATTGCTGTAATTCCGTTAACCGAAGCATAAATAGGTGGTAAGAATGAAAGAGGCTCCACATTAGGAATCCGTACCATAAATAATAATGCGACCACTATTGGGATTGCTATGGATACAACATTAATCCATAGTTGATACTTGTTTTTGGTGAACTCTGGTTTATTTTTCATCTTCTAATAATTTTAAGATATCTTCTTTAAGTGCACTTATATCTTCTGATTCGCCATCTTCATCAAATTGTTCAGATTGGCTTATAATGCCTTTGTAATATATTTTGGGGTTTCCAAACGCGTCCGTTCTGGATCGAATATAGCCTTCTTTATCAATTAGTGCAAAGTTTCCAGAATGTTCAAATCCGCCATCTGCACCTTCAACCTCAGCAGCATAAAGATTAAATCCAGTATTAGCAAGATTGTACAGGGCGTCTTTGTCGCCAGTCATAAAATGCCAATTTGGGTTGGTAACTCCGTAATCATTCGCATACGCTTTTAAAACCGCTTGGGTATCATAATCCGGGTTTATGGTAAAAGAAGCAATCCCAAAATCAGGGCGATCTGGAAAGGTGTTTTGAATATCCACTAAGTTTTTATTCATTTTTGGACAAATTGTCGGGCAGGTTGAAAAGAAAAATTCAACAAGATATACCTTACCAGCAAAATCTTTGTTAGAGATCGTGTCTCCATTTTGATTTTTGAAGCTAAATGGCATGACTTTTTTGGCTTCTCCATTAATAACTAAATAGGACAAAGCAGTGGTGTCGGATACCGTCATTTGAACCTCTTTACTACGACTTTCGGAGCGAGTGATATCGTTGTTTTGAATGCGATCAACAATTTTTGGCACCACAATGATTCCAAAGATTAGAATGATAAATGAAACACCTACGTATGAATAACTAGTTTTTTTCATCTGCTTTTAAATCGTTTGCTCTACGACTTGTAGAATTAAAATTTCCTTTGCGTTTTTGACGGTATTCTGTAAACAAAATACGCATGTCTTCGCTCATTTTGTTTTTAAGGATAGAGACTTCCAAACAATCGTATGAACTCATCCCGTAAAGCGGAACTTTGTTTTTTATTTGGTCTTTATCGCGATCATCAATGCGCCCTCTTTGATGGCGCTCTTTATCGATAATAAAAACATCTGAGGTTTTTAGGTTTGAATCTAGAACCGTCGATATTTTGAGGGATTGATAAGCCGATAAAACATCTGCATCAGAGCCAAAGCCAAATTTCCAGTACTCCAAAAACTCATACTGATTGAGTTCTTTCTGTAATAATTCAACCTGATTCTTAGCGGATTCTGGAACTAAAATTACAATTTGAAACCGTTTAAATCCTCGAAATTTATCATATACAAGTTCTTTTAAATTCAGTGCCAAAATTGCGTCTTCCATAGGCGTTTTTCCTAAAAACCCTAAAACGGTAAGATGGTTTTCTAATTGTAACGCATCCCCATTTTCGGTTACAAAATTTGAAAGCTCTGGGATGTTCTTTTTAATGACATCCAAGGTTTTGTAATTATGTTTTGAGGGGTATAAAAACAATAAAAACAGAACGGGTAAAAAAAACAATACCGAAAGTACGAATGACTTTTTTAAACTAGTAATTTTCATAGTACAAAAATAAAAAAGACGGCATGAATAGCCGTCTTTTTAGTGTTAATATTAAGCTATTTTTTAAAAATCGCGTTTCACAAATCCATTGGTATAAACAGATTCTATATATCCGCCTTCTTGGAGTAATATAAAAACAAGATACGAAATTAGAAAGATGGTCGTCCAAACTACTAATCTACGTAGTGATTTGGTTTCATCGCGCATGTGCATGAAATCCCAAGTGATATAATAGGCTTTCACAATGGTTAAGACTATAAATATTAAATTGAGGCTTTTCATGTAAATGAACCCGGAAAAGATAATGTTTGCTAACAGTGCTCCAAATCCGCCCTCAAAAGGGGTCATGGACGGTGTCATAAGTGAGGCTGGTTTGTAGATACCTAAAACAACTTCAACAAGTGTAATAATGGAAAGCAACAAAAGAACTCCCCAAATTTTTTGAGTATTGGACTTAAATTTAATTAAGCCTCTAAAAATTTCTAATTTATGTGCGTGATCTGCCATTTTCAAAAAAATTATATGATTAAACTAGGTAGAAGAATGTAAATACAAAGACCCAAACTAAATCTACAAAGTGCCAGTAAAGACCAACTTTTTCTACCATTTCGTAGTTTTTACGCCGTTCATAAGTTCCAATAATTACATTAAAAAAGATAATGATATTGATGACAACTCCCGATAATACGTGAAATCCGTGGAAACCTGTAATAAAGAAAAAGAAGTCTGCAAATAGAGGTGTTCCGTATTCGTTGACCTCCAAGTTTGCACCTTTTACATACCGTCTTCCGTTATTTTTAACTTGTTCTAAGGATGCTTCTCTAGAGAGAACTGTTTTCTGTCCTTTTTCGTTGATTGTTTGCGTTCTGACCAAAATATCGGGATGTGATTCTAAACCATGAAATACATCATTCACAGAGAATGCCGGTAAAGCGCCTTCATCTACAAACCATATTCCGTTTTTAGCTTCGTGTTGTGTACGATCTTTATGAGATGCTGTTGCGAATTCCTCTACAGCGACTCGCTTAAAGACCTCTTCCCCATCGATTGTTTTATAGGTTCCAAACTGTAAAATGTTACCCCCTTTGGTTTGCACTGCGCCATAATCGCCTTGTATAAACGTTGCCCATTCCCATGCTTGAGAGCCTACAAAAATAGCGCCGCCAATAATAGTAAAGAACATATACCAGATGACTTTGTTTTTTTTCATTTGGTGTCCTGCATCTACGGCCAATACCATAGTTACAGATGACATAATTAAAACGAAGGTCATGAAGGCCACGTAAATCATTGGAAGTTCTTGTCCATGTAAAAATGGAACGTGTGTGAAAACTTCATCAGCTATTGGCCAATAGTCGATGAACTTAAATCTTGAAAATCCATAGGCGGCTAAAAAGCCTGAAAAGGTTAATGCATCGGACACGATGAAGAACCACATCATCATTTTTCCATAACTTGATTTAAGAGGTTGATTCCCTCCGCCCCAAGTTTTTACTTCTGTTCCGGTGCTAACTACTGTAGAATCCATAAATGAGATTTGTTTTTTTTGAGTTGTGCAAAAATAAGAATTTTATTTAGTTAAAGAAATATAAAAAGAAAAAGAGATATATCCATAAAACATCTACAAAGTGCCAGAAGCTAGAAGCAAGATCAAATCCGAGTCTATCTTCAGCTGAATATTTCTTATTTAATTGATTAACAATGACCACTATTAAACATACAATCCCCGCTAAAACATGCAGGATATGAACCACTGCAATAATGTATATGTAGGACATTGTAATGTTGCTTGTGGGCCCTGTAAAATTATAGCCTGAATCAATGATTTGATTAAACCCTTGGATTTGAGAATAAATAAACGCGGTTCCAAGAATTAAGGCTCCAATTAAAAGAGACGTTGTCGTGGTGGCTTGATTCTTTCGTAAGGCTCGTTTGGCTGCGTACAAGACAATACTACTCAAAAGAATAATTAGAGTACTGTATATAAATGCGTTTGGAAGCACAAATCCAACAAGCCAATCTTCTCTTGAACTACTCACAATGAATGCACTTGTAAGCCCTGCAAAAGACATGATTAAGGAAATAATCCCAAACCATAACATCATTTTTTTGGCGCGCTTTTGTTTTTCTTGAGTAGTCCCTTGAGTTAAATCCATAGTCTGATAAATTTATCTGAAATGTATATAATTTGAATTAATGTAATATAGACAACACTCGCCAACATCAATTGACGTGCTGCTTTATCGGTTTGATTTTTAAAAAGCTGAAACCCATAATACAAAAACCAGAGGCCACAAGCAAACACCAAGACTGTCGCAACAATAGACAATTGAAGTTGTCCTGTGAACCCAAATACGGGTATGATAGAAATTAGAAGCGTCCAGACAATGTAAATAATCGCTTGGAGTGCGGTGCCTTTATCGCGCTTTCCTGTTGGCAGCATATTAAACCCCGCTTTCTGATAGTCCTCATGTAAAAACCAACCAATGGCCCAAAAGTGAGGGAACTGCCAAAAAAATTGTAACATAAATAAAACCCCTGGTTCAATCCCAAACGTTCCTGTGGCGGCCACCCATCCTAGCATAAATGGAATGGCTCCGGGGATGGCTCCAACAAAGACTGAAAGTGGTGTTTTTGTTTTTAAGGGTGTATAGGCACTTGTATAAAGGCAGATGGAAATCGCACCAAACATAGCCGTGCGCTCATTGATACTGTATAAAATAGACAGGCCAGCTATGGTTAATACAATCGCTAAAACAAAGGCATAATTCACCGACATTCGCCCTGAGGGTATTGGCCGGTTTTTAGTGCGATCCATGAGTGCATCTAAATCGCGTTCTATAATTTGATTAAACACATTGGAAGCACCAACCATAAAGTAACCCCCAATCGCCAAAAGAATTAAGGTTTGAAAATGGATGGTTTCTGCCGCTAATAAATACCCTGCTACAGATGAAAAAACGACACTTATAGACAAACCCATTTTAGTCACCGCCTTAAAATTGGAGAGAAAGGTGCTTGCTGTAATTGATGTGTAAGTATTGTTCGACATAAAGGTGAAATTTCTTCACATTTGAACTGCAAAGATACTTCTAAAATCTATTTTGGCAATGTAAATATAAGAAATAAACACCCCCTTTTTGAACCCTTTTTCTTTTGCTTACAAAATAAATCGATAGGTGGCTTTAACTAGGAAAATATTTTGTGGACGCTGTTCTAAAACTCCGGTCTCAAAGCCTTCAAATAACCCTTTTGATGTTGAAACATTTCCTGAAACTCCTTGGGACCAGACCAAAAATAATTCGGATCCAGGGATGTATTCCCATCTTAAAACTAAATTAGAATTAAATTGGACGTATGAAAAATCTGGATTTTCAAAACTATAATCAATCGTGCCATCTTTATTGTCATCAACATGGTAGTCGTCGTTATTCAAATTGATTTGATCAGCATCATACCTTTGAAAACGATCCTCTAAATGATCTGCCACTGCATTGGTTACATATTTAAATTCGCTATACCGTCCCCGAGAAATAAAGGGCTGACCGTAATATTGAATCGATAAATTAGGATTGATCGTATAGTCCAATCGAATCGATGCTGAGAGGGTTTGATTGTCTATGGTTCCCAAAACATATCGAGTGGAGGCATTATAATCTTTCTGAGTGACATATTGTGTTTTACTTGGGTTCAAACTATATTCGGTGGCTAATGAAATATTAAGCGCATTGGTTGGCTGGTAACTTAGCTCGGACTCAAACTTTGTGAACGAAAAATTATCTTCTTTGGCACGTGAATTAATCAGTCCAAGAACCCCATGTAGTTTTTTACGACGATCGGATCCCACAAAAAAGTATTGAAATTTTTCTTCTGAAAAACGCCAGCGTGGACCACCTCTTAAAATACTGTTTGAGTAAATATGTGGTTTGTGAGCCACACCAAAATCGACTCCCCAATTATTAGTAAAACTCGCAGAACCCTTCAACTCATATTGGATTCTATTATAATTTCCCTCAAAATCAAAAGCGGAGAATTGATTAAAATGTACATTATAATCCCTAAAAACCCCTGTGGGTTTGATGCTTCTGTACCTTAAATTCGCATATTGAATCATCTCGTCTGCATTTCTCAAAAACCCAACATCATTCAACTCTAGTTCTGGGGAGACCCACTTAAATCCTCCGTTATAGGTCCAATGCTTTCCGCCCGTTTTCCCAATAGAAAAAAGACCTCCTGTCCCTGTTAAAGAGGTTCGATTTGGATCTACCTCTAAATGACTTGCATCGACTCTATTGAATAAATGGGTTAAATTTTCTTGTGTGTTTTTGATTGCTTCTTTACTCCCTATAACATGACTCATCACCATATTGGCTTCTATAAAATAGGCTCTGTTTTTCCATTGATGCTTAAAATCTATCCCCCCAGAATAGGCTGATTTCCTTAATTCAGACACTTCAGGTGTGAGACGTCGATTCGTCGCGGTAAACATGCCGCCTAAAAATGTGTTTTTTTCATTTAAATCTTTTTGAACACGTCCAACCAAGTAATTGGTAAACGGCTCTGCAAGACTTTTTGAGGTTTGGCCAGCGTCGCTAATAGCTGCATACTCTTTAGAAGTCATGCTTTCTAAAAGCCCAATGGACCAGCCATTTTTGGTTTTACCGCTAAATTTTGCAGCTCCTAAAATGGTGGTGTTTTGAGGTTGATCAACAAAGGATCCATTTGGGATTTCGGGAGAGACTTGAGGGGATCTTCCAATACGTCGAGAGAAAAATAAGTTATTACGGTTCCGTGCAAATTGATAGTCAAAGATGTTTTTATTTTCTACAAAAAATGGACGTTGTTCACGGTTAAATATTTCAAACCCGTCCAAATTGATGGCGGCAGGATCTGCTTCGACTTGTCCAAAATCGGGATTGATAGTGACGTCGAGCGTCAAATCATTTGTAATCCCAATCTTGGCATCTAATCCAGCGTTGATGTTAAAATCATTTCCATCCTTATAAGGGTTTCCTGTTTCTGGTTCATAACGATCTAATAAGGCGACTGTGAAAGGTTGAATTTCAATTTGTTTTTGAGGGGTTATGTTTTTAAGTCCGTGCAGTTCTCCTGCTTCGCTTACCCAGCCTGCAGACCCTAAAGGGATTCGATCCCAAGCAGAACTTTCATTTTTACTAAAATAGTTTCGAACGACATTGAGCCCCCAAACCTGATTCTGATCGTTGCTAAATCGCAACTGACTTAAAGGAATTCTCATTTCGGCGCTCCAACCTTGGTCATCTATAAGTGCTTTCGTACTCCATATAGGATTCCAGCTTTCGTCAATATCATCTCCATTATCGGTGACAAATTCATCCCCTCGAACACCTGCTGCGGTAACTGTGAATAAGAAAGCGGTTCTTAAATCGTGATAACTATCTATTAGGACATTGATTCGATCGCCTACAAATCCATCACGCCTCGAAAGTCGTTTAGTAATGGTTTCTGGTTCTGGGTCAAGGGCTTTTAGCGCGATGTATATATACTTTTGGTCGTAAACTATCTTAAATTTAGTTTGTACTGTTGCTGGCGTGTTTTCATCGGGGTCAACCTCAATAAAATCACTTCCCCATTCAACAGAATTCCATACAGAATCATTAAGGGCTCCATCAATCACAGGAGCAGAGGAGGGCTTAATTTCGAGAGTATCATATTTTTTGGGAGATGCGTCCGGCAGCTGTTGAGCTATCAGATTAAAAGAAGAAAAAAATAAAAGACAATAGATGGATTTGCAAGGCTGCATCAAGTGATATTTAAGATAGCTGGGGATACAAATATGAAAAATGTATTTTATAAATAACCGAAAAAAATTGTTAAAGTTTAAATAGATCGGATTAAAAAAAGAACTTATCTCTTAAATTGAAAGGCAAAACACTTAAGAATCAATCTAAAAATAAACCCAAAATAGATTTTGTTAATAACAATTTATAATTGTAGATTTGCAAACTCTTTTTTAAGGGAGGAATGTTTAATAAGTAAAAACTAATTAGTGTGGATACATTAAGTTACAAAACAATTTCAGCCAGCAAAGCTACTGTAAATAAGGAGTGGGTTTTGATAGATGCTGAAGGACAAACGTTAGGGCGTTTAGCTTCAAGAGTCGCAATACTTTTAAGAGGTAAGCACAAGCCTAACTTTACCCCACACGTAGATTGTGGAGATAACGTCATTGTTATCAATTCAGAAAAAATCAACCTATCTGGAAACAAATGGACTGACAAATCTTACATTCGTCATACCGGCTATCCAGGTGGTCAAAGATCGCTAACTGCTACAGAATTATTTTCTAAGGATCCTGCAAGGTTAGTTGAAAAATCAGTAAAAGGAATGCTCCCTAAAAACAAATTAGGTGCTGCTTTATTCCGTAACCTAAACGTTGTTGTTGGTGCTGCGCATTCTCATGAAGCTCAAAAGCCAAAAACAATGCAATTAAACGAAATTAACTAATGGAAGTTATTCACAAAATTGGTCGTAGAAAAACGGCTGTTGCACGTATTTATTTATCTCCTGGAAAAGGAAAAATAACCGTCAACAAAAAAGATGTTAATGACTACTTCCCATCTGCAACTTTACAATACAAAGTAAACCAACCGTTAGCATTGACTGACAACGAAGGTTCTTTTGATGTAAAAGTAAATGTATTTGGTGGTGGTATTACAGGTCAAGCAGAAGCAATTCGTTTAGCTTTGTCTCGCGCCATGTGCGAATTGGATGAAGAAAACAGAGGAGTTCTGAAACCAGAAGGCTTATTAACAAGAGATCCAAGAATGGTGGAGCGTAAAAAATTCGGACAGAAAAAAGCGCGTAAAAAATTCCAATTCTCTAAACGTTAATATTTTAAATTTAAACCAGTTATTGTTGTCTATGGTGGGCCAACTACCAAGACTTAGTTTAGCATCTAAATGATTAAGGCCTAAAATAAAAGTCACTTAATCATTGCTAATTCAACAGAACGTAAACTATTACAAAATGGCATTAGTAGAAGTAAAAGAATTATTAGATAGCGGTGTACACTTCGGTCACCTAACTAGAAAATGGGATCCAAACATGGCTCCTTACATTTATATGGAGCGAAATGGTATTCATATCATTAACCTATATAAAACAGCTGCAAAACTTGAAGAAGCTTCTGAAGCTTTAGCAAAAATAGCAGTCTCAGGTCGTAAAATTTTATTTGTTGCTACTAAAAAACAAGCAAAAGACATCGTCTCTGAAAAAGCAGGAAACGTCAACATGCCATACATTACAGAAAGATGGCCTGGTGGAATGTTAACTAACTTTGTAACGATCCGTAAAGCCGTTAAAAAAATGGCAACGATTGATCGTATGAAAAAAGACGGTACGTTTTTAACGCTTTCCAAAAAAGAACGTTTACAAGTAGATCGTTTACGTGCTAAGTTAGAGAAAAATTTAGGTTCAATTTCTGACATGACACGTCTTCCAGGTGCCTTATTTGTTATTGATATTAAACGTGAACACATCGCGATTAAAGAAGCACAAAAATTAAACATTCCAATCTTTGCAATGGTGGACACCAACTCCGACCCACGTCAAGTGGATTATGTAATCCCTGCAAATGACGATGCTTCGAAATCAATCGAAAAAATCCTTACCAATGTAACTGATGCAATTGCTGAAGGTTTAGCGGCAAGAAAAGCTGAAAAGGATACCCAAGATGCTGTAAAAGCATCGGAAGCTTCTAAAGAAGTAAAAGCTGAAGCAAAGGTAGTAGTTGAGGCACCAGAAGTAAAAGCTGAAGCAAAAGTAGAAACTAAAGAAGCGCCTAAGGCTAAAAAAGCAGCGGCTAAAAAAGCAGTCAAAGCTAAAAAAGAAGCAAAGGTAGTAGTTGAGGCACCAGTTGTTGAAGCACCAGTTGTTGAAGCTGCAAAGGAAGAAAAAAAATAACAAATCAATTATAAGTAATTAAGCAATAATAAAGTCGTTAAGTTCTTCTCACGGAAAATTTTAACGACTTTTTTTAAACTATTAGATCATGATAAAAATAACAGCTGCAGAAGTAAATAAATTAAGACAAGCGACTGGCGCAGGAATGATGGACTGTAAAAAAGCCTTAGTTGAAGCCGAAGGCGATTTTGACAAAGCAATAGATAACCTTCGCAAAAAAGGTCAAAAAGTAGCTGCTAATAGAGCCGATCGTGACTCTTCTGAAGGCGCTGCCGTTGCAAAAATTAATGCGGACAATACGGTTGGTGTAGCCATCGTTTTGGGATGTGAAACTGATTTTGTTGGAAAAAACGAAAACTTTTTAGCCCTAGCGAGTCAGTTTGGAGATATTGCTCTAAATCAAGATTCTAAAGAAGCCTTTTTAGCGGCGGATTTTGGAGGCATGACAGTTGCTGAAAAATTGATCGAACAAACTGGTGTAATTGGTGAAAAACTAGACATTACAGCGTTTGAAAAAATTGAAGCTGCTTATGTGGGTTCTTATGTACATATCAATAAAATTGCTGCGGTTGTAGGGTTGTCTGCTAAAGTTGACAACGCTGACGTTTTAGTAAAAGACGTTGCGATGCAAGTCGCTTCTATGGGAGCTACTACACTTTCATACAAAGATTTTGACCCTGCATTCATTGCCTCTGAAACAGAAGCTAGAATTGCAGTGATCGAAAAAGACAATATTGAGTTAGGTCGTTTGGGAAAAACACTTAAAAACATTCCTCAGTACATATCTATGGCTCAATTAACGCCAGAAGCATTAGCACATGCTGAAGACGCTGCAAAAGCAGAATTGAAAGCTGAAGGAAAACCAGAACAAATTTGGGACAAAATTTTACCTGGTAAAATGGAGCGTTTCATTTCTGACAACACAACATTGGATCAAGAACAATGTTTGTTAGATCAAAACTTTATCAAAGATGATAAGATAAGCGTTGCAAAATATGTTGAAAGTTTTGGTGATGTATCTATCACTGGTTTTAAACGTGTATCTCTAGGATAACATCTATTTTAAATCTAAAAAAAAAGCCTCGAGACTATCTCGAGGCTTTTTTTTGTCCGGAACTACTAATTGTGTCCTAAAGCATATTGAATTCCTAAAGTAACCAACCATTTTTTGCGCATCTGGATACCAGAAACATCTTGAGCAATTGGCACTTTGACTTCTGCAGCGATTCGGAGGTTTTTCAAGGCTTCATTTAAAAATAAAACATTCGCTCCAATCCCTAAATCCCATTGACTTCTTCCAGAATTGACCGTATTAAATAAAGGCATCATCAGTGGGTTCAAATCAGAATCTTTTCCGTTTATTTCACCTAGATTAAAATAACTAACACTTGTTGACACACTCAAATAATCCGTCGCTTTGAGGGCTCCCCATCCTACAAAATCAAATCGATTGCCTAAAGAATAGTTTTGAGAATTGGTTCCGAGCCTAAATCGATAGGTCGATTGAATACTTGGAATAAACCCGTTAATAAAACATCCCCAAAACCGCCGGATTCCGTTGTGAAATCGACCCCCATTTTAGTTTTTAAATCCATGGTGTTTAAACGATAGTTGGCCATGACTGCCAATGTTAATTTCTCTGATGGCGCAAACATAGCGCCAATCATATGCATTTGCATTTGCATATCTTGAGGACTCACCATATAGGTTTCGTAGATGGTTTCATTGTTGACACGGCTGCTGTTAGAAATTGTGCCTTTCATTGACATTAGCATACTTCGGTACGAAAACATAAGCTCACCTTTATTGTGCGTATGATCTCCCATAACGCTCATTGGTGCGTGACCATCAGGTCTTGAAGAAGTCCATAGTGAATCTTGCGCGATGCTAGAAGTGGTGCATAGCAAGAGTGTTCCCAGAAATGGGAAAAATAATTTATTCATTAAAATTTATTTAATATTTATATTTATTGACTTTTTACATGGACAATAAATAAAATTTGGGAGGCGGTGTTGGAGGTTTAGAAGCCCTGTTTTGATTCAGATTTTCAAAATATAAGCCCTTGGGTTTAAGACCTCTTCTTTCCATCCGTAAGAATGGATGCTGTAATTTTACTAAAATCAAAAGTCGTTGGTCAAATTTGATGTCATGAACCCTTTTCTGGTTCTTGGTTTTGGAATCACTAACGGTCTTCAATAGCTGTTTCTTTAGGTGACATTTTCCGTTACAGTTGAGTTCTACAGTCTCTTTGTTAATACACAGAACTTTAGCAATGTACTCATAATTAAAGACGTATTCGAAATAGGGAATTACAGACTGTAGTGTTGAGAAACAAAACAAGGAAAGAAAAAATAACGGTAGGGCGCGTTTCAATTGTTAGGCTTTTGTTACTGTAAAATTAATGTTATTTATGAAATTTAGCAAGGATTTAAAAGGGATTTCTGAGAGATTTAAGACCCATTTTGAGATGTTTAGCGCTATTTAAAATGGTCCTTCTTTTAATTCATACCGATTTACAGACTGAAGAAAATTTATCTGACCTGGTGTTGTTTCATAGGTTCTGACAAATTCAAACCCCAACTTTTTCAAGACTTTATTCGGAGCAATATTTTTTGAATAAGGCTCACAAATCAATTTTTGGAGTTCGAAATTTTTAAAATAATAAGGAACTGTCATTTTTAAAAAATCGACTCCGAGCCCTTTTCTTCTTGTTGCTGTATCCCAGAGGTGTAAATGCATGGTTGCAGTGTTCCCGAATTCAATGTGATTAATGTTTGAATGCCCGACAGCTTGGTTGTTTTGCAGCCATATAATGTAATAAAAATCCTTTTCGTAATATGATTTATTAAAATCCGATTCCAACTTGTCAACCCATTCATCTCTGGTTGGTAATTTATTTTTATCTGCTCCCATTCCTTTCAAAAATGAATCCTTGGCGTTCAATAAATAATCAACGATAATCCCAACCTCGTGTATCTTTAGTTCTCTAACGCTCAATTTCATTTTCGATTTTTTCATGGTCTAGAATAGATTTTGGATCAATTTAAGAATCTAAATTAAAGAAAAAACGGTAAACGCCAAGTAAAACTTTCTTTATTCCGTTGTAAACAGACAAAATAATGACGATGGTGGTTTGTAAATCTAATACTACATTTGAACAATTTTTGGCGTTAATTTCGACTTGTATAGTTTTTGTATAGTATAAAAAAGACCTCTTTTGTACTGAAACTCTATATTTTTACTTTCTTAAAATTTATACCAATGAAAATTAACTTTACTCAGCTTACATTTACATTTTTATTTGTTGTCCAATTTTCTTTAGCACAACAAATGCCCATCGATTTTTCTGAAACATCAGAGGTCTTTACAGCTTTTGGTGGCAGTGGTTTTTCAACAAGAACAGACCCAAGTAATCCTGGGAATACTGTCGGGCAATTTTATAATGATGGACCCGATGCCTGGCAAGGGTTTACACTTGGTTTGTCCAGGGATATTGATTTGGAGGTTCAAAAAACCATTTCGCTTTCATTCTACGGTTTTGACCCCAATGCGCACACTATGGTTCTCAAATTAGAAGGTAGTGTAAATGATGATGTTGAAGTGACCCAAAACATACCTACAGGCAGTGGATGGACCACTGGGATTACATTCGATTTCTCTAATGCTGTAATATCAGGAGTTGGTACACCAATAAATGCCAGCGGAACCTACAGCCGTTTAACCCTTTTTATTGATGGTGGTATTACTACTCCAGGGACGTATTTAATAGATGATATTGACGATGGCTCAGAAGCGACAGATCCAAATGCATTGGATGTGATATATGGTGGCGATCCGGTTTGGGAAGATAATTTTGACACTCCAGGAGCAGTGAATTCAACGAATTGGCACCATCAAACCCAAGTGATCATTCCGGGAGTTGGTTGGGCTAATGGAGAGGAGCAACATTACACCGATCTTGAGGAAAATTCATTTGTAGACACTTCAGGAAACCTAAATATCGTCGCTATAAGAAAAAATCGGTCGGATCAAGGCTTAACAAAAAGCTTTACCTCAGCACGACTCAACTCAAAATTTGCGTTTACATACGGGAGAGTCGATGTCCGTGCAAAACTTCCGAAAGGAAACGGCACGTGGCCTGCCATTTGGACGCTTGGTAAAAACATTTATGAGCCCGGTGCTTTTTGGCATTCTAGTCATGGAACAACCAGTTGGCCAGACTGTGGAGAAATAGATATTATGGAGCACGGTTTAGGAGCAACGAATCACGTGTCTAGTGCCTTACATACAGGTTCAAGTAGCGGTAATACTGAAAACACTTTAGGAATTAACATTTCAGATGTGAATTCTAATTTCCACGTGTATTCTATGAACTGGTCGCCAGATCAAATTACGTTTTTAGTGGACGGTGTTGGATTTTACACCTACAAGCCTTCAGATAAAAATACTGCTACATGGCCCTTTGATGAAGATCAGTTTATTTTACTCAATGTTGCAATGGGTGGTATTTCTGGAGCTGTGGATCCTGGGTTTACTGAAAGTGCCATGACTGTAGATTATGTGAGAGTGTACCAAGAAGTCGTTTTAAGTACTGATAAGGATTTGGATTTAGACAGCACACTTAAATTGTATCCAAACCCTGCAACCGACAAAATTTATATCTCATCTAAAAAGCCTCTCAGTGCCTTAGCACTTTATGATGTGTACGGGAAACTAGTCCTTAAAAAAGAAAACAACGCCAATAGCATCGACGTAAGTCGTTTAAATTCGGGAGTTTACTTTTTGGAAGTGTCTTCAAACTCAGAAAGAGTGGTTAAAAAGGTGATTATAAATTAATCGGAATTCCAGAAAACCGCTTTTAGGATTTAAGATATTGTGTATATTTGTGCAACGAGCGACACAACTATGACATATAAACGAATATTACTCAAACTCTCTGGAGAAGCCCTGATGGGAAATCGCAATTACGGAATCGATCCCGATCGTTTGTCCGATTACGCTAAGGAAATCAAACAAATTACCGATCAAGGCATCCAAGTGGCCATTGTCATTGGTGGTGGTAATATTTTTCGAGGGGTTGCTGGAGCGAGTAATGGAATGGACCGTGTTCAAGGGGATCATATGGGTATGTTGGCCACTGTTATTAATGGCTTAGCCTTACAAAGTGCCTTAGAAGATGCTGGAATTCCAACCCGTTTACAGTCTGCCATAAAAATTAATGAAGTTGCCGAGCCTTTTATTCGTCGTCGTGCCATGCGTCACTTAGAAAAAGGGCGTGTTGTTATTTTTGGAGGTGGGACTGGAAACCCTTATTTTACAACCGATTCAGCAGCCGTACTTCGTGCCATTGAAATTGAAGCCGACGTTATTTTAAAAGGCACCCGAGTAGATGGTATTTATAATACCGATCCAGAAAAAGATAAAACAGCCATTAAATTTGAGACCATTAGTTTTGAGGATGTTCTCAAAAAAGGATTAAAAGTGATGGATACGACCGCTTTTACTTTAAGCCAAGAAAACGACCTGCCAATCATTGTGTTTGACATGAACACCAAAGGAAACCTTCTTAAAATTGTGTCCGGGGCAGCCATAGGAACTACGGTTAGTTAAAAAATAAAGATTTAAAACGTTTAAAATGAACGAAGAAATAGATTTTATACTGGATAGCACAAAAGAAGCGATGGTAAATGCGCTCAAGCATTTAGAAAAACAATTTGTGAATATCCGTGCCGGAAAAGCAAGTCCAGCCATGTTGGGCAGTGTGATGGTCGATTATTATGGCTCTCAAACACCCTTAACTCAAGTTGCAAATGTTAATACCCCGGATGGACGAACCATTACCGTTCAACCATGGGAAAAAGCCATGTTACAAGAAATAGAACGCGCTATTATGGTTGCCAATTTAGGATTTAATCCAATGAATAATGGCGAAACCATCATTATCAATGTACCGCCATTAACAGAAGAACGCCGCCGTGAATTGGCCAAACAAGCGAAGTCTGAAGTTGAAGAAGCAAAAATTTCGATACGCGCCGCCAGAAAAGATGCGAATTCGGAAATCAAAAATATCGAAGATGCCTCAGAAGATCTTCAAAAAAATGCTGAAATGGATGTGCAAAAACTAACGGATGCTCATGTTAAAAAAGCTGACGAATTATTCGTTTCAAAAGAAATTGAAATCCTCAAGGTTTAATCCCACACTTATTTAATTTTTTAGTATAGAAATTAAACACTCCATGCCCTTCTTTTAGATTCCTTTTATTTACCTTTGAGCCCATCAAAATAGGCTATGTTTAAACTCTTTTCAAACGGTTTTTGGGAAACCGTTGCAAGACTGATTCTTAGGAACAGAATTGTCATTCTTATTGCTGTAGTGCTTACTACTGTTTTTTTTTCCATGCAGTGGAACAATATGCGCTTTACCTATACCGAAGCGAATTTATTACCCGACGATCATCCCATCAACTTAGAATACAATCATTTTTTAGATATTTTTGGTGAAGAAGGTAATTTGATTGTCATAGGCGTTAAAGATCGTACGCTGCTCACGGTCGAAAAACTGAATGCTTGGAACACTTTTTCCAAAAGTTTTGATGGCCACCCGAACGTTGAAGCCGTCATTACGATCAAAGATTTACAGAAACTGATCAAAAATGAACAAAAAAAGCGATTTGACCTCGTTCCATTTATTAAAGATTCAGTTCAAACTCAAGTGGAACTAGAGGGTCTAAAAAAAGCACTTTTTCAAGACTATCCGTTTTATGACAACATTCTTTTTAATAAAAACACAGAAGCCATTCGAACGGCTATTTACCTAAATAAAACGATTGTCAACACCCCCGAACGAAAAGCGTTTATTGAAACACAGCTGATTCCTAAAGTAAAAGCGTTTGAGCAAGCGTATGATTTAGATGTCCGTGTCTCTGGAATGCCGTATGTGCGAACGCTGAATTCTCAAAATATCGTGGATGAAATTAGCACGTTTATTTTAGCGGCTATTTTACTCACTTCGTTTATTTTCTTTTTCTTTTTTAGATCTTATAGGGCTACTTTTATTTCCATGACTGTTGTGGTTATTGGAGTGATGTGGACCTTTGGAATTTTAGGATTATTAGAGTATGAAATCACGGTACTTACTGCCTTGATTCCCCCCTTGATTATTGTGATTGGGATTCCAAATTGTATATTTCTGATTAATAAATACCAGCACGAAGTCAACAAACATGGAAATAAAGCGAAGTCGCTACAACGGGTTATTTCAAAAGTAGGAAACGCCACCTTAATGACCAACGTCACAACGGCTTCTGGTTTTGCAACATTTATCATTACACAAAGCAAATTACTAACCGAATTTGGCATTGTGGCCTCCCTAAGTATCATCGCAATTTTCCTATTGTGTTTGTTTATCATTCCAGTGATTTATAGTTTTATGCCAATTCCAAAAGAGAAGCATTTAGAGCATTTGAATAAGCGTTGGATCAATCAATTGGGCGATTGGATCGAGCACACTGTCAAACATAAAAATATCACCATATATGCTACGGCTATTATTTTACTAACGGTCAGTATCATTGGAATTTTTCAAATTGAAACTACCGGAAGTTTAATTGAAGACATGCCTAAAAAAGCAGAGTTTTATAAAGATATAGCGTTTTATGAACGGGAGTTTAATGGGGTGATGCCTCTGGAAATTTTAATCGATACCAAACGAAAAAAAGGAGTGATGAAACTCTCAACCTTAAAGCGAATGAGTGCGCTAGAAGACTTGATTGTTGAAATTCCAGAACTTTCAAAGCCCCTCTCGGTCGTCAGTTTAGTAAAGTATTCTAAACAAGCATATTACAATGGCAATACAAAATATTATCAGCTGCCTTCCGCACAAGAAAATAGTTTCATTTTATCCTATGCAAAAAACGCTTCTACTGATGTTGAGCTCCTAAAAAACTTTGTCGACAGTACGGGGCGCTATGCACGAATCACCTCGTTTATGAAAGATGCTGGGATCGATAAAATGGAGCGTATTGAAGAAGATCTTCTCGCAAAAATCGATAAATTATTTCCTGAAAAGCAGTACGATGTATCGATCACAGGAAAAGCATATTTGTTTCAAAAAGGAACCAAATATTTAGTACGAAATTTAGTGTTATCATTGGCCTTAGCCATCTTTTTGATCTCTCTTTTTATGGCTTATATGTTTCGCTCATCGCGGATGATTGTTATTTCCTTGATTCCTAATTTACTACCATTACTAGTCACGGCTGGAATGATGGGTTATTTAGGGGTTCCTATAAAACCCTCAACGATATTAGTTTTTAGTATCGCCTTTGGAATTTCTGTAGATGACACCATTCACTTTTTGGCAAAATACCGACAAGAGCTACTGGCCAACCATTGGAAAATTAAAAAATCTGTATTTGCTGCACTTCGTGAAACTGGGGTAAGTATGTTCTATACATCCATCGTATTATTCTTTGGGTTTTCGGTTTTTATCACTTCAAACTTTGGAGGAACCGTAGCCTTAGGCGCCTTAATTTCAGCAACCTTATTACTGGCAATGTTGGCTAATTTACTGTTATTACCATGCCTATTGTTGTCGTTAGAACGTAGCATTGCAAACAAGAAAGTTTTAAAGAAACCTGCATTGAATATCATCCCAGAAGGGGAAGCGTTTGAAGAAGACTAAAACAGAATCAATTCGTTTCGCTTAAAACTATATATTTGTAGAATTAAAAAATTGTACTTATGACCACCAGCACCGTTGCACATTTATTAACTCAAGAGCTCAAACATACGGACATCGAAGTCAAAGGATGGGTTCGAACGTTTAGAGCCAATCGATTTATAGCACTTAATGATGGTTCATGCCTTCAAAGTATCCAATGTGTGGTCGACTTTGAAACCATGGATGAGGCCTTGTTAAAACGCATTACGACAGGCGCTGCGGTTCATATAAAAGGCGGATTGGTTGAAAGCCAAGGAAAAGGACAATCTGTAGAAGTTCAAGTGAGCTCTATAGACATTTTAGGAGATGCTGATCCCGAAGAGGTTTCAAAAACCATCTTACAACCCAAACGTCATTCGTTAGAGTTTTTAAGAGAACAAGCACATTTGCGTACACGAACAAACACATTTAGTGCCGTGATGCGACTGCGTTCTTCGCTCTCTTTTGCGATTCATTCCTATTTTAATAAAAATGGGTTTTATTATATGCATGCTCCAATTGTCACTGGAAGTGATGCCGAAGGTGCGGGCGAAATGTTTAGAGTAACCACTTTAGATCCAAAAAACCCACCACTAACGGACGCTGGCGATGTGGATTATTCAAAAGACTTTTTTGGAAAAGAAACCAACCTAACTGTCTCTGGGCAACTCGAAGCAGAAACCTATGCGATGGCCTTGGGAAAAGTCTATACTTTTGGACCGACATTTAGAGCCGAAAACTCAAACACCTCGCGACATTTAGCCGAGTTTTGGATGATTGAACCCGAAGTCGCCTTTATGGATTTGGCAGGAAATATGGACCTTGCAGAAGACTTTATGAAGTTTGTCATTAGTTACGTATTGGAACACAACAAAGAGGATCTGGCCTTTTTAGAGCAACGTCTGGAGCAAGAAGACAAATCGAAACCACAAAATGAACGCGCCCCAATGCCGCTAACAGAAAAACTTCGCTTTATTGTTGACAACAACTTTAAACGCGTTAGCTACACCGAAGCCATTGATATTTTGAGAAATTGCAAACCTAATAAAAAGAAGAAATTTAAATATATTATTGACGAATGGGGCGCCGATTTACAAAGTGAACACGAGCGGTTTTTGGTCGAACAACATTTTAAATGTCCAGTCATTCTATTTGATTATCCCGCCAAAATTAAAGCGTTTTATATGCGCCTCAACGAAGACGGGAAAACAGTCCGAGCCATGGATATTTTATTCCCAGGAATTGGGGAAATTGTGGGCGGATCGCAACGTGAAGAGCGTTTGGACGTTTTAAAAGAAAAAATGGCAGAACTGGATATTCCAGAGGAAGACCTTTGGTGGTATTTAGATTTAAGAAAATACGGGACTGCTGTGCATTCTGGGTTTGGACTCGGATTTGAAAGGCTCGTCATGTTTGCTACAGGCATGGGCAATATTAGAGATGTCATTCCTTATCCTCGAACCCCTTTTAATGCTGATTTTTAAATCTCAATATAGAGATGGCTGCTTAAAAACAATGCTGCTTAACATATACTATAGTGTTTTTTTCTTATTTTTATAAAAACCCAAATAATTAATGCTAAAGCAATATCTACACTATAAATTATCACAAAAACTATCGCCTCAGCAAATTCAGCTGATGAAGCTGATACAGTTGCCTACACAAGCTTTTGAGCAACGCCTCAAACAAGAGCTCGAAGAAAACCCAGCGCTTGAAAGCGGAAAAGATCAAGAAACATCCTATGAAGATGAGTTTGACTCCAATGAAAATGACCTAGATAATGAGCAAATCAATACGGACGACATCAATGTCGATGAGTATCTGAGTGATGATGAAATTCCAGAATACCGGCTTCATGCCAATAATTATAGTGCAGATGACGAACAAAAAACAATGCCTTATGCTTCTGGCACCTCTTTTACACAACACCTTATTGCCCAACTCAACACATTTCCCTTAGAAGAAACCCATTATCAAATTGCTGAATTCTTAATTGGAAGTATCGATGATAGCGGTTACATTCGACGTCCACTGCTCGATATTATGGATGATTTGGCCTTTACTCAAAACATCTATACCGACGAAAAAACGATTGAATCCGTCCTTAAAGTGGTTCATTTATTAGATCCTGCAGGCGTGGGTGCTAGAAATCTTCAAGAGTGTTTAGTCCTTCAATTGCATCGAAAAACGCAAACACCCCATACGGCACTTGCGAGTAAAATCATTGAATCGGGATTTGAACAATTTACTAAAAAGCACTACAAAAAACTCTTACATAAATTTAGCATCACGGAGTTACAACTGAAGGATGCCATCTCAGAAATTGAACGCTTGAATCCTAAGCCTGGGAGTTCCTACTCTAACAACACCCGCTCTATTGAACATGTGGTTCCCGATTTCACCATCAAAATTGTAGAAGGTGAATTAGAAATGAGTCTCAATGGACGAAACGCGCCAGAGCTTCACGTATCGAAGCCTTATAACGAAATGCTAAAAGGCTATAAAGCTTCTAAAGAAAAAACAAAATCTCAAAAAGAAGCTGTTCTATTTATCAAACAAAAATTAGATGCTGCCAAGTGGTTTATTGATGCCGTACGGCAACGGCAACAAACCTTATTTGTGACCATGAGTGCTATTATGCATTATCAAAAAAAGTACTTTTTGTCGGGCGATGAGGAACAACTAAGACCTATGATCTTGAAGGATATTGCCGATGAAATAGAAATGGATGTTTCGACCGTATCCCGCGTCGCTAACAGCAAGTATGTAGACACACCTTACGGAACCAAGTTAATTAAAGAATTTTTTAGTGAGTCCATGACCAATGATCAAGGTGAGGAAGTTTCAACACGAGAAATCAAAAGTATTCTAAAAACGGTGATCGTCGAAGAGGATAAGAAAAAACCGCTTACAGACGAAAAGTTGGCACTCATTTTAAAAGAAAAAGGCTACCCAATCGCACGAAGAACAATTGCTAAATACCGCGAGCAATTAGACCTTCCTGTCGCTCGACTTCGCAAGCAACTATAAGCTTATACTTTTTTAATAACATTGGTAACAATTCCCCAAATCACAAAGTCATTTTCTTCTGTGATTTTAATGGGTTGATAGTTTTTGTTTTCGGGCTGTAACCAAACCTCATCCTTTTCAACCTTGAGACGTTTGACTGTAAATTCTCCATCTAAAAAACAAACCGCAATTTTATTGTGTGCTGGAGAAAGGCTCCGATCAATCACCAAAAGATCGTTGTCATTGAGTCCCGCATCAATCATGGATTGCCCACTAACACGTGCAAAAAAAGTGGCTTCTTTATTTTTAATAAGCTCGTTGTCTAACGAAAGGCGCTCCTGCTTAAAATCCTCCGCTGGCGATGGAAACCCTGCTGAGATTCCTGTATCAAAGTAAACTGCGCCTAGCGTATTGAAGTTTTCAGGCGTAAAAAACGTTAGTGTTGTGGTTGGTTTTATGGACATTGAATTGTAATTATATCTTTTAATTTAGTCGTGTACTGTGGTGATAAATGTTCTTGACGCATTTTCCATGTGCGTTGTAAATCTTGATTGGCTAATTTTAATTTAGGGCTATCGTACTTTTTATTAATATGATCAATCGCACGCATCAAGGGTAAGTGTTTTGGATCCTCTTGATTGAATAACTGCAGTTGATGGTTATCTGTTGGAACAATTCCTGTGAGAATCACCCCTGCTTTTTTGTAGTGAATGCCTTTTTTATAAATCGACGCAACTGCTTTAACAGCGTTGACACTTAACGTTAAACTAGAATTGGTCGGAAACGGAATGTTAACCACCACACTGGCACGGTGCTGCTCGGTATTTTTTTTATGGTAATCACTTCGTAGAAAAATCATCATCATATGACAACTAGACCCTTGTTTACGAAGTTTTTCGGCACCGCTACAAGCAAATGTAGAGATGCGTTCTTTGAGGTCCTCAACATCCGTAATGGTTGACTCAAAACTTCGAGTGGTGGCAATCGCGCGTTTGTTTTTAATGGTTTCCGTCTCAATTTTAGAGATGCCTTCCAAGTCTTTTTTTAGTTTCCATTCTGTAATTGAAAACGTTTTACGAACCCACATATCGGGGAGCTGTACAAAATCATAAGCCGTTTTACAGTGCTTTGCCGAAAGGCGTTTGTGGAGTGCTGGTCCAATACCCCAAACATCTTTAAGTTGAGTCCATTTCAATGCTTTGATGCGTTTTTCTTCGCTATCAATCACATAGACCCCACCGGTTTCTTTAGGGAATTTACGGGCAATTTTATTCGCAACTTTACTCAATGCTTTGGTGGGTGCAATCCCAACACAAGTTGGAATACCCGTCCATTGTAGGACGCGTTGACGCATCTCAACTCCATACGTATGTAAGTCATAGGTATCAAATCCGTTGAGTTTTAGAAAAGCCTCGTCGATACTGTACACTTCTACATCGGGGCTGAACTGTTCTAAAATACGCATCACGCGGCTGCTCATATCGCCATAGAGCGCATAATTAGATGAAAATAATTGGATCTTGTTGGCCTTAAAAAATTCTTTAAACTTAAATGCAGGCGCGCCCATAGGAAGTCCTAACGCTTTTGCTTCATCACTGCGCGCAATCACGCAGCCATCGTTATTGGATAAAATAGCAATCGGTTTTTGGCGTAAACTAGGGTTAAAAACCCGCTCACAAGAGGCATAAAAATTATTACAATCAACAAGTGCAAACATGGTATAAAGGTAGCATATTTGCCGTTTGACTAAAGTAAAATCGTTGTTTATTTTTGTCGTTTCACCTTTTTTAATAAGTAAAACTTTAACATTTTTTAGTTGCTTTTTTTGATTGGGAAGCGCTAGTATTTTTATCTTTACCAAATAATTTTGACCAGTTTAAGCAAACTACTTATGAAAACTAGATTTTATTTATCTCTATTTGTTATCAGCTTTTTTTTACCACACACAATATTGGCACAACAGCCTTCAGAAGCGCAAACATTAGATTCCATTACGATTACTTCTACAAGGATAGAATTGCCTTTTAAAAAAAACTCTCGTACGATAACCGTTATTTCAGCAGCGTCTATACAAGAAAGTCCTGCGACTAATTTAGCCGAACTTCTACAACAAGAAGCGGGCATCGATATACGACGCCAAGGCGTCAATGGAATGCAGGCAGATTTATACATTCGCGGGGGAAGTTTTGATCAAACTTTACTTTTGATTGATGGAATTAAAGTCGAAGATCCTCAAACAGGACACCATACATTAAACATGGCTCTGCCATTAGAGGTTATCGAACGCGTTGAAATTATAAAAGGACCTGCGGCACGCGTTTTTGGACAAAATGCCTTTACAGGTGCAATTAATATTGTCACAAAATCAAATGCCAATAGCGTAAATTCAGTTGGATATAAAACAGGATCTTACGAGCAGCAACAAGGCACTGTAACTTTAGGGAAGCAGTTGGAAAACTCAGCACTCATAGGGCATGCCTCGATAAATACTTCGGAAGGCTATCGATATAACACCGATTTTGAAAATCAAAATTACTTTATAAAAGGCCGCTTTAATGCGAATACAAATCCTATCGATGTCATTGGATATTTGGCCAAGCGAAAATTTGGAGCAAACCAATTTTATGCGGTTGAAAGTGGGAGCGATCAATATGAAGAAACGCAAAGTAGCCTTGTTGGTGCTTCAACGAAATTTGAAACCGAAACATTTAAAATAACGCCACGGATCTACTGGAAACGAACCCAAGACATGTATCTATTCAAACGCGAAGACCCCTCTTTTTTCAGAAACTTACACATTTCTAACAAAACAGGACTACAAGTCAATGCCTCTTATAGCTCAACTGCGGGAATCACAGGCTTTGGAATTGATGTTGCTAAGGTATTTATGACCAGTACCAATTTGGGAAAACGAGACCGACTAATGGCCAACTTATTCCTTGAACACCGGTTTTCTTTTGCGAATAACACCTTAGATATTACGCCTGGAGTTTCGGTGAATTACTTTTCGGATTTTAAATTTCACGCCCTTCCAGGCGTTGATATTGGCTATGCTATTGATGACAACTTCAAAGCGTATGCAAATGTGGGATATACCTATAGAGTCCCAACTTATACCGACTTATATTATGTGGGAAGAACCGACTTAGGAAATGAAAACTTAGAGCCCGAAAAAGCGCTTTCAGAAGAAATTGGGTTAAAATATTTTGGAGAAAACTTCAATGCTTATGTCGCAATTTTTAACAGATCTTCGACTAATTTAATTGATTATACCAAAGAAAATGAAGCCGATAAATGGCTCGCAACCAATCTAAAAAGTTTAAATTCTACAGGAGCAGAGTTTAATCTGTCGTCGAGTTTTGATTTGGGGTTGTATCCTCAAAATATTAATTTAGGATATACGTATTTAGACGAAGACCTAAACGATGTGAAGACAGCTTACTCTAAGTATGTCATCAACTCATTGACACATCATTTTACAGCGACCGTTCGTTCTCAGTTTCTGAAAAACATTTCACAAAGTATTGTGTATAAATTTGCCGAACGTGCTTCTGGAACAAGCTATAGCGTGGTCGATGTACAAGCAACGTTGAGTCTTCGAAACTTGGAACTGTCTATTATTGGAAATAATATTTTCAATACAGATTATATTGAAACTGGTTTTGTGCCAATGCCAAAAGGGAATGTTTTAGTAGGTGTTAATTATTCGTTTTAAAGACTAGTTGATAAGCGCATTCACCTTATCATAAACCAGATGGGATTCCCATCCTCTATAAAGAAGGTAGTCGGCGAGTTTTTTCTTTTTTTTCCACGGATCGTTTTCGGTCAGCGTTGCTGCTTTTTTTTCTGCTAAAGTGTGAAACGTTTGAAGATAGTCGTTAGGGTCAATTTCTAAAAGTGCCGTTTTAATCATATACTTAGACAGTTGTCTTTGTTTGAGTTCTAAGGTCAATCGGACTTTTCCCCATTTTTTAATGTTAAATTTCCCTCTTACAAAAGCTTTTGCAAACCGTTCTTCGTTGAGATGACCGTCTTCAATTAGTGCCACCATAATAATTTCAATGGCTTCGGGAATCATTCGCATTTGCTTGAGTTTTTGCTCCACTTCTTTATGGCAACGATCTTGATAGGCGCAATACCTTTGAAGTTTCGAAAGGGCCTCTTCTAAGGTGTATGTTTTATGCGTTTGATACATTCTTATGGTTTATAAGTAATCGCGAAAATCAGATTGGTTCCTGGTGCGGAAATTCCTGATGAATAGGTTCGATACCGTTGATTGGTGATGTTTTCAATAGCACCAACAAAAGAAATTGATTTATTAAATCAAACTGTGTTCTAAGGTTGAGCGTGTACCATGACGGCGCATAAGGGTTTCCTTGAGAGTCTAAGGCAAATAAATCGTCTGATAATTCATCTGAAATATCTGAGTTGCGAAGCACCCCGTTATAATTTACGAATCCATCAAACTGTAATTTATTGTGTTTCCATATAATATGAGCATTTCCAAAAACAGGCGCTACATGTCTCACAGGCATTTCAACTCCAGGTAATTCTTCTTGAACACCGTGTACATAACTAAATTGAGAGGTGAATTCTAAAGCCTTTAAAAGTCGCGCTTTTAAGCCTGCTTCAAAACCATAAATCCAAGACTTAGAAGCATTTTGTATGGCTTGAATTTCGCTTGATTCGCCATAGTATTCCATTACCGATTCGCCTTCAACTACGAACTTTTTCCGAACCAATGCGTTGTCTAAATAAGTGTAATAAGCGGAACAATCAAAAACTAATGATTCGTCTAAATTGACCGTAACTCCCAATTCACCACCATAGGCATATTCGGGCTTAAGCTTACCATTTGGCACCACAACTAAGCCGGGTTCGGATTCAAATATTTTTCCAATGTCGTCAATATTTGGAGCTCGAAATGCCGTGGTCATATTAAGTTTCCAGAGAAAGGTGGAGTTCGGATTCCAACTAAAACCAAGAGTCCCCGTTAGCGCACTGGTATCTAGATTCGCCATTTTAAAAGGAAGGTTGAAAAATAAATTATTAGCGGTTAAATCTGCATTAATAGTTACATAATTGTATCGTGCACCAGATTGTACCGTTAGCTTAGGATTCGGTTTGTACTTATGACTTAAATAGGCTGCTAAGGTTTGCCAGTTCGAACCGTTGGGATAACGAGAGGCGATGGCCTGAGGCGTATTGGTTGTGATGTTGGTGGCTCGACCTTTAGAGCCAACACGATTGTATATATACTCTGTTCCGTAAGAGATGTTCGCTTTTTCTGAAATCGTTTTATCAAAATCAAAGTTCAAAGAAAGAGCATCTACATTCTCTTCTCTAATATTTCGAGTGTCTGAATTAAATTTTCTATTAATCCGACTCTCTTTAAAATTCTGATATGCGAGCGACACTTTGACTTTATCATGCAGATTGGAACGGCTGCTTAATTTAGTCATTTGTACATTTGCTAATAGCCAATCTTGAGGGCCGTAATTCCATTCTGCATAGCTTAAAACATCAGCAGCGTCATACGTTGCTAGTTTATCATATCTAGGATAATCGGAAGTCGTCGAGTAATGAACCCCCAGATCAAATTTTAAATCGTTACTTGCTTTATATAACACTTTCTGAGCAAGGTGTAATTGGCGAAAATTAGTGAATTTCTGAACTCTAGGAGACGTGTTAGGAACCATCAGGTCTAGACCGTTCAAACGTTGGCTAAAATTAAGCCTTAAATAATCTTCTGGGCCGTTGGTTCCCATCTTCAAATCTCCAAAATCAGACACGCTAACACTACTGTGAAATCCCCATTTTTGAAATCCCAAATTAAAACCGATATGGGATGTTTTTTCACTATTCGCAGAAGCATATCGAATGGTGCTTCGCGCCGACAAATAGGGTGTTTGAGATTCGGATAGTTTTGGCGTTGTTGTATAAAAGTTCATGACTCCACCAATGGCGTCGCTTCCATAAATAACAGATCCAGCTCCTAAAATGACCTCCGTTCTTTCAACATTAAAAGGGTTTATTGACAATACGTTTTGAACATTTCCACTTCTAAATATGGCGTTGTTCAAGCGCACACCATCCACTGTGATTAGGAGTCTATTTGTAGAAAACCCTCGAATCATTGGGCTTCCACCTCCTAATTGACTTTTTTGCACAAACACTCGTCCGCTATTACTTAATAAATCTGCGCTAGTTTGCGGATTAGAAAACCGAACCTCTTTGGAACTAATACTTATAATATTTTGTGGGACTTCTTTTTTACTCTGTTTAAATTTGGAGGCCGATATCACAACTTCGTTTAAACTTGTTGCTTTTGGAGCAAGAAAAACCGTGTCCTGAATCGATGATTTAAGAACTGAAATTTTGTGATAGGAAAGGTGTTGAACATAAATTTTTTCAAAATCTTGAAACTTTTCAAGACCAACTTGGCCATCAATATCTGTGACAAATGTTTTGGTTTTGACTTGATTGAACACAGCAGTCCCAGGAAGAGGTTCCCTGGTTGTTTCGTCGGCTACAACAATTTGTTGCGCTGAAATCGTCAGAGTAAAAAGGCCAAAAAAATAATACGCAAAATGATTCATTTTAGCTGTATACTTGATTTAAAACTGTTAATGACTTGGGGTGTTTAAATGCATGCAAATGTAATTTAAAATAGCTTAAAATCATATTGAGTAATTCGTGCTTTTGAAAAGCATTTAGCGCGTGCGTTATTGTCGTATCAAATTTTGTGCCCAAGAATGGTTTTAATAATTTTAATTTTTCACCACTAACACAGTAGTCCCCTAGGTTGGGTTGAAATTTACCATCTTGCAAATTAAAATAAGGTTGGTCGTTTTGAGTTGTATCTGGATTGATCCCTAAAAACTTTGTCAATCCCATTAAAAATTGATGATGAAATGTGCCTGTGTTTTCACTGGCATCAAACCATAACAGGGTGGTTTCAATGTATTCAAAAAGAGGCGTATTGGCTTCTTCCTCGTTTAAAATCATTGATAAAATTTCGGATAAAAACAATAAAACTGTTGATTTAAAAATATTGGTGTGTAGCGATTCGTAAGGTTTGTGTAGGCGAACTTCTTTGAAATATTGTAACCCTCGAGTTTCCTTATGCTCTGCTTCTATTTGTAGTAATGAAAGTAGTTGAAAATAAGCAGGCTTTAGTTTCCCTTTTTTAGTTTTAGAGGCGTTTTTAATTAAATAACTTTTCACTCCAGAAGACGCAGTGTAGCATTTAACTATAAGATCGTTGTCGTTATATTTAATTTTTGAGATGACAATTGCTTTCGTTGAAATAACCATTAGCGTATGATCATTATTTTTGAAACTTTCGTTTCAAGGGTGTCAAAGTCTGAAAGAAGTACAACATAAACTCCAGAAGCCACCGTGTTATTTGCTAAATTTTTTCCATTCCAATAAGCCGTTCCACCGTCGAGCTCAAGGTTGTTACCTTTGTAACGTAAATTAACATTCGATTGTGCTTCGGCGACTAAATTACCTTCAATGTCGGTTATTTTGATATTAACATTTTCACTAATGTTTTGGATTTTGATCTTATCCTCGGCCATATTAAAACCTGGTCTTACAGGATTTGGATACACATAAACCGCTTCGAGTGATTCGTTTGTGCTAGACCCACCTGTTTTAAAGGCGACCAAACCCCGATCGGTTCCAAAATATATAATCCCATTTTTGGAATCTAAAGCCATATCATTCACGCCATTTGAAGGAAGTGGCGAATTGTCTTTAGTGAAATGGTGAATGGTGTTTTGACCATCCGATGATACATAAAAAACGCCGGCATCTGCCGTAGAAATCCATTTATTGTTTGATCCATCAACGATGATATCTGATATAAATTGTAGCGACAATAACTCTTGTGCAATGCCATCTTCGAGAATAATAATAGGTTCGGTTCTTACGATATCTTCTGTGAAAAAATTTGAGGTATTATACAAAACTCTTAAACCTCTGTAAGTTCCAATCCAGAGGACGTTGTTTTTATCTAGTGCTAATGCTTTGACTGCGGTTGTCGGAAGGTTCGAAACATCTTTATCGTTTATGTTTTTTAGCAACATCCCATTTTCATTGAAACCAATCAAACCAGATCTATAACTCCCAATCCATTTTGTTCCATCCGGTCCGATAACAATTTCACTAAAACCATTTTCGTCACTTAAAGGATCTGGTATAATGGATGTGAAATCGTATGAAGTCCATTGGTTATTAATTGGGCTTAATTTTTTGAGAGGCCTTTTAACTTTAGAATTTAAAATCCACAAATCGCTTTGGTCATCAAAAACAGATCCTGAAACACGAATGGAAATATAATTTGGATCAGGTGTATATATTAGAGCCTCTAATCCGCTATTAGACGGGTCAAAAAGGGTCATGGAGTCCTCAACTTTAAGACTTAATAAGCCACTGTGAAGTGAGCTTATAAATATTTGGTCTGGGTCTAAGGGGTTTATGGAGATTTTATTTAAGTCGTAAACATTGGATTGGACTGTATTTTGAATACTGTCATATATTACATTATCCCATTCAACATTTTGTAAACGGCTTATCCCTCTTTTTTTTAAATTTGGGGTGAAAAATATTGAATAGGCTCCAAAAGTAACCCATAAATTATCATAGCCGTATTCCAAAGAAAATACACTATTTCTAAGCGGTCCAGAGGGGTGTATTTCCTCATAGCCTAAGGATGATCTCATATCTGATTTTAACACCCCAAAATCAGTTGTACCAATATAAAGCGCATCGTTTAAGAGTAATGCGCTAGTATAGCTAGTGTCAAATTCATCCCTAACTGGAAGCGTATCTATAAGGTTAATCGTCGCATCATAATGATAAATAACGGATGGAGTCGATACCAAAACAGAATCGTCAGATAGCTTCAACTCTAAAACCGACTGCGGTAAAGCGGTCTTAACCTCTAGGGTTGATCCTTCGATTTTATATAAAATATCATTTGACTTTATCGTGTATAAACTAGTAGCATTAGCGCCAATAAATTTAAAATCCCCAGAAACTACTAAATCCCAAAATTTAAAATCTATTAAATTTGCATTGGATAAGCTTGCTTTTTTTAACCCCGTATTATATCCACAAGCTGCATATAATTCATTGTTAAAAACAGCGGTTTGATTAACGCTTACCTGCGTCCCATTTGTTCCAATGTAATATGTGTCCCCAAACTCTAAATTTTCTAGATTATACACTGAAATTCCGTAATCTGTTGCGATATATACAACGTTACCAAGTTCGTTAAAGTGGTTGATTTTTTTTTGAGACGATGGTATGGTTGTTTTATTGATAACATCAATTACTTTTAAAACTTGTTTTTCTGTATCTTTAAAAACTTCGATCAAACCATTTTTATAACCTATCAACAATAATTGATAATTGCTGCTATAATGAATTGTTGAGATTAACTCTCCTGAGAGCCCATTAAGTGTTGTAATCGTTTCGAGTTGATTGGTACTTGGGTCATAGGAAAAGATTGAATTTTCTGAAGCTGCATAAAATTTTGTATCCCCTTGAACAACTTCCTTAATGTTCAAATATGAAAAATGTCCAATCCATGATGTATCATCGTTCTGGCCCCAAGAAAACGTGGAGAGCACAAAAAAGAGGATAAGTACATAAAAGTATGTTTTCACGAATTGATATTTAGGTTCAAATATATTTATAACTAACGAGAAATTGTCGCATTATTATATATAAACAAAAAAAGCTTTCATTGATTTGAAAGCTTTTTAGAATATGTCTGGTCGTTATTACACGACGCCTTGTGCGAGCATTGCGTCGGCTACTTTTACGAACCCTGCAATATTGGCCCCTTTTACATAATCGATATACCCTGTTTTTTCGTCTTTACCATATTCAATACACGCATCGTGAATATTAGACATGATATCTTTTAGCTTTTCATCAACTTCTTCTCTTGACCAATTGTAACGTAAAGAGTTTTGAGTCATTTCCAGTCCTGAAGTTGCAACACCGCCAGCATTGGATGCTTTCCCAGGAGCAAATAAGATCTGAGCTTCGTGGAACTTTGTAATTGCATCTTTTGTCGAAGGCATATTGGCGCCTTCGCTCACACAAATACAACCGTTTTTTAACAACATCTCAGCGTCATGCTCATTTAACTCATTTTGGGTGGCGCAAGGTAATGCAACCTCACATTTCACCTCCCAAGGCGTTTTGTTAGCCACAAACTTAGCATTTGGATAGACCTTAGTATATTCGCTTATTCGGCCTCTTTTAATGTTTTTAAGCTCCATTACAAATGCCAACTTATCAGTGTCAATCCCCTCATGATCTAAGATGTAACCTGAAGAATCTGATAAAGTAACTACTTTACCTCCGAGTTGAATTGTTTTTTCGGCAGCGTATTGTGCGACATTTCCAGATCCAGAAATTACAACTGTTTTTCCTTTAAAACTATCGCCTTTAGTTTGCAACATTTTTTCAGCAAAATACACATTTCCATAACCTGTAGCTTCTGGACGAATCAGTGATCCTCCCCAAGTCATTCCTTTTCCTGTAAGAACACCCGTAAATTCGTTTTTTAATTTTTTATACATTCCAAAAAGGAATCCGATTTCGCGACCTCCAACACCAATATCTCCTGCTGGGATATCCGTATTTGGGCCAATATGACGAAACAACTCACTCATAAATGCATGACAAAATCGCATGATTTCATTATCACTTTTTCCTTTTGGGTCAAAGTCACTTCCACCTTTTCCGCCGCCCATTGGAAGAGTTGTTAAGCTGTTTTTGAAAACTTGTTCAAATGCTAAGAATTTCAAAATACTCATATTAACCGTTGGATGAAATCGAAGCCCTCCTTTATACGGTCCAATGGCTGAATTCATTTGAATTCGATACCCCCGATTCACCTGTATTTCGCCATGATCATCGACCCAATTGACTCGAAATGAAATCGCGCGTTCGGGCTCAACCATCCTTAACAAGATGTTTTTTCCATGATAAATATCATGTTTCACAATGTAAGGAATCACGGTTTCAGCAACTTCTTCTACCGCCTGAATAAATTCAGATTCATGTCCGTTTCTTTCCTTTACTAGATCTAAAAATCCTTTTATTTTTTCTTCCATATCAAACTACTTGGGGTGTTAAAATTTAAATATTATAGACTACAAATATATAATATCTTTAAAAATAATGGTATATTTTTTTGTATTTGATAATTAGGGGTCGATAATTAAGATATAAATTCTTAATTTGATATTTTAATGGGAATTATTTAATGAAATATGTAATTCGTTGCATAAAACACTAGTTTAAGGCCTGTTTTAAATCTTCAATCAGGTCTTCAGCGTCTTCGATTCCGACACTCAAGCGAATTAATGAATCTATAACACCCGTTTTTTCACGCGCTTCTTTTGGAATACTTGCATGGGTCATACTGGCGGGGTGCCCCGCTAAAGATTCTACGCCTCCAAGAGATTCTGCCAATGTAAAAATTTTAAGATTTTCAACCATTTTAATAGCCTCTTCAAAATTGTTTCCTTTGGTTGTAAATGACAGCATCCCTCCAAAATCGTCCATTTGCTCTTTGGCAATGTCATGATTTGGGTGCGACTCAAACCCAGGCCAAAAGACGTTTTCTACTTTTGGATGATTCAACAAAAATGTCGCGACTGCTCTTGCATTTTCACAATGGCGTTGCATGCGAATGTGCAGCGTTTTAATTCCTCTTAAAACCAAAAAACTGTCTTGAGGTCCACAAATAGCTCCGCTCGCATTTTGAATAAAATACAATTGATCCGCTAAGATTTTGTCTTTGACTGCTAAAGCACCCATCACCACATCGCTATGACCACCCAAATATTTTGTAGCGGAATGCATGACAATATCAGCACCTAAATCTAATGGTCGTTGCAAGTATGGCGTCGCAAATGTATTGTCCACTGCGAGCAGAACCTGGTGTTGCTTTGCAATGCGAGAGACTGCTTTTATATCAATGATATTGAGCATCGGATTGGTAGGGGTTTCAACCCAAATTAGCTTGGTGTTTAAGTTGATATGTGTTTCGATATTACTGGCATTTCCCATACCAATAAAATGAAATTTGATCTGAAATTTCTCAAAAATATGAGTAAATAATCGGTAAGAACCACCGTATAAATCGTTGGTTGAAATGACTTCATCGCCTGGCTTTAAAAGCTTTAATACGGCATCAATGGCCGCTAACCCAGATCCAAATGCCAGTCCAAATTGTCCGTTTTCAATACTCGCAAACGACTTTTCTAATGCATGTCTCGTGGGGTTATGAGACCGCGAATATTCATACCCTTGATGGCCTCCGGGAGTCGTTTGAGCATAGGTTGTGGTCTGATAAATCGGTGGCATTACAGCGCCATAGGCTTTGTCGGGCGATTGACCGCCGTGGATAGTTTTGGTATTAAATTTCATAGTGTTTATGTTAGAGACTGTTTTTCATCGCTAAAATATATCCTAGGTGAATACCTTCGTGAAACGTGTTGAAGCTCAAAGCTTCTTCCACACTTGTGAGCGTGACATTTAAGGAAGTTGTATAGGGTGAGAAGTTCTTGAAAGCGCCTTTTTCATAGTCTAGTTTAGTGTTTTCAATTGTAGAAATCATAAGTGATTTTATCATTGCGAACTCTTCTTCGGTTGCATCGTGTTCTGTTTGAGTCCCTTTTCGGTAGGCTTGTACCAAGGAGTCATCTACTAATAATGGAGTGTTAGACAATCCATATACCAACAATTGCTGCGTTACAACGATGTGGGCCACATTCCAAAAAATAGAATTTCGGTAGCCTTTTGGGATGGTATTAAGCTGGTCTAAAGAGAATTTTTCAATGATTTTTAGTAAAAGTTTTCTGTTTTGTAATGTTACTTCGTGATTGAAATCCATATTATTGAATTATAAGTTAGTTCTTTGTAAAGAAATGATTTTCTTTGTAAAAATAAGAAAAGAATCGCATGAAAAAATTCTATTTTTTGAGTAGCTGTAATACCTGTCAACGAATTTTAGATCACTTGGATTTAGGAGCGGAATTTGAATTACAAGACATAAAAAAAACGCCTATCAGTTCAGATGAGCTAGAGCAACTCAAAGAAATCTCTGGCAGCTACGAGGCGCTTTTTAGCAAGCGTGCAAAATTATACAAAGATTTGGGTTTGAAGGATAAATCTCTTGACGAAGATGGCTATAAAAATTATATTCTTGAACATTATACATTTCTAAAACGCCCTGTTCTCGTTTTAAATGGACAACTATTTGTTGGTAATAGTTCAAAAGTTATTAATTCCGCAAAAACAGCGATTTTGAATGAAAAATAATAGATTTGCTCTCTTTGCGCTTCTATTGGTGCAGCTATTCTATGGAGTAACCTTTACCTTTGCAAATGATGTAATTGATGGTGGATATATGCAGCCTTATGGGTTTATTTTATTTAGAGTCAGCTTAGCAACAGTCCTTTTTTGGCTGTTTAGTATCTGGACTCCTAGTGAGAAAATAGACCGAGAAGATTTTTCCAAATTTATGCTCGCGGCCCTTTTTGGAGTGGCTCTTAATATGCTAGCTTTTTTCAAAGGACTTCAGTTCACCACCCCTATAAATGGGTCAGTGATTATGGTTACTACGCCTATTATTGTATTGATGCTTTCTGCGATCATTTTTGGAGAAAGGATTACAAAAGTTAAAGTAGCAGGGGTTTTGGCAGGGCTTTCTGGCGCCTTAATTTTAAGCATCTACAATCGTTCTATGGGCTCAGGAGACAATGTCTTATTGGGTAATTTTTTAATTTTAGTAAATGCGGCTTCATACAGTTACTATTTAATTTTGGTAAAAAAATTAACCAATAAATACCACCCGTATACTTTTATTAAATGGTTGTTTTTGTTTGGAACCGTCTTTGTGTTTCCATTTGGATGCAGTGAGTTAGCAGCTGTCAACTGGAGTAGCTTCACGCCTTATATCTGGTTTTCGTCTTTGTTTGTTGTGGTGGGTGCTACATTTGCAACCTATTTGTTGAATCCAATCGCATTGCGAAGCCTGAGCGCCACAACCGTTAGCACCTTTGTCTATATTCAGCCAATTATTGCAGGAATTTTTGCGATTATGATGGGGAGCGACAGCTTGAGTACGGTTAAAATTCTGGCAGCTGGTTTAATATTTTTAGGTGTATATTTGGTTTCTAAGAATCCGACACAACACACTACAAAATGAGTTCTTATATAACTTCTTTATACCCTTCAGTTGATCTTATCGACCCTGTTATTTTTGAACATATTAATTCCGAAAAGAACGTCTATTTTTCAAAACCATTCCTAAAAGCTTTTGAAGTTTCTAACCCTCAAATTGAATTCAAGTACATCGCTCTGTCCGATATTAATAAAAACACGGTGGCCCTTGCGCTAGTTCAGATCATTAGTCTGAATGTAGAAGGGATGTTGAAAAATATAAAAGTAGCGCCCTTCATTCGAAAATTTTTAAGTTTCTTTTTTTGTAACGAGCATATAAAAATCATGTTCTGTGGCAATGTATTTTTGAGTGGTGAACATGGTATTTGTACATCCAAAAGTATTTCTTCAGAAGTTATTATGAAAGAAATTGGAGCCGCTTTAGATGCTGTTGCCGCTAACTCTAAACCGTTACATGCCCTTTTCATTAAAGATTTTAGGTTTGAATCTCTTAAAAATACACGCCAGTTTTTAAATTTTGGCTATAGTGAGATCAAGGTGGAGCCTAATATGATTATTCAACTAAAACCAGAATGGAAAAATTTTGAGGATTATAAAAACGTTTTAAAATCAAAATATCGAGTCAAAGCAAACAAAGCCGATTCCAAAAGTAGCACTTTAAAAACACGCATATTTAATGCACAGGATTTGGAGACTTATAAAGGAGAATTACAAGCCTTGTATCAAAATACTATTGCCAATGCGAGCTTTAATGCGCAAGTTTTAAATCTAAACACGTACAGTCATCTAGGATCGGCCTTGAAAGAAGATTTTATAGTGAAAGCCTATTTTTTAGACGATAAGCTTGTTGGCTTTTTAACGGCACTTGTCAATAAAAACCATCTTGATGCACATTTTATTGGATTGGATTACAAGTTGAATAAGTCCCATGCCATTTACACCCGTATTTTAAATGATTATGTAAGACTCGGCATCGAAAAGCAAGTGTCTTCTATCAATTTGGGTCGCACAGCTTCCGAAATAAAAACCACGATAGGCGCCAAACCTTTGGAGCTAAGTTGTTATATAAAACACAAAAACTCCTTCATAAATTCTTTAATAACGCCCTTTTTAAGACGCATAAAAATCAAAGAATTTAAACAACACTCACCCTTTAAATAACAAAAAGGCCGAAGCCTTTCTGTTATGAATTTATATGTTATACAGGCCATCCGTTTAAGATGCCTCCCATAAAAGCCAAAGAAACGACCCAATAAAACACATTGATAAAAATGTATTTAGTCGATTTCATTTCAAAGAAACTATTGGTCGCCATCGTTGGAAGTACCACAAAAACGGCTAAAAAAGCGCCGTGAACAAAACCGTGTCTAAAGGTCATAAAAGCTTCTGTGCCATGACGCATCTCATCAGGGCCTCCGACCAAAACATTGATGTATAAATAAAAAGATAAAACAACCGACATGATCAACGCTATAATATACGCTTTTAGAGGGGATGCTGGTTTGATTTTTTCTTCGGTAATTCCGGTTGCTTTCATCCAAGCAGATCCAAATACTTTGGGATGGTACCAAAAAGCGCCAATAATTAAAGGGACTAGTGCTGACACAATAACAGCCAACCAATTCATTGAAAAATTTTCCATAATAAGTAGATTTTTAGTTAAGTTGAAAACAATATAAGGAATTTTTTGAGTTTATCCATTTTGATGCGTAAAGGTTGATATTCTACTTGGGTATACTTATTGGTTTTCAGTATCTTTGGAAAAAGTTTATAATTCCAACGAATGATACATTCCATGACGGGCTATGGTAAGTCTGTATTACAATTACCAAACAAAACTATTTCAATTGAGCTAAAATCATTGAACAGTAAATCCTTAGACCTCAACATGCGCATACCGTCTATGTACAAGGCTAAAGAGTTGGAACTTCGAAAGCTAATTGCTTCAAAATTACATAGAGGTAAAGTAGATTTTTCGTTGTTTTTTGAAATTACTGGTGAAGAAACGTTTACAAACGTCAACCCAACTGTTGTGAGAAAATACATGAAACAATTGGAAGGTCTCGCAAGTGGAGATGCTATGGAGCTTCTAAAAATGGCGGTGAAAATGCCCGACGCGATCAGTACCGAACGCGATGATATTGATGAAAACGAATGGGCTTCCATTCTAAATGAAATTCACACAGCCTTAGAAAAAATTGAATTATATCGCTTAGAAGAAGGAAAAGTATTAGAAGCTGATTTTTCAAACCGTATCGCAATCATCTCTGATTTATTGGAGCAAGTGCTTGAAATAGACCCAGAACGGATCAGCAATGTGCGAGATCGCTTGCATAAAGGGGTGGCAGAATTGAAAGAAAAATATGACGAAAACCGATTTGAACAAGAACTGGTATATTACATCGAAAAATTTGATATTACCGAAGAAAAAGTACGGCTTCAAAACCATTTAGAATACTTTATAAAAACTTTAAACTCTGCCGATTCAAATGGCAAAAAATTAGGGTTTATTTCTCAAGAAATTGGCCGTGAGATTAACACCATTGGATCTAAAGCAAATTTTGCATCCATGCAAAAATTGGTGGTCCAAATGAAAGATGAATTAGAAAAAATTAAAGAACAATTACTCAATGTCCTCTAAGATAAAACAAGGAAAATTGATTGTGTTTTCGGCACCATCAGGATCGGGAAAAACAACGATTGTAAGACATCTATTAACAAAACAAGAACTGAATTTAGAGTTTTCTGTTTCGGCTACATCCCGCCCAAAAAGAGGGACTGAAGTTGATGAAAAAGACTATTATTTTTTGTCGAGTGATGCGTTTAAACAACACATAAAATCCGATGATTTTCTGGAATGGGAAGAAGTTTATAGAGATAATTTTTATGGCACACTCAAGTCGGAAGTAGAACGAATTTGGGCCTTGGGAAAACATGTCATTTTTGACATTGATGTCTCAGGTGGCTTGCGGATTAAACGTAAATTTCCAAAAGAAACTTTGGCGATTTTTGTAAAACCGCCAAGCATCGATGAATTAAAAATTCGTCTCAAAAAAAGAAAAACCGAAACCCAAGATAAAATTAATATGCGCGTTGCGAAAGCCTCCGCAGAACTGGCGACTGCGCCTCTTTTTGATTGTATTATTGAAAACGATGTTTTAGAAACCGCTCAGAAAGAAGCATATAAAAAAGTAGCTGAATTTATAAACTAAAAAGTGATGACTATTGGACTCTATTTTGGAACGTTCAACCCTATGCATGTGGGGCACTTGGTCATTGCAAATCATTTGGCGGAGCATTCGGACTTAGACCAAGTTTGGATCATAGTCACCCCCCAAAGTCCACATAAAAAAAAGCAAAGTTTATTAGATGATCATCAGCGCTTAGAAATGGTATATCGGGCGACAAAAGAGTATCCAAAACTAAAGCCAAGCGCTATTGAGTTTGGTTTACCTCAACCCAACTATACGGTGCATACATTGGCGTATTTAGAAGAAAAACACCCCGAACATACCTTTGCGCTTATTATGGGTGAAGACAATTTGAACTCGTTGCCTAAATGGAAAAATGCCGAAGTGATTATCAAACGCTACCCCATTTATGTGTATCCTAGAAAATCAACTGAGATCAAAAAAACAGCACTCTTAACTAAAGAAGCTAAAATAATTAAAATAGACGCTCCCATAATGGAACTTTCCTCAACCTTTATTCGTCAGCAAATAAAAGCGGGTCAAAACATTCGACCGATGCTCCCAGAGGCTGTTTGGAACTATTTAGATGAAATGAATTTTTATAAATAACGCATGGTTAAAATTGGTTCCATAGAACTCCCCGAATTCCCTTTATTACTTGCTCCGATGGAAGATGTAAGCGACCCGCCTTTTCGTGCTTTATGTAAAGAGCAAGGTGCCGATGTGGTCTATACCGAATTTATTTCGAGCGAAGGCCTGATTCGTGATGCGGTCAAAAGCACCATGAAATTAGACATCTATGAAAAAGAACGTCCGGTAGGCATTCAAATTTTTGGCGCTAATTTGGACAGTATGTTGCAAGCCATTGATATTGTAGAAAAATCCAATCCGGATATTATAGACATTAACTTTGGATGTCCCGTTAAAAAAGTGGTCAGCAAAGGGGCTGGTGCCGGAATTTTAAAAGATGTGTGTTTAATGGAAAAGCTTACCGCAGAAATGGTGAAGCGTACCAATTTACCAGTGACCGTCAAAACGCGGTTGGGTTGGGATCATGATTCTATTCATATTGTGGAAGTAGCTGAAAGACTACAAGATGTAGGCTGTGCAGCTATTTCTATTCATGGACGAACGCGTGCACAAATGTATAAAGGTGCTGCCGACTGGGGACCAATTGCAGAGGTTAAAAACAATCCACGGATGCACATTCCTGTTTTTGGAAATGGTGATGTCAACTCCCCAGAACGCGCTATTGAAATGCGTGATCAATATGGGTTGGACGGCGCCATGATTGGCCGTGCAACGATTGGTAATCCTTGGTTTTTTAAGCAAGTCAAGCACTTTATGCAAACCGGGCAACACTTGGGTCCTATTAGCATGCTAGAACGGGTGGAGGCTGCGCGCCGTCATTTGCAAATGGCAATTGATTGGAAAGGTGAAGTGTTGGGTGTATTAGAAACGCGACGTCATTATACCAATTATTTTAAAGGGATTCCAGATTTTAAACCCTTCAGAACAAAAATGGTAACCAGCGATCACAGTGCCGATGTTTTTGCGACCTTTGATGAAGTGGAAGAGGTCTTTGGTGATTACCAATTTGTTTAAGCGTTGAAGGACGTTTTAGCAATGCGTTGCGACGCAATTCGAGAGGCGAGAACGCCTAACACCAATATAGTAACTAGAACGATTCCGACGTTAGTCAATTCCAAATCCACTGGATATGGAAGCGATGGCGTAATCATAACCAGCGAATAGTCTAGTTGCAACCAAATAGTGATCACCCCAATAAGAATCCCTATACTACCGCCTATAATGGTCATTAAAATTCCTTGATAATAGAAAATTTTCCGTAACTCTTTAACGGTGGCTCCAAGGTTGTAAAGTGTTTTCAAATTCTTTTTCTTGTCTAAAATCATCATAATGATCGATCCAATAATGTTAAACAATGCGATGATCAAAATCAAGGTGAAAATCAAATAAACTGCCACGTGTTCGGTGTTCAACATCTTATATAAAGCGTCGTTTAGCTGCACTCGATTCTTGATGGTTACTTGGTTTTCAAAAATAGTTTGAAGAGCCATTCTTGCGACATCTTCTTCGATCGAGAGGTTTAGATAAATATCTATTGCACTCAGCGTTTGGGCATCATAATTTAATAAATATTTAGCGTTTGCAAGCGATGTGAATACCAGCGAATTATCGAGGGTTTCATTAATCTGAAAGATACCTACATTGGCCACTTTCAGACTTGTAAAGGCACTCTTAACGGAGGCAAGCTGTCCTGTTCCTGGCTTGGGTGCATAGAGTTTAATGACTTTGGTAACGTCAAAAATTCCAAAGCCTAATTCGTTGGTCACACCCCATCCGGCCACAATTTGAGGCGTGTTTGGTTCAAACCACTGCCCATAGACTAAAATAGAATCGATGGTCGCATTTGGAAAGTTTGCATCTACGCCTTTCAAGGTCACGGCCAAATGTTTGTTTTCGCAACTCATTAGCATCCGCTCTTCCACAACTTCTGTGTAGTATGCAATGCTGTTTAACGCTCGTAAGGCTTTTTTATGAGCCGGCGTAAATTGAAAGGTTTTAGAGGTTTTAGGGACTATTTTCAGATCGGGATCCGAAAAAGAGGTAAACTCTAAACTAAAATTTTTAAGTCCCGAAAATCCTGAAAGTACAATAAAAAGAGCCGCAGTTCCAATAATAATCCCAAAGCCAGCAATGAGGGTAATAAAGTTGATGGCGTTGTTATTGCTTTTAGAAAACAAATAACGTTTGGCGATATATAGGGGGACTTTCAATTAGGCCTTTTTTCGTTTCTCTAACAATTCTGGATTCTCAATGGGGTTTTCGGTGCGTTTCAGTGATTTGTCAATTTGATCGATATACTCCAAAGAATCATCAATATAAAAAATCAATTGTGGCATGCGACGTAATTGGTGCTTGGTCCGTTGCGACAGCTCGTGTTTGATAAGCGGTGCATTGGATCGAATCCCTTCCAAAAGCTCGGCGCCTTTATCAATCGGGAAAATACTCAAATACACTTTCGCAATCGAAAGATCGACAGTCACATTGACCTTTGTCACTGAAATTAGAATGCCTTTCATCCCGCCTTGGGTGGCTGCGCCTTGTAATACCTCAACGAGATCACGCTGTAAAACGGAGGCTATTTTTTTTTGTCTTTGACTTTCCATAGGGTAAAAATAATATATTTCTGGGTGAATTGTTTAAAAGCTAGTCCTTTTCGGTTAAATTTGTGATATGCTGAAGAAAATTGAACATATTGGTATTGCCGTAAAAGACTTATCTACTTCTAATGAATTGTTTAAAAAGCTTTTAGGCGTGCCGCATTATAAAACCGAAACGGTGGCCTCTGAAGGAGTGACAACTTCTTTTTTTGATGTGGGAACACATAAAATTGAGCTGCTAGAAGCGAGCAATCCCAACAGCCCTATTGCGAAGTTTATTGCTAAAAAAGGCGAAGGCGTGCATCACATTGCTTTTGAGGTGGAAGATATCGAAGTTGAATTGGCACGCTTAAAGTCGGAGGGTTTTGAATTGATTCATGAAACCGCTAAAGAAGGCGCAGATCATAAGCGCATTGCGTTTTTACATCCAAAATCAACCAATGGGGTTCTGATCGAACTCTGTCAGGAACGCCCTAATAAAGACTGATTTTCTTTTTATAATTTTAAAAAACGTTGTAATATTGCAGCCTTATTGGTCCCATAGCTCAGTTGGTTAGAGCATCTGACTCATAATCAGAGGGTCCTTGGTTCGAGCCCAAGTGGGACCACTAAATAATACCTCAACCATTTGTTAATCAATAGGTTGGGGTTTTTTAGTATCTTAATTTGTACGATTATTGTACGATTTAATTATTTTAGTTTTATTTATATAATAATTTTAGTAAAAAAATAAAGTTGTTTTTTAGGCTTCATTTCGTGCATTTGGTACATTATAAAATATTGACTGCTTGAAATAACTTTATAAATTGAATTCATTAAAGACTGTTACTACTCAACATAATTATTCATTCTACGTCAAATAGTTACACAATAATTGTAGATTTAAGCAGGCATAAAAAAAACCCTCACATTTCTGAAAGGGCTTCTTAAATTATTTTAAGTCTGTTTAATTCTTTATAAACTTTCTATTGGTTTGCCCCACACCATCTGATATTCTAATCACATACACACCGCTTGGCAATGCTTGTACATTGATGTTGTTTGTATTCTTTATAGAAAGTACTTCTTTGCCTGATACATTGTAAATAGAGACCGCTATTGGAGTTTCATTCCCCGCTGCAGCGAGCCAAATAAAATCAGGTAAAAAAATACTCATAATTATTGCGGTCTTTTCGCTTTCTACAATAGCAATATTCTTCTGATAGTCTTTGTTGATTAGATGCAAACCAAATATTTTTCGCTATATTTTAACATAATGATTAAAATTTTATGAGTTTTGTAACGCTTTAATGACTAATCTTGTCTAACTTTAAATAAAAAACAATGAAAGATTTTATTGAAGCTTACTATCCTATTATACTCGCATTCATCTCTTTTTTAATGTCTGTAACCTTGTGGTTTATGGGAAATAAACTAGAAGGAATTTTTGTAGGAATTTGGGTTCCGTCGATTTTATCGCTTTCCATTGCCATAAGACAAAGAAGAAAGAAATGAATTTACTTATATTTATTTTCGGGTTTATTATTTTTATAGTGTACGTCTATTTCTTGTTGACGATTGTTTCGAAACAACACCGCATCCAACGAAATGAACATCAACAGGCATACGATGAGCATGACATGGACGGTATTGGCAATCAAGGACGATTCCCTACCGCTAAAAATAAGAAAAAAAAGAAGGCTTAAATTAAGGCGTTCGCCTTGTTAAACGCGACCGCTTTGTCTCTCAAAAGTTACGCGACTGAGTTGTACAAAATTATAAAATTTAAGACGGTATAAAAAATCGCAGGGAACATCTGAACGATGTTGTCTTTGATTTTAATTCTTACGAAAACAGCCGTAATCATCATAAAGGTTAATAAAAACGACGCAATAATTAATAGCGTTGAATTGATAATCCCTACGATCAAACCTACCCCACCTAAGAGTTGTAAACACCCCAATAAAATTCGTTGATTTTTATAGCCCCAACGAGCATATTCCGACAACATCCTTTTGGAAAAAAAAGAAGTTATGCCATAAAAAATAAACGAAATTGCCGAAAACAAGAGGATACTAAGGTTTAAATCCATTGTCTATATTAAGCCATAATTAAAGGCCGCAACAAATAAACACAGTAAGAGGAGTGCTAACGAAGGGATAAATTTAACCAACGGGTTTTTGACTTTCATATGACAATATTGAGCACCGATCATTAAAACGGCCATTAAAAGAGCAGCTGGAATTAAAAATTCTGTATACCAAATTCCTAAAATCAAAACGGTTGCTAACGCTATTTTAGATGCGCCAACAGCATTTCTAACTAAGCTAGAAAGACCATACTGTTTAAATTCTAAGACGATATTTTCATATCTAAAAACCCACACAATAATTACAGAGATTGAAACAATAAGCTGCGACAAAATTGATATAGTTTCCATGAAATTTATTTTTTAATATTTTGTTTAAATATATGAATAAAATGTTAAACAAGCTATATCATAACAATCTCTCACGAATTAATATATAAATATGGGCTCGTTTTTAAGCCGAATTTAATTTTAATAAATTATATGTCTATTATTTAAACTTTGAACTATAAAACAATGTATCATATTCCGAACATATAAATCGTCTGATCTGTATAAAAATCATTCATAACAAAATTGCTTATGGCAAGCACCATTTGAGGTTTAAAACAGTCTTCGAGTGAAAAAAAATTCCTTCTGCACTCTTTTGTGTTATTTGCCATGCTTTCAAGTCAAGCAAATTTACAAGCGTAAAATCCGGCCGTCCAGGATGTCTATACTGCCACTTTGGTGAGCACAACCACATTGCTACAGCCGGCTGTCGTGCATTTTGAAGGCACGGGCACAACTTTTAATAGCTTTGCCTACTCCGTTGTTGATGGGTCAAATCATGGAGCTCTAGGGGACTAATAATTTTTATTTTGTTAAACGATAAAATATTTGTGAAATGTTTTCTGTAGAGCTCTATTTTGTGCATAAAATCAAAAAAAGACACAAATTACAAAAAAATAGATAAAAAAATTATTTTTTAATTTTAACCCACAACCCCTTTTTTGGATTAAAATTAAAAATCTATATATTGTGTTATAATTCAATTTAGATTTTGCTTAATTATGAGTCTAATTTTTATAACCTTAATCACAATTATCCATTTTTCGCTTTTGTCAATAACGGCATATGGCGCATATAAAAGAAATAGAAGCTGGTTTACTTTAGGCCTTTGTTTTTTCAGTAGTATCCCAATAATTGTAGAGTCATTGCTTTATGCCCAAGACGATGCTTTAGTGCGCCTTCCTGTAATCATTATGTTTTTGACACAAGTCATAATTACCCTGCCTATAGGAGTGAAATATGGCGCAAATGATCCGACAGCACTGGCTATAACTAAAAAAATTGGTTTTGCTGTTATAGTCGCAAATTTATGTCTCGGCTATCTAATTTTAAGTGAATCACTTAATAATGTTCCTATCCTATTTGGCGATTTTCACTTGTGCATGGCCACAATTGTGCTTTATGCGATTATTAGATCACACACATCACCAAACATTCGTTGGAACTAGTTTTTGTCGTTTAACCAACACCTTTTCATCATAAAATAAACACCTTATTTAGACTGTTTTAAGGATTTTAAAATAGCGTTAAAATGGTTTTCAATTTTTGTGTCTGTTATTCCAAACATCGTTTTTTTAGGCTTCCCATTTTTTCGATGCAAATAAAGTCCTTTCAAATCATCCCACTCTACATCCATGTTTTGAGACATGTTTACTGTATTTCCAAGTTGCATAGAAACAACGATGCATTCTATACTGCCTTCATTGGTCTTGAAAACTAGGTTGTAGCGCACTGCAAAACTATTGACGAACCCCATAGACTTCATAGTATATAAGTCAGAAATTGTTTCTTGAATCACGAGTTCTTCTGCTGGAGTTGAGGACATCAAAACATCCTCTGGGTACGCATACTTAGAAGCGATGTAGTTGTACACAATTTCATAATTCTCGGCAGCAGACCGTTCATTAAATACAAAGGCAGAAGCGTTCATCACAGATTTGAGACCTGCAATCGCTTTTGTTTCGTCTGTTTTTACATATTTAAATGTTGTGTCTTGGGCTTGTAGTTGACTACAAAAAATGAAGCTGATTAAAAATAGAATTGATTTCATATGTATGGGCTATTGTTTGGGATCGGTCACTTGTAACCTCCATTTAATCTCTCAACTGTGAGTCAAGATTTAAAGATGGATGTGAGATCATTTAGTGTGATAAAAGAAAACTGTTTACTTGTTTTTGGTTTGGTTATAGAAATGAGCCACTTTATAAACGTTGTCATATTTAAACCATCTTTTGTCGGTGGTGCGGTTCATGAATTTTTCATTATCATAACAAAGTCTTCTCATTTGTTTTCTAAAGCTCAAGGCTGTAAGTTTGGAGATTTGGCCGTCTTTTAGCGCTAAGTAACTGAGCATTTGACCTTCATTAAATGTAATCGAGCCTGGACTACCTTCTGAAATACTTGCTTTGGGGTTTTGAAAAATAGTGAGATGCTCCCCATAATATAAAGAGACATAAAATAGGCGTTTCCCGTATATTTTTTTAAGGTTTTTAGGCAACGAAAGAATAATCAATCCATCGTAAGAGATCAACTGGCAATCCGCTGCTTTAATGGTTCTTGCTTTGTCTCCTTTTTTTACTCTAAACCGGAATGAATTGATGTCATTCTCTTTATACGTATAGCCTTTAACTTGGCCTACAAGTTCGCTCCCATCTGCTAACACTATAGTTCCTGGAAGCCACTTTGAACCCACAAACTTCTTAGTCGTTGAGGTGTTTCCGCTATTGTAATATGTTTTTGTGGTCTGTGCTACTGCAGTTGCGCCTAAGATTAGAAAGGCAAAAATAATAAGTTGTTTTCGCATGATTGGTTAATTGTTATTTTCAATTTAAGCTATTTATTATGGACATGAAACAAAAAAGCCCACTCTAAGAGTGGACTTTAAATTGTTTAGATTGAAAAACTTTAAACGGCCTTTTTCACAAAAGGTAATCCAGTTTTTTCGTTTTCTACAATCATTTTTCCAGCAGGAAGATCACATGTATTATCACGCTCATCTTTGGCGAAATAATAAATAGTTTGTTCTCTACCACCTTTAAGAATTACATCTTTAGTGTGTAAAAAGTACGTCTTTCCTTTGCTATTTTTGAATGAATATCCCATAATATATATTTATTTTAGTCTAAATTACAAAAATTAGTTTGTTCTTTCCAAAAAAAATATCAGATAAATGCAGTTTTTTTTAAGAACTAATCCTAATTGTTAATAAAATGGGTGATTTTGGAGTGGATTTGCTGTAAATACGGAGGTAATTCGTCAAATAGCCAAGGATGCTGACTTCCAAACACATGATTCGCACCTTCCAATACGGCCAAATATGCATTAGGACACCACGTATGTAGCATCAGAGCCTCCTCTAAATGAACACTTGTGTCTTGATCCCCATGAATAATTAGGAATGGTAACTGTAATTTTTTGACGGCCGTTTGAATTGTAAGCCTAGATTCATTTGCCATAAAATTATCGTAGAATTGATAATAGTGAGGCATTTGTTGTTTTGTACGGCCATTCAACACAAAACGGACGCCTTCCAATTTCCAAGTTTTAAGATCAGTCCCTTTTGGAAACCTCGATTTAAAATCTGAAACACCTGCCAAACTCACTAGCTTTTTTACACGGAAATCTTCGGCTGCTTTAAGGGTTACAATCCCGCCACCTCGACTGTGGCCTATTAATATGATAGTAGAGGTGTTAATATTCGGATGCTTTGCATAGGTCGTTTCAACCCAATTAAGCACCGTGTTCAAGTCGTCCAGTTCTTTTGTATAGTTATTAAGACCAAAAGCTTCGAGGTCAGGGAAATCGATAGGTTGCTTAACTGTCCCACCGTTATGAGAAAAATTAAACTTCAAGAAAGCCGTGCCAGAAGTAGCAAATGCTTCTGCAAGTAAATTCCAAGCGCCCCAGTCTTTAAAGCCTTTATACCCATGACAAAAGATGATTAGTGGCGCGTATTCAACTGCGTTATTGTAAACCATATCCAATAGGATCGGACGGCGATGCGGCCCTTTAATCGCGATATTTTTTTTAGTTATAACCATTAAACTTCTTTTTCTACAAAATGGATCTCAGGATTAAATAGTTCCAAAATTAAGGTTTTGAGCGCCTGTTCGTAAGTCTCTAAGGTTTCAATAGAAAGGAGCGTTGTTTTTTGAGCGTAAGCCCCTGGCTTATCTTTCTTGGCAAACTTAAGCAATCCTGATTTGAGGTTTTTAAACGAAATGATTCCTGCTTCAACCGCCGTCGTAAAAGGAGCTTGGCTGTTTATCATGTAGGCATACGTCAAGATTTGAAAGCTTTTACTGTACGCTTTATAGTCTGAGGTCAAATCTTCCCAATTGACGAGTTCTAACTCTGTTTGAGAAACTTGAGAGGTTTTGTAATCAATGATTCGTTGGGTGCCATTACAGGTGTCTACCCTGTCAATCGTTCCAATTAATTGAATCGGGGTTTGGAGTTCGGGAATGTCGATCGCCACCGTTATGTTTGATTCAATCGCTTCAATTTTAATTTGATCCCCATTGTTGATACACGCTATTTCATATGCTAAAAAATTAGAAACATAGCGTTTTGCAATTTCAAAACTAATGAGGTTTAACCCTGTTGTGATATCGCCTTCCTTATAAAACTCCTTAAAATAGTGTGCCACTGTGGGTGCAATTTTAGGTTTTAAAGCAGTGATCATTGCTGTATCCAAAACACGACCAACAAAAGGGGTGTAAAACGCTTCGAGTGTGTTGTGAATAATACTTCCAAAAGTGTTTGCAGCGATGGTTTCTTCTAAAAGGTTTTCGGACTTGACGCCCAGAATTTTCTGGTTATAAAAGTCTATAGGGTTTCGAATATACTGACTCAAAGAAGAGGGTGAAAATCCTTTTTTGGCCACACGCTTGAGTTGGGATAAAATTTCAGGTGTTTTTTGAACGGTTACTAGTTGTGGGGTGATTTGAGGCGTCTCTGGCATCACGATCTTATGATCTAAAACATGGTGTGCTTCAAATTCTAGCTGCGTTATAAATCGACTGCGTTCGCCACCACTCAACACATCGGGTTCAGTATTATAGATAATATGAGCGTTCTTAGCCCGTTGAAGTAAACGGTAAAAGTGATAGGTATAAACCGCATCTTTTTCTTTGTAGGTCGGTAGGCCGTTTTCTATTTTAACATCAAACGGAATAAATGAATTATTTGTTTTTCCAGCTGGTAAGATGCCTTCATTCACTGAAACTATAATGACCGCCTCAAAATCTAACACACGCGACTCGAGCATTCCCATAATTTGTAATCCTTTTAAAGGTTGTCCTTTAAAATCTAGCGTTTCTAAACTTAACAATTCCTTGTACAGACTTTGTAACACTTTAATACTTGTGAGATAGTTATATGATTTGTTTAACCGCTGTAAGTGATTAAATATTTCCGAAAAACGATATAAATACTCTAAAGGTAAAAGATGCTTGCTTTTAGAGGTGGAATAATGGTCTTTAAGTTTAAAAATAAGGGCAAAAACACTTTCGATGGCTTTGTTTGGCTGATCGTTCCAAGTTCCAAACAAAAGCTCTAAAAGAGTGTTGTGATCTGGTGCAATCGCAATAATTTGATCCTTTGTAAGGCTTACTAAGTTTTGGTTTTTGATGGTGGTCATAATCAATTGAGCCGCATCCTGATCTTGAGTTTGAAACAAAGGGCGTACAAATTGATGAGATAAGACTGCAATGACATCTTGATAGTAGTAATGAGATGATGCTTCTTTTTGGAGTTGAAACCATTGGTCTATAAAGGCGGCAAAAGGAATTTGTTTCAAAGGCAACCCCATAGTGATATTGATGTCTTGAATTGTACTAGGAATCGAATTCAATATTGGAATCAATAAATCTTCATTTCCTAAAACCAAAGCCGTATTGTGAAGCTTATTTTGGGTGTGTAGTCGTTGTAATAATGCGCCGACATATTTCACCTGGCCTATGTTTTTTGGCGTTCCAACGACTGATATATGCTTGGGGTTGGTATAATAATTAGAAAGCCATTTAATAGGTTGAGATTTGAAATGTTTCCACGCTTTTTGATATTGTCTTATAAAGTAACCCGCATCGTGTTGGGGTGTTTCTAAAAACGTTTGATCAATGTCCCAATAGATCGTTGCTTTGTTTTGTTGTAATAATTCTTGAATGATGTTGGATTCCGAGGCGTTTAAAGCATTAAACCCTAAAAACACATGTGATGTGTTGGGGTTGTTTTGAATGTATGTTTCGAGATTTTGGACGGCTTTTCTATAAATCAATCCCTGATATCCTGCCCCTTTTTGAAGAAGGTGCTTTGTAAACTTTTTGTAATAGGAGTAAATCTGTTTCCAAAAAAACAAATAACCTTTAATAAGCGGCGTCGAATTTGCCTCTAAAGACCAATGGTTTAATTCTTGAATCGCTGAGAGGTACTCAAAAATCTGATCTTGTGGGATTAAATAGCGATCAATTTCATTAAAATCTTGGAGCACAATAGGGGCCCACTTTGAAAAACTATCAAAAGAGTCTTGTTCGATTTGAGGGGTCAGTTCTAAATAAACTTCGTAAAATTCGAAAAGAAGTTCCGTGTTACTTAGAAGTCTAAGTTGTGACAACTCTTCAATAAAAGTTTCAACTGCAATGATGTGAGGTAAAAATCCTGTGGTTTTATTTAATTTTGACCACTCCATTTTAAGGAATACCCCAGCCCGTTTGTTCGGGAGAATAAGGCTTAATTTAGAAACATCTTTCGAATGTGTTTCTAAATCTTTTAGAACGTCATAAATAAAACTTGTCATGTTATAAAAATAAAAAAACGCTTCGCAATAGCGAAGCGTTTTAAGCTTTTTATTGTGTATGGCGTAAAACTACTTAGCCAATTTAACTTCTACACGTCTGTTAGCAGCTCTACCTGCAGCAGTCATATTAGATTCAATTGGAGTTGTTTCACCAAAACCAACCGTTGTTAATCTTTCGGCAGAAACACCATTTGATATGAAGTAATTTACAACAGCATTCGCTCTAGATTCAGATAATCTTTGATTAAATGCTTTAGTAGAAATACTGTCTGTATGACCTTCAACTATAAAGTTTGCTTTTGGATATTCATTAAGAATTCCTGTAATTGCTTGTAACGTTGGGAATGCTGATTTCTTGAAATTTGATTTCCCTAAGCTAAAGTTGATTGTTCTTGCGTAGTTTGTAAGTTGAGTTTGTACATCTTCTGTTGGAAGAACAACTTCAGGACAACCGTTGTTTGCAACAGTTCCAGCTTCAGTAGGACAGTTATCGTCTTTATCTAATACACCATCACTATCACCATCTTTCCAAGGACATCCACCATTTGCAACTGGACCTGCCTCGTTTGGACATGTGTCTTGTGCATTGGCAACACCATCAGAATCAGCATCTGGACACCCAGCTAATGATTTTAATCCTGCTTCATTTGGACAGGTATCTTCATTATCAGAAACGCCATCGCCATCCGTATCAGGACATCCTTTAAATTCAGCTAAACCAGCTTCATTTGGACACGTATCTTCTGAATCTTGAATCCCATCTGCATCAGAGTCTGGACATCCAGCAAATTGTGCTAAACCAGCAACTTCAGGACAGGTATCGTCTTTATCATATACACCATCGCCATCAGTATCAACTCCACCAAACTTCACAGAAAATCCTAAAGCGTGTTGAAAGTGTGATGTTAGTTGATCATCGAATGAGTTTTTATAAGTTGATTGAGCCGTAAGACCAAAATTCTTAGTAATCCAATATGCAATACCAAATGTCCCATTGAAGGTCGCTGATCCTGCTAAATCACTAGAAGAATCATTTGACGGTTCTGTATTATACTTACCCTCTTCGATCCAAGTATAACCACCACCGATCGCTAAAAAAGGCTCAAGTCTTGATGTATTTAAAAGCGTTGATAAGCTGTACTTTACATTTGCGTCTACCCCGTAATACATAAGGTTGTCAACAGCGACACTAGGCTCACCTTCTAAAGAGCCCCATTTTTCGATTCTGTTCATTGATCCAGATATACCGATTGAGAAATCGTTATCAAGATACCTTTGTACAGAAAGTGTTGAAAATGCAGGAAGGATATTCCAATGATCAGAGACGTTAAAGAACTCTCCAAAAAAATCTCCTTGTGGAGCATCTTCTCCAACTGGATAAACATCAACGGCGTTAACGCCTATTGTAATTTGCCAAGGATTGTTACTGTCCTGAGCGTTCACATTGCCAATCACTACGATTAGTAAAGTGGATAGAATTAATCTGCTAAGATTTTTCATATTAGTTAAATTTAGTTTTTTTGATTACTTGCAAAAGTATGGTGTTAATCATAGAAAACAAATTTAAAACCAAAAAAATGTTAATAATGCATATAAATAGTTGCCGTAAACTTCAATAATTACATTTTTAAGCTAATTTAATGCTGTTTTTTAATTTAATAACACTTAATCTCTATGTTTGAATTAACATACACCAGAATTTTTTTACTGACTTTATAGCCCATTTCTTGAACAATATCAGAATAAGTCGCTAATTGGGTCTCGTATTTATCATAATGATTTCCCGTTTTATAGTCTATAATAACCGCTGATAAGTCCTTAAAAACAACCAAGCGATCCGGAATGATTATGGTTCCAGAAGCCGTCATGATTTCCCGTTCATTATACACCTCCACATTGGAACTATAATAAGTCGTTAACACTGGGTGACTCACAATCGCTTTTAAAGTGGTCAAAAGTTCATCGCTTTGAGCCGATGAAATCACACCTGCATTATAAAAATCGTGCAGTGTTGTTTCAATATCAGATTTGGTGTAAATCTTAGACATCAATAAATGGATTAAGTTCCCTTTCTCTAAGGCTTCTTTTTGAGAGGTGTCCCACAAATATCCGGCATTGGTCGCCATTGATACATTGAGGTGTTCTTTTGGGGTCGATATAAATTCGCGCTGAAGGACCGTTGGATGTTTTTCGGATTTAGGAGGTTCAATTTTTTCAAATACTCCAAATTCATAGTCTCGTTTTGTGCTATCCCAATTTCCAATTGATTTTAGATAATTAATTAAAAGTCCAGAATATGTTTTAAGGTTTTCATCCCCTTTTTTGGAAACCGACGCATTGCCTACAATGTATAATTGTTCTACGGCTCTTGTAAGTGCAACATATAACAAGTTAATGTTGTCGAGTTCTAATTTTGATTGATGATCTCTAAAAATAGATTCTGCTACCGAACCGTAGGCTTCAAAGTCTTTATTATAATTTAATAAAAAATGCGAAAACGGTGCGTATGACAATTCCAACGGCATCCATTCTTTTGGCTCCAATTCTTTATAGATGTCTAATTCTGCAAAGGGAAAAATGACCACAGGAAATTCCAATCCCTTCGATTTATGAACCGTCATAATTTGAACTGCATTAATGCCCTTTGGAGTCACCACGCTTAAACGGTCCTTTTTGTGGTTGTAATGATCTATAAATTGTTGAATACTCGGAGATGGTTTTTGAGTGAATTCAAGCACAAAATCTAAGAAAAACTGAATGTAGGCGTTTGATTTTTTTGACAACTGAAAACTACTAATTATATATTCAACAGATTCATAAATAGAAAGCTGGAGAGCGGTTTTCGGAGAAAACTGAAGCCCTAAAGGTTCTAGTGATTTAAAAAAAGCTGTTCGACTTAATGGAATAGACTTAGATCGAAACAAATGGGAGTCACCCACCTCATTATGGGCTAAAATATAATTGAGAACTTCCAATTTTGCTTCCATGTTTGATGGCTCGTGCAAATACGTTAATAGATTAATAATGACTTTTACTTGTGGGGATTGCGCGACTAAAAGAGTCTCACTAGAAACAATATCAATTCCATTTTGACTTAATACGTTTGCTACCGCAATCCCATCTTTACGTTTTCGGACAAGCACACAGATGTCTTTCCATTGGGCTTCTGGACTTGAATCTAAATAGGTGGTAATAATTTTTAAAACTTTTTCCGCATATAAAAGTTGTTTGTCAGAGCCTTTTTCAAACTCTAAAAAAGAAATGTTGACATAGCCGGTTTTAGCATTAAACTCTAACTGAGGCGGTGATTGGTAGAGCGCTTTGTAAGTCTCGTTTGAAAAAGTAACGTCCGAAAGATGTCTAAAAAAATTATTATTGAAATCCACAACCGTTTTACAACTTCTGTAATTTGTTGGAAGGTGAGAAAGCGTAGCATCAAAAGGAAATGCCGTCGCATTAGTATGTAAATTAATAAACTGCTCTGCCTTTCCACCTCTCCAGCGATAAATTGCTTGTTTGGCATCACCAACCAACATGACGCTTCCGTTTTCTTCCGATAATGTATTCGTTAACAATGGCACCAAATTTTCCCATTGCAAGACTGAAGTATCTTGAAATTCGTCAATAAAAAAGTGATTAAACTTTTCGCCTATTCGCTCATAAATAAAAGGAGCGGGTTGATCTTTGATTTGTTGACTTATAATGGTGTTGAATTCGGAGATCATCAAAAGATTTTCTTCGTCTTTTATTGTTTTTAGTTCTTGATAGATCAAATTTAGAACGGAAAGCGGTGTGGTGTTTTTTCGAATGTTTTTTAAATAGCGATAGCGATACACGCCTTGCTTCGTTTTATGAAATGCATCAACAAGCTGAGGGCGAAGTGCATCAATTACTTCAGCCACATGTGGCGGCGCATTTTTTGTATATAACGAAGTTGTTTCGATGGAGGTTTGCCAAACCGCATCGAGCTTACTATTGAATTTTTTGGACGCTAAGGCCGTAAAATGTTTTGGGAGCGACCCTCTAGTAAAGTCTGAAAACTCAACTCCGCTGGCAGCAATCGATTCCAAAACTTGCATTGATTGCTCTACGATTTCTGTCTCAATCGCGTTAATGTCGTTGGTTAACTTTGTTTTCAGGTCTTGGAAATCCTGCAACGACCGTTGTGAAAGCGCTTTTAAAAAGGGCGCATCGGATTCGCTGATTAAAAGCTTCGCCGTTTTAACTAAATCTAAAGCAATGTTCCAACTCTTATCGTCATCTGCTTTTTCAATTGCGAAGGCAACCAATACTTTTGTAAGTTCCTTGTTTTTACCGGCTTTTGAGAGCAACCTACTGACGGCTTTTTGGAGTAAATGATCGGTGTCGAGTTCAACTTCAAAATTCATTGGTAGCTTTAAATCAAATGCAAAGGTGCGTATCAGTTTTTGAGTAAACTTATCAATGGTTGAGATGTCAAAGGCTGCATAATTATGCAGAATTTTACTTAAGAGTTGTTTAGATTTGTTGTGAATATGCTGTGGCGAACTGTCCAATTCACTCACTACTTGCTCAAAAAGGGGTTCAGATTGATTTAATATAGATGGCGAAGCAAACGCCATCAGCGCTTCTACAATCCGCGTTTTCATTTCGTCCACGGCTTTATTTGTGAAGGTAATGGCTAAAACGTGCCGGTGTGGCAAAAATTCTTTAGAAGTCAAAACTATTTTCAAATAGTCTTTTACCAAAGTAAATGTTTTCCCACTCCCTGCTGAAGCATTATAGATATTGAATGTTGATGCGCTCACTAAATAAAATTTATACCAAAATAAACAATCTTAATTATATAAGGTCGTAATTTTTATTTGATTATTGTAAATTTGAACGAATCATTTAAACACTTAAAATAAATTCTTATGGCTTTTGAATTACCAAAATTAAATTACGCTTATGATGCACTAGAACCTCATATTGATGCTCGAACAATGGAAATCCACCATTCTAAACATCATAACGGCTATACCAACAATCTAAATGCGGCCATTGCAGGCACCGATTTAGAAAATAACTCCATAGAGTCCATTCTTGGAAACTTAGACATGTCTAATAAAGCAGTACGAAACAACGGAGGTGGGTTTTATAACCACTCACTGTTTTGGAATGTGATGAATCCTGAAGGAAAGGAAGCCCTTTCTGGAGAACTGAAAGATGCAATTGTTGCGGCTTATGGGTCTTTTGAAGATTTTAAAACCGCTTTTAGTAAGGCGGCTGCAACTCAGTTTGGGTCCGGATGGGCATGGTTATGTGTTCACAAAGGCGGAAAGGTCGAAGTTTGTGCTACACCAAATCAAGACAATCCATTAATGCCAGGTGTATCTTGTGGCGGAACTCCAATCTTAGGATTAGATGTTTGGGAGCATGCTTATTACTTGAATTACCAAAATCGTCGTCCAGATTATATTAATGCATTTTTTAATGTAATTAATTGGAAAGAAGTTGAGGCTCGTTTTCAAGCAGGAAAATAAGCTTTAGGAAACAATAGAAAATAAAAAAGGTGAACTTACGTTCACCTTTTTTGCCCCAAATCTACCATGAACTTAACCTACTTATGTTATGGTGAGTCAAATATATAAGTTTAATACATAGTAGAAGTTTATTTTAGATGAAATGCGCTTTTATTAGATAAAGTGTATTTTCTATCAGTAAGCTCTTTCGTTATTCCCTTCAAAAAAGTTAATAAAGGCCCGATTGACAACACGATTTCCACCTGGTGTTGGGTAATTTCCTGTGAAATACCAGTCCCCTAAGTTTTTTGGGCAAGCAATGTGTAGGTTTTCTATGGGTTGAAAAATAATTTTGACCTCCGCTTGAATTCCGTCTTCACTTAAAAGTTCTGCTATTTTATCAGAAAGTTGTTCGGGGGTGAAGGGTGCATAAATTTCTTTCACAAAATTTTGAACCGATGTATCTAATAAGCTTTCTTGTGCTTTACATCGCATATAGATTTCTTCAACTAAGTGGCACTTGTTTTGATCTTCTAACAACGACAAGGCCGCTCTAAACGCCACCAACCCTTCAAGGTTTGCCATGTCAATTCCATAACAATCTGGATACCGAATTTGCGGAGCCGAAGACACCACAACAATTCGCTTGGGTGATAAACGGTCCATCATTTTTAGAATACTTTTCTTTAAAGTCGTCCCTCTAACGATACTATCATCAATAATTACTAGGTTGTCCTCTGGCTTAATAACGCCATAAGTCACATCATACACGTGTGCGACCAAATCGTCGCGGCTGCTATCTTCTGTAATAAAGGTACGAAGCTTAACGTCTTTGATGGCTATTTTTTCGATGCGAGTGCGTTCTGAAAGGATTTGAGTGACTTTTTCAGCAGACAGTGAGCGCGTTCCTTTTAATATTTGTTCCGTTTTCTTTTTGTTTAAATACTCTTCGACTTCTTCAATCATTCCAAAAAATGAGGTTTCTGCCGTGTTAGGAATGTAAGAGAATACCGTGTGTTTTATATCGTAATCGACTTGCTTCAACACTTCAGGAACAATCAACTTTCCTAATAATTTTCGTTCTTGATAGATTTCAGCATCACTCCCTCTAGAAAAATAAATCCGTTCAAACGAACATGCCTGTCGCTCTAAAGGTTCAAGAATTTGATCAATAGACGTTTCGCCTGATTTTTTAGTGATAATCGCCGTTCCTGGCGGCAATTCATGAACCTTATCATAATCAACATTAAAAACAGTTTGAATCACAGGACGTTCAGAGGCCACAACAACCACTTCATCATCCATATAATAATACGCCGGGCGGATCCCCGAAGGATCTCTTAAAACAAAAGAATCGCCATGACCTAGAAGTCCAGCCATTGCATAGCCACCGTCCCAATTTTTGGCTGCTTTGGTTAATATTTTTTTAAGATTGAGTCGCTCTGCGATCAATGGCGAACATTCCATTTTGCTATACCCTTCTTTTTTGAGCTTTTTGTATAATTTTGATACGGCATCATCCAGAAAATGTCCAATTTTCTCCATAATAGTAATCGTATCGGTATACTCTTTAGGGTGTTGTCCAATCTCAACAAGGTTTTTAAACAAGCTTTTAACATTGGTCATGTTGAAATTTCCTGCCAAAATCACATTTCGGTGCATCCAGTTATTCTGTCTCAAAAAAGGATGAACACTTTCGACGCTGTTTTTTCCAAACGTTCCGTATCGGACGTGTCCCAATAGAACTTCCCCTAGATAAGGAACTATTTTTTTTTGTGCCTCCGTGTCATCAGTCACTTCTGGGTGGGCTTCCAATACATCGTTGATGCGTGAATTGATTTGCGAAAAAATATCTTGAATGGGCTGTTGAGCAACCGAACGCACACGACTTATGTAGCGCTCTCCGGGCTGCATGTCTAGTTTTATACTAGCAAACCCTGCACCATCTTGGCCACGGTTGTGCTGCTTTTCCATAATAAGATACATCTTGTTAATGCCATAAAAAGCCGTTCCGTACTTTTTTTTGTAAAAATCTAATGGTTTTAAAAGTCTGATGTGTGCAATTCCACATTCATGTTTTATAGCATCGCTCATTGAAGTGTTATATTAGATGTTTAATTTTATAAAAAATAAACGCGCCTAATATGGCGCGTTTTACTAGTTTGTTAATTCAATTTCAAATTGCGTTAATTCTTTAAAAGCTTTTAGACGGACGCTTATTTCTTCGGGCCTTAGTGATTCAAGGCGCTCCGTTCCAAATTTTTCAACACAAAATGAGGCGAGCGTAGATCCGTGGATAACCGCTTTTTTCATGTTCTCAAATGATCTATTTTCTGATTGCGCTAAAAACCCAGCAAACCCTCCTGCAAAAGTGTCTCCAGCGCCTGTTGGGTCAAAAACAGATTCTAACGGTAATGCCGGTGCGTAAAACACATTGGTATGGTTAAATAACAATGCACCGTGTTCTCCTTTTTTGATGACTACATATTCGGGTCCCATGGCGTGAATTTTTTGAGCAGCCTTTACTAAAGAGTATTCCCCTGTAAGTTGACGTGCTTCTTCGTCATTGATGGTAATGACATCGACACGTTTAATGACTTCAATCAACGGTTCGAGTGCATTATCCATCCAAAAATTCATGGTGTCCAAAATAACTAATGTCGAAGGGTTTGTCATTTGATCTAAAACACTCGATTGGACAAATGGATGTAAATTTCCTAAGACCAAAATGCTTGCATCTTGGTATGTCTCTGGCACGATCGGTTGAAAGTTTTCTAAGACGTTGAGCTCTGTTGCTAATGTATCTCTAGAGTTCATGTCATTGTGATAACGTCCGCTCCAAAAAAAGGTTTTACCCTCTTTAATGATTTCAATGCTAGAAATGTCAATATCTCTATCTAAAAAAAGATCTAAATAAGCTTGAGGAAAGTCGCCTCCAACAACAGAAACAATGGAACTATCAACATTAAATTGTGAGGCAGAAAGCCCTATGTATGAAGCAGATCCACCAAGAATTTTATCGGTTTTTCCAAAAGGGGTTTCAACGGCATCAAATGCTACAGTGCCTACAATTACTAGTTTACTCATAAAATACTATAAAAATTATGGCGCAAAGTTACGCATTTTTTAGTCTTTATAAAAAGATATTCCTCTGAGGAATGACATAACTTATTTGCGTCCAAAATCTGCCGGAATTTCACCCCATGCTTTGGTTTCCCATTTTACAATAGTCGTTTTATACGCATTGTTTTTGAGCCACTGCTCCGCGCGATCTACAAGATCAAACAATTGGGCGTTCTTTGGGGTTCTCTGCAATTTGGTGTTACACTGTTTTTTTTTGACCCAACTCATTGCGGTTCTTGAGTCCGTATAAAGAATTCGTTGACTGTTTTTTTGTTTCAAAAGTGCTAATCCATGCACCAATGCCAAAAACTCACCAATATTATTGGTCCCCTGATCAAATGGGCCTTTATGAAATAGCTGTTTTTTAGACTGAGTATCCACACCTCGATACTCCATGATGCCTGGGTTTCCGCTAGAAGCAGCGTCCACCGCAATAGAGTTGTAATTCGGCTGGCCTATCAACTTCAAGCGTGCCTCGGAGAGGCCGGTTGTACGTTTTTTAGACTTCCCTACATAGTCCCTGTAATTTCCTTGAAGTGCTGTTTTTGCAGCTTCAGCAGTCGGAAAAGACTTGTATTGTGCCCCTTCAAAACCTGTGATTTGTAATTTACATGCGCTCCATGCATCAAATACGCCTGTGCGATGTCCTTTCCAAACCGTGTAATATTTCTTTTTAGATTTAGACATCAGACAAAAGAATGTTTTGAATGACTTTAGGGAAATGTTCCATTTCTAATTGGTGAATTTTAGCGGCTACTTTAGTCGCTGAATCTGTTTTGAGAACGGTGCAGTTGGCCTGAAAAATAATGGCACCTTCGTCATAATGTTCATTAACATAATGAATTGTGATCCCTGATTCTGATTCGTTGTTTTTAACAACTGCCTCGTGCACATGCATCCCATACATTCCTTTTCCGCCATATTTTGGCAAGAGTGCTGGATGAACGTTCACGACTTTATTTTTATACCTTTCCAACAACTGCTCTGGAAATTTCCATAAAAATCCCGCTAAAACAATTAAATCAAGGTTTGCTAAATTTTCAAGCCCCCATTTAGGGTCGTTAAGTTGCGATTTATTAAAAATGATTGTTTTAACCCCCAGTTCAGCTGCCCGTTCTAAAACCTGCGCTTTTGGGTTGTTTGTAAGCACCGAAACAACCGATACAGTTTTAGTATTTTTAAAATACTTAATGATGTTTTCTGCATTGGATCCAGATCCCGAAGCAAAAATCGCAATGTGTTTCATTAAAAAATTTTATAGTTAAAATTCTTTAACAAAAAAAAGAAAAAGAATTCACAATAAGAAGCAAAAGCGCAACAGTTAACTTAATAAAACACAAATAAGTGCACATTTTTGAAGTAATGACGCATTTTATTGTAAAGTTTTTTATTTTTGCAATCTAATTAAAACTTAAAATTAAATATTATGTCAGACATTGCATCAAGAGTAAAAGCGATTATCGTGGACAAATTGGGCGTTGATGAGAACGAAGTAGTAACAGAAGCTAGCTTCACAAACGACCTAGGCGCAGATTCGCTAGATACTGTAGAGCTTATAATGGAATTTGAAAAAGAATTCGACATTCAAATCCCAGACGACCAAGCAGAAAACATTGCGACTGTAGGTCAAGCTGTTTCATATATTGAAGCTGCAAAATAATACCTTTTAATTTTTTATGGAACTAAAGCGAGTTGTAGTAACAGGTCTTGGGGCATTGACTCCAATTGGCAATACAAAAGATGCTTATTGGGATGCCCTAATAAGTGGAAAAAGCGGTTGTGCGCCTGTGACGTATTTTGATACAGAACATTTCAAAACAAAATTTGCTTGTGAATTAAAAAATTTCGATGTATCGGACTTCTTTGATCGTAAAGAAGCCCGTAAAATGGATCGGTTTGCGCAATATGCTATGGTGGCTTCTGACGAAGCCATCATAGATGCCAAACTAGATTTAGACGCTATCAACAAACTTAGAGTTGGTGTGATTTGGGGTGCTGGAATTGGTGGAATCGAAACCTTCCAAAACGAAGTGATGAACTTTGCCAATGGCAATGGAACCCCAAGATTCAATCCCTTTTTTATCCCTAAAATGATTGCAGACATTGCTCCAGGTAATATCTCTATCAAACATGGGTTTATGGGGCCAAACTACACAACCGTATCGGCATGTGCTTCATCGGCCAATGCCATTTTTGACGCTTTAAATCTAATTCGTCTTGGGCATTGTGATGTTATTGTTAGTGGTGGTAGCGAGGCAACAATCAATCAATCTGGCATGGGTGGGTTTAATGCCATGCATGCACTCTCTACTAGAAATGAAAGTCCTGAAACTGCTTCAAGACCTTTTGACGGAACCCGAGATGGTTTTGTTTTAGGAGAAGGCGCAGGCGCACTTATCTTGGAAGAATACGAACATGCCAAAGCTAGAGGTGCAAAAATCTATGCAGAACTTATTGGTGGTGGTCTCTCTTCAGATGCCCATCATATGACCGCACCGCACCCCGATGGAATTGGTGTCATTGCAGTCATGAAAAATTGTCTTGAAAACGCAGGGTTAAAACCTGAAGATGTAGATGCTATTAATACCCATGGAACTTCGACACCTCTAGGGGATGTCGCAGAACTGAAGGCCATTAAAGAAGTTTTTGGGTCTCATGCGAAAAACATAAATATTAACTCTACAAAATCCATGACGGGTCACTTATTGGGTGCCGCTGGAGCGATTGAAGCAATTGCAGCTATTTTATCTATAGAGCATGGCATTATTCCTCCAACAATCAATCATTCAACTCCGGACGAAAACATTGATCCAGAACTAAATCTTACACTAAATAAAGCTCAAAAACGAAACGTTAAGGTTGTGATGAGTAACACCTTTGGTTTTGGCGGTCATAATGCGTGTGTTGTTTTCAAAAAATTAGACTAAAACTCTTTGAATTCTATTCGAAATATCTTTAAGCAACGTTCTCCCAAGAACCGAGAGCTTATAGCGTCTGTGAAAAAAATTGTGGGATTTACACCCTCAAAACACCTCTACTACGAAAAAGCATTTACACACCGCTCAACCAATCAGAAAGATCTGCTGGGCAATCCCATAAGCTACGAACGCTTAGAGTTTGTAGGAGATGCGATTCTGAGTGCTGTCGTGGCTCACTATTTGTTTGATAAAGCTCCAAACGGGGACGAAGGGTATTTAACAAAAATGCGCTCTAAGGTTGTGAGTAGAGAGCACCTTAATGAAATCGGAAAAGAACTAGGACTTTTGAAATTAATGCACACAAAACTACCTGTGGCTAAGTTTGGTGACAATATTCACGGCAATCTGTTTGAAGCCTTAGTTGGCGCTGTATATTTAGACAAAGGTTACATAGTGTGTGAGAAATTTATTTATAAATCGGTCATCATACCCCATATAGATATTGACACTTTAGAAGGCAAAATCATAAGCTACAAAGGTCTAATTATTGAATGGTGCCAAAAAGAAAAGAAGTACTTTGATTTTAAAAGCCAGAGTGATACTGGTAAAGATTTCTTACAGCATTTTTCTGTCAAACTCATAATTGACGGCAAAACAATTGCGAAAGCACGTGCAACCTCAAAAAAGAAAGCAGAAGAAAAAGTTTCCAAGCGCGCTTATTTTGTACTACGAGACAAAATAAATAAAGGGTCTCTGTAAGACAGTACCCTCAAGACGATATCGTTTTCGTAATAATTTAGCCTTAAGAAGCACCAATACGAAGTCGAATATTGTCTTAATATCTTATATTTACAAAATGAATGTTAACGAACATGGCCATACATAAACTTCTTGTTGATGATTTTGTAGACGAAAGTTACGCGCTTTTAGCCATCCATTGCGACGTAGAAGATTATCGATTGTCTTATTTTTTAAATCAAACTTTAGCAACAAAGTTAGTGCGAACCAAAGAAGATTTAGACTTTATAATGTCTAAAGCTTCGTTTTCTGTTTTTGAATGGAATAACCCTCATTTACAAACCGATTGGCACCTTATTAAAAATCAGTGCCTTGTCGAAGAAGCGGTTCCGATTTCTCAAGGTTTATTTGCCGACAGCAACGATAAAACTTGGGTCGTACATTGCTTTTTACCAGAACATCAATCCGTTGATTATTTTTTAAAAATAAATAATGGTGGTGGTATTATTAATGAAAAAAGAATCCTAAATACGATTCAAAACATATCAAAAGTAACGACCGCTTACAGCATAGATGTTACAAAACTTAAATCAAAAGACCATTTAATATTTAATTAATGTCACACACAAGAAAGAAAACAAAAATTGTCGCTACACTAGGTCCCGCAATAAACTCAAAGGAAATGCTCCTTAAAATGGTTGCAGCTGGTGTCAATGTATTTAGAATTAATTTTTCTCATGCAGACTATGAAGATGTAAAATTACGAATCAAACACATTCGAGAAATCAATCAAGAGCATGGCTATAACGCCTCAATCCTAGCTGATTTACAAGGCCCTAAGTTACGAGTCGGTGTGATGAAAGATGATGTAGTTGTAAAGCCGGGCGATGAAATTATTTTTGCCACAGGAGAACGTTTTGAAGGAACAAAAGAGCGTGTTTATATGACGTACGATCGGTTCCCTTTGGACACCAATCCAGGAGAACGTATTTTATTGGATGATGGAAAACTTCTTTTTGAAGTGATTTCGAGTAACCAAAAAGATGAAGTGAAAGCCAAAGTAATTCAAGGGGGGCCACTAAAGTCTAAAAAAGGGGTCAACCTTCCAAACACTAATATTTCGCAGCCTGCGCTCACTGAAAAAGATAAAGAAGATGCTGTATTTGCCATCAAACAAGAGGTCGATTGGATGGCCCTTTCTTTTGTAAGACATCCAGAAGACTTAGTGGAATTGCAAAATTTAATATCAGAACTCAGTTCTTATAAAATTCCAATTATCGCTAAGATTGAAAAACCTGAAGCGATTGAAAACATTGATAAAATCATTGCCTATTGCGATGGATTGATGGTTGCCAGAGGCGATTTAGGGGTTGAAATTCCAGCGCATCAAGTTCCATTAATTCAGAAAGAATTAGTGCTCAAAGCAAAGAATGCTCGAATTCCTGTGATCATTGCGACTCAAATGATGGAGTCCATGATTGATAGCCTTACCCCATCGCGTGCAGAGGTTAATGACGTTGCCAACTCTGTTATGGACGGCGCAGATGCTGTCATGCTTTCTGGTGAAACATCTGTTGGTCAATATCCTGTTCAAGTAATTGAAAAAATGTCGGATATCATCAAAGCGGTCGAGAATTCGGAATTAATTCATGTCCCACAAAAACCACCGCACATTCGTACCAAACGCTATATTACAAAATCTATTTGTTACCATGCAGCAAATATGGCCAATGAAATTAATGCTCGTGCAATTTCAACACTCACAAATAGTGGTTACACGGCCTTTCAAATTTCGGCTTGGCGTCCTGATGCTCATATCCTTGTGTTTTCATCTAACAAACGAATTATCTCTCAATTGAATTTACTGTGGGGCGTTCGTGCTTTTCATTATGACAAGTTTGCATCTACCGACGAAACGATTAATGATGTCAATCGGATTGCTTATGATAAAGGCTATGTGGAAGCAGATGACTTGGTTATTAGTTTAGCAGCAATGCCAATGAAAGATAAAGGAATGGTCAACACCTTAAGGATTAGTGAAGTAAAAGACTACTCCCAGATATAATACGTAATTAATGTGACAATTATCTAAACTAAAAACTGAAACAAATCTGGTTTTTCGTTTAGATAATTTCCATAAAAATTATGGCGTTTCATTCGAGCGATTAAGGGTTCAAAATCACTCGGAGATTTAATCTCAATTCCAACCACTGCGACATCATTTTCTCGGTTTACCTTTTTGGTATATTCAAAGTGTGTGATGTCATCATTCGGGCCTAATATATCAACCACAAACTCCCGTAAAGCTCCCGCACGTTGTGGAAAGGTAATAATGAAATAATGTTTTAAGTTCGAATAGAGTAAAGCGCGTTCTTTGATTTCAGCGGTTCTTGTGATATCATTGTTGCCACCACTGATAATACACACCACATTTTTACCTTTTATTTCGTCCTTATACGTCTCCAAAGCTGCCACACTTAAGGCACCTGCTGGTTCTGCGATAATAGCTTCCTTATTATACAAATCTAAAATGGCTTGACACGCACTCCCTTCATGAATGGTAATCATATCATGTAGGTTTTTCTGGCAAATTGCAAAGTTGAGGTCTCCAACTCGCTTCACCGCTGCACCATCGACAAAATTGTCGATTTTGTCCAGTTCAATAACCCCGTGGTTTTGAAAAGCGGCCTTCATTGAAGGCGCACCTTCGGGTTCTACACCAATAATTTTGGTCGTTGGGGAAAGGTGTTCAAAAACAGTGGACATCCCTGAGGCTAATCCGCCGCCACCAACAGCTACAAAAATATAATCAATTGGAGCGGGTGTTTGATGGACCAGCTCCAATCCTAATGTTGCTTGCCCTTCAATTACTTTTTGGTCATTAAAAGGATGGATAAACGTTTTTTGGCGCTCCGTACAATCTTTTATAGCTGCACTATAGGCGTCGTCAAAACTGTCCCCTACAAGGATGATTTTGATGAAATGCTCACCAAACATCTTGGCGCGTTCAATTTTTTGTTTAGGAGTCGTCGTTGGCATAAAAATAGTGCCTTGTATTTTTAATAATTTACAAGACAGTGCAACTCCTTGAGAGTGATTTCCCGCACTGGCACAAACCACGCCATTTGCTGCTTCCTCAGACGTTAAAGAGGACATTTTATTATACGCTCCACGTATTTTATAGGATCGAACGACCTGTAAATCTTCTCGCTTGAAACTTATATTACACTCAAATTTTGAGGAATACTGCAAGTTAGGAACCAAAGGCGTAATTTTTGAAACGCCTTCAAGGTTTTTTGCAGCTGCTTCTACAGCTTCAATCGTTGGAAAATAAGTAGTCGTTTCTGACATTCGCTTTAGGCATCGGTTTTTATAACTTTCATGGCGGTCATAGAAGCTCTTAATTTTGCTCCTACTATTTCTACTGGGTGATTTCTAACAATCGCGTTAATTCTAATTAATTCTTGATTATCAACACCGTTCTCTGAGCTATAGGCTTTACCAATAACATCTGTTTTTATAGTCTTCATAAAGTCTGTTAGCAACGGTTTACAAGCATGGTCAAATAAATAACAACCATATTCTGCCGTATCAGAAATTACACGGTTCATTTCAGCTAATTTCATTCTTGCAATTGTATTTGCAATTAATGGTGTTTCGTGTAAAGATTCGTAGTATGCAGAAGCGTCAATAATACCAGAATCTGTCATTGCTTCAAAAGCTAATTCAACACCAGATCTAACAAAAGCAACTAATAATGTTCCGTGGTCAAAGTATTCTTGTTCTGAAATTTCTTGATTTGTAATGGTTTGCTTTTCAAAAGCAGTTTCTCCAGTAGCCGCTCGCCAAGTTAACAAGTTTTTATCATCATTTGCCCAGTCTTCCATCATTGTTTTAGAAAAATGGCCCGTCATAATATCATCCATATGTTTTTGGAACAATGGACGCATAATCTCTTTTAATTCTTCGGAAAGTCTAAATGCTTCTACTTTAGCAGGGTTCGACAATCTGTCCATCATATTCGTGATCCCACCATGCTTTAACGCTTCGGTTACAGTTTCCCAACCATACTGAATTAATTTAGCGGCATAACCTGCATCAATTCCTTCTGCTACCATTTTATCAAAAGATAAAATTGCTCCTGTTTGTAGCAAACCACATAAAATAGTTTGCTCTCCCATTAAATCACTTTTAACTTCGGCAACAAATGACGATTCTAATACGCCTGCTCTATGGCCGCCTGTGGCAACTGCATAAGCTTTGGCTTGCGCCCATCCTTTGCCTTCTGGATCATTTTCTGGATGAACAGCAATTAATGTTGGCACTCCAAATCCTCTTTTATATTCTTCTCTAACTTCAGAACCAGGACATTTTGGCGCTACCATAATTACTGTCAAATCTTCACGAATTTGCATCCCTTCTTCAACAATATTAAAACCATGAGAATACGATAATGTGGCTCCTTTTTTTAATAAAGGCATAATGGTTTTCACAACGTTTGTGTGTTGCTTATCTGGTGTTAAGTTAATAACAACATCTGCCGTTGGCAATAATTCTTCGTAGGTTCCTACTTTAAAATTGTTTGACGTTGCATTTACAAACGAGTCTCTTTTTAGGTCTATAGCAGACTGTCTAAGTGTATAAGAAATATCTAAACCAGAATCTCTCATGTTTAAACCTTGGTTTAAACCTTGGGCTCCACAGCCTACAATCACAATTTTCTTGCCTTTTAATGCTGTGACTCCGTCTTCAAATTCTGAAGCGTCCATAAAACGACATTTCCCTAATTGCTCTAATTTTTCTCTTAATGTTAATGTGTTAAAATAATTTGCCATTTTAGTTATTTGTTAGTTTTTGAATGCGTTTAGCATTTCTGTTATTTTTAATTCGTCTTTGGTGACTGCGATCCGTGCCGAACGTACAAATTGCATGATCCCAAAAACACTTAGTTCTCTGTGAAGCAGCTCTATTTCGCTTCGACGCCCTGATTTTTCGAGTACAAAAAATACTTTATTTACAGTGACAATTCGCGCATTACTTTCTTTAATAATGTTTTGAATTTGACGTTCTTCAAATAATAAATCGGACTTAATTTTGAATAAGCAAGATTCTTGATAAATTGTATCTTCCTCTGTGTGATAGTAGGCTTTTACTACTTCCACTTGTTTTTCTATCTGACCAATAATTTTTTTAATTTGAGCTTCAGGCATACTCACTAAAATAGTGAAGCGTGATACACCTTCAATTTCAGAAGCAGAAGTGTTAAGACTTTCTATATTAATGTGTCTTCTCTGGAAAATTGCTGAAATTCTATTGAGCAAACCGATATTGTTTTCGGTATATATCGATATCGTATAAAGTTGTTGTTCTGTTTCCATTCTTATTCTAATCTTATGTCTGACACCGATGCTCCCGAAGGAACCATAGGAAATACATTGTTTTCTTTTTCTACGCAAACTTCCAAGAAATAGGGTTCGTTGCTATCAATCATTTCTTTAACGGCAGATGCTAAATCTTCGCGTTTGGTGACTTTTTGAGCTTCTAAATAATACCCTTTTGCAATGGCTACAAAATTGGGGTTTACCATTTCTGTAGAAGCGTAACGTTTGTCGAAGAATAATTGTTGCCACTGTCGAACCATCCCTAAAAATTCATTGTTCAAAACGACTATTTTTACTGGGACTTTATTCTGAAAAATGGTACCAAGCTCTTGGATGGTCATTTGATACCCTCCATCGCCAATAATAGCAACCACTTCGCGGTCTGGAGCCGCCATTTTAGCACCGATGGCAGCGGGCAACGCAAAGCCCATAGTGCCGAGTCCACCAGATGTGATATTACTTTTACTCACATTAAAATCGGCATATCGACAGGCAATCATTTGATGTTGACCAACATCTGAAACAATGGCTGCTTCGCCTTTGGTTTGAATGTTTATTTCTTTAAGCACTTCGCCCATTGTAAGGCCTTCAGTCGTTGGGTGAAGGTCGTTTTTTATGACTTTTTCAAATTCGATGTCGTATAAGTCTTTAAACTTCTGCAGCCAGTCTGGATGTGAGTTTGAGTTAAGAAGGGGTAATAATTTAGATAAACTATCCCTCGCGTCTCCTAAAACAGCAACATCAGTTTTAATGTTTTTATCAATTTCAGAGGGATCGATCTCAAAATGAACTATTTTGGCTTGTGTTGCATACTCATCTAATTTGCCGGTGACTCTATCGTCAAATCGCATGCCAATAGCAATCAACACATCGCATTCATTAGTAAGTACGTTGGGCGCATAGTTTCCATGCATTCCTACCATCCCTATATTTAAGGCGTGAGATGTCGGAATTGCCGAAGCCCCTAAAATGGTCCATGCTGCTGGAATTCCTGTCTTTTCAATCACTGCCTTAAGCTCCTCTTCTGCTTTTCCAAGAATCACGCCTTGTCCCCAAACAATCATTGGTTTTTTGGCGCTGTTTATGATTTGAGCTGCTGCAGAAATCGCAGCTTCATCTGTTTTTGGAACCGGGACATAACTACGAACACCCATACATTTTTTATATTCAAAATCAAATTCTTCAAACTGGGCATCCTTGGTAATGTCTATTAAAACAGGTCCCGGTCGTCCACTTCTAGCAATATAAAATGCGCGAGCGATGATTTCTGGAATTTGAGACGCCTTAGTCACTTGGTGATTCCACTTTGTCACTGGGGTTGAAATTCCAACAATATCTGTTTCTTGGAATGCATCACTCCCTAATAAATGAGAGGGAACTTGACCTGTAATACAAACCATTGGGGTTGAATCTATTTGTGCGTCAGCAATTCCAGTAATAAGGTTCGTTGCACCTGGTCCAGAGGTGGCCATAGCAACCCCAACTTTTCCTGAAATTCGCGCGTACCCTTGCGCAGCATGTGCAGCACATTGTTCGTGTCTTGTGAGGACGTGGTTTATTTCTCCTTCATACTTGTAGAGTTCGTCATAAACGGGCATAATTGCCCCACCAGGGTAGCCGTATAAAACTTCTACACCTTCAGCTAATAAACATCTTACAATGGCTTCGCTTCCTGTAATACGTTCTTTAGGCTGCTCTATGTATTGCTTTTGTTTGGCGGTTAATGTTTCCATAATACTAATTTAAAATTCATCGGTAACACATCCTTCTGATGCCGATGAAACAGTTCTTGCATATTTATAAAGCACACCTCTTGTTACTTTTAAGGCTGGTGCATTCCACTGTGATTTTCTTAATTGAAGTTCTTCGTCAGAAACTTCGAGTATAATTGAGTTCGTTTCGGCATCAATCGTAATAATATCTCCATCTTTTACCAAAGCAATCGCTCCACCTTCTTGTGCTTCTGGAGTGATGTGTCCTACTACAAATCCGTGTGTTCCTCCTGAAAAACGGCCGTCGGTTATTAAGGCCACATCTTTCCCTAATCCTGCGCCCATAATGGCTGCGGTTGGTTTTAACATTTCGGGCATTCCAGGGCCTCCTTTTGGGCCTTCGTAACGAATCACCACAACATCGCCTTTGTTGACTTTGCCATCACGAATTCCATCGTTGGCGTCGTATTCCCCTTCAAAAACCTTAGCGGTTCCTCTGTATTTTAAACCTTCTTTTCCAGTAATTTTAGCAACGCTTCCTTCGGGTGCTAAATTTCCATACAGCATTCTTAAATGCCCAGAAGATTTTATGGGAGCTTCAAGGGGTCTGATGACGTCTTGACCTTCTTTAAGGTCAGCAACCTCCGCCAGGTTTTCTGCAATTGTTTTCCCTGTGACGGTTAAACAATCTCCATGAAGTAACCCTTTGTTTAATAAGTATTTCATAACCGCAGGAATTCCACCAACATGGTGTAAATCCTCCATTAAGTATTTTCCGCTTGGTTTTAAATCGGCTAAAAACGGTGTATTGTCGCTTATTCTTTGAAAATCTTCAAGAGTGAATTTTATTTGAGCTGCTCTAGCAATCGCTAAAAAGTGTAGAACTGCGTTGGTAGAGCCCCCAAGAATTGTTACGAGTCGAATGGCATTTTCGAGCGATTTCTTGGTGATAACATCCGATGGCTTTATATCTTTTTCTAACAATATACGCATGGCTTCACCAGCCTTAATTGCGTCTAATTGTTTTTCTTTGCCTGTTGCTGGGTTAGAAGAATTAAAAGGGAGTGTCATTCCGAGTGCTTCAATGGCTGATGCCATGGTATTGGCTGTATACATTCCGCCACAAGCGCCGGCTCCAGGGCATGCTTTTTCTACAATTTGTTCAAACTCAGACTCAGACATCGTGCCTGCGACCTTGCTTCCCCAGGCTTCAAAAGCGGAAACAATATCTAATTTTTGTCCATTATGACATCCAGAATCAATGGTGCCACCGTACACCAAAACTGCAGGCTTATCGATACGAATCATGGCCATTAAGGCCCCGGGCATGTTTTTATCACAACCAACGACTGTAATCAATCCGTCATAACTCATTGCTTGCACAACAGTTTCCATGGAATCTGCAATGACATCTCTTGAGGGTAGCGAAAAACGCATCCCTGGAGTTCCCATTGAAATTCCATCACTAACTCCTATGGTGTTAAAAATCAAACCAATAACCTCTTTGTTTAGCGTGCCTTTTTTGACCAATTTTGCCAAGTCATTAAGGTGCATATTACAAGGGTTTCCTTCGTAACCTGTACTTGCAATCCCTACCAATGGTTTTTTAAAATCCTCTTTTGTGAGTCCAATTGCGTGAAGCATGGCTTGAGCAGCGGGTTGTGTTGGGTCTTGAGTAACAGCTTTACTGTATTTATTTAGTTCTTTCATTGTCAATTTTGTGCCTTAGAAGTATCGAAATTATATTTTTACACATTTAGTGGGCTGAACATCTATTTAAATGGTTTAAATTCAATTGTTTAAAGTTTAACCTAAAACCTTATTTATCAGTAAATTAACACCTTTATTGTATGACGTTCAGTGCACAAAAATAATATTAAATTCTGGGTAAATCACTATCATCTTTTAATGGTAATACAGAAGTGCCCATTAAATAGGCATCTACATGATGTGCTGCCTGCCTGCCTTCCGAGATCGCCCACACAATTAACGATTGTCCTCGACGCATGTCACCGGCTGCAAATATACCCGGAACATTTGTCACGTAATTTTTGGTCGTTGCCTTAATATTGGTTCTAAAGTCCATTTCTAAGCCAAACTGATCTGCCAATGTTTTTTCTGCGCCCGTAAATCCGAGTGCCAACAACACTAAATCACAGTCCCATAATTTTTCTGAGTTTGGAACTTCGATTAATTGTGGGCGTTCGCCTTTTTTAAAGATCCACTCAACCTCTACTGTTTTTAAAGCTTTTAACTTACCCTTGGCATCGCCAATAAATTCTTTGGTAGAAATACTAAAAAAGCGTTCTACTCCTTCTTGGTGAGATGAGGTTGTTTTGAGCTTCATTGGCCAATATGGCCAGGGTTGATTTGCTGGTCTTCCTTCCGATGGTTTCGAGAGAATTTCGAAATTTGTGACCGAGGTTGCTCCATGACGATTTGAAGTTCCGATACAATCTGATCCTGTGTCACCACCACCAATTACAATCACATTTTTTCCTTTGGCTGATAAGATTTCTTTAAAGTCTACAAGCCCATCTACGTATTGGTTGTTTCCTTTCAAAAAGTCCATTGCTTGATGTACACCTTCTAGATCAGCGCCAGGAATTGGGATGTTTCGTTTAACGGTTGCACCTCCACAAAGTACTACCGCATCAAAATCGGCTTTTAGCTGATTGGCGTCTATGTTTTTACCTACGTGCGCATTTGTTTTAAACACAATGCCTTCTTCTATTAAAACGTTTACACGACGGTCAATGACGTTTTTTTCCATTTTAAAATCTGGAATTCCATACCGTAAGAGGCCACCTACTTTGGAGTCTCGTTCAAAAACGGTTACGGTATGTCCGGCTCTGTTTAATTGTTGAGCAGCCGCTAACCCCGCAGGACCAGATCCAATGACGGCAACCGTTTTATCGGTTCTTACTTTGGGTGGTTTTGCGGTAATCCAGCCTTCTGTAAAGGCCGTTTCTACAATGTTTTTTTCAATGTTTTCAATGCTTACCGGATCTTCATTAATCCCTAAAACACAGGCTTCTTCGCAAGGTGCAGGACACAATCTGCCTGTAAATTCTGGAAAATTATTGGTAGAATGTAAAATTTCTGCCGCTTCTTTCCATTTGCCTTTGTAAACTTTGTCGTTAAAATCTGGAATTAAATTTCCGAGAGGGCAGCCGCTATGGCAAAACGGAATTCCGCAATCCATACAACGCGCACCTTGGTCTCTCAGCTTTGATTCTTCAAGTGGAATTGTAAATTCCTTGTAGTTTTTTATTCTCTTTTTTGGCGACTGATATGTTTCATCCTGACGCTCAAATTCTAAAAATCCTGTTATCTTTCCCATCCTTAAACTGTTTCTAGTTGTTCTTTTTCTAATCTTAATAAAGCCTGTCTGTATTCTTCTGGCAGTACTTTTTTGAATTTAGGAAGCATCGCCTCCCAATTTTCTAAAACTCGTTTTGCTAAAGGACTTGACGTCGCTACAAAATGATTTTCGATTAATGTTCTCAATTGATTCACATCGTCCTGAAGCTCCACGGGATCGATATTTAAGTCTGCTCCATTACAGTTTTTAGTGAATGTATTGTCATCATCTAAAATATAGGCTACGCCTCCACTCATTCCAGCACCAAAGTTTCTACCAACTTTTCCAAGAATCACAGCAACACCTCCGGTCATATATTCACAACCGTGATCGCCAATCCCTTCTACGACTGCATGTGCACCCGAATTCCGAACACAAAAGCGTTCGCCAGCTTTTCCATTAATATAGACCTCTCCGGCTGTTGCACCATATAAGGTGACATTTCCTGTGATGATGTTATCTTCTGGAACAATCGTACTCGTTTCTGGAACTTTGATAATTAGTTTTGCGCCAGACAATCCTTTTCCTAAATAATCATTCGTGTTTCCATGAACAGTCATGGTTACCCCTTTCGTGGTAAACGCGCCAAAACTTTGTCCTGCAGACCCGTTAAAATCAATGTTTATGGTGTCATGTGGCAAACCATCTGCACCGTAAATTTTAGAAATTTCATTACTTAAAATCGCACCAACCGCTCTATCAATATTGGTGATTGGCATTTTCAAGTGTGTTCGTTGTCTTCTAAAAATACCTTGATGTGCTTGTTTGATTATTTTAAAATCTAAATGGACATCGAGGTTGTGATCTTGTTGTTCTGTGTTGAATAACTTAACATCTTCTGCAACTTCTACTTTGTGTAAAATTGGCGTTAAATCAATTCCTGAAGCTTTGTAATGTTCAATTGCTTTATTGCGGTTTAATTTTTGAACCTGACCCACCATTTCATTAACCGTTTTAAAGCCTAGTTGCGCCATGATTTCACGCAATTCTTGTGCGACGAAATACATATAGTTCACAACGTGTTCTGGTTTTCCTTTGAATTTTTTACGTAGTTCTGGGTTTTGAGTTGCAATCCCGACAGGACATGTGTTCAGGTGACACACACGCATCATAATACATCCTGAAGCGACTAAAGGAGCGGTTGCAAAACCAAACTCTTCGGCGCCTAACAGACATGCTATTGCCACATCTCGACCCGTTTTTAATTGTCCGTCACATTCCAAAACAATTCGATTTCTCAGATTGTTCATTACCAATGTTTGTTGTGCTTCGGCAATCCCTAACTCCCAAGGAAGTCCAGCATGTTTTAGAGAGGTTAATGGTGATGCACCTGTTCCGCCGTCAAAACCAGAAACTAAAACAACGTCTGCTTTTGCTTTTGAAACGCCTGCAGCTACGGTTCCTACTCCAATTTCTGAGACTAATTTTACATTCACTCGCGCCGCTCTATTCGCCGATTTTACATCGTAAATTAATTGTGATAAATCTTCAATCGAGTAAATATCATGATGCGGTGGTGGTGAAATCAATCCTACATAAGGCGTTGAATTTCTTGTTTTTGCAATTTCTCGATTCACTTTAGGGCCTGGTAATTGTCCCCCTTCTCCGGGCTTCGCGCCTTGAGCAATTTTTATTTGAATTTCACTCGCACTGGTTAAATAATTAGACGTCACTCCAAATCGCCCAGAGGCAACTTGTTTAATTGCTGAGTTTCTCCAATCGCCTTGTGCGTTTTTATAAAAACGGTCTTCATCTTCTCCACCTTCTCCAGAATTACTTTTTCCGCCAATTCTGTTCATTGCAACCGCTAAGTTTTCATGCGCTTCTTTACTAATAGATCCATAAGACATGGCCCCTGTTTTGAAACGTTTTACAATTTCGGTCCAAGGCTCCACCTCATCAATTGGAATTGGATCAAATTGATCAAATTCAAAAAGACCTCTAATGGTCATTAATCTCGTAGACTGATTGTTTACAAGCTCCGAGTATTCTTTAAAAGTAGAGGCTTTGTTGGTGCGAACCGATTCTTGAAGTTTCGCAACAGTCAATGGATTAAATATGTGTTTTTCCTGACCACGACGCCATCGATATTCCCCACCAATTTCAATATCGGATTCGATATTGGGGTTGAATGCTTTCTTATGACGTTTTAAAATTTCTTTTTCAATTTCTCTTAACCCAATTCCTTGAATTCGTGTTGGCGTATTTGGAAAGTATTTTTCAACGGTATTTGTATTGATTCCTACACACTCAAATAATTGAGAGCCACGATAGGAGTTTAATGTAGAAATTCCAATCTTATTCATCACTTTCAGAATCCCTTTTCCAATGGCTTTGTTATAATTCTTGATGGCCGTGAGGTATTCTAAATCGGTAATTTCAGCGTCTTTAATTTGATTTTCTACAATCTCATTAACGATATATGGATTTACCGCACTCGCGCCAAATCCAAATAAAAGGGCAAAATGATGCACTTCTCTAGGCTCAGCGGACTCTATAATAAGACTGATTCGAGAACGTTTGTTTAACTTGTGGAGCGCATGATTTACATACGAACAGGCTAAAAGTGCTGGAATTGGTGCGTGATTTTCATCTACAAATCGATCGGATAAAATGATAATGTTTGCACCGTCGTCTATGGCTTTAGAGGCTTTGGTTACTAAAGCTTCAAGCGCAATTTCTAACTCGTTTAAGCCCCGATTGACTTCATACAGCATCGAAATAGATTCTACTTTGAAATTAGGATTCGTGTCATAATTTCTGATTTTATCTAAATCGTGTTTTGAAATAACGGGGTTTTGAATTTTTAGTTTTTTACAGGCTTCCGAATTGCAATCAAAAATATTAGTGTCGCTCCCAAGCGTTAAACTGATGTCTGTAATTAATTCTTCACGTATCCCGTCTAAAGGTGGGTTGGTTACTTGTGCAAATATTTGCTTGAAATAATTATAAATAAGTTGAGGTCTTTCAGACAAAACAGCGATTGGTGTATCGCTTCCCATAGAGCCAATCGGTTCTTTTCCTAATTGAGCCATTGGGCGGATAATGGTGTTTAAATCCTCTTTTGTATATCCAAAAGCGACTTCTCTTTTCTTTAAGTCAACCTCCTTATATTTAATAGGTCCTTTTTTGGCGGATATGTCTTTCAGGTGTACTAAGTTTTCGTTCAACCATTTTCTGTAGGGTTGTTTGGCAGCAATTTTTTCTTTAATCTCTTCATCATTGACGATGCGCCCTTCATTCATGTCAACTAGAAACATTTTTCCTGGCTCTAATCGTCCATGGAATTCTACGTCTTCGGGTTCAATATCGACCACGCCCGTCTCAGAGGACATGATCACATTTCCGTCTTTAGTAACCGTATATCGAGAAGGTCTTAATCCATTACGGTCTAAAACGGCACCAATAAAATTTCCATCGGTAAACGGAATAGACGCAGGACCATCCCATGGCTCCATTTGGCAAGAATTGTATTCGTAGAAAGCCTTTTTGGAATCGGACATGTCCGGGTTTTTCTCCCAAGCTTCAGGAACCAGCATCATCATGACTTCAGGAAGCGAACGACCAGTCATTAATAATAATTCGACCACCATATCTAAGGTCGCTGAATCGGATTTGCCTTTAAGAATTGTGGGGATTATTTTTTTAATATCATCTCCAAAAGCATCACTTTTAATGATTTCTTCTCTAGAAAACATGCGAGATACATTTCCTCTTAAGGTGTTAATCTCTCCATTATGACATATATATCGGAATGGCTGTGCTAGATCCCACGTAGGAAATGTATTGGTTGAAAAACGTTGGTGTACCAAAGCCAATCGTGTATCTAAGGCAGAATTAAATAGATCCAGATAATATTCGTTGATATGCTCTGGCTTTAATAAGCCTTTAAAAATAATTATTTTAGTAGAAAGACTTGGAAGGTAAAAGAATTTCGACTCCGATAGTTTGGAGTCATAAATTGTGTGTTCTGCGATTTTTCGTGCAGCGAATAATTTAAGATTAAAATCAAAATCCGTTTGTTTGGTCTCCGATTTACTAATAAAGACTTGCTTCACAATGGGCTCTGTTGTTTTGGCAATTTCTCCTAAAACATCACTGTTAACCGGTACATCTCTCCAACCCAGAATTTCTAACCCTTGCTTTTTCAGCTCAGATTCAAACACCTCAACACAATACGCTCTTTGGTTGTCTTTTCTTGGTAAAAACACATTACTAACGGCATAGTCTCCTGCCTCTGGCAATTCGAATTCACAGAAAATTTTGAAAAATTTATGAGGAATATCGATAAGAATTCCTGCACCATCACCTGTTATTCCATCAGAACTCACTGCGCCCCTGTGTTCTAGTTTGACTAAAATTTCTAGTGCTTTATGAATGATATCATTGGACCGTTTCCCTGTCAAACTACATATAAACCCTGCACCACAGTTGTCGTGTTCAAATTCTGGTAAATAAAGACCTTGTTTTTTTAACATACTTAAAATTATTTCTGGTTGAACCTTAATAAAGATGTAATATAATTGGTAAAAATCGATTTTAAAAAAAGCTCCGTCACTTTTTCGAAATTCCAATTTAGAATACCTATTAATGCATTTTGAGCAATGAAACCCTCCTAAGACTATCGAATAATCAATTGAAAATAGAGCACTTATTTATTGATCTATATATATAGACAATCGTCACAAAAAAAATTCATAAAAAAAGAACAGACTATTGAAATATCGAAAATATTATACAAAAAACAGACATACCCTAAAAATTTAGGGGGTTAAACTAAATATTATGTAAAAATTAATTATTATACCCTATTTTTTTAAGGGTTTTGTTTGTTTATTGTTAGTTTTGGGCCGTTAACTAAAATTTATTAACTACTAAAATTAACTATTATGAAAAAAATTATTTTAAGTGCAATTGTTTTTGTTGGAGCAATGACTCTAAACGCACAGGATGAAGCTCCTAAATTATCAGTATCTGGTACAGTAGATGTGTACGGCACCACCAACACAGTAGATGGGACAGGAACTCCTGGACTGTTAATTGCAAATCCAGAAAAAGCAAATGGATTTGGATTGGGAATGGCAAACACCGTGTTTTCTTATGAAGGCGCCAAGTCTGGTGTTGTTGCTGATCTTGCATTTGGCCCAAGAGCTGACGATGCAAACATGGCTGGAGCCATCAACCAATTGTACGCTTACTATAATTTAAGTGAATCCGTTACAATTACTGCTGGACAGTTCAACACCTTTTTAGGATATGAAGTGATTTCTCCTGCAGCTAACTTTAACTATTCTGTATCTTATTTATTTAACGCAGGTCCATTTTCTCACACAGGTGTGAAGTTAGACTACGCTGCAAGTGAAGATCTATCTTTTTTATTAGCGATAACTAACGCACATGCTATTTCTAGTGCTGACGCTAATGAGAGCGGGGCAACTCAATTTGGCGCTCAGGTTGGATATAAAGGGCAATACCTAAACTTCATTTATGGCTCTGTAGATATTCCATCAGCTCCAACGGACGCTATTTTTGTAGATTACACAGGAGGTTTTAATGCCTCTGACTCATTTTTCGTAGGAATCAACGCTGCTTATGCATACTCTGATGATACAGAATCTGGATACCAAGGAGTTGCTTTTTACCTAGAAAACACGTTCTCTGAAACGTTTGCATTAGGATTGCGTCCAGAATTTTTCTCATACACTTCTGCAGATGACAGCGAAGATGTTTTAGCCTTAACCTTTACTGGTAGCACACAGTTAGACGACAACTTAAAACTAATCACAGAATTACGTTACGATAGTTCTGACGATTACATTATTGAAGGGATTGCCGCTGAAAAAAACGCCACAGCGCTTACAATTGCTGCCGTTTACTCTTTCTAGGACCCGTAAATATTAACCAACCAAAAATATAATTTATGTCACATTTAATTAACAACTTACCTCTAGTAATACAGGATGCCGCTGCGGTTGAGGGTCTTGCTGGAGCGATCAAGGACGACATGGGAATGTTATGGATGCTATTATCTGGTATCTTAGTATTCTTCATGCAAGCAGGTTTTACTTTAGTAGAATCTGGAATGACACGGTCCAAAAATGCAGTGAACATCGCAATGAAAAATTTGCTGGATATTGCTGTAGGATCTCTTACCTACTGGTTTGTAGGATACTCTTTAATGTATGGCGATACTACAAACGGATGGTTTTTCTGGAGTGGCATCATGCAAGGTGAAGGGGCTGATTTATTCTTCCAAACAATGTTTGCTGCAACGGCTGCAACAATTGTTTCTGGAGCTATCGCTGGAAGAACAAAATACTCAACGTACGTTATCTTTTCAATCGTTATGACTGCTATCATCTACCCAATTGCAGGGGGATGGCAATGGCAAGGATCAGGATGGTTGACAGAGCTAGGGTTTATTGACTTTGCTGGATCGTCTATCGTACATGCTGTAGGTGGTTTTGCTGCTTTAGTTGCTGCTTACATGGTAGGTCCTAGAATTGGAAAATTTGTAAATGGAAAAGTAATGCCTATTCCAGGTCACAACCAGATATTAGCAACCTTAGGGGTGTTTATCCTTTGGTTAGGATGGTTTGGATTTAATGGTGGATCTCAACTTGCTTGGGGTGGAGACGATGCGGTTGCTGCTTCAACAGTCGTGTTAATTACCAACCTTGCTGCGGCGGCTGGTGCATTAGGTGCACTGATCACCACTTGGATCTGGTACGGTAAGCCAAATTTAGCGCAATCTTTAAATGGTGCGTTAGCTGGATTGGTCAGTATTACTGCAGGTTGTGGAAACATGACTGCTGGTGGTGCTGTATTAGCGGGACTTATTGGTGGTATCATTGTGGTATTCTCTATCGAAATTATCGAAAAGAAACTTAAAATAGACGATGCTATTGGTGCAGCCTCTGTTCACGGAGTTGTTGGATTCTGGGGAACGATTGTAATCGGACTTTGGGGTGTAGACGGCGATGCTGGACTTGGGATCTTTAACGGAGGTGGTTCTGCTCAACTTGTAGCACAATTGACTGGAGGGTTGGCATATGCTGTTTGGGCTGTTGTTCTTTCTTTTGTAGTCTTTGGAATCCTTAAGAAAACTGTTGGATTGAGAGTTACAGAAGAAGAAGAAGTTGCTGGATTAGACATCTCTGAGCACGGATCTATTGCATATCCTGGTAAAAGAGAAAGAGGTCAAGACTAACTTCAAAACAATATTGGAGCATTCATTTACTCTAAAAAAATTAAAAATTAGTTTGTGATTTTTAGTTTGTGTTAAAAACCTTAGGGGCTCGCGCTTCTAGGGTTTTTATGTTTAATACTATTTAGAAACAAGCCCTTCAAAATAAACGGGGTATTATTGTCATATTCATAAAAACACATACTATACCCCTAAAAATTTAGGGGTATTTATATTTTTAATTATTTTTGAATTCAAACTAAATTTAAAACCTATGAAAAAAGTAGAAGCAATCATTAGAAAATCTAAATTTTCTAGTGTCAAAAAAGCCCTGCACGAAGTCGGTGTCAATTTCTTCTCGTACTGGGACGTTACAGGTCTTGGGAACGAAAAAGAAGGCCATGTATACAGGGGTGTTTCATACAGCACAAGTGATATCCAAAGACGCTATTTGTCTATTGTGGTAAATGATGATTTTGAAGAAGTGACCATCAAGGCGATCCTTTCAGCAGGCTCTACGGGCGATGTTGGTGATGGAAAAATCTTTGTATCACAGGTCGATGAAGTCTATAGAATTAGAACCGGCGAAAAAGGCATAAATACATTAAAATAACAACTATGGAATTACTAACTATCAATAACGTATGGATGATGATCTGTACGGCGCTCGTTTTTTTTATGCATACTGGATTTGCATTTCTAGAAATTGGGCTCACACGTCAAAAAAACACAATTAATATTTTATTTAAAAACATCTTTATTATAACTGTTGGGCTTCTCCTTTACTATATGATAGGCTTTAACTTAATGTACCCTGGAGACTTTAATGGATTTATAGGGTCTATTGTTCCAGGGATAAGCCCTCCAGAAAACGGCATGACTGCCGAGTATGCAGATGGGGGTTATACGTGGTGGACCGACTTTTTATTCCAAGGCATGTTTGCCGCAACCGCCGCAACAATTGTTTCTGGAGCCGTTGCGGAACGTATGAAAATCGGAGCCTTTATGATTTTTACGGTTGTATATGTTGGGTTTGTCTATCCAATTGCTGGATCTTGGCAATGGGGTGGCGGATTTTTATCGTCGCTAACCATTGGAGATGCGGAAGGCTTTTATGATTTTGCGGGATCTACCCTCGTCCACTCTGTGGGGGGATGGGCTGCTTTAGTCGCTGTTTACCTTTTAGGAGCTCGGATTGGGAAGTTTAATAATGGAACGTCTCAGGCCATTCCAGGACACAACATCCCATTAGCAACGGCTGGAGTTCTTATTCTTTGGTTGGGCTGGTTTGGATTTAACGGCGGTTCTGTATTATCCGCAAACCCCGAAGCAACATCCTTAACTTTGGTAACCACCTGTTTGGCCGCTGCCGCTGGTGGTGTCGTCGCAATGATTACTTCAACGGTCTTATATAAAAACTTAGATTTAACAATGTTCCTAAATGGTATTTTAGGAGGACTTGTAGGGATTACTGCTGGCGCCGATCAAATGAGCCCGGAAGATGCCATCCTCATTGGAGCGATTGCTGGCGCACTCATAGTATTTACGGTGAGCTTAGTCGATAAAATAAAATTAGATGACCCTGTTGGGGCCATTGCTGTACACCTTATATGTGGTGTCTGGGGAACCTTAGCTGTTGGACTTTTTGGCGCCAAAGCAGGGGTTGATCAGTTTCTAGTACAACTCGTTGGCGTTTTGTGTTATGCTGTGTTTTGTATCGCGACTTCTTTCCTTATCATATTTGCATTAAAGAAGACCATGGGTATTAGAGTCTCGGAACGAGAAGAACTAGAAGGTCTTGATGCACACGAACACCAAATGGACGCATACCCAGATTTTAGATTAAATGAGCATTAGCTGTTTATTTAGTTAGTCGCCAAAAAGCCTCTAGAAGTTGTTCTAGAGGCTTTTTAATTTAATATGAATGTGTGATTTATGCTGAGTTTCGACTCGCATTAATGTTTCCAAATAGAGAGCGCATTACAATTTTTTCGTACGTTTTAATTTGATCCTTGTCTCTTGGAGATTCTTTTTCTAGCTCCTGAATCTTTTTCAATGCATATTGTTGTATTGTTAATAAAGGCAATACGATAGACTCTCGCACCGAGATAGAAGCCTTTCCAGCAAGCTCTTCTTGCATCAACTCGTCATAACCTGTTAGTTTTAATAACAAACGTTTAGTGGTAACATACTCACTATAAATCACATTCCAAAATTCGCCATACTCTGGATCTTCAGACATGTATTTGGTCAAATCAAAGAACGATTTAGATAAGGACATCATACTGTTTTCAATCAACGTTTTGAAAAAATCAGAGGTTTTAAATAAGTGTTGTGCTTTTTCAAACTCACCAATATCTTCATAATGTTTTAATGCGGTTCCTACGCCAAAAAATCCTGGTACATTTTGTTTCAATTGACTCCATGAGCCTACAAAAGGAATGGCGCGCAAATCTTCGAACACGAGTCCTTCTGCTTTGCCTCGCTTAGATGGACGGCTTCCAATATTGGTTTTCGCATAATACTTAAGCGTGCTCATGTGTTCTAAGTAAGGGATGAACTTCGGATGCGCTTTAAAATTCACATATGCTTCATAACTTAGTTTAGACAACTGGGCCATCACCACTCTGTTTTGAGGGGTCATACTAAGGTCTTTGTCACTCAAGCTATTATGAATCCCAGAGCTAATCAATTGTTCAAGGTTATATTGTGAGGACTCTAACGTCCCAAAATTTGAGCTTATCGTTTGCCCTTGAATCGTCAGCTGCACTTCTTTGTCTTCAATTGTTGGTCCCAAGGACGCATAGAAATTATGTGTTTTTCCACCACCTCTTGCGGGTGGCCCACCTCGACCATCAAAGAAAATCGCCGTAATGTCATACTTTCTGGAGATCGCAGTTAACAGTTCTTTCGCTTGATAAATTGCCCAGTTGGCCATTAAATAACCACCGTCCTTGGTGCCGTCACTAAACCCCAGCATGATGGTTTGTCTGTTTCCTCGCGCTTTTAAGTGCGCAGCATATTCGGGATTAGTATAAAGGTCTTCCATGACGGAAGGTGCATTTTGTAAATCTGTAATGGTTTCAAAAAGTGGTGCTAAATCCACTGTTAGATCATCTTGAAATGCAACAAGCTTAAGCATTGCATACAACTGCATGACATGGAGCGTGCTTTGATTGTTACTAATAATGTATCGATTGGCTGCCTTTTCGCCATTGGTCTGCTGAATGGTTTTAATCGCCTCCATCGTTTTTAAGGCTTTTAATGTGTCTTTATCCGTAATTAAATCAAAATCAACACGTCCTTTAATATTTGACAACACCTGAATTTGATCTGTTTCCGGCAAATCATGGTAATTTTCAGGGAAACTAGCGCTTCCGCTTTCAATCATCACGTTGACCATATCGTTAAATACCGCAGCATGCGCACGACTGTCTTGACGGATGTCTAGTGTAGAAAAGTGGAATCCAAATAAATGAATTTTATTTAAAAGGCTGTTCAATTCAGGGGCATAAAGCGACTGGTGCTCTTGAACAACAACGGCCTTAATTTCTTTTAACTCTGACGTTAAATACTCTAGTGTTAAGGTAGATTTTTTATTGGTTATAATTTTATAGAGCTCCACTTCTAAGGCTACAACTCGATCTTCAACCCCCGCAAAGGATAGTTTTCTTTTAAGACCTCTTAAGTCCCGGTAATAGTTTTTGATAATCGTTTCACGAAGCCTTGCCGCAACTTTCAAAGTAATTTCTGGGGTTACAAATGGGTTCCCATCTCTGTCGCCTCCTGGCCAAAAACCAATATTAATAATGTCGTTATCAATGTGTTTCCCGTCAAAAATATTTTGCTGAATATAGTCATAAACACTCCCAAACGATTTATAAAACACATGTTCTAAGTACCAAATTAGACTCACTGCTTCATCGTAAGGTGTTGGCTTTGATTGTTTAAAGAAAGGTGTTTTTCCTAATTGTGCTAACAATTCGTTGATGCGAAATAAGTCGTTTTCACGGATGGCCTCGGTTAAATCGGTGATGATTCCTAATACCGATCCTGGGTAAAATTGTGTTGGATGCGCTGTTAACACAATACGCACTTTGAATTCCTCTAAGTAGTTTTGAAGTACTTCCAATTTGTTCTCAGAGCTTACTTTTTCTTTTAAACTTCTCAAAGTTCCAATTCCATCCATATTGTTAACAACAGGGAAGGCAGCATCTTCGATGGCATCAAACAAGACCACTTGGCGCTCGATATATTGTATAAAACGAAACAACAAATCGATCTGACTTTTAGGAGATCGTCTGGCTTGGTATTTTTTAAAAAATGTATTTACAATGGTTGTAGGATCTTCATTGTTTGCAAATCCTTTTTTACAGGTTTCAAAAAAAAGTGGCAAAAGCGCACCGGTTTTTGTAATCGAGTTAAAAGGAAGAGTCATAAATATACTGTTGTATATTTGATATTTTGACAAAACGTTTTGTTTAAATCTGGTGATTTTTGGCTGAGTGGACATTACTTTAATACATTTAGTTGCTCCCAAAATTACTAAAGCAACTCCGAAATTCCTCTACGAAAGTAGTATTTTTGCGAATATTCGCATATTGGTTGAGTTCTCTCAACGAAATCTTATCAAACCAAAGAATTCATTCCATATTTTTTAGCAATTACTCCAGATAAGTCTCCTTGAAAGCGTTTAAAAAAGTTGTTTTCTATTTCGTATTGGTAAATCGTTTGACTTACTGTAAATTTAGAGCATCTAATCACTAGCTTATTTTTTATGATAGAAATTGAACGTAAATTTTTGGTAATCTCTGACAGATATCGTGTAGAAGCTTCAAAAAAATCGACGATTGCTCAAGGGTATTTAAACAGCCATCCCGAGCGCTCAGTTCGGATTCGTCTTAATGACCAAAAAGGCTCTATGACCGTCAAGGGAAAAAGCAACGAAAGTGGGCTAAGTCGGTTTGAATGGGAAAAAGAAATTTCTAAAACAGACGCCGAGACACTTTTAGGCTTATGTGAAAAAACGATCATTCGTAAAACAAGGCATGAAGTTTCGGTCGGTAATCACCTATTTGAAGTTGATGAATTTGAAGGCTTAAATGCTGGATTGGTAATTGCTGAAGTAGAATTAAGCGCTGAAGATGACGTTTTTTCTAAACCAAATTGGCTAGGACAAGAAGTTACTGGAGATATAAGATATTATAATTCTAACCTCAGTAAACATCCTTTTTGCGACTGGGAATGATTGTGTAATTATCATTAAAGCGGCTATAAAATTATTATATTCGCAACTCAAACAGATTTATAAAATTATAAAAAATGAATACAGCCTTTAATACTTTTAAAATTCAAGATGCATTGGATGCGCTTGGAGTTAAAGATATAAACTTAGGAACTTCAACAGGTGCAAATAGCTTTGGAAATGGTGCTACCCTCGATAGTTTTTCGCCTGTAGATGGCCAAAAAATTGGAAGCGTGGTTTGCACCTCTCAAGCAGACTATGAAGCGGTGATGACGGCTGCAACGGCTGCGTTCCCTGAGTGGCGAATGATGCCAGCGCCCCAACGTGGCGAAATTGTCCGTCAATTTGGAAATAAGTTAAGAGTTTTAAAAGAACCCCTCGGTAAATTAGTGTCTTATGAAATGGGAAAATCCTTGCAAGAAGGGTATGGAGAAGTTCAAGAAATGATTGATATCTGTGATTTTGCCGTTGGATTGTCTCGACAATTAAACGGACAAACCATTCCTTCTGAGCGTCCTGGCCATGTGATGCGAGAACAATGGCACCCTATTGGAGTGGTGGGTATTATCTCTGCCTTTAATTTCCCTGTCGCAGTTTGGGCGTGGAATACTGCTTTGGCATGGATTTGTGGAGATGTATGTGTGTGGAAAGGGTCAGAAAAAGCACCTTTATGCTCTATTGCTTGTCAGAATATTATTGCCGAAATTTTAAAAGAAAACAAGTTGCCAGAAGGGATTTCGTCGATCATCAATGGCGATTATACCGTTGGAGAAATGATGACGACGGACACAAGAGTACCTTTGATTTCTGCGACCGGTTCTACAAGAATGGGACGAATTGTAGGGGCTACGGTAGCTCAACGTTTTGGGAAATCTTTACTAGAGTTGGGAGGAAATAATGCAATTATTATCACCCCAACCGCGGATTTAAAAGTAGTGGTGCCTGGCGCTATTTTTGGTGCGGTAGGAACTTGCGGACAGCGTTGTACTTCTACACGACGACTGATTATTCACGAGTCTGTATATGACAAAGTTAGGGACGCTATTGTAGGAGCTTATGGACAATTAACCATCGGAAATCCTTTGGATGAAAAAAACCATATCGGGCCTTTGATCGATCAGGATTCTGTAAACACCTATTTAGCAGCAATTGAAAAAGCAAAAGCTGAAGGAGGAAATATATTGGTTGATGGTGGTGTTTTAGAAGGTGAAGGCTATGAAAGTGGTTGTTATGTGAAGCCAGCCATTATTGAAGCTGAAAACCATTATGAGATTGTACAACATGAAACCTTTGCACCAATCTTATATTTAATGAAATATTCTGGGGCGGTAGAAAATGCCATCCAAAAACAAAACGGTGTGGCTCAAGGCTTGTCTTCTGCGATTATGACCAATGAACTAAAAGAGGCTGAAAAGTTCTTGTCTTATGCCGGGTCTGATTGTGGAATTGCCAATGTAAATATTGGAACTTCTGGAGCAGAAATTGGTGGTGCTTTTGGAGGTGAAAAAGAAACGGGTGGTGGACGTGAGTCTGGTTCGGATGCATGGAAAGTATATATGCGCCGTCAAACAAATACCATTAATTACTCCGACGAATTACCTTTAGCACAAGGGATTATGTTCAATTTATAACCTAATTTATTATTGTTTTTAAAAGTCACATCCGCAAGATGTGACTTTTTTTTTATTTATGTGTCTTACTTTATACACAACTATTGTTTGTTGTGATTACATCGTAAAACCCACGTCAGATGAGCAAGAAAACCACCTATTTATTGGGAATTTTATTTACCATTGTTATTGGATCCATCCTTTACTGGCTCTCCAATTGTAACCGTTGTGAAAATACGACTCTCAACGCCAACACAAACATTCCTATTGATGCCACTAGTGTCTCTGAATACTTGAACCCTTTTTCGATTTCTGGGGCGGACTTTGATATTGGTACCAGTGAAAATTTCAAATTCAATACTTCAGGACACACTATTTTAGCGCCTATTCCTGAAGGACTGGACACCCCAATTGAAAAGCTAAAAAACTACCTGTCTCAAAATCCTTCAAAAGTTCTAAAAGTGATGGGGTATTTTAAAGGTGATGAATCCAACACCTCTTCTTTTGGCGATTTAGGAATGGCACGAGCAGAAGCCATTAAAAAACAATTGAGTACCAGGGGGATTTCGGTTGATAAAATTCTTACTTCTGGGGTCATGAATGAAGGTCTTCGACCAGATGCTTCGGGTGTTTTACACGGCCCTTATGCACTTTTATTGGATGACGATTTATCCAAACGGGATGCTGCACTAAAAAATGCCTTATTAGCATCGCCTACTTTACTGAATTTTGAACTTGGTAAATACACAATATCTAACCGAGACTTGAAAAAAAGCGCTCTTGGTGACTTAGCAGATTACCTCAACGCGTATGAAAACCGTTCTTGCACCATTGTTGGGCATTGTGATAGCGACGGGTCGGCCAAATTTAATATGGGGCTTGGACAGCGACGAGCTGATTTTACAAAACGTCAGTTATTAAAACTGAACGTAGAAGCTCATAAAGTCAAAACCGAATCAAAAGGAGAATCGGCTCCAATTGCAACCAACAATACTCTTGCTGGAAAAGCTAAAAACAGACGAACAGACGTAATAATTAATTAACTACAAAACAAAAAAATCATGAATTGGCATCTATTAATCCCTATAATCGTTGGACTATTGTGCGCACTATTTGGCTACCTTTTGGGTCGCTTATTTAACAAACAGCGCGACTGTAAAAATTGTGATGACTGTAAATCACAAATTAAACGTCTTGAAGCAGAGCTAAAAGCTTGCAACGATCAAAAAACAACTGCTAGAACTTCTTTTTCAGATCCAAAAACTACTGGTTTGATGTTTAATGCAGCCCTAGCTAAAAGTGTGTTTGGAAGACCCATTAAAGAAAATGACCTGACAGTTATTGAAGGAATTGGGCCGAAAATTCAACAACTATTTCACAATAATGGCGTTCGTAGCTGGAAAGCTTTAGCCGATTGTAATATTGAACGGTGTCAAACAATTTTAGACAGTGGTGGAGACGCCTTTAAAATGCATGTCCCTGGAACATGGCCAAAACAAGCCCGCTTAGCATACGAGGGTAAGTGGAAAAAATTGTTGGAATGGCAAGATGAACTGGACGGCGGGAAATAATAAACGAGAACAAAAGTCCTTTATAATAAGAACTATTTCTAAAAAAACTAAAGCAATTGATGTTGCCTCACTTTAGCGTAGTGGTGGCTCCACAGCACAACAACCTTAACTATACTTCGCTTTCCTTAGAATTCGCATGCTTTCTTTATAAAGCGCATACACTTCATCGCTGTGTTTATACAACAGCGGCTTTGCGGATTGGAGCTGCGTCAACGCGGCTTCAAAACCATTAAAATAACAGATTAAATATGTTGCGGGAACATTTTTCAAATCGTTGAGCTGCGCCGTTGTAAGAACTTTTCCCTGTTTAAGCCGATCCATAAGCGCGTTGTTGGCATTATAAATATGGTGCAGAATTTTTTTATCGTATTGAGGTGGCTTAAAAAGCAATTGAGAATCAATGTTGTAAATCGCATTGTTTCCAAAAGTAATCGTGGTTTTTTCTAGTTGATAATAGGTGTTTTGACCGTTTAACCCTAAGTTGACATACTCAATAATTTTAAAAGAATCACTGTCATAGGAAATCTCAACGGCGTCCAATGTCGAGTAAAACAAGCGCACCTGTTCGTTAATCAACGCGATGTCCACCCGCGAATAAAACGTTTGGGTTTTTATCTTCTTTTTTTGGCCAGACCAACAGATCACAAAATACTCTTTGAAAACCTTGTATTTTGGATCATAATCCTTTCGTTGTGCCATAAAATCAAAGACTCCATCCAAAGTATACTTAATATTGTTCCGAGAATGCGCTTCAATAGACGCTACAATTTCTGAATTGGAATCCGTCAGTTCAATGTCAAATACTTTGGGCATACTTATACTGCCTTCTCTAAAAAACACACTGCCTCCATAATACTTCCAAATATTTTTACGAAGGGAAGTGATTTCTTGAGTTTCTTTGGGGCGAATGGTAACCAGCCCCACCACCTTGTCATCACTCAGATGTGGAAACGGAATGTTTTCATACTGAATAATCGGTGGATGGCTTAAATAGGCGTTCACAAGGTTTTGAATTTTACTGTCATCAAAAAAATCAACGCCAATAATGTGACTATACTGATCGTCTACCCCAATCACGATGTAGGAATTGTTGTTTGGATTGCTATTGGATAGCGCACAAATATGTTTTAGAAACTTCGCTTTGCCTTCTTTATTACTAATGTTAATTTTTAACTTTTTATCATAAAAACTGCTCTCGTCATTATGCGCAAGAAGATTTTTGATAAGCAGTCGTTTATTAATCATTTTGCAGGGGTTTAGGGAACTTTGTAGCCTTGACTGGCCTCTAATATTTTAAACCAATCTTCGATTATAAGAGGTATTGAAACAGCCGCTGCTGAGGCTTCGATACGTTTTAAATGAGTCGTTCCAATTACAGGATGAGTCCCAGAAGGGTGCTTTAAGATCCAAGCCAATAGTAACTGATCTGGAGTAGCGTCATAGTTTTGAGCTAAAACGTCGAGTTGCTCAATAATACGATTTTTTTGAGCTGATACTTCGCTAGAAAACAACGCCCCAAGTGGCGCCCAAGCCATGGGAGTGATTTTGTGTTTTAACATCTGATCCAAACTTCCGTTAAATAAGGCTTGATGCTGAACGGCGGAAAACTCAATTTGATTGATGTCAATCGCCACTTCGCTAGAAATTAGATCGACTTGAGACGGTGTAAAATTTGACACGCCAAAACTACTAATTTTTCCGTCTTTTTTTAACTGTTGAATCGCTTCCATAATCTCATAAGGATGCATCAATGGACTAGGACGATGGATCAACAGCGCGTCTAAATAGTCTGTCTTTAAGTGTTTTAATGAGGCCTCTGCGGAGGCAATAATATACGCTTTAGAGCAATCATAATGCTTTATTTTATTTGGTCGGTTTGGACACATCAATTGAATTCCGCATTTCGAAATGAATTGAACCTCGGAGCGCACTATGGACGTTTTAGAAAATGCTGCTCCAAAAGCAAATTCAGTTGAATATCCGCCATAAATATCCGCATGATCAAAAGAGGTGACACCAAATTCTACACATTTTTCAATCAAGCACTGCATCTCGGTTGCATTAAAATTACGCCCCCAAGCCCCCCATGACATAGTGCCTGCAATCATTTTAGAAAACTTTGATTTCTTCATTTTGTTAATTCTAAATTAAAAATAATAAACAAATATTCATTAAGCCATAAATTGAACCTAAGTTTTAACCAATTATTAACAAGGTGAACGGAAATATTTTAACAAATTGCACAACAGAATTTTTTAGATTAAAAAACAATTATTTAAAACATTACGATGGAAGATGATAAGAACATGATTGACATTCAATCAATCAATGAGAAAATTGAAAAAGAAAGTGCCTTTGTTGACTTACTTACTTTAGAAATGAACAAGGTAATTGTTGGACAAAAACACATGATAGAACGCTTGCTTATTGGTCTTTTAGGTCAAGGCCATATTCTTTTGGAAGGGGTTCCTGGACTAGCCAAAACGCTGGCAATAAACTCCTTGTCTCAAGCCGTAGCCGGAAGTTTTAGTCGAATACAATTTACACCAGACTTGTTACCTGCCGATGTGGTCGGCACCATGATTTACAATATTAAAGCCAACGATTTCACCATTAAAAAGGGGCCTATTTTTGCCAATTTTGTTTTGGCAGATGAAATCAATCGAGCACCTGCAAAAGTTCAATCGGCACTTTTAGAAGCGATGCAAGAAAAACAAGTTACCATCGGCGACGAAACCTTTATATTGGACAAACCATTTCTTGTCATGGCGACTCAGAATCCGGTAGAGCAAGAAGGAACGTATCCCCTTCCGGAAGCTCAGGTCGATCGTTTCATGTTAAAAACAATTATCGATTATCCAAAAATTGAAGACGAACAGCTTATTATAAGAGCAAATTTAAAAGGAGCGTTTGAAAAAATTAATCCGGTCGTGACCGTTAAACAAATTTTGAGCGCACAAGCTGCCGTAAGAGAGGTTTACATGGATGAGAAGATTGAGAAATATATCCTAGACATCGTATTTGCGACGCGATACCCAGAAAAATATGGTTTAGCAGAGCTAAAACCGTTGATCGCTTTTGGTGCATCACCAAGAGGAAGTATCAATTTGGCAACTGCCGCCAAATGCTATGCCTTCATTAAACGTCGTGGCTATGTCATCCCTGAAGATGTGCGTGCGATCGTCTATGACGTACTGCGTCATCGAATCGGAATTACCTATGAAGCGGAAGCTGAAAATGTAACATCCGAAGACATTATCAGTAAAATTGTCAATGTCATTGAGGTACCTTAATTCATAGTGACTTTTTTGAGTGGTTTAAAATCACACGTACATAACAGCACAGGCATCAAATGGATACTAAGGAATTACTAAAAAAAGTTAGAAAAATAGAAATCAAAACACGTCGCTTGTCCGACCATGTGTTTGGGGGCGAGTACCACTCGACTTTCAAGGGGCGTGGAATGACGTTTTCAGAAGTTCGACAATATCAATATGGGGACGATGTAAGGAATATTGATTGGAATGTGACCGCCCGTTGTAACGAACCTCATATTAAAATTTTTGAAGAAGAACGCGAGTTAACCATGATGTTAATGGTCGATGTGTCGGGTTCTAAACTTTTTGGATCCGAAGCGCAATTCAAAAATGAAATTGTAACCGAAATTGCAGCAACACTTGCGTTTTCGGCCACTCAGAACAATGATAAAATTGGATTGATTTTATTTTCGAACGAAATTGAATTATACATTCCGCCAAAAAAAGGACGTTCGCATGTGTTAAGAATTATTAGAGAGCTGATTGAGTTTTCGCCTAAAAGTAAAGAAACAGACATCGCAGAAGCGCTTAAATTTTTATCAAATGTGATGAAAAAGAAAGCAATTGTATTTCTTTTGTCCGATTTTATGGGAGACGCATATCAGCATAATTTAAAAATCGCCTCTGGAAAACATGACATCACAGGCATCAGGGTGTATGACAAATACGAGGCCGAGATTCCGAATTTAGGGATGATTCAAGTCGAAGACCAAGAATCTGGAGCCTCCTTTTTGGTGAATACTGCTTCGAAAACCGTACGAAAAAATTACCAAGCAAATTATCAAAACAAGGTCAATTACTTTTCTGATAGCTTTAAGAAATCGGGTGCAGGTGCACTGAGTTGTAGAGTTGATGAAAGTTATGTAAAAAAATTATTGGGCTATTTTAAACAACGAGGATAAACACGAAATGAAGCGCACTAGAACCATAAAAACACGGACGATACAAAGCCTACTTTGGAGTATTTTCTGCATGCTTATTTCGACGGTCGCCTCTAGCCAAGTGACGACTAGCATCGATTCAACCGCCATCAAAATTGGGGCTGAATTGTTATATAAAATCCAAATAAAAGCAGATTCAACCGCTCTGGTGGTCTTTTCTGAAGAACAAACATTTCAGCCACTTGAAATGATCAATAGCTACCCTATTGACACGACTAAAAAAGAAAGCTATTATCAGCTTACAAAAACCTACGGACTGACGCTGTTTGACTCTGGAGTGTATACCATTCCAAAACAAAAGATTATAATTGGTGATGAAACCTTTTTTACCGATTCCTTACAGGTTCAAGTGAATCCCGTTGTGGTCGACACAACCAAGCAAAAACTCTTTGACATCAAGCCAATTTCAGAAGTCAAAAAAACGCGTTCTGATCTTTGGAGAAATCTAGGATTGTTTCTATTCCTTTTATTTCTGATTGGTGGCGTATTATACTGGTTTATTTGGCGCAAAAAGCCTTTAACTGAATCAGAAAAAATTGCGGCTTTACCTCCTTATGAACGCGCCAAATTGGCCTTAGAAAAACTAGATGAAGCACATTATTTTCAAAACGAGGAAATTAAAACCTTTTATTCCGATTTGACTTTAATTTTAAGACAGTATCTCGATGAACAAGTTTACGAACAGTCGTTAGAAAGTACCACCGATGAATTGGTTCAGCGTTTGAGAACCTTAAAAGACGCCAATCAAATTGAACTAACTCCAGAAACAATTCGAAATATTGAAACCATTTTAAAACGTGCTGATTTGGTTAAATTCGCAAAATCTAAGCCAGATTTTGAATTAGCCAAATTCGATAAAAGTACGATTGAAACGGAAATTGATCATGTAAAAGAAGGGCTTCCGGAGCCCACAGAAGAAGAGTTATTAGAAGATTTGGCCTATCGTGAAGCAATCGCTCGCAAACAAAAACGAAAAAAAATCAAACAAATTATAGCCCTCATACTCGGAGTGAGTTTGATAACGATGACCGGGTTGATAATCAGAAATGGATTTACAACGACAAAAGATACGATCCTTAGAAACCCTAGCAAGCTCTTATTAGAAAAATCAGATTGGGTTACAAGCGAATATGGCGCTCCAGGTATTATACTTTCAACGCCCATAGTTTTAGAAAGACAAACTGTTGAGCTTCCCGAAGAATTGAAAGGTAAGGTTGAAATGGCTACATTTACATATGCTGGAATTGACACCCCAATCGATGTGGTTGTAAGCAGTTCAAAGTATGCGAGTCAACCCGAAGAGGGAAAGGAAAAAGATACCGCCATTGATTTGGCAAAAGTCGCGGAAGGGGTCTTGGATACCTTTGAGAAAAAAGGCACCAAAAACATCCTCAACAAAAGTGAACAATTTATCACCCCAAATGGACAAGAGGGTCTCAAAACATTTGGAGTCGCTGATTTTCTCATCAAGGATAGGCTCGTAAAGGGTGAGTATGTCATTTTAGGGTTTTCAACTCCTAATTTATTACAGCAGGTTATTTTGACCTGGAAAGAGGACGATGTGTATGCCGATCAAATTATGGAACGAATTTTAAATTCTATCGAACTTATTAAACTAACCGAAAAAGAAAAATAATGTTTAAGGGAATCGATTTTACGCAAAAAGAATTTTTCTGGCTCCTAATGCTGCTGCCTGTTTTGGTGGTTTGGTATGTCTTGAAACATAAAAAACAAACCGCCCAATTAAGTGTTTCTAGCACAGAAGGGTTTCGTAAAACAAGTATCTGGACCACTTTAAAGCATCTTTTGTTTGGTTTAAGAATGTTGGCTATAGCTCTAATTATTACAGCACTTGCGCGCCCACAAACAGTGGATGTGTCCTCAAAAACAAAAACAACACGAGGCGTAGATATTGTTATAGCGATTGATGTCTCTGCGAGTATGTTAGCAAAAGACCTAAAACCCAATCGACTTGATGCGCTAAAAAATGTCGCTGCGGATTTTATTAAAGGGCGTCCAAATGACCGAATTGGACTTGTAGAATATGCAGGAGAAAGTTATACCAAAACCCCTATTACAAGTGACAAAAGCATCGTGCTCCAATCTTTAAAAGACATAAAATACAATACGGTCATCACTGGTGGGACCGCCATTGGGATGGGGTTAGCAACCGCCGTGAATCGAATTAAAGACAGTAAAGCAAAAAGTAAAATCATCATCTTATTGACCGACGGCGTCAACAATGCTGGATTTATTGATCCTCAAACAGCGAGTGAGTTAGCGGTCGAATATGGTATTAAAGCCTACACCATTGGGCTTGGAACCAACGGCATGGCATTATCGCCTATAGCCATCAGAAATGGCGTGTTTCAATATGGAAGAACACAAGTAGAAATTGACGAAAAACTCTTAAAAGAAATTGCAGAGGTAACAGGAGGAAAGTACTTTAGAGCAACGAATAACCGTAAGCTAAAGGAAATCTACAAAGAAATCGACGCGCTCGAGAAAACAGAAATAGAAGAATTTAAATTTTATAACTATGAAGAAAAGTTCAGACCGTTAGTGTTTCTGGCTTTGGGGTTATTATTGTTTGAGTTTTTATTGCGATTCACTTTATTTAGAAGCTTTATTTAAATGTATCAATTAGAAGAAAAATTTTGGTTTTGGTTATTGCTCATCCTTCCGGTAATGTTGCTAGTGTTTTTGTGGACTATTTTCTGGAAAAAAAGAGTCCAAAAAGCCTTTGGAAGCTCGGTTGTTTTAAAGCGATTGAGCCCCGATTTGTCTTTTTTTAAATCCGTGCTAAAATTTTGTGTCTTTTGTTTGGCTATCGGTAGTTTGGTCATTGCGTTAGTGAATCCTAAAATTGGCACAAAACTTGAAACCATTAAACGCGAAGGTGTTGATATTGTGTTTGCAATTGACGTTTCAAAGAGTATGCTTGCTGAAGATGTAGCACCCAATCGAATCGAGAAATCGAAACAACTAGTGACACAGATCATAAATAATTTAGCGAGTGACCGGATTGGTATTATTGCGTATGCGGGAAAAGCATTTCCTCAACTACCAATTACAACGGATTACGCCGCTGCAAAAATGTTTTTGCAAAGCATGAATACCGACATGCTATCTTCACAAGGAACCGCTATTGATGAGGCCATCCAATTGTCACGAAATTATTTTGACGATGAAGAACAAACAAATCGTGTCTTAATTATCATTTCAGATGGAGAGGATCATAACGATCTCAGTTCTGACGTTGCAGAAGCCGCCTCTGAAGAGGGTATAATAATTTACACCATTGGTGTAGGAAGTGAAAAAGGAGGGCCGATTCCGCTAAAAAGAAACGGTGTTGTGATGAGCTATAAAAAAGATCAAAACAACGAGACAGTGATTACGAAGCTTAACTCCGAAACGTTGCGGTTGATTGCCAAAGAAGCAAATGGGGAGTATCTTGACGGAACGACCACCGCTGCCGTTGTGGAACAAATTAGAGACATTTTAAATGCAATGGATAAAAAAGAGTTTGAAGCAAAAGAATTTGCAGAATATAAGGATCAATTTCAGTGGTTTTTGGTGTTTAGTTTATTGTTTTTAATTTTGGATATTTTATTTTTAGAACGAAAAACCGCATGGTTAAAACGTCTAAATCTATTTAATGAAAACTTATGAAACAGTTGAATATTTTATTACAAAATTTGTGGCTTGAGGCTTGTCGAGCATCAACCATTGGGCGCTCCAGTGGTTGCTTAGTGCTGTTTTTATTAATCACACTCAATGGGTACACACAAGACGAGGACCCTCAATTAGCACAATCCAATAATTATATATTTGAAGGAAACTCGCTTGTTAATGAGAATTTTATTGAGGCCGAAAAAAAATACCGTTTAGGGGTTTCTACAAAACAAAACAATGCTACTGGATCTTACAACCTTGGTAATGCCTATTATAACTCTAAGCTTTATGATGAAGCCATGTCTCGTCACTTAGAAGCAGTAACAAATAGCCGTTCTAAAACAGAAAAACACAAGGCATATCACAACATAGGCAACGCTTTAATGCAAAAAAAACGTTGTAAGGAAGCTGTTTCAGCCTACAAAAATGCGCTAAGAAATAACCCTTCGGATGATGAAAGTCGGTATAATTTAGCCCTCGCTCAAGAATGTGCTAAGGAGCAAGGGGACGGCGATGGCGATGGCGACGATGAAGATAAGGATAAAGACCAAGACGAAAACAAAGACGATAAAGAGAACAGCGACGACAAAAAAGATAAAGACGAAAAAAACAAAGAGGAAGGCGGCGAGGACGGCGATAAAAAAGAGGGCGACGATAAGGAAGATGAAGACGGAAAGCCTAAAGATGATAAGGGCGATCAGAAAAACAAAGACCCTAAAGACAACAAAGGACAACCTCAACCCCAGCAGGGAAAACTGTCGCCTCAGCAAGTAAAAAACTTACTTGAAGCCATGAGTAATGAAGAGAAAAAAGTACAAGAGAAAATGAATGCATCAAAAACTAAAGGGGTCAAAATTAAAACAGAAAAAGACTGGTAAAGGATGAAACTAAAAATGCTGTTATATACGTTTTTAATCTCCGGGTTTGTTTCTGCTCAGATTTCTTTTACTGCAAAAGTGAGTAAAAAACAACTGGGAATCAATGAACGGCTTCGGGTCGATTTTACGATGAACAAGGATGGTGATGATTTTGAACCTCCTAATTTTGAAAACTTCACAGTCGTCGGCGGCCCAAGTCAGTCGATCAATAATTCATGGGTAAATGGGGTCCGGTCATTTTCAAAAAGTTATAGTTATTTTTTAGCGCCACAAAAAAGAGGGACATTTGTTATCGGACAAGCTACAATTAAAATAGATGGAGAAACCTATAAAACCCTTCCAATAAACATAACCGTATCTGCCGCAATAGATAAACCCAAAAACCCCAACGACCCAAATTATATTGCGTCTCAATCAACACATCTTGTCGCGGAAATATCTAATGCAAAACCTTATTTAAATGAAGCCATCTATATTGTCTACAAACTCTATTTTTCACCAGGGACTGGAATTCAAAATAGCCGTGAACTAGACAAGCCTAGGTACAGTGACTTCTGGAGTCAAAATATAGAAATTAAAGATTTTAAAATAGAACAAGGGACTTACAAAGGTGAAAACTACAACTATGTTATTTTAAAAAAAATGGTGCTATATCCGCAAAAGGTTGGGAAATTAAATATAGAACCGCTCGCCTATGACATAGCCGTTGAAGTGCCAACGCAACGACGCGATATTTTTGGAAGACTCTTTAGAAGCACTGTGAACAGGACAGTTGCCACAGGCAATTTGACCATTAGAGTAAAGCCACTTCCTGAAGCGGGAAAACCAGCGGACTTTTCGGGTGCTGTTGGTGACTTTGACTTTAAGCTCGAATCGAATAAACAAACACTCAAAGCGACTGAAGCTCTAGAGCTAAAAGTCATTGTTTCTGGGAAAGGCAATTTAAAACTATTTAAGCTTCCTAAATTGGTGTTGCCAAGTGCATTAGAGGTGTATGAGCCAGAACACTTTGAAAAGGTGTTAACCCGCGCCTCAGGGATGCACGGAACCATTATTGACACCTATACCGTAGTCCCAAATTACCAAGGAAGTTATCCGATTCCAAACATGTCATTTTCCTATTTTGATTTAAAAACAAAACGCTACAAAACGATAACTTCAGAACGACTGGTTATCAATGTCGATGAAGGGCCTATGAATACCAGCAACAATAGTTCTGGAGCTATCGTAGAAAATGTCATCACCCCAAACTTGAACCAATTTAGTTCTTTTAAAACAACAACAAACCTCAAACCAATTCACTCCAAGCCTTTTTTTAAGTCTAATTTGTTTTGGCTTTTATTATTGACCCCTTTCTTATTAATTCCATTTACCGTATTTATGGTTAGAAACCGAATGACACGTGCGTTGGATGTAACTGGAAATAAAATTCGGAAAACAAACCGTTTGGCTCGAAAATATTTAAGTGTCGCTAAAAAATCCTTAGGTCAAAAAGAACAATTTTATGATGCTCTTGAACGCGCGCTTCACAATTATCTAAAATCAAAATTTCGCTTAGAAACAAGTGAGTTTAATAAAGAAAAAATTGAAGAAATACTTCAAAATAAAAAAGTTAATCGTTCTACGTTAGAGGGGTTCATCTCTCTTTTAAAGGCTTGTGAGCTGGCGCGATACACCCCACTTTCGACTGTGGATATGCAAAATGATTTAGACAAAGCCTCGAAGGTTATTAACGCTTTAGACAAACAATTAAATTAAAAAGATGAAACAATTTCTTATTTTATGGTTGATTTGTTTGGTTGGTTTTTCTCAAACCAACTCCTCGTTTGAACAGGCAAATGAACTTTACAATTCTGGATACTATAAAGAAGCGATTGAGCAATATTCGTCCATTTTAGACTCTAATCTACATTCTGCTGAGCTGTATTACAATCTGGCGAACTGCCACTACAAACTCAATGAAATTGCTCCGAGTATCTTCTATTACGAAAAAGCACTTCAACTTGCGCCCAATGATACAGATGTTTTAAATAATTTGAGTTTTGCACAAAAGATGACCATTGACGCCATTCAGGAGATTCCAGAAAATGGGTTTTCAAAACTCTTCAATAAAACAATCAACAGCCTTAGTCTCGATGACTGGGCCATCAGTTGTGTTGGATTGGTGTTTCTTTTTGTCCTATTATTTTTATCGTATTACCTCTCTAGTTCAGAAGCTAAGAAGCGCCTGTTTTTTGTTTCAAGCAGCCTAGTTTTAATCCTATTAGTTAGCTCCTTAGGGCTGCTATTCAAAAAAGACAACATTGAGGCCTCTCTGCGCCCAGCTATTGTGTTTGCGAAGGAAACAGAAGTGAAGGCTGAGCCAAACCTTAGGGCTGAGACATCCTTTACACTTCATGAAGGCACAAAAGTTCAAATCATTGAGGATTATAATTTGGACTGGTCTAAAATAAAATTACGCAATGGAGAAACGGGATGGGTTACCAAAGCCGTGTTAAGAAATCTTTAGTTTATTCAATAAATAATGCTTGTTTTTTAGTTTTTATTCTATATTTACGACTATTCCTTAAATTATATGACTATCAAAACATATTTTGCTACATTCTTTTCTTTGTTTTTTCTATTCATTTTAATTGCGCCCACGCTAGTGCTCATAAATTCAAATGAAGAAGCGAAAACCGTTGTGTTTTCATTAGACAACGAAAAAAAAGACGTTGAAGATGTTAAGGAATTTTTTGAGCTTGTTATTAACCAAACACATTCCCAAGACGGGCGATTATTGAAAAGACATCATTCGTTATCATTTGAGTTTTACAATAAAACATTAAGCGAGATTCATTTAGAAAACACATCACCCCCTCCTGAGCACACCTAGATTAAATACCGTTTTTTCAAACAAAGAAAGTCTCTTTGTTAATTTTTTAATCTAATTTTTTTTTCAATGAAACAATTTTTTTCAAACTTTAGAGGCGATGCTTTTGGAGGTATTACCGCAGGTGTCGTCGCATTACCATTAGCATTGGCTTTTGGGGTCTCTTCTGGATTAGGGCCTAGCGCAGGTCTTTACGGTGCTATATTCATTAGTTTTTTTGCCGCCCTTTTTGGAGGCACCAACACTCAGATATCTGGTCCTACAGCGCCAATGACCGCCGTCAGTATGGTGGTGATTTCTGGAATTATTGCTGCCAATGACGGCGATGTTAACATCGCGCTCCCAGCCATATTAACGGTGTTTTTAATTGCAGGACTCTCACAAGTCGGATTGGGTGTGTTAGGTTTTGGAAAATACATTAAATACATTCCGTATCCTGTCGTTTCTGGTTTCATGACGGCTATCGGAGTTATTATTTTATTAACCCAAATTTTACCATCTCTTGGATATAATCCTAAAGAAGATGCGGACTATGTGAACCAATTCAAAGCCCAAGCTGAAGAGGTTATTCTGAAAAATATTTTAAAAGATGAAGCGGGGGATGGAATTTTAGTGTTAGAGAACTTTGAAGAAACCATCGATCGCGCATCGTTAATCTCACAGGCAGACATTTTAAAAGAGTCTGAAATATTAGCCTCTAAGAATGCTTCTGGAACCATTGGAGCACTTGAAGTAATGCCAAGAGCCTTGAAAAACATCAATTGGTTAGAGTTGCTATTGGCCTTGGGAACCATTCTTATTATTTATGGATTTAAGCGCATTACCACAGTAGTTCCGAGCACGCTCGTTGCATTGCTTGTAATGTCTGGAGTGGCTGTTGGGTTTGGGCTGGATTATAGACCTATCGAAGAAATTCCTAGTGGACTGCCAATTCCACAGTTAGAAATCTTTACAAACTTTAAACTTTCCACAATTGCCCCTTATATTTTCACTGGGTTCACCCTCGCCTTATTAGGTGCGATTGATTCGCTTCTTACAAGTATTGTGGCGGATAATATGACCAAAACGAAACACAATCCAAACAAAGAGCTTATTGGGCAGGGGATCGGAAATAGTATCGCTTCTATATTTGGTGGAATTCCGGGCGCTGGTGCAACCATTAGAACCGTTGTCAATATAAATTCTGGCGGAAAAACAAAACTTTCTGGGATGATCGCAGGAGTGATGTTACTATTTGTATTATTGGCATTAGGCCCAGTGGCGTCTAAAATACCAACAGCAGTACTTTCTGGAATTTTAATAACCGTTGGAATTGGAGTGATGGACTATAAAGGACTCAAAGCAATACCAGCCCTACCAAGAGACATTTCTTTTGGGCCATTCAAGTTAAGTTCTGAAGTTTTAGTAATGCTCGTGGTCTTATTGTTATCTACTTTTTGGGATTTAATCTTTGCCGTTGGGATTGGTTTGATTATTTCTTGCTTAATGTTTATGAAAAAAATTGGAGATCTTACCACCGAATATTCTGACGTGAAAGTATTAAAGGAAACATCGTGGCCAAATGAGAAAAATTTTCCTGATCACTTAAAAGAGTCGGTGTATATCAAGCAAATCAAAGGACCATTGTTTTTTGGGTCTACTTCGGATTTTCAACAGCTATACAAACAAATTCCCGAGACAGCAACCACGGTCATTTTGCGCTTAGATCGCATGCAGTATATGGATCAATCAGGGCTGTACGCTATGGAGGATATGATTCAAGATCTTCAAACGAAGAAGGTTGAAGTTCGGTTTATTAATTTGTTAAAACAGCCTCGATATATGATGGAACGGATTGATATCATCCCAGATTTTATTCCAGAAGAGCATATCTATAGTAGTCTTAAAGAATGTATTAAGGAGTTGTCTTAAAAATAAATTATTCAGTCTCTTCGGGTGAGGTAAGAATGTTCGGGAGCTCTAATGGTGTTTCTTCATTTATGAAATTTGGAAAAATCATTGGAGCTAACGACTTTACGGGCTTATAAAGCACGGACGCTTCAATCTCTTCGTCGGAGACAAATGGAATTGTTTTATTTAAGGCGTTAAAGATTAACAAAAGGATGCTGAGGATTAAAGCAATTTTTAGCCCTCCAAAGAGGCCGCCTAATAACTTATTAAGAACACCCAATGCGGCAAAATCGGCCAACTTTGTCAGTGCCTTCCCTGCAAGGGAGATTGCAAATACAATCACTACAAATGTAATCGCAAACGCAGTGATGTTGATCGTTTTTTCGCCCCACTCAAAACGGTCTGATAAAAATTCAGCCGCATAATTGCTAAAATGAACAGCGCCATACACACCTACTAATAATGCAAGCAAAGAGGTTACTTCAACAAAAAAACCTTTAGAAAGCCCTTTTATTAACCCATAAAGAATAAGCGCGCCTAAAATAATATCAATGATCACCATGGTGTTTTATTTAATTGATTTTAAGAAATTAACTATGAACCCTAACATAACAACTCAAATGTTTCGTTTCTATTTTAATACACCCTAAATTTACGAAATAATTATGGCTCGAGACGAAGAACTTAAAAAACGATGGGAAGAAGTGGTCAGAAAACTATCTGATCAGTTTGCTGATGGCGACCCTTTAGACCTAGATGGAATCATCTATCTTATTGGTGTACAAGAGCTTGGGCAACTACACCGAACCTTTAAAAAAGACGAAAAACTCAACCTGATGCACATTGCAATATGTCGGCTTTTAGAGCCCTATGGCTATTATGCATTTGACTATTTCGACGAACAAGGTTGGCCACATTACACCATTAAAGAAGCGCTACCAAACCTTAAGGCTGGTGAACAAAGTATCCTTATGAAGGACGCCATTGTAAACTATTTTATTGAGGCGAAGTTTATTAGCTAAGTTTTCTTAAATTTGGCCATTATTTAATATTATCATGATAGAAAACATCCATAAACTTATAGAAGAAGCTGAAGCATTTTCGACACAATCCACAGAAGAACTAGAGGCTTTTCGAATTAAGTTTCTTGGTAAAAAAGGGGTTTTAACGGATATATTTTTGAGCTTTAAAGACGTTCCAAACGAACAAAAAAAAGACTTTGGACAAGCCATCAATAAATTGAAGAGTGTTGCACAAGATAAAGTGAATGCCTTAAAAGCGGCTTTAGAAAATACTTCGAGTGATTCTAATATTTTTGGCGACTTAACGCGACCTGGCGAACCTTTTAATATTGGCGCTCGCCACCCAATCTCCTTAGTTAAAAATCAAATTACTGATATCTTTTCGAGGATTGGCTTTAACGTTAGTGAAGGGCCAGAGATTGAAGATGATTGGCATAATTTTACCGCGTTAAACTTGCCAGAACATCATCCGGCAAGAGATATGCAAGACACCTTTTTCATACAAACCGATCCCGATATTTTACTTCGTACACACACTAGTTCTGTACAAGTACGTTATATGGAAAACAACCAGCCGCCTATTCGGACCATTTCGCCAGGTAGGGTGTATAGAAATGAAGCTATTTCGGGGCGTTCTCACTGCTTTTTTCATCAAGTAGAAGGCTTATATATTGATAAAAATGTAAGTTTTGCAGACCTCAAACAAACGCTACAGTATTTTACTACCGAACTTTTTGGAAAATCAAAAATCAGACTTCGACCTTCTTACTTCCCCTTTACAGAGCCTAGTGCCGAAGTGGATGTCTATTGGGGTTTAGAAACTGAAACCGATTATAAAATGACCAAAGGAACAGGATGGTTAGAAATTATGGGCTGTGGGATGGTCGATCCAAATGTTCTTGAAAATTGTGGCATTGACTCTAAAGAATACTCTGGATTTGCTTTTGGGATGGGCATTGATCGAATTGCGCTACTCCTTCACCAAATTAGTGATATCCGTTTATTAAGTGAAAATAATGTGCGCTTTTTAGAGCAATTTAAAAGTGCCCTATAAATCCGTTTTGTTTGAAAAAAGACATTCTTATTCCAGAAGTTAAAGAGGTGTATATTGCGGTTGTACGTGAGTATAATGACGACTATAAAGTCTTTGACTGGAATGCGTATATCATCAACGATAAGCCCGTTGCTTTGGAAATGGTAATTATCGTCACAAAAGGGTATTCAGAAGACAAAAAAACGGCTACCTTTCGAAAAAAAATTGAGTCACTTCCGGCAAAAAGCTACGCTAAAATTGAAATGATCCTAGAAGATGTTTTAGCAATAAACAATCTATTTAATGTGTCTTTTTTTGACGGGAATCAATTGTTTGAAAAATCATTTGAATTCAGAAAAAACACGATTAACGAAAAAGCGCTTCAAGAAATTCCTTTGATGAATTTGAAGGGCATTTTAAAATCTTAAACCTAACTTAATTTTTCCGTTAGTTTCTTAAACGCTTTTTTGGCGTTTTTATTCAAATATAAGACCTCATAAACCGTGTCGATAATTGGGGTCTGGGCAGGAGACTCTTTGCTTTGATTTATTTCATAAGCACTTTTTGTGGCGTAATAACCCTCGGCGATCATACTCATTTCCATTTGAGCAGATTTTACGGTGTACCCTTTACCAATCATGTTTCCAAACATTCTGTTTCTAGAGAACAACGAATAACAAGTTACCAATAAATCCCCTAGATAAACGGTTTCATTAATGTTCCGTTTCATTTTGTGGGCCTTTTTGATGAATCGTTTCAACTCTCGAGTTGCATTGCTCATCAACACACTTTGGAAATTATCGCCATAGCCTAAACCATGTGCCATTCCAGCGGCAATCGCATAAATATTTTTTAGCATAGCCGCATATTCGGCGCCCACAACATCATCATTTGTGCTGGTCTTTATATAATCACTCGAAAACTGATTTGCGACTTCATTGGCAATATCAAGATCTGCACAAGCAAACGTTAGGTACGATAGGCGTTCTAAAGCGACTTCTTCGGCATGACAAGGCCCCGCCAAAACAACAACGTTATTTAAGTCAATGGCATGCTTTTGTTGAAAATGTTCCCCAACCAAAAGACCCGATGTAGGAGTAATTCCCTTCACTGCTGATACAATTATTTTAGATGAAATATCAATATTTAATTTATCGAGTTCGTTTTCTATAAACGCTGATGGAATCGCAAAAATTAACACATCGGCGTGGTCCGCCATTTTATTAATATCACTGTCTAAATACAGTTGATCCACTTGAAATTCAACAGCGCTTAAATAAGATGGGTTGTGCTGTTCGGAACGAATATAGTCAACCGTACTTGGGTTGCGAACATACCAGCCTACTTGGTCGCGGTTTTCGCAAAGCATTTTAACAATCGCTGTTGCCCAACTTCCACTTCCAAAAACTGCGTATTTTAACTCTGAAGACATTTAAATTTTATTTTGCGGTTCAAAAGTACTGAAAATAATACGTTCATCACACGGAAGCGACCCGGCTTACTTAAATTTATTTTCTATAATTTCTAAAAAGCGCGTTTCAATATCCTCTTGACCTTCCCAGTTATTATAATCAGGTTTAATGATTGTATTTAACATATGAGTGGCTTCTTCAAATGATGCTAAAGTGCTCAATTGTGATAAAACACGATCATAATCTTCATTACTGTCTTCGAATAAGTTTTTCACAAAAGCGAGCCGATCGTTAAGACCAATTTGAAATCCTTGTGATTTGAGCTGATCGTTTAAAGAGGTTTGTAAAGTCTCAGGTGCAACAGCATCAAAAACTGGAAGCTCCGCATAACTTGGTGAAAGTTCGTTTAGGTCGTGCTCAATTGGTTCTGTTGGCTCGTTTAAAGCGTCTATGATTGTGTCGACTTCTAATGTTTCTTCTGGCATTTGAGCGACCATATCTTTAATTTTTTCAATGGCAGGTTCCATAATTGCCTCCGTATCGTCGGAATCTATATTTACAAACGTTTTTTCTTCTACTTCAACTGCATCCGTCAACGTATTGTTGAACGCACCGTCTAAAGAATCAAAAAAAGAAGCGTCCATTCCAACAACATCAGGAATTTTTCCGTCAGTATTACTTTCTAAAAACTTCAAGATTGTTATTTTTTGATACAACAACGCAATTTCGGCTTGCATTTTTTCTAGGTCTTCTCTCCCCGTTAACTTAAGGATTCTATGGGCGATACTTATTAATTCCGACTCTAATTGCTTTTTCATTGTGTGTTGTTAATTAATTGATATCCATTTTAAGACGACTGCAAACTTTATAATAATGTCTTTTTATAACTTTTAAATTTATACTTTTGATTTTTAATAAATTTACGTGACCTTTATAAAAACGAATATAAATTTCGTTTGGTGATAAAATTACAAAATGTTTCTCGAAAATACAGTAAACCCTAAAGAACAATTTGGTTGGATCGAAGTGATCTGCGGATCTATGTTTTCTGGAAAAACAGAAGAGTTGATTCGACGGTTGAGGCGTGCACAATTTGCGAACCAAAAAGTGGAGATTTTTAAACCCGCTATTGACGTTCGATACGATGACGAAATGGTGGTTTCACACGACGCCAATGAAATTCTATCTACACCTGTTCCCGCCGCTTCAAACATTCCACTTTTAGCAGATGGATGTGAAGTCGTTGGAATCGATGAAGCGCAGTTTTTTGATGATGAAATTGTTAACGTTTGTAATGACTTGGCCAATAAAGGCATTCGAGTGATTGTCGCTGGACTTGACATGGATTTTAAAGGAAATCCTTTTGGGCCCATGCCCAACCTGATGGCAACCGCTGAATACGTTACCAAAGTGCACGCCGTGTGTACACACACAGGAAACTTAGCACAGTACAGTCATCGTAAATCTAAAAACGACAACCTAGTGCTTTTAGGAGAAGTTGACGAATATGAACCGCTGAGTCGAGCTGCCTATTATAAGGCCATCACAAAAGATAAATTGCAAGACATGGAGATCGTAAATCCTATTGAAGTCGATGCAAACAAAAACAGCTCCAATGCCTAAAGTGTTCGAAACAACTTTAGAAATTAATCTCCCCGCTTTAAAACACAACTTTGAGGTATTTAAAAGCAAAATTAAATACAGAGACTCTTTTTTTGGCAGTCGTAAAAGCGTTTGCATACGGAAGTGATGCAGACGTTGTTGCAAATTATTTGCAAGCAACTTGGGGTTGATTATTTTGCCGTTGCGTATGTCGCCGAAGGTGTTGCGCTTCGAAAAGCTGGGGTCACAAAACCTATTTTGGTGCTGCATCCCCTTAGTTAAAAATCTAGGCTTAGCAATTGAACACTGTTTGGAGCCAAGCATATACAGCTTAAAACTATCTACAGGAATTTGAGGGGATTGCAAAAAATCAAAATCAAAACAACTATCCAATTCATATAAAGTTTAATACCGGCTTGAATCGCTTGGGGTTTGAACCAGAAGAGCTTGATTTGGTACTGGAATCTTTAAAGGGAGCAATCGTCCCTAAAAGTAAAATCTGTGTTTTCACATTTAGCAGCTAGTGAAGATTTTGAAGAACAAGAATTTACCTTAGATCAAATTGATGCGCTATGAATCCCTTTCCAAAACCCTTATTGATGGTCTAAGTTACCCTGTTATTCGACACTTGTGCAATACATCGGGAGTGCTAAATTATCCAGAAGCTCATTTTGATATGGTACGATGTGGAATTGGTTTGTATGGGTTTGGAAACTCTGAAAAAGAAACTAAAAATTTGATTCCTGTCGCTAGCTTAAAATCTATTATTTCTCAAATTCATCAGATAAAAAAAGGGGCAAGTGTTGGGTATAATCGCGCTTTTAAAAGTACCTCTGATATTGAAAACTGCTACACTTCCTATTGGTCATGCTGACGGGATAGGGCGTCACTTTGGAAATGGCGTTGGGTTTGTAATGATTCACGGAAAAAAAGCCCCTATTGTAGGGAATGTATGCATGGATATGATTATGGTAGACGTCACCAATATTGACTGTGAAGAGGGTGATGAAGTTGTGATATTTGGAGCAGAACATTCCGCTGAAATAGCCGCCACAGCAGCTAATACAATTTCTTATGAACTGATTACAAGCATCTCCCAACGCGTAAAACGTAAAATTGTACACAAATAAGGGGTTTCACTACTTTTTTTTTATTAATTTGGTAACATTATTAACTCAAAACCTACTTAATTATGTTTAAAGAATTTAAAGAATTTGCCATGAAAGGCAGCCTCATCGATATTGCGGTTGGATTTGTAATGGGCGCGGCGTTCAAAGAAGTCGTCACTAGTTTTACAGGGGGAATTATTTCGCCGCTTGTTGGATTAGTCTTTAAAGCGGATCTAAAAAATTTAAAATACATTTTATCTGAGGGTAGTTTAAATGCTCAAGGTGTTTTAGACGGAGAATCTGCCTTGTTGTGGGGTCAGTTTTTAACTCATACGATTGATTTTATTATTGTTGCTTTCTTTATGTTCCTTCTTGTAAAAGGAATTAACAAATTCAAAAAGGAAGAAGAAGCTGAAGTGGCAACGCCTGCTGGGCTTTCTGATAACGAACTATTATCAGACATTAGAGATTTACTAAAAAAATAGCCTTTTTTAACGAGATTCGTAAAGACGAACCGAGTGGTTCGTCTTTTTTTAGTTTTAGAGGAGTTGTTTTAAGTTTATTTATTAATTTTACAGGCCCTAATTTAAAGATGAAAAAAATGAAAATAGCAGTCGTAGGTGCTACCGGAATGGTTGGAACCGTCATGTTGAAATTACTCGAAGAGCGTCAATTTCCAGTCACAGAGCTTATTCCTGTCGCTTCTGAGCGCAGTGTGGGTAAAAAAGTAGACGTATAAAGGGGTTGATTATACCATCGTTGGCTTAGCAACAGCAGTTGAAATGAAAGCAGATATTGCTATTTTTTCTGCCGGAGGTGACACTTCTCTAGAATGGGCGCCAAAATTTGCGGAGGCTGGAACGATTGTGATTGACAATTCTTCTGCATGGCGAATGGACCCCACAAAAAAACTAGTAGTTCCGGAAATTAATGCTTCTGAACTAACTATTGAAGATAAAATTATCGCTAATCCAAACTGCTCTACAATTCAATTAGTCATGGCGCTGTCGCCATTACATGACACATATAAAATGAAACGTGTGGTAATTTCTACCTACCAATCTGTTTCTGGAACGGGTGTCAAAGCAGTTCAGCAATTAGAAAACGAAATTAAAGGCGTTAAAGGCGAAATGGCTTACCCTTACCCAATAGGCCGAAATGCCCTACCACATTGTGATGTATTCCTTGAAAACGGGTATACGAAAGAAGAAATGAAATTGGCGAGAGAGCCACAAAAAATATTAAATGATCGTTCATTTTCTATTACTGCGACTGCCGTTAGAATTCCGACTGCAGGTGGCCATTCGGAATCTGTAAATGTCCAATTTGAAAACGATTTTGAACTCAATGATGTCCGTACTCTTTTAAGTCAGTCTGATGGAGTCACTGTCCAAGATAACACCGACACAAACACCTACCCAATGCCAATTTATGCACATGGAAAAGATGATGTTTTTGTAGGTCGCATTCGAAGAGATGAAACCCAACCAAATACTTTAAATATGTGGATTGTTTCTGACAACTTACGTAAAGGAGCCGCAACCAATGCAATTCAAATTGCAGAATATTTGGTTAAAAATGTTTTGTAGTCCAATAGATGCTTTCAATAAAAAATGTTTCTTTTAGTTACAACGAACGCGCCGTATTAAAAGCCATTTCTGCCGAAGTTAGCAGCGGCGAATGTTTGGCAATTGTTGGAGAAAGTGGTTCTGGAAAAAGTACTCTTCTAAAACTAATTTTTGGACAGATGGATGTTGACAACGGAACAATATCCTGGAACAATCAACCTATTTTAGGGCCCAAAAACAAACTTGTTGTAGGCCATGATTTCATGAAATATGTAGCTCAGGAGTTTGACTTGATGCCTTATACGAGTGTTTCAGAAAACATTGGAGATCATCTCTCAAACTTTTATCCCGATGAAAAAAATGCACGGATCAAAGAGCTTATTGAAGTTGTAGAATTAGAAGGCTTTGAAAATACAAAAATACAATTCTTAAGTGGAGGGCAAAAGCAACGTGTAGCCTTGGCGAGAGCGATTGCAAAACGCCCTGAAGTAATTCTTCTTGATGAACCTTTTAGCCATATCGATAACTTCAAAAAACAATCTTTGAGGCGTAATTTATTTAGGTATTTAAAAACGAATAACATCGCCTGCGTGTTGGCGAGTCATGACAAAGATGATGTGCTGTCGTTTGCCGATCAAATGATGGTGATTCACAACGGAACGGTTTTAGTCACAGATAAACCAAGTAATATCTACTTAAAACCAAAGCATCCGCTGGTCGCTGCCTTTTTTAGTGAATACAGTTTTATTGATGGTCAATACTATTATGCGCATCAAATTAATTTAGTGGACAATAGTTTACTCAAAGCTGTGGTCAAATATAATTTTTATAAAGGTTCATTTTACTTGATTGAAGCTGACCTCAACGGAACGGTTGTTGTTTTTACACACCCAACGGCACTCAAAGAAAATTCAGTAATTTCATTAGAATTAAGCCGATAATGCGTTTTTTTTATGGTTCGTTTCGGTTTTTCAATATAAAATCCTAAATTACAACTATCTAAGTCAAATTAAAATATTGCTACTATGTCGTTTATTTTAATGCCCTTTATCATTTTTGGATTGATTGTTTTATTTGCCGCATTTTTTACGGTCAAACAACAAACCGCCGCCATTATTGAGCGTTTTGGAAAGTTTCAAAGCATTCGTCAGTCTGGCCTTCATTTAAAAATTCCTTTAGTCGATCGTATTTCGGGTCGTTTAAGTTTAAAAATCCAACAGCTAGATGTGTTAATTGAAACCAAAACGTTGGATGATGTATTTGTACGTCTTAAGAGTTTCTGTCCAGTTCAAAGTAATTAAAATGAAGGTTTATGATGCCTTTTATAAGCTGGATTATCCGCACGATCAGATCACCTCATATGTGTTTGATGTAGTGAGGGCTGAGGTTCCAAAAATGAAACTCGATGATGTTTTTGTTAAAAAAGATGATATTGCCATTGCTGTCAAATCAGAGCTAAACCAGGCCATGATGGATTATGGTTATGACATCATAAAAACGTTGGTGACAGACATAGACCCCGATGCTCAGGTTAAGGAAGCGATGAATCGAATTAACGCCTCTGAACGTGAAAAAATTGCGGCACAATTTGAAGGAGACGCAGCGCGTATTCTAATTGTTGAAAAAGCAAAGGCAGAAGCAGAAAGTAAACGCTTACAAGGTCAAGGTATTGCCGATCAGCGTCGTGAAATTGCTCGTGGACTGGAAGAATCTGTTGAAGTGCTAAACAAGGTGGGGATCAACTCTCAAGAAGCCTCTGCATTAATTGTGGTAACACAACACTACGACACTCTTCAATCAATAGGGCAAGAGACAAATAGTAATCTTATTTTACTTCCAAATTCTCCGCAAGCAGGTAGCACCATGTTAAACGACATGGTGGCTAGTTTTACTGCGAGTAATCAGATAGGGGAGGCGATGAAAAACGCGCCTAAAAAATTAAAAAAATAATTTAAAGACGTTTCGCTTCCTCCTTTAATAAGGGATGATCGTCGGCTTTGGCGGTTGCTACAAACAAGTCGATTTGTTCGCTGCGTTTTAAGCCTTTTTTTAATAATTCGTTTAAGGTAATGACCGTTGCGATGCGCGTGCCTACTTTTTTGGCAGCTGTATTAAATAACGGCTCTAAATCTTCAAAAGAAACCTCTTTAGCGAGTAATTGAATCTCCTTTTTAACTTTTTGTTGCTTCTCTTCTGGAAGATTTGTGTATTTTTTTCCGAGTTGTTTAATGACGTCAATCGGCTTTCTTTGAAAGTGTTGAGGTGGACTTGGTTTGAACTGGTTAGCGGTATGTTTAGGCGCTTGTTTTGCCCATGTGTCCCGCAATCCAACGGTCTTATTAAACACCAAGGTGTGATCACTTGTGTCTTTATCTAGGTTGAAATAACCAATGCGCTGGAATTGAAATGACTCTCCAACCTTAGCCTTTTTTATGTGTGGCTCAATAAATGCTTTTCGAACGTTTAATGATTTTGGATTTACAAATGTTAAAAACTCTTCTGGTTGATTGTCTGGATCTTCATGAACAAACAAACGGTCGTATTCTCTAACTTCTGCCTCAACAGCGTGCGCTGGAGAAACCCAATGTAAGGTTCCTTTAACTTTTCGAAGGCTTTCGGGAGTTCCGCTGCCGCTTAAACTTTTTGGGTCATAACGACAGTGAATTTCTAAAATTTTTCCACTAGAATCTTTTAAAACACTTTCTGCTTTGATAATAAACGCATTTTTAAGTCGTACTTCTTTACCGAGAGAGAGTCTAAAATACTTACTGTTGGCTTCTTCCTTAAAATCGTCACGTTCTATGTAAAGGTGTTTTGAAAAGGGAACGGTTCTCGTTCCCATGCTATGGTCTTCTGGGTTGTTTTCTGCCTCAAGCCATTCCTCTTTTCCTTCTGGATAGTTTAGAATCACAAGCTTTACGGGATCTAATACAGCCATAATTCGAGCTGCTTTTTTGTTAAGATCTTCCCGAACACAAAACTCTAAAAGAGAGACGTCGATTATATTGTCGCGCTTTGCAACCCCAATGGTCTCAACAAACTTACGAATTGAGGTGGGAGTGTAACCTCGACGTCTTAATCCAGAAATCGTTGGCATTCGAGGGTCGTCCCAGCCGTTCACAATTTTCTCCTCCACTAATTTTAATAACTTTCGCTTACTCATAATGGTATAGCTTAAGTTTAGACGTGCAAATTCGCGTTGTTTTGGAATTAAGGGTAGGGTTTCTTTCGTTGTATAATTAGAGACGATGGTTTTAAACCAATCGTATAAATCTCTGTGAGGCTTAAACTCTAACGAACATAGGGAGTGAGAAATTTGTTCTAAATAATCACTTTCGCCGTGGGTCCAATCATACATTGGATATATACACCACTTTGAGCCTGTTCGTTGATGTTCCGCGTGTAAGATGCGATACATTAACGGGTCGCGCATTAGCATATTAACGTGCTTCATGTCTATTTTGGCTCTTAAAACGTGCGTCCCAGCCTTAAACTCGCCATTTTTCATTTGATTGAAAAGTGTTAAGTTTTCTTCGACAGATCGGTTTCTAAAGGGCCCATCTACTCCGGGTTGCGTTGGCGTTCCTTTTTGAATGGCCATGGCTTCGCTAGATTGTGAGTCTACATACGCTTTACCCTCTTTTATCATTTCTATTGCCCAAGTATGTAATTGCTCAAAATAGTCCGAGGAGTATACTTCCTTATCCCATTGATACCCTAACCAAGAGATATCTTCTTTGATGGCATCTACATATTCCTGATCTTCCTTGGTGGGGTTTGTGTCATCAAAACGCAAGTTGACGGGTGCGTTATAGGTTTGTCCCAATCCAAAACTTATCCCAATCGCCTTTGTATGACCAATGTGAAGGTAACCATTTGGTTCTGGTGGAAATCGAAAGCGCAGTTTGTCTTGCGGCAAGCCGTTCTTTAAATCTTCTTCTACTATTTGCTCTAAAAAGTTGAGCGGTTTGTGAGTATCTGACATAATGCTATGTATTTCTTGAATAAATACGTAGCAAAATTAATCAAATAAAAAGTTTATAGATATATCTTCGGTATAATTATTATTTTTATCAAAATAAAAACTATAAAATGGGAGTAATTAAGGTTGAAAACATTCGGGTGTATGCATATCATGGTTGTCTGAGCGAGGAAACAACGATTGGAAGTGGCTACAGGGTAGATGTAAGTGTAGATGCTGATTTAGAGAAATCGTCTATAACAGACGCTTTAAAAGACACTGTTGACTATGTCACGTTAAATGCAATAGTCGTTGAAGAAATGAGCGTTCCCGCAAAGCTGCTGGAGGCAGTTGCAAAACGAATCATTCTCCAAATATTTGAAAAGTGTCCCACTGTAACAGCCACCACCGTTTCGGTTTCAAAAATCAATCCGCCATTAGGGGGAGATGTCGAAAAAGTGACAATTGTTTTAAATGAAAATCGCCCTTAATTTTAAGGAATAATAACTGAAAGTGCGTCCTTTATAATACGAATCTTAAGGGTGTTTGAGTCGATTTGCTTTGACTCTCCGTCGATTTGGGTTAATACACTTCCGCTGAGAAGATTGGTTATTTCTATGTTTTTAGTTAAGAAGTAGTGGGCTTTTTTAAATTTTTGGGGTTTTTTCAACAATAATAAAATTGCAAAATAAATAATTTCTGTTTTGTTGAGAGAATCTACCATGATAACATCAAGCATTCCGTCTTGGATGGATGCTTTTGGAGTTAGAGAAATGTCATATCCCATTTCATTAGAATTTGAAACAAACACCATAAAAGGCTTCAGTGAAACTCGCTGAGAATTAATCGCTATTTCCAAAGATAAGGTTGGGGGCTTAGAAAAAAACGTAGAAAGCGTTGCTATTAAATAGGAAATTAACTGTCTTTTTTTTGTCTTTGAATAATTATATATCACGTTTGCGTCGAACCCAATGCCAGTATTACTAAAAAAATAGTGGTTATTTATTTCACCTGCATCAATTTTGGTTGTGATACCTTTTTTAATCACTCTTAGAGCTTCCTCTAATTTTTTTGGGATATTAAGTGTGGTAGCTAAGCCATTTCCAGATCCAAGTTTAAGGACGCCAAGCGTAACGTTGGTGCCTATTAAACAGCTTGCAACTTCGTTTATAGTGCCATCGCCTCCACACGCAACAATAACATCAACGCCTTTTTTAATAGACTCTAAAGAAAGCTCAATGGCGTGTGACCGCTTCACGGTTTTTGTTATTTCTACTTTAAACCTGTCAGGACTAAAAACACTTAAAACCAAGGCAGGGTCTAGGGTGTTTTTTCCATTTCCAGAAATAGGATTAACAATAAAATGTATGGAGGTAATGGCGTGCAATTTTTTTTTCTTTTGTTTGGGTTAACTTGTTTTTACTGATATATTTCTTTTATCTTGTGTAATGTTTAAATTTGCTTAAATTTGCGTTCGTTTTTGGCGTCTTGGCCGAGTGGCTAGGCAGAGGTCTGCAAAACCTTCTACAGCGGTTCGAATCCGCTAGACGCCTCATCTTTTAAACCACAACAGTACTGATGTGGTTTTTTTATTCTCTTATTTCTTCAATGATCGTTTGAGGGTTTAATCTGATCTTTTGGTAAAAATCCTTTAGTAATAAGGGTATAATCCACATACGAGTAAAAGCGCCCCAAGAATTTTTTTTAGTTTTTATAATGATTCCTGGGGTTAGTTTTTTCTTTAATTGTTTTGCTAATATAATTTTAAGTAAGTCTGTTATAAAATAAGCCGCCATTAATGCCCCAAAAAATAACACAAAACGATTGATATCATTCTCAAAATTTGGTCCTGTAACGATCACTACTCCCAACCAAAAAAGTAAAACACCAATATTTATAAAGTTTAATAAAAACCCTTTAATGAACAGCTCAATATAATTGACTTTAAATGTATTATTGAACTGTTTTTTAATTTCTTTTAAGTTGGGTTTTTTAATAAAAATAACTAAGCCATAAATTGCTAAAATAGTCCCTCCAAAAACATATAAACCTGGTTGATTACTTAAATTATCTAATAACTGAAAACTACTAAAATAAGCAACTCCTATGAAAATAATATCCGCAATAATAACGCCTACATCAAAAGCAATGGCCGCTCTAATTCCTTTTGTAATACTAGTTTCGATGAGTACAAAAAAAACAGGGCCAATCATAAAAGCTAAAAAAAAACCAAGAGGAATCGCGGCTTGTATATCTTCAATCATATTTGTTTTATAAAGTTAATTAAATAAGACTTAGTCTATAAAACTAATTGTTCCTCCAATTCTATTGGTTTCCTTTAAGTGTTTTGTGGTTCCATGAATCGTTAGGTTGCCACCTGCAATCATTCTAACTTCAATAAGATCAGAACTATTTACATCAACATTACCGCCAGCTTTTATTTTTATTTTAGTATTTATAGCTTTTAATTGCGATCCATTATAAATACCTCCAGTTCTTATGTTTAAATTTTGTGATTCTGTGGTACCGCTTGTTTCAATAACTCCACCTGTAACACTCTTAATGGTTAATATTTTTGTATCCGTCTTAACAGATATTGTACCTCCTTCTTGTGCTTTTAATTCTAACTCATATTGTTTTAAACGGAGATTCTGAAGTAACTTTAGCTCCTTCATTAACATCGATGGTGTGTATTTTAGTATAGAATAATTTTACAAAGGTATTTTTTCCATTGAGTGATTTATGAAGCGCCATTCTTATTTTAAGCACATCATTTTTTTGTACGACGATTAAATCGGTTGCATTATCTCCTGATATTTCAATTTTGTTTTCGGTAGATTCAATAAGTTCGACATTTATTAAATCATAGATTTTGAGTTCCGAAAACTCTCCTAATGACTTACTTATAGGGGTTTGGGCACCGACGAATAGAGTAAAGAATAAAAATAATAGTGTGTACGATTTCATTGTATGAGTCTTTAAATAAATATTAAGCTAAACTAAAGTCTAAATGTTTTTTAACCAAATCGGCTTGTTTGACGCGGACCTCAATTTCATCCCCTAACTGGTATTTTGTTTTTGTTTTTTCTCCTATTAAAGCAAATTCCTCTGCATCAAATCTATAAAAATCGCCTCTAATATCTCTAATTCTTATCATACCCTCACATTTGTTTTCTATAATTTCTACATACATTCCCCATTCGGTTACTCCAGAAATAACCCCTAAAAAAGTATCTTCTTTATGGTCTTGCATATACTTGACTTGCATGTACTTTATAGAATCGCGTTCTGCTTTTGTTGCAAGATATTCCATATTAGAAGCGTGTTTACATTTTTCTTCATAAATCCCTTCGCTGGTTGTTTTATTACCATCGAGATAATGTTGTAGCAAACGATGTGCCATAACATCAGGGTATCTTCTAATTGGAGAAGTAAAATGACTGTAATAATCAAAAGCAAGGCCATAATGTCCAATATTCTTGGTAGAGTAAGCGGCTTTACTCATACAACGAATAGTTAAGGTGTCTACTAAATTTTGTTCTTTGGTTCCTTTTACATTTTTAAGAAGGGTGTTTAGAGATTGTGTTGTTGTTTCTCTGTTTTTTAAATTTAGTTGGTGACCAAATTGAGATACAATTCTTTGAAGACCGGCTAATTTTTGATCATCAGGCTCGTCATGAGTTCTATAAATAAAAGTCTTTTGAGGGGATTGTTTTCCAATAAATTCTGAAACTTTTCTGTTTGCTAACAACATAAACTCTTCAATTAGTTTATTTGCATCTTTGGATGTTTTAAAAAACACACCTACAGGGTTATTCGCTTCGTCAATATTAAATTTAACTTCTGTTTTGTCAAAAGAGATAGCACCGTCTTTCATGCGTTTTTGTCGCATGATTTTCGCAAGTTCATCTAATTTTAAGATAGCTTCTTTAATTGCTGTATCTGCAGTGTATGTTTCACCAGTTATTGAAATTTCTTTTGGAATTTCACAAGCTTCAGTTTCTATAATATGTTGAGCCTCTTCATAAGCAAAACGCGCATCGCTGTAAGTAACTGTTCTTCCAAACCATTGGTTTTCTAAAAGAGCTTTTTTATTAATTTCAAAAACTGCAGAGAACGTATATTTTTCTTCGTTTGGACGTAAAGAGCACGCATTGTTTGATAATACTTCGGGAAGCATTGGAACAACTCTATCCACTAAATAAACAGAGGTGGCCCGTTCGTATGCTTCGTCATCTAGAATAGTGCCTTCTTGTAAGTAATGAGATACATCGGCTATATGAATTCCTATTTCGTAATTGCCGTTGGGAAGTTGTTTAAAAGAGAGTGCATCATCAAAATCTTTTGCATCCTTTGGATCTATTGTAAAAGTAAGAGTAGATCGCATGTCGCGACGTTTAGAAATTTCTCCTTCTGTGATAGAAGTGTCTATATTATTTGCAAACGTTTCTACTTCGGTTGGAAATTCATACGGCAAACCATATTCAGTTAATATGGAATGAATTTCTGTATTATGCTCGCCTGGTGTTCCTAATATTTTAATTATTTTTCCATTAGGGCACTCTGCTTTATCTGGCCATTCTTCTAAACTTACCAAAACTTTATCGCCGTTTTCGGCTTTTAGGGTTTTAGAAAGAGGTACAAAAACATCCACTGGCATTTTATTACTATTAGGAACAACAAAGGCAAATTTTTCATTTAATTGTACAACTCCAACATAATCGGTTCGGGAACGGGTAATTATTTGAGTAATTTCTCCTTCTTTTTTGCCGTTCTTTTTTCGATTATAAACATAAAATTCAACCGTATCTCCATGAAGCGCTTTTTGCATTTTATTTGCGGCTATGAATACATCTTCATCTAGATCTTCACATACAATATATGCATTGCCTCTAGAAGCCATATCGACTGTTCCAATATAATATTCTGATGAGGAGGTTATTTGAAATTTACCTCGTTCTATTTCTTCTATTTCTTTTTGACCGGCAAGTTTGTGAAGATTTTTTATAATCTGGTTACGGCTACTCGCATCATTTACACAAAGTTGTGCCGCAATTTGCTTATGATTGAATGTTTTTTTTCTATCTGCTTTAAGAATAGTTAATATTCTTTGACTATAATTTTCAATAGATTGCTTGGTTTTCTTTTTTCTTTTCATTTAAGGTATCTAATTAAGCAAAGCTACTACTTTAATTCAACCAAAAGTCATCTCTTTTTAACTTTATCCACATTTAATATAATCATATTAATTTTTTATTAAATTATTTAAAAACTAATGCTGTATATTATAGTCTGTGAATAGCTAGTATAAGTTTTTAAATATTCATTTGTTTTATCACTTATATACATATTATAAACAATTAGTTAACAATAAATTATTTAGTTAATTATCTGACTTACAAATCATTGTTTATACATATTATAGGTCGTTAATAACCTCTACTCACATAGAACAATTGATAAGTAATTTCTATTTTTTTGTTTACAAGCACCTTTTCAATATTCATAAGTAAATAATTAAAAAAGATAACTTAATTAGTTTTTAATTTTTAAATATATGTTTGATAAAATAATTTGAAATATAAAAATTAAGTTTTCATAATCGTTCATTAATTATTAACAACTAATTAAAAAGGCTATAAACAATTCAAATTAGGTAATGTACTTTTTTGTAAATTTACTAATAATTTAAGTTTTAAAATATGAACATATCTATCGGAAACGATCACGCAGGAACAGATTATAAATTCAAAATTGTAGAATTTTTAAAATCAAAAAAGATACAGGTAATAAATTATGGAACAGATTCGGACTCGAGTGTCGATTACCCTGATTTTGTACATCCTGTCGCTCAAGATGTTGAAAGTAAAAAAGCAACTTTCGGAATTTTAATATGTGGAAGTGCAAATGGCGTCGCAATGACCGCAAATAAATATTCAAACATCAGAGCAGGTATATGTTGGACAAATGAAATAGTGTCGTTAATACGTCAACATAACAATGCTAATATACTTTGTATTCCTGCCCGTTTTACTGAGATAGAGGTTGTTTTAGAAATGGTTGAAACATTTATAAATAAAGAATTTGAAGGGGGACGTCATCAAAATAGAATCAATAAAATAAAACCGTGTTAAAATTGAAATGAGCCGCTCACAAAATAATCCAATCATTCCTAAAGACAGGAACCTTCTAATTTCTATTTTATTAAATAGTCTCATCACGATTGCCCAAATAATTGGAGGTTTTTTATCTGGGAGTCTTGCTTTGTTAAGTGATGCTTTACATAATTTAACAGATGTTTCTTCTCTTATTATTTCTTATATAGCGTCTGTTTTATCAAAAAAAAAAGCAACCAAAACGCGTACGTTCGGATATAAACGTGCTGAAATTATTGCTGCTTTTATTAATGCTTCTTCTTTAATTGTCATTGCTATTTATTTAGTGTTTGAAGCGATTAACCGCTTTTTTAAACCCCAAAAAATAGAAGCAGAATTAGTTATATGGTTGTCCATTTTAGGAATTGTTATCAATGGGTTAAGTGTTTTGTTATTAAAAAAGGATAGTGTGAATAACATTAATATTAGATCGGCCTATATTCATCTTCTTACTGATATACTGGCAAGTATTGCCGTTTTAATAGGTGGAATTTTAATGAAATTCTATCAAGTTTTTTGGGTCGATGCTGCGCTAACCATGGCCATTGCAATCTACCTTATTATCGTCGGTATTAGTTTACTTAAAGAATCTTTTAATATACTTATGTTGTTCACACCCAAAGAAATAAGGATTGAAGATGTAGTACAAGAGGTTATAAAAGAAGAACAAATAAATAATATTCATCACATTCATATATGGCAATTAAATGAATCGGAAATTCACTTAGAAGCTCATATTGATTTTAATGATGATTTAAAGTTTTCGGAATTTAACAAAATACTAAAAAGGTTAGAATCTATCCTTTTTGAAAAATTTAAAATAAACCATTTTAACATCCAACCAGAATACGGCGCAACCGACTCTAAAGCAATTATTATTCAAGATTAAATTATGCTAGATATTTCTATTAAAACGTTCGAACAGCTATCGTTGGAGGAGCTTTATTTTATATTACAACTACGAAGTGAGGTGTTTGTTGTGGAACAAGATTGTGTATACCAAGATATTGATGCTAAGGATCAATACGCTCTGCACATTATTGGTAAAAAGGACACTAAAATAATTGCTTATACACGAGTTTTTAAAGGAGGTGATTATTTTAAAGAGGCGAGTATAGGACGTGTTGTGGTTTCGCTAAAAGATCGGCACTTAAATTACGGTCAACAAATAATGGAGACTTCTATAGTGGCGATTAAAAACAATTACGATACATCAGAAATTAAAATATCAGCCCAAAAATATTTAGAAAATTTTTATAATAATTTAGGGTTCAAAACAATTGGTGACCCTTATTTAGAAGATGGTATTCCCCATATTGCGATGCTTAAAAATTAGTTTTTATTATAAATATAGGTAATCTTAATTTCGACTCGTCTGTCAAATTTTGGATCCTTTCCTAAGGGATATTTATTTTTCAATCCTACATACCGCATACGGTTTCTGTTGATTCCTTTATCAACTAAATAATCATAAATAAACCGAGCCCGTGCCAAAGATAAATTACGTTTACCTGTTCGTTTATCAATGGCATCTCTTGAGTTTCTAGTACAACAAATATGGCCTTCAATTGTAAAATTTAACTCTGGTCTTCCTCTTAACGCTATTACTAACTTTTCTAGTACAGGGACCGATTCTTCTTCGATATAACTATACCCTGTTTTGAATAGAATGTTGTCTAAAATAATTTTATCACCAACGGCGATATTTTCTTTTATAATTCCATTATCCTCGACTGGTTTTTCTTCTTCTCCCGTAGGAACATCTGCTTTAATGATTGGTTTTTTAAAGTCTACACGAACCTCAACTTTACGATTCAGTCCACGAATTATATTTAAGTTGTCAGATGAAATAACACGCAATAAAACCTCTCCTTTTCCATCGACGTTAGTGATTAGGTTTTCATCCATATCAAGACTTGAAAATATTTTTTTTATTGCATCAGCTCTATCTTGTGAGAGCTTCAAATTATAAGAGTCTGTGCCACGATCATCACAAAACCCATAAATTGAAATTCTTTCAACTTCTATATCTTTTAAACCTTGTACGAAGAGCACAAGCCGATTAACTTCTATTTCGGTCACATTATATTTTCCTGTTTCAAAATAAACTTCATGCGTACTAGAGGTCTGCGCGTGAAGCGTATTAACCAATAAAACAAGAAAAATAATAATTTTACGCATTCGTGTTGTCTATTTTAAGATACTTAGATATTTGTTATGGTTATTTATAAGTTTCTGTGCCTCAAATACGGCTTCATTTTTATTTATAAAATAGTCGTACATTCCTTCTCGGTAAAAATAACGCTTTATAATTTCACCCTCCAGAACCGAAATAATATCAGACTTAAATGTGTTTATTAATTTTAGCTTTGATTCATCAATAGCAATTTTTAAAGCCTCAAAACTAGCATCCGTTTCTAAAAAACCTTCTTTATGTATTTGTCTCCTTAAGTGATTGATTTCTTTTTGAATTATATCGCCCGCATTGTATTTTTCTTGAAGACTTAATTCTTTAAATTGATCATAATCTTTTGTGCTCAATCGAAAATATTCAAAGGTCTTAAGGGTATTATTGTGATAATAGAGGTTTGCAAAATCAAACACCACAGAGCTGTTTAGGAGACTTTCTATGAACTTGTTAGACGCGTCATTTCCGATCACGATATCGGGGCTAATTCCGCCACCATCGTAAACCGTACGCCCATTTTTGGTCTTAAACGCTGTGTACTCATTGATTTTATAACGAATTGCTGATCCATCCTCTTTTCGATCTCTGTAATTCAAAGCTTGGATACAGCGACCAGAGGGTGTGTAGTAACGTGATATTGTTACTTTCAATTGCGATCCGTAAGGAAGCTTCGTTGGTTTTTGTACCAACCCTTTTCCAAAACTCCTTTTTCCGACAATGACAGCACGGTCTAAATCTTGCAAGGCGCCTGCCACAATTTCACTTGCCGAAGCACTTTTTTGATTAATCAAAATAACTAAAGGAACATCCAAGCTCAAGGGCTGTGCTTTGGTAAAAAACGTTTGGTTATACGTTTCTATGTTTGATTTTGTTGACACCACCAATTGACCTTTAGGCACAAATAAATTTACAATTTTAACGGCTTCGTGAAGCAGTCCACCTGGGTTGTTTCTTAAATCTAAGATAATTCCTTTTGCTTCATCGATTAGCATTAATTTAAGCGCGCTTTCTACTTCTGAGGAAGCCGTTTTCGAAAAACGATCCAAAGCAATATAACCCACGCCATTTTCTAACAATTTAGAAACCGGTACCGCTTTTGGAGTGATATCACCTCTTGTAACCACGATCTCTTTATCTTCTCCATTTCGTCGATACGTCAATGTGACGGTCGTATTTTTTTTACCATTTAAAAATTGGGTTGCACTTTCTTCTAAGGCGCTCACGTCTAGTCCTTCAATTTTTATAATCTCGTCTCCTGATTTCAATCCAGCTTTATCCGCAGCTAAATTTTTATAAACCTCAACAATAATTAATTTATTTTTTTGAGAATTGATACTAGCCCCGATACCAACATAGGCGCCAGAATGATAAATACGTGCCTTTTCAACATCCTGCTCGTTCATATAGGTGGTGTAGGGATCTAATTCTTTTAGCATGTGTTTGACGCTTTTCTGCATCAACTCTGCAGGGTTTGTCTCGTCAACATAATTCATGTTAATCTCTTTAAAAAGCGTTGTGAAGATGTCTAACTGTTTTGCAATTTCGAAATAATCGTTTTTATATGCTGTTGTAACTAAAAAAACAGCAGCAAGCATTCCAACAAAAAGAGGTCTTTTTTTAAGATGAAACTTCATTTGATTGTTTTTTATTAAACCGTTTTATTAAAGATTCAAATTGTGATTTTAAGCCTATTGTATCCGGCATATCTTTTCCAACATATAAAACCATTAGTGTGTATTTTAAATCCATTCTCTCCAAAACCTTATAAAAATGAGTTTTTATGGCAACCCTCAAAAGGCGCTTAATTCGGTTTCGATCTACCGCATTTTTAAAGTGTTTTTTACTAACTGAAACGCCTATTTTATGCTCTGAATCGGACGGTAAGTAAATCAATCTTAAAGGAAACGCACCTACAGAATGACCCGACGTGAATAACCGTTCAATCTGCTTTTTTCCTTTTAAACGCTCCATCACTTATAATACGGTTACCTTATTATTGTCTTTATTAACGTCCGCTATTTCGTTGTGAACATCGATTGTAACCGCTTCAATTTCTGTCCTATTTATATCTATATCAAATCGATATTCTGGATAGACCCATGTCCAATCTTCTAATAAAACCACCCCATCTTTTACTGGTTTTTCTCCGCGCATTTCTCGTAAAGGAATGTAATAAGTGGTGGTTCTCCCGTCTTTGAATTGTATTTGAACCTCAATAGGCATCGGCATCAATCCAATTCGCTCCAAGGTTATTTGAGTTTTATTGTTTTTGGTTTCAACTCCTTTTACTCCATAATCAATGGTATTTGTGGTCTGAGTCCAATCTGTCAAAAACCATTCCAACTCTAAGCCAGAAGCTTTTTCGGCGCAGCGTATAAAATCATTTGGCGTAGGATGTTTAAACGCCCAGTTGTTATAGTAATCTTTTAAAGTTTCATCAAAAGCAGCCTCTCCAATAATATACTTTAATTGCGCCAATACTAACGCTCCTTTACTATACGTTGAAATACTATACGAGCTATTGTATTTGAAACGGTCTGCATGAGTTGTCATTGGCTGTTCTTTTCCACTTTTGGCAAGTTTAAAATAGCGATCGTAATGACGTTTCAGGGGTTCAACAGGCGTTACATCAAATATTTTATTTTCAATAAATGTACACGTATATTCAGCAAATCCTTCATCTAACCATGGGTGTTTGCTTTCGTTTGAAGCCATCAAAAACTGAAACCAAGTATGCCCAATTTCGTGGGCTGTCACTCCAACCAAGCTTTGAAAACTTCGCTCTCCAGTAATCAAAGTACACATACCATATTCCATACCACCATCACCCCCCTGAATAACGGAGTATTGTTCGTAGGGATACTTTCCTACGGTGTTACTATAGTATTGTATAATTTCACTTGTTGGGACTTGTAAGTCTCTCCAGCGTTTTTTATACTTACTTTTTAAAGATTTTTTATATAAGAAATGTAACATAGGACCCTCGGGAACTTGTAGGGTATCATGAATAAAATCTGGATCTGCAGCCCATGTGAAATCGTGTACATTTGGCGCTACAAAATGCCAAGTTAACAAATCAGAATTGTTTTTTATTTCTTGCTCTCCATACCCGTGCCCAACTTCTGTAGGGTTTTGTAAATAGCCCGTTCCTCCAACCACATAGTCCTTATCGATGGTTAACCTAACATCGAAGTCTCCCCATACGCCATGAAACTCTCTACTAATATATGGATCGGCGTGCCAACCTTCAAAGTCATATTCCGCCATTTTAGGGTACCATTGTGCCATGGAGAGCGCTACATTTTCTTTACTATTTTTCCCAGATCGACGAATTACAGGAGGCACTTGGCCTTCAAATAACATGTCAAATACAACGCTTTCACCTGATTTTATCGGTGTGTTTAATTGCACTTCTAAGACCGTTCCAACTACCTCATAGTTTACGGGGCGACTGTTCTGAGTTAAACTCATTACATTCAAAAACCCGATATCTTCTTTGCTAAGCTTACTAATTCGATCATCGACTCTAGAATCAGGGTCCGAAATTGTAATCGATCGTACATCCATTTCGCTTCCAGGCTGGAAGGCGTTATAAAATAAATGATAGAACACTTTATCTAAATCGTCAGGAGAGTTGTTGGTGTAAACTAGTTTTTGAGTCCCTCCATAATTAAAGGAGTTCACATCCATTTTCACATCCATTTCGTAATCGACATGTTGTTGCCAATACTCAAAATTGTTTTGGCCAAACACAGCCGTCATTCCCATCAAAAAAACATATAAACAAGTGTATTTCATAGTTGTAATTATTATTTAGACATTTTGGATGCCATTATTAATGCATTATAGGCGTTTACTATTTTACCAGATTTAGAGAGTTCAGAAAACGAAACAATCTCTCCGTTTTCTAAGGTAACTTTTTTATTTATGGATAGCCCAGATTCCATTAGTATTTGTTTTACCTGAGCAGCACTCAGTTTGGGATATTGCGAAAAAATTAAAGCGGCGACTCCTGCCACTAAGGGCGAAGCCATTGAGGTTCCTTGTGCAAATTCATAGGCGTTTTTTGGATAGGTAGAATAAATTTGTGACCCAGGCGCAAAAACATCAACTGTATTTTTACCATAATTTGAATATCCAGCGACCAATGACGACCCGTATCTCGGTTCGTTTGCTCCAACTTTCACAAATGTATTGGAGACTTCAACGCCATTATTTATTTGATCGTTAGGAAAGTAATTGATTTGATCCGTATTTTTCCCATCATTTCCAGCGGCAGCAACGATTAATACATCTTTTTTGCCGCGTATGCGATTGCATCTCTAACCCAATCACTATGAGGAGAAAAGCTTTTTCCAAAACTCATATTAATGACTTTAGCGCCATTGTCAACGGCATAATAAATTGCTAAAGCAACATCTTTATCATATTCATCACCATTAGGCGTGTTACGAATTGCCATTATTTTTACATTATTAGCTGCGCCATTCATGCCAATTCCATTATTGCGTTTTGCAGCGATAATTCCAGACACATGGGTTCCATGACTCCGACCATTTTTTGCTCTCACATCATTGTTCCCATACGAGCGGTCCTTAAAATCATCTGGATTATCTCCAACAGCTTTCCGCCCATCAAAATTCACATTCAAATTGTATTCTAAACGCTCATTAAAAGCTTTAAGCCCAGCGTTCAACTCTTTCAGCAAATCTGCGATGCTGTCAAACCCAAAACCAAATGATTGTTTGATTACACTCACGTGTTTTAGCAATTCCTCATCGGTTGTTTGGATACTAGAAACATCCTCTTTTGTGTAATTTTCTTTTTTTAAAAACGTAGCAACAGCGGCGTTTGAGGTTGTGACCTGGGATTTAATACCTTCGTATTGTTGTTTTGACCGACTCGTCTTTTCACGTTCTTTTGCTAATAATTCTTTTGCTTCTGCATAGCGCGGGTTTGAGGTGTCGCCACTTGCAATCAGTCGTACATATTCTAATTGTTCGTTATCAGATTCACCAAGGAAATTCCAACCGTTTACATCATCAATATATCCGTTTTTGTCGTCGTCTTTTCCATTGTTAGGGATTTCGCGTTTATTAACCCATATTTTTCCTTTTAGATCTTCATGGCCAATATCAATTCCAGAATCAATTACCGCTACAATAATTGTTTTACTCTTTGGTTTAACGAGTTCTTTATAAGCTCTATATAAACTAACACCAGGGATGGTGTCGGAAGTGAGGTCTAAATGACTCCATTCTTTTTCTTCATCGTCTGTAAGTTCACTAGCTTTTAGGGGAATTAAATCAATGTTTTCAACAGGAGTTGACAGTATCGCTGCCGTTGAGCCGCAACTATTTAAAATAAAAAATGAACCTAAAAAAAGGATCGAATAAATCTTAGTGAGTAAGTTTTTCATAATAGGATAAGGGTTTAAAATATAGTCTCAAATTTATAAGCTTCGTTCAGTCGAACACCTTTGTCTGTGTGTTTTACAGTAATAAGTTCGTTATGGGCGTCATGCTCCAAAAGTAAAAAATAATTTTGATCTGCAGCGAGTTTTAAAAAACGATCTTTTTCATCTAAAGACAACAAGGGCCTCGTATCATATCCCATGATAAAAGGGAGCGAAATATGCCCAACGGTCGGAAGTAAATCTGCCATAAAACATATTGTTTCTCCTTTATACCTAATCATTGGAATCATTTGTTTATCGGTGTGTCCATTTGCAAAAAAAACATCAAACCCTAAATCAGAACCTTTTAATATATCGCCTTCTGGCACTAAAATATGTTTTAATTGTCCAGAGGCTTCAATTGGCATAATGTTTTCTGACAGAAACGATGCTTTTTCGCGCTTGTTCGGTTGTGTGGCCCATTTCCAGTGGTTTTTATTGCTCCAAAACCGTGCGTTTTTAAACGCAATTTCATAGCCGGTTTTGTCTTTATTCCATTGAACACAGCCCCCACAATGGTCAAAATGTAAATGGGTCAGAAACACATCTGTGACCTCATCTCTACAAAACCCATGAGCCCCGAGCGCCCCATCTAACGAGAGGTTGCCCCAGCGGTCGTAGTAGCTAAAGAATTTATCACTTTGTTTGTTTCCCATCCCAGTATCAATAAGGATTAAACGATCTCCGTCTTCAATGAGTAGGCAACGTGAAGCAATATCAATCCTATTATTTTTGTCTGCAGGATTTGTTTTATTCCAGATTGTTTTTGGCACAACCCCAAACATAGCACCTCCATCTAATTTGAAATTACCAACATTTATAGGATATAAATTCATTTTAAATTTTGTTTATAATGGCATTTAGCCGGATGCCAAAATCTAGCAACGCCTTGATTTCCTTAATACTAGCCACACGTTCTTTGTTAAAGATCAATAAACCATCTTTACTAGATTCAATATGATAATAGGCGTTGCTTTCGAAAAACCGTACCAACTCGTCTGTGAAAAAAGTTTTAATTCCTTTAGAATTTTCTCCTCTTAAATAAAATCGTTTTGAAAAGTCTGTATGGTTGTCAATCGCGATATCTTTATACCCAGCGAGCGCATAAAACCGTTCTAATAAGCCTTCTCGATCTAATGTGAACACAGGAACATTTTTGGAGGTTTTAATATACAGCATGGTTGATCGGACCACTTCTTTGGCGATAAACTCTCCTTCGGAAAAGGTAATGTCAAATAAACGGTAAGGACCATTTTTTACGGAAAGTTGATTAAATAGATACTCAATTTTTTTGGTTTTAAAATAGATAAAATCTTCTAAGAACTCACTTTTAGTAGTTTTCTCAGCGCGGTAGGACAATTCAAAATCACTCGCAACAAGCTCAAGACTATTTTGACGTTTTGTTTTATTGTCAGGTATAATGTTTTGAAGCGGTAACAATCGCCTCAATGCAAAAGGGTGTTCGGATTTTGTTCCTAAAATGTCCAATCCAATCACACCAATATTCCCCCCTTTTTTATGAAACAATTCTTGGTAATCATGCACATTCTCCATCACCGAATGGTCTACAAAACCGCACAACGAAAAATCGATAATGACATCATTTTGTTCCGGAATTGCTTCCAGACTATTTTTAAGGATATTAAAGTTTAAAAAACTACAGAAATGTTTCACGCTCAGAAAATAGCTCCCATCTTCCTCTTTAAACATGAGAACGTTTGGTTTTAGGACGTTTTTGACAAACAAACCGATACTTTTTGTAATGACAACATGAATAATAAATGTAGCGATTAATCCCGCAACAATTCCTGTAATCAACCCCACCTTTAAGGTTACAAATAAGGTTGCAAAAAAGATAATAAGTTGCTCCTTCCCGATGGTAAAAATCTGACGAACAATATTGGGCGACGCCAATTTATAACCTGTATAAACGAGAATTGCCATGAGTGCAGATAAAGGAATTCGGGTGAGTTCTGTACTAAAAAGGACAATAAAAACAACCAAAAATAATGCATGAAATAAATTTGACGACCGATTGCTTCCGCCGTTGTTGACATTTACAGAACTTCTGGCAATGACCGTAACCACATTTAATCCACCCAGAAACCCACTAACAACTGTTGCAAGCCCTAAGGCCTTGATGTCCTTATTTACATTCGATCGTCGCTTGAAGACGTCCAATTTATCAACGGCCTTAATGCTTAATAACGACTCAATACTCGCAATTAGTGTCAGAGCGACGACACTTGACCAAAAAGATAGTGTTCCCACCATTTCAAAGTTAGGTGATGGAATATCGGTAACGATCTCTTGAATATTTGGAATCGCTGGAATCATATAATCCCCCGAAATGGGATTGGGCATTTTCAACACAAGTTCATAGTAGTAACTAAATCCAACAGAAACAATTACAATCCACATGGGCGCTGGGATCAGCTGTAAGTATTTGTTCCGAACTTTAGAATAAAAGACCATAATTGCTAAACTAATTACCCCAGCAACGGCGGCATATATCAAACCTCTATCCTGAAGGTTAACAACCGTTAATAGGGTGTTTGGGATCGCCAATAAGTAGTCAATCCCGTTATCTCTAACGATTTTATTTCCTAGCATGATATGAAATTGCTTCCCTAAAATAATAAGCCCAATCGCCGCCAACATGCCTTGAATCGCTGAGGAAGGAAAATAGTCGGCGAGTTTTCCAAGCCTCAAAAACCCTAGAATCACCAAAATAATTCCTGAACAAATAATTGCAGCATAGGTTGCAGAAAGCCCGAGGGTTGTAATTGCGATTAAAACCACCCCAACCAAGCCGTTCCCGGGGCCAGATATTGTTACATAGCTTCCACCCAAAATAGAGACAATCACACCGCCAACAATGGCTGTAATCACCCCTGCAATTGGGGGCGCTTCACTTGCCATTGCCAATCCTAAACCTAACGGTAATGCAATAAGACTTACCACTAATCCAGAGAATATGTTTTTAGGTAATGCTTTCACAAGCCCAACAAATGTAGATTCTTTTGTTTTCATTGTACAATTAATACATCGGTTGGTAACTCAGTTAAAATATGTTCAATATCGTGTGGAAATAAACGATCCCAAAAGGTCATCTTGGCCGGTGCGTTCATGACCAATAGATCTGCTCGCGCAACTTGGGCATAATGCCCTATTGAATAGCCGCGTTTCCCAAAAATAGGTTGGGATTTTATTGTGATACCGTCTGTATATTCATTAGGAATTGTGTCTAAAATTTTTTTCACACGGGTCTCTTCTCGCAATCGCAAACGCTCTTTAACGATCGTAGATCTTCTAAGGGATTTGTCATCATCCACTTTGACGCTAACTTCCTCTTGGTCTACTTCTTCAACGACCGTAATTTTTTTTGCACCTAATTTATGACCAACAAAAAAAGCGGTTGTAACCGTTTCTTCGGTTTTTGGATCTTTTAAACCATTAACCACAATGTGGTTACATGGGACTCGATCTTTAGAAGGATTAATCAAAAGTAATACCGAACAGTTGGCTTTTCGTGTGATTTTTCGCGCAATAGATCCTAAGTAGTATTTTAAAAAGTTTTCCTTTTTGAGGGCTCCAATAATGAGTAGATCCACGCTTTTCTCTTCTGTAGAGGTCAGTATCACATCCACAGGATCTCCTGATTTAAAGAATATTTCAAACACAAGTCCCTGAGATTCAAATGGGCTTAAGAACTTAAAAAACGTATTTGATTTTTTCTCTGAAGATTCTCCGACATGAATTAACACCAATTTTGCCTTAAAAAATAATGCCAGTCGAGCCGCTTCATTAATATTAGCTTCTAAGTTTGGTGAAAACGTGACCCCAATTCCAATCGTTTTATAAGCAATCGCACTCAATCTATTTTTTGTTTAAAGATTATCCTGAAATATAAGACTTTCTTTAAAAACATAAAAACCAGAAATTAGATTAATCGTTCAGTTTCAAAACAGCCATAAATGCTTCTTGCGGAATTTCCACATTCCCAACCTGACGCATTCGTTTTTTACCTTTTTTCTGATTTTCTAAAAGTTTTCTTTTTCGAGAAATATCACCACCATAACACTTGGCAGTAACATCTTTACGCACTGCTTTTACGGTCTCTCTGGAAATGATTTTCGCTCCAATAGCTGCCTGAATTGGAATATCAAATTGCTGTCGAGGAATTAATTCCTTTAGCTTAGAACACATTTTTTTACCAATATTTACAGAGTTGTCTACGTGGATCAACGCCGAAAGCGCATCGACTGTTTGACCGTTTAGCAACACATCCACACGAACTAATTTTGAAACACGCATCCCAATTGGCGAATAGTCAAAAGAGGCATACCCTTTAGAAACGGTTTTTAATCGATCATAAAAGTCAAACACAATTTCTGCCAAAGGCATGTCAAAGGTTAACTCCACACGTTCTGGCGTTAGGTAGGTTTGACTTGTAATTTGTCCGCGCTTTTCGATACACAATGACATGACATTTCCAACAAAATCCGATTTTGTAATGATGGACGCTTTGATGTAGGGTTCTTCGACACGGTCTAATCCAGATGGATCTGGCAAGTCTGTTGGGTTGTTAAGAATGACAATTTCGTCAGGATCTTTTCGTGTAAACGCATGATACGAAACATTGGGAACCGTTGTAATAACGGTCATATTAAATTCTCGTTCTAGGCGTTCTTGAATAATTTCTAAATGCAACATTCCTAAAAACCCACATCGAAACCCAAATCCTAAGGCCGCAGAGCTTTCCGCTTGAAACACTAAGGAGGCGTCATTCAATTGTAGTTTTTCCATGGAAGCGCGCAGCTCTTCATATTCTTCGGTATCTACAGGATAGAGTCCTGCAAAAACCATTGGTTTTACATCTTCAAACCCTTCAACCGCTTCGGTTGTTGGGAAATTGGCATCTGTAATGGTATCGCCTACTTTGACATCGCGGGCATCTTTTATGCCTGTAATTAGAGTAACCAACATCGCCTGTTTTTATTTCTTTTTTAGGGGTTTGAGTCAGGTTGAGGGTTCCCACTTCATCTGCGCCATAGGTTTTGCCGGTCGCGATAAATTTAACTTGTTGGTTTTTTTTAATGCTTCCGTTTTTGATTTTAAAATAGGTTTCAACCCCTCTAAAAGAGTTGTAAACAGAATCAAAAACCAAGGCCTGTAAAGGCGCTTCAGGATCGCCTTTTGGTGGCGGAACTTTTTCAATAATAGCGGTTAATATTGCTTCAATTCCAATGCCTGTTTTTGCACTGGCAGGAATTACATCTGCTGCATCACAACCGAGTAAATCAACGATATCATCAGTAACTTCTTCTGGATTTGCACTAGGCAAATCAACTTTATTTAAAACAGGAATAATTTCTAAATCATTCTCAAGCGCTAAATATAAATTTGAAATGGTTTGTGCTTGAATGCTTTGTGCAGCATCGACAATCAACAGAGCGCCTTCACAAGCAGCGATGGACCGTGACACTTCGTAACTGAAATCGACATGACCCGGGGTGTCAATTAAGTTTAAGATATATTCCTGTCCTTTGTGGGTATATTCCATTTGAATCGCATGCGACTTGATGGTAATCCCACGTTCGCGCTCCAAGTCCATACTATCGAGTAACTGGCTTTGTTTTTCACGTTCTGTAACAGCGCCCGTAAAATCCAATAAGCGATCTGCCAAAGTACTTTTACCGTGGTCAATATGCGCGATGATACAAAAGTTTCTAATATGCTTCATTTACTCTGTTTATGGCTGCGTTGTATGCGAAGGCAAAAGTAATCAAATTTCCAACACTTTATTAAGATTAATTAGTGGTGATCAATCAGCGCTTGAATCCGTTTGATGGTTTCGGTTTTCCCGATGAGAAATACGATGTCAAAAACATCGGCTCCTTCCAGCGCACCAACCAGCGCCACTCTTAAAGGCATCATAATTTTTCCAAATCCAATTTCGTTTTCGGTGATCCATCCTTTAACAGCTGTTTGAAGCGCCTCAACAGAGCTGTCATCTGCTGTTTCAAGCTGTGTAATCAACTGTAGCATGAGGTCTTTAGAATGTTCTTTCCACACTTTTTTAAGGGCTGCTTCTGCATAATTTTCTGGGGCCTTAAAAAAGTAATGACTTAATTCCCAAAATTCAGAAGGAAAGGTTGCCCGTTCTTTAATGTGTTTTACGACCAACTCTACATAGCCAGGGTCCATAGACGCTATTTCGGGAGTTGCGCTTATAAATGTTGCTGCCAAGTGTTCTGTATCTGCCGTTTGCATGTACTGGTGATTGAACCACTTTGTTTTTTCTGGGTCAAAGCGCGCGCCGGCTTTATTCACGTTTTTTAAATCAAAGGCCTCACAAGTTCTTCTAAATCAAAAATCTCTTGTTCTGTTCCCGGGTTCCAACCTAAGAACGCTAAGAAATTGATGACCGCTTCTGAAAAGTAACCACTTTCTTTATAGCCTTTTGACACGCTATTGGTTGATGGGTCCTCCCAGTTCAATGGAAATACCGGAAATCCGAGTTTATCTCCGTCACGTTTACTTAGTTTTCCTTTGCCTGTTGGCTTTAAAATTAAGGGTAAATGCGCAAACTTGGGCGCCTCCCAGCCAAAAGCAGTGTATAGTAATTCATGCAACGCCAGTGAAGGCAACCATTCTTCTCCACGAATGACGTGGGTGATTTTCATTAAATAATCATCCACCACATTAGCCATGTGATAGGTAGGCATGCCGTCCGATTTGAACAAAACCTTATCATCAAGGGTGTTGGTGTCAATTTTTATAGTACCTCGAATAAGATCTGTAAGCTCAAGCGTTTCATCTTGTGGCCCTAAAAAACGAACCACATAGCGCATCGCCATTTCGCTATTTTATTGCCACCTCTTCTTTGGATAAGACCAAAGAATTAACCAATCGACCTTTGTTCTGTTGTGCCAATTATAGATAAAGGTTTTGCCCTTTGCTTCGTGGTTTTTACGTTCTTCGTCCAGAGCCTCCGCTGTATCAAAGGCATAATAGGCTTTATTGTTCTCTATCAGTAAATCGACATACTGCTTGTATAAATGCTTGCGTTCACTTTGTCGGTACGGCCCAAAGCCACCGTCTTTTCCGGGACCTTCATCAAAAGGAATGTTGCACCAATCAAGGGCATTTACAACATACTCTTCTGCGCCTTCAACATAGCGTTTTTGATCGGTATCTTCGATGCGAAGCACAAAAGTGCCTCCGTGTTTTTTGGCGAATAAATAATTAAATAAGAGCGGTTCGCACACCTCCAATATGGAGTGGCCCTGTGGGGCTTGGTGCAAATCGTACGCGAATAGGAGTGTTCATGGTCTTGTATTAGTGCCACAAAGATAGAATTGTTGAAGGCATTCCCCAAAGAAATAGGCGGTGTTTTTAGGATCACAAAATAGCTCCAAAATTTATCAAGAAAAGAGCTGTTTTTTGTAGACAGCAGTTATTATCTTTTAGAAATTCGTATTCGTATATTTTCGGCTTGATTTTGTCGGCTAAAAAGCTCAGTTTGTTCCTTAATTCGCCAATCAATTCCATATATCTTTCATCATCACTTTTTGAGTTCATTCTGCCTTTGTCGTTTCTGCCTTGAAAGTGAGCTCTAATGTCATAAAAACTTGCGTTTACATTTACGTTGGGTTGGCTATGATAGTATTTCCAAAGTTCTCTGCCAGCATCAAAAACGCTGTAGCTTCTTCTGAAAATTCTCTTTTTGTAGGTTGATTTGTACTAGTTCCAAACAAGTCGTTTCTCTTCTATTTTGATTTTTCCATTAATAAAATCGGTCATAAAGTTGCTCTCAAATCTATTCTTGGGCATTTACTTCTTGTTCGGTAAAGGGGATCCAATGGTTGGTGCCATATCGCTTTGAATTTATTTCTAAAAAGTGTATAATGCCAAACAATCATTTTGAAATTCAAGATCAGTTTGCCATACCATCATTTGGCTTTAAAAATTGGTCTCTGTCATTAAGCCAAGTTGCAGGAATACTTTTTCTAACCGCTAAAATAAATTGAAGTTTTAATTAAATTCTTTGTATTTATTAAAAATTGACCATGCCGCTTTATGTATAATCGGATATAAAATAATAATATTTTGTTTTGAAAATCATTGCCATGAATGGGAACTTACCTAATAATTAATGATCATTTTTATTTGCTCTAAATGGTTTTATCCATTCATTAATAAATTCTGAATTTTCATAGGATAATTTCTTTTTGCATTATAAAATCCCCTTTTTATTATAACATCAGTAAATATTCTTTCAAAGAAATTTATGGAAGAATCCCAAATCGTAAATCCAATTGGAAATTTACCTTTTACATTATCAAATGTTTCGGCAGGAACACAAAACATTCTTTCTAACTTTGCTTATAAGAAGTCTTCTAAAATCAGAAAAATGACTGCCTTGCAGAATTTTCAATTTGAAAATTCTCCAATTATAGCAACACATTATTTCGTTATTAATCGCTATTAAAATATGGGCAAATATTTCATTTACCTTGCCAATTTAGGTTTGTAGTTTTTAATTATTAAAGATTGTTCAACGCCTACTTTATCCCTCTTTCCAGTTAAAGTTTTTTCGAAGTAGCCTCTGCATACGGTGGATTGATATAAATAATAAGTTTTTTACGTTTTTCTGAGTCATTAATAATTCTTGAAACTTTGAGGTAAGTTTCGTAAAATCATCATTTAAAAAGTCAAACTGAAAAACGTGATTTTTCAACAAGTTGGCTCCGTGGTCAATACGCTCGTTCATTACATTAATATCGGCTTGGTCTAATGTACTTGCATAAATGTTATATTTATTGGTAAGCCTGCTAAAAGATTACCTGTTCCTGCCGCACAATCCCAAATGTAATAATCGTCTTGCCAGTTTTCGCCTAAATAATCTGTTAAGTATTTTTGCGAAAGTTCTACCCAAATACGAGGCGTAAAAAATGCTCCTTTACGCTCTCTAATATCTTGTGGTGCAAGTAAATCTCTGCGTTCTATAATGTAATCTTGAAACTCCTTTATTGGTGGTCTTTTGTAGAGTTTCCAAAATTGCAAATAAGCATCTTTATTGCGAATGTTTATGGTAGCATCAAGACATTTGCTTGACATTTTCTTTAGCTAATAGAGTAGCCTTGATTTTGAAAGACAACAAACAAACTATCTCTTATGGTTAAATCATCATCAATATTTTGTGTGCCTTTGTCGTCAACGAATATGTCAGCTAGATAAAAATCACTATCAAGAATATTTGCTTTTTTTAAGTCATCCCAATTAACGTCAATTATAGGTTTAACAATCTCAATCCAACGTAAATAAATTGGAATGAAATTGTTTTTGTCAATTTTGATTCTATTTTTTGTTGTGGCTTTAGCCACATTATTTTTAATGAAAGTATTAAGTATCTTTTCGTCTTTTTGATATTCAAAAACATAAGTTTTAGTTTTTAAGACGGCTTCTATTCGGTCTTTAATTAATTGAAATTCTTTTGTTTCGTGGTTGCTTGGGGTTACATTCCAATTAAAGTCGTTGAGGTAAAAAATATCTTGAATATTTATATAATCAACAAAGGCAATTTTTTTGAAGTCAAAAGCTCCTAAAAATGCTGGTGGCAAAGTTTTGTCAAAAGTTCGTGCTTTTCCAATTGTAAGAATGAGTTGCACAAACATTGTTGGAATGTCAAAATTTCCTGTTTTAGCTTCTGCCCATAAAAGAGGTATTCTTCCAAATAAATTATCTTGTTTTGGAAAAACGGTAAAGTCAATATTTCCAAGAATTTCGGTTGTATCAAATTGTTTAAACCAGTCAGCACCAACTTTGTTTTTTAGTTCTTCTTCTCGGATATTTTTATACTTCATTCTTCTTTTTGTCTTTTTACGCTGTGGTTTGTTCTAATTTCTGGCAACGGGATTGGCTATGAGTAGTAGCGTGGTTTATACTCACAAACTTTTCGGTTAAACACAGACCTTTTTTTTATTCACTTACTTTCATTTTATCGATTAAACCACTATTATTTTTATACATTTTTACTAGCTTTTTATTCATTTATTACTTTTGCGATAATACGACCTCTTGTAATTCTGGCACTTCTACTATTAGTTCCTTGGATAACATTTTTTATATATTCTTGCACATCAGGTGACATATCTTCTGCCTCCACTTTTGCATAGAAGCTTTTCAAATTAGTCTCAATTTTTTATTATCGTATTTTTTGACTCCTTAAATTGTCCTCTATGAAGCTCAATGATTAGGGTGAATAAGTCATTCTTTTTATAAACTCTTGATTTTTCATCAAAATCTAAAGACTCAATTTGATTAAGTATAAATTCAATTTCTGTTTTTAGCTTTTCAGAATCAGGAAACTCATCATTGTATTTTTCGAGGAATGTCTCGAATTCTGTTTCAAGATTAAAATAACTTGATAATAAAGTTATAGAAGTTAACAAAGAAAAACCTAGGTCTCTCATCCTCTTTATATCGTTGTTGGTAAACACAGAATGGGTCTTCGAAAAATGAATTTTCAGATAATTCTTCAGCAAACATTTTTAGTGCTCCATCAAATCTTGAATTATGAATTTCAACTGCATTTAAAGAGTAATTTGTTGAGTTTATTCGTTGAAAAATAGTTTTAATATTCTCAATTGTTTGTTTCCCTAAATCTCTTATACGACCTCATATTCTAAAAAATCTTCTTGTTGCTGTGGGGTAAGTTTTTCATAAGGCAAAACGTCAGAAGGATATTTAATCTCATCTGAACCAGTAAAATATTGATATAAAGTTGAAATTCTTTGTTGACCATCAACAATCATTTCGTTTCCTTCTCCACTAGTAAGATTTACGTCACCTGCGGCAATGTAAATTTCTGGAAAAGGGAGACCTTCAAGAACTGTTTGAATAAATGCAATCTTATGTTTATTTGCCCATACTAGTCTTCTCTGAAATTCTGGGCGTGGTATTAATGTTCCATTTTTAAGACCTGAAAGTAATTTTCTTAATCTAATGTTTGTTCCTGATGTTTTCATTTTATTTAATTTTTTGCTTCTGAAATGTATTTTGATTGTATCTTGAACGAATTTCTAAAAGTCCTATTGGAAAATTCAACACATATCTGCTTCCCATTCCCTTAAGTTTTCAAAATCTTTCAAATCCAAATACTTATCAGAATCTAAAACAAAACTATCTCCAGACGTGATGAACTTTCTGACGACATCTAAATCTTTTTTTAATTTAAGCTCAGTTTTGAATTCCTGTATTTTATCTTCAATCATTTTTGTCTTATTGTCGCTAACTACTGTATATCGGTACTAGGGCCGTTATTTCTTTTACCGCTGTATGTGAATTAATTTTTTCCCAAAAACGCATAATCAGCAATTTAACATCTAATTAAAGCCCTCTATTCATCTTGAAACACACTTATCTTACAACCATGCGTTATTAAATGAGGTGTTCAAAAAACCGCTACATAGGGCGGATACCGGAACCTTTCCAATACGCTATTCTCAATAAAATTAGATCTAAAACTTCGGTTAAATTGCTTTTTGAAGATTTAGACTTGGGGTCAAAATCAACCCTAAATTTATATAAAAAATCAGCGGTGTCCAAAACAAATGAAGTTTTTTATTCTTTTTTAAATCAAGCACTCATTGCAATGGCGTCTTATTATTCATTCCTTATTTTTCTTCACATATTATGATAAAGCCACCATCAATATGGAATATTATTGTAATTTTATTTTTTTAAACAAGGTTTTAACTGGAAGGGTTTCACAACATAGAGCAAAAATTAGAACAATTCATCAGACGCTATTATATCAGCGCTTTACTGAAAGGGTTGCTGCTGTTTGTTGCTATTGGTTTGCTGTATGGGTTATTTACACTGATTATTGAACACTTTTTTTTGGCTAAATCCTTTTGGAAGAACCCTCTTGTTTTGGTGTGTTGTTGGTTTTGAGGCTTTTCTTTTTTATAGGTTGATTTTCATTCCATTGGCAAAATATTTTAAAATCCAAAAAGGCATTGACAATGAAACAGCCTCTAAAATAGTCGGTAAACATTTTCCGGAAGTGAAGGACAAACTTTTAAATGTCCTTCAGCTGAACCAACAATCGCAACACACAGAGTTTCTTTTAGCCAGCATCGAACAGAAATCCAAAAACTTGAGTTTAGTTCCGTTTAAAAACGCCGTAAACCTGAAGGATAATTTAAAATATCTTAGGTATGCCGTTGTGCCAATTCTTATTGTTTTTGTGTTTTTTATGTTTGGCAAGCAAGCGGTGTTTACAGACAGTTTAAAACGGGTTGTCAATTATCAAACCACCTATTTTCCGCCGGCGCCGTTTTCTTTTTTTGTGATGAACAACCCGCTTGAGGCCATTGAAAACACGTCTTTTACGTTGGTTGTAAAAACAGTGGGTTCTGTCATCCCTGAAGAAGTTCAAATTGTTTATGACAAAGCGTCTTATATATTGAATCAACCGCAATTAGGCGTTTTTGAACATGAATTCCGCCAGTTAAAAGCGCCCGTCAACTTTACCTTAATTGCGGGAGACGTTATTTCTAAACCATATCATCTAGACCTCATAAACACACCAGTCTTACTTCATTTTGATTTATACTTAGACTACCCAACTTATACGGGCAAAACAGATCAAAAAATTGCGAACAATGGGAATGCCATGATCCCAGAAGGAACCAAGTTGAGTTGGGAACTAACTACTAAGTCAACGGACTCCGTAGTCTTTGCATACAAAGACAAGGCGCTATTTTTTGAAGCCAATAATCAAAAGTTTCAATTTAGCAAACAGTTGTTTGAGTCTTTAAGTTATACGATTCAAACGAGTAACACTCAACTTAAGAATTATGAAAACTTAGCGTTTACCATCCAAACCATTAAAGATCAACGGCCCACAATCAAAGTAGAAATGAAACAGGATTCTACCTATCAAGAAACCCTATTTTTTTACGGCCAAATCTCAGATGATTATGGGATCAATTCCCTAAAACTTCATTATTATCCAATGGACGACCCCACAAAGTCGAAATCACTTTTACTGCCAGCTGATGTGCAGACGTTTCAAGAATTCACCTACGCTTTTCCATCTAATTTAGAATTAATTGAGGATACTGCTTATGCCCTTTATTTTGAGGTTTTTGATAATGATCCGTTCCATCAAAACAAGTCTACTAGAAGTCGTGTTTTTAACTATAATTCCAAAAGCCAAAACACACTTGAAGAACTTCAACTTCAAGAACAGAACGAGTTATCAACGGCATTTCAAAAAGCGTTAAATTCTATGGCTGAACAAGACCAATCACTTAAAGAGTTGTCTCAAAATCAAAAACAAACACCTCAGTTGAATTTCAGTGATCAACAAAAACTAAAATCATTTTTAGAACGTCAAAAAGTGCAAGATCAAATGTTGAAGAAATTCAACAACAAAATGAAGAAGAATTTAAATCAGTTTAATAAATCTAAAAAAAAGGACCCTTTTAAAGAACAGCTAGAAAAACGATTAGACGCACAGAAGGAAACGCTAAAAAAACACGAAAAACTTCTTGAGGAGCTTAAAAAAGTTACCGATAAAATTAACAAGGAACAATTGGCTGAAAAACTGGAGGAAATGGCCAAACAAAATAAAAATAAACAACGTAGTTTAGAACAATTACTCGAGCTTACGAAACGCTATTATGTGACCAAAAAAGCAGAGCAACTCCAAGAAGCCTTAAATAAATTATCTGAAGCACAGTCTGAATTATCTAAAGAATCGTCGGAGCAAAACTCTAAATCTGCTCAAGATCAATTGAATGACGACTTCAAGGATCTCTTAAAACAATTAAATGATTTGAAGAAAGATAACGAGGCGTTGTCAAAACCGCTTTCGATTCCCGATGACCCTAATCTAGAAAAATCGATTCAAAAAGATCAAGAAAATGCCAGTGAAGATTTAGGTAAAAAAGAAAAGTCATCTAACCCTCAAGACAAAACCAGTCAACTTTCAAAGGCTCAAAAAAGCCAAAGGAAGGCGGCACAAAAGATGCGTCAAATGGGGAAAAAAATGTCGAGTCAAATGGGCAGTGGTTCTGCCGAACAACTGAATGAAGATGTTGAGATGTTACGTCAAATTTTAGACAACTTACTTTTGTTTTCCTTTGATCAAGAGGCCTTAATGAATCGTTTTAAGACCTCGCCGTCTAATAATAACGACTATGCGCAACGACTTGTGAAACAAAGCAATCTTAGGGAGCATTTTGAGCACGTGGACGATAGCTTGTTTGCACTTTCCTTGCGTCAGCCTAAGATCTCTGAGCAAGTCAATTCTGAGATCACGGATGTGTTTTTTAATATTGATAAAAGTTTAGAATTACTTTCAGAAAACGATACTCGAAAAGGGGTCTCGGCTCAACAATTTGCGGTTTCCTCGACCAATAAATTAGCAGACCTGTTGAGCAATACTTTAAATTCCATGCAAATGGAAATGCAGCTTTCCCCAGGCCAAGGCGAAGGCGAGATGCAATTACCCGATATTATTATGAGTCAAGAGGCTTTAAACAAAGAGATGGAAAAGCAGCTCAACGAGAACGGAAAAAAACCAAACGGTGAAAAGCAAGGTTCTGAGAAGGGAAAAGCCGATTCAAATAAGGATTCTGGTGAAGGGGATTCTAGCTCAAAACCAGTTGATGACGGCGCTCCAGGTGACGAAGGTCAGAGAAACAGCGCTAAGCCAAGTGGTCTTGGTGGTGACTCTGAAGGTGATACCGGTGAGTTGTTTGAGATTTTTAAAAAGCAACAAGAATTGAGAAATGCACTGCAAGAATTGTTAGACAAAAAAGGGATCGGACAAGGCGCTCAAAACCTTCTTAATGCTATGGAAAAAATTGAACAAAACCTTATAAATCAAGGGGTTACGTCAAAGTCTTTACAAGACATGAAGGCGCTTAAGCATCAGTTGTTAAAATTAGAAAAGGCAGCGTTGCAACAAGGCGAAGATACAAAACGCGTTGCTGACACCAGTAAAGCTGATCGTTTCCAGTCTCCAGCTCCAAGTCCAGAGGTGATTAAACAATATTTTAATACAACAGAGATATTAAATCGACAAAGCTTACCTTTGCGACAGGAATTTAAGCAAAAAGTACAAGAATATTTTAAGAACCCAAATGATTAGTTTTCACTCAGAAACCAACTTCGAAATTTCAAACCAATCAGCCGTTTCAGACTGGTTAACAGCAATCATCTCTCAGGAAAATTATAACGAAGGCGAGGTCTCAATTGTGTTTTGTGATGATGCTTTTTTACACAATTTGAACGTAGAGTTTTTAAATCATGATACTTTGACGGACGTTATTAGTTTTGATTATTCTATAGGAAAAGAGATTCATGGCGAGATCTTTATTTCAATTGAACGGGTACGCGAAAATGCAATCGAATTTAATCAGTCTTTTGACACAGAACTTTCTAGGGTAATGGCGCATGGTGTTCTGCATTATTGTGGTTATAAGGATAAGTCCAAATCTGATGCCGCATTGATGCGAACAAAAGAAGATTTCTATCTTCAACAACGTAACGATTAATTTTTTCTAAACCCTTATATTTGCATCTTCAAACGATTTGTTCCACGTGGAACATTAAACAATGTTATAATGTTTAATAAAATTTACGACGTAATTGTAGTTGGAGGAGGGCACGCTGGAAGCGAAGCTGCTGCCGCTGCCGCCAACATGGGAAGTAGCACACTCCTTGTGACGATGAACCTTCAAAACATTGCACAGATGTCTTGCAATCCTGCGATGGGAGGTATTGCTAAAGGACAAATTGTTCGTGAAATTGACGCGCTCGGTGGCTATAGCGGTATCGTAAGTGACACCTCCGCGATTCAATTTAAAATGCTTAACAAATCGAAGGGTCCCGCGATGTGGAGTCCACGCGTACAAAGTGATCGGATGCGTTTCGCTGAAGACTGGCGATTGATGCTAGAACAAACCAAAAATCTCGATTTTTATCAAGAAATGGTGACTGGTCTTATCGTTGAAGGCGATACTGTCAAGGGGGTGAAAACTTCACTAGGCTTACAGATCAGAGCAAAGTCTGTTGTGTTGACGAATGGTACTTTTTTAAATGGATTAATTCATATTGGAGATAAAAATTTTGGGGGTGGTCGTGCAGGAGAAAAAGCTGCTACGGGCATTACTGAACAGCTCATTGATTTAGGGTTTGATTCCGGCCGAATGAAAACTGGAACACCCCCAAGAGTTGATGGTCGCTCCTTAGATTTTTCTAAAATGTCCGAACAACCTGGCGACACAGTCCCCGAAAAGTTTTCATATTCCGATGAGACCAAGCCGCTCACAACGCAGCGTTCTTGTCATATGGCACATACGAGCTCAGAGGTTCATAATTTACTACGAGAAGGCTTTGACCGTTCTCCGATGTTCAATGGCCGTATCCAAAGTTTAGGGCCTCGATACTGTCCCTCGATTGAAGATAAAATTAATCGTTTTGCGGATAAAGACAGCCATCAAATTTTCGTGGAACCAGAAGGTTGGAATACTGTTGAATACTATGTGAATGGGTTTTCCACCTCCCTTCCTGAAGATGTCCAGTTTAAAGCTTTAAGTGCGGTCAAAGGATTCGAGAATGTCAAGTTTTTTAGACCTGGTTACGCAATCGAATATGATTACTTCCCTCCTACTCAGTTGACACATTCGCTAGAAACAAAGATTATTAAGGGGCTTTATTTTGCAGGGCAAATCAATGGTACCACAGGCTATGAAGAAGCAGCCTCTCAAGGTTTAATGGCGGGGATCAATGCGAGTCTTATGGTTCAAGAAAAGGAGTCTTTCATATTAAAACGAAATGAAGCCTATATAGGTGTTTTGATCGATGACTTAATAACTAAGGGAACGGAAGAACCGTATCGAATGTTCACCTCACGAGCAGAATACAGAACACTACTTAGACAAGATAATGCCGATATCCGTTTGACACCCAAAGGATATGACTTAGGGATTTCAAGCGAAAAACGGTTGAGACGCATGGAGGAAAAGCTTTCTAAAGCGGAGGCGTTTGTGGGGTTTTTTAGAACACAAAGCATCAAACCCGAAGATGCCAACCCGATCTTAGAGGCTAAACAGTCCACACCAATACGACAATCGGATAAACTATTTAAAATATTTACAAGACCCAATATTGGTATTGAAGATGTTCGTAAATTTGAACCTGTTGAGTCTTACATTCGCGATCATAATTTAGATAACGAAGTGATTGAGCAAACGGAGATTCAGGTAAAATATTCGGGTTATATTGCTAAAGAAAAAAACAATGCAGATAAATTAACACGCTTAGAATATGTCAAAATTCCTAAGGGATATGACTATTCTCAAATCAAATCCATGAGTTATGAGGCCCGCGAAAAGCTGAAGAACGTTCAGCCTGTAACTGTTGCGCAAGCTTCAAGAATTAGTGGAGTTTCCCCTAATGACATTTCTGTTTTATTAGTCTACATGGGGCGTTAATAAACTGCAATTGTTCCACGTGGAACGTTATGAAAACAAATCAAATTTATCTAAAACTTAAAGACCATGCCGTTAGCGGAGAGGCTTTCGAGCTACGCTATGACGACTCGAGAGCGTTGCTTTATACACATCCCAAACCCACAGCCTCTACACTTTCAAACTACTATCCAGAAACAAATTATATATCCCACACCAATCAGCGTCGTTCTTTATTCGATGTGCTTTATCACGTTGTTCGATATGTTTCTGTGAAACGAAAGTTACGTCTCTTAAAGCCCTTTCAGCCGAAACAAGCGGCGCTATTAGATGTCGGAGCAGGCACAGGATTTTTCTTAAGAGCGGCCAAAAACAAAGGTTGGACAGTTACCGGCATTGAGCCTAATTCGGCTGCTCGGAACCTAGCAAATTCTAAAGCACCCAATACTGTTTTTGATTCTGATGCCTTTGGTCAACTGCCTCTCAACTCATTTGATGTGATCACTCTTTGGCATGTGTTGGAACACCTTCCAAACTTAGATGAAGACATAGAAACATTACAGAAACTACTGAAACCAAACGGGCGTATTGTAGTGGCGGTTCCAAACTTTAAAAGTTTTGACGCGCTTTATTTTAAAGATTACTGGGCAGCGTATGACGTTCCAAGACATTTGTGGCATTTTTCTCAGCAGTCAATTTCAAAGGTATTTTCTGAAGTTCATATCAAATTAGAATCTACACACCCTTTACAAATGGATGCCTATTATGTTAGTTTACTTTCAAATAAATTAAAAACCGGTTCCCATCGATTGTTAAACAGTTTATGGATTGGTTTTCTTTCAAATTTCAAAGCGCTAAAATCAGGAGAGTATTCTTCGCTTATATATGTGTTAAAAAACAAGAATTAGCGTTTTAAGGCGCTCTAGCGTTGTTTCTTTGGCTTACGCAACATATTTGTAGGCGCTTTGTTTTAGCGCTAAAAAAAGCCTTTTATAGCGCTTGTTTTTGATAGTCTTTCACAATTAAACAAAACAGTTTTGATAGTTTTTGTCTATAAATAAAATCTGACACAAATTTTTCATAATATTGCAATAACTTTTTTACTTTTACAACTTCATCCAAATTACACTCTTATGAAAAAATTAGCTTTGGCACTTTTATCGATTTTAGCTTTTTCTGCTTGTCAGCAACAAAAAATAGGCTTTGTAGATAATACGGTTCTTATAAATGATTACCAAGAACGTAAAGATATTGAAGCGAAACTTCAAATTAAAATTGAAGCATTTAAAATGCGTACAGATAGTTTGCGTTCTGCTTTTGAATTAGAAATTAAAGAAGCGGAATTAAAAGCGCGTAAAATGACCCAATCTGCAGTTCAGAAACTTTCACAAGAACTTCAGCAAAAAGAACAGTTATTGTCGCAGCGTGTACAATTTGAACAACAACAAATTGCTCAAGAAAGCCAAAACCTTAACGATTCTATTATTTCAACGGTTAAAGATTTTGTTAGAGCCTATGGGCAGTCCAACGGCTATAATTATATTCTAGGAAGTAATGAAGCTGGGAGTGTATTATATGGTGAAGACGCTTCTGATTTAACTCAAAAAATATTGGAAGAACTAAATAAGAGTTACTCCAAAAATTAAGCTTTTTTAAGATGTAAAAGGCGGGTTAGTTTTATGGACAAATCCGTTAATACAATTTTTGCATTGGCATTCCGCTCAATATGATAATTAGCGAGTTCAATTTCTTTAGAAATTTCTACAATATTTGAAGCGTCAATAAAAGGCGCAAATTTTTCGAACTTAAATGTTTTGTCGTTTAACTTCATGAAAACCAAGCTTTTAGCGTCGTAATTAAACAGCATCGCTTGTCTAAAAAATCGTAAACTATAGTCCAAGAATTGTTTTTGAATCTCGCGACCAGTTTTAGATATTTCGTCACTCCAAGCCATTAAACTATTTATGGATTGTTTGTTACTCTTAGCTTGAAACGCAGTTCTTACCCAAGCAATGAACCAAGTTTCAAATTGAAGATCCTCAGGTTGTTGACTTAATAAATCAAGCGCTCTACTATAACTTCCCTCCGCTTGGTGCGCAATATTTTGCGCCAAACCGGCCTCGGCGCCATGCTTGTTTATAAGAACTTCTTTTATGGCGTCCTCGGAAAGCGGATTTAAATGTATCGTTTGACATCGAGATCGTATAGTGCTTATTATTTGCTCCTCATCTTCTGTGATTAAAATAAATACTGTTTTCTCTGCGGGCTCTTCAATGAGCTTCAAAAGTTTATTCGCACACATCGAATTCATTTTCTCTGCCATCCATATAATCATTACTTTGTAGCCACCATTAAATGCTTTTAAAGACATTTTAGAGACGATGTCATTTGCTTCAACGACACCAATATTCCCTTGTTTATTCCCAACACCAACCAACTCATACCAATCGTTAATAGACCCATAAGGATTCGACTCCATGAATGAACGCCATTCGGGGAGATAGTTAGATGAAATTGGTTTGGACTTAACCTTGTCACTTGTCGTAACAGGATATGCAAAATGAATGTTTGGGTGTGTTAACGGGTTGATCTTTCCCACACCGTTTTCTTGGAGAGTCATTAAATAATCGGCATAAGCAATCGCCATTGGCAGTGCTCCCACGCCTTGTTTTCCAACGTAAAGCTGTGCATGTGGAATTCGCCCAGAACTCACCCCCTGTTTCAAGTGGGTTTTTAAAAAAGACTGCCCTATAATAGCATCAAAAGTCATAAAACAAAGATAGAAGATTTAATTGAATCTTATTTAAAATTGACACACCCTAAACGTTTATAAACAATAAATTATGTTTTTCTCATTTCTTGAGTTTCCTCATAACTTTCTTATGCTGATATTTCATAGGCTAAAAGAAATACTTACCTTTGGAATCTTATAAATTAAACAAATTTTTTTCAAAGAAATGAAAACAATACAGAACGTAAATTTTAAAAATACAAAAGCATTAATTAGGGTTGATTTTAATGTGCCTTTAAATGATTTGTTTGAGGTTGCAGATGCTACACGTATCGTTTCCGCCAAACCAACCATTATGAAAGTTTTAAAGGATGGAGGAAGTTGTATTTTAATGTCTCATTTGGGCCGTCCAAAAGCCCAAGAGCCTGCATTTTCATTACGCCATATTGTAAGTAAACTAGAAACTATTTTAGGGGTTGAAGTTTTATTTTCTAGTGATTGTATTGGAGAAGAAGCACAAGCTGCATCAACAAACCTTCAACCTGGTCAGGTTCTTTTATTAGAAAATTTAAGATACCATTCTGAAGAAACCAAAGGCGACGCAGAATTTGCTGAAGCCCTCTCTAAACTAGGAGATTTTTATATCAACGATGCTTTTGGGACCGCTCATAGAGCGCACGCTTCTACAACGATTATTGCTCAGTTTTTTCCAGACAATAAATGTTTTGGAAGTTTATTGGCTCAAGAAATTGAAAGTATCGATAAAGTAATGAAAACAGGAGAAAAACCAGTTTTGGCAATTTTAGGCGGGGCTAAGGTTTCTTCTAAAATCACTATTATTGATAATATTTTAGATAAAGTCGATCATATGATTATTGGCGGTGGGATGACTTTTACGTTTGTAAAAGCTCTTGGCGGTCATGTAGGAGATTCTATTTGTGAAGATGACAAAATGGAATTAGCCCTTCAGATTCTTGACAGAGCGAAAGCAAAAAATGTTCAAATTCATATCCCTGTGGATGTTTTGGCTGCCGACGATTTCAGCAACACTGCAAACACACAAGTTGTCGATGTTAGAGAAATCCCTGAAAATTGGCAAGGCCTAGATTGCGGGCCAAAATCAAAAGCAATATTTCATGACGTTGTTCAGCAATGTAAAACTATTTTATGGAACGGCCCCCTAGGTGTTTTTGAAATGGACACCTTTTCTAGTGGTACGATTGCCTTAGGAAATTCCATAGCAGAAGCAACAAAAAAAGGCGCTTTTTCACTTGTTGGTGGCGGCGATTCGGTAGCGGCGGTGAAACAGTTTGGATTCGAGAAGAAAGTGAGTTATGTGAGTACTGGTGGTGGCGCAATGCTAGAAAGTTTAGAAGGAAAAACACTTCCAGGGATTGCAGCTATTTCTGAATAAGAAGACCGTTTTTAGTACGAATTGCCTTCTCATAACAATAATTGTTTTAAAGAATGAAGATGAGAGTTTTTTTATTTTTAGCAGTTTTAACTGTTGGTCATTTACAGAGTCAAAGCATGGATAGCTTGAGTGTTGTAAGCACCCCTAAGATCGATTCGATTCAACAAAACTCACTCAGCGTTCAACAAATAGAAAAACAGTGGCTTAGCGAACTGTACAATAACACTCTATATGACACACTCACGAGTGCCGTTTCTAACCAGTCATATGAAGCAATTTATTTCCCAGAATTACCAACCGACACCCTCAAAAAACGATTGGCGATTCTTAATGCCAAAACGCCCTTTAATATAGAATATAACCCTTCTTTGGAAAGCGTCATAAAGAGCTATTTAAAGCACCGAAAACGCTCGACCGAAACGCTAATCAGTCGGAGTCATTATTATTTTCCAATGTTTGAAGCAGTTTTAGACAAACACAACCTTCCGTTAGAAATTAAATATTTGGCGGTGGTAGAATCTGCGCTCAAACCGTGTGCCAAATCGCGTGTTGGCGCGACTGGACTTTGGCAGTTTATGTTCGCAACAGGCAAGCAATATGGACTTGAAGTAAGCAGTTATGTGGACGAACGTTGCGACCCCTTAAAGTCAACCAATGCCGCCGCTAAATATTTAGGGTCATTATATAAAACTTTTGGAGATTGGGATCTAGCTTTAGCTGCCTATAATTCGGGACCTGGAAACGTTACAAAAGCGATTCGTCGTTCTGGTGGGTATCAAAATTACTGGAATATTCGTTCATTTTTACCAAGTGAAACAGCAGGCTATCTCCCTGCTTTTTTAGCTACGATGTATCTTTTTGAATATGCCGACGCCCATGGGTTTAATGTCGATAAAAATCAATTTCCTATTATTTCAACAGATACGATTCATGTGAAACAGATGCTCTCTTTAGACCATGTTGCGGAACTCACAGATACAAAAATTGAAATGCTTCAATTTCTAAATCCATCCTACAAACTGGATATTATACCAGCTTTAAAAGATAAAACATATACGCTCAGGCTCCCTCTCGTTAAAATTGGAGATTTTGTTCAAGATGAGCAGGACATTTATGCGTTTTCTAAGGCCGAATTTGAAGCGAGAGAGAAGCCCTTGCCTCAGTTTTTTGATATTGATTCTAAAATCCGATATAAAGTTAAATCTGGAGATTATTTAGGGAAAATTGCTCGGAATTTCAAAGTTAGAGTCAGTCAAATAAAAAAATGGAATGGACTACGAACAAATGATTTAAAAATAGGGCAGCGATTGACAATTTACTCTCGCAACCCAACTGCGGTTCGTTTAACTAAATCCGCTAAGAAAGCAACCGAAAGTAAATCCAACAAAACAACATATTTGGTTAAGGCAGGAGATTCTCTCTGGAGTATTTCAAATAAATTAACAGGAATTTCTATTCAAAACCTTAGAGAATGGAATGATATTTGGGACAGTAAATTAAAACCAGGAATGACGTTGATTATTTCTAATTAAAAAACGATACGATGAGAGTTTATATAAAAGTGTTATGTTTATTTTTAGGATTGACGGCTTGTGAGGATTCGAACACCAAAAAAGTTTACAAACCACAATCATCGGGAAACATCAATGATTTATCGGTAGTGATTGACAACAACTTATGGGATTCTTCTGTAGGTGAAGCCATAAGGTCGACTGTTGGAGCTCCTTTATATGGATTGCCTCAAGATGAACCTCAATTTAGCTTACGTCAAATACCAACCTCTGTTTTTTCGGGCTTTGTAAAAAATACTCGACTTGTTTTAAAAATAACGAAAGGCGTTGCCCCTTCTACAAAATTTTATACAAACCCGTATGCAGCCCCCCAAAAAATGGTCGTCGTTAATGGAATGACAAATCAAGAGATTATTGATCAGCTACAGACAAATCAAGCCAAAATAAAAAAAACATTTAAAACACAAGAGATACAGGAAAAGCAGCGGCGTTCAAAAAAATCACTATTTAATTCTGAGGCGATCACAAAACAACTAGGGATAAAAATTCAGTTTCCTTCTATTTATCGAATTGCAAAGCAAGAAAACGACTTTTTCTGGATTCGAAGAGATATTAAAACAGGGACTGTAAATTTGCTACTATACACACTTCCTTATGATCAAACACTCACAGAAGATGTGCTCGCAAAACGTGTGATAAAAGTGCGCGATTCGATAGGTAAACAATACATAGAAGGCCCCGTAGAGGGCAGTTATATGACCACAGAAAAAGCATATACAGCTTTCTTTGGGAAGGCTAAAGTTGCAACTCTGAATAGTTATGAAACAAAAAGTCTTTGGCAAGTGAAAGATGCATTTATGTCAGGTCCTTTCATTAATTACTGGATACAAGACACCATAAACAATCGCTATTTAGTTGCGGAAGGATTTGTGTTTGCGCCTTCGGTTCGGAAGCGCGATTATATCTTTGAGCTAGAGGCGATTATACAATCGATACTCATAAAACAATAAATCCCAGCGAAGCCGGGATTTATTTAGTCTTTTTTCTCTTCAACGTCTTTTGTTTCTTCTTGACTGGCTTTTTTGAATTCTTTGATTCCGCCTCCTAAACCTTTCATCAGTTCAGGAATTTTTTTGCCGCCAAACAACAAAAGAACCACAACCACAATTAAAATAATTTGTGGCGCTCCGATAGCTAGAGGTAACATATACGTGTTCATAGTGTTATAAATTTAGATTACAAAGTTAATAATTATCCTTTAAATATAGAGGTATTTTAAACTTTAGTCAATTATAAAGATAGGAATCGCCTAATTTTTATTTAATTTTGTCTTGAAATGCGTAGAAAAAACTCAGAAAAAAAGAAACTCAAAAAAAAGCTTCTTCACAAATACCGCTTAGTTGTTTTAAATGAAGATACTTTTGAAGAACGGCTAGCAGTCAAGCTTACCCGCTTAAATGTGTTTGTCTTAAGCTTTTTAGCAGCTGTTCTGCTCATAGCGATTACTTCGGTTATTATTGCCTTTACTCCTTTGCGAGAATACATTCCTGGATACTCCTCAACGTCGCTTCAAAAACAAGCAATGATGCTTGATTTTAAAACCGATTCTTTGTTAAGTGTTATAAATAGGAACGATGTTTATCTTAGTTCTGTTAAAAGGGTTTTACGAGGGGAAGTGAGTGCGGTTGTGATTAATAAAGATTCCATTTTTAAAGCAGCTCAAACAGACACAGATGTTTTGGATTTAAAGCCCTCTAAGGCGGATTCAATTTTGAGAGAAAAAATCAATAATGAAGACAAATATAACCTGTTTGATTCTGCAACTTCGATTACAAACTTTGTTTTTTTCCCTCCAGTTAATGGTTCTTTGAGCGCAGGGTTTGACCCAAGTGAAGTACATTATGCGGTTGATATAATTGTCCCAAAAAACACACCTGTAAAATCCACTGCAGATGGTCGGGTTATTTTTTCGTCTTGGACTTCAGACACCGGATATGTCATTATTATTGATCATGGTGATGAAGTAATTTCAGTTTACAAACACAACTCATCTCTCACAAAATCACAAGGCGACTTTGTAAAATCTCGTGAAGTCATTGCTATTTCTGGGGCTTCAGGAGAGCTGAGTACAGGGCCCCATTTACATTTCGAATTGTGGTATAATGGAACCCCGTTAAACCCGTCAACTTTTATTGACTTTTAAAGCCAACCAAAATGCCATCACTTAAAGCGTTCTTCGCAAAACTATACGCGGCCAAAACGTATAATAAAATCAATAAATGGGCCTCCAACCCTATTGAAACGCAACAAAAAGTGTTTCACTCTTTAATTTCAGAGGCTCGCTCTACACAATTTGGAAAAGACCATGATTTTATCAATATAAACTCCCACGAAGAGTTTGTAAAGCGCGTTCCTATACGGGATTATGAAGCCTTGAAACCCTATATTGAAAAGGTTGTAGCAGGAGAATCAGATGTTCTTTGGAAAGGCAAGCCGCTGTATTTTGCTAAAACCTCCGGAACAACATCGGGAGCCAAATACATTCCCATTACCAAAGAAAGCATGCCGGGTCATATAGAAGCAGCAAAAAGTGCAATCTTATTATACATTCATCAAACAGGAAACACTCAAATCGTGAGTGGAAAAATGATTTTCCTACAAGGAAGCCCCGTTCTTGAAACCAAAAATGGCATTCAACTGGGACGGTTATCAGGCATTGTAGCCCACTATGTCCCTAAATACCTTCAGAAAAATAGACTTCCTTCTTGGGAAACCAATTGTATTGAAGATTGGGAAACGAAAGTAAATACAATCGTTCAAGAAACCGTTAGTGAAGACATGACTGTCATTGCAGGCATCCCTTCTTGGGTTCAAATGTATTTTGAAAAACTAATCGAAGAAAAAGATCAAAAAGTAGGAGACATTTTTAAAAACCTTAGTCTTTTTATTTTTGGAGGAGTGAATTATGAGCCCTACCGATCCAAATTTGAAACGTTAATAGGAAGAAAGGTGGACAACGTAGAACTTTACCCTGCAAGCGAGGGTTTTTTTGCATTTCAAGACCAACAAAACGATCCCGGAATGCTTCTTCAATTAGACTCAGGGATGTTTTATGAATTTATTATTGCAGACACCTTTTTTGATCCAGACCCAAAGCGATTGACGTTAAAAGACGTCCAAAAGGGGGTGAACTATGTAATGATTATTTCAACGAACGCTGGGCTTTGGGCCTATAATATTGGAGATACAATTCAGTTTACGTCCTTAGCGCCATTTAGGGTAATTGTTAGTGGACGAATCAAACATTTTATCTCTGCTTTTGGAGAACATGTGATTGCAAAGGAAGTTGAACAATCGCTTTTAAGCGCTCTAAAAACGACAGATATCAGCGTGAGTGAATTTACGGTAGCTCCTCAAATTGCTCCTTCTGAAGGGCTGCCCTATCACGAATGGTTTATTGAGTTTGAAAAACCGCCATCAGATATTGAGAAGTTTGAGATTAAAATCGATCAAGCATTACAGCTCCAAAACAGTTACTATCTAGACCTGATCCAAGGAAAAGTTTTGCAGCCCTTAAAAATTACTCAGGTAAAAAAAGACGGTTTTCAAAACTACATGAAAACGATTGGCAAACTCGGAGGGCAAAATAAAACGCCGCGATTATCTAACGATCGAAAAATAGCGGACAGTCTGATTAAAAATAATCAGACTATTTAGCTTATATTTGTACAACAAATGAAGCAACACCATACTAAAAATATCATACGCTCCAGAGCCCAAGAGAGTTCTCATGCGATTGAACGCATGTATTTAACGATGCGACATCTATTCAATCGAGGGTTTTATAAGCCAATGGGAGTTTCTGGAGAAACATTGCGTCAAGCATTACTGCAATTGCGCCCCGAAATTTATGGGTCTATTGCAGGTGATAAGACAGAATTAGAAGGGCTACTTTATGTTGTCGACAGACTTCCCGTGGGCATCGAAGAGTGTATTTTAATCAATTTAACGAGTGCTGAAGGATTTGGGAATTCACATTTTGAGGTGATTGTTCCTTCAAAACGGCGTCGAGATTGTTATCGAATTGATTTTGAGCAGATGAATATCGAAATCACACGTGGACGTTCTGAGATTTATGATATATTGACCCATTTAACATTCATGTTTATTGAGTCTCATAAAATTGCAAAACGGGTGGTAATCGATGACAAAGGAACCACAACTAGAGACTGGGTAAAACTGGAAACGGCAGTGCTTTCAAAGAAAAAGCTAAATCAAAAAGAACGAGAATTAGCAATTACGCATACGGGAAATATTTTAGGACGTACATTTGAAGAAATTTTAGAGGTGTATGATCAATTTTCTACAGCCACTCAACCAGATCATTTTTTACATCTTATTTATTGGCTTGGAAAGCGTGCGATTGAAGAAATCGTTGATAATTCTAAAAGAACGATTAGTTTTAGTCCTGTTCTTAGAGAACGCTTGGGACACCATATATATGGAGAGGTCTGGGCGAATACCATTAAAGAAACGCTTCAGAAACACCAATTACTCAATCGCCCAATCCATGTTATTTCTGCAAACTTACACAGTGTAATGAACACGCTTCATGCGCCCAAAGCCCTTAAAACGTTATGTGCTAAACATGATATTTTTACGGTATATGAACAATTAAGTAAAGAAGAAAACCAGTCCCTTCGCAACAAAACGAAACAATTAGCGTTGCAAGAAGGGATGATCGATATAAAAGACACTTCAGGAACCAATATAGATGTTCAGATATTTGACACATCAAAGATCGATTTTTTAAACACGTCATTTGCATTTGAGCCCGCCAAGGATGCACCTGTTATTATTGTTATGGACTACGCTTTTGGAGAGCAAGCTTATGAAACGATTGACGAACTGTTAAAGCCTTTTAAAACTACTGAAAGGGATATTCACCTTGAGGTAGATTCTATTTCTATCATGGGTAAGGCAGGGATTTTAGAAGGGTCAAAAGGAGATATTATGATACCATCGGCCCATATCTTTGAAGGTACCGCCGATAATTATCCTTTTAAAAATGAGTTAACTCTTGAAGATTTCGACACCAAAAATTTAAGAGTATTTGAAGGCACGATGGTGACTGTTTTGGGCACGTCCCTTCAAAACAAAGATCTTTTAAAGTTTTTCCACGACTCCACCTGGAATGTTATTGGATTGGAAATGGAGGGTGCACACTATCAAAAAGCCATTCAAGCAGCTTCTAAAGTCAGGCATAGCATCAACCCTAATGTCAAAGTAAGGTACGCTTATTATGCTAGTGACAACCCACTTGAAACAGGAAGTACGTTGGCTTCTGGAGGTCTTGGCTCAAGCGGTGTCAAACCAACGTATTTAATTACCAAACAAATTTTACAACAGATTTTTAATTAGCAGATTATGAGTACAAATTCGAACACACCCAACACTTCAGAAGAAGTTGATTTAGGGCAACTTTTTAAGCTTATTGGAAATGCCTTTGATCGTTTCTTTAACTTTATATACAACATTTTTAAGAGCATTTTCTTAGCATTTGTATGGCTCGTTTTTTTCGTAAAAAAAAGAATTATTATTCTAGCATTAGCGGGGATATCAGGACTTATAATTGGGGTTTTAAAGGGTAAGTCGTCGGTTCCTAAATATGAATCTTCAGTGACGGTCGTTCAAAATTATCCAACAGGAGAAAACCTGTATAACGCTGTAAGTTACTATAATGATTTGGTAAGACAAGGGGATTATGAAACTTTAGGCACTGTGTTAAATTTAGATACAGAGAAGGCTGAATCGATTTTGTCATTTAAAGTTGAACCGGTAGTAAGCAAAAACGATAAACTTCTTGCCTTTAATGACTACGTTAAAAAACTAGACTCTTTGGTGGCAACCAAAATTGAGTATGAAGACTTCTTGCGAAACAATGAAGACTACACGCATATATATCAGCAGGTGCAGATCAGCTCGACCCAGAGAAATAGTTTTAAATCTGTTTTTGAAAGTATTATTGAGTCCATTAACACCAACCCATTTTTTATAAACGAGCAGAATAAAGACATCGCAAGTCTCAACAAAACCAAGGAAGGATTGGAATTAGCATTGGTTAAGTCAGATTCGCTTCAAAGTACTTACAAACGCGTTTTAGAACAAGGGCTGAGTTCGGATAAAGCCTCTGAAATCGGCATCACTTTTGAAGGCTCAGGCGAAACGGATAAAACCAAAGAATACGAGTTATACAAAAGTGATTTGGAGTTGAGAAAAGAATTGGTTGAAATAGAAAGAGAATTACTCGATAAGCAATTTATCATTGAAACCATTTCTAATAAGCAAGACTCAGGGTTTGCAAGCAACACCAAAAATCTTTTTGGAAATGAATATAGTGTCAAATTGTATTATACGATCGTCTTGTTTTTACTCACCTTCATTATTTTATTAGGGTTAGAGTTTTTTAAATTTTTAGAAAAGTATAAAACTACTGTATGACTATTTTAGTAACGGGCGGCGCTGGTTTTATAGGCTCGCATGTCTTAACCTTGTTTGTGGAAAAGTATCCAGAGTATCACGTTTATAATTTAGACGCATTGACCTATGCAGGAAATCTAGAGAATTTAAAAGCGATAGAATCCAAGCCAAACTACACCTTTATAAAAGGTGACATCACAGATGAGACTTTCATAAATGAGTTATTTCAAAAACACAAGTTTGATCGAGTTATTCACCTAGCGGCGGAGTCTCATGTCGACCGGTCGATCAAAGACCCTTTAGCGTTTATTAAAACCAACATTCTTGGCACCACGATTCTATTAAATGCTTTTAAAGATACTTGGAAAAATAACTTTAAAGACAAGTTGTTTTATCACGTAAGTACTGATGAGGTTTACGGAACGTTAGGACAAACAGGATTGTTTACGGAAACGACTCCCTATGACCCAAACTCGCCTTATTCGGCATCAAAAGCGAGCTCAGATCACATTGTACGATCGTATGGAGAAACCTACAACATGCCGTACGTAATCACGAACTGTTCGAACAATTATGGGCAGAATCAATTTCCAGAAAAATTAATCCCATTATTTATTAATAACATTATAAACAGAGAGCCGCTTCCGGTCTATGGAAATGGCGATTACACAAGGGATTGGCTGTATGTCAAAGACCATGCAATAGCTATTGACTTAGTGTTTCACAAAGGAAAAAACAAAGAAACCTACAATATTGGCGGGTTCAATGAATGGAAAAACATAGATCTAGTAAAGGTGTTGTGTCAGCAAATGGATACTAAGCTTTGCCGACCTTCAGGAGATTCAGAAAAACTAATCACTTTTGTAACAGACCGTCCAGGGCATGATTTGCGTTATGCGATTGATGCTTCAAAAATAAAAAATGAATTAGGCTGGGAGCCTTCCGTTACTTTTGAAGAAGGCTTGACCATCACTATTGATTGGTATTTAAACAACGACGTTTGGCTAAAGAATGTGACAAGCGGAGCGTATCAGTCCTATTACAATAAACAATACAATAAAAACACATGAAAGGAATCATTCTTGCAGGGGGGGCTGGAACCCGACTACACCCTTTAACACTGTCTGTAAGTAAGCAATTGATGCCTATTTATGATAAGCCAATGATATATTATCCGTTGTCTACATTAATGTATGCAGGGATCAACGAGGTCTTAATCATTTCAACGCCCACAGATTTACCCCTATTTCAAAACTTACTTGGAGATGGTAAAAAATACGGATGTTCATTTGAATATGCCGTCCAAGAACACCCAAATGGTTTGGCCGAAGCCTTTTTAATTGGCGAAGAGTTTATTGGAGATGATAAAGTAGCACTTATTTTAGGAGACAATATTTTTTATGGGACGGGGTTAGAAAAACTTTTACAAGCGAATAACGATCCAGATGGCGGAATTATTTATGCCTATAGAGTCAATGACCCAGAACGTTATGGAGTTGTTGAATTTAATCAAGAAGGCAAAGCGATATCTATTGAAGAAAAACCAGAACACCCAAAATCGAATTATGCGGTACCGGGGATTTATTTTTATGATAATACAGTCGTCGAAATTGCGAAAAACATCAAACCCAGCCACAGAGGTGAATTAGAAATAACAGATGTTAACAAAGAATACCTCAAACAAGGCAAACTTAGTGTCAGTATTTTAGACCGAGGGACCGCATGGTTAGATACGGGGACCTTTCAATCGTTAATGCAAGCTTCGCAATTTGTGGAGGTTATTGAGCAACGTCAAGGATTAAAAGTAGGCGCTATTGAAGGGGTTGCTTTTGAAATGGGATATATAAACGAGATCCAACTTAAAGCACTTGTAGAGCCCTTATTAAAAAGTGGCTATAGTAAAAATTTAATGCAACTTTTGAATAAATAATAATGACAGTCACAGAAACAAAACTTAAAGGGTGCTTTGTTGTTGAGCCAAAGGTGTTTACTGACATAAGAGGTTACTTTTTTGAAAGTTTCAATCAAAATAAGTTCAGCGAATTAATAGGTCGGCAAATCAAATTTGTTCAAGACAACGAATCGTTTTCTTCCAAAGGGGTTTTAAGAGGCTTGCATTTTCAAACAGGGGCGTATGCGCAGGCTAAATTGGTGCGGACCGTCAAAGGAAGAGTTTTAGATGTAGTCGTCGATATGAGAAAAGAGTCACCGACTTTTTCTAAGCATTTTTCAATCGAATTATCAGAAGACAACAAAAGACAACTTTTTGTACCGCGTGGGTTTGCTCATGGGTTTATAGTCCTTAGTGAAACCGCTATATTTTCTTATAAATGTGATAATTTTTATAACAAGGAATCAGAACAAGGACTTCGCTATGACGATCCAACTCTTGGGATTGACTGGAAGCTTCCTACAAGTGAATTTATTGTTTCAGTGAAAGACTTAGTACTGCCAAAACTTTCAAACATAACCCTATGATGAATGTATTGGTGACCGGAAGTAATGGACAATTAGCAAGTTGTATAAGAGACCTTGCAAAGCAGTATGAAGGTCTAAATTTTATTTATACAGATTATCAAGAACTCGATATTTGTGATTTAAACCAGGTAAATACTTTTTTCGAATCTCATTCAAAAATTCATTACTGTATTAACTGTGCGGCCTATACCGCTGTTGATAAAGCAGAAACAGAAGTAGATAAAGCATTTGAAATAAATGCAACAGGGGCAAAAAACTTAGCGATTGTTTGCGACAAATTTGACACAATTTTAATTCAGGTTTCAACCGATTTTGTGTTTGATGGTAAAAAAAACGAGCCTTATACCGAAACAGATGTTGCCAAACCCATAAGTGTATATGGAGCGTCTAAGCTGAAAGGAGAAGTAGAAATACAAAAAATAAATAAAAAATATTTTATAATAAGAACCTCTTGGTTATATTCTGAGCATGGAACTAATTTTATGAAAACGATGCTAAAATTGGCCGAAACACGTGATGAAATTAGCGTGGTTTCAGATCAAATAGGAACACCAACCTATGCAGGAGATTTAGCAGAAGTAATCTTAAAAATTCTCACTTCCAAATCCGATAACTTTGGCGTATATCATTACAGCAACGAAGGCGTAGCAAGCTGGTATGAGTTTGCAAAAGCAATTTTCGAAGCATCGAATATAGAAATAAAGCTAAATCCCATTAAAACATCTGCATATCCAACGCCAGCGAAGCGGCCTGTTTATAGCGTTATGGATAAGACAAAAATTAAAAGCGTGTTAAAGACAGAAACACTAAGCTGGCAGGACAGATTAAGTAAAACACCTAGAAATTAATTAACATTTAAAGAATAGAATATTGAATAATATAAAACTTTTAGATTGCACCTTACGAGACGGAGGCTATTATACAGACTGGAACTTTGAAGACACCACTGTTGAAGTATATGCCGAAGCAATGGAATCCTTACCTATTGATTATGTTGAAGTTGGATACAGAAGCATACCAATGGAGGGTTATTTAGGAAAGTACTTTTACTGTCCTGAATATGTGTTAAAAAGGCTGAAAGAATTAATGCCCTCTAAAGAATTAACTATTATTTTGAACGAAAAAGATATTCGTCCATCACATATAAAAGAAGGGTTATTAAGCCCTTGTAAGCTCTATGTTTCAATGATTCGTATTGCGATAGACCCTAAAAACATGGAACGCGCTATTGAACTGGCCAAGGAAGTGAAAAAAGAAGGATTTAAAGTAGCCTTCAATGTAATGTACATGTCAAACTGGAAAGCGGATTCGTCATTCTTAAATCATTTAAAAGGGGTAGAAATCGTTATTGACTATTTTTATATGGTAGATTCTTATGGAGGTGTAATGCCAGAAGATGTAAAAGAAACCATTCAATTAGTTAAATCAAAAACAAATGTACCTCTAGGTTTTCATGGGCATGATAACTTAGAAATGGGATTGATAAACACTATTACCGCGATAGATGCAGGGTGTGATATTGTTGATGCGACAGTTACCGGCATGGGAAGAGGCGCAGGGAATTTAAAATCAGAGTTATTGCTTACGTATTTAGAAAACGCAAAAGGACTTCCTGTTAGATACAGCGAACTAAGTAAGGTGGTTAGTGAATTTGAAGAGCTTCGTAAACTTCATCAATGGGGAACTAGCCTGCCGTACATGTTTTCGGGCGCTAAGTCTTTACCTCAAAAACAAGTCATGGAGTGGGTAGGAATGAACCGTTACCCTTTGGGGAGTATTATAAACGCACTTAACAATCAACAACAAGACATCAAGGATAATTTAAAATTACCTATCTTAAAAAAAGTTGAAAAGTATAAAAAAGCAATAATTCTTGGAGGAGGTTTGTCTTCCCTAACACACAAAAAAGCGATTCAAAAGTTTTTTGAACATACTAAAAAAGAGGCCTGTTTGATTCATGCAGGTACTCGGAATGTGTTAGAATTTATGGACTTAAAATGCGATCAGTATTACGGGTTAGTAGGCTTTGAAAGCGACAAGTTATTAAAAAAAATTGATGATTTTTCGAATATTGATCAAACATGTATTTACCCACCCTATCCTCGACTGATGGGTACTACAATCCCCGACGATATTCAACAGTTAGCTAAAGAATTAGAAGCTATTTCATTCACAGATGCAACTTCAGACTCGCCTATGGCTTTGGCGATTCAAGCGGCGTTAGATTTAGGCGCTAAAGAAATTTATTTAGTTGGTTTTGACGGCTATGATATAAACATTAATCAAAACCAATTTGTTATTGCTCATGAAAATCAAGAGGTCATAAATGATGCTGTTAATATTCCTGGAGTTGAGGTAAAAACTTTTACGCCTACAAAATATAAGAATATAGAGGTTTTATCAATTTATAGTTTATTATAATGACAATATTTCTTCCATGCAGACTAGGTAGTGAACGAATTCCTCAAAAGAATACAAAAACATTTGCAGGTGTAAAAGGTGGATTGTTAAAAGTTAAACTTAACACACTTCTAAAAGTTCCCGCGATTGATAGTATAGTGGTATCTACTAATGACACTGAGGTAATAAATATTGCAAAATCTTTTAAAAACGAAAGGGTTGTAATAGACATAAGACCAGAGCGCTTAGCAACATCCTCAGCAAGCACAGATGATATTATTAATTATGTACCTACAATAATTAAAGATGAAGATATTTTATGGACTCACGTAACGTCACCTTTTATATCGGTTTCTACATTTGAAAAAGCAATTGAGCAATACTTTAATTCTGATGAATATGACAGCTTAATGACAGTCAATAAAATACAAACATTTTTGTGGGATAAAGAAAAGCCCATTAATTATAATCGATCTATTGAAAAATGGCCTCGTACCCAATCACTACCAGAATTATATGAAATAAATAGTGGGTTTTTTATTAATTCAAGAGAAAACTATATAAATCATCAAGACAGAATAGGCTTAAAACCGTATTTGTTTTTGACAGAAGGGTATGAGTCTTTAGATATTGACTGGCCAGAGGATTTTAAACTAGCGGAGATGATTTACAAACAAAAGAATCAATAATGAAGCAAGAAATTAAAACGATCCTATGGGATTTTGACGGAGTTATTCTTGACTCTATGGCCGTACGGGATTGGGGTTTTAAAGAAATTTTTAAAGACTTCACAGAAGTACAGGTTTCTAAATTATTAGATTATCATCGCACCAACGGAGGCCTCTCTAGATATGTAAAAATCAGATATTTTTATGAGAACATTCTAGGGAAATTGATTTCAGAAGAAAGAGTGTTAGAATATGCGGAAGCATTTTCAGTTTTAATGAAGCAAGAGTTGACAAACACAGATAATTTAATTGTAGATGCAGTCAGTTTTATTAGGGAAAATTACAGGAAATTTAGCTTTCATATTGTGTCTGGGTCTGACCAGGCTGAACTACGTTTTTTATGCAAAGAACTGGGTCTTGAATCGTATTTCATTTCCATACATGGCTCCCCAACTCCAAAAAACCAATTAGTTAAAACATTGCTTGAAGAGTATGGGTATGACAATAAGAGTACCTGCTTAATAGGGGACTCCATAAACGATTTTGAAGCTGCTGAAGCAAATGATATTTCCTTTTATGGGTATAATAACTTGTTTTTACTTAAAACGAGTAAAGCATATATACATAGTTTTAAGGAAGTTTAACAAAGTTGTATCTTTTATGAACATGACGTATGAGAAACAAGGTTAAAATTTAAAACACAGGAATTTATATTGTATGACACACCATTATATGATAAAATTAATAACCTTTCTAATTCAAAATCTTGGCTAAAACACGATGTTATTGTTTTTTTATTTTAACATATTTAATACACTTATGAAATTTTTTTTACAAATTATTATTTTAGTTTTACTCGTTACATGTAAATATAAAAACCCAAAAACAGATATTCACGAATCTTCGATAATAGGCAATAAAATTGATAGAGAATTTCAGTTTGAAGTTATAATGGATGTGGTTGTAAAAAAAAATGATAAATTTCATTTGTTTTATAAGGATTTAAACGCCAAAGACTACTCTGCCAATAGAGTTTTAGAAAAGAAGATTAATGGCATTGATCAAATTCAAACCATTATTTTTTTAATTCCTGCTGAAGTTATCCCTACTGGCTTACGAATAGATTTCGGAATTAATTATTCTCAAGAACCAATAGCGCTACTAGGTTTTAAAATTAGATACGATAAAAATGAATTTGATTTTAATGAAAATAAATTTGAACAACTATTTCGGCCTAACAAGTTTGTTAATTATAACGAGAAAACTAAATTAATTACAACGACGTCTATTCAGGGGCAATACGATCCAAACTTCGAGTCAATAAATTTAGAGGAAATTGTTTTCTCAATGTTAGATTGAACAACAACAAGACCTTAATATATAATTATGCGAGTCAATAATAAAATTCTTTTTTCAATATCAAATACGGTGAGAACTTTCGAAGTTCTATTCATCTCTATTTTCTTATCGCGTTTTATTGATGATAAAAACGCATTAGGTGAGCTATTACAAATTATATTTATCTCTTCTGTTTTGATAACAGCTCTGTCAGGCTTACCCCTTTCTCTAAATTTCTTCTACGGTAAGTATGATACTTTAAATGAAAAAAACAGTTTGTTCGGTAAGTTTTTTATGATCATCATTTTACTAACATTGTTAATATGTTTTCTGTTATATATGTCGGCACCATATATAAGCTCAAGCTTTAAAAATGAAGCATTTGCAGACCATATTTATGTTATCATTTTTTATTATTTTTTTAAATCTATCAACAGCATATTTCCAAACTATCATTATTTAAAAAACAAACTTAACATATACTTGTTATTATATACACTTAGTTTTATAGCTCTTTTAGGTTGCTTTTTGTATAATTATGCGTCTAATAGTTTTATAACACATTTAGTTCTTTTTCAGCTTTTGTGCCTAGAGTTTACGAGATTAATAATAAATGTTTTTATAATAAAGAGAAAGGAGGTAGGTTTTAACCTGAAGGATTTTAATAAACAAGAGTTTATTTATATCTCTACCATTTCTTTGGGTGTTATTTTTGGAGCTTTAAATTTGTATGTTGATAAATATTTTATAGCAATATTTTTAGACCCAACAGACTTCGTTTATTACCAAAATGGAGCGATTAACCTTCCCTTTGTTCATATAATCACTAGCTCTCTATTTATCGCCCTAGTCCCAGTTTTTGCAGAGTTACAAAGCAAAAACAAAATGCTAGAACTAATTACTGAGCTTAAAGACACAATTCTTAAATGTTCTTTTTTCTTAATTCCGATTTTAGTTTATTGTTTTTTTGAAGCGGTTCCTTTGATTAAGTTTTTATATGGCAATGATTTTGAGATCTCAGGCGAAGTGTTTAAAATCTATATATTAAGATACTCATTAAGTGTTGTAGCTTTTTCAGTTTTTATGGGTAGTATAGGTCTTGAAAAGAAAGCGAATTTTATAATACTTTTAAGTGCAATTATATGCCTAGTTTTAAACTCAACACTAATCCCGATTTATGGAATAAAAGGAGCGGCCTGGGCAACAGTTATAGCGAGCCTAAGTACAATTGCTGTTTCTTTTCATTTTATTAATAAAAAATTACTTTTAAATGTAGTAAACTATTTCCCTATAAAAAAATACTTTATCATTATTTCATTATCAATCATTACATATATTCCATTTTATGTTATAAACTTGTGTTTTGAAACAAAATGGTTTGTTGTAATGGCCTCGGTAATTTATTATATAACTACCTTAGCTATATTGAACAGTCATTTCAAAATGCTCGAATTTAAAAAGTTGTTAAAATACAAATAAGATGCATATTTTTTATATACATAGTCATATAACGTATGTAATAGCACAGCTTTTTATTTTAGAATATAATTTAGAGGCCGACAAAGTAAGATATATTGCGTCAAGAGGGTATAAGTTAAGTACAAAATCATATAATATAACAGGTTTATATAATTATTTAGAGTCAGCATCTAAGCAAAACAAGGTGCTTAAATTAAAACAAAAAATTAAATTTCTAGATAAAAATATAAAGTCACTAGCTAATAACAAACCCTTTTGTGTTTATGTCCCACAATTTAATCATTCGTTGTTTCAAATTATAGCAACCCATGAATTGTGTAAAAGTGTGGTCTTAGTAGAAGAAGGAATTACATCATATAAATTAGATGAAAAACTATATGAAAGATCAAACACAAGTTATGTTCAAAATCTGTTCCAGCTATTCTCCAAACGATTTACACTAAACAATAAGCACTATAATCCTTTTCCTAAACATAAGTTTAAATATGCTATCTGCATGCACAAACAATGTTTTCCATTTATTAATGAAAAAAGAGTATTAAGAATAAACAGTGATATTGTTAGGAATTATAAAAACATCGCAGAGAATAATGATGTAATATTTGTATTAGATTCATTTATGGAGCGTACAAAAATTAGCGCTGAAGAATATTTAATGATAATAAAAGAAACATTAAAGCTTTTAAAGCCGCATAATAATAAAATTTTTATTAAATTTCATCCAGAACAAAAAGAGTTGATTAGAAAAAAAACCTTCGATTTCATAACAAAAGAATTTGATTTTGAAAGAATTATACCTTTGAAGGACAGCTGTATATTGGAATTCGAATTTTTAAAGTCCAAAAACTTAACAGTTATTGGTATGCATACATCACTTTTGTATTATGCAAAAAGGCTTAACCACAACGTTTTGTCTAGCATTAAATTTACATCAAGTTTATCTAAGATTGACAAATACATTAATCATATAATGGATAAGAATCAAAAAGAAGAATATAAGGGGTATGAGTAAAAATCAATATTGTGATGTATCAATAATTTGCGCTAATTATAATAACGGTAAATATTTAGATGATTTTTTTTCAGGAGTAATAAATTCAACTGTTTTACCAAAAGAATTAATAATTATTGATGATGGCTCATCCGATAATTCGTTGGAAATACTTTCAAGATACAACCTACCCTACTTAAAGGTCATTGTACTAGAAAACAACTTAGGATTTGCAAATGCACTTAATGAAGGAATAAGTAAAGCTAAAGGTAAATATATTTTACGCGTTGACCCAGATGATATTCTGGAAAAAACAAGAATAGAAAAACAATTCAATTTTTTAGAAAACAACCCTACTATTGATCTAACAGGAACCAATGTTGTTTACTTCAACGGAACTTTAGAAAACAGTGTGGGAAATTCAAATTTCCCGCAAGAAAGTGAGAAAATACGCAAACGGTTCCAAAAGGGAGAACATGGTTTATTACATGGAACAGTTATGGGAAAAACTTTGATTTTTAAAAAACACTTATATAATCAAGCTAATGTACCAGCCGAGGATTATGATATTTTTTCTAGAATGATCAAAGACGGAGCTAAGGCCCAAAGCATATCGGAAAACCTTACTTTTGTTAGAATTCATCAAAATAGCGTATCCAATACTTTGCCGTTTAGTACAGTTAAAAAAACATATTTGTTAAGGGATGAAGTCTTTGAAACCAAAACCAGTCGTTTTAAAATTGTTGTTAACTATTTGAGCTTAAAGTATTATAGAAGATATTTTTTTGAAAGAAATCATGTAAAAAGAATTTTGTTTTTAGGAATTTCAAGTGTTTTAAGGGTTGATAAAGTACTTAATAAATATTTTAAATGAAATTAGACAAAAGATCAATAATTTTTTTACTAAATATTTTGGTGTTTTCTTTAGACAGTGTGCTTAATTATTTTTATGATTTTCCGGTTTTTGTAGTATCCTTATTGTTTTATTTTGTGGTGCTAATAGTACCAGGCTTTTTTTCTTTTAAAAAGTATCATTCATTTTTAATTATAATTTTATTCTTTTTATTATCATTTATATTTAACACTTTCAGAGACGGTTTTTACAAAGAATCACTTTCGGATTTCTTATTTATCATTTCTTTTTTTGGGTCATTTTACCTGTTTTCAGATTCTATTTCACTCAAGAATAACAATAAATTAATCCTTTTTTTCTTACTAACTACATTACTTTTGTTTTCGGGAACATATCTTGGTTTTGACCAGAACAAATGGGGAAATACAATTGGACTTAAAACTGACGATATTGAGTTCAGTCGATCCTACAGGCAAGGCTTTTTCAGAAAAGCTCATATAGCATCATATTTTTTCACCTTTACCTTATTGTATTTTATGAATAGGCTTAAGTCTTTAAAGGCAAACAAGTTGACATATATTGTAACAATAGTGCCATTAACTTATGTAATATTTATAACTGGTTCAAGAACTCCTATTGTAGTAATGTTTTTAGGTTTAATCCTGTTTTATTTTAAAATTAAGTATTTAAAATATTTGATTATTTTTGTAGTATTATCAGTAGGATTAATTATTTTCATTGATGAAGCACTAGTATTATTTAGTGACACCATTATATACCAGTATATAACAATTATTAAAACAATTTTTTCTAATTTTGAGAGGCTTTCCAGAATAATAATATGGGCTTCTTGGTGGTCAGAAGTTAAGACATTTAACTTAATAGATTTTGTTTTTGGTAGAGGTTTTAATGCCTCGACAGTTGCCAATCAAAAAAATGTTTCAAACTCTATATGGTTTCATAACGACTTTCTAAGCATTTTTTATTCATACGGTATTTTACCGCTAATTATTTACATTAACCTATTTGTTAATATCTATAAAAAACATAAAAAAATTATTAGGAGTAATATTTTCATATTTCTTACATTTTCTGGCTTTTGGCTATCGGCTTTCTTTAATGGATTTTATTATTATTATACAGTTATATTATTATATTTATTTTACACAATGATTTATGAAAGTAATGAAGTTAGCGATATTAGGGACTAGGGGAGTACCAAATTACCACGGAGGGTTTGAGCAGTTTGCAGAATACTTTTCGTTCCATATGGTTAAAGAAGGACACGATGTCACTGTTTTTAATTCGCACACACACCCCTTTCAATCAAAAGAATGGAAAGGGGTGAAAATTATTCATAGAAATGATCCTGAAGACAAAATAGGGACAGCTGGACAGTTTATTTATGACTTAAATTGTATTAAATTTTGCAGAAAAGTACATTTTGACGTCATACTTCAGCTAGGATATACAAGCAGCTCAATATGGAGCAAATTACTTCCCAGTAAATCTTTAATTATAACAAATATGGATGGTTTAGAATGGAAAAGATCTAAGTACAATATACTAGTTAGAAAATTTTTAAAGTTCGCTGAAGCCTTGGCTATAAAAAATAGTGATTATCTTATATCAGATTCCATCGGAATTCAAGACTACATTAAAGAAACTTACCGAAAAGACTCTAAATTCATCGCATATGGCGCAGATGTTATTAGTAAAACAGATAAGGCGTCTTTAGAACAATACAACATAGAGCCCTTTAAGTATAATATGCTAATAGCAAGATTAGAACCAGAAAATAATATTGAAACTATTTTAGATGGAATAACTTTTGCGAAATCAAAAGAAACTTTCCTTGTCATAGGCAAACATGATACCAATAAATTCGGCTCCTACTTGAAAAATAAATATAAAAAACATTCTAATATTCAGTTTATAGGAGGGATATATAATTTAGATACTTTAAATAATCTAAGATTTTTTTCAAAATTTTATTTTCACGGACACTCTGTAGGGGGGACGAATCCCTCTCTGCTTGAGGCAATGGCTTCTGGTGCTCTAATAACAGCAAATGACAATATTTTTAATAAAAGTATTTTAAAAGCCAACGCCCTATATTTTAAGAATCCTCATGACGTGTGTAACATTATTAATGATGGGGAATATTTTTTCAAAAAGTATAAAGAACTTTTTAAAAACAATAATATTCAAGAAATAAAGTTAAACTTCAACTGGGAGTTGATAAATTCTCAATATGAGAATTATTTGTCATCTAAATTAAAAGAAAACAATGATCAAGCTTAAAAAAATCGGATTTGTTAATATTCTGATGGTGTTAATACTTATAACTTTTGTTGTCCCTCCCAAAATATTAAACGTAATATTTATAGGGGTACTGTTGGGTTTAACCTTTGTGAGACACATCATTAATACTAACTTTCATAAAACTAATTTCAATAAAGTCTCTTTATTCTTTATTCTTTATTTTTTTATGCTGTTAGTATCTTTGTTTTATTCAAAAGATCTTAAGACAGGAGTTTCTGTTATTACTAGTTCACTATCATTTTTAGTAATTCCGTTAATTCCGTTATTTATTTCCAAAAAAGAAGTTAACTTAGAATTTATAACCAAAAGCTATATCGGTTTTCTTTGCTTGCTATTCTTTTTTCTTTTTTCAACTTCAATTTATAAGAATGTAATTGAAGGTTATACTTTAGAATATGTATTTGACACACTAAGAGGCAGGGAAGTAGAAAACGGGAGATATGATTATTTTAATTACTGGTACTTTGCTTATGCAAATTTCACTTCCCCTATCGGAATCCAACCTATTTACTTAGGTGTGTTTACTAACATAGCAGTTGTTTTTTTATTTTATTTAAAAAAAATACGAAAGATAAAATACTATTATTTTCAATTAATAACTTTAGGGCTTTTGATTTTATTAGCAGCTTCTAGATGGCAGATATTGATTTTTGCCTTAAATTATTTCATATTTATTATATTTATTGACAACTCTACCTTTACAAAAAAAACCTTTATTTTAGTTTCGTTAGTTGCAACTATTTTAGCTATAGGAGCCATCAATCCTGTAACAAGAATTAGGGCAAAAGAGTCTTTCTCAATCAAAGAAGCGTTTTACCAAGATCATTTTGGAGGCACATCAATACGCTTAAAAAAATGGACGAATGCGATTAGGAGCATAGCTGCCGGATCAGTAGCTGGCTATGGAGTAGGTGATGCTAAAAACAAGTTGCTGGACCAATACAAAAAAGATAAATTTTATTTAGGCTACTACAATAAGTATAATTCTCATAACCAATATTTAGACACTTTGCTCTATGGGGGCTTATTTAGTTTCTCAATATTAATTTTGATCTTTTTCTACGCCTACAAATATGCGGTTAATAAAATATATTTATTATTGATGACAAACGTGTTTTCGGTGGGATTTTTTACTGAATCAATGCTGAGTAGGCAATGGGGGGTAGTTTCCTTTTCTTTTTTTCTAATAATATTCACAGTATTTGAATTTACAATAAACGATGACTGAAAAAGCTATTCCTGTAGTTATAAATGTAACCTTAATTTCAATCTATTTAGCAGATGGTATAACTAAGTTTCTTCAAAAATACTCGAATTACAATTTTTTAATTTACCCTAGTAGAATTGTCAAAGTTCTAATGGTTTTGTTGGCAGTTATTTTTGGGTTTTTTATTTTCAGAAGGTCTCCCAGGTCACTACAAAGCATATACGGACTATTATTTATTTTATTCAGTGTTTTTTTATTTAACAACGTTTATTATGGAACAGATTTTAATTATTTTTTAAAATATAGTTGTTTTTTGTTTTTCGCTCCACTATTTTTCCTAGATGTAGATGATGTATTTTGGAAGAAAAATGTTGTCAACACCATGAAGAGCTTAGTCTATATTAATTTTTTTTTCATTATTTATGGCTTGTTGACAGACGTACAACTTTATAAAACATATCATTCTAGGTTTGGTTATAATGGCTTATTGCTTACCGCTATGCAATCTACCTATTTCTATATTTCATCAATTGTTTTAGCAATAAAGATAAAGGACAAAACGTTTCTACTTGTTAGTCTAATTTCGTCATTATTTGTGGGAACCAAAATTTTATTAGGGTTTTTATTTTTCGCAGGGATATATGTGGTATTTTCAAAACTTAAAAAACGTAAGACAAGGTTAAGGGCATTGATCTCATTAACTTCAATTTTTACCGCTATTTCTTTAATGTTCTTTTATCAGAAAACATTCAAAGAAATTATTGAAACTGAAGGGTTTTTGACCGCGTTATCTTCAACGAGAAACGGTCTCTTAAGCACTACCTGGAATAGACTTGTCCGAAATCAATTTTAATATAATTACTGGAGGGATTAAATTAAAAGATTTTAGAGTTGAAATGGAGCCCATAGACGTTTTAATGTATTTTGGAATAATTGGGATTGTTGTTTTCTTTTTCTTTTTCAAATTACTAAAAAACAATTTTGTTAAAAATGAATTAAGCTTGTTCTATTTTATTGTAATTTTATTTTTTATTTTTATCGGAGGAAATTTTCTTTATTATCCTATTAATTGTTTTGTTTTTTTAGTCACCTTAAAATCGCTAAGTTTAAATGTGTAAATAACGGTTCCTAATATCCCATACAGATTCAATTTTTAAACGTAACAAGATGAATAAAAAATTTGAACTCTTTCAAACTTAAAGCGCGCTTCAAATCAATCTTAGAATAATATTTTCTTACATTTGTAAATCATTTAAATCATAGATGTCCAAAACCATACTTATTACCGGCGCTGCAGGATTTCTAGGCTCTCACTTATGTGATCGCTTTATCGAAGAAGGCTTTCGGGTGGTAGGAATGGACAATTTTATCACAGGGGATAGAGGCCAACATCCAGCATTTATTTGAGCACCCCAACTTTCAACTCATAGAGCATGATGTGACAGTTCACATTGACATCCAAGAGCCGATCGATTATATATTACATTTCGCTTCGCCAGCCAGTCCGATTGATTATCTAAAAATACCCATTCAAACGCTTAAAGTAGGTTCTTTGGGGACCCATAATTTATTAGGATTAGCAAAGGCCAAAAAAGCACGCATCCTCATCGCATCGACTTCTGAAATCTATGGCGACCCTTTAGTACATCCACAGTCGGAAGATTATTACGGAAATGTCAATTCGATTGGTCCAAGAGGGGTGTATGACGAAGCCAAGCGCTTTCAAGAAGCCATCACCATGGCCTATCATCGGTTTCATGGCGTAGAAACCCGCATTGCCCGTATATTTAACACCTACGGCCCCCGAATGCGCTTAAATGATGGACGTGCCATCCCTGCGTTTATGGGGCAAGCGCTTAGAGGCGAAGATTTGACCGTGTTTGGAGACGGTTCACAAACCCGTTCGTTCTGTTATGTAGACGATTTAATTGAAGGCATTTACCGATTACTATTTAGTGATTTTAGCAATCCAGTAAATTTAGGAAACCCTGACGAAATTTCAATCCAAGATTTTGCACTCGAAATATTAAAGCTTACGAACTCAAATCAAAAAATATGTTTTAAACCGCTTCCCAAGGATGATCCATTAAAACGCCAACCAGACATCAAATTAGCCAAAAAAGTGTTAAATTGGCAACCTAAAACATCAAGAGAAGAAGGGATGAAAATGACATTTGCATTTTTTCAGAACGTATCGGATAAACAATTATATAAGATAGATCATAAAGATTTTTCGAAACACATAAAACACTAAGTGAGCTTATTTAAACAAGGACGATATTCAGGGTTCATAAAACCAATTTCATATACCACCGATTTGGTGCTTATAAACGCTTTGGGGCTTTTCTGTTTTTTTAAAGAAATCCCCCCTTTAAATTTTATAATCTCTATTTCATTGGGATGGGTCGTAATGGCAATCGTGTCTGGGTTTTATGAGGTCCATAGGTACTCCAGTGTGATCAGAATTTTCAAACTTTTGTTTAGACAATTTCTATTCTTCATTTTATTAATATTTGCATATTCAGGGGTTAATTTCAAGCTAAACCTGCATCCAATTCATATTATTAAATATGTACTGATCGTTTTTCTATGTATTACGTTTTTCAAATACTTGATGTTTTTTTTACTGAAAAGATATCGAGCGTATTTTAAAGGCAATATTCGTAAAACCATTATTTTAGGGAAAACTAAAGAATCAGAAGTGTTAGAGCGTTTTTTCAATGACAGCCCTCAACTTGGGTTCATTAACAACAAAATAGTCTGTTTTAAAGACCGCAAAAAGTTAGATCTTGAAGCTGTTTTTGAATACATCTTAAGAGAAGACATTGATGAATTATTTTGTTCTATTAAAGAGCTTAAAAATCAAGATATAGCTCAAGTAATCAGTTTTGCCGACAACAACTTAAAGGTCGTTAAGTTCATCCCAGATAATAAGCAAGTGTTGTCAAAAAAATTACAACATGATTATTATGGACTTATTCCAATTCTTACGTTTAGAACAATTCCTTTAGACGACCCACTTAGTCTTTTATTGAAACGGGCTTTTGACATCGTTTTTTCATTATTAGTAATTGTGACTATATTATCTTGGTTAACGCCTTTGGTTGCCCTCATAATTAAAATAGAATCCAAAGGCAATGTGTTTTTCACTCAGTTACGAAATGGGTACAACTACAAGTCTTTTAGGTGTTTTAAGTTTAGGTCCATGGTTCAAAATCCTAATGCAGATTTAATTCAAGTCACGAGGGGTGATGCGCGCATTACTAATTTTGGAAAAATACTTCGCAAAACCAGTCTTGATGAAATGCCACAGTTTTTCAATGTACTTTTGGGAGACATGTCTGTTGTAGGGCCACGCCCTCATATGTTGAGTCATACAGAAATGTATGCTAAAAAAATAGACAAATTTATGGTACGCCATTTTGTAAAACCAGGCATTACGGGCCTCGCACAAGTCAGTGGTTTTAGAGGCGAAGTCGAATCGGATAAAGATATCATAGGACGTGTAAAACACGATATTTTTTATATTGAAAATTGGTCCTTCTTTTTAGACATCAAAATCATTTTTCAAACGTTTTTTAATACCATCAACGGGGAAGAAAAAGCGTATTAATTCAAAATTTTAGCATGAATATTTTAATATTAGGCGCCGGAGGTAGAGAGCATACGTTTGCTTGGAAAATCGCTCAAAGCCCTTTGTGTAAGGCACTTTTTGTCGCTCCAGGAAATTCTGGAACCGCATCCATAGCAACCAACCTCGCTATTTCCGTTACAGATTTTGAGGGCATTAAAAAACAGGTGCTTGCACATTCAATCAACATGGTTGTTGTAGGGCCAGAAGACCCTTTAGTCAATGGTATTTACGACTTCTTTTTAGAGGATTCTGACCTCCAACATGTGGCTGTTATTGGCCCTCAAAAAGCTGCAGCCCAACTGGAAGGCAGTAAAGAGTTTGCAAAAGAATTTCTGTTCCGTCACAACATTCCAACAGCCGCCTATGAGAGCTTCACCAAAGCTAATTTAGAAGCGGGATATGCATTTTTAGAAACGTTAAAACCGCCATATGTTTTGAAGGCCGATGGATTAGCAGCAGGGAAAGGCGTGCTTATAATCTCAGATATAAAAGAAGCCAAGCAAGAGCTTAAAAATATGCTGGTAGATTCTAAATTTGGAGCCGCAAGCACGAAAGTTGTTATTGAGGAGTTTTTGGACGGTATTGAACTCAGTTGTTTTGTGTTAACGGATGGCATTCATTATAAACTACTTCCAACTGCCAAAGATTATAAACGCATCGGTGAAGGAGACACAGGACTAAACACCGGCGGTATGGGGGCTATTTCACCCGTTCCGTTTGCAGATGCTATTTTATTAAAGAAGATAGAAGATAGAATCGTTAAACCAACCGTTGAGGGCCTTATCACAGATCAGTTACCTTATAAAGGGTTTATATTTATTGGACTCATTGTTGTGGATAACGAACCGATGGTGATCGAGTATAACGTGCGTATGGGCGATCCTGAAACCGAAGCAGTTTTACCAAGATTAAAAACAGACTTAGTTGAAATTTTTCAAGCGATTGACCAACAACGTTTGAATGAAATCGAAATCGAGATTGATCCAAAAACCGCAGTTACGGTCATGTTAGTTTCAGGAGGGTATCCAGAGGCTTACGAAAAAGGGAAAGAAATTACTGGATTCAAATCAATCGAAAACTCAATTATATTTCATGCAGGTGCGGACCACAAAGATGGTAAAGTCCTAACCTCAGGAGGTCGTGTGATGGCGGTAACATCATTTGGAGAGGATATTAAATCTGCTCTAAACACATCTTACGAGTCCATCAAACACATCAAGTTTGAAAACATGAACTTCCGAAAAGATATCGGATTCGATTTATAGATATGAATGTGAAGAGATGCTTTTATCTTCTTCATTATTGTCGCTGAACGATTTTAGCTGTAACATCCAATACACAAAAGCAACCAGTCCAATTGCCATAAATATCCAGGACACGATGTTGGCGCCAAACCAGTTTTCTAGTTCAAGAGCTCTTAAAGCATCATAAGGAGCAAGTAATACGGTTTCGAAAAGGTCTTGAATGGCATTAAAAAAATCTTTCATGGGTCTCTAATTTAAAGTTATCAGGCTAATTAAATGTCTAAATTATAGTGTTGATGACTAAAATTGAGGCGACATTTTTATAATAACCTTATATTTACAGGACAAATATAGTCAACACTTTATATGATTACAAGCTTTTTTAGGACATCTAAACCAATTCACTATATAATTTTCATAATTGTATTGATTCTTGTGTTTTTATATCAAAGAATTATCGTGGGAGATTTTGGTGTCAAGTTTTTAAATTCACTAGAAGAAATGGGGTATTTGTTAATTGTATTAACTTCTTTTTTCCTCCTAATTTTTATTGTCACGAAAAACAATTTAACCCACAATAATAGTTATGCAGAACTTTACTTTTGCTTATTCGTTGGACTCATACCTTCCAGCTTAGAGATCAATTCAATACTCATCTCCAATCTGTTTATACTTCTCTCTCTTCGAAGAATTGTGAGTTTAAAAACCAAAACAAATATTAAAAAAAAGCTATTAGATGCCTCCATGTGGATTTGTCTTGCTGCTGTTTTCGAGCCCTGGGCTATTTTATTTTTAGCACTTATATTTATGGCAATGGTCCTTTATTCTGTTTCTCAAATTAAAAACATGGTCATTCCATTTTGTGGAATTTTGATTGTTGGAATCCTAATGACATGTCTTCGGTTGCTAACGGATAATGTGTTTCCAATTTTTTTCAAATACATTCCAGAAATTAATTTTGATAGGCCATCCTTTAGCGACCAATACCTGCTGGAAGCCCCCATCCAATTTATTATATTTATATTATTTGGGATTGTTGTTTTTCTAGCAAAGGGACTAAAAAAAAACCGCCTAAACAGGCCTAGTTTTATAGTTCTTATTTTAGCTATTTTCATAGGGGTTTCTATTATATTTCTAAGTCCAAGTAATGAGACAGGATACTATTTATTTACATTTATCCCAACAGCTATTTTACTAGCTAATTTTTCGGAAACAACCAAGTTCCGTTGGTTCTCCGAGCTAATGATTGGGCTCCTGCTTTTAGCAGTGATCTTTCAAATGGGATGGAATATTTATTCTCGGATTCACTAAACTAAAGAATTACACTTATATTTGTCACATAAAATCAATCGCATGTTTTCAAAGAAAGCCAATTCCATTTTCCAAGACGTTATCGCAACGTATAAAGTTTTAAATTCAGTAGATCAACCGTTTCAAAACAAATACGATAAAGGAGAAGATCTTATCGGACATTTACTCTATAGAAAATGCTGGATAGATACGGTACAGTGGGCGTACGAAGACATTATTAGAGATCCAAATATTGATCCAGTAGCCGCGTTAAAATTAAAAAGAAAAATTGATGCGTCTAACCAAGATCGGACGGATACCGTTGAGTTTATTGATAGTTATTTTTTAGAAATTTACAAAGATATTCAAGCAAAATCAACTGCCAAAATCAATTCGGAAAGCCCTGCATGGGTTATTGACCGGCTCTCAATTCTGGCTTTAAAAATCTATCATATGCAACTTGAAACCGAGCGCGATGATGCGACCGACAGTCACAAGCAAAGTTGTCAAAAAAAGCTAGAGACCCTGTTAGAACAGCGTACAGATTTGTCTACAGCCATTGATGATTTGTTAGAAGACATTTCCAACGGCGATAAATACATGAAAGTATATAAGCAAATGAAAATGTATAATGACGATGAGCTAAATCCTGTTTTAAGAGGCGTCAAATAAATTAGTTAAGAGGTGTCGGAAATCAAACACATACTTGTCATTAGACTCTCTTCAATGGGAGATGTTGCAATGACGGTTCCGGTACTTTTTGCATTTTCAAACTCATATCCAGAAATTAAACTGACGGTTCTGACCAAAAAACAGTTTGCACCGTTGTTTAGAGACCTAGAATCTGTTACAGTTCTTTTTGCAGATTTTAAAAATGAGCACAAAGGAGTATTTGGTTTATATCAACTGTCAAAATCAGTTCGAAATCTCCAAATAGATGCCATTGCAGATCTTCACAATGTGTTGCGGACAAAGGTTTTAAAATTCTTTTTATCTGGATTTAAGACGGCTCAAATTGATAAAGGTCGCGCTGAAAAAAAAGCATTAGTCTCAGAGAAAACTTTTGAGCCTATACGTACAACGCCTCAGAGATACTCGGATGTTTTTAGACACTTAGGTTTTGATCTTGAAATAGACCCACCTTCTTTTTTAGCTCCGAAATCACTCGATTTAGACACCAAAAAGGTACTTGGAGAGTTCTCTAATGCAACTGTAGGGGTTGCGCCTTTTGCGGCTTATGACTCCAAAACATATCCGCTCTCACAAATGGATACAGTGATTTCTGAACTCCAAAAAGATTCGAAAGTTTTATTGTTTGGAGGTGGATCAGAGGAAACCAAACAACTTGAAACACTCGCTTCCAAATATGCAAATGTATGTTGTGTGGCTGGTAAATTCAATTTAACTCAAGAGTTAGACATTATCTCAAATTTAAAAGTGATGTTGTCTATGGACTCTAGTAATGGTCATATGGCTGCAATGTTTGGGGTGAAAGTGGTCACACTTTGGGGCGTGACACATCCATTTGCGGGATTTGCACCATTTAATCAAATCGAAACAAACAATTTACTTTCAGATCGTAACGTATATCCAAAAATACCGACGTCCATTTACGGGAATCGGTTTCCTGATGGCTATGAATTTGCTATTCAAACCATTCCTGTTAAAAGCATTGTAAAGACGGTTCAAGAAAACCTCTAAATATCGTCAAAATCAACTTTAATCTTCGCAGAAGTTGGTTCTGCTTGACAGCTCAAAACCAAGCCTTCTGCCACTTCATTGTCCGTTAATATATTGTTTTGTCGCATGCTAGCGGACCCTTCGGTAACCCGGCAAATACAGCTGCTGCAAACTCCACCTTGACAGGAATAAGGCGCATCGACATCTCTAGAGAGTGCTGCTTCTAAAATAGTTTGTTTTTGAGGCATTGAAAAGGTGGTTTCCTCTTCATCTACAAGAATTGTAATTTCAGAGTCGCCTTTTTTAATTGTGGTATTTGAAGGTGATTCTACGGCCGAAGCGGTAAATAATTCAAATAGAATTTGAGAGGCTTCAACCCCTTTTTCTGTTAGAATACTATTCACGGTATGGATCATGCCTTCAGGTCCACACAAGTAAAACTTTTGAGCGGCATCAATATCAATCAAATTTTTAAGAGCATAATTAACAATTCCTGCATCAATTCGTCCAAACAAAGCACCAGTTTCATCAGTTTCGCTATATACAAACTGAATGTTAAAACGATCGGAATGCCGAGTTTGTAAGTCTAAAATTTCTTGATGGAAAATGGTCTCCTTAGGGCTTTTGTTTCCATAAATCAATACAAATTTGGTATTCGTTTCGCTTTCTAAAATGGTTCTAGCAATGCTCATTATTGGCGTGATGCCACTGCCTGCAGCAAAAGCGACAACGGTATTTCTATTCTCCTTTTTAGTTTCATAAAGAAAACGCCCATTTGGCGAACCGACCTCTAGAGTGTCTCCAGTTTTTAAGCGTGTATTTGCATAGGAAGAAAACAATCCGCCCTCAATTTCCTTAACCGTTACCATTAGTGATCCACTCGCTGGACTTGAACTCAGTGAGTAGTCTCTTCGAACTTCTTGGTCGTTTATGACTGCTTTAAGCGTGATGTATTGTCCAGCTTTAAAAGTAAATTCAGATTTTAAAGATTTTGGAACCTCAAAAGTAATACTAACTGCTTTGTCCGTTTGTCTAACAATCGATTGAATTTTCAATGCGTGAAATTGAGCCATAAAATTTTTTTAGCAAAAATAAGAAAGATTTCATAGAATCATCTGTTAAGACTTCCCCAAAATTAACATGAAAGTCGCTGTTAATTTAGGGCAAAAGACTGTATTTTATTAGTTTTATACAAAAAGATGATTATTTTTACAAACTTGCATACGAATATGCACGTTGTTTTAGTTATGAATATATAAAAACATCACTGTTGAAAAACGTTTTTAATTACATAGTCGTTGGGGCTTTAATCGTCTTCACCGTTACAAGTTGTTCTAGGAAAAAAGATAAATTCCTAAATCGCGCTTGGCATTCTGTAAACACAAAGTACAATGTGCTTTTCAATGGAAATGTCGCTTTAGAATCGGGTTTGAATTCGGTTAATACGTCCTTCAAAGATAATTATTGGGACATTTTGCCGGTGGAGCGTTTACAAATTTCAGATGACTTCCAGTCTGATACAGATGCCAAAGACCCTAATTTTGAACGCGCCGAAGAAAAAGCAGTGAAAGCCATCCAAAAACATGGCGATGAACATTAAGGGAAAAGAAAAAAACCCACAAATAGACGAAGTGTTTGTTTTGCTTGGAAAAGCACGTTATTTTGACAACCGATTCATTCCTGCTTTAGAAGCCTTCAACTATATTTTATTCAAATACCCCGCTAGTAGCAATATTAATTTAGCCAAAATTTGGCGCGCCAAAACCAACCTTCGCCTCCAAAATGAAGATGTAGCGATTAAAAATCTGAAACAACTTATTGAAAACAATCAACTTTCAAATGAAGATAGGGCAGAAGCTTCCTCCACTTTGGCACAGGCATATATTAACACCAAATCGCTGGACAGTGCCATTACACAATTACAATTAGCCTCACAACTCACCAAAAAATAAGGACCACCGCGGAAGACTTCATTTTATTGAAGGCCAACTCTATTCTGTTTTAGGAAAAAAAGACAGCGCCAACCTGGCATTTGATAAAGTGATTGCCCTTAAACGCAAAACGTCTCGGGCCTACATGATTGCAGCGCATTTAGAAAAAGTTAAAAACTTTGAATTCAGATAATGGCGACAAAATGGCCCTTGAAGAGTTTTTAGAATCCTTAGAAACAAACAGAGAAAACAGACCTTATTTAGACATAATACACCATCAAATTGCAAACTATCACCTTCAAAACAAGTCGGATTCTTTAGCAATTGTGTATTACAATAAATCCTTGCGAACCAATTCGGACGATGACCAATTGACCGCCTTAAATTATCAATCTTTAGGCGATTTAAATTTTGATTTTTCGGAGTATAGCTTAGCTGGATCGTATTATGACAGTACGTTATTAAACCTAAAAGAAAACAGTAAATCGTTTCGCGCCATCAAACGAAAACGAGATAACTTGGAAGATGTGATTTATTTTGAATCCATCGCCCAAGTAAATGACAGCATTTTACAAATCACAGCACTCTCAGATGCGGATAAAGAAGCGTATTTTCAATCCTATATTGAGACCTTAAAGTCTGAGGAAGACGCTCTTAAAAAAGGCACAACATCTACAGGCAGTTCGTTTGGAGCGTCTCAAAATCCAATTCCCAAAAAGGGAAAGACGTTCTATTTTTACAACCCAACCACCGTTGCATTTGGTAAAAATGAATTTGCAAGAATCTGGGGCGATCGTGCCTTGGAAGCCAATTGGCGATGGTCCAGCAAAACCTCACAGTCAGATTCAAACACACCGTCTGAAATCGTTGAAACTTCCCAAGAAACAGATCAAAGCAGGTATAAGGTTGAGTATTATTTATCACAAATCCCTACCGATCAAATTGTCTTAGATAGTATTGCTAAAGAACGCAACTTCGCATATTATCAATTGGGACTTATTTATAAAGATAAATTTAACGATTACAAACGGGCTCAAAATAAACTGGAACAGCTTCTGAAACAAAACCCAGAAGACCGCCTTGTTTTGCCAGCAAAATATAATTTATACAAAATATATTCGCAGTTAGATTTGAGTCGTTTGCAAGCTCAGATCAAAGGAGATATAATTGAAAATTACCCAGACTCTCGGTACGCAGAGATTTTATTAAACCCAGAATCTGCGCTTTCAAACAACGAAAATAGCCCTGAAACACTTTACAATAAGTTGTATACACAGTTTGAAAAAGGCGAATACCAACAGGTCATCGATGGCTGTGATTTGCAGATTACTCGGCTTGATGGTGACGAAATTGTGCCTAAGTTAGAACTCTTAAAGGTAACGTCCAAAGCTCGATTATTTGGTTTTGAAGCCTACAAAGAAGGCCTTAATTTTGTAGCGTTAAATTATCCGAGTAGCATTGAAGGTAAAAAAGCAGCTAAGATGTATGAAACCGTTATTCCTGCCTTAGAAAATCAAGCGTTTGTCCAGGACTCAACTCAAACTAAATTTAAAGCTATTTTTAAATTTGAAGCTTCGGAAACAGAAGGGTTGAAAATATTTAAAGAGTCGTTAAGCGCTGCTATTGAAGAGCTTGAGGGTTTTAATTGGAGCATTTCTAAAGATCGTTACGATACAAACACTATCTTTGTCGTGGTTCATGGGTTAAAAAGCGTTCAAAGTGCCTCTCAATTTGCAGAAATCTTAAAAAGAGAAAACGACCTTATAATATCCAGACCCTCTTTTGGAATTTCTTCCAAAAACTATCAAACCGTTCAAATTCATAAAAATTTAGAATCTTATATAACAACAATCAAATAAAAACAACACACATGTTCACAGATCATAAAAATTCAAAATCGAATCTGAATTCATTTTCACAACAGAAACACCATTGCTCAAGGAACGACTTTTAATGGCGATTTAATAAGCGAAGGCGATTTCAGAATCGAAGGCATTATTATTGGATCCTTGAAAACTTCTGGAAAAGTTGTCATTGGAAAAACAGGCCTTGTCGATGGGGTTTTAACATGTAATAATGCTGACCTAGAAGGTAAGTTTAAAGGAAATTTAAACGTTTCAGACATGCTTAGTTTACGTTCTTCAGCTCAGGTCGAAGGAGAGGTACATATAGGGAAATTGTCCGTCGAGCCTGGAGCAACGTTTAATGCGAATTGCCTTATGAAAGGCTCTGTAAAAGAATTGAAAAAAGAAACAAAAGTGGACGCATCTCAAAATAATTCAAAAAGTGGACAATCCGCTTAAACAGCTCGCCCTACTCTCTGGAATAGGGATTCAGATGGTCGCAATAATTGCAGTCGGTACATTTATTGGGGTTAAGTTGGACGAAGCCTATCCTAACCAAAACAACCTTTTTACATTAATACTAACATTGACATCAGTTGTCATATCAATTTATTATGTTATAAGACGTGTTATTTCAGCTTCAAAAAAGATAAATAAATGAACGAACTTTTCGTAAAGCGACAATTGAATTTTCTTATTCAACTTCTTGGACTAAGTGCTTTACTTTTTGGCGCTCACAGCTATTTAAACTACCATTTTGCTAAAGATATTGTTTTGTTTTTCCCACTATGGCATATATATGTATTTCATTTTATGACCGTTTTATTGATTTATTCTTTTATAAATTATCGTGATTCCATAGGAAAAACAGAGGTGTTTAATGTCTTTATGCTTGGAATGCTTTTAAAAATGACTCTAGTTATTGTTTTTCTATTGCCATGGCTTTTATCTAAACCTGACCAACAAGGATATGATTTAATGAATTTTTTCGTTCCATATTTCATATTATTGGCTTTTGAAGTGTATTCTGTGACTAAATTTCTTCAAAAAAAGGAACAACACGACCCAACCCTCAAAGAGGGTAAATAATCATTATAATATTGTTTGTCATTTAATTAAATGTGTGTACATTTGCAGCAAAATTAATCAAGGTATTTTTAATTAAAAGCAGCATATTGAACACCTTTAGAACCGTATTATTTTCAACATTTTTTTTAGCACTATCATTTGTCGGCATTGCTTCCGAGAAAGAACCATCTAAAGACGATGCGCCTTTTGATCCAAAAGCGATGATTTTACACCACGTAAAGGATGCGCATGAGTTTCATTTATGGGACTGGAAAGGAAGCCCTGTGTCACTGTCCTTACCAATTATATTGTGGACAGATAATGGGTTGACAAGATTTTCTTCAAGTGAATTTCACCATGATGATGAAGGCAAAACTATTGTGCAAGCAAACGGCGGGAGTTTTGTTAAATTACACGAAAAAATCTATCAATTAGATGCTGGGGCTACTGCTATCGCTTATGATGCAGAACACCACCCAACAAATGCACAAAAACCAATAGACCTTTCTATTACCAGAAACGTGTTTATGATGTGGGTTTCTGTAGCATTGTTATTATTTATATTTTTAACCACCGCACGAAGCTACAAAAACTCCAAAGATGGTGTCCCAACAGGGGTTGCTGGATTTATGGAGCCCTTAATTATATTTGTAAGAGATGAAATTGGCAAGCCAATGATTGGCGAGCACAAGTACAAAAAGTACATGCCTTATTTGTTAACCATCTTTTTCTTTATTTGGATTAATAACATATTCGGTTTAATTCCGATTTTAAATGGAGCCAACTTGAGTGGCAACATCGCGTTTACATTTACTCTCGCCATGTTTACATTTATCATTACAACATTTAGTGGAAACAAGAACTACTGGAAACACATTTTTTGGATGCCAGGTGTGCCTGTTCCAATGAAAATATTTTTAATGCCTATCGAGATTATCGGGATGTTTGTAAAGCCGATCTCGTTAATGATTCGTTTGTTTGCTAACATTACAGCAGGACACGTGATCATATTAGCATTAATGTCATTAATATTTGTATTTAAGTCGGTTGCAATTGCCCCCGTATCTGTAGCATTTTCATTATTTATTACAGTGATCGAAATTATCGTAACTGCGATACAAGCCTATATATTTACAATATTGTCAGCCCTCTATTTTGGAATGGCAACTGAAGAAGAACATTAATTAATTTAAATTTTATAACTATGACTATTACTGGAATTGCAGCTATTGGAGCTGGTTTAGCAGCTATTGGAGCTGGTGTTGGTATTGGTAAAATTGGTGGATCAGCGATGGATGCCATGGCACGTCAACCTGAAATGCACGGAAAAATTCAATCTTCCGCATTAATTTTAGCAGCCTTCGTAGAGGCGGTAGCACTCTTTGGAGTTGTTGTTGCTTTCTTACAAGGGTAAAACACAAGAAATACTGAAGTGACGGTTGGTTACTTCAGTATTTTTTAAATTTAAGTTATTTAAAAAACAACAAAGAAATGGATTTAATTACACCAGGATTTGGATTGGTATTTTGGACGGCACTAACGTTCATTTTCCTATTAGTGATATTAAGAAAATTTGCTTGGAACCCAATTTTGGGCGCCGTTAGCGAGCGTGAAGAAGGGATCAAAACTGCTTTAGCATCTGCAGAAAATGCACGCAAAGAAATGGAAAACCTCACAGCCGATAACGACCGTATTTTAAAAGAAGCTCGGGCAGAGCGTCAAGCGATGCTCAAAGAAGCTCGTGAGTTAAAAAGCAACATAATTGAAACTGCTAAAACTGAAGCTAAAGAAGAAGCCAATAAATTAGTAACGCAAGCGCAAGCTGCGATTGCATCTGAAAAGAAAGCGGCCATTGCCGATTTAAAATCGGTGGTTGCAGAACTTTCAATTTCGATTGCAGAAACAGTGGTTCGTGAAGAACTTTCAGACAAATCAAAACAAGAAAAATTAGTGGAATCAATGTTGAAAGACGCTACCCTAAACTAATTACTCATGGCAGGAACAAGAGCAGCAATTAGATATGCAAAAGCCGTATTAAGCTTAGCATCAGATAACAAACAAGCAGCGGCAGTGCAAGCAGATATGGCACATATTGGTCAGGCGATTGCAGACAATGCTTCTTTGGAAGCAGCACTCAAAAGCCCCGTGGTCAAACTATCTGAAAAAGAAGCTGTATTGAAAGCTATATTTCCTTCTGTAAGTTCAGAAAGTAAATCGCTGTTTAATATTCTTGTTACTAATAATAGAGTTGATATATTAAGTCAAGTCGCCTCCCAATACGGGATTCTATACGATCTAGCAAACAATAAAGAAAATGCCTTTTGTAACCACCGCCATCCCGATGACTTCAGAATTAGAAGCCAAAGTCATGGCAAAGCTTAAAACCTTAACCACAAAGGAGGTGACCCTTAGCAATTCTGTAGATGAAAACATCCTCGGGGGTTTCATTTTACGCGTTGGAGATCAGCAATATGATGCGAGTGTCTCGAACCAATTAAATACGTTAAAACGAAAATTTACAATAAACTAAAACTATACTGAGATTCAATCAGAGGTATAAAATAAATTAAGATGGCAGAAGTAAAAGCAGCTGAAATATCAGCAATTTTAAAACAACAACTTTCAGGTTTCGAAGCAACAGCTTCCTTAGATGAGGTTGGAACTGTATTAACTGTAGGGGATGGTATTGTACGTGCATACGGGCTTTCGAATGCGACAGTATGGCGAACTTGTACAATTTGAAGGCGATCTTGAAGGGATTGTATTAAACCTTGAAGAAGACAATGTTGGTATCGTACTTTTAGGAGCTTCTAATGTAATAAAGGAAGGCTCCACAGTAAAACGTACAGGACGTATTGCTTCGATCAATGTTGGTGAAGGAATTGTTGGTCGTGTGGTTGATACACTTGGCGCACCGATTGACGGTAAAGGTCCTATTGAAGGAAAACTTTACGAAATGCCTTTAGAGCGTAAAGCACCTGGGGTTATTTTTCGTGAGCCTGTAACAGAGCCCTTACAAACAGGGATCAAGTCGATTGATGCCATGATCCCAGTAGGACGTGGACAACGTGAGTTGGTGATTGGTGACAGACAAACTGGTAAAACAGCCGTTTGTATTGATACCATCTTAAATCAAAAAGAATTTTACGATGCTGGGGAACCAGTCTATTGTATCTATGTAGCAGTTGGACAAAAAGCGTCTACAGTGGCATTGATCGCTAAAACATTAGAAGAAAAAGGCGCCTTAGCCTATACAACTATTGTCGCAGCAAATGCTTCGGATCCCGCACCAATGCAAGTGTATGCACCTTTTGCAGGAGCCGCTATTGGTGAGTATTTTAGAGATACTGGTCGTCCAGCATTGATTGTCTATGACGATTTATCAAAACAAGCCGTTGCGTACCGTGAGGTATCTCTTTTATTACGTCGTCCTCCAGGACGTGAGGCGTATCCAGGAGATGTATTTTACTTACACTCCCGTTTATTAGAGCGTGCAGCAAAAGTCATCAACAACGATGAAATTGCAAAAGACATGAACGATTTACCAGACTCCTTAAAGCCGATTGTAAAAGGTGGTGGTTCTTTAACAGCCTTACCAATTATTGAAACACAAGCAGGTGATGTATCTGCTTATATTCCAACCAACGTAATTTCGATTACGGATGGTCAAATATTCTTAGATGGTGATTTGTTTAATTCTGGTGTTCGTCCAGCAATTAACGTTGGTATTTCGGTATCTCGTGTGGGTGGAAATGCACAGATCAAAGCAATGAAAAAAGTATCTGGAACCTTAAAATTAGACCAGGCACAGTTCCGTGAATTGGAAGCCTTTGCTAAGTTTGGATCTGATTTAGATGCCGTCACTTTAAATGTGATTGAAAAAGGAAGACGTAACGTTGAAATTTTAAAGCAAGCACAAAACGATCCTTTCAAAGTAGAAGATCAAGTAGCGATCATCTATGCAGGATCAAAGAACCTTTTGAGAGCAGTTCCTGTCAACAAAGTAAAAGAATTTGAAACCGAATATATCGAGTTTTTAAAAGCCAAGCACAGCGATGTGTTAGCCACCTTAAAATCTGGTAAATTAACGGACGAAGTGACAGATACCTTAACAGCAGTTGCAAAAGAATTATCAGGAAAGTATAAAGATTAACAAGTTTAGAGTTTAGAGTGATGAGTTCAGAGTTACAAGCTCATAACTTTAACTTCATACTAAAAACTTAAAGGAAATGTCCTTAAATAACAGTCCAATTCGAGTAAAGAGTTTTCAGTTTGCTTGCGAGATTGTTCATTTTACGGATAAATTAAAAGAAAATAAGGATTTTGAGTTAGCTTCTCAATTGCTAAAAAGCGGAACGAGTATTGGCGCCAATACAAGAGAAGCTCAAAGAGGAGTTAGTAAAAAAGACTTTAAAAATAAATTTGGAATTGCTTTAAAAGAAGCTGATGAAACCAAATATTGGTTAGAAATTCTTGAAGCTACTGGAAGAGACGTTCCAACAGAATTGATGAATAAGTGTGAAGAGTTAATTAGAATTTTAGTGGCAATCATTAAAAACTCTTAACTCATCACTGATAACTTGAAAAATGGCAAATTTAAAAGAAATCCGAAATAGAATAGCATCCGTATCTTCAACGATGCAGATTACAAGTGCCATGAAAATGGTATCGGCTGCTAAGTTGAAAAAAGCACAAGATGCCATCACAGCGATGCGTCCCTATGCGAATAAACTCACGGAGCTTTTACAAAACCTCAGTGCCACTTTGGACGCCGATTCTGGAAGTAAATATTCAGAACAACGCGACATCAAAAACGTACTTATTGTAGCGATTACCTCTAACAGAGGACTTTGTGGGGCATTTAATTCTAACATTATCAAACAAGCCAATGTGGTTGCAGAACGTTACGATGCGAACGTATCGGTTGTGGCGATTGGAAAAAAAGCGAATGACGCCCTCTCAAAAAACTTTGAGATCGTCTCCAACCAAAGTGCTGTTTATGACGATTTAACATTTGACAATGTGGCTGCAATTGCAGAGATGCTGATGGAACAATTTGAATCCAAAGCATTCGATAAGATTGAAATTATTTACAATAAATTCAAAAATGCGGCGACCCAAGAAATTATGACCGAGCAGTTTTTGCCTATTGAACCCATAGAAGGCGATACCAATGCAAACCTCGATTATATTTTTGAGCCGTCTAAAGAAGAGATTGTAGAAACCTTGATACCAAAGTCGTTAAAAACACAGCTTTATAAGTCGATTCGTGATAGTTTTGCAAGCGAGCATGGCGCACGTATGACGGCGATGCACAAAGCAACGGACAACGCCACGGAGCTCAGAGACCAGCTTAAATTGACGTACAACAAAGCACGTCAAGCATCCATTACCAATGAGATTTTAGAAATCGTTGGAGGGGCGGAAGCGCTGAATGGTTAGAAATTTAATTTAAAATTATAATATCGAAGAGCCTTGCATTTGTAAGGCTTTTTTCTATGGCACAAAAGTTGTTTGACTTTCAGCATGCTTAAATCAAATCTAATGACCTACTTAAAACAACGTTCGCTACTCTTTTTATTAGTTGTATCCTTATCCGCCACTGCTCAAAATCAGAAAGGTGACATGGCCCTTTCCATTACCGCCTCTCCCTTTCCAACAACCTATTCTGGCAATCACGATTTTGGCCTTATTGCAAAGGTAGGTTTGGAGTTTCACCTCTCAAATGCAGTTTCTTTTCAAGGCAGTTTTTTCACTTCCAACAACGTGCTTTTTAAGGACGATAGTGGCGCTAAGATCAATTCCTATGGGTTTGTACCAACCTTTCAATATTATTTCATTAATAAACCAAAGTTTACTGTTTTTGGACACTTAGGCTACGGCTTTGGTTTTGAAGATTTGACTCGTAATTATGGGGACATCGAAAACAGTGCATTGACTGTTTTTAGCGTGGGTGCTGGGGTTAATTATAAATTAAATGACAAGTTACATTTACAACTCCAATTGCCCTATTTTAATGCTCAAAACATTACCATCAACGAAACTTCATCTGACGGAGTCGCTGTGTTTTTAGGCTTTAATTTTAAACTCAATTAAAAAAGACGTAAGTTTATATTTTAAATAAACCCATTATGAAACGAATTCTCCCCCTTATTTTAGTCATTTTTTTAAGTCTTTTCAGTTGTAAAACGTCCAAAGAATCGGCCCTTCAGTTTCAATCGACTGCTCCTTTCGAAATGGTCGAACCTTATTACAACTCCTGGGTTGGAGGGATTGAAAGTGCAGGTGCTGGAGTTAATTTATTTATACCCTTAAAAGAGGATCTTGGTCGTGTCAAGGTTGATAGCATTCATTTCAGAGGTGAAAAATCGGTGGTTGTTAAAAGAGATCTTTTGCTTATTGGCCGCTTTAAATATTCCAGGGTTCATCCAAAAAAACTAATTATGAGCTCCAATCCTCACGATGAATATGGCAATACACTGCCTTCAAAAACAGATCGATCTCCTTTTACGTTAACCAATAATCAGTGCGTGATTAGCTACAGGATCAACAACAAACGACTCTACTATAAGGTTTCAAACCTTAAAAGTCTTCGAGAGATTGCTTACCCCTCCTCGGCGCCCAAAAAGCAATAAACTTCAATTATAGTTTGTTCGTTAAAATGTGTATTTTTATAGGATAAAAGAGATTCATTTGAGCGTCCTAAAAACACTATACAAACAAACTTTCATTTACGGACTGGCAACGGTGGTTCCCAGAATGTTGAGCTTCCTTTTGGTGCGTTTACACACCGATAAATCGGTGCTCGAAAACGTCTCGGATTATGGCGATGTCTCTTTAGTCTATGCATATTTTGTGCTTTTTAATGTCGTAATTGCGTATGGCATGGAAACCGCTTTTTTTCGTTTTTTTAATAAAGATTCGGACCAAGCCAAAGTTTTGAGTACTGCTGCAATGTCTATTTTAGGAACGTCCTTAGGATTTTTAGGGCTTGGATTGGTGTTTCAACAACAAATTGCTGAGCTCACACACATTAATGTCCACTACATCACCCTGGTTGTTTGGACCTTGTTTCTAGATGCCTTAGTCATTATTCCATTTGCTTTTTTGAGAGCGCAAGGAAAACCTGTTAAATACACAGTCGTAAAGCTTACCAATGTGGTTGTCAACCTTGGTTTAAATGTTTTCTTACTCATATATTTAAAAGCGTTGTCCGTTGACAACAGTGTCTGGGATTCTATTTATATCCCCAATTTTGAAGTGAATTATATCTTTATTGCAAATTTAGTTGCGAGTGGCGTTACTTTGCTGTTTCTGCTTCCGTTTTACTTTAAAATCAACTATAAAATCGATCTCGATCTTTGGAAAAAAATGCTCCGCTATGCGTTGCCAGTCTTAGTTGCGGGGATTGCTTTTTCCATTAACGAAACTTTTGATCGGGTGTTATTAGAGCGATTACTTCCAGAGTCTGTTGCTAAAACATCCGTCGGAATGTACTCTGCCTGTTACAAACTTGCCCTCTTTATGATGTTGTTTGCAACAGCCTACCGTTTGGGAATTGAACCCTTCTTTTTCAGTCAATCCAAGACTAAAGATGCCACCAAAAACTATGCAAAAATCTTGGAGTTTTTCGTGATCTGTGGCGCGCTTATTTTACTGGTTGTGGTTGTTTTTATCGATGTATTAAAAGGCATTCTTATTCCAAATGAAGCCTATTGGGACGCCATGAAAGTGGTGCCTATTTTACTATTAGCCTATCTTTTTCTGGGGATTTACCACAATTTATCTGTCTGGTACAAAATCACAGATCGCACCAAATTTGGAGCTTATATTTCTGTTATTGGCGCTGCTATTACGCTTTTAATCAACCTAATTTTCATCCCATCTTTCGGATATATGGCCTCCGCTGGAGCCACTTTGTTAGCCTATTTTTCAATGACCTTACTCTCGTATTATTTTGGACGAAAACACTATCCAATTCCGTATAACCTAAAAAAAATAAGCATATATTTAATTCTTACAATTGTCTTATCTGCTCTTTCCTTTTATCAATTTAGATCGCAGTATTTGATAGGGTCTGGGATGATAGGACTCTTAATACTCATTATTTGGATGAGTGAAAAAGCGACGATCAAACAATTTTTAAAACCCTCTTCATGATCATAAACATCATCAACAATTCAAGTCATCAACTTCCAGAATACGAAACAATCGCGTCTGCAGGCATGGACCTTCGCGCCAATATTTCAGAATCAGTTATTTTAAAACCATTAGCCCGTGCCATCATTAAAACAGGCTTATTTATAGAGCTCCCCGTAGGATTTGAAGCACAGGTTCGTCCACGAAGTGGTTTGGCTGCGAAACATGGCCTCACCGTTTTGAACAGCCCTGGCACGGTTGATGCAGATTACCGAGGCGAAATAGGCGTTATATTAGTCAACCTCTCTGATACTGATTTTAAAATTGAAAATGGCGAACGCATTGCGCAATTAGTCATTGCCAAACACGAACGGGCCGACTGGCGCGAAGTTGAACAACTAAACGAAACCGCTAGAGGCGAAGGCGGGTTTGGAAGTACCGGTAAATAATGAAAAAAGGACCCTATCGTTTTGTGATTATTTGCACTCTTCTCAGTTCTATTTGGGGACAGGCGCAAGTTGAAACAGATTCTTTAGGATTGGTTTCGAATGACTCAACGCATGTCAAATTTCAAACGCATTTCTACGAAGCGATTAAACAAAAAACCCTTGAAAATCATTCGAAAGCCATCGAAGAGTTGTTAAGCTGTAAGGCATTACGCCCGTTGGAAGCTGTGGTTTTTCATGAATTAGGAATTAATTATTTCAATCTAAAACAATATGAGTCGGCCGAATATAATTTTCAAAAGGCCATATCATTAGATGAAGCCAATTTTTGGTATAAAGAAAGCTTGTATCATTTATATGTGGATCAAGACCGCTATGAGGATGCTATTTTAGCCGTTAAGCCATTACTTTCCAGACACCCCGATTATAAACAAGACTTAGTGAACCTTAACCTAAATGCAGGGCGTTATGACGCTGCACTAACGGTTCTTGATGATTTGGACGCAACATTTGGGCACAACGCCCTAAGAGACTCTATTCGCAATGAGGTTTATGATCGAAGTGGTAATGAGGGGCAGCGAATCACACACCTTACAAAACGCTTGCGGGATGCACCAGAAGCTCCTGCTAATTTTTTAAATTTAATATATGCGCACAGTCAATTAAATCAAAAAAAAGAAGCATTTGAAACGGCTCAAGTATTTCTAAAACAACACCCAAAATCTCATTTGGTACATGTAGCCTTGTATAAGTTTTACTTGGATCAAAAGGCGTATGACAAGGCGATCGAATCCATGAAAATTGTAACCACGAGTTCTGTTGTTTCTCCAGATATCAAAGTAAAAGTTGTGAACGATTTTATGAGTTTCGTTGCCCAGTTTCCAGAGTATAAGCCTGCGTTATTGGAGGTCACTAATACGGCGACTCAAACGACTCCCAACCGTTCTGATATAGAGTGGGCCGATTATTATTACAATCAAAAAGCATTTTCAAAAGCACTGTCATACTACGCAAAAGCGTTGAGATTTGATCCGGATAATTTTACAATTATAAAAAACATAGCCCTCTTATATTTAGAAACAAATCAATATGAAAAGGCCGCTGAATTCACCCATAATCAACTCGAGTTATATCCTTCACAACCTCTTTTATATTTAGTCAACGGCACCGCAAATAAACAATTAAATAAGCTCGATGTCGCCATTGAGTTTTTAACAATGGGCTTAGATTATGTCATTGATAATAAACCCCTTCAAATCGATTTTTATAAACAGCTTAGCAGTGCTTACATGCTACAAGGTAATATACAGGAGTCCGAAGCGTTTACTAAAAAAGCCACGGCTTATTAGAACAAATAACCATGAAAAAACGTAATACTGTAGCCTCGTCATCAGGTCTTCTTTTTTTAGGCTGTAAAAGTGTACAAACTGCTCGGTACTTCCGAAGCTTTCGACGCCAAGATGTCCGTGAAGCAGATCGTTAAAAATCACACTGAATTTCAATCTAAATTTAAGACTCTCCAAGGACGACTTAAAGTTGAACTCATTCGTGGCGACCGTTCGGAGTCACACACTTTAACGCTTCGAATGGGTTATGGCAACACCATTTGGGTGAATGCATTTCTGAACATGGTACGGGTTAAAATCACACCAGATCGTGTGCGCTTTTACAACAAGTTAGACAATACCTATTTTGATGGAGACTACGCGCTAATTAGTCAGTTTTTAGGAACGGATCTTCAATTTGAAAACCTCCAAAATTTATTATTGGGGGAAGCTGTTTTTGATTTAAAATCTAACGGGCTCAAAAAAATCGATCACCCGAGTTCCTATCAGATAACTCCCAAACGTCCCAATGCTCTTTTTGATCTTTTGTATTTAATCAATCCAACCAGCTTTAAGTTAGACGCTCAGGAAATCTCTCAATCACTGAAGCAAAACACCCTAAAAATCAAGTATCAATCCTATCAGAAAGCAACCGGATTAGTGCTTCCTGAAAATATGACCATTACAGCGATCAATGCGAGTGAATTAACCACATTAAATTTGAATTTAAAATCCGTAAATTTGGATCAACCAATACGATTTCCTTTTAGCATTCCAAAAGGGTTTAAAGCAATTGAATTAAAATGAAATTAAGTAACTCTCGTTTCACCTTTGGTGTTCTCCTTTTGATGTTCATGTTGCATCTAAGTAGCTTTTCTCAAAGTAAGAAGCAGCAGGAATTGGAGGAACGTCGCCGTGAATTACAACGCGAAATACAACAAATTGGGAGCTTGCTGTTTGAAGGAAAAAAAGAACAAAAATCAGTGGTGTCAGTTGTGGAAGATTTGAATTTTAAGATTCAAGTCAGAACAAACCTCATTAGCATTACCAATCAGCAAACTAATCTTTTAACCCGAGAAATTAATAGCAATCAAACTAAAATTTCAAAACTAAGGCTAAAGCTTAAAGCATTAAAAGCCGATTATGCGAAGATGATTGTAAAGTCTTACAAGAGCCGATCGGACCAGAGTAAACTCATGTTTTTACTGTCGTCTACTACTTTTCAACAAGCCTATAAGCGGCTGCAATATATCAAGCAATATGCAGACTATCAAAAGCGACAAGCAGAGTTGATTAAAACTGAAACCACCAAAATGCAACAGTTAAATATTGAGCTGGTAACTCAAAAAAAGAACAAGCAAGCTTTGATTGATGCCAATAAAAAAGCGAAAACTGTTTTAGATACCGAACGTGCGCAACAAGAGTCTCTGATAAAAGAAATTAAAAACAACCTATCCCAGTTTACGGCTCAAATAAAAGCTAAACAACGCGAATCAAATAAGATTGATAAAGAAATTCGTAAAATTATTCAGGCAGCAATCGCTGCCTCGAACAAAAAAGCAGGGAAATCGACGACTCGAAAAGTGTTTTCACTGACTCCTGAGCAGAAGGTTTTGGCGGCTAATTTTACGTCTAACAAAGGAAAACTTCCATGGCCAGTTACTAATGGTGTTGTGAAGTTGCGGTATGGAAACAACCCCTCTCCGATCGATCCATCGTTAACGATTAAAAGCAATGGCGTTCGTATTGCCACGAGCAAAGGAGGGCAAGTTCGGGCGGTCTTTGACGGGGTGGTACAAGGAATTATGACTCCTAAAAACGGAAATAATACCATCATGATTCGGCATGGAAATTATATCACGATTTACAAAAATCTCTCTAAGTTTTATGTCAATAAAGGAGATACAGTCACCACCAAACAAACGATCGGCGAAGTCATTACCAACAAAGCATCTGGCGAGTCGATTTTAAGTTTTGGAATTTACAAAGACAGCTCTACAGAAGATCCTTCGACCTGGATCTATCGATTGTAAAAGTTAATTAAAAAGGGCTTTTAGTTCCGTTGCATCTTGAGCCTTCATTTTTCCAGCCAATACTAAACTTAATTGTTTGCGACGCAAGGCGCCTTCAAAGCGTTTAATTTCTTCGTCTGTTTGAGGCACTAATTGAGGAATTATAACTGGTGTTCCAGTTTTGTCAACCGCCACAAATGTATAAATGGCTTCGTTCACTTTAATGGATCCTTTTGAAGCCTTATTATCGACCCAAACATCGATATAAACTTCCATAGAACTTTTAAAAGCGCGAGACACTTTTGCTTCCACAGTGACGATACTTCCTAACGGAACAGGATGTTTAAATGCCACATGATTTACCGAAGCAGTGACTACAATTTTACCCGAATGACGTTGGGCAGCGATACTCGCAGCACGATCCATTCGCGCTAATAACTCACCACCAAATAATGTATGAATGGCGTTGGTTTCACTTGGGAGCACCGAGTCGGTCATCGTAGTTTTTGAGTCTTGAGGGTGTTTGGATTCCATATATTTAGAATGTATAATGAGGGATAGAGCACAGAAACCTGTACTAAGTTGTTAGGATAAAGGCTAAAGTGAATTAGGGAATATTTTTGATCAACATCCATGCAGCACGATCCTGTGCTTTTCTGATTTTAAAAAGGGCTTTTTCTGCTTCTTTTCGAGTTTCGAAACTTTCGTAAACAACTTGGTGAAGTCCAAATCTGTTTTTACCGATTTTTCGCGCATTAAACCCTAACGCTTTTAGCTGATTTAGTTTTTTGTTACAGTTGGCTTCAATTCTAAAAGCACCCGCAACAACGTGAAAATTTCCGCTTTGCTTTTTTAAATTAACCATGACCGCAGGTAATGGGTTTTCAATGACAAAGGTTGCTTCTTGTATTTTGTTATCTAAGGTTGCAGTTGCGGCATCAATGGCTAAATTATTTTGACGCTCAATTTGAGTCAGGTACAAATTAGATCCAATTGAACCACTCAACCCAAGGGCAAGTACCGCAATAGCGGCATATTTCATGTATTGATTGGATTTAGAATCGTGTTGGAGACAAGGCGATAGCACCAGTGGCTTCTAGTTTTTCAACCATTGCTTGATGTGCTTGTCGTTCAATTGAGGGCGATACAAAACCAGCTAACCCAAAAGATTCAGTCAAGTAATTAAGAGTTTCCGACGGAGCAAACATCACTTTTCCTTCTTTAGAAGTGGATAATTCGCCAATATTTTTGAATTCAATAGTTTCCCCTTTTTCTAAACTCGATTTAAGTTGTGAAACTTGTGTTTCAATTTTGCGAGTCGCTGCTTCGTATGGAATGTTTTCAACCTCTGAAATATAGGAGGCTAAAAGACCATCGTTAGATTGCAGCTGTGCATTAAATGACAACCGTTTTTGTGGCGGATAAAAATCATTGGTGGCCTCATTAATCTTTGCCGAAACAGGATGCGATAAAAAGGCTCCGAAATTTGGAAGTGTTACGCATTCATAACGGTAAAGTAAATCGCTTATGTACTGATTTAGTTGCATAAACCAAAGTTATAATTTTTTTTGTAAAAACAATTATATTTCTCTACTTTTGTGTAGTTAGAGTTTTTATTGTGTTAAACTTCAACTTTCACCTCCCTAAGTATACTCTTTGTTAATTTATTTATGCGAATGTGTTGAGCGCTTTATACAAGTGTTTTTTCAGTTTTCAATAATTAAATGAATTTACGAATGCGCATTAAAGAGAAGTTTTTATCCAGCACCAGAAATCTGCTATTCATTTTAGCGCTGTTTTTGTTTACCACTTCCGTCTATGCCCAGTTACACCATCAATCCATTGGAGCGTTAGGAAGCAGCCAAGTCCGTGGTAATTATTCAATCTCTCAAACAGTCGGGCAATCGTCTGTCATTGGATCCTCTGAATTAACTTCAACATCTGTTATACAAGGGTATCAACATCCCATGTTTAATAACTATACAGTACAATCTATTTCAAATTTAGAGGGGATTAAATTTTATCCAAATCCATTTTCAACCCAACTCAACTTTGAGTTTCAGTCGGAGTATGATCCCATTCAAATTACAATTATAGATATCCTGGGTCGAAACGTATTGACAACCACAGTGCAAACCTCAAATAAATCTATTTTATTAGACCTCCCTTTTCTTTCTGACAGTGAATATATCATTTCGCTGATTGGTCAAAACCTTAATTTCCAAACTAAAATCATAAAGAAACTTTGAAAAATTTAATCACAATTATTAGTGTTTTACTTATTTGGACAACAGGGTCAGCACAAGAAATTTCTCTTGAAACTGGACTCAATTTTACTTCATACGACTATGAAAACTCTATGGGGGTCTCCAACGAAAATGTGACCTCCTCTTCGGGGCTTTATTCTCGTTTAGGACTGGCGTCTTTCCGATTGCTCAAACAAAAAATTAACTACGGAATTAGCTTTCAACAGTTTAATGCAACGGGGGAGATGGCTATGAAAATTATGATTGGAAAACGAATTATCTAGGAGGGTTTCTTCAGTATCAAAAACCAATTTATAAAAACCTATTAGCGATTCAAGCAAGTGCAGACTTCCTTTATTTAGCGTCGGGGAAACAAAAAATTGGAGGCGAAACATTTAGCCTAAATGATGAAAAAGAAGTCAATGGATTTTGGCTTAACCCCAGTATAGGGCTTTTCACCAAAATCATTGATTCAAATACTTTTGGGCTGGACCTTGGTTATAATTTTTCGATGGCGATAAAACCGAACGATCAAGGATCGGAATCCCTTTCGTATGTATCCAATCAACTCTATTTTAGAATTCATTTGAAAACAAACAAACAAGACGCTCAAGATCATGAACACAACAACTCTAACGTTGGTGCTCCAGGGAATCAAGTAAACATGGTCCAAGAAATCCAAACTTTAAAATTGGCCATAAATTCACTTAAACAACCTTCCAAACAAATACCAGAAGTCACGGTCTTTTTTAATCTAGATTCTTATAAAATTGATAAAGATCAATATCAAAAACTGGAAGCTCTCGCCGATTATTTACGAAAGAATACAACGACAGCAGCAACCCTTGTTGGGTATGCCGATGACACGACAGGAAATACAGAGTCCAATCAAACACTCTCTGACAACAGGGCGCTAAGTGTTCGGGAATTTTTAATTTCTAAGCAAGTAAACCCAACACAATGTACCGTCAAAGGGGCGGGTGAAACCAGTCAGTTCAATCAAAAAATTTATGATTCTAATCGAAGGGTTCTAATCGTTTTAACGCAAAAACAGTAAGCATGCAAAATATATTTCAACCTCTAAAATTCGTTCTATTTTTATGTCTTTTCAATGCTACATTTATAGCGGCTCAAGACCAACGCAGCGGAATTAGTTATCAGGCCCTAATCCTAAACACAAGCGAGGTAGAACTTCCAGGTGCCAATCAAAAAGACAGTCCATTAAGAAATAAGGAGATCTGTCTACAATTCTCACTCATTGACGAAACAGGGAATTATGAATATATAGAGCATGTCAGAACCACTACTGATTCTCAAGGAATGGTTAATTTGGTAATTGGTACAGGCACCCCAATTGGCGGTAGTCAGTGGAGCGATATCGAATGGTCAGCTGCGATGAAATCCCTAAAAGTCGATTTTGATATTACGGGACAGTGCAACGACTTCGAAGCATTAAGCTTACAACAACTCACAGCCGTTCCGTTTGCACTATATGCGCCAGGAGCTGGAACTGCAGGACCTCAAGGCGAAGCTGGCGAGCCAGGTGAAGATGGTGAAGATGGTTTGGCAGGACCATCGGCCTATGAAGTTTGGTTAGAACTTGGAAATACGGGCGATGAACAAACGTTCATAAACTCCCTTAAAGGAGCTGATGGTGACGATGGCGATGACTTTGCCTTTGAACTTCCTGACGGAGTTCAAAATGGAGATTACCTGCAATGGATTTGGAATGGCACAAGCTGGGACATCACCGTGATTACACCTGATGATACTAGTATTATTCTAATTTCATCAACTGGAACCAATAATCAATCGGTTTGTGCAAATGTTGAGATTGAACCAATTTTTTATTCATTTTCTGAAGTAGTTTCTGGAATAACGGTGATTGGACTGCCATCAGGACTCACTTTTGAACTTACAAACAATGAATTGGTCATCTCTGGAAAAATTACCCAGCAACTATTGCAAACAAGTACTTTTGAGTACCAAGTCCAAGTGCCACAGTCGAATGGTCCGAATAGAGTTGCCTATGGAAAAATCACATTCGAACCAGCTCCTCAAATTCTGCTAGATCTTGGCGAGCAAAACGTAAGCTCATGCCTTCTCGAGCCCATAGAACCCATAGAGTACCTTATCGAAAATTCTCAATCAAGCGCAACGATTACAGGCTTGCCCTCTGGAATTACCTCGTCGATTGTTGGGAATCGGATCATCATTCAAGGGACCCCCGGCAGCACTCTAATCGACGGTTCCTCGTACATTTACACTATCGAGACCGATCCAGGAACTTGTGCTGCCGTTTCAATCACTGGAACCCTAAGTTTTACTGATTGTAGTACATGTTATCCAACTGCTGAAGCTGGAGCTGATGCAACAATTTGTTCTGGAGAGATCTTTCAAATAGCAGGAAATGTGGGGAATGCAACCAATATTTTTTGGACAACTAGTGGAAATGGAACTTTTGATAATTCCAACTCCCCTAATCCTAAATATGTCCCAACAAATGAAGATTTTAATTCTGGTTCAGTAACCCTTACTGTAAAAGCTCAAAATGACTCATGTGGGAGTCTTGAAGAGCTAGAGGATTCTATGGTATTAAGTATTTCTGATTGTTCTTCAATTGATGTAACCTTAATTAACAATATTGAAGCCATAGTTTTTGCAAATGCTGTAACCTTTGGCGCAGAAATAGTAACTGATAATATTCAAAATATAGCTTCAGCGGGGCTTTGTTATAATACTACTGGTGGACCGACAACCTTAGATCCAAAAGTAGAGCAAGCCTATTATGATGGCGGATTCTGGAAAGAAGTCCCTCCTATTTTTGAGCTGGATTTGGTTGGAGTTCCTGTAGACTCATTATTTGTAAGGCCTTTTGTGACCACAATTGGTGGGGATACCGTTTATGGTAATCAAATTGCAATAGCTAACGAAGACCCAAACCGAAATCATATTTATAATTTTTCTACGGATTCAGGAGATTTTAGCCCTGAAAACTATACAATCACTACTACTTCTGAAATCACATTTCAAAATATAATCTCTTTAAGAAATTTAAATTGGGAATATGGCTCTCCAAACTACAGTAATATAGTGATTGTTAACTTTCCTAGTTTGGATAGGAGTTACAGGGAAATTTGATTTTAAAATATGAGTACTCACTAAGGGAATTCAACGCGCCAAAACTAAGGGAAATTTCACAATAGGCTAAATGTGGTTAACAATAATAATATTGAAAAATTTTTATTGCCAGAACTACAAACTAGTGGGCCCCGTGAAAGTTCAATTAGTAACAATGAAAATTTAAATGAACTAGACTTAGCATAGTTGGGAAGGGACTAACGCTAGGTATCATTATTTTGCGATTGGAAATACAATGATCGTCTAATCTGAAATTAACCTAAATGGACAGCTTTTACAAATAGTCGTAGGATGGAATGATGGTGGAGGTTCTACCCCCTTTAGAATCAACTGAGAATTCAAATTTGAAAATCAATTCGTTTAGGGACTGGCTTGAGATCTTAGAAGCACTACAATACAAATTCGTCGATAATGAAAAATTAGAGGAAATAAACTGTTAATAAATATTAACAAAGGTCCAGAGTCAGGAGAAATTGAAGTTTCATGATAATGAGATCATTAAAAAGCGTAAGTTTTGATAGTTTAAAATCTTCAAATGATGTTAAAGATAAAGATTATTGGCATGAACCTTACATTTTAATTAGTAACAATAAATTGTTAGAGGAAATTAATGCGCCAAGTCTAGAAGATTTTTATAAAATAACCATAAATAATAATGACTCTCTTTCTGAAGTAATTTTCCCTGAACTTACAACTGTTCATAAAAACTTAGATGTTCAAAATAATGGCAGCCTTTCTAAGATTCATATGCCAAAATTAGAGACAACGGGTGATAAAGTCTACAATCAAAATTCTTTTTATTTAAATTCTAATCAAACTCTAAATGACATTAATTTTGAATCATTACTTAAGGTGTATACAAGTCTAACAGTTCAAAACAACCAACAATTAGATTTAAATGACTTCCCTTGTAAGCTCTTTGTGCTAGAGAATGATGGACTTGATTGTACGTTTGGAGATATTAATGTGTCAAATAATTTAGATGATACCTATTGTTTCCAAGACCCTAGTTTGATTCCACCAATTGACATACAAACCGTTGCTGCATTTAATATCAGCTCTGACCAAGCACAAACAGCTACTAACATCACCTCATACACTAAAATGAAATCTAGAGGTATTGTTTGGAGTACATCCGCGAACCCTACAATTGATGATGTTAATGATTTTTCATCTGAAAATGGAAGTCTAAACGGACCATATGATTCTTATATGTATAATCTTCAACCTAACACAACCTATTATTTTAGAGCTTATGGTGAGGATTGTAATGGAGTGTTTTATGGAAATGAGTTAGAGTTTATTACGTTACCATAAATTTAGGGATATGTTTGTAGGGTTGCTTATATTTACAGCAAACATAGCCCCCTATGAACTCATCTCAACTCCTATATGCGCTTGCATTGCAGGCCGTGCCTAATATTGGCGACATCACGGCGAAAAAACTAATTCACCACTGTGGCAGCTCCGAGGCTGTTTTTAAAGAAACCAAAACCAACCTTTCAAAAATAGAAGGGATTGGCACACAGACCATCAAACATCTACATGAAACAAAACATCTTAAAGCGGCCGAAAAAGAGCTTAGTTTTATGGAAAAACACAAGATTCAAGGGCTTTATTTTGAAGATACCCAGTATCCATTTAAATTAAAACACTGTATTGATGGCCCCATTGTATTGTTTCAAAAAGGGAACATTAAATGGGACCATACACCCATTATTAGTATTGTTGGCACCCGAAAAATTACGACCTACGGCACCTCGCAATGTGAGAAAATCGTAGAAACGCTTGCCGAGTTCAATCCCATTGTTGTGTCTGGATTTGCTTATGGAACTGATATTGTGGCTCATAAATCGGCTTTAAAACATCAGCTTCAAACCGTGGGTTGCATGGCGCAAGGCCTTCAAAACACCTATCCAAAACAACATCTCAAATTTCGACACTTAATAGAAAACCAAGGTGGTTTTGTGACTGATTTTTGGAGTACTGCTGTGATGGATCCTTCAAATTTTTTAAGACGGAATCGGCTTATCGCAGGATTGAGCGAAGCCATAATTGTCATTGAATCTGCCGAAAAAGGCGGGAGTTTGGCAACAGCGGCCATGGCTTTTGGATATAATAGAGAGGTGTTTGCTCTTCTCGGTCGAATCACCGACAGTCAAAGTCAGGGCTGTTTGAATTTGATCAAAACTAAAAATGCGCATTTGGTTTCTACCCCAGCAGATATTCCTTACATCCTCAACTGGTCGTTGGAAACCCAAAAAAAAATAGTACAAAAAAAGCTATTTGTAGAACTTGACTCTGACGAGAAAATAATTTATAACTATTTAAAGAAAGAAGAAAAAACCGCCTTGGATGTGATTGCTATTGCCTGTGAAATGCCCACGTCCAAAGCAGCTTATTTATTGTTAAACCTAGAATTAAAAGGCGTTTGCAGACCTCTGCCCGGAAAAGAATTTGAGTTGGTTTAGTAGCCAATTTTCTCTCGAACACGTGCCAATACGCCATCTGCTACGGCCGCCGCTTTTTTGGCACCAACAGCAAGTGCTTGATCCACTTCTTCTAAGTTGGACATATAATAAGTGTAACGCTCTCTTGGTTCTGAGAAGCGCTCACAAACCAATTCAAACAAGGCTTGTTTGGCATGGCCATAGCCAAAGCCTCCGGCTTCGTAATTTTGTTTCATCTCTGATATTTGCGCCTCTGAAGCTAGGAGCTTATAAATGGCAAAACAATTACAATTCGCCCAATCTTTAGGGTCTTCTAGAGCTGTGCTATCCGTTTGAATGGACATGATTTGCTTTCGCAAGGCTTTATCGGTTTGAAAAATATCGATCACATTGCCTTTACTCTTGCTCATTTTTTGACCATCAAGGCCTGGAATAAGCATATTTTCTTCTTGGACTTTAGCTTCTGGAATCACAAAGACCTCTCCGATTTTTGCGTGCACTCTGGAGGCTACATCGCGGGTCATTTCAATGTGTTGGAGCTGGTCTTTCCCAACAGGAATGATATTGGCATCGTACAGTAAAATATCGGCGGCCATCAACATGGGATAGGTGAACAACCCTCCATTGACATCTTCCAAGCGGTCGGCCTTGTCCTTGAAACTATGGGCTAATTCCAATCGAGAAAACGGAAAAAAGCAACTCAAATACCAAGACAATTCTGTGACTTGTGGGACATCACTTTGTCGGTAAAACACTGTTTTTTTGATGTCTAATCCAAATGCCAACCAAGTCGCCGCAGTGGCATAGGTGTTTTGACGCAATGTTTTTGCGTCCTTTATTTGAGTGAGCGAATGCATATCGGCAATAAATAGATAAGAATCATTTTTTGGGTCGTTACTCATTTCAATTGCAGGCATAATTGCACCTAAAATATTTCCGAGGTGTGGGGTGCCTGTACTCTGTACGCCTGTTAAAATTCTTGCCATTGTCTATTTTTTATCCGAATGAATAGCAAAGGTACTTTTTTTGAGGCAATCGCTCAATTTTTTTTAGGAGTTTTGAATGCGGGGAGCTCTATTAAGATGCTTTAGGATACAAGTTGCACGAAAGGATTTGTGTGGTAGCGGGGCCTCAAAGTCGGGAAATCAAAGATTCGACGCAGTCAAACTTTGAGGAGCGGGGTAAAGTTATTTTACTTTGGAAACATTAAGACTAAATGATACAAAATGACTTCTTTACCTTCTCTATCATGAAAAGTTTTGAACATTCTGCTATCAGTATATTTTGTTGTTATTTCTTCAGCTTCTTTGACTCTAGGATAAATAAACTTATGCTCATTTTCTATATAGTCCTTATATTTCTCAAAAGCCTTTTTAAAGGTATTTGTTCTTAAATTATAATAAACTACTACAAACTTTTCTTTTAATCCTTTGGAATCATAATTGTTTTCAAGTTTGTTTAAATGACTTTTAATTATTGATTTGGTCAAATTATTGAGATTAAATGCTTCAACAAAAATTTCAATTCCATTTATTTTTATCACGCCATCGACACTACCAGCTTTAATACCTTTACTAGATTTTCCATATTTTGACTGGTTTTTTTGTTTGGTATTTTTCCGGTAATAAGTCTAGTAGCTGTCTAGTTCTAGTATCTTCATCTGCAGTCCAAAAGATTTTGTTTTGTTGAAGAGTATGAGCTGCTTTTAGTAAATCAGTAGCAATATTATAGTCACTAGATTCTACTTTTGGATTCAGATAATCATTGAACAATTGTTCATATAAATTGCTATTAGAAAGAATTAAACTCCAAGCTTTATAAAAGTATCCTTGAAATTTTCCATCTTCGAATGCATCTACAATTTCTCCACTATTTTTAATCTTATCACTAACGCTCATAGAAATTGTAAATCCAGAATGGTTGTTTCTCCAGCTATGTCTAAAAATAATTTCTTTAGTAACGTATTCAAATACTTTATTTACATAATCAGATTTGTCTGCAAACATTGGAAAAAACTTTGCTATGCAATCATCTTCAAAAGATTCAAAACCTTTTTTAAAACCTTGACTATATACATCAAAGTAAGGAAATAAGTCTACAAGTTTTTCAATAGGTTTGTTCTTATATTTTTCTGTTTTATGCATTAGATGCATTATTTGAAAAAAGAGTTTTTTTCTTTGGATATAAGAACCTTTATAGCAAAATGGGTATGGTGTTAATGTTGTATTTGAGTCGCCAACATAACCATGAGAAACCATATTTTCATAGTCGGTTTTGGATAGCATGTCACGACAAGGTAGATAGTAATATTCCCTTATGTTTTCAGAGATTTTGAAATTACTCAACAAATAATTATGAGTTAATTCTTTAGGTACAATTTCATCAGACTCACCTTTGATTATTAGCCATCCATAATACAATCTTATTTCTTTTAATAGCTCTTCATCAAATTTTCTGTTTGTCATTTAGTTTGTTCTGTTAGTAATTGTACCCAACGTGTAAGTATAAGAATAGTTGCGGTTTTGTGTGCGAGGATTTTCCGCAGGAAAATCAGACGTAACAAAATTGCAACGACCTTTGGTTAAACCTAAAATAAGCAATTATTTTTATACGGTGTTGTGTGTAGTTTTTTTCTTTTTTATTAATTCAGTTATTTTTCCAATTCCAAAAACAAAGAACGAAACAATTCCAGAAAAAATTAGTCCAGTTATAAATGAAAAATTTCTTCCAGTATCAGAAATTACATTTCTCATTGCTTTTCTTTGTTCCGTTGTAATTTCGTCTCCGTTAAAAAATCCGTCTCCATTCAGGTCAAATTTCCGCAAAGTCAATTCCGACGAAATATCTAAATAAGTTGCTCCTCCGACAATTAGAAGGTAAAAAGCAAAAAACACAGTCAGACTAATCCAAAACAATTTCCATTTTCCGCTTTTGAATAGTCGTTTTCTATTGTAAAATATTATTCCTAAAATCAGAATTGAAATTATTGAAGGGATAATTAAATGGTATGGTAAACTTATTTCATTCATAGAATTTTCTTGGTTTGGTCAAATTACACACAACTAGTGTATATAAACCACTCGTGGCTTAAATGTTATTTATATTTTATTTGTCATTATTTATTTTATCATACAACGCACATTGGATATTCAATCTGTTTTAAAAACAACGCACACCCGCACACCGCTGTATAATATCAGTACTTAATATCTTAGTTGAAAATGGAATTGGTTAAATGAAGAATCAGATTTGAGGTCTAAGACTCTGATAAATGTAGCAAAAATTATTTATTTGTGTTGCAACCGACTTTAATTTTAACTAAAAAAACGTTTTTTGTTCAAGCGCTCAATTTTTTTAGTAATTTTGAACTCCATGAAAATCATTAAATATCCATTGTGGATTCTGTACAGAATTTGGTTCTATGTGCTTGTAGCCTTGCCAATTATTTTCATGTTTCCATTCTTGTTTTTATCGGTATTAAAGGAAGAATGGTATCCGGTATTTTTTAAGTTGGCTCGGATTTGGGCCAAATGTATCCTTATCGGAATGGGGTTTTATTGGATCATAAAACAATCAACTCCTTTAGAGAAAGGACAAAGTTATGTGTTTGTCGCCAACCACACCTCCATGACCGATATTATGCTGATGCTTGTGGCCATAAAGGACCATCCCTTTGTGTTTATTGGTAAAAAAGAATTGGTCAAAATTCCCATTTTCGGATTTTTCTATAAACGGACTTGTATTTTAGTCGACCGAAGCAGTCCAAAAAGTCGTCAAGCCGTTTTTATGAGAGCTCAAAAACGCATCAAGCAGGGGTCTAGTATTTGTATTTTCCCTGAAGGAGGGGTGCCAGAAGAATCGGTAGTTTTGGACCGTTTCAAGGCCGGTGCATTCCGACTGGCCATCAATCACAAAGTACCCTTGGTACCTATGACCTTTTTTGACAATAAAAAACGCTTGTCTTACACCTTTTTTAGTGGAAGTCCTGGAAAAATGCGTGCAAAAATACATCAGATCATTCCCACAGAAAAGTTAACCATAGACGACACTAAGACTCTAAGCGAAGACGTTTATAACTTAATTTCAAACAGCTTAGAATCTGACTTAAAGGCATAAAAAATCCCGACTCGTCGGGATTTTTAATAAATTTATATTTTTTTAAGCCTCAGCTTTCAAAATAGCTTTTATTTTTTCTTCTAACTCATCCATTAACTCAGGATTGTCTTTAATCATTTGCTTTACAGCATCGCGACCTTGACCCAGTTTGGTGTCTTCATAGCTAAACCACGAGCCACTTTTCTTAACGATTTCATGTTCTACAGCCACATCTAAAATTTCTCCAACTTTAGAAACGCCTTGCCCATACATGATGTCAAATTCTGCCAAACGAAACGGCGGTGCCACTTTGTTTTTTACGACTTTCACACGGGTTTTGTTTCCTAGCACATTGCCGTCGCTATCTTTTATTTGAGTCGAACGACGAATGTCTAAACGGATAGATGCATAAAACTTTAAGGCGTTACCACCGGTAGTTGTTTCAGGATTTCCAAACATTACCCCAATTTTTTCACGCAATTGGTTAATGAAAATCATCGTACAATTCGTTTTACTGATCGATCCTGTTAATTTTCTCAAAGCTTGAGACATCAAACGGGCATGAAGACCCATTTTAGAATCGCCCATTTCGCCTTCAATTTCACTTTTTGGTGTCAATGCAGCCACAGAATCAATCACCACCATATCAATAGCGCCAGAACGCACTAAATTATCGGCAATTTCTAAGGCTTGCTCACCATTGTCCGGCTGAGAAATAATAAGGTTGTCAATATCTACGCCTAAGTTTTGAGCGTAAAAACGATCAAAAGCATGTTCAGCATCAATAAACGCTGCAATACCACCCGCTTTTTGAGCTTCGGCAATTGCGTGTAATGTCATGGTTGTTTTCCCGGAAGATTCAGGGCCATAGATTTCAATCACACGACCTCTAGGGTAACCTCCAACGCCCAAGGCGATGTCTAATCCTAAAGATCCTGATGAGGTTACTTCGACATCCACCACGGGAGCATCACTCATTCTCATTACGGTGCCTTTGCCGTATGCTTTGTCAAGCTTGTCTAAGGTTAGCTTGAGGGCTTTTAATTTTGCATCTTTTTCGCTGCTCATAATTCTTTTGTATCTAATTCTTTCTTCCTGCTAAAATAGCATATCTTTTGTAAAGTTTTTAAAATTTAACGAACCTTTTTGTATTATTTATGAACGCTTTTTAGCTGCATTTACAGCGTGTGTTCTAAAAATTACTACATTTGTTCTTCAATCATTATGAACTTAAAATTAGTATAGCATGCAACTGTACAATACCTTAAGCAATATTGAAAGAGCGGAACTCATCCAAAAAGCAGGTAAAGATCGCTTGACTATCTCTTTCTATAAGTATTCAAAAATTGGCAACACCGAGTTGCTTAGAAACCATTTATTTCTTTTCTGGGACAGCATTGACGTTTTAGGGCGAATATACATTGCGCACGAAGGAATCAATGCACAACTTTCTGTGCCGGCTGACAACTTTGAGGCCTTTAAGAATCATTTAGATACCATTGTTTTTTTAGAAAACGTGCGTATTAATATCGCGATTGAGCACGATTTATTTTCGTTTTTAAAACTAAAAGTGAAGGTTCGGGATAAAATTGTTTCTGATGGGTTAAGCGATGAAACATTTGATGCGTCAAATAGAGGCATACACGTCAATGCTTCAGAATTTAATGCGCTTATTGAAGATGAAAATGCGGTAGTAGTTGACATGAGAAACCACTACGAAAGCGAAATAGGACACTTTAAAAATGCCATCACCCCCGATGTAGATACTTTTAGAGAATCCTTGGATTTAATAGAAGAGGACCTTAAAGATTATAAAGAATCCAAAAAATTGGTAATGTATTGCACTGGTGGAATCCGCTGCGAAAAAGCCAGTGCGTATTACAAGCATAAAGGATTTAAAAACGTGTATCAATTGGAAGGTGGAATTATAAACTATGCCCGACAAGCAGCAGAGCTGGGCGTAGAAAATAAATTTATAGGGAAAAATTTTGTGTTTGATCAAAGACGCGCTGAAAAAATTTCGGAGGATGTCATTGCAAATTGTCACCAATGTGGAGAACCTGCGGACATTCATGTGAATTGTGCCAATGCCGCTTGCCATTTATTATTTATTCAATGTGATGCTTGTAAAGAAGCAATGGGAAACTGCTGTTCCACAAATTGTATGGAAGTCAATCGACTACCTCCAGAAGCTCAAAAGGAATTGAGAAAAGGTCAAGGAAATAGTAATGATATTTTTAAAAAAGGTCGTGCCGATCATTTGCCATATAAAAAAGATCTCAGAAATATTTTTGAGACCTTAGCAAAGCCGAAACATTCTTAATTTAGACAACTTAATAGATTTTTTAAGTCCTCAAAATAATCTTATATTTACGTTTTAGATCAAAAAATTAATCCGCATTTGTAGTGCCTGTGGCATTGACAAATTCAATATATATAAATTATGGGGTGTACAAGTTGCTCAACAGGGAAAGATGGCCAACCTAAAGGCTGTAAAAATAATGGCACATGTGGTACAGATAGTTGTAACAAACTCACTGTTTTTGACTGGCTTTCAAACATGACACTTCCTACTGGTGCAACCCCTTTTAATTGGGTAGAGGTTCGTTTTAAAAACGGCCGAAAAGTATATTATAAAAACACCGAAAATTTAACCTTAAGTATCGGTGATGTGGTTGCGACCCAAGCGGCTTCAGGACACGATATCGGCATGGTAACCCTTTCGGGGGAATTGGTTAAAGTTCAAATGAAACGCAAAAAAATCTCTGAGAAACCCGAAGACGTTCTTAAGATTTATAGAAAAGCCTCCCAAAGAGATATCGATATTTGGATTGAAGCAAGAGAAAAAGAAGAGCCGATGAAAGTCAAAGCAAGACAATTTGCGATTGATTTAAGGCTGAAAATGAAAATCTCTGACATTGAATTTCAGGGCGATGCGAGTAAAGCAACGTTTTATTATACAGCCGATGAGCGTGTAGATTTTAGAGAACTCATCAAATTGTTTGCTCGTGAATTTAGAACACGAATCGAAATGAAACAAATCGGACTGCGTCAAGAAGCGGCTCGACTTGGGGGGATTGGTTCTTGTGGTCGAGAATTGTGTTGCTCCACCTGGCTCACCGATTTTAGATCTGTAAACACCTCTGCAGCCCGTTACCAGCAATTGTCGTTAAACCCGTTAAAGCTAGCCGGTCAATGCGGAAAACTAAAATGTTGTTTGAACTATGAATTAGACGCGTATTTAGATGCTTTAAAATCCTTTCCCAAAACAGAGGTTAAATTAAGAACAGAAAAAGGCACTGCTGTTTGTCAAAAAACAGATATATTCAAAGGCCATATGTGGTATGCTTATGAAGGCGAATGGATGAATTGGCATGTTCTTACTACAGATCAAGCCAATGAAATTATAGCAAAAAATGCTAAAAAGGAAAAGGTTGCAAGTTTAGAAGAATTTGCATCTGAACTAATTGTTGATACTAAAGTAGATTTTGAAAACGTTGTTGGACAAGATAGCTTAACTCGATTTGATAAACCTAAAAACCAAAGCCGATCCAGAAGCAATAAACGTAGGAATAATAGAAATAATAGAAACAACAAAAAACCAAGACCCCAAAATAACAATGCAAAGTAAACCTGTTTTATGGATCCTTCTTTTTGCTTTTGTAACATTTTCATGCCAGCAAAAAAAGCCGTTTGACCGCTATACGTCTATCCCAGACAGTTGGGATAAACAACAAACCATTCGCTATGATTTTATCGCGCCAGACACCATCAATCCGTATGATTTATTTATTAATTTAAGAACGACTACAGACTACAAGTTTAGTAATTTATTTTTAATAGTTGAGTTAAATTACCCAAATGGTAAAGTCACTAAAGATACTCTAGAATATAAAATGGCCAAACCGAATGGCGAGCTTCTAGGAACCGGATTTACCTCAATAAAAGAGCACAAGCTTTGGTTTAAAGGACATGAAAGGCCTTTTGTGTTTTTAGAAAAAGGGTCTTATCAAATACACATCCAACAAGCAATGCGTATTCGGGGAGAATCCAAAGGCATTACTAAGTTAGAAGGTATTATTGATGTTGGTTTTAGTATTGAGTCCCAAACAAATAACTAGCGATTATGGCAAAAAAAAAGACATCCTCTCCTAATTTTTCAAAACCAATTCGTTGGTTTTGGATGGGTTTTTTAGCGCTTCTTGTGGGTGCTTTTTTCGTTTTTATTTTAGCGTCATTTGGGCTTTTTGTGTCGATGCCAGATCATACAGCACTTGAAAATCCTCGCACCAATTTAGCCACTGAGATTATTTCATCTGACGGTAAAACTCTTGGAAAATTTTATTACGAAGACAACCGGACTCCTGTCGCGTATAGTGAACTCCCCAAACATCTCGTGGAGGCACTTATTGCCACAGAAGACGTCCGTTATTATGAACATGCAGGAATTGATGCAAGAGGGACATTGCGAGCAATGGTCAAACTCGGAAAAGGAGGGGGTGCTAGTACCATTTCCCAACAATTAGCCAAACAACTTTTTCACGGAGAAGGTTCTCGAAACACATTTGGTAGAATCACTCAAAAGATTAAAGAATGGGTCATAGCCATACGTCTAGAACGCCAATACACCAAAGAAGAAATCATTGCTCAATATTTTAATATCTACGATTTTGGGAATAATGCTGACGGCATTCGATCCGCCTCCAGAATTTATTTTGGAAAAGAACCCAAAGATTTAAGTATCAACGAATCGGCGATGTTAGTTGGGATGTTTAAAAACTCTTCGCTATACAACCCGCGACCAAAACGAAATCCTGAAGGGACTAAAAACCGTCGAAATGTGGTGTTAAGCCAAATGGCTAAATACGAGTTTATTGATGAAACACTCAAAGATTCACTTCAACAATTGCCGTTAGGACTCAACTATTCTCCAGAATCACATCGAGAAGGGATCGCGACCTATTTTAGAGCCTACCTTAGAGGGTTTATGAAAGAATGGGTTGAAGACCCTCAAAACACAAAACCGAATGGAGATAAATACAACATCTTCAAAGACGGTTTAAAAATTCACACCACGATCGATTCTCGGATGCAAACCTTTGCAGAAACAGCCTCCAAAGAGCACATGGCCAATCTACAAGCGGAATTTTTTATTCAAAACACACCAAAACGAAATAGAACCGCCCCCTTTTTAGATTTAAAACCAAAGGAAATTACAGAGTTATTAAATAGTGGAATGAGACGTTCGGAACGTTGGCGAAAAATGAAGTATGATCTTAAAAAATCAGAGGCGGAAATCAGAGCCTCGTTTGAGAAGCCAGCTCCAATGAAAATCTTTTCATGGACAGCAAAAAACAATGAAATAGACACCGTAATGACGCCTCTAGACTCGATGCGGTATTATAAAACGTTTTTAAGAACAGGAATGATGTCTATGGAGCCACAAACTGGCCATGTAAAGGCTTGGGTTGGTGGTATAAATTATAAGCATTTCCAATACGACATGGTCAAACAAGGTAAGCGACAAGTAGGCTCAACTTTTAAGCCTTTTGTCTATGCTGCAGCGATAGATCAATTACACTTATCGCCATGTGATACCTTCCCTAAATCTCAAATTACTATTGAAGCACATAAACATGGAAACATAAAACCATGGGCTCCCAAAAATTCTGGAGGGAACTATGGAGGATTCGAAACGCTCAAGTCTGCATTGGCAAATTCAAGAAATACGATCACCGCTCGACTTATGAATGAAATTGGACCCCAACCAGTGATCAATCTAGCACAAAGCCTAGGCGTCCAACAAAACATCCCCGCTGTCCCATCAATTGCCCTTGGAACTCCCGATTTAAGTGTCTACGAAATGGTCGCTGCATACTCAAGTTTTGCAAATCAGGGCGTGTATACAAAACCGGTGATGGTTACACATATTGAAGATAAAAGTGGCACCATACTGTATCAATATTCTCCTGAAACGAAAGATGTTCTCAGTAAAGAAGTAGCCTATGTGACTGTCAAACTGATGGAAGGAGTCACACAATTTGGCTCTGGTCGGCGATTACGACATAGTATCGCTAAAAATCAACTCGTTTATAAAGAAATTATCACTGGCTATCCGTATGAATTTAAAAACCCGATCGCTGGAAAAACAGGCACCACACAAAACCAAAGTGATGGTTGGTTTATGGGGATGGTTCCTAACTTGGTAACAGGTGTTTGGGTTGGTGGTGAAGACCGCGCGACGCACTTTAAAACAATTACCTATGGACAAGGGGCTTCGATGGCACTTCCAATTTGGGCAAATTACATGCGAAGCTGTTATGAGCTAGAGGAATTAGGGATTTCAACAGAGGATTTTGTAGCTCCCGAAAACCTATCGATTTTAGTCGATTGTGAATCTACCAACGAAGATGGTGACATCATTCCAAATGATAACACGACGATTACGCCAGATTTCGATTTCTAGCGAAACCAACCAATTTACAAGATTTTTTTTGTATTTTTTTATTCTAAATTTAAAACGATGATAAATAAACAAGTAGCCAATGTTAAAGAAGCGCTTAAAGACGTTTCTAGCGAAATGACCCTTATGCTTGGTGGTTTTGGACTGTGTGGAATTCCTGAAAATGCAATTTCTGAATTGGTTGTCATGGGTGTGAAGGATCTCACCTGTATTTCTAACAATGCAGGAGTCGATGATTTTGGGCTCGGTTTATTACTTCAAAAACATCAGATTAAAAAAATGGTGGCCTCTTATGTTGGCGAAAATGACGAGTTTGAGCGTCAAATGCTTTCGGGCGAATTAGATGTTGAATTGATTCCACAAGGAACCCTGGCTGAACGCTGTCGTGCTGCACAAGCAGGATTTCCCGCAATTTACACCCCAGCAGGCTACGGAACGGAAGTGGCAGAAGGCAAAGAAACTCGAGAGTTTAATGGTAAAATGTACGTTTTGGAAAGGGCGTTTAAGGCCGATTTTTCTTTTGTGAAAGCATGGAAAGGCGATGCGGCAGGGAATTTAATATTTAAAGGCACTGCAAGAAATTTTAATCCCAATATGTGTGGGGCTGCAACCATCACGGTCGCTGAGGTCGAAGAACTAGTGCCTGTAGGCACGCTAGATCCCAACCAAATTCATATTCCAGGCATCTTTGTACAACGCATTTTTGAAGGAAAAAACTATGAGAAGCGCATCGAAAAACGAACCGTTAGACAAAAAACAGAATTATGTTAGACAAAACTGGAATTACAAAACGAATTGCCAAAGAAGTTAAAAACGGCTACTATGTCAACCTAGGGATCGGAATTCCGACTCTCGTTGCTAATTTTGTTCGAGAAGATATAGATGTCGAATTTCAAAGCGAAAACGGGATTTTAGGAATGGGTCCATTTCCTTTTGATGGCGAAGAAGATGCAGATCTCATCAATGCCGGAAAACAAACCATTACTGCGCTTGAAGGGGCTAGCTATTTTGACTCTGCGACTAGTTTTTCCATGATCCGCGGCAAGCATGTTGACCTCACAATCTTAGGCGCCATGGAAGTCTCAGAAAATGGCGATATAGCCAACTGGAAAATCCCAGGCTATATGGTCAAAGGGATGGGTGGTGCCATGGACTTGGTAGCCAGTGCCGAAAACATCATTGTTGCCATGATGCACACCAATAAAAAAGGCGAATCAAAGCTTTTGAAACGTTGCTCATTACCGTTAACAGGCGTTGGCTGTGTTAAAAAAATCGTTACCAATTTAGCAGTTTTGGAAGTCACCAAAGACGGTTTTAAGCTCTTAGAACGCGCGCCAGGAATTGCTGTAGAAACGATTCAACAAGCAACCGAAGGTCATTTAATTATTGAAGGACAGATCCCAGAAATGGAACTATAATCCTTTTGGAATGGCGTCGATAAAAGCCTTAATTTGTGGGTGTTAACCTCTGAAAAAAAGGTATCTATAAATAATTTAGATAATATTTATGAAGTATTTTTATTACATTTAACAAGACAAATAGTTTTTGATTATGACACATTTAGAAGAAATTAGACAAAGTATCATAGATAAATTACTTGCTATTAATAGTGAAGAATTATTATCTGCATTAAATAAGATTTTAGAATCAAACCCAGAAGATGCCTTTCAATTGACAAAAGAGCAGAAGGATATGTTACAAATGAGTAAAGATGACATAGCTAATGGGCGGATTATCCCACAATCTGAGGTTGATAAAATAGATGCTAAATGGCTAGGCTAAAATTGTTTTGGACAGATACATTTAAGTTTTGGAATGATAAAAACAACAGTAATTTATACTCTAAGCGACTTGCATTAATAATAAAAGATCGGACAGACAGATTACTAGTATTTCCGGAAATTGGTAGAAAAATTAATTTTAAGAATATTAGAGTCATTTCAATTGAACACTTCAGTTTGTTCTACGAAATAGTTGAAGATAAAATTGTGATAACCTCTTTTTGGGATAACAGAAGAGATCCTAAAAAATTATTGAAGCTATTAAAAAAGAAATAAGAGGGTGTCTATTAACCTGTACTATAGGAACAGAACACCAAAAACAGACTATATCCCTTTTGGAATGGCGTCAATCAACGCTTTGGTATAGGCCTTTTGAGGCGCTTCATAAATAGCATCTGCCTCTCCAATCTCTTCTATTTTTCCTTGATTCATGACCATTAATTGATCAGACATAAATTTCACCACTGACAAATCATGGGAGATGAAAATATAGGTAAACCCATAATCATCTTTAAGCGTATTCAATAAGTTAAGCACTTGTGCTTGCACCGAAATATCTAAGGCGGACACCGATTCGTCACAGATAATCAATTTTGGTTCGACCGCAATGGTTCTAGCAATTCCAATGCGTTGCCGTTGACCTCCAGAAAACTCATGAGGATACCGATCAAAATGAGACGCTTCCAGCCCCACTTTTTCTAAAATTTCTATGGTTTTTGATTTGCGTTCTTCATCGGATGAAAACAACTTATGAACGTTCATAGGCTCCATGATGGCATCTCCAACAGTAAGCCGCGGATTGAGTGAGGCATACGGATCCTGAAAAATGATCTGAATGTCTTTACGTAACGACCGCAATGCTTTTTTAGAAAGATTGGTAATGTCGGCCCCCTTGTATTTCAGAGTGCCTGCAGTGGCTTTGTCCAGTTGTAGAATTGCTTTTCCAAGGGTCGATTTTCCACATCCAGACTCCCCAACAAGCCCCAGAGTTTCGCCTGGATAGACCTTAAAACTGATAGCATCGACGGCCTTAAATGCTTTTTTTGTACCAAAAAAGGAGGCTTTTGAAAAATATATTTTTTCAAGATTTATCACTTCCAACAAAGGGGCTTGGCTATAAATTTCTTCGTGTTTTTTAGCGCGATCTAATTTTGAAACGATGCTTTTCGAAATCGTATTGGATAGAAAATCACTAATGGTAGGCAATTGTTTTAAGCGTGATTTTAAGGTTGGGCGTGCACCAATCAATGCTTTTGTATAATCTTCTTCGGGATTTTTAAAGACTTTTTTTGTCTCGCCTTTTTCGACAATAGAGCCTTTATACATGACTAGGATGCGATCCGCTATTTCAGAAACTAAAGCCAAATCGTGACTAATAAAAATCACACTCATTTTGAATTCTTTTTGAAGTGTCTTTAACAACGTAATGATATCTTTTTGAACGGTCACATCTAAGGCCGTGGTGGGCTCGTCAGCGATTAGAATATCTGGTTTGCAGGCAATGGCCATGGCAATCATTACTCGCTGCTGTTGGCCACCAGAGATCTCGTGTGGATATTTTTTAAAAGTGTTTTCTGGTTCAGGAATTTTAACAGCAGTAAACAAACGAATCACTTCTTCCTTTGCCGCTTTTTTTGTGATGTTCGTGTGTTGAACTAAAATCTCTTCCACTTGTTTTCCGCAGTTCATCGACGGGTTTAAAGCACTCATCGGTTCTTGAAATATCATGGCTATTTTTTGTCCACGCAGACCCTGGAGTTGATTCTGAGAATAGTTAAGGAGGTCTTCAGAGTTAAATAGAATTTCTCCCGAAGAAATTACACTATTTTTTGGCGGTAATAAACCCATGATAGCAAGAGAAGCTACCGATTTTCCACTCCCAGATTCACCAACAATCCCAAGAATTTCATTTGGAAATACATCATAGGAGATGCCATGAAGCACTTCATTCAAAGTTGTATTGGATGTAAAGGCCACGTTGAGGTTTCGAACACTAAGAATAGGCGATTTATTCATTGCCTAAATATAAGCAATTTCAGCCGTTTCTAATAGAGCTTCACCGCGGAGTCGAAGTATAATTTGTGCCACTGCAATGGTGTCTTTTTGACAGTAGGTCACAATGCGCTCAACATCATTTTCCTCATAGTAAACTCGGAAAATCTCACTGCCATCAATATCATCTTTTGGGGAAGGGATTCCCAACACACTAGTTAATAATTTTAGAGAGGTATAATGTTTAAAGTCACCAAATTTCCATAACTCAAGGGTGTCTAGGTGCGGGACCTCCCAGGGTTTTTTGCCGAATAAATTTAATTTTAAGGGAAGCTCAATGCTGTGAATGATCATTCGTCGAGCAATGTATGGGAAGTCAAATTCTTTTCCATTATGAGCGCAGAGTAAGTGTTTGGGTTTGGAAAAATGCGTTTCAATCAGTGTTTTAAACTCTAAAAGAAGGACGCGTTCTTCGCCACAAAAAGAGGTGACTCTAAAGTGGCGTTCAGAATTTATGAAGGTAAAATAGCCGACAGAGATACAGACGATTTTCCCAAACTCAGCCCAAATCCCAGCACGGTCATAAAAGGCTTCTGGACTATAGTCTTCTTTCCGTTGGTATTTTGATTTCTGCTCCCAAAGTTGTTGTTTTTCTTTGGAAAGGTCAGAAAAATTTCCGGTTTCTGGAACCGTTTCAATGTCTAGAAATAGTAGGTTTTCAAGGTTGAGTTTGTGGATCATTGGATAACATTTTATAGGCTTCTTCGATGTAAACACTGATGTCACCATTGTATGGATCATGATCAAACGAATCTTTTGCATGGCCAAGACGCACGACAATAAGATTGTCTGTTGGCTCTACAATCACACATTGCCCTAGGTGGCCTTCCATCATAAAAAATGATTTGTCTTTTATTTTTCGCAACCACCATCCGTATCCATATCTGGGAGATTCCTTGAAACGTGGCTGAATAGATTTTGCAACAAAAGTGGAGTCTAAAATTTGTTGGCCATTCCATTTTCCATGGTTTTTATAGAGTTTTCCAAACCGTGCAAAATCTTTAGCATTGGTGGCAATACAACAGTATGCTTTTACCATCGCATTGGTTTTGCTGTCTATCTGCCAAAGGGCTTCGTTTTCACTTTCTAGAGGGATCCAAAAACTCTCTGACAGATAATCATATAGTTTTTTTCCAGTCGCTTTTTCAATCACCATGGCTAATAATTGAGTATCTCCACTCGCATATTTGAAAGCCTGTCCAGGTTCTATTACGGTTGTTAGGCCGAGGGTGAGGTCTTCTAAATTTTCTCCATAATACGCTTTTGTTGTGATAGAAAAAGGCGAGTAGTAAGACTCGTCCCAGCTCGATCCTGATGCCATGGACGCCAGATCCCCAACAGTTACTTTGGCACCAAGCCCTTCTTTGTATTGTGGAAAAAAGTCACTTACGGGCTGGTCTAAACTTTTTATATACCCTTCCATTATTGCTTTTCCTAAAAGACCACTCACATAGCTTTTTGCCATAGAAAATGAATTACTTCTTGAGTCTTCGTTGTAGCCATCATAATACGCCTCATACAATAGACTGTCATTTTTAATAATTAGATATGCGACAGTTCCTTGAGCTTTGTGAAGGTCTAAAAGTTTTTGTGTGGCAGGAATTTTATTGTAGTTTTTGTGGAGTGGCCATGCCTTAGAAGCTCCTGTTTTAACGGTCTTGTTTTCAGAAAACGTATAGTCATCAAGAAATGCGGTTGTATGACCATTAAGATATACCGTTCGAATGGCTTTTAAAATATAAGTCGTATCTGTAATGTAAAGTGCGGCGATTAGTACAGCAATTAGGATAACGAGACGTGTTACGAACTTCTTCATTTATAAGTGTTTTAATTTTTATAAAAGTAAACATATTTCCGACACCTTCAAATTTCTTATTTCAGTAAATAAAACACACTTGCCGAATAACTAGGAGACGCATAAATAAGCCTTCCAGAAAGGGCCCCTCCGTACCCTAAACTGAGGCCTAAGTTTTCTGTAAATTTCCAAGCGATTTCGCCACCAAGTCCTGCAAATTCTACATTGTTTGCAAAAATACTTCCATTGCTATTGGCGGCATTTAAGGAGCCATTTCTCATGGATTCCACAATATCAGAACGCATTAATAGAAGTAGTTTGTTTTGAAAAAAGCTCGTTCCCAATTCGAACCCAGTTCTAAATTCATCTGAAAAATTCTCAGTTCTATTGTTAAACCCTAGATAGGCTTTGGCGTAGAAAGAGAGTGTAGAGATTTTAAAAGACGTTCCGGCATTGAATCGAATTTCTTGGTTAAATTCGCCATCGCCAGTTTGATAGCTGCCGTCACTTCCGCCTTCGTCTCTTCCTGATGGAATCCCTAACGTGAGAACCGCCGAAAAGGCATGCTTGGATTTTTTGAATAAGCGATATTCTATCCCTAAATTCATATCTCCAAAACTACTAAATTCTTCACCCTTCTGGAGTTCATCTCCTGTAACTTGAGACACTTGATGATTTTGATATGATTTCACATAAAAAGGGATGTATGTAACCACATTCCAGTTTTCAGAAAGCCCATATTTTGCATATAAATTTAAATTAAAAGTACCTCGGGTGGCGTTGGGGTCAATCTTTCCTTTATCGGTATAATGTTGATCCGCTACAAGTGACCAAGCACCTAGCTTGAAATAGCCGTCTCCTTTTTTTCTAACCATTGAGCATGGCTCATAAATTGACACGAAAACACGAAAAGTAGGCTGAATAGAATTGTTTTTTTCATAATGGGGGTTTTATTGTATTTGACCTTCACCAACCTTCACTCCAAATGGTTTACACCAGTAGAGGATGTAGCTATAATCATATATACTAATGGTTGAAGGCAAGTCGTAAAAATGAGCGCCTTGAAAAACGGTCACAGGACCAATTTCATAGGCATCAGCCACAGAATATCGATTATTCCCCAAATAAATATACAGTCCAGGCAGGCTAGTAGAAGCTACATAATCATCTCCTAACGAAAGTCTTAGAATACCATTATCAAGAGTTTCTAAAACATAACTCCCCCCTAGTTCATAGTTACTTGTAGAGATAATTGTTCCAATAAACTTTATGGACTCTGTTAAAGTTGCCATTGACACCTTCACCTCGTCCTTGTTTGTGATTGTCAGGTTTTCCTCTGAAGTCGTTAGAGTAGCGGTAACAGTTGCAGTTCCAAATTCTATCCCTGTAGCGAGTCCATCTTCAGTTATTGCCAATACAGAAGGATCACTACTGAGCCAGCTAACATTTGGGTTTTCGATCTCTTTGCCAACATAGTTAAAATAGTTCACCTCAAATTGATGGCTTGCTCCATTTTTTTTTAATTCTAACAAAGGATTTGAAATGAATATTTTTGGATCAATGCGGTCGTTGACATAGTCAGTTTCTACACAGGAAAACAACGCTAGGGTACATACCGTAAACAGGAGTGCTCGTTTCATAATAGATAATTTGGGTGTATAAATTTAAGGAAAAAACCATCAAAAACGACACCAAGCATTAAATATTAGTTGAAAAAACGATATTAGCCAATAAGCCTCACAATATCTTTGGCAAAATAACTGGCAATAATATCGGCGCCAGCCCGCTTAAAAGCCATGGTGGTTTCTAACACTGCTTGATCATGATCTAACCACCCTTTTTCACTCGCAGCTTTAATCATCGCATATTCGCCACTGACTTGATAGGCTGCTACTGGTACATCAAACTCATTTTTAATTTCTCTAAGAATGTCTAGGTAAGCCAAGCCGGGTTTGACCATTACAATATCGGCTCCTTCATCAATGTCCATTTCGGTTTCTCTGAGGGCTTCAAAACGGTTCGCATAATCCATTTGATAGGTTTTTTTATCTTTAGGAATATTTTTAGAATCTACGGGAGCAGAATCTAAGGCATCTCTAAAAGGGCCATAAAATGAAGAGGCATACTTGGCACTGTAACTCATGATGCCTGCATCAACATACCCATCATCTTCAAAGGCTTCACGAATGCTTAAAATTCGACCATCCATCATATCACTTGGAGCGACAAAATCGGCACCAGCTTCAATATGAGACAAACTCATTCCGGTCAAAATTTCCACTGTATCATCATTTTGAATAATTCCATCAGTTACAATACCGTCATGTCCATAAATTGAATACGGATCCAGAGCGACGTCGGTCATCACGAGCATTTCGGGACATGTGTTTTTGATGGTTTTCACAGCCCGTTGCATCAATCCGTTTGAGTTTAGGGCTTCGATTCCTTTGTTGTCTTTAAGTGAATCCGCGACTTTAACAAAGACCAGCACCGACTTTAAACCTAGGCTCCAAAGCAATTTTACTTCGGCTTCGAGCGTGTCCAAACTATACCGAAAGTAATTGGGCATGGAAGGAATTTCGGACTTAATGCCTTTGCCTTCTACCACAAATAAAGGCACTAAAAAATCATTTGGTGTAAGGATGGTTTCTCTTACCAAGCTACGGATGGATTCATTGGTCCGTAAGCGTCTATTTCTTTTGATAGGATACATAATAATTAGTTTTAAGCTTTAATCCTAAGAAACCCATTCAACAGGGTTTTTTAACACCCGTATTAATTGTTCTTCTCTACTATTTGGTTCTGGATGATGGTCATACACCCATTGGACATGGGGCGGCAAACTCATCAAAATACTTTCGATTCTTCCATTTGTTTTGAGTCCAAAAAGAGTGCCTTTGTCATGTACTAAATTGAATTCAACATAACGCCCTCTCCGAATTTCTTGCCAATTTCGTTCTTCACTTGAATAAGGTAAATGTATTCTTTTTTCTAAGATTGGCACATAGGCTTCTAAAAAGCTATCGCCCACGTCGCTTACAAAATCAAACCATTGTTCCATACTCATGGCGTCTGATGCTTTGCAATAATCAAAAAAGAGACCGCCAATACCACGCGCCTCATTGCGATGACTGTTGTAAAAGTACTCGTCACAGCGGTTTTTGTAGGTTTCATAAAACTCGGGACTGTGCTTGTCACAAGCGGTTTTACAGGTTTGATGAAAATGAATGGCGTCCTCATCAAACAGATAATAAGGCGTCAAATCTTGACCACCTCCAAACCATTGGTCAATGATATTCCCTTGTTCATCATACATTTCAAAATAGCGCCAATTGGCATGAACCGTTGGCGCCATTGGGTTTTTTGGGTGCAAGACTAAACTCAGACCACAGGCAAAAAAATCAACCTCCCCCACCTCAAAATATGCTTGCATAGAGGCGGGCAATTTGCCATGTACCCCTGAAATATTAACCCCTCCTTTTTCAAAGACAGCGCCATTTTCGATCACACGGGTGCGACCGCCACCACCTTCGGGGCGTTCCCAAAGGTCTTCTTTGAAAGCGGCAGTTCCATCCATCATTTCAAGTTTTGAAGTGATGGTGTCTTGTAAGTTTTCTATGTATTTAAAGAATTTATCTTTCATTATAACGTTCATATAATTCCATATTTAAGGGGTTTTCATTGGGAGGCGTAAATTCATGAGGAAGCGTTTTTATCCAATTAAAGTTACATTTTTGAGCAATTTTTGTACTTAATAAATTCGTCTCGTGAACGATAATTTTTAAGGTTTTTAATTGTAAGGTTTCAAAGGCATAAACTGATAATAGTTCAATCGCTTTTGAAGTGATGCCTTTTCCTTCAAATGGGTAACCAATACAATATGCAAATTCGCCTTGTTTTTGATTCCAATCTAGAGTTTTGAGATACACCAAACCTATCAGAGCATTTGATTTTTTTTCTTTTATTAAAAAGAGAAATTCTTCATTGTCTTGAAACTGTTTTGCTTTTTTTTCACAAAACAGTTTTGATAAGGTTGGCGTTAGGTTTTTCTCTAAAGTTTCAGGAAAAAAACGTTTGAGTCGGTTTTCATTCGACACCATAAAATCACATAGACTCCAAGCATCTTTTTCTTGAATGGCTTCTATATAATATGAGTCGAATTCAGTAATCACATCTTAGCTTTTATATTCTTTTACAGCGTCAATAAATGCTTTGGCATGATCAATAGGAATGTTTGGAAGAATGCCGTGTCCAAGATTTACAATATATTTATCTTTTCCAAATTCATTAATCATTTGGTGCACCATTTTTTTGATTTCCGCAGGAGGTGATAATAATCGTGACGGATCAAAATTTCCTTGAAGTGTCATATTTCCACCGGTTAAATAACGGGCATTTCGAGCGGAACAGGTCCAGTCAATTCCAAGCGCTGAAGCATTGGATTTTGCCATATCGCCCAATGCAAACCAACAGCCTTTTCCAAAAGCGATGACGGGTGCATCGTCTTTTAAAGCGTCGATGATTTGATTGATATACTGCCATGAAAATTCTTGGTAATCGGTCGGAGACAACATGCCACCCCACGAATCAAATATTTGAACGGCATTGACACCTGCCTTGACTTTTTCTTTAAGATAAGCAATGGTTGTATCTGTAATTTTTTGCAATAACTGATGCGCTGCCATTGGATTGGTAAAACAAAACTCTTTGGCTTTGTCAAAGTTTTTACTGCCCTGACCTTGCACACAGTAACATAAAATGGTCCAAGGCGATCCAGCAAAACCAATCAAAGGAATGTCGTCATTTAATAATTCTTTGGTTGCCTTAATGGCTTGATAAACATAGTCTAATTCTACCGTCACATCAGGAACGATCACATTATCCACATCTTTTTGAGTGCGCACGGGGTTTGGTAAATAAGGTCCAAAATTGGGTTTCATTTCCACCTCAATATTCATTGCTTGTGGGATAACTAAGATGTCACAAAATAAAATAGCAGCATCCATTCCATAACGTCGGATGGGCTGAACCGTTATTTCACTTGCCAATTCAGGCGTGCGACAACGCGTAAAAAAATCATATTTTTCCCTGATAGCGATGAATTCTGGTAAATAACGTCCAGCTTGACGCATCATCCAAACTGGAGGGCGTTCGACTGTTTCACCTTTAAGAGCTTTTAAAAATAAATCGTTTTTGATCATAACGTCTAAATATAATTTTGATTCACAAGATCGATGACACTTTCCACGGTGGGGATTTTCGCTACGCGTACATCTTTAAAATATTTTTTTGCTTCCTTAGCGGTGCTTTCGCCAATACAATATGCAATACACGTCGGTGAATTTTTTTGCAAGAAGCTTTGAATTGTGGAGGGGCTATAAAACATAACACCTTCAATAGAGTCCGCTAATTTTGGCGCTTCTAGCTTAGTGCTATAGGCTTCTATTTCACGTACATTGATGTTATTCTCTTTCAAAACTGTCGGCAAGTCATCCATCCGAATGTCGCTACAAAAGTAGCTCACTTCTGAACCGTCCATAAATTCTACTAAATAGTTTGCTAAGGCATTGGCGTTTTTTTCAGTATGTTTAACGGGGCCAATTTTCTGCTCAATGAGTCGCTTGGTTCGTCTGCCCACACAGTAAATCGTTTCAAAATTTAAATCTTCAACAGCGCAATTATTTAAAATAGCCTCTACACCATTTTTGCTGGTAATGACTACGTTTTTGTGGACTGCTTTTAACACCACCGGTTTGATACGGTTCGCAGCTGTTTTGATAAAGTCCGAACTCTCTACATTGAGAGCGTTGTTAAATAAATCCTTTTGTCCTGGACTCAATAATTTTGAAGAAAAAATAGTGGTTGGTCCATCTTCTTTTGCCGTGGTTCCAATGAGGGTTTTTCCACCACGACTCAAAATAAATTCAACACAATCATCGACTAGGGTATAGTGTTCTCCTAGTTTAGCGGTGCGTTTTGCTTCAATTTTTTTAGTGCCATCGGGACTTAAAACAATCCCATGGAAATGTATTTCCTCCTCTTTTATGTAAGCGAGTGCGCCAATAGGGGCGCTACATCCGCCTTCAAGTTTATTTAAAAACTCACGTTCAATGTTGGTAGAGATTTCTGTCTCTTCGTGATTAAGAGCTGCACACGCTTCAAGAGCTTCTATGTTGGTTTTCAAACTTGCAATCATCACCGCGCCTTGTGCGGGTGCGGGTACCATCCATTCCAAATTCACAGAATCTACCGGCGTTAAGTCCAGTCGTCCCAAGCCTGCGGCGGCAAAAATGGCGCCATTCCAATCGCTGTTTTCTAATTTTTCGAGGCGTGTATTTACATTGCCTCTTAACCCGACAGTACTATGTGTTGGGTATCTGTTGAGCCACTGCGCTTTGCGTCGTAAACTGCCAGTAGCAATCACAGCATCCTTTTGTGCCAAAAACTCTTCATTGGTTTTAAACACCAACGTATCTCTAATATTGCCACGTTTTAAAACGGCTGCCTGTACCACACCTTCTGGTAAAACAGTTGGAACATCTTTTAAGGAATGGACAGCAATATCAATTTCTTCGTTAATCAAAGCGATGTCTAAAGTTCGAGTAAAAACGCCTGTAATCCCGAGTTCATAGATGGGTTTGTTTAAGACCAAGTCTCCGGTAGATTTTACAGGAACCAACACCGTTTTGTGACCTAAATGCTCTAGCTGAGACTGGACTGTTTTGGCTTGCCAGAGTGCAAGGTCGCTATCACGCGTACCGATTCGAATAATTTTAGACATGTTTTTTGGAATCTAATTGAAACACCTTTTTTATCAGTTCGAGACTGTCATTTTTTGAGACCGTTTCGTCTTTCAGATGGTGAGCAAAGTGGTTGGTTATTTTTTGAACTAAATTGGCGCTTATCAATGCAGCTTGCGCTTCATTAAATTCATTTATTTTTTTTCGTTGCGATTCAACTTCAGCCGTCGCAAAGACTTGTAATTTTTCTTTCAAAGCTTTGATCGTAGGTGCAAACTTTCGATTGTCGACCCATTCATCAAATTCTGTTTTTATTTCGGTAATAATCCCTTCAGCGACAGGGATGAACTGCTTTCTTTTTTCGAGAGTTTCATCGGTCATCTGAGATAAATGATCTAAATGAACCAAGGTGACCATAGGCAGTTCCTTTACGTTTTCATTGACATTTTTAGGGATGGATAAATCGAGAATCAATAAGGGTTTTTTGTTTTGAATCAGGTGTTTATCGATCGTTGGATTTTGTGCGCCAGTCGCCACAATCAAAATATCGGTATTTCCAATTTCTTCTTGTAACTGGCTGTAATCTTTCACCAGGAGTTTGAATTTTCCAGCAATCTTATCTGCGCGATCACGGGTGCGATTTATCAGGGTAATATGTTCGTTTTTGGTGTGTTTTATTAAGTTTTCACAGGTATTACGTCCAATTTTCCCAGTTCCAAAGAGTAAAATGTTTTTGGAAGAAATGGCTTCGACTGTTTTTTTAATGTATTGTACAGAGGCAAATGAAACTGAAGTCGCTCCAGAAGATAATTCTGTTTCTGTTTTGATGCGTTTGCTTGCTTGGATGATTGCGTTAATCAAGCGTTCTAAGAAAGCATTTAGTAACTGGTATTTTTTAGAAAGTTTTGCACTTATTTTTAGCTGACTGATGATTTCAAAATCGCCTAATATTTGACTATCCAATCCGGCACCAACTCTAAACATATGTTGAATCGCATCGCTGCTTTTATAAACATAGGCCACCCTTTGAAAATCTTCAACCGTCCCTAGAGTGTTGTCACAAAGCAGCTTTATAAGCTCAAAAGGGTGTCGGGCAAAACCGTATATTTCGGTACGGTTACAGGTAGAGGTCGCGACGATACTTTCAATGCCACTTGCTTTTGCCTGGAGCATCAAATTAGCCTTCGCATTGTGGTCTAAGCTAAAGTCTCCACGTATTTTTGCATCTGCTTTTTTATAGCTGAGGCCAATGACATAGAAATAGGTTGTTTCAGATTTGTTAAATTGCTCCATTAATGAGTTTGGAAATATTTCGACACAAAAATAATGGCTTTGATTTGTAAAAAATAACGCTAGAAGAACTTTATATGTCGTTTAGAGGTTTCCACGTATTATTTCGTTATTTTTGTTTAAAGTATTATTTTTGCAGAAGAAAACCAATAAATTCTTTAATTTTTATTTATAATGAATCTAAATAAAGACGTATCACATAACGGACAGTCCAAGCCAAAAAACACCGCTCAAGGGTCTTTTTTAGAAACAGCAATTGAATCGGGGTTTATTGTCATGACGTATCAAAATGAAACATCAGAAGTTCAACTCCTTGAAAAGGAAATAGATAGCTCTTTTATTCAATTTCATTTTTGTTCAAAAGGCGAATGTAAGTTTGTGTTTAACAATGGAACATATAGTCTAAACATCCCGGAAGAAAATTCATTATTACTTTATAATCCTCAAAGAAATTTACCTATATATTTGGAAGTCGACCCTGCTTCTTGGGTGGTTTCAGTTCTCATTTCAATCAAAAAATTTCATGGGTTATTTTCTCATGAAGCCGATTATATCACTTTTTTAAGTGAGGGCAATCAAGATAAAAAATACTATAAAGACGGCCACATTTCACCGTCTATGGCGATTGTTTTAAATCAATTGGTCAATTACAACCTCAACTCCACTATAAAATCGTTATACTTTAAAGGAAAGGCTTATGAATTATTAAGCTTATATTTCAATAGAGGAGAAGAAGCAAATATAGAGCAATGTCCGTTTTTGGTCGATGACTCAAATGTTATCAAAATCAAGCAAGCCAAAGATATTATGATTCATCGTATTTCTGAGCCCCCAACTTTAATAGAATTAGCGGCTGAGATTGATTTAAGCTTAAAGAAACTAAAAGAAGGGTTCAAACAAATTTATGGCACTACGGTGTATGGCTTCTTATTTGACTATAAAATGGAGGTTTCTCGAAAATTATTAGAATCAGGAGCACACAATGTGAATGAGGTTGGCCTTAAGGTTGGATACAGCACCGCCAGTCATTTCATTTCAGCATTTAAAAAACAATACGGGACCACTCCCAAAAAATATATTCAATCTCTTAACTAACCAATTTGATATGAAAGGCGTTTTATTAGTCAATCTGGGATCTCCAGACAGCCCCAGTCCCAAAGATGTAAAAAAATATTTAGGCGAATTTTTGATGGACGAGCGCGTTATCGATGTTCCATTATGGGCCCGAACCCTTTTAGTAAAAGGAATCATCCTAAATACGCGTCCAAAAATCTCAGCAAAAGCGTACCAAAAAATATGGTGGGAGGAAGGGTCTCCGCTAATCGTTTTGTCCGAGCGTTTGGAAACTGAATTAAAAAAAGAAGTCAGTTTACCAACGGCCCTCGCGATGCGATACGGTAGTATGACCATTAAAAAAGGGCTTCAAAAACTGGTAGATCAAGGGGTCGATGAGGTTTTAATCATTCCATTATATCCGCAATTTGCAATGGCGACTACCGAAACAATTTTAGTCCTTGCAAAGGAATTAAGAGACGAACATTTTCCACAATTGAAATTGTCAGATTTACCACCGTTCTACAACAATCCAGATTATATTAAAGTACTCTCTAATACGATTAAGCACTCTTTAAAAGGAAAAACATACGAACACTTATTATTTTCTTACCACGGAATTCCAGAACGCCACATTCGAAAAAGTGACATTACCAAGTCGCATTGTAAGATTGATAAGTCGTGCTGTGTGACTCCATCCGAAGCACATGCATATTGCTATAAACACCAGTGTTTGGAAGTAACGCGTTTGGTAGGCGAAGAATTAGGGCTTGAAGCTGCGGCCTACTCCACCTCGTTCCAATCGCGATTAGGGTTTGACCCATGGTTGCAACCCTACACCGATCGAACCATTGAACGCATAGGAAAAGAAGGCACCAAATCAATGGCCATCGCAACGCCTGCTTTTGTGAGCGATTGTCTCGAAACTCTCGAAGAAATTGCCATGGAAGGGGAGGAGATTTTTCACGAAGTTGGTGGAAAAGACTTTACAACAATCCCTTGTTTAAACGATGATCCAGCTTGGGTATCACTCCTTGCAAAGTGGGTTTCCGAATGGGATTCTAAACAATAGACACTGAATGATTAAATCCACATCAAACGATTTTGGAACTCAAACTATTGGTAAATTATTGATCAAACAGGCCGTTCCAGCATCTATTGGAATTTTAGTCATGTCGCTCAATATTTTAGTGGATACTATTTTTGTGGGGCATTGGATTGGTTCACAGGCAATTGCGGCGATTAATGTAGTATTACCCGTTTCGTTTTTTATTGCTGCTTTAGGGATGTCTATTGGGATTGGAGGGAGTTCCATTATTTCAAGAGCTCTTGGTGCGAAAGAGGTTCCAAAAGCCTTAAAAACTTTTGGGAATCAAATTACGATGACCCTACTCCTAACGGTGATCTTGGTGTTTTTTGGATTGTATTATATTGATGGCATTATTCCTGCTTTTGGCGGCAAAGGCACTATTTTTGAACCGGCCAAAATCTACTACCGAATTGTACTTTATGGCGTTCCTTTTTTGGCCTTTTCTATGATGGGAAACACGGTCATTAGAGCCGAAGGAAAACCCAAGTTTGCCATGTATGCCTTGATGATTCCATCGGTATCCAACTTAGTATTAGATGTAATATTTATTAAGGTCATGGATTTAGGTATGATGGGAGCCGCTTGGGCAACCACGGGATCTTATGCACTTTGCTTTTTATTTATTTTTTGGTTTTTCGTCTCGAAGCATTCTGAAATGAAAATTTCATGGCCACACTTTAAGCTACAAACATCGATAGTGTCTGAAATTAGTAATTTAGGATTAGTGACCCTTTCACGACAAGCCATTGTGAGTGTGACGTATTTATTGATGAATAACATTTTATTTGATTTTGGAGGTGAAACCTCGGTTACAGCCTATGCAATCGTCTCTCGAATGTTAATGTTTGCATTGTTTCCTATTTATGGAATTACGCAAGGTTTTGTGCCAATTGCTGGCTTTAATTACGGGGCACATAACTATGACCGCGTTAAACAAACCATTCGAATTGCAATTATTTACGCAATGGTAATGGCTTCACTAATTTCTATAGTTTTGATTGGATTTCCAAAACTAATTACCCGAATGTTTACCACCGATCTTCGGGTCATTGAGCAAACCCCATCTGCGATGCGCTGGGTCTTTGCGGCCACGCCAATTATAGCGATTCAATTGATTGGATCGGCCTATTTCCAAGCTGTTGGAAAAGCGGTACCCGCTCTTTTGTTAACCCTCTATCGACAAGCTTTTTTCTTTATTCCACTTATCTTTATATTACCTTTATGGTATGGCGAACTAGGGGTATGGATGGCATTTCCGGTATCGGATGTTCTTTCTACCGTCCTAACGGCGTATGTTTTATATAGAGAAGTATCGACAAAATTAATATCAAAAACATAATTATGGACTCTTATAACTACATTAAATCGCTTCATTTGATTTTTGTAATCACATGGTTTGCAGGATTGTTTTACATTCCTCGGATTTTCATATATCATATTGAAGCTTCTCAAAAAGCCACTCCAGAAAAAGAAATTTTGGGCACGCAATTAAAGTTAATGGCCAAACGCTTATGGTTTATTATAACTTGGCCCTCCGCAATTCTTGCTGTAGTATTTGGAATCTGGTTATTAGCATTGGCACCCTACTGGTTAGAACAGTCTTGGATGCACGCTAAATTAGGATTTGTGATGCTTTTAATCATGTATCACATCAAAACACACCTTATTTTTAAACAACTTCAAAAAGATCAAATTATGTATACCTCCAATTTTATGCGAATCTGGAATGAAGGCGCTACTTTATTACTTTTTGCGGTGGTGTTTTTAGTGTTGTTAAAAAGCACCCTCAACATGGCTTATGGAATGCTAGCACTTGTTGGATTGGCAGTATTACTTATGCTGGGGATCAAATTACACAAACGAACGCGTTCGGAATAATTAAACCGCGAGGATTTTTTTTCTATATTTATCAAAAGTCTATTTCTATGGCAAAGCGCAAATTGTCTTTAAGGTCACGTATCTTTCTCTATATGATTATGCTGGTTGTGCTAGCTTCTTTGCTTATCGCAGGAGTTACGATCTATCAATATAGCGAGCAGTCTCAGGATTATCACCGAATGCGTTTGGAGCGAAAGGAATCTCAACTTATTTCGAGCATCAATTATGTTTTGATGGAAACGACATGGGAAGTTAAGACAGAAAACCTCTCGATGATTTTTAAAGATAAAATTTATGAGATTGCCAACATCCATAATGTAAATTTTAACCTCTACGATTTAGAAGGAGGGCTGATTAAAATGTCAAAGCCCAATTTCGATACAAATGATATTGAAACCTGTTTGTCTGCGGATGTTTTAAATCAAATGAATCGAAGTGTCTCCAAGCGTTTTGTAGAAAAAATAAACCAACTTGGCGGCAACTATCGCTCTTCATATATCATGTTTACAGATACAAGCGCCAAACCATTAGGCATACTTAATGTCCCTTATTTTGATGATGATTCTTTAAATTACGGCGAGCTTAAAGAATTCTTGATTCGATTGAGTTATGCATACATAATCATGATTTTAGTGGCCATTGCATTTGCTTATTTTGTATCAAAATATATCACCAAATCACTTCAAACCATCCGAGACAAAATGAAAGGGACTCGTTTAGAAAAACGCAATCAAAAAATTGAATTAGTTGGGGCAAGCTTGGAGGTTTCTGCATTGGTAGAATCCTATAATAGTATGATTGATGAGTTGGAGGATAGCGCCAAAAAACTAGCGACCAATGAGCGTGAACAGGCCTGGCGAGAAATGGCTAAGCAAGTTGCTCATGAAATCAAAAATCCATTAACCCCAATGCGCTTGAGTGTCCAGAGTTTTCAACATAAATTTGACCCTCAAGATCCAGAGATTCACAAAAAGGTGGATGAATACACAAAAACCTTAATCCAACAAATTGATACGATGAGCTCCATTGCATCGGCCTTTTCTAATTTTGCTAAAATGCCGGCTCAAAAACTCGAATTTCTAAATGTGGTGGAAGTGGTCGATTTAGCATTAGATATTTTTCCTGAAAGTGATATTGAATTTAGATCTAATGAGGCCAAAATTACCGCTAAATTTGACCGTGCTCAATTGATTAGAATCATCACTAACCTAATAAAAAACGCCATCCAATCGATTCCTGATGATCGTGCACCTCAGATTAGTGTGTTCCTTCATTCGAATGATTCCGAGGTTATTATTGAAGTAAAAGACAATGGAAGCGGAATCAATGAAACGATTGAAGATAAAATATTTGAACCAAAGTTTACCACCAAAACAAGTGGGATGGGACTAGGATTACCAATGATCAAAAATATTATTGAAACGTATAAAGGAAGCATTAAGTTTTCTTCAATTAAAGACCAAGGAACCCAGTTTACTGTTCGCTTTCCTAAACACTCTACAGATGCAATATAACAACATTCTTAGCGATTTCAACGATGGCATTACGACCATTACAATTAACAGACCCACAAAATTAAATGCTTTAAACAAAGCGACTATTTTTGAACTGCATGCAGCAATAAAAATGGCTGAATCCGATTTTGATACCAAAGTGATTCTCCTCACTGGAAGTGGCGAAAAGGCGTTTGTAGCGGGTGCCGATATTAGTGAGTTTGCTCATTTTGATGAAGAATCGGGTCGTTTGTTGTCCAAAGAAGGTCATGATTTATTGTTTGATTTTGTAGAAAACCTTTCAACGCCTGTTATTGCAGCCATCAATGGCTTTGCACTTGGTGGTGGTTTGGAATTAGCGATGTGTGCACACTTTAGATTAGCCAGTTCAAACGCTCGAATGGGGCTGCCAGAAGTGTCTTTAGGGTTGATCCCAGGATATGGTGGAACGCAACGCTTGGCACAGCTTATAGGAAAGGGGCGTGCTATGGAGTTGACCATGACAGCGAGTATGATTGATGCCGCAACAGCTTTGACTTACGGACTTGTAAATTATGTGGTTCCTCAAGAAGAGTTGTTGCCAAAGTGTTATGCCTTAGCTGATAAAATAAAGTCGAATTCTTCTTTAGCAATTGCGGCAGCTATCAAAGCCATTAATGCTAACTACAAAGATGGGGTTAACGGATATGACGTCGAAATTTCTGAATTCGGAAGCTGTTTTGGAACTGAAGATTTTGAAGAAGGAACTACTGCTTTTTTAGAAAAACGAAACTCTAGGTTTACGGGGAAATAAAAAAGCCCAAACCTAAGTTTGAGCTTTAAATTTTTATATAATTAAGTACGGACTAGTCTGCTAATACAATAATTTTATTAGCGTTCATTTCAATCGCACCTGAATCAATCGCATACAAATAGCTTTTGCCCTTTTGCTCAAACAGTTCTTTGTTTGTGCCATCAAGGGTGATGTCTCCTGTGATTTTCACAAATCCTTGTTTAAGGATCGACACAACTGCCGCGTGATTGTTTAGCATTTCAAAATCACCATTCACACCAGGCACAGACACACTGTCTACGTCGCCTTTAAATACGGTTGCTTCTGGAGTTATAATTTCTAAATACATAGTCTTAATTTTTAAGCTTCAGCTAACATTTTATCGCCTGCTTCAATTGCTTCTTCAATGGTTCCTTTAAGGTTAAAGGCTGCTTCTGGAAGGCGATCTAATTCCCCATCCATAATCATGTTAAATCCTTTGATGGTTTCTTTGATATCAACCAATACACCTTTTAAGCCTGTAAATTGCTCCGCTACGTGGAAGGGTTGCGATAAGAAACGTTGTACACGACGTGCGCGTCCAACAGCCAATTTATCTTCTTCAGAAAGTTCTTCCATTCCAAGAATCGCAATGATATCTTGTAATTCTTTATAACGTTGTAACAACTCTTTAACGCGTTGTGCACAATCATAATGCTCATCTCCTAAAATATCAGCAGTCAAAATTCTTGATGTAGAATCTAAAGGATCTACCGCTGGGTAGATACCAAGTTCTGCAATTTTACGAGACAATACAGTGGTAGCATCTAAGTGAGCAAACGTTGTTGCTGGTGCAGGATCTGTTAAATCATCTGCAGGTACGTAAACCGCTTGTACAGAAGTAATGGATCCTTTTTTGGTTGAAGTAATACGTTCTTGCATCGCACCCATTTCGGTTGCTAATGTTGGTTGGTAACCTACGGCAGAAGGCATACGTCCTAGAAGTGCGGACACTTCTGAACCTGCTTGTGTGAATCGGAAAATATTATCCACAAAGAATAATACATCTTTTCCTTGACCGTCTCCAGCACCATCTCGGAAGTATTCCGCAATGGTCAATCCAGATAAGGCAACTCTTGCACGTGCTCCTGGTGGTTCATTCATTTGTCCAAATACAAACGTTGCTTTGGATTCTTTCATGATTGATTTATCAACCTTTTTAAGATCCCATCCGCCTTCTTCCATGGAGTGCATAAAATCATCTCCATATTTTATAATACCAGATTCGAGCATTTCACGAAGTAAATCGTTTCCTTCACGAGTACGTTCTCCAACGCCGGCAAATACCGAAAGACCACCGTGGCCTTTAGCGATATTGTTAATTAATTCTTGTATTAATACAGTTTTACCAACTCCAGCTCCACCAAATAATCCAATTTTACCGCCTTTTGCATACGGCTCAATTAGATCGATGACTTTGATTCCTGTAAATAAAACTTCAGTAGAAGTCGAAAGTTCTTCAAATTTAGGGGCTTTTCTGTGGATTGGTAATCCAGCAGCGCCTGCTTTTGGCAGGTCTCCCAAACCATCAATCGCATCTCCAATAACATTAAACAAACGACCGTAAACGTCTTCTCCAACAGGCACTTGAATTGGTGCGCCAGTGGCGTTGACTTCAGTTCCACGACTCAACCCATCTGAAGAATCCATAGCGATGGTACGCACAGAATTTTCACCAATATGAGATTGCACTTCAAGAACTAAAATAGATCCATCAGCTCTGTTGATTTCTAAGGAATCGTAAATTTTTGGAAGGTCTGCTCCAGACGCGAATTCGACATCGATCACTGGACCTACAATTTGAGCAACTTTACCTGTAACTTTTGACATTACTTTTATGATTTTAATTTTTTAGCTAAAATGATGCGAAAAACAGTGGTTTTCGCGCTGCAAAGATATAGAATAAAATTAAAAAACCCAGAGCAAAGCTCTGGGTTTTTTAATATAATTTTTGAAGATTAGACTTTAAAATCCAACTTTAACTCCTGCATAGTATAAAGATCCAATGTTTCCAGATCCTGGAATACTAACATACTCATCTCCACCAATATTATTTCCTCCTAATTCAAGCTTAATACCTCCAAAACTAGGAATGGCATACGTTAGCTTAGCATCAAGAACCGTATTGCTCTTAATGGTTGTATCAATAAATGATGACTCGTAATAATACTCTGAATTGTAACGTGCATTCGTTGCAAACGAGAGGTTTTCAGTAAGTTGAGAAGTAAGTCCAAGTTTGACTCTATTCTTTGGTGTATTCCATGATAATTCAAAATTTGAATTCGCTTCTGGTGAGTAATCGATATTGTTGTATTCGTAAATTAAGTTCACAGTTAATTTAGAACTGAATCGCTTAATTGCCTCAACACTCATTCCGTAGGTATTAAATGGAACATCTAAATTAGCATCTACACCAAATTGTTGAAAATCACCACTTTGCATCGCAATTGTTTGGCTTACAGACTCATCAGTTGTTACATAAACACTATTTGTTCCAATATAATTTCTGTAAGCACTCGTATAAGCATTGAAATCTAACGTAAAGTCTTTTGAATTATATCTGTAACCAAAGTCAAAAGAAGTCACTTCTTCTGCTTCAACATAATCTAATTTCTCTGCTGTAACGACGCCATTGCTGTCCCAAGTACTTTTGTTTAATGCTCTATTAAACACATCATTCCCAGTTAAAACGCCGTTATCGAATCTGTCAATGTTTTGTTTTGTTGACCCTAATAACGTTTCTTGGCCATTAAATAATCCAATAAACTTATCTTGGTTCGTAGGATTTCTGAATCCTAATTGACCAGAGATTCGAATGTTTTGATTTTCAGCAATTTTAAATAACAACCCTACTCTTGGTGTAATGTTAGCATCTTCCATCACCTCTACTTTGTCATAACGCATAGAAGCAGTTAAAGAAACATAGTCGTTAAACAAATCTTTTTGCATTTGAGCATAAACGCCAAATTCACTGTATTCGATAGGATTTGAGTAATCTGTGTAAAGCGTTCCATCAGTGTCAAGGTTAAAGCTTCTGTATATACCACCAACAATTACATTTGCAAAATCGATTTTATCCTCAAAATCGTAGTTAGCTTCTAAAGTATATGCTGCTGAAACATCCTTAATTAGGGCACCAAGCGCGCCATTAGTCGGATTGAATGTTAAAATTGCTTGGTCTGTTGCATTCCCAATTGCGGCGTCAAAATCAGGAGAACCTGGTATTAGCATATTAGCATCTGCAGCTGATCTAGCAAAGATATGTGCGTTTGCACTGTTTTCGGGCCCAACAAGGGTGTTAAAACTCTGTCCTCCTGTAGCTACATCCCCTAAGATTTGACCTAGTAGAATAGGAACATTTGCAGCGCCTCCAGCTAATGCGCCAAGATAATTTCCTAAATAAGTGGCGCCCCAGCCTTGTTCAATACCACCTGGCTGAGCCAAGGCAACAGAAGTTCCTAGAGCAGTACTTTGTGTTGTTTTACCTGCATCTTCATGCGTATAATAAAATTGCGCATTAAGTCCTCCAGTCTTTAATTGAAGTTTGTGCATTTGAACAACAAAGTCTTTAATATTATATCGTGCGTTTCCAGCAGGAAGCGGCGCCTCACCAGTACCATACAATGAACTTAAAGATATCTCTGTATTGTCATTAGGGCGAAAATAAATCCCACCATTTCCTTTAATGTTATTAGCTTCATTACCAAAAAGGTCCGTTTCCATATAACCAGTGGTTCTAATCGCATCCCAATAATTTGGAACAGCCGCACCAGCACCTAATATTATCCCAGCCGTAGTTCCGGTTGGATCTATAGCTAGTGAGGATCCAGCAACTGCACGCCATACATCTGAGGAGGAAATTAATTGCTGCCCGTATTCATTAACGGCATCATAATCCGGTGCATTAACGTCATATCCTTCAACAATACTCCCGTCTCCACAGTTAGCACACTCTTTTTTGTGACGCGTATCTGAAGCGGCCCATTCTGTACCTTCCTTAGCGGATACGGATACTTTTACTGCCCATTTATCTGATAGTTTTTTAGCAAAGCGTATTCCAACATCTGTAAAGCTATTGTTTCCACCAGCTTGTTGCTGAGTCGATCCAGATCTTAAATAGACATTAACTCCTTCGTGATCAAATGGGTTTTTACTTGATATGGACATAATCCCTTTGTAAGCGTCCATTCCATAAAGAGCAGATGCAGCTCCAGGAAGTAACTCAACACTTTGAACGTCAAGTTCATTAAGACCAATAAGATTACCTACGGCAAATCCAAAAACGGGTGCTTGCGTGTTCATTCCGTCAACTAGGGTTACAAAACCTTCGTTATAGGCAGTTCCAAAACCTCTGGTGTTAACTTGGCTAAAAACCAATCCAGTTTGGTTCATTTGAACGCCTTTAACATTTTGTAGTCCTTCAAAATAATCTGAAGATGGCGTCCGTTCAATTTGTTTAATACTGTATTTTTCGACGGTAACAGGTGATTCAAAAATTCGCTGAGGAACTCTCGAAGCCGAAACCACAACCTCATCTAAAAAACTACCTTCTTCAAGGGCTATGCTTAATGTTTGGTTGTTAGAAGTGATCTCACTAGTTTGAGATTGAAATCCTACACTACTCACTTGAACAGAGAAAGGAGGGTTTTGACTAACTTCTAAAGTAAAGTTTCCATCAAAGTCTGTGACGACCCCTGTTGAAGTCCCTACTATAATGATGTTAGCGCCTGGCAATGGTAGTCCTCCGTCATCGTTGACAGTTCCTTTTATTGTGGTTTGCGCAAAAGATGCGGCACAGAAAAGTAAGACAAAAGTTCTTAAAATTGTTTTCATAAATTAAATTGTTTAATAATCGTATGGTTATAGTTATATCAAATTTAAGTATAAATATTAAACAATTCTTAAAATTTGATACAAATATTATTAATCACAAAATTAAATCAGGTCTTTGAACGTTCTTTTTTGAACATAAGTCACTGAAGTACAAGGGTTTGATTCTTGGCTTAACAGGGTTTACTCCACTGTCACAGACTTCGCAAGATTACGTGGCTGATCGACATTTCTGTTTAACATTACGGCGATATGATAGGATAACAATTGCAGCGGAATGGTGGTTAGAAGTGGCGAGAGCAATTCTAAAGTCTCAGGTACTTCAATCACATGATCGGCAAGGCCTCTAACTTGTTCATCGCCTTTAGTTACCACAGCGATGATTTTTCCTTTTCTCGATTTTATTTCTTGAATGTTGCTCACCACTTTTTCATAATGCCCATATTTTGTTGCAATGACTGCAATTGGCATATTTTCGTCTATAAGCGCAATGGGTCCGTGCTTCATTTCTGCGGCAGGATAGCCTTCGGCATGGATGTAAGAAATTTCTTTAAGTTTTAGAGCGCCTTCTAGTGCCACAGGGAAATTAAAACCTCGACCTAAATATAAAAAGTTTTTAGCATCTTTATATATGGAAGCAATTTCTTTTGAAAGTGCATCTGATTTTAAGACTTCTTCAACTTTCTCAGGAATGGTTTCCAATTCAACCAGGTGTCTTCTAAAGTCAGAACTTGACATTGTGCCTTTGGCTTTTGCCAAGCGCAACGCAATTAAGGTTAAAACCGTAATCTGTGTGGTAAATGCTTTGGTGGAGGCCACTCCAATTTCTGGTCCTGCATGGGTATAAGCACCAGCATGGGTTTCGCGAGAAATTGTGGATCCAACTACATTACACACCCCAAAAACAAACGCGCCTTTTTCTTTCGCAAGTTTAATAGCGGCCAATGTGTCTGCTGTTTCTCCAGATTGAGATATCGCAATCAAAATGTCTTTATCGTTAATGACAGGGTTTCGGTATCTAAACTCGGAGGCATATTCAACCTCAACGGGGATGCGCACTAAGTCTTCAATAATGTATTCAGCCACTAAGCCGGCATGCCAGGAGGTTCCACAGGCTACTATGATAATTCGGTTGGCATTTAAAAACTTGCCCATGTTGTCTTCAACACCGGCCATTTTTATAATCCCTTCATCGATTAATAAACGCCCTCTGTAGGTGTCTTTAATGGCATGGGGTTGTTCAAAAATTTCTTTAAGCATAAAATGATCATAGCCTCCTTTTTCAATTTGCTCAAGGTTTATTTTTAGTTCTTGAACGTAGGGGCTTACTAATGAGTCATCTTTTATTTTTCGTATTTTTATGGGCTTTTGCAATCGGATGACGGCCATTTCTTCATCTTCTAAATACACTGCATTATTGGTGTATTCGATAAAAGGGGAGGCGTCGCTAGCAATAAAAAATTCATCTTCTCCAATTCCAATAGCAAGGGGGCTTCCTAATCGAGCCACGACAATTTCATCTGGTTTTTTGACATCAAAAACTGCAATTGCATAGGCACCAACAACTTGGTTGAGTGCAACCTGTACCGCTTTTCCAAGTTTTAGGTTGCTGTTTTTTTGAATATCTTCAATAAGGTTGATGAGTACTTCGGTATCAGTATCAGAAGAAAACGTGTACCCTCTTTTAATAAGTTCTTTTTTGAGTGCACTGTAATTTTCAATAATTCCATTGTGGATAATTACTAAATCACCAGAATTTGAAAAATGTGGGTGCGAATTTTCATCGTTTGGGACTCCGTGAGTTGCCCAACGTGTGTGTCCAATTCCTAAATTCCCTGAAAAACTTGGTAGGTTAGAAACTTTAGATTCTAGATCCGCAACTTTCCCCTTGGTTTTAGAAAGTCTAATCTCATTTCCATCATAGAGTGCAATACCGGCACTGTCGTAGCCTCTATATTCTAATCGTTGAAGTCCTTTAAGTATTACTGGATAGGCTTCTCTATGGCCAATGTATCCTACAATTCCACACATATGATTTAGTTATTTGGTTCGGTATAATAGATGTTGAGTTTCACTCTTTTTGCTTCGTCAGTAGAGTTGCTACCATGAAGAATGATACTTTTTGGGGATAAAATTGAACCAACAGGGATGGTCAGGGAGTTGTCGTCCAAGACGCCTTTTCCACTCGCTTCTCCAACATTCGAAGAAACCACCAATCCAAGTTTTACATTTGTTGAATCTCTTACGATGATGTTATTCAAATGCTCTGTGATTCGGATTTTATATTTTTTTTGTTCCACACCACTCTCGTCAGTCTCTGTACTCAAAGGCACTAAATGGGTGTACTTAGAATCTGTGGACGTCTCATTAACGGTTTGATCTAAAAAATAATCATTGATAGGGATGTTGTTTTCAATATCATAGATATAGACTCTGTTGGGATGGTCCTCATTCGAAGCGGATTGATCGACATAAAATTCTAAATAGGCTTCATTGATCAACCGCTTAGGCGTGATTTCTCCATCCTCTTTTGTTCTAAATTCATTTAATTGATCGGCTTCAGAGCTTCCTTCTTGGTCCGCAAATAATTCAACAATCGCAATAGATCCTTCACCACCTTTTAGGTATAAACGTTCGTCTTCATTAGTATCATTCCCAATTTCTTCTAGTACATTTGCGTTAAATGTATTTTCAAAAATAGAAACTCGTTTCCCAGAAAAGCCCATTTCATAAGTGCCCTGAGAAGTCCCAGTTTCCACTTCGCCATCGACGGTTGTTTCAGAAGTATACGAATAATAGAGTGAGAGCGTTGCTGCTGCAGATGTGAAATCTAATTGTTGAATGTGCCCATTCTCCAGTGATTCAGGTTCAATTTTGAAGTACAAACCTCTAAAATGATTATAGAAATTATTCGCATTAGTTAAAACGTCGTCGTCTTGTTTATTTAGAATCAAGGCCTCCCAAAAACCTAATGGGGGGTTTGAGTTCTCAAGGTCTGCGCTGTATAAATGAAGTCGTAAACTAGGCGCAATGGTGCTTGTAACTTCAGAATCGCCCGTTTCTTCATTAATTTCCTCAAGGTCTATAGACTCAGCACTTGGAAAATAGGCGTCATCGTGGTAAAGTAACTGTCCCCTCAAGGCTGTTTCAGAAATAGCTTCAGTTTCAGACAAGCTGCCATCCGAATAATATTTTTGATTCGCATCGATCGTACTGTTGGGGTCAAAATCTCTTAAATAGTAATTACTCTTGTAGATGGATAGTTTTACTTTTCCAGATCCATAAAGATAATCTAATTCGTAGGTTGTGTCATCAGTTGTGTCATCTGTTGTCGCAGTACTCGCATAAGGCACGGTAAGAACTACAGAAGTTAAAACAGGGTTTTCACCAAAGTTAGGCGCAAAAGTTCTAGGCGTTAATTGCCCAATAAAGTCTACTTTAGTGCCTCCATAAACAGGGTCGTAATAATATCCTAAAAGATTTTTGCTAAGATTGTTAGATTCAAAAGCAGTAATTTTTTTATTGTATGTTTTTACAGGATATGTGGCGCTTTTAATCTCAAAACCAGGCGTTCCTATAATTCCAGTACCAATTTCAGAAAATTCTTTATCACAAGCCTGTGAAGCTAAAATCAAGAAAAGGATACTTGTAGATTTTAACAGTTTAGAATGAATGTGTTTCATAAGATAACGGGGCTTAATTTAAAATTTCATTATTATAAAAATCAGTATAAGCTTCGGTAAAAGCTTCAGGGTATTGGTAGTCCAATACCGGTTTTTCGCAATGGTCTATGTAGTCTTCTAAATCTTTTGGAAGTTCTTGAGACCCTTTGATGATGCCGTCAGAAAAATCGACTGCAACTTTCATTAAGTTAGAATAATTGGGCGTTTTTAATTTATCAATATGAGTTTCCTCAATTTCATCAAATTGTATTTTTTCAACCATTCCTGCGTTAAGAGTTTCATCAAAACTTTGACTGTATATAGAGGTTACGACTTGACTTTCTTTAAACAAAGGCTCGTCTTTATAGTATTGTTTTAAGTACAAAGGCAATAAAGACGCTAACCATCCGTGAACATGAATAATATCTGGTGCCCAGTTTAATTTTTTGACTGTTTCGATAACACCTTTAGCAAAAAAGATCGCACGTTCATCGTTATCGTCAAATAATTGACCATTTTCGTCGGTATAGGTTGCTTTTCGTTTGAAATACTCTTCGTTATCGATAAAATAGACTTGAATTCGCTCTTTTGGAATGGAAGCGACCTTGATAATCAAAGGCATGTCTAAATCATTAATGACTAGATTGATTCCCGAAAGACGAATCACTTCATGTAATTGATGTCTTCGTTCATTGATGTTCCCATATTTCGGCATGAATATTCGTATTTGTCCGCCTTGTTTATTAACCATTCTAGGGGCTTCAAACGACATGGATGAAATCTCTGTTTCAGGTAAATAGGGCATAACTTCGGACGACACGTATAATATTCTCTTATCTTTCATAAGTTCTGTGAGTTTTGGTTTTGTCAACAAAAAACACGCAAAAATACAAAATTTTATGCAGATTAACAGTAATACCTTAAGTTTGCACGCTGTTAAATTTATACTAAATGCGAGTTTATACATCTAAAACAGAGCTAAATGCTTTTATTAACACCGAAAAAAGCTCAGATTCTTCAATAGGATTTGTGCCAACCATGGGCGCTCTACATCACGGACATCTCTCCTTAGTGGAAGCAGCGATGGTAGAAAACGAGCTTGTAGTGGTTAGCATTTTTGTAAATCCAACTCAATTTAATAACCCAGAGGATTTAAATAAGTATCCTCGAACTTTGGCTCAGGATGTTTTATTACTAGAGACCCTCTCAAAAACGAAGATTGTCGTGTATGCTCCAACCGTCGAAGCTATTTACGGAGCTCAAACATCCGTCGAATCGTTTGATTTTGGAGGCCTAGAATCCCAAATGGAGGGCCAATTTAGACCAGGTCATTTTGATGGGGTTGGAACCATCGTAAAACGCTTATTTGAAATTGTAAAGCCAGATATTGCTTATTTTGGTGAAAAAGATTTTCAGCAATTACAAATCGTCAAAAAAATGGTAGAGATTACTCAACTGCCAGTTCATATCAAAGGATGCCCAATTCAACGCGAGGCTAATGGCTTGGCGATGAGTTCTAGAAACAGTCAATTGTCTGTTTTAGAACTAGAAACAGCCGCTTTAATCTACAAAACACTTCAGTCGGTCAAACAGCAGTTTCTGAACGATGCGCCAGAAGAGATTTCCGAATGGGTCCGTACTCAATTTCATAACCATGAGTTATTAAAACTCGAATATTTTCAAATCTCTGACATTGAAACAATGGCACCGATTCGACAAAAAAATCAAACAAAAAAATACCGTGCATTCATTGCCGTTTTCGCAAGAGATGTCCGATTAATTGACAATATCGCTTTAAATTAATTATCTTTACCAACATGCAAATACAAGTCGTAAAATCTAAAATTCATCGTGTTAAAGTCACCGGAGCAGAGCTTGATTATATAGGCAGTATTACGATAGATGAAGATCTCATGGATGCCGCTAATATCATTCAAGGCGAAAAAATTCAAGTGGTCAATAATAACAATGGTGAACGTCTAGACACTTATGTGATTCCAGGCCCAAGAAAATCTGGTGAAATTACGCTCAATGGAGCTGCAGCACACAAAGTTTCTATTGGCGATGTGTTGATATTAATCACGTACGCTTTTATGGATATTGAGTCCGCTAAAGTCTTTAAGCCCGCTTTAGTCTTTCCAAATGAAGCCACGAATTTATTAAACTAAGCCCCTTTGAGTAAGACCCTAAAATCCGTTCTAAAAATCAGTCTTCCTTTAATGTTAGGGGTGTTCTTAGTGTGGTATTCGTTGTCCAAAATTTCGATTCCCATATTGTTAGGCTATTTTAAAAACGCTGATTATTTTTGGGTGGGCCTTGGTGTTTTTTTAGGCATCCTCAGTCACTTATCACGCGCCTATCGTTGGAAATTTATGATTGAGCCAATGGGCTATAATTTACGACTCCCAAATAGTATCATGGCGGTTTTTACAACTTACCTCATTAATTTCACGATTCCAAGAGCGGGCGAAGTCTCTCGTGCCACCATTTTGACCAATTATGAAGGAGTACCTTTTGAGAAAGGCTTCGGAACCATCATTGCAGAGCGCGTGGCCGATTTAGGAGTAATGCTCTGTATTATCAGTATAACACTAGTTCTCGAGTTTGATATTATATACGATTTTTTATTTACCAATATCGACCCCATGCAATTGATTCTTTTGGGGCTAGCTGCTTTGGCAATTCTTGTCATCGGATATCAGCTATTCAAAAAGTCAAACCATCCGTTTGCCCTCCAAATAAAAATACTTTTTTTAGGGCTTATTGAAGGGATTTCAAGTATCTTAAAAATGAAGAAAAAATGGGCCTTTCTAGCCCACACTCTTTTTATTTGGATCATGTATGTGTCGATGTTTTATGTAACCTCCTTTTCTTTAACTGAAACGAGTCAACTTCCATTTTCGGCCATTTTATTAGGCTTCATTTCGGCAAGCTTTAGCATTGCAGCGACCAATGGCGGTATTGGGTCTTATCCACTAGCCATCTTTGCGGCATTTTCAATTTTTAATATCCCCGAAGATCCCAGCATTGCATTTGGGTGGATTATGTGGACTTCTCAAACACTAATGGTCATCCTTTTGGGGGGACTGTCGCTACTGTTTTTACCCATTTACAACCGACTGTATCCAAAACAAACTTCGGAATAGTATATTTCGGTTTCGGTTATTTTCTTAACTTGGCAACACAAATAGTTAACCGATATATCATGAAACCTTTTTTAATTTCTACTTTGCTATGTTTGAATATAACCTTTGCTCAGACGTTTTATAAATCGATTGAATCAAATGCCATAGGAACCACACGTGAATTAAAAATACAACTCCCCCGTAATTACGAATCCAATCCAGAAAAATACTATCCCCTAATTATTGTTTTTGATGGGGATTATCTTTTTGAGGTTGTGGCTGGAAATGTTGAGTATTGTTCTTACTGGCAAGATATGCCTGAAGCCATTGTGGTGGGGGTGAATCAAGCAAATTCAAGGTCTGAAGATTGTTATATTTCATCAGCAGACTATTTACCATTTAATTCCGGAGCTCAGTTTTATGATTTTATTGAGAACGATCTTATTTCTTTTATGACAGAGAATTACCGGAGTCTTAATTTTAGAGTCGCTGTTGGACATGGTGAAACCGCAAATTTTATAAATTACTTTTTGTTTAATACCAACTCCGTTTTCAATGCGTTCATTGCATTGAGTCCGAGTATATCCCCTATGATGGAGGAGAATTTAACAAGAAGGCTCGGACAAGAAGATGATTCCAACACCTTTTATTATTTATCGACTGCCGAGTTAGATATCAAGCGAAATAAGAACAAAATTATGATGCTAAACAGCAAACTATCTGCGTTAGAAAACACAAACCTTCAATATGCATTTGACAATTTTGAAACCGCCAATCATTATTCACTGGCAGCTCAGTCTATCCCAAAAGCATTAGAAAGTATTTTTTTTGCATTTCACCCCATAAGCAAGAAGGAGTATAAGAATGATATTTTAACTTTACAGACATCGCCTTTGGAGTATTTAATTGAGAAATATGATTTGATCGAAACTTTATATGGAATTGAAAAACAAATCAGTATTAATGATTTTAGAGTCATCGCTACAGCCATTGAAAAAACAAAAAAATTCGAATATTTTAAGGAATTAGGGAAAATTGCAAGCGAACATCATCCCGATACGACCATAGCAAGCTTTTACCTCGCACGGCATTATGAAGAAATAGGAAAACAAAAAAAAGCAATGAACATTTACCGGTCAGCCTTCTCTCTCGAAGAAGTAGAGGGTTACCGTAAAGATGACATGCTCAAAAGAGCAGATCAAATTAAAAAAGAATTCGGATACTAATGGCCAAAGTAAAAACTACCTTTTTTTGTCAGAGCTGTGGAGCTCAATCTGCCAAATGGCAAGGACAATGTTCATCCTGTAAATCTTGGAATACGATTACAGAAGAATTAGTTCAGAAACCAGATAAAAAAGACTGGAAAACAGGAACTCAAAACACCACTAAACGTGTTTCTAAACCCTTGAGAATTTCTGAAATTGACACCACCAAAACCATCCGAATGGACACCGCCGATGGCGAGTTGAATAGAGTTTTGGGGGGCGGTATTGTTCCAGGGTCTCTAACACTTTTAGGTGGCGAACCTGGGATCGGGAAAAGCACCCTCATGCTTCAGGTCTCTTTGAAATTACCGTACAAAACCTTGTATGTTTCGGGCGAAGAAAGTCAAAAACAAATTAAACTTAGAGCAGAACGGATTCAACCTTTAAACGACACCTGCTACATTCTTACCGAAACAAAAACACAGCTTATATTTAAACAAATTGAAGCCCTTCAACCCGATGTGGTGATCATTGATTCCATTCAAACCTTACAAAGTGATTACCTTGAAGCCTCCGCTGGAAGCGTGTCACAAATCAAAGAATGTACAAGCGAGCTCATTAAATTTGCCAAAGAAACCGCGACGCCCGTCATTTTAATCGGACACATCACTAAAGATGGATCCATTGCAGGGCCTAAAATATTAGAACATATGGTGGATACCGTGCTTCAGTTTGAAGGCGACAGAAATCATGTATTTAGGATTTTAAGAGCCCATAAAAATCGTTTTGGATCGACCCATGAGTTGGGTATTTATGAAATGCTTGGAACAGGCTTACGCGAAGTGACAAATCCTTCAGAAATCTTAATTTCCAAAAAGGACGAGGCGTTGTCTGGCAATGCCATTGCGGTGACTCTCGAAGGCGTACGCCCTTTACTTATCGAAGTTCAAGCCTTGGTTAGTACAGCGGTTTATGGAACACCCCAACGGAGTGCCACAGGGTTTAATGCCAAACGCCTCAATATGCTCTTGGCTGTTTTGGAAAAACGGGCTGGTTTCAGGCTCGGTGCAAAGGATGTGTTTTTAAATATTACCGGCGGCATCAATGTGGATGATCCGGCTATTGACCTAGCCGTGGTTGCAGCGATCTTATCTTCCAATGACGACGAGGCTTTGGCTAAAAACTTTTGTTTTGCTGGAGAAGTTGGTTTATCGGGTGAAATTCGACCGGTTCAACGTGTAGATCAGCGTATTTTGGAAGCAGAAAAACTAGGCTTCGAAATTATATTTGTTTCTAAACACAATAAAATTGGACTCAAAAACACCACCATCAAAGTGCAATTATTGACCAAAATTGAAGATTTAGTTGAAATCATAGGCTAGTGGAAACCAAAAAAAACCAGGCAATTGCCTGGTTTTATATAAAACAGTGAATGGGGCTAACAGTGTTCGTTGTACGCATTCATTAAGTTTTCAGCGATCAATTCGGCTGGGCGACCTTCGATATGATGACGTTCGAGCATATGTACTAATTCTCCGTCTTTAAACAAAGCCATACAAGGCGAGCTTGGAGGAAACGGAACCATATGGTCTCTGGCCTTTGCAACGGCGTCTTTATCAACCCCTGCAAACACCGTGACGGTTTGCGTTGGACGTTTGTCATTTTCTAAACTCATAATAGCGCCGGGACGCGCATTGGCAGCTGCACAACCACAAACTGAGTTGACTACGACTAAAGTCGTGCCAGAGTTTGCTAAAGCAGTGTCCACAGCTTCGGCGGTATGTAATTCTTCAAAACCTACTTGCGTCAAATGTTCACGCATGGGTTTTACTAATTCTGCTGGATACATGTGTTTTATTTTTTTAATTAAAGCACAAAGATACACATTTGTCGGTCAATTATATTCATTTTTAGGATTGTCAACTGTTAAATCATCTATAAATTTGTTCAGAAATATCAGCGGTTGTCAACGGATACTATTCTTTTTTTGTAGGTTTGATTTTTAATTTAATTTTTATACACATTTATGGGATTTTCAAAATGGATAGGGGCCTCAATCGGATGGTCTTTTGGAGGGCCTATAGGCGCTATTATAGGATTGGCTTTGGGAAGTTTGCTAGACTCCTCTTCTAAAGTAGGGTCACTAAAGCGTGCCGACAAAACTCAAACCCGTTCAGGGGATTTTGAGGTCAGTTTATTGGTTTTAGCGTCCATTGTGATCAAAGCCGATGGCAAACAAGACCAACGCGAATTGGATTTTGTACGGGCACAATTTGTCCAAATGTATGGAAAAGAGCGTGCCAACCATGCCTTTAATTTATTTAAAGAAATATCCAAACAAACCAATATTTCAACACGCCAGGTTTGTTTGCAAATCCGTCAAATGATGGATCATGCCTCGCGACTTCAACTGATTCACTTTTTATTTGGCATTGCTAAAGCGGATAACCATGTGGCCGATTCTGAGGTGGATGCAATTTCTCGAATCGCTTCTTATTTAGGGATTAATCTTAGAGATTTTGAGAGCATCAAAGCCATGTTTTATAAGAATTCGGATACTGCCTATAAAATTTTAGAGCTAAATACCAACGCCACAATGTCTGAAATCAAAGCAGCGTACAGGAAAATGGCCAAAAAATACCACCCCGATAAAGTCTTACATTTAGGGAAAGAACATCAAAAAGGGGCGCAAGAAAAATTTAGAAAAGTTCAGGAAGCGTATGAACAACTTCAAAAAGAGAAAGGGAATTAGTATCTTGCACAAAATTTTGAAAAACCATGGATCAGATCATTTCCTACTTTAGCAGTATAGACCCCATTTTAGCAGCGTTGTATGCCTCATTATTTACGTGGATTGTGACGGCCCTAGGAGCGTCTCTAGTTTTTTTCTTCAAAGGCATGAATCGAGGACTTCTAGATGGAATGCTCGGTTTTACTGGAGGTGTCATGGTTGCGGCTAGTTTTTGGAGTTTATTAGCGCCAAGTATTGAGATGAGTCCAGGCGAAGGTTTTGTTAAAGTGATTCCAGCAGCGGTTGGTTTTGGTTTTGGAGCGTTATTTCTATTTGGCCTCGACAAAGTATTACCTCATTTACATATTAACTTTAAAGAAAGCGAAAAAGAAGGTGTGAAATCGCCTTGGCATCGGACGACTTTATTGGTGTTGGCGATCACACTTCATAACATTCCAGAAGGGTTAGCCGTTGGCGTTATCTTTGGCGGTGTTGCCGCAGGAATTCCTGAAGCGACTATTGGGGGTGCAGTAGCATTGGCACTCGGAATTGGAATCCAAAATTTCCCCGAAGGACTGGCTGTTTCTATGCCATTAAGGCGTCAAGGTGTGAGCAAGTTTAAAAGTTTTTGGTATGGACAGTTATCAGCTATTGTAGAGCCTATTGCAGCAGTTGTAGGTGCTGTGGCAGTGACATTTTTCATTCCCATTTTACCATATGCTTTAGCCTTTGCTGCCGGTGCAATGATTTTTGTAGTGGTAGAAGAAGTGATTCCAGAAACCCAACGTGATAAATATACCGATGTGGCCACGCTTGGATTTATTGGTGGGTTTATTGTAATGATGACACTCGACGTTGCTTTAGGCTAATCACACCCACAAGAACCATTTCCACAAGAATCGTCGGTCTTTTTTGACTTCCAAAGTTGTTTTCTAAACAAAAAAACAAGCGCTAGAACCAAAACAAAAACGATTATGACGGTTTGAAAGAGATCATTCATTCTTTATTATTTTAAAAATTGAAAGGCAATTAACGCACAAATATACGCGATGGCCGTCATTCCAATGAGCTGAAGAATCGGCCATTTCCAGCTTTTAGTTTCGCGTTTCACAATCGCTAGCGTACTCATACATTGCATCGCAAAGGCATAAAAAAGCAGTAAGGAGATCCCCGAAGCAAGCGTGAATACTTTGGTGCCATCGGCATAGGTTTCATTGGCCATTTTGGTTTTAATGGTATCTATATTTTCACCTTCATTAGCGCTTCCAACACTGTAAATCGTTGCCAAAGTTCCGACAAACACTTCTCGTGCAGCAAATGACGCGACCAATCCAATCCCTACTTTCCAATCATATCCTAAAGGTTTGATGAGGGGTTCAATTGTTTTTCCAACGATGCCTATATACGAATGTTCTAATTTAAACGCTGCAATTTGATCATCCCGTTCAAAAGTGCTTTGTGTAGCGGATGTTTCCACATAGGACTCGGCATTGTTAAATTTATCCCCTGGTCCATAAGACGCCAATACCCATAGAATAATGGAGATAGCTAAAATAATTTTTCCGGCTTCAAACACAAACGTTTTTGTTTTTTCAATGACCGTAATAATGACATTTTTTAGTAAAGGCAATTTATAGTTGGGCATTTCGACCACAAAAAAGGTCTTGTGTTTTGTTTTTAAAATTCTATCGAGAATATAAGCGGATAAGATCGCCATTCCAAAGCCAAGCAAGTACAATGCCATTAAAACCAGCGCTTGATAGTTTAATCCAATGATGGAGCCTTCGGGAATCACCAAGGCGATGATAATGAGGTACACGGGTAAACGTGCCGAACAGGTGGTAAATGGAACGACTAATATAGTAATAAGACGTTCTTTCCAGTTTTCAATATTTCGGGTGGCCATCACGGCGGGAATGGCACAAGCCGTTCCAGAAATTAGCGGGACTAAACTTTTTCCACTCAATCCAAAGCGGCGCATGACCCGGTCCATTAAAAAGACGACGCGACTCATATAACCACTTTCTTCTAAAATCGAAATAAATAAAAACAAAAAGGCAATTTGTGGAATAAATATGACGATCCCGCCTATTCCCGATACAATACCTTCGGCGACCAAATCGGTCACCATCCCGCCTCCAGGAAAGGTGTTTTTGACCCACTCGGCCAAGCTCGCAAAGGTGGTGTCGATGAGGTCCATTGGAACTGTTGCCCAGTCGTAAATAGCCTGAAAAATGGTCAATAATATCACAAAAAAGATAACGTATCCCCATACTTTATGAATGAGTAAACGGTCTAGTTTACTTCGTAAGTCGGTTGCTTTTGAGCGGTCAATGGTTTGACCTTCCTTTAAAATAGTGTTTATAAATTGATAGCGTTTAATGGCTTCTTTTTGCTGTAATCGCTTTAATTCTTGATTGGATTTTGTTTTAAATTTTGAAACATCTAACTCTTGCCGGTTGATTTTTCCAAAATTCGCATCTTGAGTAATTACCAACCATAATTTGTAAACATCCTGGTTTGGAAAGGCTTTTTGTAAACTTTGAAAATAAGCTTCGTCAATTGTAGTGGTGTCTAAACAAGCTTGTGTGGAAATGGTTTTGTAGTTTTCAATCAGCTGTTTAAGTTCATCAATCCCTCGATTTTTTCGGGTACTGACAAGAGCAATTTTGGTGTGAAGTTTGGCTTCTAACAGTTCAATATCTAAGGAGATGCCTTTACGGGTCATTAAATCACTCATATTAATCACCAAAATAGTAGGGATTTTCAGGTCTTTAATTTGAGTGAATAAGAGTAAGTTTCGTTTTAGGTTTTCAACATCACTGACAATTATGGCCACATCGGGATAATCTTTATCATTTTTATTGAGCAATAATTCGATGACCACATTTTCATCCAAAGAAGAAGCGTTAAGGCTGTAAGTCCCTGGAAGGTCCAATATATGGGCTTTCACGCCCCGTGATAATTTACAAATGCCTTGTTTTTTATCGACAGTAATCCCTGGATAGTTCCCTACCTTTTGATTCAGCCCTGTCAACGCATTAAATACCGATGTTTTTCCGGTATTTGGGTTTCCAATTAGCGCAACGTTTAGCTGTTTACTCATCTATTTTTTCGATTACAATCAAGGAAGCGGTTTCTTTTCTAATGGCTAAAAAACTGTCATTTACATTGAGATACATAGGGTCCGAAAAGGGCGCTAGTTGAAGCAAATGAACTTCATTTCCAGGAAGGCATCCCATTTCTAATAATTTTAGAGGAATGTCTTCGGAAGAGCTATCAGTGATGATACCTTTTTCACCTTTTTTAAGATCTGCTATGGTCAAGCGCATGCTTATTTAGATTCATTTTAAAGAAACAAAAGTACTGAAAAGATTAGTTTTTATACGATGCTTTCAAAATTTTTATATCTTCAAGAAGGCGGTCAATTTCTTCAGAGTCGGTTCCGTCGTAAAACCCCCGAATTTGACGCTTTTTATCAATCAACATAAAGTTTTCGGTATGAATCATGTCGTAAGGGCCGCCATCGCCTGCATCTTTGACTGCCAGATAGGATTTGCGTGCCAACTCATAAATTTGTTTTTTATCGCCAGTGACCAAATTCCATTTTGAGGCATTGACCAACTTTTTTTTGGCGTAGCGTTTGAGCTGTGCAACTGAATCAATTTCAGGGGTTACGGAATGTGATAGTAGCAACACTTCAGGATCGCTAATGGTTTGCTTTTGAATGTCGTACATATGATCGGTCATAATGGGGCAGATGGTCTGGCAAGTCGTAAAGAAAAAATCGGCTATATAGATTTTATTCTTGTAAAATTCTTGTGTAATCGTGTCTCCATTTTGATTGATTAAGCTAAAATCGGCAATACGATGGTATTTTTTTTGATGCTGAATGGTACTGTCTACCAATTCATAATTCACCTGCGCCGGTTGATAAATAGGCAATACTTTTACAGGATTCAGAATGTTATAAAACAATGTAATAATAATGCAAGACAGCACAAAGAGCGTGGTAATGAAGAGTTTATATTTTTTAAAAAAGGAAATCATAAGGTTCAAGTTATGGTTTACAAAAGTACGACACAGAACAGGGAATCTGGAATATATTTATCTAAAAATGAAGCATGTGAATAAAGTTTTTGTTTCTAAACTGAAAACTTTACATTTGTTCACTTAATCCTACACATACGACATGGAATTTGTTATCAAAATATCACAGTTTTTATTGAGTCTTTCGTTATTGATTGTGCTGCACGAATTAGGCCATTTTATTCCGGCCAAATTATTTAAAACCCGCGTCGAAAAGTTCTATTTATTTTTCGATGTCAAATATTCTTTGTTTAAAAAGAAAATTGGCGATACCGTTTACGGGATCGGTTGGTTGCCTTTGGGTGGCTATGTCAAAATCTCGGGAATGATCGACGAGAGCATGGACAAAGAGCAAATGGCACAAGAGCCACAACCTTGGGAATTTCGTTCGAAGCCGTCTTGGCAACGTTTGATCATCATGTTGGGGGGTGTGACGGTGAATTTTATATTGGCAGCAGTAATTTATATTTTTATGGCGTTTTCGTATGGCGATTCGGATATTGATGCTAGGAGCATCAAAGATGGGTATTTGATTACAAACCCTTTGTTGATAGAATATGGGTTACAAACAGGCGATAATATCACAGCGATTAATGAGCATGAAATTATTAAGTATTCGGATTTGAGAAAACACCTCATAGAAGCGCAAGTCGTTAGTTTTGAACGCGATGGCGTTCCAATGACCGCAACGTTCCCAGAAAACTTTTTAGGTCAATTGAGTAGTAGTAAAAGCCGCTCCTTTTTTGAATTGAGACAGCCATTTATGGTGGGTAGTGTAGAAGAAACTTCTTTAAACAAAGACCAGGATTTACAAGCGGGTGATGTCATCACAAGTTTAGCGAATACACCCATTAAGTATTATGATGAATTTGAGGCATTGGCACCAGCCTATAAAGGACAAATGGTCAATGCAACTGTTTTAAGAGATGGAAAAACAATTAACAAACTACTTCGTCTTGATGCGGATGGAAAATTAGGTATTTATAGAGGGGGTAATTATTCTGATATACAAGATCTGGGTTACTATAAAATTGTAGAAAATTCTTATACCTTTAGCGAGAGTGTGGGGGTTGGTTTGGATCGTTTTACCTCACAGATGTCGTCATATTGGGGGCAGTTAAAACTTATTTTCTCACCCAGTACAGGTGCTTACAAAGGCGTTGGCGGATTTAAAGCCATCTTTGATATTTTTCCAGACACTTGGAGTTGGGAAGCATTTTGGGGTATTACCGCCTTTTTATCGATTATGCTAGGGGTATTGAACCTATTGCCAATTCCTGCTTTAGACGGTGGACATGTGATGTTTTTAATCTACGAAATGGTCTCAGGACGCAAACCAAGCGACAAGTTTATGGAGTATGCACAAACGGCAGGATTCTTTATTTTGATTGCACTGGTGTTGTTTGCCAATGGGAACGATATTTTTAAAGCCGTTTTTGATTAAATATTTTTAAATTTCTATTTGTATAGAATAAAAAATACTATATATTTGCGCTCGCAACAGCGAAAACACTCCTCCTTAGCTCAGTTGGTTAGAGCATCTGACTGTTAATCAGAGGGTCCTTAGTTCGAGCCTAAGAGGAGGAGCTAGTTATAAAGCCTTTACAGCAATGTAAGGGCTTTTTTTATGGCTCTCACTCTCTAACCAGTCTCGAAAAGCTACTAAAAGCCATCTATTACTTAATTTTTAAACATCTCAAAGAACAGGACAAATTTACTAAAAACTGACAGACATTTGACAGACATTTCTGTTCTTTTCGCTTTTAGCCGTTTTCTCAACACGCTTTGTTCCAAAGCTACTGAGCTAATATGTACTTAACTTGGACTAATTCTATGAAATGTTTTTTGTTATCTTTGAGGTATAAACCAATTTAATTATGAAGAAATTATTTTATTTATTTTTAGCTTTTGCACTATTTTCTTGCAGCGATGACGATAGTTCGGACACAAATGATAATAACTCCACAAATCCGTCTTTAGAAAAACGTATCTCACAAATGGGAATTCACGACATTCAAACCTGTTCTAGTTGGGTGAAGGGCGACAGTATAAAGTTTACATACGCTAATAATAAATTAAGTTCTGCTCTTGCTAGAACATATGAATTTAATTGCTATGAAAATGATTGGGGGTATGCAGATTATGATAGGTGGTATGAAATTAATTATGAGTACACCGAAAACTATTTAATTATCAATCAAGTCGGAACTATTGCTCTAGAATGTCCTCTAGATAGTGATGGCAATATAACTTCAGTCCCTCAAAGACAAAGTGATGGCTGGTTAGGATGGGATTTTGAATATACTAATGGGTATTTAACAAAAACTACACTAAATGAGTATCCAGATGATTATGATGTTATTTCAACTTTAAGTTGGGATAATGATAATTTAATTTCAATTGAAAGAGACCACCAAAGCCAATATCACGATAGCTCTACCATAACATTTCAATATAGTGACCAACTAAACAAGTCAGAATTATTTGTAGGAGGAGAATATTCACTTAATGATGGTTATCATATATTGTTTTTACATTGTGGACGCAGTAGTAAAAATCTTCCATCACAAGCATTTGTGCAATATTACAATCAAAATGGTTTAACCAGTAGCAATAAATATGAGTATGACTACATATTAAATGATGACGGATATGTTCGCTTTTTAACGATTACACGAACAGATATATCCTATAATAGCTGGGACGACACTTATTCTGACCCTGTAGAAAACATCTGGACTTTAGAATTTGAATACACAAACTAAATGAAAAGAATTTTAATACTTACCGCTTTATTCATTTTCGCTTGTTCAGACGATGATGGTTCAGATACAAATGATAACAATAACAATGATAATAACAAATTAGTAAGTAGAATTGTTACTTCTGTTTTATTTGAGGGCGAGGAACTTCAAATCGATGCTTCGTACAACTATTATAATAACACCAATAGGATATTAAATATAACAGATAATTTATCAGGCAATATTGAAGTTAATTTTTTGTATGACGATAATGGTAAAATCGTTGAAACAAGTAGTCCAAATGGGAATTATAGAACTTTTGATTACGATGATACGGGAAAACTAATTTCTACTAACTTTTATTATGGCGGTTATGACCACATATCTACATTTACATACAACGAGAATGGTACTGTAACTCAATCATCACAATCAACTCCCAATTCAGATGGCAGTACAATTACTTTTGAACTTGATTTGAATGGTAACATAAATTTAAATGGCTCAATGATTTATGACAACAAAAATTATCCATTTAAAAACATTGAGGGTTTACATTGGTATTTTAGCCCGTTATTTAATTATCCTTTACCCTTTGGATACGCTAATAATCTTTTATCACACTCTTACAACGGCAACGAGCAGATAGCAACTTATACTTATAATGATTTTAATTATCCTACTTTCATTACATCAAGTAATTGGTTTGACCGAGAAAATATAAATGTTGAAATAACATATTTAGACTAATGAAAAAACTACTCTTACTCTCCGCTTTATTCATCTTCGCTTGTTCAGATGACGAAGGAAACCCGTGTGTTTACGAGCCTACTTTAGAAACTAATGAAGTAACTGATATAACAGAAACTTCTGCTACTTTAAATGGTGTTATAAGTATCGTATCAGAGAACTGTGACGTGCCTAATAACACTGAACAAGGGTTTGTTTATTCTACAGAAATACAACCCACGTTAGAGGATACACAAGTTAATGTAAATGGGACTAACATCACGACTACTATTGAGGGCTTAACTCCTAACACTACTTATTATGTAAGGTCTTTTTTAACGAATACATTAGGCGAGTTTTATAGCAATGAGGTTAGTTTTTCTACAGAAGAAAACGATTTTATTTTTGCTGGTAAATGGTTGGAAATACCATTTGGAAGTTTAGCTTTCATCGTTAACTCAGGTACAGGGGAATATTCAAACCAAGGAAATATGTACCGAATACCAATAGATTTTAATAATCAATTTGATTGGTCTATTTCAGATGCTACAGCTGAATACGATTGGTTTATAGAAACTATTAATGGACAAAGAATATTAACAGTGTCAGGTGGATTTTATGGGCAAGATGAAATTATAATAGAGAATGAAGGAGATTATTGTAATGAAGAATGGTATTTTTTACCTATAACTGATTCTTGGTTTGAGCGTGTAGATTGTGATTAATTATTGTAGATAGAGATTTCTTACAAGGAGCCGCCCTGTGCAGTCCCGTCTTTATTTACTAACCTTAGTTATTGGTAATTCAGTAGTTTCCTGTGGTTTATCTATTCGTTCTATACTGATAATGGTTTTAACGCTGTTTTCGGTTAATTTAAAGGCAACATATCTGCATTGAATGTTGTCTATTTAATTTTGTTATATTTGAAGTATAAAACCAATTTAGTTATGAGAAAACTACTCTTACTCTCCGCTTTATTAATCTTTGCTTGTTCAAGTGATGAATCTTCAACCGATAGTAATAATTCAAATTGTGACCTTGACAATGCAAATTTAAAATTTAACCAAATCAACTTTAATATGAATTATTCTCAAGTCGCTAACTTAATGGAAGTTGATGGTAATAATTTTAGGACTGATAACTTAGGTTTAGATAATGTTATGAAATTCTACAGTTGGGAATATTGTGACGGGGGGAATAATCGGATTGAATGTTGGTTTCAAAATGATGAAATTTTACAACTTAAAGTTAAATACTTCCCTAATAATTCTTGTACAAATAATGTAAATCAATCTAATTATTCTTCCATTTCTGTTGGTGATTCATATGAGTCGATAAGTAGTCTTTTGGACGACCAGGGTGATAATTTTAGAACAGATTATAATCAAAATAACATTCAAATTAATTATTATCGCTGGTATAATTGTTCTGTAAATTCCAATTATATTGAAGTGTGGTTTAATAATGGCTCAGCATCTCTCATCATTAAAAGTTTCTGATGGTATAACTTCATCAACTAAAAAGTTTATTAAAAACCAACTAAATGAAAAAACTACTCTTACTCTCCGCCTTTCTAATTTTCGCTTGTAGTAGTGATGAAAGTGATTCTAGTGACAATAATTCAAATAATACAAGCGCACAAAAGTTAATAGAAAGTATAACGGTGATATCTCCAAGTTGTGAGAATACATACAATCTTTGGTTGTTTTACGACAATCAAAATAGAATAACTTCATTTCAAACACAATATTATGAAACAAACTGTTCGGTTACCAATGAAGATGATAATTATGATATTATGAATTATCAAATAGACTATAGTGAAAATATAATTTCTCTTTCAGCAAATGGTAGTTCTGCTGATATTCCTATTAACGATGATGGACTATATGATGATACAAATTTAACATTTGTAAATGGTTACTTAATATCAGCAACTGGAGATGCGCCAATTTATAACCCAGATGAATGTGGAGGAACTTTGGTCTGGATTGACAATAATCTGGTTGAGGAAAACACATATTCTAACACTAATTGTTCTGAAATTAGAACTACCACATATGAATATTATGATCATATAAACCCAATTCCATTCTTTCGGATTAGTTGGCATAATTACTGGGGAACAGCATTTGGTATGACTGGTGTTTTTGGTAATCAAAGTCAAAATTTGGTATCAAAGACTACAACCTCATATGGGTATAAAAATTTTAATTATCAGTTGGACGGTGATGGTTATCCAACTGTAATTTATGTCGAAAGTTTTGATAATAATAATAATACTGCTTCAAGATATGTTAACTATGAAATTAATTACATTGAATGAAAAGAATAATTCCACTCAATTAATAACAGCTAATGAAAAATCTATTCTTACTCTCCACTTTACTTATTTCTTTTAGCTCTTTTGGGCAAGGTTTGGTTATGAATTATTATGAAAGTGGAGCGGTAGAATCTAAAGCAAACTATGTAGATGGAAAAAGACAAGGAGAGTATTTCGAATATTATGAAAGTGGAGCGGTAAAAGCTAAAAAAAACTATGTAAATGGAGTGTATATAAAAGATTAACTCCTAACTGTAATACTAACTAAAGACTAACCAATCTACTAATGGGCAAAGGCAAGTCAGTAGCTTATACTAAATAATATCCATTGTCTGTTTTTAAGTGTTTTAAGTGTGTATTTGAACGGTTCTGTTTGGTCTATTTAGAGCTATTTCCACCTGCCATATTACTAAAATTAAAGTTCTCGTCTAATACATTATTATGTGTTTCAAGCACCTCTCCGTTGTCTCCAATTATATTGATTTGAAACTCTCTTGGAGGTTCTTCACTTATATGTTTCTCTATAGATAACTTAGGTAAAGTATGCTTTAAAGCGATGTCTAATAATTTTAGTTTCTGTGTATTTGATAGACTATTATAATCTATGTCATTTAGTATGTGTGTTATTAGCGTTTTAAGGTCGCTACGAAGGTCTATACTTAATGATTTACCTCTTTTGCTTATCTTTCCTGCTTCGCTTGCTGTCTCTGAATTAAAGCCCATTAAAATACGTTATTTAGTGTTATAATATATAAAGAGATATAAGTTCTTTTGTGTTTTAACAAAGGTGGTTACAAACCACCGCACGTAAACAACTATAAAATATCTAAATAATATTCTTATAAAACTTATAAATAAATATAAAAAAGACTTGATACGCCCCCTGTTCCTTTATGTTTAAGTGATAGTGCTAATATCTTGTTAGCTAATTGACTGGGTAAGCTGTATAACTGTTGGCGTACAACGAAACATAAAAAGGTTTAACAGTTGCAGTTCTTACGCAGATTTAATTTACCTGAACCAATAAGCGTCCAACTTTTATTAGGTGCTTAAAGTACTCGGCAGTTCAAATGCTATACCGACCAATATGGAATTATAGTGTTCTATATTAATATATAAGTAACATAAAAGCATTTTGCATTTTTATGATTAAAAATCTAAATAAGAACAATGTAAGATAGTGATTTATTGAGGTTTTGTATTTAAAAGTTATTTACAAAATGTTTATAAAATCGTAGTGCTTAAGCCCTATATTAATGGCATATCTTCTTCTTTCAATTCAGCTATTTCTAAACCACGTAAATAGGTTAGACTAACATTTATAGACGAATGTCCCATAGCTTTCTGTAGCTTGGTTATAGAGCCTGAGTTTTAAAAACGTATCGCATTATGTTGATTGCCATACAAAAGTCATTATATTTGAATTGAAACCAATTACACTTTTAAAATACTAAGATGAAAAAAATAACAGTACTAGTTTTGATGCTTTTTACAGCACTTAGCTACGCCCAAGTAGGTATTAATATAGCAACTCCACACACCTCTTCGGCATTGGATATTACTTCTACCACAGGGGGGTTACTTGTACCAAGACTCACAGAGACGCAGCGTGATGATATTTCAGCACCTGCTACAGGTTTAATGATTTATCAAACAAACGGTACATCAGGTTTTTATTATTACAATGGTAGTAGTTGGGCTGAAGTAGCTGCTACTTCCAAAACTTATAGTATTGGTGATGTTGTTAATGGCGGTGTTGTCTTTTGGTTAGATAGCACGGGTCAACACGGCTTGGTTGCGGCATTTTCAGATGTAGCAACTTCGGTAGAATGGGGTTGTTTAAGTACAGATTTACCAAACGTTTCAAATGTCCCTCATAATGGAGGTGTTCCTATTGGTCTTGGTGCTGAAATAGGAGATGGTTTTAATAACACTAATGATATACTTCAAGATTGCCCTACTGCTCCCGCTGCTTTTGCGGCAAGGTCTTTAGGTGCACAATGGTTTTTACCAAGTGCAAAAGAGTTAAACCAAATGTATGTTAATAAAACAACTTTAGAGGGTGTCTCTGGGTTTACTGCATTTAGTAGTTACTACTGGAGTTCTACGGAGTACGGTTTCGATAACGCGTGGAGGCAGTATTTCTTAAATGGTGTTCAGTTCGACCCCAGTAAGAGCACCACGTACTATGTGCGTGCTGTTCGGGCTTTTTAATTATTTATTAATTTAATAGATTACAAGCCCTTGCATTTAGCAGGGGTTTTTATGTTTGGCATATCTTCTTCCTTTAATTCAGCTATTTCTAAACCTCTTAGATAGGTTAGACTAACATTTATAGATGAATGTCCCATAGCTTGGTTATAGAACCTGTTCTTTTAAAGATTTCTATAGCTCCTGAGTGCCTAAAAGAGTACAATGTTTGGTTTTGTTCAAGCAGTTTAGAAACTCTTTTAAAACGACTCCAAAGCGTCTTAAAATAGTCTTCATTTAAAGGTCTTACAGTGTCTGTGAATATATTGTGATGAGGTTGTCCTTTAACAAGAATATCTCTAACATATGTTGGAACTGGAACTATTCTGTTCTTGCCAGACTTATTTCTATTACCAGATAAATGAATATAGCCCAAGTCATCACTAAAATCAGACCACTTAAGTTCCCTTATTTCACGATGAGGTCTTAAAAGACATCCGTAGGTCATTATACAACACAGATACAAGTTATTATTAAACAACTTTATCTCGTCAAGTATGAGCCTAATATCATTGTAAGGTTTATGTAGCTTAGCCTTTGTTTTCTTTGCTTTAATGCCCTCCATAGGATTGCTGTTCATTCCTATGTTCCTTGCTTCATTTATAAGCACACTTAGGTGTCTTTTAATGGTGTTATACGACACTCCTAAAGCATAGTGATTTAGATAAGATTTAACGTCGTTAGAAGCGATGTTTTCATTAGAAAGTTTAGATGTGAAACTATCATATACAAACCTCAGCATTGACTTGTATTTGTCTGAATATTCTCCTTGCAGCTTAGCGTCTAATGCTAACTTAAAACACTCTAAATCTGACTTATTAATAACCTTTAAGGGCTCTTGAAGACTTAAGCCACTTGTTATAAATTTAAACACCTCAGCAGCTAACAATTGAGCTACCTCAAAACGTTTGCCAACAGGATGCGAATTTGGATAGAGATTAGAATTGATTTTACGACCATTAAACAACCTGTAACGCTTACCATTGATATAGAAAACGATGTAAACACGTTGCTTATTATCAGACTTTACTTTTGGATATTTTACACTCATTTTTGACAGACTTTTGACAGACATTAATATTATCTGTTCTTGAGTGTTTGAAAATCAAGTATTTGTGTGGTTAGAGCATCTGACTGTTAATCAGAGGGTCCTTAGTTCGAGCCTAAGAGGAGGAGCCAGTTATAAAGCCTTTACAGCAATGTAAGGGCTTTTTTTTGTGGGGCCTCTAAGCCATTTCAAAATATTAAGAGAAGACCTCCCAGTGATTATAAAACAAGTCCACAATAGTATTGAAATAAAGGTTCGATATTAAGCTGCCCAAATTGGTTCTAAATATTCTATTCTAAATCTTCTTCATTTAAAGCATCAACATCTATACTTTCAATAGTAGAATCTTCTTCTTCTTCCTCTTCTACTTCTTCATGCTGTTCCATAGCTTGAACCAATCGTTTCCCAATTTTTACCAAATAGACTGTATCTTCGGTTCTGACTTCAACAGCTTCTATGTATTCATTTTGGGCATTTCTAAACGCAATTATATCCTTATCAGAATATCCGTCAGGAAATTTATCCACTAATAGGTTTAAAATGTCTTCATTTAACTTTTGATAATCTACAATTTTGCGTATCATTTTTTTAGTGTTACATGCCTAATAAATAGGCAAAGATTAATGGAGCAACAATTGTAGCATCACTCTCTATTATAAATTTTGGTGTATCAATATCTAATTTTCCCCAAGTTATTTTTTCATTAGGAACCGCTCCAGAGTAGGAACCATAACTTGTTGTTGAATCACTTATTTGACAGAAATAACTCCAAAACGGTGTATCAGTACGTTCCATATCTTGATACAGCATTGGTACGACACATATTGGAAAATCTCCTGCAATACCCCCTCCTATTTGAAAGAAACCTATCCCGTTTTCTGAATTATCAGTATACCAATCTGCTAGAAAGGTCATATACTCAATTCCAGATTTCATAGTACTTGCTTTAAGTTCTCCTTTCAGCACATAACATGCAAAAATATTGCCCATAGTGCTGTCTTCCCATCCTGGGCATACAATTGGCAAGTTTTTTTCTGCAGCTGCATACATCCAAGAATCTTTTAAATCTATTTCATAATATTCTTCTAAGACTCCAGATAATAATAGTTTATACATATACTCATGTGGTAAATAGCGCTCTCCATTATCATCTGCTTCCTTCCATAATTTATAAATATGCTGTTGCAATCTTCTAAATGCTTCTTCTTCTGGAATGCACGTGTCGGTTACACGATTGAGTCCTTGTTCTAACAAATCCCATTCTTGTTTAGGAGTTAAATCCCGATAATTAGGAATTCGTTTATAATGGGAATGTGCAACTAGGTTCATAATATCCTCTTCTAAATTTGCTCCTGTACAAGAAATGATTTGCACTTTATCTTGTCGTATTATTTCAGCAAAAATCTTTCCTATTTCTGCTGTGCTCATGGCTCCTGCCAAAGACACTAACATTTTTGAACCTTGATTTAATTGTGTTTCATAAGCTTTTGCAGCATCAACAACTGTAGCAGCATTAAAGTGTAAAAAGTATTCTTCTATAAAGTTGGTAATTGCGCCTTTAGTAGTCATCTTCGTCTTTGAATTTTGATATATTATTTAGTGGTTTTTCATCATAAGCATTGTCATAATCATCTTCAATAGTTTCATGTTGAAACTTATAACTTAACATTTTGTAATACAATTTGGCAGCTAAAAAATCTGAAGATTTATCAACTTCATTGGGACACAATTCAACAATATCAAAACCAACAACATTTTTTTCGTTAAATACCTGCTTTAAAAAATCTAAGGTTTCGTACCAGAACAAACCACCAGGTTCTGGAGTGCCAGTACTTGGTAAAATGGAAGGGTCAAAAGCATCTAAATCAAAGGTTATAAACACATTGTCTGTCATTTGATCAATGGCTGAATCCATCCAAGAATCATCTATTGCCATTTCGTGAGCAAAATAGGTTTTGTCTAAATTCATAACAGATTTCTCTTTTATGTCCATAGAACGAATACCTACTTGAATTAAGTTGGTGTGTTGACTGGCTTCATAAACTGCACAAGCATGATTGCAAGTACTACCATCATAACTTTTTCGTAAATCGGCATGTGCATCTATATGCAATACTGTTAAGTTTGGAAACATTTCATTAAATGCTCTAATGGTTCCAATAGATATAGAATGTTCACCCCCAAAAACAGTTACAAATTTGTTCTTTTTTATATAGCTTTTAGTTTCCTGATGTACTGCATCAGCCATCGCTTCTGGTGTAGCATTTACTGTTATGGGTTCAGTTAAATAAATACCTTGTCTATAAACTTCTGAATCGGTTTCAATGTCGTAAAGTTCCATGTTTTCAGAAGCATTTAAAAAGGCATTTGGTCCTTTATCTGCTCCTTTTTGCCATGTACTCGTTCCATCATATGGGACAGGGATTAATACAATTTTTGCGTGTACTAATTTCGCAAATTCTTCTGATATTCCAGCGTAAGTTTTAGTTTCCATTTTAGATATCTGCTAATAGTAATTCTGTATCTGTATTTTGAATTGTGTATGTTTCAGGCTTTTTATCATAGCCTAAAATTTCAAGCAACTCTTCACTTTTTTGTTGTTCTTTAAATAATTTTGTTGTGACATTTCCACGTGCATCTTTATCGATTAAAATGTGCTTGGGAGCAGGAATTAAACAATGTTGTAAACCTCCATAACCTCCTATAGATTCTTGATAAGCACCAGTATTAAAAAAGCCAATGTATAAGGGCTTATCTTTATTATATTTTGGCAAGTAGATAGCGTTCATGTGTTGTTCGCTATTATAGTAATCATCACTATCACAAGTTAATCCTCCAAGTAAGACACGCTCATAAGAATCATTCCAACGATTTATTGGTAACATGATAAAACGTTTGTTAATTGCCCAAGTATCTGGAAGTGTCGTTATAAATGAAGAATTTATCATATTCCATTTTTCCCGATCATTTTGTTGCTTTTGATAAAGCACTTCATAAATTGCTCCACCACTTTCTCCTACTGTAAAACTGCCAAACTCTGTAAAAATATTAGGCACATCGATACCTTCTTCTTCACAAGTCAATTTAATTTGATTGATGATTTCATCAATAATGTATTCATAATCAAAATCAAATGCCAATGAGTTTTTAATAGGGAATCCCCCACCAATATTTAAACTATCAAGCGTTGGACATATTTTTTTCAAACTTGTATAAACTTTAAGACATTTTAAAAGTTCATTCCAATAGTAAGCATTATCTCTAATACCTGTGTTAATAAAGAAATGAAGCATTTTAAGCTGTACTTTCGGATTGTCTTTAAGCTGCTTGTTATAAAAAGGGAGGATGTTTTTATAACCTATTCCTAATCGAGAGGTGTAAAATTCAAATTTAGGCTCCTCTTCTGAAGCAATACGAATCCCCACATTAAAATTACCTTCTATTTCATTTGAGAGTAAATTAATCTCTTCATAATTATCAATAATTGGAATACAATTTTGATGACCACTATTTATTAGTCTTGCAATATTAGTTACATATTGTGCTCGCTTAAAACCATTACTTATAACAAATGTATTGTCGTTTATTTTTCCTTCTTCTTTTAAAGATTCAATAATATCTATGTCAAAAGCCGAAGAGGTTTCAATATGGATGTCATTCTTTAAAGCTTCATTTAAAACATGCTTAAAATGCGAGCTTTTTGTACAATAACAATAATTATAGTTCCCATTATAATTATGATTCTTAATGGCCTTCTCAAACCACGCTTTTGATTTATTTATATTATCAGAAATTTTAGGTAAGTATGTGAATTTTAAAGGGGTTCCATAAGTTTCAACCAATTTATTTAAGTCAATATCATGAAATCGTAAGTGGTCTTTGTCAAGAACAAATTCTTCTTGAGGGAAATCAAAAGTTTGATTGATTAAATCAATATATTTTGTGTTCATTATAATTAGGATAAAAGTTATTAGTAAATGAGAGCATGAATGCTTTCCTAAAAAGAATTAATAACTTAAAATCAAATCATAATTTGATATTGTGTTTTGGAGACAAAACACAATTTATCCTGCGTAGATATGCTTTTCAATACGGAAGTTAGCTTTAAATTTCGGTGACTTACTCCGTAAGCTTCTTTTGAATATGACTTCCAAATTTCCAAAAGACCGAACTTATAAACATGTTTCAATTTGTTCAGCAAAAAGCTCCTATGTTAAAAGCTTAGAAAAACAAATTAAACACAAAAGATTGAATAAATAAAATAGTTTATCTTTTTTTATTAAATTTTATAAACTAGCTTAAAAATATGAGTACAATGAAAAACCTTACGATTCATATTCTTAACGTTGCAACAAATTAGAAACCTCAGGTTCATGATGCTCTTTTTGAAGACGGAAAGACTCAGTTGTTTTGGGTAATCGAACGCGTCTTGGCAGAAGGAGAGTAATTTTATTAGATCAGAAAAAATAAGAAAGCCTCCAAATAGAGGTTTTTTTTAGTTTAAACAAAAAGGATTATTCTTTATGTGCACCGTCACAAAAAGGGCCATCAAGTGTTTTGCCGCAGTTACATAACGCAAATCGGTTGCGTTTTGGGATTGGATTTCCTTCGCCGTCCAATAAAACGACATCTTTAGCATTGGTGACAACGACTTTTCCAGACGAAGTAACTTGTATTGTGGGTTGGTTAGTTTGTTCCATGAGATTCAAATTTTTAGTTAATTAGTTTTATGAAAAAATAATGGTTTTATTATTAAAGACCATCACTTTACGATCGAGATGTAACTTGATAGCTGTTGATAACACTATTTTTTCCAAATCGCGTCCTTTTGAGACCAAATCAGAAATAGAATGGGTGTGAGAGACTCGCGTCACATCTTGCTCGATAATTGGGCCTGCATCGAGTTCTTTCGTTACATAGTGTGAAGTGGCGCCAATAATTTTAACCCCTCTCTTGTAGGCAGAATGGTAGGGCTTTGCGCCGACAAATGCTGGAAGAAAAGAATGATGAATATTGATGATTTTATGCGAATATGTTTTAATGAGTCCTTCTGGGATTATTTGCATGTAACGCGCCAATACAATAAAGTCAATGTTGTGTTCTGACAAAAGTTTGAGGTGTTTGGCTTCGGCTTCTGATTTTGTATCCTTGGTGACAGGTACATGGAAAAACGGGATGTCAAAACTATCTGCAATTGGTTTTAAATCTAAATGATTGCTCACAATCATCGGAATCTCTAATGCTAATTCTCCCGACTTGTAGCGTCCTAAAATATCATATAAACAATGGTCGTATTTAGACACAAACAAAGCCATTTTGGGGCGATAAACTGCGGTATAAAGCTCCCAGTTCATATTAAACCTAAGCGCAATTTCTTGCTGAAACAAGGCCTTAAAGTCTGAATTATTATAGGAAGCTATTTCAAACTCTCCCTCCAAACGCATAAAAAACACTTCTTGTTCCTGATCCACATGTTGGTCGATATACACAATGTTTCCGTTTTTAGAAGCAATAAAGTTGGTGACCGCTGCTATAATCCCCGATTGATCCTTACAGTGGATAAGTATAGTAATCTTTTTCATGGTTGTAAAATTAAGCAAAAAATTAAAAGGGACATACTTCTTTTTAATCGTAATAAAAGATCGATCATTTTTTTGATTGAAAAAATAACAATAAATTGAGCCACTATTTATTCGGGATGTGGCGCAGTCCGGTTAGCGTACACGGCTGGGGGTCGTGTGGTCGCAGGTTCAAATCCTGTCATCCCGACTTAAATATCTGTTAAATTATGGAACTTAATTTAGTAAAATGTGTAAGTTTATAAATTATTTTAAATTAATAATTTATGAAAATAAATAGATCCAAATGCCCTTTAGTAAGCGTGCTCGACATCGTTGGTGACAAGTGGTCGCTAGTTATTATTAGAGACTTGTTTTTAGGTAAAAAAACATTTACAGAATTTATGAAGTCTTCTGAAAAAATTGCTTCAAATATCCTGAGCAACCGCCTAGATCTTTTAATTAATAATGATTTGATTAAAGTCGTTAAACTACCTCACGATCATAAAACAAAAATATACTACCTCACAAACAAGGGAATTGATATGTATCCAATCATTTATGAATTTATAAATTGGAGCAGTCGAAATTTAGATAAAGATTTTGGGTCTGTTTCAAATCAAATCCTTAAGGAGATGAGATCACAAACTTCTGAACTGTTTATCCATAAGACCCAATCTACTTACATTAAAAATAGAGACAAAGTTTTAGCACATATTGATTTGTAGATTCGTACGATTTTATTAAATTGCAATTCACAAGTATAACCAATTTAATAAAATCAACATGAAAAATTTACTTTACACACTTACCTTTTGTTCAAGCTTATTTTTGAGCGCTCAATCTGGAGGCGTCTTTTTAGGAGAAGGTGAAAACAAAGGAAAATCATTCACAATTGGAAGTGACGAATCCGTGGCAACCGTTTTAAAAATTGCTAAAGACTACAGCGCCAAAGACGCGACTGCTATGATGACTAACTACACAGAAGAATTTTCTGAAAAAGCGTTGGACTGGTCAACAAAGTTTTTAGGCTCTATGGAAACCATTACAATGGATCCATATTTGATTATTCCAGTAAAAATGGAAGGTTCTGAGGATACCATGGTTTTAACTTGGTCTGTAGAAAATAGAAATTTTAAAGATGGTTCAATAGAAAACTTAAACCTAATGGAAATTTTCACCACAAATAAGGAAAACAAAGTTTCCTCGTTTGGACAATGGGTTTACAGAGAAAAAGATAGTAATTTCGGACTCAATTACGGTGGAAAATTTATTGGAGATGGCACCTCAGAGTGGTCTGGAAGACCTTTAGTATTCTCAAACAGAGGCGAGGTTGAAGCGATCGAAAAGTTACTCGTTGATTACAACAATATGGATGGAGCAGCCTGTAGCGAAGCGTTTGCAGACAATGCGGTTCTTTTAGATGCAGAAGGAACCAAAACAGTCATGACAAAAGAAGTTTGGGCTCAAGTTTTTGAGGATTTATCAGAAGTTTCCTGGAAGGCTTATTCAATAGTCCCTGTGAAAATTCAAAATACAGATCCAGAATCTGGAGTGACTGTGTTTTCAAGAGAAAAAAGAGTTTCTAAAGATGGGACTGTCTGGGAAAAAGAACTCGTAGAATGGTTCTTTTTTAACATGGATGGAAAAATCTCTAGAGTGACTCAATATGCAAAAGCCCTCACAAAAGAATAAGTGATTTTTAGTTTTATGAATCTTTAGAGAGCCCTGCTATTTTAGCAGGGCTCTTTTCGTTTAAGTTGTGAAATCAATATTGACTTAAAAGAATCTAATTTAATCCATATCTAGTATGGCTAGAGTTTTCAGTACTCTACAATTCAAAGTAAAAGCACCTAAAATCCCCCTTTTGTTTTTACTCTAAAAAGTAAAAATAAGAGACCATTTACCTTGTCACCCAGAGTTTTCCTTAGTATAGAAAAGGCCATTTCTGCAGCATGTGGAATGACAGGTTTGTTCGGATATGTAGGAGCTACTTTATCTGGAGTAGGGCTCGCATACATAACGGCGTCTTTTGGCTGGATGGCCATGTATGGCGTCTGTGCGGTATCATCAATTTTATGTTTGATTTTAGTATTAATGACCTATAAGAAAGAAAAGGGACATTCCTAATTTACAATATCTTATTTTACAAGGAAAGCTCCTATTTACAACTATAAGCCTAACCATTTTTGGTTGGGCTTTTTTGAACTCTTGAAGGAATTTCAAATATTATATTTTACTTATTGGACTGCAGATTAAATTTTTGATTAAATTGCACTTCTAATCTCTACTATGATTATGAAAAAATGCATCACTCTTTTATTGTTTTTATGCAGTTTTGCAGGATTATCTCAAATATTAAATCCTGTTAAATGGGAGTTTGGCTCAGAAAAAATTTCCGATACAGAGTACACCCTTGTTTTTGTTGCTAAAATGGACACCCATTGGGCACTTTATTCACAATTTGTGGAAGAGGGCGGTCCTTTGCCAACAATTTTTTCATTTGAATCAGACCCTAATTTTGAGCTCATCGGAAATGTAACCGAATCAGATGAAAACAAAGTCACTCAACACGATCCCGTGTTTGACATGGTGGTTTCTAAGTTTTATGACAAAGCAGTTTTTAAACAGCGTGTGCGGGTAAAATCATCGGCGTTTAGCATCCGTGGAAATATTGATTTCATGACCTGTGACGACACAAAATGCACCTATAAACCTGACAATCCTTTCACGTTTGAATACATGGCCGAAACAGGATTTTCGATTGTAGGCGGGACGCCCTTGTCTGAAGCGGATCTCTCAGAGAATGCCAACCAAATATTATATGGGATGGCACCAGAATCCATTTCAAAAGCATTAGCAAAATGCAGCACACAATTGACCTCGTTATCACAAGACATCAAAGCTTCCAGAAAGTCCCTATGGAAAATTTTCGGTTTAGGATTTCTGGGTGGATTATTAGCGCTTTTAACACCTTGTGTGTTTCCAATGATCCCTTTAACGGTGAGTTTTTTCACCAAAAAAGGGGGCAATGCCAATGAAAAAGGCGGCGTGTTTAAAGCCATTTCATATGGGTTTTTCATCGTATTGGTGTACGTGATATTAAGCATCCCTTTTCATCTGTTAGACTCGGTGAATCCCGATATTTTAAATGAAATCTCAACCAATGTTTGGTTGAATGTTATTTTCTTTGTCATCTTTATATTTTTTGCCTTTTCTTTCTTTGGCTATTACGAACTTACTTTGCCTTCCACGTGGACAAATTCCACGAGCAAAGGCGAAGGCATTGGCGGAATATTAGGCGTCTTTTTTATGGCGTTGACCTTGTCCATTGTGTCCTTTTCATGTACAGGCCCAATTCTTGGCTCCTTGCTAGCGGGCTCCCTTTCGGCAGATGGTGGCGCCTGGCAACTGACCGCTGGAATGGCAGGTTTTGGAGTGGCACTTGGCTTGCCCTTTGCATTATTTGCCATGTTTCCAAACATGCTAAAAGCCCTTCCAAAATCAGGGGGATGGCTCAACACTACGAAAGTTGTTTTAGGCTTTTTGGAACTGGCCTTAGCCTTTAAATTTTTATCAAATGCCGATTTAGTCAAACATTGGGGACTTCTTAAAATTGAAGTCTTTTTAGGCATCTGGATTCTTGTGTTTGCCGGTCTGACTCTCTATGTGTTTGGAAAAATAAAATTCCCACACGATTCTCCTTTAAAAAAGTTATCTTTTTTAAGAATCAGTTCTGGAGTGCTTGTTTTGGCATTCGTTGTCTATTTAGGATCGGGTTTTAGAGTCAATAAAGAAACACAAACATTCACACCTTTAACGCTGCTAAGTGGATTGGCACCACCCGTGGGTTATAGTTTTTTATATCCAAATGACTGTCCAAATAATTTTGAATGTTTCAAAGATTTAAAAGAAGGAGTGGCATATGCTAAAAAAGTAAACAAACCAATTTTACTCGATTTTACAGGGTATGCTTGTGTTAATTGCCGCAAAATGGAAGAACATATCTGGCCCAAAGCATCCATCAAACCCTATTTTGAAAACAAATATGTCTTGATTTCTCTTTATGTTGATGACAAAAAAGAATTACCAGAAAATCAAAAGTTAACTGTGAAACGCCTTGGCGGTGGCGCTCGAGTATTAGAAAATTATGGACATAAATGGGCTCATTTTCAAACCCAATTTTTCCAGTCGAACTCACAGCCCTACTATGTCTTATTGAGTCCCGATGCTAAAACCATTTTAAACAACCCAATTGGCTACACGCCAGACGAAACAGATTATAAAGCCTTTTTGGATTGTGGCCTTGAAATTTTTGAAATGCCTTAACTTTCATCCACCCTGCCGATATTACTAATTAATTTTATTAACTTTGAAATCAATATAACAACCAACCTATGCTGGACAGCTTTTTGAAATTTTTAGAATTAGGACTTTATCATATTATCAGCTTCAAAAGCTATGATCATATTTTGTTTTTAGTCGTACTTACCGTTCCTTATTTTTTTAGAGATTGGAAACGACTTTTGTTATTAGTGTCTTCGTTCACCCTTGGGCACACCCTTAGTTTGTTGTTAGGCGTCTATGATATTATAAATTTAAAGGCAAATGTGACCGAGTGGTTGATTCCTTTTACAATCATTATTATGGCGATTTACAATGTGTTTACATCAGGAAAAGCTTCCAAATATGGCAACTCAATAATTATATTTAGTTTGGTGTTGTTTTTCGGATTCATTCACGGTTTAGGGTTTGCCAATGCATTTGAATCGTTGGTCAGTTCGAGTGAAAGCACACTTTTGTCAGTTTTAGAATTTGCGATAGGAATTGAAGTTGGACAATTTGTTATTGTTTTTTGTATTTTGTTTTTCGGATTCTTAGGGCAAACTATTTTCAGATTTTCATTGAGAGATTGGGTCATGGTCATTTCTTCCATCGTTATTGGTCTAATGCTTCCTCTGATATTCAACAGCCCTCTATTTTCTTAAATATTAATTCACAAGCAAGACTCTATAGTCATTAAAAAAAATTAAACACAGCCCATTTATGTCCACTCAAAAGCAACTTAAATATGATAAAGCGTATCTAAAAATGGCTTCTGAATGGGGAAAATTATCATACTGCAAACGCAAACAAGTTGGGGCGATTATAGTCAAAGATCGCATGATTATTTCAGATGGTTATAATGGAACCCCAACCGGTTTTGAAAACTTTTGTGAAGACGAAGAAGGGTACACCAAATGGTATGTATTGCATGCAGAGGCCAATGCCATATTAAAAGTCGCATCTTCCACTCAATCGTGTGCAGGATCCACCTTATATATTACGCTGTCGCCCTGTCAAAGTTGTAGTAAACTCATCCATCAAGCTGGAATCATCAGAGTGGTTTATAGCGAAGCCTACAAAGACCTTTCTGGGGTTGAATTTTTAGAAAAAGCAGGCATCCAAGTCGAATTACTAACCTTATAATGCGATGTCATTAAACCCAAAAAATCTTCCATTTTTTATTGCGGTCGTGCTGGCGCTTGGAATCTATATCGGAGACAAAGTAAGTAACAATGCCTCCAACCCATTTGTAAGCATGAACAATATAAGGAAACAAAAATTAAATCGTCTCATCGATTATTTAGAATATGAGTACGTAGATCCTGTTGATACCGATAGCATCGTCGAAACCTTTATTGATGAGGTTTTACAAAACCTTGACCCGCATTCTACCTATATACCAAAACAAGATTTAGAGTCGGTCACAGAAAACATGAAAGGCGATTTTATTGGAATTGGCGTCAGTTTCTATAGTTATAAAGACACCATTGCCGTCATTCGTCCAATTGAGGGTGGGCCGAGTTTTCGTGCTGGGATTCTGGCAGGCGATCGCATTTTAATGGCAGACAACGACACGATTCATGGAGCGTCAATGAGTCAAGACAAAGTAGTTCAAAAATTAAGAGGAAAAAAAAACTCAAAAGTTCGATTACAAATTAAGCGCGCAGGCATCGATAGTTTATTAGATTTCGAAATCACCCGCGCAGAAGTCCCAATCAAAAGTGTCGAGGCATTTTATATGATGAGCCCAACGCTCGGATATATCAAAATTAATCGTTTTGCGGAAAGCACCTATTTAGAATTTGAAAAAGGAATCGAGGATTTAATAGCAGCGGGTGCTAAAAATTTAGTTTTAGACCTCCGCGATAATCCTGGTGGGTTTTTACGAATCGCCGAAAAAATCGCCGATGAATTTCTAGAAGATGGAAAACGCATTCTGTTTACTAAAAACAAATCCAATTTGATCGATGAAAGCTATGCGACACAAAAGGGTCGTTTCGAACAAGCACAAGTGTATGTTTTGATCAATGAAAATTCTGCATCAGCTAGTGAAATTGTTGCAGGCGCACTCCAGGATAATGATATTGGAACCATTATTGGACGCCGTTCCTTTGGAAAAGGATTAGTGCAGCGAGAAATGGATTTAGGCGATGGTAGCGCCATCCGATTGACCACTTCCCGATATTACACGCCAACGGGGCGTTCGATACAGCGTACCTATGCTAATGGCTCCGAAGCATATTACGACTCCTACTATCAGCGCTTAGACAATACTGCCGAAGACACACTACATTCAGACGCGTCCGCAGACAGTCTTAAGTTTACAACTCCAAAAGGAAAAGTTGTTTATGGCGGCGGTGGGATTATTCCAGATATTTATGTGCCCCAAGACGTCGATTTTGACAATGAACTTGTCATGTTTTTAAAGGTCGCAGGCCTTATGGATTTCTTTGTTTTTGAACACTTAGACAAACAACGTTCATCCTATGCATCGGTTTATGAATCTCAGTTTTTGAGTACATTTGAAATTTCAGATTTAGTTTATCAAGAATTTGTAACGTATTTCATCGAAGCATCAAAGCTAGACACGGACGCATTAAAGGTGTATAAAAGCACTATTAAAACGCTCTTGAAAGCAGCATTTTCAAAACAACTTTTTGGAGATAATACTGCGGCAAAAGTGTTGAATCCTATCGATCCAATGCTAATGAAAGTGATGGACTTAGAAGGAGCGTTAATTTCAAACTAAGATTTTTCTTTTACCGTCCGATCGATTTTTTTAACCACTCTAAGGATGGTCAAAATTAGAAGGGCACAGCCAGCTGCGATGGCGGTAATGATAGCCGTATAGCTATCGTTTTCAAAGGGTGTATCAAAATTAATTTTAGTGCAATTAAACACGATAATTCCGAGAGCTAAAACCGATAATAAATAAGTTAAGAACCGCATATTTAAAGTAAAAATTTAATATTAGAGGTGAATAATTTCACAGCGATTGCCAGGAGTACAACTCCAAATACTTTTCGAACAATATCAATTCCATTTTGACCAATAATACGCTCGATACGTGAGGAGGTTTTAAGGACTATAAAAATGACTACCACATTGACAATCACAGCAATAATAATATTTTCTGTGTGAAATTCAGATTTTAACGAGAGGAGGGTCGTTAGACTTCCAGGCCCAGCAATTAATGGAAATGCCAGTGGAAATACAGAGGCATTCATGTTTGTGCCTTCTTCTTGTTTGTATAAGGTGATTCCGAGGATCATTTCCAGGGCTATGAAAAACAGAATAAACGCACCCGCTACGGCAAACGAATGCACATCAATCCCAACAAGCTTTAGGATACTGTCTCCTAAAAACAGAAATAGAATCATAATGATTCCCGCTATAACAGAAGCCTTTTCACTTTGAATGTGTCCTGCTTTTTTACGTAAGTCAATAATAATTGGAATGTTTCCTACGACGTCAATTACCGCAAAAAGGACCATAAATGCCGTTAAAATTTCTTTAAAATCGAAAGCCATGATTACAAATTATATTTGTACAAAGGTGAAGAAAAAATTGATATCCACAAATTAATTATGAGCGATTATTTGCTTTTAAAATGTTCACAATTAACAGTATATTTGCCACATGTTTCAAATAGGAAAAACCATCGTGTCCGAGGACATTATCGAGAAAGATTTTATCTGTAATCTGAGCGCTTGTAAGGGCGCATGTTGTGTAGACGGCGATGCGGGAGCGCCGTTAGAACCAAGCGAAGCGACCATTTTAAAAGAGATCTACCCGATTATAAAACCTTATCTCAGAAAAATAAGTATCGATGCGATCGAAGCGCAAGGCACCCATGTTGTTACCGAAGATGGTGCGCTTGAAACGCCTTTAATTAATGGTGCCGATTGTGCCTATGTTATTTTTGATGAAAAGCAAACCGCCTTGTGTGCAATTGAAGAAGCGTACAATCAAGGGGAAGTCCATTGGAAAAAACCAGTGTCGTGTCACTTATACCCTGTTCGTGTCAAAGACTATACAGAGTTTTCTGCGGTGAATTATGACCATTGGGAAATCTGTGATGATGCTTGTTCGTTAGGGAAAGAACTCCAAGTCCCTGTCTATAAATTTGTAAAAGAAGCCCTCATTCGCAAATTTGGAGCCGATTGGTATGCCGAATTAGAACAAGTTGCCTTAAAACACAAGTAAAATATAAATAACGCCGACCTTAAGATAGAGACCGAAAAAACGAAGTCACTTTTTTAAATAATTCTCATTTTTTTAGAAATCATGTTTTTAGTTAGTCTTAATGATTAAATCTACTGTAAGAGAGAGAGGGTTCTTAATTCATTTTAATTCAGTCTATTAGGTGTAAATTGCTGAAATTATTTTGTAGGAAAAAAGCTACTCGTTGTTAAAAACTTACACCCAATGTTTATAAAAATGACTTTCATTTACGGCTACAATTTTAAATCTTTGTTAACCACTAAAACGTGTATTTTTTAATTCAAAATTTAATTTTTCATTTAGATGTCGCAAGTAGAACCAATTTTACAAGAAAACAAAGACCGATTCGTAATTTTTCCAATCCAACACCATGATATATGGGAATGGTATAAAAAATCAGAAGCGAGTTTTTGGACGGCAGAAGAAATTGATTTGCATCAAGATTTAACAGATTGGGCTACAAAACTAAATGACGATGAACGTTATTTCATCAAGCATATTCTAGCGTTTTTTGCAGCAAGTGATGGAATCGTTAACGAAAATTTAGCTGAAAACTTTGTCAACGAAGTTCAGTACAGCGAAGCAAAGTTTTTCTACGGATTCCAAATCATGATGGAAAACATTCACAGTGAAACGTATTCGCTTTTGATTGATACGTATGTGAAAGATGAAGTTGAAAAAGACAAGTTATTCAATGCAATAGACAACTTCCCAGCCATCAAGAAAAAAGCCGACTGGGCACTTAAATGGATAGAATCTCCAAGTTTTGCAGAGCGATTGATCGCATTTGCAGCCGTTGAAGGCATTTTCTTTTCAGGCGCATTTTGTTCTATTTTCTGGTTAAAAAAGCGTGGTTTAATGCCAGGATTGACCTTTTCAAATGAATTAATTTCAAGAGATGAAGGAGTACATGCTGACTTTGCAGTCCACTTACACAATAAACACCTTATTAATAAAGTGCCCAAAGATCGCATCAGAGAAATATTGCTAGATGCATTAAAAATAGAAAGAGAATTTATCACAGAATCCCTACCAGCCAGCTTGATTGGTATGAATTCAAAATTGATGTCTCAGTATTTAGAATTTGTAACCGATCGCTTATTACAAGAGCTGGATTGCGAAAAAGAATACAATACATCAAACCCATTTGATTTTATGGATATGATTTCACTTCAAGGAAAGACTAATTTCTTTGAAAAAAGAGTGGGAGAATATCAAAAGGCGGGTGTCTTAAACAAAGAAGAAGAGGGCGCCAATAAATACAGTTTCGATTCTGAATTCTAGACCAACACTAGAATAAGAACTTAAAACGATTTTTAAAGCTCGTTTTTCATAAACCAACTTTTTGTTTTCCCATAAGGAAACAAGACAAAAAAACTAAGTATTTGAGGTCACTCAAATATCACTAGGCTAACTAACTAACCGCTTTTTTGAGGCGCATCAAAAAAGCACAATAAAGAAAAAAATGTTTGTACTAAAAAGAGACGGCAGAAAAGAAGAAATCATGTTCGACAAAATCACAGCGAGAGTTCGGAAACTCTGCTATGGTTTAAATGAATTAGTCGACCCCTTAAAAGTGGCCATGCGCGTTATTGAAGGGCTTTATGACGGGGTGACAACTAGCGAATTAGATAATCTAGCGGCAGAAGTTGCAGCAACAATGACCACTGCGCACCCAGATTATGCTCGACTTGCAGCTCGGATTTCAGTCTCAAACTTACACAAAAACACCAAAAAGACTTTTAGCGAAGTCATGCACGATTTATACACCTATGTAAACCCACGAACAGGAAAGGATGCGCCCTTACTGTCTGATGAAGTTTACAACGTCATCAAAGAAAACAAAGACAAACTCGATTCTACGATTATTTACAATCGCGATTTTGGCTACGATTATTTTGGATTCAAAACTTTGGAACGTTCCTACCTTTTGAAATTAAATGGCATCATTGCAGAGCGCCCTCAACACATGTTGATGCGCGTCTCTATCGGAATTCATTTAAACGATCTAGATTCGGCTATAGAGACTTATGAGCTCATGTCTAAAAAGTATTTCACGCATGCAACGCCTACCTTATTCAACGCCGGCACACCAAAACCACAAATGTCATCCTGCTTTTTATTGACTGCAAAAGACGACAGTATCGATGGGATTTATGATACGTTGAAACAAACCGCCAAAATCTCACAATCTGCAGGGGGTATTGGGTTAGCAATGCATAACATTAGAGCAACGGGAAGTTATATCGCAGGAACCAACGGAACAAGTAATGGTATTGTACCAATGCTACGTGTATTTAATGACACGGCTCGTTACGTAGATCAAGGAGGCGGAAAACGAAAAGGAAGTTTTGCGATTTATTTAGAACCGTGGCACGCTGACATTTTTGATTTTCTCGATTTAAAGAAAAATCATGGTAAAGAAGAAATGCGTGCAAGAGATTTATTCTATGCTATGTGGATTCCAGATTTATTTATGGAACGTGTTCAAGAAGATTCGACTTGGACCCTCATGTGTCCGAATGAGTGCCCAGGACTAGCCGACGTTCATAGTGAAGAATTTGAAACACTCTACTTGGGCTATGAAGAACAAGGTAAAGGTCGTAAAACCATCAAAGCAAGAGAGCTTTGGGAAAAAATCACTGAATCTCAAATTGAGACCGGAACTCCCTACATGCTCTATAAAGATGCTGCAAATCGCAAGTCAAATCAGAAAAACTTAGGAACTATTCGTTCCTCAAATCTTTGTACTGAAATTTTAGAATTCACATCGCCAGATGAAGTTGCTGTTTGTAACCTAGCATCGATTGCTTTGCCAATGTTTATTAAAGAGGGTAAATTTGATCACCAAGAATTATATAAGATTACCAAACGTGTGACCCGAAACCTAAATAAAGTCATCGATCGAAATTACTATCCAGTAGTAGAAGCTGAAAATTCTAATATGAGACACCGTCCTATCGGAATTGGTGTTCAAGGCTTGGCAGATACCTTTATAAAATTGAGAATGCCTTTCACAAGTGACGATGCCAAAAAATTGAATCAAGATATTTTTGAAACTATTTATTACGCAGCAGTGACCGCTTCAATGGAAGAAGCGTCAGAGGATGGTCCTTATCAAACATATGAAGGCTCTCCTATCAGCGAAGGAAAATTCCAACACAACCTATGGGGACTGAAAGACGAAGATCTAAGCGGTCTTTGGGATTGGGGCAAACTGCGCGAGCAAGTCCTCGAAAATGGCGTCCGTAACTCACTTTTAGTCGCGCCAATGCCAACTGCAAGTACGTCGCAAATTCTTGGTAATAACGAATGTTTTGAGCCATACACTTCAAATATCTATACCCGTCGTGTACTGTCTGGAGAATTCATTGTGGTCAACAAGCACCTATTGGAAGATTTAGTGGAACTAGGCCTATGGAACGAAGGTTTAAAGCAAGACATCATGCGCGCTAATGGATCCATCCAACACGTGGATGTGATACCTCAAGACATCAAAGAGTTGTATAAAACCGTTTGGGAATTAAGCATGAAAGATATTATTGACATGTCGCGTCAGCGTGGTTATTTTATCGATCAATCCCAATCTTTAAATTTATTTATGGAAGGCGCTACAATGGCAAAGTTAACATCTATGCATTTCTACGCTTGGAAAAGTGGATTAAAAACGGGAATGTACTATTTAAGAACGAAAAGTGCTGTGGATGCCATTAAATTTACTTTAGACAACAAAAAAACTGTAGCACCTCAGCCAAAAGCTGTTGAAGTTGCTGAAGTAAAGGCAACTGTGATAGAAAAAAAGCAGGAAAAAGCGGCTAAAACGGCTGAAAAATTTTCTAAAGACACACCCTCAGTTGATGTTGAGCCGATGTCTGCCGAAGAAATGAAAGCGTTGATAGAACAAGCAAAAGAAGCTGAAGGAGACGATTGCTTGATGTGTGGGTCTTAATAACAAACCCCTTATATAAAAAAAGCACCTAACATATTAGGTGCTTTTTTTATGACAATTTAAGATCAGATGATTACTGTTTGTCATCCACAATTTTAGCGGGTTCAATACTGCTGTCATGCTGAGTATGATATTCTTCTAACAAGTTCATTGCTGCGTTCATGAGATCCTTTGTTTCTAATAACAAAGTAAAATAGAGTGTTGTGTTTTTAGGACTTGACTCCTCGGTTCGCGTACGTTTTACTTGGAGTTCGATATTAGATTTTAGAATACTATAAATCTCAGATTTACTCTTTAAAACAGATTCAATTTTTTCAAAAGATTGTGTTTTGAAAGCATCGTGAGCTTCAGAAAAGAGTTGTTCGATAACGTCACTTATTTGATTCAATTCTTTAATTTGATTGAATTTTAATTTCTTATGATTATTTTGAACATGTTTGTGACTAACTTTAGAAATATACTCTAATGATTGTGTCATGTCCTGTAAGAATCCTAAAATATTAATATAAAAGCTACTCGCTCTTAGACTCGTCTCTTCTAAGTTTTTGATAAAGTAAAAAATATTATCTCGTAAACTATCAACTTCATCAGATAACTTAGAGACCTGTTTTTTATTTTTCTTAAGCAAACTTAAATCTTGCTGTGATAAGCCGTTTACGGCGTTGCTATAGATCCGATTACCTCTTTTAATTACCGTAGCAATATTTGTAGCACTTTCATAAATCACGCCCTGAACAGATTTGCTCCCTGTTTCTTTTAAACTATCTTCATCACTTAGTTTTTCGGTATTTTCTTTATGAGATTTATAGTTTCTGTAAATTAAAAAGATCGTAATCAATAAGAAAATAGGAATCATTACTGCTGGGTTCCAATTCACTAAAAACACTACTGTTCCAGAAGCTATAAACGCACCAATAGCAGTTCCAAACCATCCCGCTATCACATTTAACACACCAGCGACACGGTAAACAGCACTTTCTGATCCCCAAGCACGATCGGCAAACGAAGTTCCCATAGCCACCATAAATGTGACATAAGTGGTGGATAGCGGTAGCTTTAGAGAGGTTGCGACAGCAATTAATACGCCAGCAATCATTAAATTAACAGAAGCACGAATCATATCAAAAGCGGGGGCATTTATGCTTTCTGTTTTTGATACACTCTTAGGTTTTTCAAAACTTTTATTAATTTTTCCTTGAACAGATTTAGGTAAAATAACACTCAAATAATCAGACAATTTTGAGGCCCCTTTTACAACTCCTCTTGAAATGGCATTTGGCTCAAATTTTTCGCGTGTATCTCCTTGACGTGATAAGCTAATCTCAGTTTCGGCTACGGTTTTAGCTTTCTTTGAAAACCAAAGAGTTACAACCATAATGCCTCCTGAGATAAATAATAACAATGGTTCTGCAGGTACTTTTTTGTCTAAGACTTCCATAGAAAATAGACTAGCATCAACACCAGAGACAGACCATGCTTCATAGGAGTGGTAAGCCGCCATCGGAACACCAATAAAATTGACCAAGTCATTTCCAGAAAATGCCAGAGCTAAACCAAAGGTTCCAACTGCAATAACGACTAATAGAATGGTTTTCTTTGTAATCTTTTCAAATACAAATGAAACGAATAACCAAAAAAGAAAACTTGCCAAAATGATATAAGTTTCATTACCTTCTAAGGTTTGTTTCAGCTCTTTGTAGTAGGGGGTTCCTTTTAAGCCTTTCAGGAATATAAAATAGGTAATTGCTGTGAGTGCAATAGCACCAAAAAATAGTCCAAAGTTTTTTATTTTATTTTCGATTTGAAACGTAAAAATTAGTCTGGAGATCCATTGAACGAAAGCCCCAACACTGAAGGCAATAAATACAGATAATAAGATACCGCCTATGATGGTAATGGCTTTTTCAGTATTTATATATTTACTTAAATCTGAAATTGTTTCAGTATCAGAAACACTGATTTTTATTAAGGCCATTACAACTGCTGCACCAAGTAAATTAAACACAATTGAAACCGTCGTTGAAGTTGGTAAACCTAAAGTGTTAAAGAAATCAAGTAACAAGATGTCGGTAATCATGACCGCCATAAAAATGCACATAATTTCATCAAAGTAAAACTCTCCAGGCACAAAAATCCCCTTTCTTGCGACTTCCATCATTCCACTAGAGAATACTGCCCCAACAAAAATTCCCAAACTGGCCACAATCATTATGGTTTTAAGCGAGATGGCTTTGGAACCAATCGCCGAATTTAAAAAGTTAATTGCATCATTACTCACTCCTACAATAATATCTGCCACCGCTAATATGGTAATGGCAATAATCATATACAAATAAATGTTATCCATAATTTCCTGTTTGTTTATTGGTTAAATGTCTAATTTGTTTTTCAATTTAATGTTAAGCGAATGTTATGATTAAAAGTGAATATCAAACCCTAATCTGAAAGTAATGTTATCATTTTTACCATCTAAAGTGGTATAGCTGAGATCACTTTGAACTTTTAGTTTATGACCTACAAGAAATCTATTTAATCCTAATGTGTACTGTTTAGAAGGAAGTGTTTCTGTAATTGATTCGTACTCTAGTGTCGTAAAACGCCCAGCAATTTCGAAATTGCTTTTAAATAAGTATCCAGCCTGTAAATTCAAAGCCTTTCCTGTCAGTACAATATCACCAGTTGGAGTTACCCCATCAGTTTCTGTAGCTATTACATGGACTGCTGTTCGTTTGGCATATTCACCCATAAATGAAAACCCATTGTGTTTAAACATTGCATCTAAAAAAGTGGTCGTTTGGTTGGTTTCAAAAATAGTTCCATCGGTTCTAATCATGTAGTCCCCTGCAAAGCCTCGCTCACGAACGGCATTTTCATTAAAATTGTATGTAAACCCAACCATTAGCTTTGAAGTGTTCTCTCTTTTAAGATCAGACTGACTGTAATCACCTTTGGATTTAAAGGCTCCAAAAGGTAAAAACTCTACTCGGGCTGTATATTGTAATCCTCCTTCATTTCCTTCAGTTACATTTCGACCTTCTCCTTGTGATATGGCAAATTTTTCACGCATTAGAAAGTCACCACCTAAATTTGATTTGTGACGAATTTGGATTCCTAAATCTCGGTCAATATTAAATCGGCTGTTTAGTAAAGAACGATCAATTAACTGTAAATTAGCAGAAGATACAACACGTTCCACGTTTCCTGGTAGTTTTGTTTGACCTGCCCAAAGTTCCCAGTTTTTCGAAAATTCCCACATAATTACGGCATCTAAAATATATCGAGGCGTATTTCTATTGAATTGATTTGCACCAGAAATGTCTCTGTTAGATAACCCTAGCTCTAGCTTGTATTTTAATTTTGGACTGTATGCAAAACCGTCAAACTTTAAACGAGACCGACGAACGATGAAGTTGTGTTCTGCACTTCCGTACTGGTTCCCGTCATGGTCCCATGAAGACATAGAACGCACTTGGAAGCGTGGTGCAAATTTGACACTAAATGAGCTGTCTTTTGCTACAAAATTGATCAACCCTTTTCCAAATGAAGTATCACTGATTTCTTGAGATTGAACGAGGGTGGTTGCAAATAAAGTTATTGCAATAGATAAAATTCTTAATTTCATTAGAATGTATTATTAGTTTTTGTCGGGTACAAATAACACAAACTAATGTTATCTTAATGTTTCCTTAAGATTAAGATTGAATGAAAAAAAGCTGCCTGGCCAAGGGCAGCTCATCAGAAATCATCATTTTTGTAGTCGACAAAAACTAATACATAATAATGATACTAATTATGTGTCTAAGACATTACAAAGATTATAATTAAACATGTCTATAGCGTAAGCAGAATGTTAAGTAATCATTAAACCTAATACATTCCTCCAAATTGTACCCTGACCGTATTTTACCATTTTAAATCTAATTCTCAATGTTAATTTAATGTAAACTAATTGTATTTTTAATGTAAATTTTTTGTAGCTTTACATTGTAAATATTATTGATATGAGAAAATACATACTAATTGCGCTAGTTTTTATTGGAACAACCGTAGCAGCTCAAAACATAAACCAACCAAAATTAGAAACAAAAGGTCCACTCACTGTTGCGACTTATTATTATGATAATGGTTCTGTTCAACAAGAAGGAGCTTTCAATAAAAATGGAGCCTTAGAAGGCCTTTGGACGAGTTATGATTTTAAAGGAAATAAATTGTCTCAAGGAAATTACAGTAATGGAATCAAAACAGGGAAATGGTTTTTTTGGACTGAAAACTCTTTAAAAGAGGTCGATTTTGTAAATTCAAAAATTATGAATGTTAGTGAATGGGATCGTAAGTCGCAACTTGCAATAAGCATGAACTAACGAACCCAATACATAGAATATAAAAAGCACCCGAAAGGGTGCTTTTTTTGTTTTCTAATCAAGTGACTAATTCAATTAAAATTTATAAGAATACCCTATGGACACTTCTGTACCAGGTTGGAAGCTAGAAAACGTTTTTGATGCAGTTTTGTAGGATTCATAAACACTCTCTCTTTTACTGTTAAGAATATTAGAGACCTTTACATCAATAGTTGATTTTTTGTCTTGGCCAAAACTTTTGTTAAGTGTAAAATTGAGGCTGCTAAACGGTTTTGTATAGACATCTGGAACAATTCCAGTTCCTACCACTTCCAATGTTTTGCCTTGTACATTAAAAAATAATCCCGTTTGCAATCCTGTGTCCGAGTTATTGTAGTTTAGCCCTGTATTGATAAGAAATGGCGATTGGCCTTGTAAATCTCTTGTATCTTCTATGGACTCTCCATCTCTTGCCGCCAATACACGTCTATTATACTCGTCTATATTCATCGTTAGTTCTGAATTAATATAGGAGGCGTTGATGTTAAACTTAAGTTTATCTAAGCTTTCCAAAATAAACCCTAATGATTTTCTAAATTCAAACTCAATTCCATAAACCTTTGCAGAACCTAAGTTTTTAGGCGTTATTTGATCTGGTGCTGACTCGTAAAAAGTTAATTCTATGGGATCTGTGAAGTCTTTGTAAAACCCACTAAAAGCAAACATTTCACTCCCCTCTCCAAATTTTTCAAAACGGACATCAAAATTATTAATATAGGATGGCGTCAAATCAATATTTCCAATAAAAAGACGGTTTGTAATGGCATCAAAAATTTGACTTTTTGAAGCTTCCTTAAATGAAGGACGTGCCGTTGTTCTTGAATAAGATGCCCTTAAGTTTTGTTCATCTGTAAGGCTATAAATGATATTAGCAGATGGGAATACATCAAACTTATCTATTATTTTAGAATTTTTGTACACTTCTGTAGCTGCCTGGTTTTGCCCTGTATAAAAGGTTTGAAATAACTCTGTACGTATGCCCAATACTGTTTTTAGTTTTTCTGTTAAACTAAATTCATTTGACGCATACATTGCCGTGATTCGTTGCTCCCCTTCGTAGGCATTGGCTTTTTCAAAAAGATCGCCTGTAACTAAGTGTGTTCCTGATCCTGTTTGTGGAGTCCATATATTATTTTCAGCCAATATGGTATCTGCATCTCCATTTTCTACAGAGAGCCCCGTTACTGGATTTGTGATCGTAAACGTATAATCATCAATTTTAAAATTTCTGAATTTATAGGTATATCCTCCACCAAATTTAACTTTTGCAGGGTTGTCAAAAAGCGTATATTTTTTATTGACATCAAGTTTTCCAACAAGGTTAATCTCTTCGAGAGTTCTCCAGATTCTTATAGGGTAGCTTGAGGCGCTTGGACTGATAAAAGCGTTCCCTTCCTGAGTCAATTGTAAGGGTGTAATTCGGTGATCTTTATCGTACACTCTAGAAAGAGATGGTGATAGTTTCCACTCCATTTGCCACCCACTGTCTCTAAAGGAATGTGTTCCTGCTAATAAAATATTTGAAATTGATCTTTCGGTATAAAGGAGTGCATCTTTTGAAATCGGTTCAAAACCACTTCCACCCCCTGCTTGTGCAAGTTGCTGTTCGTATTTTCCAGCGGTACTTTCACCATTTTGTATATGAAGGAAGTTTAATTTGTATTTTGAATTTTCACGTTTGTATACGAGTCCAGTAAGCACATTTAACAATACGGAATTCACCCCAACTTCTCCCAAAGTCGTTCGCGTTGCCAATAGGTCGTTGTTAGACGCATTATTTTGATCCCTCATATAGGTTCCGTCCTCTCTGTTGTCGTAGAATTCTGTTTTATTTTTGTAAGAAAAAGACAATTGATACCCTAGTTTGTTTTCTCCAACTTCATATTGATTTCCCGCTGTAAATCCAAAGTCATAATTCACTCCACTTTCTGATCTTTTTGCGGTTAATTCTTTATTGAACGCTCCCGTAAGCGCTGTCAAAACAGACGAATTTGCAAATGTACCAGGAATGGGTTGATACCTGTTTATCGGTCTTTTTCTCATACCATCATCAAAACCAAGCCAATCGGTTTTACTGCCACTGTAGCTCAAGTAATTTGAGTTTAAATGCATATTAGGATTATAGGATGTTCCTATTGAAAACGTATAGGATTCTTTACTTGGATAATCTTTGGTAACAATATCAATAACGCCCCCTGTAAAATCTGCAGGATATTCGGCGGCAGCAGATTTTATTACAATAACATTTTCCAAAATATTAGTAGGGAATACATCCATTTGAATTGTGTTTCTGTCGGGGTCTAAGCCAGGGATGTCCACACCATTTAATATGGATTTAGTATAACGATCTCCCAACCCTCTAACATACACATATTTGCCACCCTGAATGGATACCCCAGGAACACTTTTAACAGCACTGGCTATATTACCCGCGCCACTACTTTTAATCCCTTGAGCTGAAAGCCCATCCAATAAAGTAATTGATTTTTTTTGTAAATCTAATACCGCAGATTCTGTATTTTTTCTCACCGTAGTTGTAATAATGACAGTTTCTAATGAGTTTGTATTAAGTGTTACATCTACAAGGACTTCTGAGTTTGCCTCAACGTTTACATCCGAGATTTCAACAGATTGATAGCCGATATAAGAAAACACAATAGTATAATTTCCTTCAGAAATCTCAAGTTGATACTTGCCATCAAAATCTGAAGTGGTTCCAGTTGTCGTGTTTTTAATCAGTACATTGGCAAAAGCCATAGGTTCATTATATTCGCCGTCTGTAATGGTACCAACAATTTTACCAGATTGAGCTGTGAGTTGAAGTGCAAGAAAAGTTGTTAGTAAAAATGATGTTAATTTGTATAATTTCATAGTATGTGTTTAAACAACAAACAATTGCTCGCGAATGAACACAAGCAATTGATGAGTTGACTAATTCTTATTTTTAGAATCCTAATTCTGCTTTAGCATTTGCATAAGTCCAGCTTAGAAGAGATGTTGTAGCGCCTACAGTATTTTCTCCTTCAGATACAGCGGTAGTTGTAGAACCAAATCCACTGACCTCAACCGTCTCAGCTTTGTTTACAAAGATGTCCGTAACCTCAGAAACACCAGTAGGCAATACAATTTCCCATGCTCCAAAAGTTAATAATCCATCATTATAGTTTGTGGCAACCCCATCGTTGTCCAATTCCACATCTGAAGAACTTTTGAATCCGTAACCATATATGTTTTCTGTTCTTCCCATAGCCTTAGATCTGTAATCTGCATATTCGCCATTTTCAGTGACAGAGTTTCCAACGATAGTTGAGTTTCTTAATGTAAATGAACCTGTTGCGGTTCCTTCAGGACCATCAATTTCAAATGCATGATCGGAGTTAGCCCCTAAAATAACAATGGCATTATCAATAATTCCAGAATACCCTTGGTCAATATCGATGGCATCATCTCCTTGAGCCCAAACCAATAGGTTGGTAGCATTTACCGTACCTCCGAAAAACTCAATACCATCATCAACGTTTGCGACCACTTCGATATTTTCGATTATGGTACCAGACCCAACACCACCAAGTGTTAAGCCATTGATTTCATTTCCTTCTCCAATTAGTGCGCCTCCATGACGGATTGATATATATTGATATACTCCAGAATTATCAGTAGCATCTTCACCACCATAAAGACCAAAAGTATCATCCGCAGGAATCCCTTCAATTTGAACGACATCTACATCGCCAGAAAACGAAGATGGAGCATAACCTAAAACGATTAACCCTCCCCAAAGTCCAGAATTAGTTTCGTCTAAATTAGTTCCAGCTGTTTGTCCAACCTCAATATTATCGTTTATGGACGTGAAAATTATAGGTTCTGTTGCTGTACCTACAGCATTTAATTTTCCACCTTGAGCAATAATAAGTGCAGAGGCTAAGGAACCAGTGCCTTCAGTTCCCTTAATTATAGTTCCAGCTTGTATTGTAAGTACAACTCCGCTTGGCACCACTACTTTTTGATTAAGCACATAAATATTGTCATTTGTCCAAGTCGTACTTTCTGAAATCATCCCAGAAACAGAGACAGTATTGTTCCCAACAGTACCAGAGTTTCCTGGATCTTCAAGAATTGGCGGTGCTTCATCTTGCATACACCCAGTAAAGGCAAGTGCTGCAATTGCTGATAAAGTAAAAATTGTTTTTTTCATTTTCTTTTAGTTAATTATTGTTACTGCAAATTAACAGCTTAAGGTACCTATCGAAGTTAAATCACGTTTACAAAACCATTAACAAAATGTTAGGGTGTGGTTCCATGTACTGAATTTTAGAAACGTTTAATTAACATTGAAATGACTATCTTGCAGGTTCATACCAGATAACATGAATTGGGAACAACTACTTTCTTTAAAACGCCAAGGAGACACCAATAAACGCCTTAGAAATGAACAAGACGAAACACGCCTAGGGTTTGATGTTGATTATGATCGTATTATTTTTTCCCCTGAATTTAGAAGTCTTCAAGACAAAACTCAGGTCATCCCATTGTCATCCACAGACTTTGTGCACACACGGCTCACACACAGCCTCGAAGTAAGTGTAGTGGCCCGTTCTTTAGGAAGGAAAGCAGGCGTAAAAATTCTAGAAAAACATCCCTATCTAAAAGAAATTCACGGCTATAAACCCAATGATTTTGGAGCTATCGTTGCGGCCGCAGCGCTGGCACATGATATTGGGAATCCTCCATTTGGACATTCTGGCGAAAAAGCCATTGGCCACTATTTTAAAAATGGCCCTGGTCAAAAATTTAAAGACCAATTAAGTCCAAAAGAATTTCAAGATTTATGTGATTTTGAAGGTAATGCCAATGGATTTAAAGTCCTCACACAAGACAAACAAGGAACGCAAGGAGGGTTACGATTGAGTTATGCCACTTTGGGCGCTTTTACAAAATACCCAAAAGAATCCCTACCAGTAAAACCAACACCACACATTGCATCTAAGAAATACGGCTTTTTTCAAACAGAAAAAACAAACTTTTTAGACGTCGCTGACGAATTGGGGTTACACAAACTCAGCCCTGATAATGCGCAATATTCAAGGCATCCATTAGCGTTTTTAGTGGAAGCAGCCGATGATATTTGTTATACGATTATTGATTTTGAGGATGGTATTAACCTCGGACTCATTGAAGAGGATTACGCACTTGAGTATTTAATAAACTTAGTCAGACACACCATCAATTCCGAAAAATACCATGCGCTTCCATCCACAAAAGAACGGGTGAGTTATTTAAGAGCTTTGGCAATTAGTACGTTGATTGAGGATGCAGTTAACATATTTATGGCGCATGAAAAAGAAATTCTTGAAGGGGAATTCCATGTCTCTATCCTCGATAAAAGCAAATACCAAGCTCAAATTGATGATATTATTAAACTGAGTGTCGAGAAAATATACAATTCAGAGGAAGTCATCGATAAAGAAATCTCAGGATTTGAAATTTTAAATCAACTCTTGGATCGATTTATTTTAGCGGTAAATAACAACTATGAAAACGTACCCACGAGTTATGATAAACTCTTATTAAAGCTACTTCCAAATGAGGTTGATTTTCTCCATAAAAACCTCTACACACGATTGATGAATGTCTGCTATTTTGCATCTCTATTTTCCGACACAAAAGCCGTACAAACCTATAAAAAAATTAAAGGGTTCTTATTTTGACCGTAATTAATTTTTTTTTGTAAATTTGATATGACCAATTTTGCTTTTAACAACCCCCATTCTTATGCAAAAGCATTATGCAGCCCTAATACTCTTATTTTTATTTACGTCCATCTTTTGTGTTTTTAAACAGAATGATTTCGCCAAAGCAGAATATTCAACGATCGAACTTAACCCCAAACATCTCACAGCTTTAAGTTCTGAAAATCAACCTAAAAATACAAGACAGCTTTTTGCTCAACAGCGTTTGTTGCACGAATTTAACATGCAAAAAAACCCGCTTACGGGGACCATTCCAATGGAAGAAAAACAACGTGAACTAGACAATACACTTTTAATTAAGCAAGAATCCAATTTAAGGACTACTGCTTTTAGAAGAGCCGCTTCTAATACCTACGTTTCAAGAGGCCCTTCGAACTTTGGAGGGCGCACAAGAGCTTTGGCAGTTGATATATTGGATGTTACCAGCAATACCATATTGTCTGGTGGCGTTACTAGCGGTTTATTTAGAACCACCAACGGAGGCATTAGTTGGTCTAAAGTATCCCCTAATGATGAAATACACAATGTCACTGCCTTGGCGCAAGACCCAAGGGTTGGACATCAAAACAAGTGGTATTATGCCACTGGAGAGTGGTCTGGCAACTCTGCGCGGTTAGGCTCTGCTTTCCGTGGGCGGGGTGTTTGGCAATCTAATGATAGTGGACTTACATGGACACATATGGCGGATACGGATTCAGAATTTGAAAGTTATGATAGCGATTTTGACTATATCAGTGCCTTAGAAGTAAATCCAACAAATGGTCATTTATTTGTGGCCACAAATGCACAAAATCAGAATATTTATAGATATGATGGTACTAGTTTTACAAAAGAATTTGATATTATCGGTGGGGGCTGGACCGATGTTGTTATTGCCTCTAACGGTAGAGTTTTTGCGAGTTTAGAAGATTCTGGTGTATGGACGTCACCAACAGGCAGTGGTCCTTGGACGCATATTGCAAAAAACGGGACACCAATTGGATGGGAATCAACAGGAAGAATAGTATTAGCAGAAGCACCGTCAAACACCAATGTTATTTATGCGCTTTATGTCAATGGAAATGATGCTGCTATTGAAGCTGATTTATGGAAATATGATTTAAGTACAGATACATGGACCAATTACTCGTCCAAACTTCCAGATGAAGCTGGAGGAGATTTAGTGGGGAATGATCCTTTTGCCGTTCAAGGGGGCTATGATTTAGTTGTATCGGTAAAGCCAGACAATGAAAATTTCGTAGTCATTGGGGGGACCAATGTCTATAAAATCGAAGATATCGTAAACGATGCAACCTTTGCAAGAATCGGAGGGTATGCAACTAATAGAAATTATAATGATTATAACGTTGGAGGGGTCGATCATCACCCTGATATACACGCGTTAGAGTTTGACCCCTACAACCGCAATGTGATGTACAGCGGATCCGATGGAGGGATTCATAAAACGGTTAACATTTCGGCTGCTATTATACCATGGGTAAGTTTAAATAATAATTACGTAACCTACCAGTTTTATCATGTAGCTTTAGATCCAACATCAGGAAGTGATGTGGTTTTAGGGGGCGCTCAGGATAACGGAACCACAATTGAAGGAATCGATGCAGGATTAAGTGACAACACGACAATGAATAGTTTAGTTGGTGGGGATGGCGTTGCAGTTGGCATAGGAAAATCAGACGCCGCTACTGGGAGACAGCTTTACGCAGGGAATCAGAGAGGCCATATCTTTTCTTTTGCAAATAGTCAATGGAGAATTATTACTCCAGAGGACTCTGACAGTCAATTTATAACCTATTTTTATTTAGATCCCGACAACAACGATTACCTATATTATGCAGGAAATGACACGCTCTATAAAACCAATAGTGCCACAACCGTTTCAAAGTTATCCTGGTCCAATGCTAAGACTTTAAGCACAGGAGAAAACTTGAGAACTTTTGCAACAACAAGGGGCATATACAACCCTGCGATTAGTTATTTGTTAATTGGTGGGGATCGCGGAGGTATTTTCAGGTTAAACACCCCGATTAATTCCCCCGACTTAAGTACAGCCGTAAACATCACGCCTCCGACTGCGACTACATCGAATTTTACTATTGTGAGTGGTTTAGCGATTCACCCAACCAATCCAGACATTGTGTTGGCGGTGTATGCAAACTATGGAATTAATAATATTTTTCTAACCACCAATGCTACTTCGGATAATCCGACTTGGACATTGGTTGAGCAAAATTTATCCGCACACTCCATTCGATCTGCAGCAATTACCGTAGTAGGGCGTGAAATTAGATACTTTGTAGGTACTGCTAGAGGACTTTATAGTAATTCAGATCCTGTGAATGATGATTGGGATATAGAAGGTGCGAATACCATTGGATTGGCCGTGGTCAGTAGCCTCGCTTATAGACCCTCAGATAATAAACTATTGATTGGAACCCATGGAAATGGGATGTTCGAAACTACCGTTCAAGGCACTTTGGCAACAAATGACTTTCGTAAATCAACGGACGTATTTTTATATCCAAACCCAACACAAGAGGAGTTAAACTTTAGAAGTACAACACTAGATTTTAGCGCGACGGTTAGTTATGAAATTTATAACCTGACAGGGAAAATAATTTTAAAAGGAACGCTCAAAAACCAGAAAGTAGATGTACGTTCATTAAATTCGGGAATCTATTTTATGAACTTAAATGTTGGAAACATAAATCAAACGCTTAAATTCATTAAAAACTAATTAATTGTAAAGATGGTGGTTCTCAGAGCTTTTTGTTTTATTATGATTCTGGGTTGTGCGAGTAAGTTCAACTTAGAATCAAACACTTTTATAAACACCACAGAATCGTATTACAGCCTATGGAATTCCCCTATTAGAGGCGGTGGTTCAGGGTATTCTGTTTATGTAGTTCTAGACGAGAATCTGGATTTAAATTCAAAGCAAATTGAACTACAAGGAATCTATTTTAAAGAGAAATACAGCGCCCTAAAATATCAGAAACCGCGTTTATACCAAGGATTTATTAAAAATAAGACGAATCATAATCTACTTGAAAGTGATGGAGGATTAAGAAACCAATCCGATCAAAAAGAGGAGACCAAGGACATTCCTTTCAAATTGGTAGGTCAAGAAGCGGTAATCGTTTACAAGGTGAAAAATGCTTTGAAATACGTTAAAATAAAACTTCGTGAGAAGAAAACTTTAGAGACTCCGATGTAAAACGTGCTGCGTGAAATATTAAAGTGAGTTCGTTTAGGGAGTCCCTTTTTTTTGGATTAAATCGGAGATGAATTGCTTCAGATGAAAAGGGTCAAGTTCCAGTGTTTCATAAAGTGTATTGACCGATCCATGCTCTGTAAATGCATCTGGGATCCCTTTCAAAATCACATCATTTTTATAGTTGTGAGTGGCTGCAAATTCTAAAATAGCACTTCCAAAACCACCACTCACCACGCCGTCTTCTAGAGTTATGAGGGTTGAATGATTTTTAAAAACAGTGTGCAACAATGGTTCATCTAACGGTTTTACAAAACGCATATCATAGTGCGCACAATTGAGCCCATCGATGGCTTTTGAAACCGTACTAGAAATCGCTCCTACACTTAAAATAGCCAAATTATCGCCTTGATTTAATTGTACGCCGGTTCCAATTTCGATAGCTTTAAACTCTGACTTCCAATTGGGCGTTACGCCTCTACCTCTTGGGTATCGAATCGCAATTGGATGCTGCAAGCCTTTTTGAGCGGTGTACATGATGTTGCGTAATTCTATCTCATTTCGAGGTGCCACGATGATGAGGTTGGGGATACAGCGTAAGTACGCCAAATCAAACACCCCATGATGTGTCGCACCATCTTCGCCAACCAGTCCAGCACGATCAATACAAAAAATAACAGGCAAATTTTGCAGGGCTACATCGTGAATGATCTGATCATATGCCCGTTGTAAAAACGTAGAATAGATGTTACAAAATGGGACTAAACCTTGCGTGGCCATCCCAGCAGCCATCGTCACAGCGTGTTGTTCTGCAATCCCCACATCAAAAGCACGTTCTGGAATTTCATCCATCATGTATTTGAGCGAACTCCCCGTAGGCATGGCCGGTGTGATGCCAATAATCTTCTTATTCGCTTTGGCGAGCTCAACCAGAGTCAGTCCAAAAACGTCTTGGTATTTAGGAGGAAGGTTTTCGTTATTTTTAGAAATTAAATCCCCTGTAGTTGCATTAAATTTCCCGGGCGCATGGTATTTTACCTGATCGGCCTCTGCTTGTTTCAACCCTTTCCCTTTGGTAGTGATGATATGTAAAAACTTAGGGCCGTCAATAGTTTTGAGACGTTCTAACTCTGTAAGAAGTGCCGCCATATTGTGTCCATCAATAGGACCAGAATATTCAAAATTGAGGGCTTCAAAAATATTATCTTGTTTTTGAGTGCCCTTTTTTACATTGGTGAGATATTGTTTCAAAGCGCCAACACTTGGGTCGATTCCAATCGCATTGTCATTTAAAACCACCAATAAATTAGCCGTTGTTACCCCAGCGTGATTCAAGCCTTCAAAGGCCATTCCACTTGCAATGGAGGCATCGCCAATCACGGCAATATGCTGTCTGTTTTCTCCTTTTAATTGCGAGGCAATCGCCATTCCTAATGCAGCCGAAATAGAAGTCGATGAATGTCCAGTACCAAACGCATCGTACACACTTTCGTTTCGTTTTGGAAAGCCACTAAGACCATTGTGTTGTCGGTTGGTGTGAAATTCTGCTTTACGACCGGTCAAAATTTTATGCCCATAGGCTTGATGCCCGACATCCCAAATCAGTAAATCTTCAGGCGTATTAAACACATAATGCAACGCGATAGTCAATTCTACTACACCCAAGCTCGCCCCTAAATGCCCTTCTTTAGTCGCAACAATTTCTATAATAAACCGTCTTAACTCTTGCGCAAGTTGCTGTAAATCACCTGCGGAAAGTTGACGTAAATCTTCTGGAGAGTTAATATGTTTGAGTATATTTTTTAACACATAGCAAAAGTACAAGATTGAAATCGTATTTTTGACTTATGGACGTAATTTTTGATGATGAATATTTTATGAAAAAAGCCCTTCAGGAAGCAGAAGCTGCTTTTGAGAAAGGGGAAGTCCCAGTGGGTGCTGTGATTGTGGTTGATAACAGAATCATTGCAAGAACACACAATCTCACCGAACTTTTGAATGATGTCACTGCCCATGCAGAAATGCAGGCCATTACTGCTGCGGCTCATTTTTTAGGCGGAAAGTATCTAAACAACTGTACATTATATGTGACTCTTGAACCCTGTCAGATGTGTGCAGGGGCGTTGTATTGGAGTCAGATTTCTAACATTGTATATGGGGCAAAAGACGAAAAACGAGGCTGTGGTGTGATGGGCACTAAACTACATCCAAAAACGATTTTAAGGGGCGGCATTTTAGCAACGGAAACGTCGGAATTGATGACTCGTTTTTTTGTAGAAAAACGAAATTTGAATTAAAGTTTAAGACTTTTTAGAGTCATTAAATTCGCGCATTTTATCCAGATTCTCTTGGGTTAGCATATAATCGGCGACTTTTTTATCTTTCCAACGGTAATAGGAAAACAACGGAAATACAACCGCACACAATCCAATCACCCCAAAACCCACCAATTTTTTTGAATACGGCAAATCAACAATCAAGCCTGTGAGCATACTGACCATTGTCGCAATAAATAAAAACCAGATTATATATTTCATTTTATGAGTATCGTTTTATTTTAGATCGACTTTTAGATGTAGCTCATTTAATTGTGTTTCGTCTATGGCCGATGGCGCATCAATCATCACATCGCGTCCAGAGTTGTTTTTTGGAAAGGCGATAAAATCACGGATCGTTTCTTGACCTCCTAAGATTGCTACTAAACGGTCCAAACCAAAGGCCAAACCTCCATGAGGGGGCGCACCATATTCGAAAGCATTCATTAAAAACCCAAACTGTTCTTTTGCTTCTTCTGGTGTAAAGCCAAGATGGTCAAACATCAATGCTTGCGTGGCTTTGTCGTGGATACGTATCGAGCCCCCTCCAATTTCATTGCCATTTAAAACCAAGTCATACGCATTGGCTTTTACGGCACCTGGATCGGTATCTAATAACTTAATTTGATCTGGTTTTGGAGCGGTGAACGGGTGGTGCATCGCATGGTAACGCTTGCTGTCTTCATCCCATTCAAGTAACGGAAAGTCAGTCACCCATAGCGGTGCAAATTCTTTTGGATTTCGAAGTCCTAAGCGTTCTGCAAGTTCCATTCGGAGTGCGCTTAATTGGGTTCGTACTTTATTTGTCGGGCCAGAGAGGACACAAACAAGGTCACCTGCTTGAGCGCCTGTCACTTTAGCCCATTTTTCTAGATCGTCTTGATCATAAAATTTATCAACCGAAGACTTATACGTTCCATCCTCATTACATCGCGAATAGATCATCCCTAACGCCCCAATTTGTGGGCGTTTTAACCAGTTGATGATCCCATCAATTTCTTTACGTGTAAAGCTATTTCCACCCGGAACGGCTATTCCAACGACTAATTCTGCAGAGTTGAAAACGCCAAAATCTTTATGTTGAGCCACAGCATTTAATTCGCCAAATTGCATTCCAAAACGGATGTCTGGCTTATCATTTCCGTAGGTTTTGAGAGCCTCATCATAGGTCATTCTTGGGAAAGAAGTAATTTCTTTTCCATGAATCGATTTGATCAAATGACGTGTTAAACCTTCAAAAATATTTAGGATGTCTTCTTGATCTACAAACGCCATTTCACAGTCAATCTGGGTGAATTCGGGTTGTCTGTCGGCTCTTAAATCTTCATCTCTAAAACATTTTACAATTTGAAAATATTTATCCATACCGCCAACCATCAATAGTTGTTTGAACGTTTGTGGCGATTGTGGAAGGGCATAAAATTGACCTTCGTTCATTCTGCTTGGTACCACAAAATCGCGCGCACCTTCTGGTGTCGATTTGATTAAGTAAGGTGTTTCAACTTCTATAAATTCTTGAGAAGACAAATACGAACGAACTTCCTGCGTCACTTTATGTCTAAAAATTAAATTATTTTTTACTGGATTTCTTCGAATGTCTAAATAGCGATATTTCATACGAAGCTCCTCGCCACCATCGGTTTGATCTTCAATGGTGAACGGCGGTACTTTTGCGGTATTTAAAACGGTTAGTTTTGAAACTAATATTTCAATATCTCCAGTTTCTAAATTAGGATTTTTAGACGTTCGTTCAATGACGGTTCCCGTCACTTGAATGACAAATTCGCGTCCCAAACTTTTAGCCAAGGTGACCATCGCTTCGGGTGTGCGCTCAGCATCAAAAATAAGTTGAGTGATGCCGTAGCGATCTCTAAGATCGATCCAAATCACAAATCCTTTATCACGCGATTTTTGAACCCATCCTGAAAGGGTCACTTCTTCGTTGATGTTCGAGGTTCTTAATTGACCACAATGATGACTTCTGTACATATGACTAAATTAGTTGCGCAAATTTAACATTTAAAAATTAAAATTGATACGCTTAGGAAACGACTTTAAGCTTTTTTGTTTTCAATTTATTAATTAAGTAAAATAAGATAGGAACAACCACCAGTGTTAAAAAGGTTGCAAATGTTAATCCAAAAATAATTGCCCAGCCCATTGGCCCCCAGAACGCAACGTTTTCTCCACCAATATAAAAATTTGGATTAAGCTCAGTGACCAAGGTTCTAAAATTGATGTTAATTCCTAGGGCTAAAGGAAGTAATCCCAAAATGGTTGTGATCGCAGTTAATATTACGGGCCTTAAACGCGTTCGTCCGGCTTCCACCACACACTCTACAAGAAGGGCAGCTGTGAGTTTGTCCGTCTCTTCTAACCCCAATTCGCGACGTTTTCGAATCATGGTAAGATTGATATAATCGATCAAAACAATGGCATTGTTCACCACAATTCCTGCAAGAGAAATAATTCCAATCATGGTCATGAGCACCACAAAGTCCATTCTAAAAATAAGGAGTCCAAATAAGACCCCAATCAAACTAAGAAATACAGAAATTGAAATAATAATTGGAGTGGTGGCGGAGTTAAATTGTGCGACTAAAATCAAGAAAATTAAAAGGACCGCTATTAAAAGGGCATTACTTAAAAACGCCATTTCTTTGGCCTGTTTTTCTTGTTCGCCAGTAAAACTAATCGCTACGCTTTTTGGGGATTCGAATTTTTCAGCAATGGCTCTAATTTTATCGTTGACTTCTGTGGGATTATAATCACTTAAGACATTGGAATAAATAGTCACCACTCGATCCAAGTCAATACGTTTAATCGCGCTAAACGAAGATTGATTTTCAGTGGTTGCAACCGCCGAAATGGGCACTTGTTTTATTTGGCCATCACTTTGATTTCTAAAAGTTATTTTTTGATCGAGCAAGGTCGATTTATTATAACGCATTTCGTTTTTTAGTCTTAGATTTATAGGGTAGTCATCATCCGCGTTTTTATAAGTTGAAATTTCTTTTCCATACAATGCGGTTCGTAAGTTGGCGCCAATTTGACCAGTTGAAACACCCAGACGTCGTGCTTTTTGCCGGTCAACAGAAATTAACATTTCGGGCTTACCTTGATCAATGTCTAATTTTAACTCTTCAATACCCGCAATATTTGAGGAATTGATATAAGATTTTAATCGATTGGCAGTTTCCAAGATTAATTCATAATCATCGCCTTTAATTTCAATATTGATAGGGGCGCCTGTTGGCGGGCCATCGGCGGGTTTATCGACCACAATACTCACCCCTGGGTAACCCTGAACGACGTTTCGAATGTCTTTGAGCACGGATTCAGTACTCACTCCTTGACGGTCCTGATACTTTACAAAATCTACCGTGATTCGAGCTTTGTTTGGTGTTTTTCCACCCTCTTGTCCTCGAGATGGGTCGGCTGTGCCTTCTCCTACTTGTCCAATAATAGAGGTAATCAAAAAGCTTTTGCCATCGACATCATACTTTTTTAAGTAATCTTCGATGTCTTGTTCAATCTCCTTTGAAATAAGATTTGTTTCTTCGATGTCAGTCCCAATAGGGTATTCGATATATACAAAGACTTGTTTGGCATCGGTATTTGGGAAAAACAATATTTTAGGAGGAAAAGTCGCCATTAAAAATACCGCAAGAATTAATAACCCAAACGTTCCAGCGATGATGCTGCCCGGTTTTTTCCCTTTTAAAGCATAGCTTAAAAAACGTTCGTATAGGTTTTCTAGCTTTGTTATAAAAGTGATTTTTGATTCTTTTTTAGGAACCACTTTCATATACACCGAAATTAGCATTGGGTTGATGACCAGTGCTACAAATAGCGATGAACTTAACACGATAATTAAGGTAATAGGTAGCCATTTCATAAATTCACCCATAATACCTTCCCATAAAATCAGCGGGAAAAACGCGGCCAATGTTGTAGCTGTGGACGCAATAATTGGCATCGCTACTTCGCCAACCCCTAGCTTTGCGGCTTCAATTCTTGGGTAGCCTTCATCCATTAAACGATAGACATTTTCAACCACAACAATCCCGTTATCAACCAACATCCCAAGGGCAATGACTAAAGAAAACAAGACCATTGTGTTAAGGGTCACTCCCATAAAACTCAAAATGGAAAACGATAAAAACATTGATAAGGGGATCGCAATTCCAACAAATAAGGCATTCCGAAATCCTAAAAAGAAATAAAGGACAGCGACCACCAAAATAACACCTAAAATGATGCTATTTTCTAGATCGGACACCATGGTTCGGGTGTCGTTTGATTGATCGTTGGTCTTTGATATTATTAAATTGTGTGGAAATACATTTGCAGCCGCCTCTTCCAGAATGGCATCAATTTTTGTAGACGCTTCTAAGAGATTTTGACCACCACGTTTCTTTACATCCAACATGACTACAGGTTGCATATATTCTCTAGCAAAACTATCTTTTTCTTGTTCTTTGAAATTCACATCTGCAATATCTCTTAGGTAAACAATGTTTCCTTTTTCATGCTTGACGATGATATCTCTGACGCTTAAAGGATCTTTAAATTCACCCAATACGCGGACCGTGCGTCGAATGCCATTTTCGAGGATATCTCCTCCAGAAACACTCATGTTTTCAAAAGCAACGGCATTTTCTATATCTGTGAAGCTGATTTTAGACGCCTCCATTTTATATAAATCGACGGCTATTTCAAGTTCTTTTTCTTGAACCCCTCTAATATCTACTGATGAAATTTCAGAAAGCTCCTCAATTTCATCTTCTAAATATTCGGCATACTCCTTCAATTGATCCATTGAAAATTCCCCCGACAAATTAATGTTCATGATGGGGATTCGCTCACTAAAATTCATTTCAGTAATGCTCGGCTCCGATGGTAAATCTTTTGGAAAATCTGGATCTGCCATCGCAACATCTACTTTGTCTTTAACTTTTTGAAGCGCTTCCGAAGGGGTAAAATCAAAACTAAATTCCACCACAATACTCGAGTAACCCTGAATTGAATTGGAAGTGATTTTATCGACCCCAGTGATTGAATTGATTTCTTTTTCGAGCCGTTTGGTGATAAGTTTTTCGACATCCAACGCGGAATTCCCTGGGTAAGGCGTGGCCACATAAATTTGTGGGATAATAATTTCTGGAAAATTCTCACGTGCCATTCCCGAGTAAGATAGAAACCCACTTAACACGATAATGAATGTAATGACAGAAACAGTCATGCGATTTGAAATCGCCCAAGAAGAAAGTTTAAATTCTTTTATTTTTTTTGTGCTCATAATCTACTAGTTTACAAGTTTTACGTCTTCATTATTATTTACAAGTCGTGCACCTTTATCAACCAGCATAGAGGATTCAGTAAGTCCTTCAGAAATATAAGAGAAGTTGTTGTATTTCATCTTCTCTGTTACAAATGTTTTTACAACCTTATAGTTGTCTCCCTTTGGTTCAATCGTATAAACAAATGCCTTGTTGTCGCGATCTTTTTGAACAATTCTTGAAGGAATGACAATACCGTTGGCATTAAAATCATTGATCTTAATGTCAGCAAGCAAATTCGCTTTTAGCTCGTTGTTGGTGTTTTTTAGATCGATACGAGTTTTAAAACTTCGGTTATTCGGATTGATGAAATTTCCAACTTGTGATATGGACGCCTCCATAGTTTTTTCAATAGAAGTAAAATTAAGGAGGACTTTTGTCCCTTTTTTGATGGAATTTAAATACGTTTCCGTGACCTCACTTTCGACATAAACATTTTTAAGGTTAACCAGTCTTAGGAAGGGTGCTTGCGGAGAAGTAAGCTCCCCTGTTTTTGCAAAAATTTGATCAACTGTTCCAGAAAATGGCGCGATTATTTTCATTTTTCGCGCTTGAGCTTTCAGGCTTTTCATGTTATTTTCAAGGCCTTCTTTTTGTGCTTTTGCTTGTAGGAATTGAATTTCACTTCCAATGTTTTGATCCCATAGTCTGGCCTGACGCTCAAAAGTGGTAGTGGCCAAAGCAAGTTGAGTTTCTAATTGTAAAACCGAATTATCGATCACAGCACTATCAAGCGTTGCGAGTATTTGCCCTTTTGAAGCAAACGATCCTTCCTTCGTTAAGATAGCCGTTACAGTGCCTCCCATTTCGGCATGTAAGTCGATGGATTGATCGGCTTTCACCGTTCCTTGGACTTCGATATAGTGGTTAAAGTCTTTGACTTCCGCTTTAAAAGACGTGACGGTCATTAATTTCTGTAATGTATCTAATTCCGAAATAGCAATTTCAACACCCTTAAGTTCAGTGCTGATACGATCCATTTCCTCAATCAGTGTTGCCTTTTTAGTTTTTAAATCGGTTAACGACTGAGATTCTTTATCTGAACTGCCACAAGACAAGATAAGCGTTAAAATGAATAGTGAAATAATTGTTTTCATTTGAATAATCGGTTGGGAGTGTTTCATCATTTAGTTGTTGTAGGGTGTGTTAATGAGTGCTTCTAAATCAATTCGTTTGATTAGAATGTTTAGCATCGATTGCAAATAATCTTGTTGGGCAACATATAATTGTCTTTGTGCTTGAGATAAGTCAAAACTAGAGGATAAGCCTTCGAAGAATTTAATTTCATTTTTATGAGCGATATTTTCTGAAAGTTCAAGTGCTTCTTTTTTAATTTCAAGATCTTCTACGGCAAATTCATAGTCGCTGGTCGCACGCGCAATTTCTAACCGAATTTTTTCTGAAGTATCCTCTAAAAGCGCTTTGGATTTCTCAAAATTGAGGCGGGCCATTTTTGTGGCAGCACTTCTTCCCAGTGAACTAAAAAGAGGGATTTCCATCTTCACGCCAAAAAGAGAAGCTCCAAACCATTTTTGAGAATTATCTAAAAACTTAAATTGATCATTATTTCCAGAATAGCTCCCGTTTAAAAAGGCATCTATAGTTGGTAATGCTTTACTTTTTTCTAACTTCAGTAAGAGTTCACGACCTTTGACATCGTTGAACGCAATTTTATAATCTACAACATTTTCAACCTCAATAATAGACTGTAATGGCAGCAGCGTTGTATATATTAAGATCAATTCATCAAGGCTATCTGTCAAAACCACAGGAGTGTTTAATTCAAGACCTAGGGCGTTATTAAACATTTGATAAGCTAATGTCTTTAACCGTTTAACGTACCCCTGATTACTTTTCAAACTCGCCAAAGTCAATTGTAGCTGCTGAACGCTTTCTTGTTCAATCAAACCATTTTCATATACCTTTTTGAGATCTCTTACGTTTTTTTCTATCAGAGTGATATTTGAGTTAACGATTTTATAATTTTCTTCAGCTAAGAGCACATTTCCATAGGCATAAGCGACCATTTTTCGAAGTTCAACTTCTGTTTTCTCTTTGGCATTCTTTGAAATTTCAAGATATACTTTTGCCGCTTGAAGTCCTACTAAATAGGAGCCATCAAATATTTTTTGCGAAACTTTTAGGGTGCCATTCATCGTTTGTTTGGTACCAAAAGTAATCTCTGAAAACTGGCCTGGAGGTCCGCCAAAAAATTCGGCGGGGATCAACGAAATTTGTTGTTGTAGCCAATTGTTATAATTGAGGGTTGCATTGACTTGTGGAAGCCCTGTAGACGTTGTTTGCCATTTTTGGAGTTCAGCAATTTCTACATCCCGGGCAGCGTTTTTGCCCAAATAATTGTTTTGAATTGCAAACTCAGCAGCTTCTTTAAGCGAAAATCGAGTGCTTTCTTGCTGTGCAACCACCGACGTCGTTATGAATGTGAGAAGGATTAGTTTATGAAGCATTTGATGTAAGGTTAGATTTTATATAATTGTTAAGTAGATTTAATCCTTTTTTGGTGATAATAGCGCGCAAGTGGTATTCGAGATAACTTTCAAAAAGATAGTTTTTGTCAAAGAGCGTTTCTGGAAAAATGCTAATATCACGAATCCCAGTCATCCCATTAAAATACATTCTTGATATGAAATTTATATCAATATCAGCTCTAAATAATCCGGTAATGACGCCTTTTTTCAAACTATTCTCAACAGATGAATGCATTTTTTCAAATTGTTTGATTTGTAAACGTTCATAAATTTCTGGATAATATTTTTTGAGTTGATATTGTGGGGACACTCGTTCATTTTTGAAGTAATTCATCACAAATAGTTTGATGTCATAAAGCTCTTCAATAGGGTTTATTGAGGAGGCGTTTATCTTATCAATTCCTTCGTAAATATGATCGAGTGTTTCAAATATGACCACCTCTACAAGTGCCGTTTTATTTGAAAAATTAGCATAAATTGTTTTCTTAGAAATCCCAATGGCATTCGCAATGTCGTCCATAGTGACGCTCTTGAATCCTAATGACAAGAATAATTCTTCTGATTTTGATATAATTTTATCTCTCATAACTGGGGGCAAATTTACAACAGGAAACTTTAAAAACAATAAAAGTTTCCAAAGTTTTACAGTTTTTTAACATTTATTAGTTTCTCATAGTAAAATAGTTTTAAGAATTCACTTATTTTTGTGGCTATGAAAGCCATTGAAACGTATCAAAAACAATTTTTAGCCTTTTTAGAAACCTATAAAACAGTACGAGAGCCTAAAAACCTGTACGAACCCATTGCCTACATCTTAAATTTAGGAGGGAAGCGCTTGCGACCCGTTTTAACCTTAATGACTGCCGATTGTTTTGATGGAGATACACACCAAGCACTCGACGCCGCATTGGCTGTGGAAGTTTTTCATAATTTTTCTCTAATTCACGACGATATTATGGATGCTGCACCGCTGCGTCGTGGACATCAAACGGTGCATGAAAAATGGGATTTAAATACAGGAATTCTTTCTGGAGATGCGATGCTGATTATGGCGTATCAACTGTTTGAGAATTACCTACCTGACACTTTTCAAAAGCTCGCAAAATTATTCAGTAAAACAGCATTGGAAGTCTGCGAAGGGCAACAATACGATATCGATTTTGAAACACGATCTGATGTTTCAATTTCAGAATACCTAAAAATGATCGAATACAAAACAGCCGTATTAGTGGGAGCTGCCATGAAAATGGGTGCTATTATTGCCAATGCTTCAACGGAAGATCAAAATAGATGTTATGAATTTGGAAGAAATTTAGGAATTGCATTTCAGTTACAAGACGATTATTTAGATGCCTTCGGAAACCCTGAAACGTTTGGAAAACAAGTTGGAGGTGATATTATCGAGAATAAAAAAACCTATTTATATTTAAAGGCTTTAGAGTTTTCTTCTCAAGAGGATCAACAACAGCTGAAACAATTATTTAGTATAGAGGGCACTGACTCAAAGGATAAAATAGAGGCTGTAAAGCAAATTTTCTCAACTTCGGGTTCTTCCGAGGCTACTAAAAAGGCGATTCAAGAGTACACCTCAAAAGCATTTTCTGTATTGGAATTACTGACGATTTCCGAAGATAAAAAGGAATTGCTAAAAACGTTTGGAACCGGTCTTATGGATAGAACTGTCTAATGAAACTACCCTCAAATTTTGAAGCTCTATTTACAGAAGCGAATCGATTAAACTTATATAAAAAATTACTGCTTCAACTTAATAAAGATTTTTTACGCGCAAATGTGGATTTAAGCTTTCATGATGAAGTTTTGCCATCAAGTTTGAAATTAGTGCTTCACGAAACGATCTATACGATGATCCAAGAAAAATTTGCGGACTACCTAAACTTACTTTACATCATTGATGTTTCCGAAAAACAAGTTAAAGCTTTGGATGGGAGTGACCCTTTGGAACTAGCCGAAGCCGTGTCTTTTCTTATCTTGAAACGAGAGTGGCAAAAAGTTTGGTTTAGAAATGAATATTAGATCAAAAGTTGATTTTTACTTCGCTTTTCCTTCTTACCATTAAACAAATTTCAACGCCATTAAAATATCTACATATTTATAGACTTTTCACATCTCATATTCGTGAAAAATCGTATTTTTGACAATATTCTTTCTAAAGAAAAAATAGAATTAGTAAATCATGGACAAGTACTCTTTTCTTAAACGCCGCTCATACCGCCTATTTTGCGGATCATGTACGAACAGTACCAGCAGGACCCAGATAGCGTAGAGCCAAGCTTGGAAGGCTTTCTTTCCAGGGCTATGATTTTGGAGTGAAAGTTTTGGGTTCCGATGGATAGTGAAGGTGTAAACTCAAATTCCGGAGCAAGTTCAAAAAGAATTTCAGAGTTAGTAAAACTCATTGATGGATATCGAACTAGAGGGCATTTGTTTACTAAAACCAATCCTGTTAGAGATCGAAGAAAATATCAGCCTTCCTTCAGATTGAAAATTTGGTTTGTCTCTAAAGATTTAGCAACTGTTTTTAATGCGGGGAAATTATGGGGATTGGACCCAAGTTTACGAATTAAAAGCATCTGAAGCTATCTATTGTGATGCGATTGGAGTTGAATATATGTATATCCGAAAGACCAGATGAACGTCAGATGGATACAAGAAAACTTAACAATAATGATAACCACGGAAGTTTCAGTGAATCAAAAAAAACATATTCTCAAAAAACTTAATGAGGCAGTTTCTTTGAAACTTTTTTACATACAAAATATGTAGGGCAAAAACGGTTTTCTTTGGAAGGTAATGAATCTTTAATCCCTGCGCTTGATGCCTATATTGAGGCAGCTGCATCTATGGCGTAAAAGAATTTGTAATGGGAATGGCCCATCAGAGGTCGTCTGAGTACGCTTACCAATATTTTCGGAAAATCCGCAAGTGATATTTTTAGTGAATTTGATGGAAAAGATTATGAAGAAGAAGTTTTTGATGGCGATGTCAAATACCACCTTGGCTGGACCAAGTGACGTTTACCGATAATGGCAAGCGAATTAACTTAAGCATTGCGCCCAACCCATCACACCTTAGAAACAGTAGGAGCAGTTGTAGAAGGGAATTACACGAGCTAAACAAGAAAACAATTCGACTGAAGACAACTAAAGTGTTGCCAATTAGTGTACATGGAGATGCCGCAATAGCAGGACAAGGCTAGTTTATGAAGTAGTTCAAATGGCACAATTAGAGGGTTATAAACGAATGGAACCATCCATATTGTGGTAAATAATCAAATTGGATTTACAACGAATTATTTAGATGCACGCTCATCAACCTATTGTACCGATGTTGCAAAAGTCACACTTTCACCGTGTATACATGTTAATGCTGACGATGCAGAGGCTGTTGTTCATGCCACTGTGTTTGCATTAGATTTTAGAATGCAGTTTAAGCGTGATGTATTTATAGATTTATTAGGCTACAGAAAGTACGGACACAATGAAGGAGATGAGCCAAGATTTACCCAGCCTAAATTGTACAAAGCGATAGCAAGCCATAGTAATCCTCGTGATATTTACGCTCAAAAATTAATAGATCAAGGTGTAATAGATTACGATTATGTGTCTGCCCTTGAGAAAAACTATAAGGCATCATTAGAAACAGAGTTAGTAACTTCAAGAAAAGAAGATAAAACAGTTATTACGCCGTTTATGCAAAAGGCTTGGAAAAACTTCCCAAAAGCTAAAGTTAAAAAGATGAAACTTACTGTTGATACCAGTTATCCTAAACAAAAACTAGGATTAATTAGTAAAGTTATTTCATCACTCCCCAAAGACAAAAAATTTATACGTAAGATCTCCCGTCTAATCGAAGCCAGAAAACAAATGTTTGAAATAATAACTTGATTGGTCGATGGCCGAGCATCTTGCCTATGGATCGCTTCTTAGAAGAAGGGTTCAATGTACGTATTTCTGGACAAGATGTTGAAAGAGGGACTTTTTCTCACCGTCATGCGGTTGTAAAAGTAGAAGATAGTGAAGAAGAAGTGGTGCTCCTTAAAAATATAAGTCCAAACCAAGGGCAATTTAGTATTTATAACTCCTTATTGTCAGAATATGGAGTAGTTGGATTTGATTATGGCTATGCCATGGCAAGTCCTAATACGCTAACAATCTGGGAAGCTCAGTTTGGCGATTTTAGTAATGGTGCTCAAATTATGATCGACCAATACATTTCATGTGGAGAAGATAAATGGAAAACACCCAACGGCATCGTGATATTATTGCCACATGGGTATGAAGGGCAAGGGAGCCGAGCATTCTTCGGGTCGAATGGAGCGTTACCTTCAACTTTGCGGAAAAGACAATATGTTTATTGCCGATTGTACAACCCCTGCCAATATGTTTCATTTATTGCGACGTCAATTAAAAGCAGATTACAGAAAACCATTGATTGTATTCACCCCAAAGAGTTTATTACGTCATCCAAAAGTGGTTTCATACAGTTGAGGAGTTTGCAAACGGCAGTTTCCAAATGCTAATTGACGATGTATCAGCACAAGCAGAAACCATTAAAACCTTGGTTTTTGTAACCGGTAAATTCTATTATGACTTATTAGAAGTGCAAGAAAATTTAGGTAGAACCGATGTTGCATTAGTTCGAATCGAACAATTATTTCCACTTCCAGAAGACGAAATAGAGGCAGTGATTTCAAAATATAAAAATGCAGATGACATTGTTTGGGCACAAGAAGAGCCAAGAAATATGGGGGCTTATGCCCATATATTAATGCATATCGACGCTGCTAAACATTGGCGAGTGGCATCAAGACGAAGTTATAGCGCGCCAGCCGCGGGAAGCTGCCACCCGATCCAAAATAAGACATCAAGAAGTCATCGACTTTGTTTTTGACAAAACAAAAGATAACCAAAGAAAAAAACTAAAATAAACACACAATGATTTTAGAAATGAAAGTGCCCTCACCAGGCGAATCCATCACAGAAGTAGAAATTGCAGAATGGTTAGTTCAAGAAGGCGATTATGTAGAAAAAGATCAAGCTATAGCTGAGGTAGATAGCGATAAAGCAACCTTAGAATTGCCAGCAGAAGCTAGTGGAACCATCACGTTTAAAGCGGAGGTCGGAGATGCTGTAGAAGTTGGAGCTATTGTCTGTTTGATTGACACCAGTGCTACAAAACCAGAAGGGGGCGATGTCCCAAAAGTAGCGGCACCCACACCAGAAGTGGTCGCAGCTCCAAAAGTTGAAGCCGTTGCAAATACGACTTATGCGACAGGCTCTGCAAGCCCTGCAGCTAAAAAAATACTGTCTGAAAAAGGGTTGGATTCCACAACCATTGTCGGTACTGGAAAAGACGGACGCATTACTAAAGAAGATGCGGTCAAGGCGGTTCCAGCGATGGGACAACCAACAAACGTAGAAGGTCGTGGTGTGTCGCGGTCTAAACTCTCTATGTTGCGTCGAAAAGTAGCAGAACGCTTGGTAGCTGTCAAAAATGAAACGGCGATGTTAACGACGTTTAACGAAGTTGACATGTCTCCAATTTTCGAATTGAGAAAACAATACAAAGAAACCTTTAAAGAAAAGCACGGCGTAGGACTTGGGTTTATGAGTTTCTTTACACTCGCCGTGGTGCGTGCCTTAAAATTATTTCCTTCGGTTAATTCTATGATCGATGGCAAAGAAATGATTTCCTATGATTTCTGTGATATCAGCATCGCTGTGTCAGGACCAAAAGGACTCATGGTGCCTGTGATTAGAAACGCGGAAGATTTATCCTTTAGAGGCGTAGAATCGGAAGTGAAGCGTTTGGCAATTCTTGCCCGTGATGGACACATAACCGTCGATGAAATGACAGGTGGAACCTTTACAATTACGAATGGTGGGGTTTTTGGAAGCATGCTTTCAACACCAATTATCAACCCACCACAAAGTGCGATTCTTGGAATGCACAATATTGTCGAACGTCCTGTAGCGATTGATGGGAAGGTAGAGATTCGTCCGATTATGTACGTTGCCTTGTCTTATGACCATAGAATTATTGACGGTAGAGAATCGGTTGGATTCCTTGTCGCTGTGAAAGAAGCGCTGGAAAATCCACAAGAATTTTTGATGAATGAAGATGTTATAAAGGCGTTAGAGCTTTAGAATTATTAGGCACGAGTAAAAGATGCTGCTCTTGGGCAGGCACTTTATTCTTTATCTCAATCCATTTATATCATACTGTGACACAAAGTTCCAAACGATTTTAGATGCGTTCTGACCTTGATAGGTTGTGCTAAACCAAACATGCTCTCCTCCAATGTATTTATAATGCTCAACAGAAACTGAACGATCTCCTTGGTCATAGACATAATGCTCAATAGACATTCCTCCACTATTGTCAGTGCTTACAGTTGGATTTGTTGTCGTATTATTGAAATTAATCCAATGGTCTAAGGTACTTTGTACAGAGTTCCAGTCGTTGCTTCCATTATATGGGAGTACGCCATCAGAGGTTCCATGAAGATGTACTACCGGCATGGGATGACTTGTAGACCCTATACAATCTAAGCATCGCTCCAGAAACAGAAGCTACTGCAGCAATTAAATCACTTCTATAATTTGCAAGTCCATACGCCATCATACCCCCGTTAGAGTATCCTGCAGCATAAATTCTCTCCACATCAATATTATACTGAGATGAAACCTTATTTATTATAGGCTTCAACAAAGCCAAAATCATCTGCATCACTTTTATTGTCTCCTCCTATTGGACAAGCATTCCAATGAGAAGAAGCCATCTAAAGAACTTCCTTGAGGATAGACTAAAATAAAAGAATATGATGCTGCAATGAACGCATGTCAGCATCATTCATAAATTCACTTGCACTACCTCCAAAACCATGGAAATTAAATAATACTGGAACTGGAGATGCACCGTCATAAGAGTTGGGTACATACAAAACATATTCTCTATTTATGTCATTATGTACAATTGATTGAGCATTAGTATTTATATAACAGGACTCTGAATGTTCTTTGACATCATCTTTTTTACAACTGCTAAGAATTGATAGTAAAATAATAAACAGTAAAATAGATTTTTTCATTGTACAGTATCTTTAAATTTTTTTAAACGCCTATTTCTTTTTTTTATTGTCTATAACCCTCTGCTAAGCCGCTACCGCACAAATCCTTGCTTGCAGCAGGCAAGCTTTCGTGTGGTATTTGTTTACTATTTACCATACTTCAAAATTTACATTTCATTTTATGCTTTTTTTTAGTTGCGCGAAGTCGGGAGACTTTGTGGAGTTGGGAGTTTTTGAAATCCCGTATGTAATCAACAAGTCATAGATAAATTCTTCTTCTGAGAACTAATCTATTAATTTTTGAACGTTAGTTTTTATTTCGGTTGATTTAATCAGAGTTCTAATTTCTTTAAATGACGCATTACTTCACGTAAAACGGTATCAAAGTCTGGTAAATATTTAATTTGATCCGACATAGATTTTTGCCAACGTCCTTTATATTGTGGTAGTCTTTGTTCGAGTTTTGTATGAAATTCTGTTGAATCTATTTCTTTATTTTTACATTTCTGTTTAAATTCTGCACTATAAAAATCAATATCCATAGTGTGTATTTCCAATAAATACCAAATGTCATAAAAATCTCTAGCTTGCATTCGTTGCATTATACAACGAAGTTTTTCAACCAATACTTCTTCTAAAGAATAGCAGAGTAGTTGGTGTTCTTCCTGGTCAGAATACCCAATAAACACATTGTTTAAAACAGGTTTAAATACTAATTTTTCACTTCTTGAAATATCAACTTTTATTTTTTTATTTGCACCCAAACCACCAAGCGGACCGACATAACTGATATAAAAATTAATTCCACCATCCTGATGTTCGTTACCGTCAATAATTTCGAGCGGAATATTTGCTTCTTCTTTTATATATTCAAAGACTTCTGTAAACCATTCAAAAATTTGTTCATTGGTTATAGTGTCATCCAATAACGTAAAATCAAGGTCTTCTGAAAAGCGGTAATCTTCAAAATAGACTTTCTTTAAAACAGTTCCGCCTTTAAAAACAATCGTTTTTGAAAGTGTAGAATGTTTCGCTATTCCTTGAAGAACCCAAGAAAGCATATAATCTTTTTCAATTTGCTGGTCACGTACACCTACTGCAGGAGTTTCTCTTAATTTAGGCCCAGGTGCCAATATTTGGCTTTCTGACAAATTTGGTCTGAATATCAATGGATCCGGTAAGTGGCTGTTAAACCATGGAGATAACCTTTATAATTCTAATCATTTTCAATATTCAGCGGTTTTAATGTATAGGTTTGTCGAATACAACGACGATAATGATGGTATTATCAATAAGCTAGATGAATGCCCAAAAGTCTTTGGAGTTGAAAAAAATGATGGATGCCCAGAAGTCACTGAAATAATCGAAATTGATTCCGATGGTGATTCCGTATTCGATTCAGTAGATAAGTGCCCAAAAACATTAGGACTCCCAACAAATAATGGGTGTCCGTTACATGACACTGATAATGATGGGATTGTTGATGTCGCTGATAAGTGTCCAAACACCCCAGGGATAGAATCCAATAATGGCTGTCCATATAAAGCCCCAACCCCAAACACTTCTATTGAAGGTAGAGATACAGACATGAATAACTTGTCTAGTAAAATATTATTTGATTCGAGTAATTATAACTTTAAGCAAGAAGCTTACCCAGTTTTACTTGAAATCGTTCAAACCATGAAACTGTACCCTAACTCTGTTTTTAAAATAGAAGGCCACGCCGACAGTACAGGATCTTATGAGTACAACAGACGATTGTCTCTAAATAGAGCAAATTCAGTTAGAAATTACCTAATTGATAGTGAAATCCCTGCTGAGAACATAATTACTGAAGCTTTTGGAGAAACAAAGCCAATAGCGTCTAATCTTTTAATAGAAGGAAGGAAATTAAACCGCCGAGTTGAGGTTATTAGAGTAAATTAAGCTGTTAATGTTAGGTTTAAACAAGGCCTTAAGAAGAATATCCTAAGGCTTTAAAGCGCGTTTAATTAATAATATTTTTAGAACGATTACTACAAAATCAATTTGCGCTTTAGAGTCCGTTTATTACGTCAACTCTCCGTTTATTACGTCAAACTGCCGTTTATTACTTAGTATTAGTATATTACTTGTATGCACCCTTTATTTGTTGTTGAATTAGAAATAAATTCACCTATAAAAAGAAAAAATTCAGTACCTAAACCCCAAATTTAACATGAAAAAACTTACACTACTTTTATTTTTTGTTGGAGGAATCGTTTTTGCACAAAATGACTCAGAGTCCATAAACGAAAACAACAAAACGCTTATTTTGAAATTAGGAATAAACGCAGTTGATAGCACTGGAGAAGAATCTCCTTTAGACACTTTTAATTCAGACTTTGATCAAGTCGCCTTTTCTAGCCCTTATATGTTAGAATTAGAGTACAGATTTAGTAATTCATTTGGTTTAGCGCTCTCTGCTAGCGTTAATCGATGGAAGAAAAATGAGGGTGTCATCGATGGAACACTACTCAATAAAGATGAAATCTATACAGCTATTGATTTAGATTTAAAATACTATTTTGATGAATCTCTTAATTTTCTTGATCGTTATGAGTGGTTAGATCTTTATTTACATGGAGGTATTGGATATTTTAAAATCAAAGAAAGCGATGGTACTTTAAATTTTGGCCCTGGTGCAAATATTTGGTTTAACGAATCCGTAGGTTTAAACCTTAGTGGTACAGGAAAATGGGCTTTCAACCACGGAGACAACCTTTATGACACTAATCACTTCCAAATTTCTGCTGGAATCCTATTTAGATTTAATGGTGCTGAATCTGACTTTGACGATGATGGCATTAGAGATTCCGATGACAAATGTCCCAAAGTATACGGTTTACAGAGCCTTGATGGATGTCCAGAAGAAGTTGTGGTCGCTCCAAAAGATTCAGATAGAGATGGCGTAATTGATGATCTTGATACATGTCCAAATGTCAAAGGACCAAAAGCAAATAAAGGCTGTCCATATCCAGATACCGACAATGACGGAATCTTAGACATATATGACAAATGTCCAAACGTAAAAGGCTTAGCGGAACACAATGGTTGTCCATATAAAGAAGTAAAAGTTGGCGATCAAAATTCAGACCTAAATATGTTGGCTCATAAAATACTTTTCGACACTTCGAATCACACTATAAGAAAGCAAACGGATCCTGTTTTACAAAAAATTATTCAAATAATGAAACAACATCCTGAAGCTTCTTTTAGACTTGAAGGGCATACCGACAGTATGGGAGCAGCAGATTTTAATAGTCGTTTATCCAAAAACAGAGTGATGGCGGTTCGTGATTACTTAGTTGATCATGGAATTCCAGCACAAAACCTTACTACTGAATATTTTGGAGAATCAAAACCAATTGCTTCAAACGCAACTAGAGAAGGACGACAATAGAATAGACGTGTTGAAGTTATTAGAACAAAATAATAAAAAATAGTTTGTCAATTCCTATTTCTTAATCTTTGTTAAAGCGAAGGAAGGCTAACTAAAAGGCACAATCAATTAAAAACTCTAGCAGACCTCTTTAAAAGTGTTCCGCTAGAGTTTTTTATAATAATTCATTATTCCTCTCACCTATGTTAATAATCATATATTATCCATGGGTTTTTACATAATTTTCTTTTTTAAGTTTTTGACTTTTGAAACAATCAGAGTGTTTAGTACGTTGTTTGATCTTTCCTCATTAGATTCAACTTCCAATACCGGTATTCTGTTTGGGTTTATAGTATTTTGCACTTCATTTATAACGGCGAACTGGTTGATGCCTCAGGCAATTCGATTTGCAAATAGGTTTCAGTTAGTTGACCATCCAGATTTTAGAAAAAAGCACACCAACTCAACCCCAATTCTAGGAGGTGTAAGTATTTTTATAAGCGTGATTTTTGCTCTTATCTTATCTAGTTTGTACTTGTATAATTATCCAAATATTGAATTGTATTTTAAAATTGTTTTTGGACTTTGTAGTGCGGTCTCTTTGATGGTTTTTTTCGGACTGAAAGATGACATTTTAGCCGTTAGTCCGTTAGAGAAAATTGTTTTTCAAGTGATTACAGCTCTTTTTGTTATAGTCAGTTGTGGGGTTCGAATTGATAATTTTGCTGGTTTATTTAATATTTATGAATTACCGATTTTTTTAAGCTATGTCTTTTCAGTATTTGTATTTGTTATTGTGGTAAACTCCTTTAATCTTATTGATGGGATTGATGGGCTTTCTGCTTCAATAGGTCTTTTATGTACAATCTTTTTTGGCGTTTTTTTCTATTTGAATGAATTAGTATCACAATCAATTTTTATGTTTTGTTATGCAGGAGCTTTGTCTGCATTTTTAATATATAATTTTAAAAAACAACTTTTTTTGTTTCTAAAAACATTGGTGAATATGACAAGATATTAGCTCCAAATTATTTTTTCCGAATTCACAAAAAATACTTAATCAACTTGAAATACATTGTCAACATCAATAATTCTGATGGAAGTAGTTGTGAACTCATTGGTAGCATTGTACTGCCAGTTGCAAAGCGCAGAAAGGAAGACTTAGTGTCCTTTTTGAATATTAAATAATTTTACCCTTTTGGTGTTAAATTAAAATTACTTTTTTCTATTAAACACCACTTTTTTCTTAGAACGCTCAATTTCGTGACCTGTTTCAAATTATAATTTAGTCAAAATTAAATTTTTAACTATCTTAGACTTTTATTTAATCGCATGAGATTTATTCAATGTATTATAGTTTTATTTACAGTATTTGTTGCGTTTTCGCAAGAACACCCCCCTTTAGTAACCTATGAGCCAAGCTCTTATGGCGCTGAAAATCAAAACTGGGGTATTTCTCAAACATCTGATGAAACCATGTATTTTGCTAATAATTCTGGGTTATTAGAGTTTGATGGGATGAATTGGAAACTCTATCCGGTCCATGACAATTCCATAGTAAGATCTGTAACAGCTGTTGACAACCAAATTTATACCGGAAGTTATATGGACTTTGGTGTTTGGAAAAGAAATACCAAAAATGTTTTAGAATACACTTCATTGGTTCAACAATTAGACATTGAACTGATTGAAGACGAGCAATTTTGGAATATTATTAAGTTGAATAATTGGTTGGTTTTTCAATCAACATTAAGAGTCTATTTTGTAAACCTTCTTACAAATGAAGTTTCCTTTATAGAATCCGAACACTCCATTTCAAATATTTTTGAAGTGAATGGAATTCTATATTTTAATAAATCTAATAAAGGGATCTACAAGATCATTAATGGAGCTGTTGAATTGGTGAGCGATGACCCCAAGTTTGCTTCTAGTGGCCTTGTCGGGGTGATCGAATTAAATGATCAGCTTCTTGTTCTTACAGCGACCAATGGCTTCCACTTTTTAATTGACGATAAGCTTGTGCCTTGGCAGGTTGATCCTCAGGTTGATTTGAGTTCTCTCACTATTTATAGTGTTACAAAATTAAAAGATAACAGCATTGTGATAGGAACCGTCTCGAACGGGCTTTATCACTTAACACCAGAAGGGCAGCTTAAGTATGCTCTTAATTTTAAAAAGGGATTGAGTAATAATACGGTCCTGAACGTTTTTGAGGATTTTCAGAACAATCTATGGCTAGGGTTGGACATTGGAATAGGCCATGTAAACTTATCATCCCAATTTACCGTATTTAATGATACCAAAGGCGCTATTGGTACTGTGTATACATCTGTTATATTTAACGATTATTTGTATATAGGAACAAATCAAGGGTTGTTTTATAAACGTAGAGATACCGATTCCGAATTTAACTTTGTTGAAGGAACAAATGGTCAAGTATGGAACCTAAAAGTGATTGATAATCAACTTTTTTGCGGACATCATCGTGGAACGTTGTTAATTAAAAATCAAAAGCTTCATTATGCGATTGAACAATCTCCTGGATCGTGGGACTTTAAGCCATTAAATAAGAATCCAAATATTATTTTACAAGGAAATTATAACGGCTTAAGCCTCTTAGAAAAAAAGCGAGGGCAATGGCGTTTTAGAAATAAAATAAAAGGGTTTGAGATCTCTAGTCGTTTCTATGAGCAAATTGAAGATCGAATCTTTGTAAATCATGAATTAAGAGGTCTTTATGAGCTTTCCTTAAATCAAGATATGTCTTCGGCATTAAAAGTTAGAAGTGTTACACCGCAGCCTAAAGGGAAAGGGTCAAACATTCTGAAATTTTCTAAAAACTATTATTACACTTCATCAGAAGGGGTTTTTAAATATGAAATAACGGATCAAAAATTTATCAAATCAAAACCATTTACAGACGTTCTAAAAGACTTTTCAACGATGACCACTATAATGGATGTCAAAGGTTCTGATGGACTAAAGTGGTGTTATGCAGACGACAACATTTTAATTATAAGCACCGGTAGTGTCAGTAAAACGCCAATTGTTGAAGTGATTCCCGTTGCCCTATCTAACTTTAAAAAGGTGGTTACTGGTTTTGAGAATTTAACGAAGATAAGTTCAGACGAATACCTTTTGGGTTCAGCATATGGTTATTTTATTTTAAACTCTAATACCCCTAAGCCAAACCATACGTATAGGATTAAAATCAATTCTATAGGAGCGAGTAAGATTAACGAAGATAAAATTAACCTTGATATAAATGCCTCCCCAAACCTCGACTCTGATATTAACAATATTTACATAAACTATAGCATTCCTCATTACGACAATATTGTTTACAAAAAATATTCATACAAATTAGAAGGCTGGTCTAATCATTGGTCTAACTGGTCCGCTGAATCCCAACATGTGTTTGAAAACCTCCCATACGGAACCTATCAATTTAAAGTTAAAGGTAAAGTAGGGAATTCTGAAACATTAAATATGGCTTCATATACCTTCGTGATCAATCGGCCTTGGACACTTTCCAATTTAGCTATTACCTTGTATATGGTGCTTTTAATCGTATTATGGATTATAATTCATAATATATACAAAGCATATTACAAGAAAAAACAGCGAAACCTCCTTAAAAAATCTCAAGAAGATTTAGCGCTAAAAGAGCTCGAAAGTTCTCAAAAATTAATGCAGTTAAAAAATGAAAAATTAAAACTCGATATCGAAAGTAAAAATCGTGAGTTGGCCGTTTCGACCATGAGTTTAATTAAAAAGAATGAATTTTTAAACAGTATTAAAAGCGAACTAAAGGACAAGGCAGGTTCTGTTCAAGACATTAAAAAAGTAATTAAAATTATTAATAAGAATTTGAATAATACCGATGATTGGAAATTATTTGAAGAAGCATTTAACAATGCGGATAAAGATTTCCTGAAGCTCATTAAAGATAAACACCCAGTCCTTACTCCAAACGATCTTCGTCTATGTGCATACTTACGTTTAAATCTATCCTCTAAAGAGATTGCGCCATTGCTAAATATCTCTCCACGAAGTGTAGAAGTCAAGCGATATCGTTTGCGAAAAAAAATGGATTTACCTCACGAATCTAGTTTGACTAATTATATTTTACAAATATAAAACAATACGGGTTCTTTTTTCACCCATACATTCACCCAACATTTAACATTATTTAACATTTAGTCATTCTAAGTGGTGTTTGAGAATTAACAATTCTAACCTATTAAATTGGAGTTTTCTTAAATTTACAAGTCTTTTTTTGCTGTGTATAGCATTTGTTTTGGTTATTTTAATAGAATTATCATTTTGTTGCATTATTTTTATAAAAAATCAAATAAATTAATTTTATGAAAAAAGTATCTTATTTCGTACTGATTGCTTTTCTGTTTGTCGCAACTGCTACAGCTCAGAACATCACAGTCAACGGAACTGTAACATCTAGCGGTGATGGTTTACCTCTTATAGGAGTAAATGTAAAGGTTCAAAACACCAACACAGGCGCTGTGTCTGACTTTGATGGAAACTTCTCCATATCAAATGTAGCAACGGGAGCCGTTTTAGAATTTACTTATTTAGGATTCGAACCTAAACAAGTGCCAGCGCAGGCCAATATGAGCATCACTCTTATTGAAGACAACGAGTCTTTAGAAGAAGTTGTTTTAATTGGATATGGCTCGCAAAGAAAAAGTGATTTAACTGGATCTGTTTCAGTCGTAAGCGCTGAGACTCTCGAAAAATTAAAACCAATTGATGCTGCTCAAGCCTTACAAGGAACAACTGCAGGGGTCACTGTCTCTTCAGCGTCTGGTTCGCCAGGAAGCGGATTTAATATTTTAATTCGTGGGGTTAGCAGTAATGGGAACAACCAACCCTTGTTAATTGTGGATGGATATGAAGGAAATCTAAACAGTTTAAATCCAGATGATATTGAAACCTTAACAGTCCTAAAAGATGCACAAGCAGCGATTTATGGAATTAAGGGTGCAAATGGGGTGATTTTAGTGACTACCAAAAAAGGTAAGAAAAACTCAGCACCAACGCTGACTTACAGTACTTACTCAGGAACACAAGAAACTTCTAAGAAATTAAATTATTTAAATGCCTCTGAGTATGCAGCTTTAGTAAATGAGTCGTACGCAGCTGGGGGTCAATCCTTACCATATACAGACATCAGTGGTCTTGGAGAAGGAATGGACTGGCAAGATCAAATATTTGAAACGGCTTCAATGACCAACCATAATATTGGTTTATCAGGAGGTACGGAAAACGTTACTTATTATTTAGGGGCTTCCAATCTTAAACAAGACGGAATTATAGCGCCTGAAAAATCAAAATTTGAACGTAGCAATATAAAGTTGAGTTTAGGCGTAGATGTCAATGACAATCTTAAAGTCTCTACAAATTTAAATTACTATGCGGTTGATAGAAAGACCATAAACGAAAACGGACTTGGTTCTGTATTGTTTAATGCGCTTAACTATTCTCCATTATTTGAAATTGATCAAGAAGATGTGAATGGACTGTTTGGAAATGAAATCATCAATCCACTGTCACAGGCTAGAGATACTTACAATTCCTATTTTGGAAATAGTATTGAAGGTAATTTTCAAATTGACTATAAGTTAATGGAAGGGTTAACTGTCACTACTCGAATTGGATTTAAAACCTTTTCAGACAAAAGCAAATCCTTTGCTCCCATAGCAACCTATGGCGCTGGTAAAGTCTTTAATAATGACCGTAGTACTGTAAGTCAAAACAAAGTTCAAAACCATTCTTATACATGGGAAGCGTTTGCAGTCTATAAAAAATCATTTGCCGATGCACACAACTTTGCATTGACGGTTGGTCATAGTGCTCAAAAATTCTGGGGTGATGGATTATTCGCAACAGGTTTTGACGTGCCAAACAACTCTTGGGATTTTGCAGACATTGCATTAACCACAGGTACTAGTGAAGCGAAATCAAATGGGTCCTATATATATGACAATAGATTAACGTCTTTCTTTGGACGCTTTCAGTATGATTATAAAGGAAAGTATTTAATTTCGGGGATGGTACGTAGAGATGGATCCTCAGATTTTACAGCTGCTAATAGATTTGACCAATTTAATTCTGTCACAGCAGGTTGGAAAATTTCTGACGAATCATTTTTAAAAGATAACAGTGTCATTAATTTCTTGAAATTAAGAGGAAGTTACGGAACGCTTGGGAACAATGTCGGTGGTAATTTGTTTAGAGCTGCTTTAAGTGGAGAAGGTGTTTATGTCTTTGACAACGCATTAACCATAGGGGCTGCATTAGGACCGTTACCAAATGCAAATGCAACATGGGAAACCGCTGAGAAAACCGATATCGGTTTAGACATAAAGTTGTTTAACAGTAAAGTAGAAATAGTAGCTGATTATTTCTTAGAAGATCGAGAAGACCTTCTAATTGGTGGACTGCCTGTTTCAGGACTTTTAGGGACATCTGCACCAGGTTCAGGGTCGCCAACAGTCAATGCAGGAACGACTCGCTCGGAAGGAGCAGAGCTTTTAATAAGTTATAATGATAATATTTCGGACGATTTATCTTTTGGAATTAGCTATAACGTGACCAAAGTAGAAGGGACGGTTACCGCCATTAATGGTGATGTTCCATTACAAGGCGGAAGCTTTGGAGTTGGACAACCAGCACCATCACGTATGGAAGTTGGACAGCCAATCGGGTATTTTTACGGACTTCAATCTAACGGCATTTTTCAATCTCAAGCAGAAGTGGATGCACATCCGTCTCAAGTGGGCTTAGGAAACGCATCAGCACCTGGTGATATTCGATTTGTAGACACTAATAATGATGGCCAGATAGACAGCAATGATAGAACCTTTATTGGAAAACCCTTAGCAGACTATTATATGGGTTTCAATCTTTCTTTAAATTTTAAAGGCTTTGATTTTTCTGCATATACTTATGCAGAAGTTGGGAAAGACATGGTTCGAAACTATGAAAGAGACCAACCTAACGTGAATCGTTTGGATTTATACTTAGACCGTTGGACGGGTGCAGGAACAAGTAACTCTGTACCTAGAGCAACCACTGGAGCAACGAATAATAAATTGTTCTCTGACTTTTTTGTAGAAGATGCATCATTTATAAGAATTCAAAACATACAATTGGGGTATAGTCTGCCAGCAGATGTTATCAGCGCCATTGGGATGTCTAAATTCAGAATCTATGCGTCTGTTAACAATGCCTTTACGTTTACAAACTATGAAGGTTTTGATCCTGCAGCAACGACAGGACAAGCGCTTGGAGGTGGTATTGATTATGGTTTTTATCCAGTATCAAGACAATATTTATTAGGACTTAATATCTCATTTTAAAAATAACACGATGAAAAATAACAAAAACATATTTTCAACAATTCTAGCATTCGCTTTTATTGCGACTGGAATTTACTCTTGTTCAGATAAATTTTTGGATGAGGTAGAAAGCTATAACATTGATTCAGAGGGTTACTTTAATTCTGAAGATGATTATTACATGGCACTTATTGGTGCTTATGACTTATTACAAGCCTCCTACGTAAATGTATTGTTAGGAGAAATTGCTTCTGATAACACTCTATGTGGTGGCGAAAGCGCCACGGATGTGATCGGTTTTCAACAAATTGATGACATGACACATACCCAAGTTAATAACAACTTAAGAGATGTCTGGAACTGGATGTTTGCAGGAGTGAATCGTGCAAATTATATCTTAGAATTTAAAGATAAAATAGAGTTCGAAGGAAAAGAAGTCATCTTAGGGGAAGCCTCTTTTTTAAGAGCTTATTATAATTTTGAATTACTAAAATGGTTTGGAGGGATTCCACTAAAAGTAGACCAACGTTTTGCACCAGGAGATGAATTGTCTATTCCAAGGTCAACACCTGCTGAAGTTTATGCACTTATCGAAAGTGATTTGAAATACGCGGTCAATAACTTAGAGTACGTAGCGCCTCAAACAGGTCGAGTGACCAAAGGTGCTGCCGAAGCGTTGCTTGGAAAAGCTTATTTGTATCAAAACAAATTTGCGGAAGCTGCCACCGTTTTAGACAACGTAATCAATAATGGCCCTTATGATCTTGCATTAGATTATGCAACTATTTTTGAGAATGACGGTGAAAACGGAGTAGAATCGGTGTTTGAAGTACAATACACGGATGCTGAAGGGGCTGGATTTGGCTGTCTTCAATGTAGCGAAGGAAACGTTGCGGTTGGTTTCAACTCCATCCGTAATCATACTGGGCCTACCTATGATTCAGGCTATAGTTTCAATGTGCCAACACAAGCAACGGTAGAAGTTTTTGAAGAAGGCGATTCTCGAAAAGAAGCGTCAATTTTAGATATTAATGCTTGGGCAGTTTCAACTGGAGCAACTTTTGGAGTTGGATACGAGCATACAGGTTACTACAACCGTAAATACATAGCACGTAAAGGAGATCTAAATACAGGAGATCAAAATTTAACCAATCCAAACAACTACCGATCCATTCGTTTTGCAGATGTACTGTTAATGGCAGCTGAAGCAAACAACAGAGGGAATGTAGACGATGCGAAAGCTCTCGCTTATTTAAACAGAGTTCGTGAACGAGCCTTTGGAGATTCAACGCATAATGTGACCGCGACTGGTGGTGCATTAACAACCGCTATTTACCATGAAAGACGCGTCGAGTTAGTAGGTGAAGGGCACCGCTTCTTTGATTTAGTACGTACAGGTGAAGCCTCTTCTAGCATAGAAGGCTTTGTAACGGGTAAACACGAATTATTTCCAATCCCTATTGAAGAGATTCAATTTTCTAACGGAAACTGGGCACAAAATCCAAACTATTAAAAATGATAACTATGAAAACAATAAAATATTTATTTAGTTTTTGTCTTGTTGCATTAACCTTCGCGGGTTGTGTCGAAGACGAAAAAGACCTAAACTTTGTGACAAATGTGGTTGCTCCAACCGAAGTGTCAATGCTTTTTAACGTCACACAAGATAATTCGGGATTGGTAACCATCACTCCAGTAGCAGAAGGCGCTATTCTTTTTGATGTTACGTTTGGAGATGAAACCGAAGATCCATCGTCTTTAGAAAATGGTGAAAATATTTCACATACCTATGCCGAAGGGACGTACACAGTAAGCGCAACCGCTTATGGAATTACAGGCCTAGAAACAACAGTTGCTCAGGAGCTTGTGGTTTCGTTTCAAGCACCTGCTAATTTAGCAGTCACAATCGAAAATGATGCAGCGATTTCTAAACGTGTCAATATAACTGCAAACGCAGATTTTGCGGTTAGTTATGATGTACATTCTGGCGAAGAAAGTGCAACTGAGCCGGTTACGGCAAACATCGGAGATACAGTATCTTTAGATTACGCAGACGCTGGTACATACACCATTACTGTTGTAGCAATGGGAGCAGCTATTGAAACAACCACGTATACTGAAGTGTTCGAGGTTACCGCTATTGAAGCGCCATTAGTGTCCTCACCAGCACCTCCTTCTAGAGAAGAGGGAGATGTGATTTCAATTTACAGTGGTGCTTATACAAATATTACTGATGTTGATTTCTTTCCAAACTGGGATCAAACGACTTTATTTAATGAATTTGATTTAGAAGGGGATACAATGCTTCAGTATTCAGACCTCAACTATCAAGGAATTGATTTTACCTCAAACCCGGTAGATGCATCCTCTATGGAATATATTCATGTTGACATTTGGACTTCAGATGAAAATGAAGCAATAATTTCTCCAATAAGTACTGGCCCAAATGAAACAGCTTATGAATTAGATTTAACAGCTCAACAATGGACTTCTTTTGACATACCTCTTTCGGTGTTCACAGATCAAAACCCAGATGTTGACTTTGCTGATGTTATTCAATTTAAACTTGAAGGTAGCCCTGTAGGAGGAGCAATCTTTGTAGATAACTTATATTTTTATAGAGACCCAGCAGGACCATCTCCATTAATCGGTACCTGGAGAGTAGCTTCAGAAGCAGGATCATTAGGCGTTGGACCAACACAAGGAACCACAAACTGGTGGAGTATAACTGCTGATCAAGTTATTGAAAGAGCTTGTTTTCTTGATGACACTTATGTATTTGGAGCAGACGGAAGTTTTTCTAATGTTGTAGGGGATAATACTTGGTTAGAAACATGGCAAGATGGTGTTGAAGAAGAAGCTTGTGGAGCTCCTGTAGCTCCACACAACGGAACCAATGCCGCCACTTTTAGTCATGATCAGCCTGGTGGAAACCTTACAATAACTGGTTTAGGAGCTTATTTAGGATTGCCAAAAGTACACAATGGAGGTGAAGATGGAATACCTGTAAATAATACAATTACGTATTCAGTTACAATGGAGGATTCAGACTCAATCACTCTCGAAATTGAAGCTGGCACTGGTGTTTGGTGGACCTATAAATTAGTTAAAGATGCTGCACCCCCGTCTCCTCTTGCAGGATCTTGGAGTGTCGTTTCAGAAGCAGGGTCATTAGGCGTTGGGCCAACACAAGGAACCACAAACTGGTGGAGTATAACTGCAGAGCAAGTCATCGAAAGAACTTGTTTCTTTGATGATACTTATGTGTTTGGAGCAGATGGAAGTTTTTCTAATGTTTTAGGCGCTGACAGTTGGTTAGAAACATGGCAAGTAGATGTTGAAGAAGAAGGTTGTGGTGCTCCTGTGGCTCCACACAACGGATCAAACGCTGCTACACATAGCTATGATGAAGTTGCTAGCACACTTACAATTACTGGCGCAGGTGCTTATTTAGGACTACCAAAAGTCAACAATGAAAATGAACTTGGAACACCTGTTGACGATACAATTACGTATTTAGTTACAATGGCGGATTCAAATACAATGACTCTCGAAATTGAAGCTGGCACTGGTGTTTGGTGGACTTTCCTTCTTATTAAAAATTAAAAAAAAACATTATGAAAAACTTAAAATATATAATTAGTTTGTGTCTAACGTTAGCACTTTTTACAAGTTGCGAGGACGACAACAATGAGTTTGGTTCTATTACGACTCCAACAAATGTACAAGTATCTGCAGAGATTGTAGGTCAAGATGCAGATAACCCTAACGGGGATGGTGAAGGTTTTGTGACTTTTACTGTCACCGCTGAAAATGGAATTACGTATCAATTTAATTTTGGAGATGGCAACTCAGAGGTGGCAGCTTCTGGAGTTGTAACGCATCGATATTCTAAAACGGGTGTGAATGATTACACTGTAATTATTAATGCTGTTGGAACTGGAGGCGTGTTGTCAAGTACTTCTGTAGACGTTCGTGTATTTAGTTCTTTCGAAGATTTGGAAGCACTAAGTTTTTTAGCTGGAGCTAATGAAGGCGATACGAAAACTTGGGTATGGGCTTCGGACATTCCTTTGCATATTGGACTTGGACCGGTTACGGAAGACTACGGCGGAGGAGAATTTGCATGGCCAAATTGGTGGAATGCGATTGAAGCTAACGATCCAGAAAAATCGTGTATGTATACTAATGAATTTGTATTTACGAATACTGAAAATGGTTTAACATTTGAACAAACAGCTGGACCTGCTTTTGTGCCAGGAGCCTATGCCTCAATTATAGGCGTCGATGGCGATACTTGCCACGACGAAACAGTTGCAACAACTATGTTTGGAGTTAAAAATGTAGCATTCTCACCATCCACTTCTAAAGCAGCAGTTGAAGGGTCTTATGACGATGTCCCTTACAGAATGACCAGTTTTCAGTTATCCGATGGCGGATTTATGGGCTGGTACATTGGCGAAACAGTCTATGATATCATTTCAATTAGCGCTACAGAATTACATGTGAGATCTATCCAAGAAGGTGGGGGATTTGCATGGTATGCTAAATACAAGGTCGCAAACTAATTATTTCAGTAAACTATAAAAAAAGAGGCAAATTTGCCTCTTTTTTCTATTATTCTTAAATTGGTACTATGAAACATTCAACTATTTTAACTCTTTTTTTTACGTTTCTAATAGGGTTCTCCCTTGCAGGCTGCTCCTCCAGCGATGACGGTTCTTCAAGCGAAGGAAACGGCGGCGATGGAAATGAACAAGGGATCGTTCCAACTAATATAGAGGCTACCGTCGAAATTCAAGGACAAGATGCTGACAATCCTCATGGCGATGGTTCAGGTATTTTTAGTGGTACAGTCACAGCAACCGATGCGGTTAGTTATGGATTTAAAGTTGGCAGTGGAACCGAAACAAAAAATACGACTGGTATTTTCACTTACACGGTTAACTCCTCAGGAACCAATCAATTGGCGGTTACTTTTTATGCCTATTCTATAGATGATGAAAAAATAAGTACCAGTAAAACGCTGACTATTTTTGTAGAAGGCGGCACGACGGGAGGTTCTGGAAATAACGACACACTTGTGTGGTCCGATGAGTTTGACGGAAACGGCAGCATCAATACAGGCGATTGGAATTATGAACTTGGTGCTGGAGGATGGGGAAATCAAGAAGTCCAAAAATACACCAACCACTCTAAAAATGTATTTATTGAAAATGGAATTTTAAACATAAAAGCCATTAAAGAAACAGACGGCACCTATACCTCGGGTCGTATTACAACTCAAAATAAACTTGATTTTAAATATGGACGTATTGATATACGTGCAAAACTTCCTTCCGTTGCCGGAACATGGCCCGCACTGTGGATGCTTGGTGCAAATTTCGGATCTGTAGGCTGGCCCTATTGTGGCGAAATCGACATTATGGAGCAATTCCAAGATAAGACATATATCCAATCAACTTGTCATTGGAATAACAATAATTCAACCGCTAGTTATGGGCTTCCTGTAGATTTAGCGACCCCTACAGAATTTCATGTGTATTCTTTAGAATGGAATGCTGGCAGTATCAAAGCATTATTAGACGGAGTACAATTTTACTCACTCTCAACCAATAACACAATGCCTTTTGATGCGAACTTCTTTTTTATATTTAATCTTGCGATGGGTGGGTCCAATGGCGGTACGATAGACCCTAATTTTACTTCGGACAGTATGGAAGTTGATTATGTGAGAGTTTACCAATAAAATGAGAAAAATAAGTTTAATAATTTTAGCATATTGCGTTACAGGGTTCATTTCCTGCAAAAACTCTACTACCTACAACTCAGAAGAAACCAGTTCAGCATTCCTAACATCTGTTTTGGATATCGATCAAAAAGTGGCGACTCTGTTGAAGCAAATGACCCTTGAAGAAAAGATAGGTCAGATGAATCAATACAATGGGTTTTGGGACATTACGGGTCCTGCACCTAGTAGTGGAGACGCTGCCAAAAAATACGAACACCTCCGAAAAGGTTATGTCGGGTCGATGCTCAATGTAAGAGGGGTCGAAAATGTTCGAAAAGTTCAACAAATCGCCGTCGAAGAAACGCGCTTAGGCATCCCCTTAATTATAGGGTTTGATGTCATTCATGGCTATGAAACGATCAGTCCAATTCCTTTAGCAGAATCAGCGAGTTGGGATTTAGAAGCCATTAAGAAATCAGCCCAAGTCGCTGCAGAAGAAGCCGCTGCGGCTGGCATTAATTGGACCTTTGCCCCTATGGTTGATATTTCACGTGATGCCCGTTGGGGACGTGTCATGGAAGGTGCTGGAGAAGACCCATATTTGGGATCTAAAATTGCATTTGCAAGAGTGCAAGGCTTTCAAGGATCTGATTTATCACAACATACGACCATTGCTGCCTGTGCAAAGCATTTTGCAGGCTATGGATTTGCCGAATCAGGAAGAGAGTATAATACGGTTGACGTAGGAACTTCTACTTTAAACAATATTATATTTCCTCCTTTTCAAGCCACTATTGATGCAGGCGTAAGAACGTTTATGAATTCGTTTAATGAATTGAATGGCATTCCTGTAACAGGAAACAAATATCTACAAAGAGATATTCTTAAAGGGCAATGGGAATTTGATGGATTTGTAGTTTCCGATTGGGGCTCTATTGAAGAAATGGTTTTTCATGGTCATGCAAAAGACGGAAAGCATGCCGCAGAAATCGCAGCCAATGCGGGTTCTGATATGGATATGGAATCGTATCTGTATGTGACCGAATTGGCTAATTTAGTTCGTGAAGGGAGCGTTAAAGAAGCGTATATTGATGATGCAGCAAGACGTATTTTGCGTGTCAAATTCGAATTAGGTCTTTTTGAAGACCCTTACAAATATTGTGACAGGCAACGCGAAAAAGAAGTGATTGGACAACAAGCGTTTCATGATGCGGCTTTAGACATGGCGAAAAAGTCAATCGTACTCTTAAAAAATGACAACCAATTATTACCACTTAAAAAACAAGGCCAAAAAATCGCATTAATTGGAGCCCTAGCGTCCGACAAAACAAGTCCTCTAGGCAATTGGAGAATTGCAGCGAAGGACAACACAGCAGTCTCTGTTTTAGAGGGAATGCAAGCTTATAAAGACAATCAATTAACCTACGCCAAAGGGGCCGACCTAAGTTTGGGTAAAACTAAATTTACTGCCGAACTAAACATAAATACGACTGATAGGAGTGAGTTTCCGCAAGCCATTGCTCTAGCAAAAACTGCAGATGTGGTCGTGATGGTATTGGGTGAAGTTGGATATCAAAGTGGAGAGGCTAGAAGTCGTACAACACTAGGATTGCCAGGCGTTCAGCAAGAACTACTTGAAGCTGTTTTTAAGGTCAATAAAAACATTGTTTTAGTCTTAAACAACGGAAGGCCACTCGTTTTAAACTGGCATCAGGAACATTTACCCGCCATTGTTGAAGCGTGGCAGCTAGGGACTCAAAGTGGAAATGCCATAGCGCAAGTTCTTTATGGAGATTATAATCCTAGTGGAAAATTGCCAATGAGTTTTCCAAGAGCCGTTGGTCAAGTGCCTATTTATTATAATTATAAAAACACTGGGCGTCCTTCCATTCCAGCATCAAATACTGTGTTTTGGTCCCATTTTCAAGACGTGGAAAACACCCCTTTATATCCGTTTGGATATGGCTTAAGTTATACAACATTTGAATACAGTGCGCTCAAAGCAAAAGTGGTTTCCAATAAAAAAGTAGAAGTATCTGTGATGCTCACAAATAGCGGTAAATTAACGGGGAAAGAAGTGGTGCAACTCTACATTAGAGACCATTTTGCCAGTGTAACCCGTCCTGTTAGAGAGTTAAAAGGATTTGAATTAGTCCGTCTCGAACCGAATCAAAGTCAAAGAATCGTTTTCACACTTACTGAAAAAGAACTTGGGTTTTATGACAATCAAGGAAATTTCATCGTTGAGCCAGGCGACTACTCAATATTTATTGGCGGCGATTCTAACGCAAATCTTCACACTAAAATTACTTTAAAATGATTGTCAGAATTTTAATACTACTTTTTTTAATCCCAATAGTAGATGTCGATGGTTTTTCTGAGCCGAGTCTTTTGTTGTCAGAAGATTTTAATACAGAGTCTTTGGATATAGAAACTTGGAATTATCAGCTTGGAGATGGATGTCCTAATATTTGTGGCTGGGGAAATAATGAACGACAAGTTTATACCAAAAAAAACATTTCAATTCGTGACCAACAACTGGTCATAACCGCCACTAAAGAAGGAGACAACTATTACTCAGGACGTATAAGTACAAAAGATAAATTCGAATTTAAATACGGCACCGTCGAAGTTAGGGCGCAACTTCCACGTGGCATCGGATTATGGCCAGCCATTTGGATGTTAGGTCATGATATCGATTCAAACACATGGCCGGCTTGTGGAGAAATTGACATTATGGAGTATGTTGGAAAAAACCCTGGAGAGATTCACACCACACTCCACACCCCAGACAGTTATGGTAAATCGATAAACACCAAAGTGACCACTATTGAAGGCATTGAAGCAGATTTCCATGTTTATAAAACCAAATGGGACGCCCATCAAATTGAGTTTTATATTGACGATGCCTTAGTTTATACCTTCTCTCCAGAAGTTAAAAATGATAAAACTTGGCCGTATGATAAGCCATTTTATTTGATCCTAAATCTTGCCATTGGTGGTAGTTTTGGAGGACCTGAGGTGGATGACTCCATCTTCCCAAAAGAATTTATAATTGACTACGTTAAAGTTTACCAGTAAATTACGACTTAAATATCGTTTTTAATTTGGCCATGACAAGTTCAGTAGCCCCTTTATTCGTTTCTATATAATCCTTGTTTTTTTGACCAATAACGATTCTTTGTTGTGGATTATTGACAAGTTTATTGAATGTAGAATCTAGGGCTTCAGTCGTGGCGACACTAAACAAGCCGCCTTGGGAGTGCATCGCGATTGCCTCTGGGAATTTATGAAAGTTTTTACCGATCACGATTGGAATGCCAAAGGTAGCCGCTTCCAGCGTGTTGTGAAGTCCACTTGTGCCCATACCGCCACCGATATATGCAATATTTGCATACTTATAAACTTTAGATAAGAGACCTACAGTATCCATGATAAATACAGACTTGTTTTCTAACACTTCGTTGGAATAATTAGAGTAGAGTACACTTGGTTTTTGTAACTGTTTTGTCATCGATTTAATCTGATTTTGGTCGATGTTATGAGGGGCGATTATAAACTTTATATCCTCTTTACAATCATTGATATAATTGATCAGTAACAAATCATCTTCTGGCCATGTGCTTCCAGCCACAATACAAGTTCGATTGTTTTTAAATTTAGCAATAAAATCTAAGGTGTTATCTGTTTTTAGTTGATTGCCAACACGATCAAAACGCGTATCTCCAGAAACGGTGACGGCGTTATATCCGATTGAATTTAATAACGTTTCTGAAGCGGTGTCTTGTGTAAAGATATGATCAAAAGAAAACAACAACTGCTTCATCCAGCCACCATAAAATTTAAAGTAAGCTTGTGTGGGTCTAAACAAAGCCGAAATCAATATAGCGGTTATATTTCGACGTTTCAATTCCAATAAATAATTGGGCCAAAGGTCGTATTTCACAAACACCACTAATTCAGGGTGTGTAAGGTCTAAAAAGGATTTTACAGCCAATTTTCGATCGAGTGGAAGGTAAACAACAACATCTGTAATAGGATTTTTTTTTCGGATCTCATAGCCCGAAGGTGAGAAAAAAGTCATTACAAATTTGTGGTCTTTATAGTGTTTTTTCAGCGCTTGAAATACAGGGAGACCTTGTTCATATTCGCCTAAAGAGGCGCAATGTAGCCAGATTACTTTATCTGATTCAAGAACGGCTTGTTTTAAAATCTGAAGACTTTCGTTCCGCCCCAGTTGCCCTTGTTGAATTTTTTTATTCAAACCTGAAAAAGGACGCACTATTACAGCTGCGAGTTCAATGATGATGTTATAAAGAAGTCTCAATAAGTTTTATTTGTAGCTAAAATACATTCTTTATATTAATTTTTAAGACTAAGCATTGCTAATTTTGTATTTTTGTTTTTCGAAATTGTTATTGTTTGTAATTCGTAATTTTAAGACATGAAAAATATTCAAATGGTAGACCTAAAAGGCCAGTATGCCGCTATAAAAGACGTTGTAAATTCGTCTATACAGGAAGTGATTGATAATGCTTCCTTTATTAATGGTCCAAAAGTTAAAACCTTTCAAGCAAATCTTGAGGCCTATTTAGGAGTCAAACACGTGATTCCTTGTGCCAACGGGACAGATGCGTTACAAATTGCGATGATGGGCCTTGGTTTAAAGCCAGGTGATGAGGTTATTACCGCAGATTTCACCTTTGCCGCAACTGTTGAAGTGATTGCATTATTAGGGCTCACACCTGTTTTAGTTGATGTTGACCCGGATAAATTTAATATTGATATAGAAGCGGTTAAAAAAGCCATCACACCAAAAACGAAAGCGATTGTACCCGTACATTTGTTTGGACAATGCTCCAATATGGATGCTATTATGGCGCTCGCCGAAGCGCATGATTTATATGTTATTGAAGATAACGCTCAAGCAATTGGGGCTACCTATACCTCTGAAAATGGATCAAAAGCCAAAGCAGGAACCATCGGTCATGTGGCTTCTACATCTTTCTTTCCTTCCAAAAACTTAGGGTGTTACGGCGATGGTGGTGCCATTTTTACCAATGATGACAAGCTCGCTCACACCATAAGAGGGATTGTCAATCATGGCATGTACAAGCGCTATCACCACGATGTAGTGGGAGTGAACTCGCGATTAGATTCTATTCAAGCGGCCGTGTTGGATGCGAAACTTCCCAAACTTAACGCGTATAATAAAGCGCGACAATCGGCGGCTCGGAAATACAACGCAGCTTTTAAAAATCATGAAAACATCATCACTCCAAAAGCAGGTAATGGGTGTGAAACCATATGCGACAACTGCGATTGCCATGTATTTCACCAGTATACTTTAAAGATTCAGAATGCCGATAGAGATGCATTAGCGGCCCATTTACAAGAAAAAGGAATTCCCTGCGGTGTCTATTATCCAATTCCACTACACAAGCAAAAAGCCTATGTAGATGATCGTTATAATGATGCGGATTTTACAGTTACGAATGCTTTAATCGATCAAGTAATTTCATTGCCAATGCATACCGAATTGGAGGACGATCAAATCGATTTCATCACCTCAACGGTGATAAATTTTTTATCAAAATAAGCTTAATTTGATCCCTCGCTGTCTTTTGGTGGGCGGCTCATGAAAGATGCTAATAATAGTAAAATCATTCCCGACGTGACAGATAAATCAGCACTATTGAAAACACCTGTTTTGAGGATGCCTCCAAAGTCCATAAATAGGAAGTCGGTGACTGAACCATACATAAACCGATCATAAATATTGGCAATGCCTCCGCCGGCAATACAACTGAGACCTATAACAGACATGCGATCGAGGGTTTTATTCGTTAGCACATAATACAATACAACGCCTAAAACAATGACAGGGAGGATGAGTAAAAAGATGAGTTTTACCGTCGGATTTGAATCGCTACCCAAACTTAAAAAGGCTCCAGTGTTCTCAACATTCATCAGTTGTAATTGTTTTCCTACGAGTTCAGTTCTCGATCCAGGCACAACTTTTTCTCGCACTAAAACTTTAGAGTATTGGTCTAAACCAATATTGAAAACAACAAGAATAAGGATAAAGAGTGTTCTAAGATTCATGTATTTAGTTTTCAAGAGTTGCTGCTTTTGTATCCATGCCTCTATTAATTTTTTTAACCAATCCTTGAAGTACATTTCCGGGACCAACTTCAGTAAATTCAAGAGCGCCATCCTGTATCATTTGCTGAACCGATTGTGTCCATTTTACAGGGGCTGTTAATTGTGAAATTAAATTTGCTTTGATCTCAGTTTCGTTTAAAACGGCCGTTGCAGTTACGTTTTGGTATATCGGGCAACTCGGCGTTTTAAAAACTGTATTTTCTATCGCCGCTGCTAATTGCTCTTTTGCAGGCACCATTAATGGAGAATGAAATGCGCCGCCAACTGGCAATACAAGCGCTCGTCGTGCTCCCTTTTCTTTTAATTGGTCGCATGCAATGTGAATGGCATCAACGGAACCAGAAATCACTAATTGACCAGGGCAATTATAATTTGCAGCCACGACAACTCCGTCAATAGCAGCACACGTTTCCTCTACAATTTCATTTTCTAGGCCCAACACAGCAGCCATGGTTCCTTTGGACAAATCGCATGCTTTTTGCATGGCTTGCGCCCGCTGAGAGACCAGTTTTAGACCGTCTTCAAAATCGAGTGTGCCATTGGCGACTAAGGCCGAAAATTCACCAAGAGAATGTCCGGCAACCATGTCCGGTTGAAAGGCCTCTCCTAAACTCTTTGCTAAAATCACCGAATGCAAAAATATTGCAGGTTGTGTGACGTTCGTTTCTTTTAAATCTTCAGCTGAACCTTCAAACATCGTTGCGGTAATGTTGAATCCTAAGATGTCATTGGCTTGGTCAAATAGTGACTTTGCAAGTGCAGAGTTTTCATAAAGTGGTTGACCCATCCCCGAAAATTGGGCTCCTTGACCTGGAAATATATATGCCTTCATCTGTATGTGTTTATTAGTTTTAGAGCTGCTAAAATAGGATTATTTATCGTCTTTTGTAAGTTATGTATGAAAAGTCAAATTCATGTAAATCATCTTTTTTATTATAAACCCGACCGGTTTCTTCCCAAATATCTTCACGTATTAAAGGGAAAAATGTATCGCCTTCAAAAGTGTGATGCACTCTTGTAAATTCGATGGTGTCCACGACCGCTAGGGCTTGTTTGTAAATTTCGCCACCTCCAATAATGAATGGATTTTCATCGTCTTTCGCTTGTTCAATTGCGGCTTCTAAAGAATTCACGACAATCACCCCTTCAGGAACGTTGTAATTTTGCTGTCTTGTAATCACGATATGCGTTCTGTTTGGCAATGGCTTGGGGAAACTTTCAAACGTTTTTCGTCCCATGATAATGCAATGCCCAGAAGTGAGCGCTTTAAATCGTTTAAGGTCATTTCTTAACTGCCAAATTAAATCATTGTCTTTTCCAATCACATCGTTTTCTGACACGGCGACAATAAGCGTTAAATTGGATGTGTGTTTTTTTGTTTTCAATAGTATAAACTTAGGGCACAAAAGTAAGGGTTTCCATTAAATTAAACGGCAACGGCTCCTTTGATGTGTGGATGCGGCTCATAGCCTTCTAGAGTAAAGTCTTCAAAAGTGAATTTGAAAATATCTTTTATCTCAGGATTGAGTTTCATTTTTGGTAGCGGACGAAGGTCTCTTGAGCGTTGCAACTCCAACTGTTCGATATGGTTGCTGTAAATATGGGCATCTCCAAAGGTGTGTATAAATTCGCCAGCTTCATACCCACAAACTTGTGCCATCATCATTGTAAATAAGGCATAGGACGCAATATTGAATGGGACGCCAAGAAATATATCGGCACTTCGTTGGTAAAGTTGACAGGATAATTTGCCGTCATTGACATAAAATTGAAAAAAGGCATGACAGGGAGGAAGCGCTGCTTTGTTGTTGGCAACATTTTCACTAAATGATTTTGAAGTATCAGGAAGCACCGAAGGGTTCCAAGCAGACACTAGCATGCGTCGGCTGTTTGGATTGGTTTTTAAAGTTTCGATAACTTCGGAGATTTGATCAATCTCATCACTATTCCAGTTGCGCCACTGATGCCCATAAACAGGCCCTAGATCCCCATTTTCATCGGCCCAAGCGTTCCATATTTTGACGCCATTTTCGGTCAGGTAATCAATATTTGTATCCCCTTTTAAAAACCAAAGCAGTTCATATATAATCGATTTAAGATGCAGTTTCTTGGTGGTCACCATTGGAAACCCTTCACTTAGATCAAACCGCATTTGATGTCCAAACACACTTTTTGTTCCTGTACCAGTACGGTCTCCTTTTTCATTTCCATTCTCTAGCACATGAGATACAAGGTCTAAGTATTGTTTCATTTTAAGTTGATTTATTTGAAGTTTAAAAATAAAAAAAGCTTCAATCATTAAGAAATTGAAGCTTGTAATAATTTTAAAAGTTATTAACTATTTAGCCAATAATTGTGCCTGCAATCGTCGCAGACAAAAGCGAAGCGATGGTGCCGCCAATCAAAGCTTTAATTCCAAACTCAGAAAGTGTTTTTCGTTGCCCAGGCGCTAGGGAGCCAATGCCTCCAATTTGGATTCCTATCGATGCAAAATTAGCAAAACCACAAAGCATATAGGTGGCCATGATAATGGATTTTTCGTATTTTAAATGCAAGAGGTTTAAAGGGTTTTTTAAATCTGCTAATTGAATATAACCGACAAATTCACTTGCGGCTAGTTTTATTCCTAACAGTTGTCCCATCAAAGCGACGTCTTCTTTGGCAATTCCAATGAGCCACATTAGTGGTGCAAAGGCATATCCTAAAATAAATTCTAATGAAAACAATTTATAAGATGTATTCGAAGCCACCCAGTCGTTTAGCGTTGTGATGTCTCCGACCCATCCTAGGATGCCATTGATCATGGCGATAAATGCTAAAAACACTAACAACATAGCGCCAATATTTAAGGCGAGTTTTAAGCCTTCGGTGGTGCCGTTTGCAATGGATTCTAAAATATTTGTACCAATTTTTTCTTGGGTTATATTAATTTCATTATCAATCGCTTCGACTTGCGGATACAACATTTTAGAAATGACGATCGCACCTGGGGCTGCCATGACAGAAGCCGTTAATAAATGTTTGGCGTAAAACAAGCGCAGCACTTCATCTTCGCCACCAAGAAACCCAATATAGGCTGCTAAAACCCCACCTGCAACCGTAGCCATTCCACCAATCATGACGAGTAAGATTTCAGAACGATTCATTTTTTCTAAATACGCCTTGATCATTAAGGGCGATTCTGTTTGTCCTAAAAAGATATTTCCAGCCACACTCAAACTTTCGGCCCCAGAAACTTGAAGAAGTTTGCTTAGCAACCACGCCAATCCTTTTACAACACGTTGTATAATGCCTAAATAAAATAAGACGGATGTTAGAGCAGAAAAGAAAATAACAGTTGGTAAAATTGAAATAGCAAAGGTGACGAGTGGCGCTTCAATTTCCCCCGTAGAAAAGGCGGCAAATAGAAACTTTGTCCCTTCCATTGTAAAATCCAAGACTGCAATAAATAAACTTCCAACCCATTCAAAAAATGTTTGAACAAATGATACCTTAAGAACCCCTATGGCTAAAATAATTTGTGCGCCTAAGCCTAGACCAACCGTTCTCCAGTTGATTGCTTTTCTATTGGCGCTTAAAATATAGGAGATTAAAATTAACACAAACATTCCTAGAACGCCTCTTAAAAAACTTTGAGCGGTAAACCCTTGACTCGATACAATTTGAGACACATTGTCTTGTGCTGATGCTGTGTGTGTATTAAAAAACAACAGTAGCCCAAGCATGAGTAATTTTTTCATAAAAGTTGTTGTTAGCGTTTAGAGATTTCGTCTCTAACTTTGGCAGCAGTTTCATAATCTTCGTCTGCAACTGCTTTGATTAGTAATTCATTTAATTGGTTAATGGTCTTATTTTGATAATTGTCGTTGGTTGTTTCAACTTCTTCAGATTCTGTATCGATATCATCAAAAAACAAAACATCTTCGGGATGCGCTTCAGAATCGTCTTTTTTTGGATCTGGTTTTAAGATAATTCCAGCTTTTTCTAAAATGTTTTCGTAGGTAAATATAGGCGCAGAAAAACGCAATGCTAATGCAATGGCGTCGCTAGTTCTAGCGTCGATCACTTCTTCAATTTTATCGCGTTCACATATAAGTGAGGCATAAAAGACGCCGTCCACAAGCTTGTGAATGATGACTTGCTTTACAGTAATTTCGAAACGATCTGAGAAATTTTTAAATAAATCGTGTGTTAATGGTCTTGGGGGTTGGATTTCTTTTTCCAAAGCAATTGCAATAGACTGTGCTTCGAAAGCTCCAATGACAATTGGCAGTTTTCGTTTTCCATCTACTTCACTCAAAATCAAAGCGTAAGCACCGCTCTGTGTTTGACTGTAAGAAATACCCTTTATGTTGAGACGAACTAAACTCATATGTTATATGACAAAGAACAGTTTTAATTTGTAAAGTACCAAACCCTTTACAAATAAGTTTGGCATTAAAACAAACGAATGATCAATACAACCAATAGAACTGCAAGTTAAAATATTTAAGCATTTTGAGCTTTGAAAACTTTTAGTTTTTCAATCAATTTAGGAACTACTTCAAAAGCATCTCCAACAATACCATAGTCCGCAGCTTTGAAAAAAGGAGCCTCAGGGTCGGTGTTAATAACAACTTTAATTTTAGAGGAATTAATGCCTGCTAAATGTTGAATGGCTCCAGAAATTCCAATGGCTATATACAAGTTAGCGGCAACTGGTTTTCCTGTTTGCCCTACATGTTCGCTGTGCGATCTCCATCCTAAATCAGAGACCGGTTTAGAACAGGCTGTTGCGGCACCAAGAACGTCTGCGAGCTCTTCTATCATACCCCAGTTTTCGGGTCCTTTCAAGCCTCTACCTGCAGAGACGACAACTTCAGCATCCGCAATGGTCACTTTGTCACTTGCTTTGTCTGTAGAAGTTACACTCGTGGATGAAGTTGCTAAGCTTGGTGAAAAGTCTTCGATATGAGCTGCAGCTTTATTTTCTATTAATCCAAAAGAATTATTAGAAACTCCAATGATTTTTATCGCGGTTGACAGTTCAGTATTGCAAAAAGCTTTATTGGTAAATGCGGTTCGCTTTACTGTAAATGGACTTAAGTTTGATGGGGTCGCAACCACATTGGGCACATAAGCTGCAGACAGCCCTACTGAGACTAGAGGTGCCAAATAACGACTGTCGGCACTCGCGCTTAAAATCACGACCGTAGCGTTTTCTTTTTCAGCGGCTTGTTTGATGGCATCTGCATATATTTTGGCATTAAACGTATTTGTGGAATTAATGTTTAACACCTTATCGACGCCGTAATTTCCTAATTCGGAAGCATCACTAACTTTAAATGTCAACGCAGTGAGAGAGGTTCCCATAGCCTCAGCGACGGCTTTTCCATAGGAGGCAACTTCTAAGGCTGCTTTTTTAAATTTTCCTTGATCAGATTCTGTATATACTAAAACGGGCATACTTCTTTTTTTTAAATTAATTAAATGACTTTTGCTTCGTTGTGAAGAAGATTAATAAGCTCGTCGATGTTGTCTGCTTCTACTAATTTAACAGCACCACGTGGCGCTGGTTTTTCGAATGAGACAGAATGTGTTTCTGAGGTTTCAGTCGCAGTTTCAATCACAGTAAGTGGTTTTTTTCGTGCCATCATAATCCCTCTCATGTTTGGGATTCGTAAGTCACTTTCTTCTACCAACCCTTTTTGTCCTCCAATGACAAGAGGTAAAACCGTTGAAATGGTTTCTTTACCGCCGTCAATTTCACGAATCGCTGTGGCTTTTGTGCCGTCAATTTCCAAACTAATACAATTGGTTACAAAATTGGCATCGAGCATCGCAGCGAGCATTCCAGGAACCATACCACCATTGTAATCAATAGATTCACGACCCGCAATAATAAGATCATATTGACCCTCTTTTGCGGCGGCGGCTAAATACGTGGCAACGCTATGGCCGTCTGTCGCTTCTGCATTTACTCGAATTGCTGCATCTGCGCCAATAGCAAGTGCTTTTCGAAGGGTAGGCTCCGTTTCTGCACCTCCAACACTAATCACATCGACGGTTGCGTTTTGTTTTTCTTTAAACCACATGGCACGGGTTAGGCCAAACTCGTCATTTGGATTGATCACAAATTGCACACCAGTGGTGTCAAATTTGGTATCTCCTTCGGTGAAGTTTATTTTAGAAGTCGTGTCAGGAACATGACTAATACAGACTAATAGTTTCATTTGGACGTCTCTTTTAATTAGAATACGAAAGTAAATAAAAAACTTTATATTTCCTATGCATGCATAGGAAATATAAGTGAATCAATACCACTATCTGACTTTTGTCTTATAAAAAACACTAGTTTTGTCTTGACATCTAAAAAATAATTTTGAACATTTCAAATTCAAATACATCTAAAAAACGAATTAATTGGATTGACCAGGCAAGAGGGTTTGCAATTTTAATGGTTGTCTATGGGCATAATTTTCCAGTTCTTGAAAAGTATATTTACACTTTTCACGTTCCGCTTTTTTTTTGTGTTGCAGGGTTTTTCCACTCAAAAAAAAACACATTTGGTGATGTTAAAACTAGATTAAAGCAATTAATTATTCCTTATTTTATTTGGTCTATTTTACTGTATTTTGCCTGGTTTTTTGTCACTAGATTCTATGGAGAATCAGCTCAAATATCATTGTCCCCATTAAAGAACCTTTTTGGAGTTTTCTATGCTCAAGGCGGCAGAGAATACATGGATTGGGGAATACCTTTATGGTTTTTACCATGCTTGTTTCTGGTTTTTTTCATGTTTTATTTAATCCAAAAAATAGAGTTAAAATACTTTAGAATAGTTGCTTTGTTTTTACTAATTTGTTCTGGATTTTTGATGTCGCAATACACTGACTACAAATATTTTTGGAGCTTTGATGTGGCTTTAGTTGCGTTATGTTTTTATGCGACAGGCTATTTTTTTAAAAACAATATTTTAAATTTAAATAAAAAGGAAACGTTCTATCTATTGTTTGTAGCTTTAGGTATTCATGTTGGATTATATTCTTTTAATATAAAGGTAGATATGTATCGTTCAATTTATGGACATCAATTTGTTTTTATTACTTCAGGAATTTTTGGTAGTTTATTTTGGTTGATGTTTTTTAAATTAGTTCCAATATTTAACGTATTTAGTTATTTTGGAAAAAATACCATTATCATTCTTGGGACTCATTTTAGAGTATTAACATTTATTAAATTAATTATTATTTTGTTGGGAGGAGGAATGTTGTTTGATTTCACTGAAATGGAAAAGATTGGCATCACTGTCATGCAACTAATTTTAATAGTTCCAATTATATATATTATTAATAAATACCTTCCGTTATTAAATGGTAAGCTTAAAAAAAGTTAAACAGGAATTAATCGCTTTCGGGTTAATTAATTTAATTATTGCTGTAAATATTACATTAGCTTCATTTGTTCATATACCATTTGGAGATTTTAAAGGTTTCTCATTATATTTTCTATATTTTTCAGCATTACAGCTTACTATTTTCGGTTTCACTTATATACTTGCCTTAAATAAATATCTATTTTACACCATATTTCCAGTAATATTTATATCAAGTTCAACAATTGCATTCTGGGTGTATACGCAAGACATGTCAATAAATTATGGGCTTATTGAGTCTGTTTTAGAGTCGAAAACAGACATTGCTTTCGATTTGATCTCACCACAATTTGTTTTATATTTTATATGGATAATTTTCGCTACTTTTTTGTGCATAAGGTTTTACAAAAACAGCTCTCCTTTGAAGCTAAAATCACCCTTATTTCTGTTGGCCATTCTTTGTGTTTGTGGGTTTTTTACGGGGCAACACTTGAAACGAGATGTTTTCACAAGCAAACTTCCCTACAATATTATTTCGGCCATAAAAAAATATTCTGAAAAACCGACTAGAATTTATAATCAAACTTTTGAAGATGAGCTCTCTAAAACAGTGGACAGTATTGACATTGTTTTTGTTTTAGGAGAGTCTGTCAGGGCAGACCATTTAGGAATAAATGGCTATGACAGAGAAACCACTCCTCTTTTAAATTTACAACAAAATTTAATTAGTTATTCAAACATTTACACTCCGCTAACATATACCGCAATTAGTGTTCCTCAGATATTATCAAACCAATCAATTCATGATACACTTATAAAGGAGTACACAATTTTGTATTCTATCTTAAACGAATTAAAAATAAGTACAACTTGGATTGGGAATCAATCTATAGAGAAAAGTTACGAATCAATTATTAAAGAGAACAAAAACGTCTATTTGATAGATGCTTTCCATTCTGTATTAAGCTTTAAAAAACAAAAAGATGAAGAACTGATAAAGGTGTTTGATATCATAGACAGGGATTCTGCATTTACGTTTACCACAATTCACATGATTGGAAGCCACTGGTTTTATGATTCGAGATATACTGCAAAGCATAAAAAATTTACACCGACTGCTAAAAGTAAGTTTTTAAAATCATCTACCAAGGATGAATTGATTAATTCATATGACAATACACTGATCTATCTAGATTGGTTTTTAAATTCAATTATTGAGAAATTAAAACCATCCAAAACCCCAACACTCTTAATTTACATTTCTGATCATGGCGAAATTCTTGGGGAAAACAACCAATGGCTGCACGCTCAAAACAACAAAGCATCTACAAATCCTGCAATGTTGATATGGTATTCAGATAGTTTTAAGAGGGAATTTCCTGTGAAAACAGAAGCCTTACTTGAAAATAAAAATAAAACAAATAGTACAGATCTAATTTTCAACTCTATTTTACATTTACTTCAAGTTGAAGGATTTCCTTACAAAGCAAGTAACAGTATTTTTTATTCAAACCCAAAACAATAAATAGTGCATTATAAAAAGAAAAATTATTTCTATTTTGCTTATTTTTGTCCCTCATAAAATTCAATTAATGAAAACAATTCAATTTAGAGAAGCAATATGCGAAGCGATGAGTGAAGAAATGCGTCGCGACGAAAGCATTTATTTAATGGGAGAAGAGGTTGCCGAGTATAACGGTGCTTATAAAGCCTCTAAAGGAATGTTGGACGAATTTGGTGCCAAACGAGTTATTGACACGCCCATTGCAGAATTAGGGTTTTCTGGAATTGCGGTCGGGTCAACCATGACTGGCAACCGCCCTATTGTTGAGTTTATGACCTTTAACTTCTCGTTGGTTGGGATCGATCAAATCATAAACAATGCAGCCAAAATAAGACAAATGTCTGGGGGTCAGTTCAAATGTCCAATTGTTTTTAGAGGTCCAACAGGATCTGCAGGACAGCTAGGAGCGACGCATTCACAAGCGTTCGAAAACTGGTTTGCAAATTGTCCAGGACTAAAGGTGATTGTACCGTCTAATCCGTACGATGCAAAAGGCTTACTGAAAGCCGCTATTAGAGATGACGATCCAGTAATTTTCATGGAAAGTGAGCAAATGTATGGTGACAAAGGCGAAGTCCCAGAAGGCGAATATGTCTTGCCGATTGGAGTTGCTGAAATTAAACGCGAAGGAACCGATGTGACCATCGTATCCTTTGGTAAAATTATTAAAGAGGCATACGTCGCAGCAGATGTTCTTGCTAAAGAAGGGGTTTCTTGTGAAGTGATCGATTTAAGAACGGTTCGTCCCTTAGATATCAATACTATTTTGGAGTCTGTAAAGAAAACAAACCGCTTGGTGATTCTTGAAGAAGCTTGGCCATTTGGAAATGTTTCTACTGAAATTACATATCAAGTTCAAGAAAAAGCATTTGATTTCTTGGATGCCCCTATTATAAAAATTAATACAGCAGATACCCCAGCTCCTTATTCTCCTGTACTTTTAAAAGAATGGTTACCAAACAGCAATGATGTTGTAAAGGCCGTTAAGAAAGTATTATATAAATAAATTTTTATCGTTTTAGCTAGATTTATCCCTAACAATAAACAGAAAATGAAATACATCCTACTGTGTATAGTATTGACACTGTCGATCTGTGGCTTTTCCCAAACCAAGGTTACTGGCACTGTCTACGACGAAGACAAGCTACCAGTTGCATTTGCAAATATTCTTTTTACAGGCTCCTCCGAAGGAGTTGTCTCAGATATTGATGGTCAGTTTTCAATAGAATCTGACTCTGATTATTCAGCAATAATCGTCTCCTACGTTGGTTTTGAAACAGCCGAAATAAAACTAAACAGCAAGACAACCTCTAATCTCAAAGTTGTTTTAAAAACGGGTTTTGAACTCGATGAGGTGTTGATTGTTAATAGACCAAAAAAACGCCTTAAAAAGAAAGAAAATCCTGCTTATAAAATTCTGAAAGGTATTTGGGCACACAAAAAAAGAAACGGGTTAAGCCTTGTTGAAGCTTATGCATATAAAAAATATGCGTCTACGGAAGTTGGGCTTAACAATATGGATCAGAAGTTTTTAAAACGACTCTTAAGAGAGGACTATGACTCCGTTGTTTCGATCATCCAACAAGACAAACGAAACAAAAAATTCTATGTTCCAATGTATTTAAGTGAGAGGATCCAGAATGTATACGGAGATAACAACTTAGATAAAACCCTACAAGTTGTTCAAGCTGAAAAAGAGATCGGGATCCAACAAGATGGGTATGTATTTGATCGGATTAGTAATGTTTTCAAAGAGATCAATATATATGAAAACAATATTGAGCTTTTAAATAAAACATTTGTAAGTCCGTTATCTACAGAAGGCTTTGGTTCTTATGAATATGTGTTACAAGATAGTATTGTGTCCGGTGCGAAAACCAAATACCGCATCTATTTTTTCCCCCGAAGAGAAGGTGATTTAGCATTTGAAGGCAATTTCATAGTCACCGACAGCGTGTATGCAGTCAACTCCATAAGCATGCATGTCAATCCTAAAATCAACTTGAACCTGGTTCGAAACCTTTATTTTGAAAAATCATATTCAATAGAAAATGACAGTGTGTTTTTGCCCAAAAACAATAGCTACGAAGCAGATTTCACGATATTGACAAAAAACGATAAGGAAAAGGGACTTTATGTAAAACGAATTGAAACCTTCGAAAATTACGATTTTGACACAACGAGAACGGCCGAATTTTATGACAACAAAGTTGTGAAATACAAACAAAATCAGTTTAAAAAAAATGAACAATACTGGAGCGAGAATTTGCCAACCAGCATAAATAATAGCGATACAGAGTCTGTCCTTGAGAATTTAAATGGGAATAAAAAAATAAAAAACATCACAGGCCTTATAAGAACCCTGTCAACGGGTTATTTAAAACTTTCTAATTCCATCGAATTTGGATCCGTTTGGAGCACTTTTGCGGTAAACGATGTTGAAGGTTATAAAGTATCAGCGGGTCTTAGATCCTTTAAAACCTTAGACGATCGGTTTAGAGTTAAAGCTAAGTTAGCCTATGGGTTTAAGGATAAACAATTCAAGTATCTAGTTGACACAAAATACCTCTTAAGTTACAAGCCAAGAGTGTCCGTTGGAGTTGGATACCTAAATGATACCGAACAATTGGGGAGCCGAATTCTGAACAGTCTCGGAAATACACCTAGTGGATTTGGAACAACCTCACTTTTTATTAGAGGAGAAAATTATTTTTTATCACGAATCAAAAAAATATCTGCAAATATAAATGTTGAGCTTTTTAGGAATTTTTTGGTAGGTGCTAATTTTTCAAACAACCGAATAAAATCAGCGGCACCTGATGAGTTTTCAGTTGATTATTTTGATGAAGATCAGAAAAAAATACAATCTAATTTAGTGGATAATAATGCCGAGCTGTTTTTGTTATATACTCCAAAACGAAATCTATTTGGATACGGCGTTAAGAGACAGTATGGAAAAAATTTATACCCTTCTTTTTTACTAAGCCTTCAAAAAGGACTGGAAGTCGGAGATGGAGATACCAATTACGGTAAGCTTCTATTTTCTTACAATCAACCAATAAAACTCGGAAAATTTGGGATCATTAACAGCACAATTGAGACGGGTAAAATATTTGGAGCGACGCAACTATCGGCCCTAAGTCCCGTGCCTGCCAATCAAACGTATTCACTCGTACCCAATACTTTTTCACTTTTAAATTATTATGATTTTGTGGTGGATGAGTTTGTTGTTGGTCACTTTATACATCATTTTAATGGTTTTATTTTGAATAGAATCCCCTTAATCAAAAAATTAAAATTAAGAAGTGTCGCCGTTTTTAGAGGGGTCATAGGAAATATTTCAGATCAAAACAAGGCAATCAATCGTTCGTCCATTACTTATAATGCGCCCACAGAGCTTTACTATGAGTACGGTTTTGGTTTTGAAAATATCGGCTTTGGAAACTTGAGAATATTCCGTGTCGACTTCATATGGCGATCCGAATCTACAAATTTAAATACTTCTGCTCCTAACTTTGGAATTCGACTTGGATTGTTACCTGCCTTTTAAGCCTTCTCATCCTGTAGATTATTTGGTGTGTTTTGCTTTTTAACATTGCTAAAAAACAGACGGTTACAATTATGTGAAAATAGGCTTTTTAGTTTCTTTTCAATTTACTACATTTACGCCCTTAAAAATAAACATAATTACACTATGGAATCAATGATGATTTGGATGCCAATTGCAATGGCAATAATAGGATTAGCTTATATGCTAGTTAAAAAATATTGGGTAATGAAGCAAGATGCAGGAGATGGAAAGATGAAAGAAATTTCTGACCATATCTATGAAGGTGCTTTAGCTTTCTTAAATGCCGAGTACAGGTTGTTAGCAATTTTCGTAGTAGCTGCAAGTGTCGTATTGGCAGGAATTGCTTTTTACATGAATAGTACATATTTAATTGTAGTTGCCTTTGTAATAGGGGCTATATTTTCTGCATTTGCAGGGAATATGGGAATGAAAATTGCCACCAAAACAAATGTAAGAACAACCCAAGCTGCAAAAACAAGCTTACCAAATGCACTAAAAGTTTCTTTTGGTGGCGGAACGGTCATGGGACTTGGAGTTGCTGGTTTAGCGGTCTTAGGTTTAACCCTTTTCTTTATTATATTCTTTCATCTGTTTATGGGCGGTGAATGGACGAATACTGCTGATATGACAATTGTATTAGAAGCATTAGCTGGGTTCTCTTTAGGAGCGGAGTCTATTGCTTTATTTGCAAGAGTCGGTGGTGGAATCTATACAAAAGCAGCCGATGTAGGCGCTGATTTAGCAGGTAAAGTACAAGCAGATATCCCTGAAGATGACCCAAGAAACCCAGCCACAATTGCTGATAACGTTGGTGATAATGTTGGAGATGTTGCAGGAATGGGTGCCGATTTATTTGGTTCGTATGTAGCCACTGTTTTGGCAGCGATGGTATTAGGTAACTATGTTATTAAAGATATGGGCGGAAGTATTGCGGATGCTTTTGGTGGAATTGGACCAATTCTATTACCAATGTCGATTGCTGGTGTTGGAATTATTATTTCTCTTATCGGAACGTTATTAGTTAAAATTTCATCAAACGATGCAAAAGAAGCGGACGTACAAAAAGCATTAAACATCGGAAACTGGGCCTCTATATTAATGGTAGCTATCGCATGTTATGGTTTAGTAACTTGGATGTTGCCAGCGACCATGCAAATGGATTTCTTCGGTGAAGGGTTGCAAGAGATTTCTTCAATAAGAGTATTTTATGCGTGTTTAGTAGGCTTAATCGTTGGTGCTGGAATCTCAGCATTTACAGAATACTACACAGGTTTAGGTTCAAAACCAATCCTAAAAATTGTACAACAATCAAGTACAGGCGCGGGAACCAACATTATTGCGGGTTTAGCAACGGGGATGATTTCTACATTTTCTTCTGTATTACTATTCGCAGCGGCCATATGGGCCTCTTACGCTTTAGCCGGATTTTATGGTGTTGCATTAGCGGCCTCTGCAATGATGGCAACAACTGCAATGCAGTTAGCAATTGATGCTTTTGGACCTATTGCCGATAACGCAGGTGGTATTGCTGAAATGAGTGAACAAGATCCAATCGTAAGAGAACGCACCGATATTTTAGATGCCGTTGGAAATACAACTGCTGCTACTGGTAAAGGATTTGCAATTGCTTCAGCGGCATTAACTTCGTTAGCCTTATTTGCTGCCTATGTAACTTTTACGGGGATCGATGGAATTAACATCTTTAAAGCACCGGTATTAGCCATGTTATTTGTTGGTGGAATGGTGCCAGTAGTATTCTCTGCACTTGCAATGAACGCAGTTGGTAAAGCAGCCATGGAAATGGTAAATGAAGTGGTAAGACAGTTTAAAGAAATTCCAGGAATTATGGAAGGAACTGGAAAACCAGAATATGATAAATGTGTTGCAATTTCTACAAAAGCATCGTTAAAAGAAATGATGTTACCAGGGTTGTTAACCATTGGATTCCCTATAGTTATTGTATTAGTAGGTAAATTAGTGTACCAAGACAATAACTTGTTAGTTGCCGAAATGCTAGGAGGTTATATGGCTGGAGTTACCGTAAGTGGTGTACTTTGGGCAATTTTCCAAAACAATGCAGGTGGTGCTTGGGACAACGCAAAAAAATCTTTTGAAGCAGGTGTTGAAATCAACGGCGTGATGACTTACAAAGGATCTGAAGCTCACAAAGCAGCTGTTACCGGGGATACCGTTGGAGATCCATTTAAAGATACCTCAGGACCATCCATGAATATTTTGATTAAACTGAGCTGTTTAATTGGACTAGTGATTGCACCAATCTTAGGAGGTCACTCCAACATATCTAATGAAGATACACAAAAATTTAGCTACAGTCTAGGAGTCAATGTGGCTTCAGGTGTAAAGTCTCAAGGAATAGAGTCTATCGATTCGAAAGCCATTGCAAAATCTTTTAAAGATGTATTTGAAGGCAATAATTTAGAGGTTTCCGAAGAAGAAAGTTTACAGTTTTTACAAACTTATTTCAAAGAATTTAAAGCTAAAAAACAGTTAGAAGATGTTGAGAAGTTTAAAGCTTTAGCACAAGAAGGCATTGCTTTTTTAGCTGAAAACGCCAAAAAAGAGGGCGTAACTTCAACTGATAGCGGACTACAGTATGAAGTACTTGCTAAAGGCGATGGTGCCTCACCAAGTGCTGAAGACAGTGTGACGGTACATTACACAGGAACTTTGATTGATGGGACTGTTTTTGACAGTTCAGTTGAGCGTGGAACGCCAGCTACATTTGGTGTTTCTCAAGTAATACCAGGTTGGACAGAAGCTCTACAATTAATGTCTGTTGGAGATAAGTGGCGTTTGGTCATCCCATCTGAATTAGCGTATGGAGCAAGAGGTTCAGGAGCAAAGATTAAACCTAATTCAACGTTAGTATTTGAAGTTGAACTTCTTAAAATAAATTAACCCTTTAGGGAATACATATAAAAAAATCACCTCATTGAGGTGATTTTTTTTTGTCTTTATATAAAAGGTAGATTAAAATAAACCGTTTATTTCAGCATCAATTTTGTTAATGATAAACCCAAGATCTTCTGGGTTCTCTACAAAGTCTAAATTATCGACATCTATAATAAGTAGCTTTCCTTTTGCATAGCCATGAATCCAAGCCTCGTAACGCTCGTTTAAACGACTGAGGTAGTCAATGCTGATAGAGTTTTCATAATCACGTCCTCGTTTATGAATTTGAGACACAAGGTTTGGAATCGAACTCCTCAAGTAGATGATAAGGTCTGGACTCTGTACCAAGGATTCCATAAGTCCAAAAAGAGAGGAATAATTATCAAAATCACGATTGGTCATCAAGCCCATAGCGTGTAAGTTAGGCGCAAATATATTAGCGTCTTCATAAATGGTACGATCCTGAATGATGTTTTTTCCGCTTTCGCGAATTTGCAATACCTGACGGAACCTACTGTTTAAAAAATAGACTTGGAGGTTGAAACTCCAACGCTCCATTTGATTATAAAAATCATCTAAATAAGGGTTGTCAACAACGTCCTCGAGTTGAGCTTCCCATTTGTAATGTTTGGCGAGCAACTGGGTTAAGGTAGTCTTTCCTGCCCCAATGTTTCCGGCAATAGCAACATGCATAATATCAATTGTTTAAAAGTTGGTAGTGGTGAAGAAATTCTTCGTCATAAATATACAAGCTTTGGTTGGTTACAAAAAACTGTTTTACTAAAACTTTGTTTAAGTTTAACATCAAAAAGGATTCAGCATTTTTTGGTTTATAATAAAGGTCATTCCCTTTCTTTAAAAAAAGAATACCATTCCAAAGTTTTAAATCTGTAAATCCTTGATGGGGTAGTTTAGAAATAAGACTTCCCATATAATTATAACATTGCAGTTCTTTTTCTAACAAAGCCCAACAATAATTATAATCACTGTCTAGAGCAAGAACCTCTCCGGGCAAGGGCGCTGTTTTAATCCTTGTTTTGGAAGTGTTGTAATCAAATAACTCTAACAATAATGTGTTAGAGTCAAAGACCCAAAAGGTGGTGTCATTTCCATAAGAAATGTGCGACACTGTCCGCAAGGGGCTTTGTGTATTAAAATCAATAGCGATGAGTTCTGCCAAACGGTTGTCTAGAAGTGTCACCGTATTAAAATCTTTGTAAAACAGAGCCAACTTTAACGCATTAAACACAGAAACCTCACTAATGGCACCCTTGTTAAGGTCACTATAGTTTTGTAAATTTTGGCTACTTTTTTTGAATAATGTATTTGATTTTAGGAAATAAACAGATTCAAATTGATCCATTCCAACAAATTGATCCCACACCACAGGAGTAGATGTCACCAAGTTGGCATTCAAATTGGTTTGACCAAAAATCAAACAGTTGAAAAGCAGTATTAAATAAAGAGGTTGTTTCATTCTGATTTGAAATGTACAATTTTTTTAGTATTTAAATGTAACATTTTATTAAGTTAACCGTCTTTATATTAGTGGTAAACCTAAATTAAACCCAATATTATGAATACACACATCAAAATTTTCTTACTTTTATTTTTTAGTTCTGCAACACTTATTGCTCAAGATCTTCAAGGAGTTGCAACCTATAAAACACAGCGAAAGTTAGACTTCAAAATAGACAGTACCCAAGTCGGTGGTATGCAGGATCAAATTATGGCAATGCTCAAAAAACAATTTGAGAAAACCTATACTTTGACCTTTGATAAAGGGCATTCTATTTATAAAGAAGATGAATCTTTGGCGCCCCCGTCCATGGGAAACTCAATGATTATTATGAGTGGTATGGGCGATTCTGGAGAGTTGTATAAAAACACCAAGGAGCAGCGGTATGTTAGACAAAGTGATTTGTTTGGAAAGCTTTTTCTGATTGAAGACAAATTGAAAAAAACCGATTGGAAACTCCATAGCGATACCAAAAACATTGGCACCTATACCTGTTATAAAGCGACCAAGGAAAAAGAACTAGATGCTTTTGAGTTAGATGAAGCAGAGACTTCAAAGGAAACCACAACTGTGACGGCATGGTACACACCTCAGATACCTGTGAGCAATGGTCCGGGTGAATTTCAAGGACTTCCAGGTCTCATCTTAGAATTAAGCTATGATTCTCAAACTATTTTATGTAGTAAAGTGACCTTAAACCCCAAAAATAAAACAACAATTAAGCCCCCAACAAATGGGAAGTCGGTATCACAACTAGAGTTTGATGCTATTATGACCAAAAAAATGAACGAAATGAAGTCTCAACACGATGATTTTGATGACGAAAATTCGTTTCAAATTAAAATTAGAGGATAGGTTTTGTTGAAATTAAATAGATGTTTCTTAAACTATGTGTAGTTTCGTGGGTCTATAAAATTAGATAGTTACTAAAATATTTTATGATTCTTACAAAAAGAGGTTTAAAAACAGCATTTTTGTTGTTGTTCATTTCAATAACAACCACTGCTCAGGACTTTCAAGGAAAAGCCTATTATTTTTCGAAAACGTCGATTGATATGGCTAACATAGGAAGTCGCCAAATGAGCAGAGATCAAAAAAAGCAAATTGCAGACCGCATGCGGAGCATGTTCGAAAAAACCTATGTTTTGACGTTTGACAGAGAAGCCTCCACTTATAAAGAAGAGGAGGTTTTAGAGGCACCAACAAGCCAACGCGGATTTGGAAGACGAGGACGTAATTTTTCTGGAGGAATGCAATATAAAAACATCAAATCTCAGCAGATTCTTCAAGATCAAGAATTTTTCGGAAAACAATTTCTGATTACAGATTCCTTGCACAAGCTCGATTGGAAATTAGGAACTGAAACAAAACAAATTGGTCAATACCTCTCTTTGAAAGCCACCGCCACGAAAAAAGCCGATGCCTTAGATTGGCGGACTATGCGACGACGAACTCGTTCTAAAACAGCTGCTGTTAAAAATGATTCGACCACAACAGCAATTACGGATGAAATCGAAATTCCTAATGAAATTGAAGTCACAGCTTGGTACACCCTACAGATTCCTGTAAGCCAAGGGCCAGGAGATTATTGGGGGCTTCCGGGGTTAATTCTCGAAATTAATACTGATAAAACCACGATTTTATGTTCTAAAATTATAATGAATCCGGAACAAAAAGAAACCATCAAAGCGCCTAAAAAAGGCCAATCGATATCACGCTCAGAGTACACCGACATGGTTAAGAAAAAAACAGAAGAAATGCGCACCATGTATGAGGGTCGCCGTAACAAACGCCGAAATTAAGAGCGTCCAAATTAACGATAGATTTATGAGATATTTTATTACAATTAGTTTCCTTTGCATGAGTGTTATTGGAATTTCCCAAGTGAAGTTAGAAGGTATTATTAAAGACAGTCTTGGAAGCCCTTTAGAACTAGCCAATGTTATTGCGATTAATAAGGCCACCAAGTCCTTAGATTCCTATGGAATTACTAACGACGTCGGTTGGTTTCGTTTGGATTTAAAAAAGAACACCGTCTATACGATTCAGGCCAGTTATATTGGAATGAAATCTTTAGACGAGGAACTCGAGACAAAAGAAGTTCATATAAATAAAGACTTCACACTTTTTGTAGATAACTCTTTAGACGAAGTTGAATTGGTTTATGAGATGCCCGTCACCATTAGTGGTGATACCTTGGTGTATAATGCCGACTCCTTTAATACGGGTACTGAACGAAAATTAGAAGATGTATTGAAAAACTTACCTGGCGTCGAAATTAACGAAGATGGACAGGTCGAAGTAGAGGGTAAAGTGGTGAATAAATTAATGGTTGAAGGTAAAGATTTCTTTGATGGCGACACCAAATTAGCCACCAAAAACATTCCGTCGAGTGCCGTAGATAAGGTGCAGGTTTTAAAAAACTATTCCGAAGTTGGACAGCTAGGAAGTGTGACCAATAACCAAGATAATATCGCCATAAACATCAAGTTAAAAGAGGGTAAGAAAAATTTCTGGTTTGGAAATGTGACTGTTGGAGCGGGAGATTCAGAGGTAAATTCGTTGTATTTAGCCCAGCCAAAACTATTTTATTACAGCCCAAAATATAGCGTTAATTTTATAGGAGACCTTAATAATATTGGAGAGGTTGCCTTTTCGCGACGGGATTATTTTAATTTTTCGGGCGGCTTTCGATCCCCAAGTCAAAGCAGTGGAACGAGTTTGAGTTTAGGCAATAATGACATCGGATTTCTCTTGCTTCAAAACAACAGAGCCAAAGACATCCAGACAAAGTTTGGTGCGGCTAATTTTAGTTGGTCTCCCAAAAAGACCTTAGACATTGGTGGATTTGCGATTTTTTCAAACAGTAAAAACGAACTACAAGAAAATAGAAGTGTAGAATATACAGATGCACCTGAGGGATTTTCTGATGAGGATACACAAAGTAATACCACTCAGAACAACGATTTAGGTATGCTCAAGTTAACCACCAAGTACCAACCAAACGCGAGCAATCAACTGGAGTACGAAGCCCTTGGGAACTTGTCTAAAAGCACACAAGACCAACGTTTCAATTCTTCTTTAAACGGCGATATTAATCAGTTGGAAAACACCAATCCGTTTAGTTTCAATCAGAGTTTGAACTATTATTACACATTGAATGAGACCAATATTTTTGCATTTGAAGCCCAGCATCTCATCAAAGATGAAGACCCTTTTTACAATGCGATTCTTAAAGATAAATTGAATTATGAAGGCACGGCAAACAGTCTTGGTTTAGACGGCGCTCAATTAGATTATAACTTTGGTCAAGAAAAACGCGTACAGTCCAATCAAGTCGATGCTAAGTTGGATTATTGGAATATTTTAAACAAAAAAAGCAACATTAATTTGACGCTTGGAACCATTTTGAGCCACCAACAATTTGACTCTCATATTTTTCAATATTTAGATGACCAAACTGAAATTAACCCGACTCCTGCAGTGGCAGATGGGGTAGCATCAAATGATATAGCATATAACTTCTCGGATGTATATTTAGGGTTTCATTACCGACTAAAGTCGGGTAAATTTACGTTTACTCCAGGCGTAGCGGCACATGCCTATGCAATTTCAAACACACAAATGGGTGCAAAGACGACGGATAATTTCTTTAGATTTTTGCCGGATATGAATGTTATTTTTCAAATAAAAAAGAGTGAAACTTTGAATTTGAATTACCGCATGCAAACACAGTTTACAGATGTATCTCAATTTGCGAGTGGCTTGGTGCTTAATAATTATAACTCCTTGTTCTCCGGGTCACCTGATTTACAAAGTGCACTATCACACAATGTGAATGTGTCCTATTACAGTTTCAATATGTTTAACTACACCAACGTGTTTGCGAATATCAATTACAGCAAAAGTATTGACAATATCCGAACTGTATCTCAGTTTGTGCCTGGGAGTGTGATTCGAGTATCCACACCATTCAATTCAGATTTTGCTGATGAAAGCTTGTCTGCCAATGGTCGTTTTCAGCGTACTTTTGGGAAGTTACGCGCCTCCCTCAGAGCAAATTTGAACTACTCTAAATTTAACCAATTCTTGCAAGACAGGCGAACCGTAAATGAAAGTTTTTCACAAACTTACAGAGCACAACTGCGCACCAACTTTAGAACGGCTCCCAATGTCGATTTAAGTTATCGATATTCTATTCAAGACAATAATCTTGGAGCGAACGCTACTAAGTTTTTCACAAAAAGCCCGTCTATTGAAATAGATGCGTTGATTTTAAAATCATTTACGCTCAAAACAGATTATTCGTACAACGATTTTAGTGATGAAGACCGCTCCATTAATACCTATGAATTTTGGAACGCGTCCTTATCTTACCGAAAAGATGAAGATGCTAAATTTGAATACGAAATCAAAGCAACGAACTTGTTAGACACTCGCTCTCAAAATCAGAGTAGCGCCTCTAATATCTCAGTAAGTGCGACAGAATATTTTATTCAACCCCGTTATGTGACCTTTCGGGTGCGTTATGAGTTGTAACGATTGCTTAACCATTTAAACAAGAAAAAACCCGACTGTGGGTCGGGTTTTTCTTTCAGCAGACTAACTTAAAACAACCCCTGCTAAAAGGGTTTGGGTTGTGGTTGGGTTTAAGGATTAATGCCTCATAAAACGTAAACTATATTCTAAGCTTGGTTTAAACTATACGATATTTTGTAATAGACTTCGTTGTCTATGTTTACTAATGTTTCTTCGATGTCTTTACCCTGATTTGTGTCTTTATTTTTTTCTAAAAAAATAGTCTTTTTTGTCATTAAAATTCTTCTTCTATGAACCTCTATATTTGTTTTAAAGAGGTTGATTATTTTATCTTTATTGATACTTAAAAATATGTACTAACTAAATAAATAAACACAAACTACAATACCGAAATATTGTAGTTTGTATCATGTTTTTTATTATGGATATGATTATGGATTGATTATTAACGAAATATCATCTAAATACAATGTTGAACTACAACCTGCAACGCCTCCACAAATAGCAACAAATTCCATGGTTATACCACCACTAACATCACCACCTTGCAAAGCCCCTGTTACCGTATAAGTAGTTGTAAAAGTTTGCCATGTATTTGTTGGAGTCACATCAAAAGTTTCAATTTGGCTTGCACCGTTAGTAGCTTCTACAAATGATTGTATTGATACAGTACCAGATTCTCCTGTTAATGATCCTTTATAGCTAAATGTAACTTGTACTTTATCTCCTACAACTATTGAGCCAGCAGCTTTTCTTTCCTGCTTCAACGTTGGATTTAATCCACTTGGAGCACTTGCAAATAATTTAACACACCAATCTCCTGTTTGTGCTTCCGTATTGTCCAAAGTAGCGCTTCCACCATTATCATATAAAGTCCAACCTTCAAGATCTCCAGTTTCAAAACCACCATTACTTGAAATATCTCCATCAACATTTCCGCCGCCACCGCCGCCACCGCCAGAGCCGTTGCCATATAATTTTAGGTCATCGAAATAATAGGTGTCGGTATTGTTTGCATTTAAGTCAAAGAAGATTACTACTTTGTTAAATTTACCACTATCGGCGGCTGTAAAAGGGAAGGTTAACTCTTCCCATCCACTGGTCACTGAAGTGGTAAAAAACTTCTCGACATTATTACCAGCGTTTCCAATCTCTTCTAACTTTAAACGAACTTCAGTATTTGGTCTTGCAGACCAAACTTTAATTTTTAAACCTGTATTGTTTCAAAATTTAGTTTTGCATCTAAATCATATTGATTATTATCCCAAGGGTTGTTATTCCCTTTTATTACTTTACCTACTTTACATGAGCTGTT